>CAWKCA010000001.1:0-210683 GCA_963848005.1 uncultured Candidatus Rokubacteria bacterium
ACCGACGAGCTGGAGCGCACCCGCAGTGTCCGATACCGCATGTTCGCGGACCCAGCAGAGTTTCAGCAGGAGGTCGATCGGCACCTGCGCGCATACACACGCGGTGATCTTCCGGCGGTTGACGTGGAGCGCGAACGGGTGCCGTTGCCGCTGGAGATGGTGGAGCGCGTGGAGCGGGCCGAGGCCGAGGCACGCGAAAAGGTGAGAGCCGCAGAAGCCGCCGCGGCCGAGGCGCAAGAGCAGCGAGACGAAGCCCAAGCCGCCCTCCAACGCGTGGCTGCACACGAAGCTCGAGCGGAGGCGTTGGCGGGTGAGCTGGCGAGGCAAGCGGCCGCGGCGGCGCTCGAGGGGCGTGTCGAAGCAGCTCGGCAGACCTTCGCGAAGGTGATCGTCGGCCCGACGAACCTCCAGGTACTCTCCCTGGCATCCGAGTTCTACTTCCGAACCGGCGACCTGAGCGAGGCTGAGGAGATCCTCCGGCGCTGGCTGGCCATCAGTGGACACGACGCGCAGACGGCCGATACGGCGGCCGCCCTCGGCGACCTCGGCCTCATCTACCAGACCCGGGGCGACCTCGACCAGGCCCAGGGGCTTTGGCTCCAGGCGCGTGACTTGTTTGCTGCGATCGGCATGCCGCACAGAGTCCGTCGGGTACGGGAGTGGCTGACGAGCTGGGCACTCCCGAAGAGACAACGAAGAGGAAGAAGAGGAAAAAGAGGAGGAAGTAGCCCGCTCGGGCCTGGTGTCGCCTTCCGCCCATGAAGGCGGCTCTCCACCGATCTACGTGTTCACTGTCCCGATCCTGGCGCTCGCGCGCCGAGCATCGTCAGCGCGGGCGCCGGCCGGCGATCCGTTCCTCGGCCGCCGCCCATCCGGCGTCGAGGGCATGGCCAGGTTCATCGAGGTCGACGACGAGGGGGGTGTGATCCGACGGGAGCGGCTTGCCCTTCCTGGCCTCTCGGTCGATTTCGGCCCAGACTGTTCGTTCCGCGAGCGGGCGGGTGACGAGCAGGTGGTCGATCCGCATGCCGATGTTCTTGTGAAAGTTCCCGGCGCGATAGTCCCACCAGGTGTAGCGGCCGGGGTCGGCATGACGAAGCCGATAGGCGTCGATCAGGCCCCACTCGCAGAGCCGGTTGAACGCCTGCCGTTCTGGCTCCGAGACGTGGGTGCCTCCGTGGCAGGCGGCGGGATCCCAGACGTCGATGTCCTGCGGGGCCACGTTGAAGTCGCCGCCGAGCACCAGCGGCTCCCCGGGATCACGGACATCGCGGAGCCAGCGCGCGAGGCGATCGAACCAGGTCAGCTTGGCCTGATAGAAGGGCGAGTCCACGGCGCGGCCGTTCGGGGCGTAGAGGCTCACCACGCGGACCCCGCCGCAGACCGCGGAGAGCATCCGCGCCTCGGCGAGGGGCTCGTCGTCGCCCACGTCGGACGTCGTCCCGGGCCGGAACGGATCGCCGAAGTGGGCCACCACGTCGCTCACGCCGACGCGACTGGCGATGGCCACGCCATTCCAGCGGCCCTCTCCGTGGTGCACCAGCTCATAGCCCGCCTGGCGAAAGGCCTCGGCGGGCACGTCGGCATCGGCGAGCTTCGTCTCCTGCATGAGGAGCACGTCGGGCTTCGCCCGATCGAGCCACCACGCGACCTTGTCCAGCCGCGCGCGCAGCGAGTTGACGTTCCACGTGGCGATTCGCATGCGTCACCGTCTCTCTGCGGTGTCTCTTACGCCTGTCGTCGCATGCCAGGTTGACACAGGGAGGCCGGGCACGGAATCAACGACGCACGTCGGGGCCGCCCCCGAGAAAATCCTCGACGTCATTCTTGGTCGATGAGCGCGACATCACCCCACGTCGAGCACTTGAGGGCGGCGACGGCGGTCCCCGCGTCCACCGCAGCCTGCGTGGAGCGGCCGTCGAGCACGGCCCAGAGAAAGCCCGCCACCCAGGCGTCACCCGCACCGATCGGGTCCACCACGTTGACGGTCCGGCGCGGGCCAGGCTCGTACAGGCGACCGCCGTCGAGCGTGAGCGAGCCCTCCTCACCCCGCAGCAGGCTGATCGTCGCCCCGGGCGCCAGCCGGGCGAGGGCCTCGACGATCTGCGCCGGCGCACCGCTCAGCTCGAAGATCGCCCGGGCCTCGGCCTGTCCGAGGAAGAGATAGCGCACGGTGGGCAACACGTCTGTCACGAACGCGCGGGCCTCGGCGGGGGACCACAAGGTGGCGCGATAGTTCACGTCGAACGACACCGCCGACGCCTCGCGCAGCGCCCGCGCGACGACCGCGCGCGGCAACGCGCCGAGGGCGGGCGAGATCCCGGTCAGGTGCACGAGGCGCGCACGCCGCACCGGCTCCCAGTCGATCTCGTCGGGCGCCAGCCGCGCGAAGGCCGAATCGCGCCGATCGTAGAGAATCCGGATGGGGCGCGGAGCGACACCGTGCTCCACGAAATACACGCCCATCCGGGCCCCGGCCTTGGTCACGACGTAGCGGCAATCGACGCCATGGCCGCCCAGCTCTCGCCGCACGCGCAGGCCCCAGGCATTGTCGGGCACGGCGGAGATCCAGGCCGTCCGAAGGCCCAGGCGCGCCGCCGCCGCCATCACGTTGGCCTCGGCGCCTCCGAGCTGCACATCGAGCTGCCGGGCCGTCTCGAACCTGGCGGGCGACGGGATGGAGAGCCGGAGCAAGACCTCTCCGAGCCCCACGAGATCGTGCATCTACGCGGGACGGGCCATCTACGCGGGCTGGAAGCGGACGGTGAGCGACGTCCCGAACATGAGCCGCGACGTCACCTGCTGCGGCCGACCGTCGAGCCCGAACACGACCTGCGCGGGATGGTCGGCCAGCGCCCAGGAGGAGAAATGCGTGAGGTCGAAGGACGCGGTCCGCGTGGCCCCGCTCGGATCCGCGTCGAGCTTCAACGCCACGGGAACGATCTCGACATGCTGGACTCCGGCGGTTTCCTCGACCCCTTCGCGGGGCTCCCGGCGGCGGCGCACCACGCGGGTTTCGAGCGTCCCGCCCGGTCCCGGCCGCCAGAAACCGTCCGCGTGGTTCAGCAGCGCGCTCATGGTGTCGTCGACGTGCACGCCCTGCGGGAGAGGCAGGAGGTCGTCGATCACTCGCACTCGACCGAGAAAGAACGTTTCGCTGCGGGACCGGTACTGCACGGCGCGGCGCTCGTAGTCGTACATGACCTCCGAGCGCCCCTCCCGTCCCGCGATCTTCACCCAGGACCGGCTCTGCAGCGGCGCCCAGCGGCCGTCGCGCAGCACCCCGCTCGCCTCGGCGCGGTTCGAGAAGCTCGTGCCCTGCCCCTCCATGCGCACCTCGTACCGGCCCGCCGCCCGATCCACTCGCTCGTCGATGCTCCCCGCCACCCGATAGCGCAGCGCGCCATACAGGATGCTGGCGTCCGCCGCGTAGCTGGTCCGGCGGGCGTCCCCCTCGCCGAGCGCGCGGGCGGCGGGCGCGAGCAGGAGCGCAAGCGGCAGTGTCAGGAAACGTCGACGGGTCAGCGATCCCCTGGACATTCGACTCAGCGGCCCATATTGTAGCAGGCCAGTCGTGGCTGGGTCGTTGCTGGATCCAGAATAAACCGCGCTAATCTCACGATTCACGGACGAGCAGCGATGACGACGGAGCCGGCTTTCTCAGCGCCCTGCACCCCCGAGTGGGACGATCTGGCTCGATCCGTGACGGAAACGCTTCGGCTCGCAGCTGCCGACCTGCGCCCTTTCCTCTCGGCAGTCAGGGCCGTAGCTCACGCCAGTCCGGTGGCGCAAAGGCGGTCCATCGACAAAACCCCGGGCGCAAATCAATGAAGCGTCAGCCGGTCATTACTGGACTAGGCATAGTCTCTCCGATAGGCATCGGGATCCGGCCGTTCTGGGAAGCAGCGCTCAGAGGCGACTCGGGTACAAGGCGTCCGACCAGATTCGATTCTTCTCCTTTGCCTATCGAGTGCAGGTCTGTTGGCGAGATCACCGATTTTGACGTGTCACGATGGCTATCACCCACACAATCTGTTCCGGCCGGACGCTTCAGTCAGTTTGCCGTGGCGGCCGCTGCCATGGCCCAAGCCGATGCCGGCCTCAGCGCTGCAATCGCCCCTTCATCAGGCGGCCTTAAGATCTCCATCGCTACCTCGGCCCACGGCCAAGCCGACGTTGCCGACGTGAGCACGGCGCAACCTCCTCTCCGTATCCACGGCCATGTCTCTCAATCTTCTCTTGCCCCTCCTCACCGGCCGCTTGACCCTCAGTTGGCTTGGTCCCTACTCTGCCCTCATTCTTCTTGCACTAGTCGCCCATTCAATAATTAGCCATCGCCTCCTTGATCTCCGCCTCGCCATCCACCGAGGAGGCGCCTACTCGGCCCTCATTTTATTTGCGCTCTCTGTTCTCGTGGCGCTCGGGCGATTGTTGAGTCCTACCTGGCGCGATCTTCCGATAGGAAGCAAGAACGACCTCCTTGCTGCCCTCTTCGTCACTCTCTTTCTCCTGACTCCCGTTCCTCTTCGCTTACTGACCTTGATTGTTGATACCTACCTCCTCCGCCCACGGATTGACTCTGCGGCACTCTTGACTTCCGCCGCGCGCCATCTCGCCCACCTCATGCAGCCGGACGATCTAGTCTCAGAGTTCCATTGCACCCTTGACTCTGCCCTCGGGGTGCGGTGGTCCGCTATCAAGCTCCATTCTCTCGACCGAGTCCTCCTGCATGGGTCCCTTGAGCGACTGCCACCTGGAGTTGATCTAGATGGCATATTTAACTGCGCTGCCGACCTTCTCGACCCGGTGGATTCTGCTGCTCTACATCTTGTCAACCCCGATCGCGAGCCTATGCGCCTTCGCGCTACTGCTCAGGTCCTTCGTGCGGCGGGCGTTGATGTCCTTGCGACCCTCGGGCGCCACGACAATCCCTTAGGTGTGTTCGTCCTCGGGCTCAAGCTAAGGGCTCGTCACGAAATAAATGTTCCATACTGAATTAGCGCTTCTTCGCCTGGCCATTGGGGAGAATGGTGTAGTTCCAGTCCCCATGAAACGAGTCCGGGCGAAGCGCCAGGGCGTCCACGGCCTGCCGGCTGACCTTGACGCCGGCGGGGTACGACTGGGTATCGAGCCGCGAGCGGACCCGAAGGCCGGTGGTGGTCGTCGTGGAGGCGATGAGCTTCACGATGACTTCGTGGCTGATCAGGGGCTTGCCGCGCCAGTTCTGGCTGATGAACGAAAAGAGGCGGTGCTCGATCTTGTTCCATTTGCTCGTCCCGGGCGGGAAATGACACACGGAGATCGGCAGCCGCAGTTCGTCCGCCAGCTGTTGCAGCTCCACCTTCCACAAGCGGAGCGCGGGCGCCGTTGCTGCCGCCGGCATCGGCCGTGATGAGCAGCCGGCGGGCGCGCGGATAGGCGCGGACCCCCATCCACTTCCACCAGCGGCGGATGCTCTCCACCGCAAACGCGGCCGTGTCATGGTCGATGCCGACACTGACCCAGCCGGTGTTGGTCCCCAGGTCGTACACCCCATAGGGGATGGCCCGCCCGAGGCCCGGCAGCACGAAGTCATGCACGCGGACCGGCGTGGGCTGCCCCTGGGCGGCCCATTCCCGCCCGCCATTCTTGAAGGGGCCCACCAGTTCCTTCTTCTTGGTGTCGACCGAGATCGCCGGCTCCCCTCGGCGCAGGCAGGCCCGGACCCGGGCGTTGATGTACTCGAACTGCGCGTTGCGGTCGGGGTGGTGCGTCCCTTCGATCGTCTTCCGGTTGGCCTGCAGGCTGTAGCCCAACTGGTGGAGCAACTCCGCCACCATCCGATGGCTGGTGCGGTGCCCCTGCCGGGTCAGTTCCGCGGCCAGCCGGCGGACGCTCTTGCACGTCCAGCGCAGGGGCGACTCCGGATCCCCGCGCGCGGTCGGCTCGATCAGCGTCTCCAAGTCCGCGATCAGCGTCGGATCCTGCTCGACCGTCCGCTTGCGCCCGCCGCCCGGGCGGCGGATCCGGCCGGCCGCCAGCGGCCGCGGCCCGCGCGCCGTCAACTCCTGCGCCCCGACCCGAATGGCCCGCCGGGACACGCCGGTGGCCCGCGCGACCAGCGACACCCCGCCGCCGCCCTACGGCCTCGGCCTCGGCCGCCGCCACCAGCCGTCGCATCCGTTCATCGAGATGCTTCTCGATGAGCTTGAACCGCCGCCGGATCGCCCCCGCGTCCACCATCCACGGGATACCATACAATCACCGCAGCCCAATATCTGGTACATTTATTTTGTGACGATCCCTAAATGGAGATACCTACTTCTCATCTGATCTCTCCTTCCTAGAGGCTCTTCGCGACAGGGTGAGCATTGCGGTCGAAAATGCCCTTCTTTACCGCCACAAGCTCAGTCTTCTCGATTACGCCAATCGCCTGATCGAATCCCTCGATTCAGCGGTAGTCACCATTACTCAGAGCGCCATTATTGACCGAGCCAACACCGCTGCTGCCTCTCTCCTCGGCATTCAGTCTACTTCCGCTGCATATACAATATCCAACATCCCATCAGAAGTCGCGTGGGCACTAATACTCACGCTCTCTCGTGAGCTCCGGCTTCGAACCGTAGAACTATCCCTCGACACCGCATCCGGAAGCGTGCCCGTACTAATCTCGACGGCTGTCCTTTCTGACGAGCAAGGCACTGCCGCCGGAGCGCTCGCTGTGCTGACCGATCTGTCCGCCACCAAGGAACTCGAACGGCAGCGCCGGCGGGCCGAGCATCTGGACACGATGGCGCGTTTCTATGCCGGCATCGCCCACGAGATCCGCACTCCACTAACTGCTATCTCCAGCTTTGTATCCATGCTGCCAGACAGATTCAACGATCCCGAGTACCGTGCCGCCGCTGTTCGCCTCCTACCCAACGAAGTCACTCGAATCGTCCGCCTGGCAGACCGCCTTCGCCTCCTCGCCCCCACGCAAGATGCAGATCTCGTCCTTCTCGACCTCGCCCCTCTCCTAGCTGATGCCACTCTCCTCCATCGATCCGTCGCCAGCGAGCGTGGCGTGACCATGTCTCTTAGGTGCCCCACCTGTCTACCGAACATCCAGGGTGACCGCGCCCTGATCGCTCAGCCTCTCGCCAATCTCCTTCGAAACGCCATGGATGCCATGCCGGCCGGGGGCGATCTCCTCCTCGAAGCCTTTGCTGCGCCAGAGGGTCCCTCTCCTAGGCGCGTGACTCTCCGCGTAGTTGATAGCGGCCCAGGCATCGACTCTAGCCTGGGGCCTAGGATCTTAGAGCCTTTCGTCACGACCAAAGCGTCAGGAACCGGCCTCGGCTTGACTCTCTGCCAGAAAATCGCCGAGACGCACGGCGCAAGCTTGGCCCTTCTCCCTCGTCGAGATCGCACCGGCACGGTAGCCGAGGTCACCTTCTCAACCGCCCCGACTTCCTTGTCGTCGACCGAAGCTCCTGCCGAGAGACTCGATGCTCGCACAACCTAGTCAGGGTTCGTCCCTGCCGACAGTCTCGCTCTTCCTCTTGGCCATCGTTGTGGTTCTAGTTGCGCTCTCTTTTCTTGTGATCAAGGCCTCACCAAGAGCTAAAGCCAATCGCAGTCTTGCCTCTGCCAATCTTTCGGCCGCTGTATGGGTTCTCGGTATCGCTGGTCTACAAAGCGGCACCAACTTAGATCTTTGGCTAGCTGTAGCATTCTCCGGTGCGAGCTTCATTGCGGTGACCCTACTCTGTCTCGTTCGGCATTACCCGGTCAAGACCTCATCACCTTCTCTACTGGTTTTGATCATAGGATTTTCCCTCGCAGCATGGTTCACTTACTGCTCCGCCGCAACATCGCTCCTGTTCTCTCGACCGCGCGTTGTTGACGGTTCTTTGGTGCGAGACACAGGTCCTTTGTACGCTCTATTTGGTGCTTACTTCCTCGCGTCTTGGGTCATTGCTCTAGTCGTCCTGGTGCGCAAGTGGCGCTTGGCAACACCTAAGCAGCGCACACAGCTCCGCTACTTTGGCTCTGGTCTCATGCTGGCTGGTGCGGGAGGGGCAACCACAAACCTCCTGATTCCCTACCTCACGGGAAGCTCTTCCTACAACTGGCTTGGTCCATGGTTCGTTTTCCCGTTCATAGTGCTCGCTACTCATTCCATCATACGTCATCATTTGTTGGATCTTCGCCCGGTCTTTCATCGAAGCTTGTCGTCGGTTCTCGCTTACACTATCGCACTGGCACCCATCCTGGCGGTCATACTGCTGGTACTACCTGGTACCGATGGAGAACTGAGGTTTGACTGGACGTTGTGGCTTCTCTATTACTCGCAGGCTTGTTGACGCCTCTGGTTAGAGATATCGTCAACGGACTCTTGGATCGCTACTTTCTATCGCGTCCGATCAAACTATAGGCGAACCGTAAGAGAGTCTAGTGCTCTCTTGACTAGAGTCCACAATGTCGAGTCTTTGTTGGACGCCATTGCCGGGCATATTGTTGGAGCCTTTCGTGCGGAGGGAGTGGTCATATATACTTGTGACGACCAGTCAGTATCCAGGTCGGTTGTTCACTCAAATGCCGAGAATAGATTTGAAACTCCCGAAACGATTCCTGCCATCATCCTGAATTCCTTGCATGGAACTCCGCGCGGCTCCTTGGGTCAGCCCTCAGAATCCCCCGATCGAGCCCGATCTCTGCGAGTGGCGCTCACCAAGCTCAACTGGGCGCTCGTTCTTCCCCTGCTCAGCGACGATACCGTGATCGGGGCGATGGCCATCGGGCCCAAGCTGTCCGGCGATCCCTACTATCCTCAAGATCTCGACCTGCTCGCCACCCTCGCCAATCAAGCGGGCATCGCCATGAAGAACGCCCAACTCTACGCCGAGGTCGTGTTGGCCAACGAGTACGTGGAGAACATCGTGACCACCATCAACAGCGGGGTGGTGGCCATCAACGCGGCGGGACGGATTACCCTGTTCAACCGGGCGGCGGAACATCTCACGGGCCTGCCGGCCGCCGCCGTGCGGCTCGAGCCGACCTCCATGCTGCCCAGGTGCCTGGGGGAGCCATTGGCCCGTACGGTGGCCGAGGGGCGCGCCTTCACCTACCCGGAGATCGCCCTCCCCGGCGGGGCCACCACCCGTCCCGTCATCTGCACGGTGTCACCCCTGCGCGATACCGCGGGCAGCATCCTGGGCGGGGTCGCGGTGTTCAGCGACCTCACGCCGCTCAAGGAGTTGGAGATCGAGCGCCGACGGGCCGAGAAGCTCGCCTACTTCAAGTTGCTCGCCTCCGGCTTCGCCCACGAGATCAAGAACCCGCTCGTGTCCGTCAAGACGTTCGTCCAGCTCGTCCCCCTTCGCCTGGACGACAGCCGATGGCTCGAGGAGTTCAGCCGCATCGTGCACCGCGAGATCGAGCGCCTCGAGCGGCTCCTCCAGCGCCTGGCCAGCCTCGGTCACGCCCACGAGCGCCCGCAGTGCCTGCTCGACCTCTGCCTTCCCATCCGGGAAGCCCTCGAGCTGGTGAAGCCCGAGTTCGCCGAGCGACGCATCAGCGTGGCCGTCCGCCTGGGGGAGCTGGCCTACACGATCCTGGGCGATCACGATGAGCTGAAACAGCTCGCGCACAACCTCCTCCTGAACGCCCTCCAGCACACGCCGGTGGACGGCGGGGTGACCGTCGAGCCTGGGCGTCGTCGAGGACCGGGCGGTCCTCACGGTGGCCGACACCGGGCCCGGCATTCCCATCGACCTGCTGGAGCGGATCTTCGACCCGTTCGTCACCACGCGGACACACGGCACCGGGCTCGGCCTCGCCATCTGCACCGGCATCGCCCTGGCCCACCGGGCCCGGCTACACGCGGCAAACCATGCGGCGGGGGGAGCCACCTTCACGGTAGAATTCCCCCTGGTGACGAGCGTCCCGGCCACCGTCTCGACGTGAAGACGGCCCTCCTGATTGCCTCGGACGACGCGCTCCGCGCGCGTTTGCTCCGGGCGCTCGCCGATTGCTCGGTGTTCTTCGCGCGCGACGACGCCGACGCCTTCAAGGCCCTCCGCCTCATCGATATCGACCTGGTGCTGCGGGACAGCGCGGGGTCGGTGGAGAGCTTCGAAGCGTTCATGGGCGGCTTGCGCGATGTCGCACCCGACACCCTGGCCATCGCGGTGGGCTCCCCCGACGAGCTGGGGGCGACCGCCGACTTCGTCCTGCCCGCCACCTTCACCCAGCGTGATCTGGAGACGGCCCTGCGGCAGGCCCACGACAAGCGGCAGCTCGTCCGCGAGGTCACCGCGCTGCGGGCGCAAAGCGCCGCCGCGCCCGTCACCCCCGCCGGACCCGACCCGCCCTGGGAGGGCCAGGCCCTCACGCGCGTCCTCAAGGAGTTCGCGCGAGCGTTCGCCGCGGGCTTCGATCTCGCGCGCGTGCTCGAGATGATCCTCGACGCGATCGGCGAGCTGATGCGGCCGACCCGCAGCGCGCTCCTCATGCCCGAGGCGAGCGGTGCCACCTATCGCATCGTGGCCCACCGGGGCCTCGCCCCGTTCATCGTCGACTCCGTGCGCCTGCCCGCCACCGAGGGCCTCTGCCGCTGGCTGGTCGCCGAGGGCCGGCCCGCGCGCCTTCCGGACGTGACCGACGCGCAGGTGGCCCGCGAGCTGACCCTCCTCCAGGGGGCGGTGGCCGTCCCGCTCCTCGCCCGCGGAGACCTGGTGGCCCTCCTCATCATCGGGCGGCCGGTGTTCGGCACCACCTATGGTCGTCACGAGACCGAGACCCTCTTCGACCTGGCCGCGCACCTGGCCACGGGCATCCGCGACATCGTCCTGCACCATCAGCTCCAGGGCGAGAAGGAGTTCCGCGAGCGCATCCTCGAGCACATGTCCAACGGCGTCATCACCATCGGGCGCGACGAGCGGGTGAGCATCATGAACCGCCGCGCCGAGGAGATCCTGGGACTGTCGGCGGCCGGGGTGGTGCACCACGATCTGCGCGCCCTCCCCTCGCCCCTGGGCGACATGCTCTTCGACACCCTCTCCTCCGGACGGTCGATCCCGCGCTCGGAGATCCACCTGGCCCGCGGGAACCTGGCGCTGGAGGTGGCCACCTATCCCGTGCGCGGCGATGATCAGGCCCCCCTCGGGGCGGTGCTCGTCTTCGAGGACCTCACGGCGGTCAAGCGGCTCAGCGAGGAGAAGCGCCGGACGGAGCAGCTCCAGCTCCTGACCCGGGTGGTGGCGCGCATCGCGGACGAGATCAAGAACCCGCTCGTCTCCATCAACACGTTCATGGAACTGATCCAGGAGCGCTACGACGACCCGGACTTCCGCCAGCAGTTCTCCCTGGTCGTCGGCCGGGACGTGCGCCGGCTCGTGCAAGTGTTCGAAAAACTGGCGGGCCTGGTCAGCGAGGGTGAGTTACACTTGGCGCCCGTGGACGCCCGGTCGATTGTCGACGAGGTGGCGGTGGCCATCGCGGCAGACGACGAGGTCGGCAAGCAGACGCGCGTCGAGAGCACCTATGATCCGCCACCTCCGCCTGGTCCGAGCCGATGCGACGCAGCTCCGCAAGGCGCTGCTGTACCTCGTGCGCTATCTGTCGCATGCGGCCGCCACCCCGCCGGCCGCCGTCACCGTCTCGGTCGGTCCGGCCGACGATGCGGACGCGGTGCGCATCGTGGTCGCCTCCCGGGGCGCGGCCATTCCTCCCGACCGGGTCAAGGGGCTGTTCGATCCCGTGCAGATGGCCCAGGAGAGCCTGATCGACCTGGGGCCGGCGGTGAGTCAGCGCGTGATCGAGGCTCAGGGCGGCCAGCTCCGCGCCCGGCCCGGCCGCCACGACTTCGCGTTCATCATCACGCTGCCGGCGGTGCCGGCATGAGCGCCGCCGCCGCGGGCCGGCGACGCGTCCTCGTGGTCGACGACGAGATCGGCCCGCGCGAGTCGATCCGCATGCTCCTCAAGCCGGTCTACGAGGTGCAGACCGCCGAGAGCGCGCGGGTGGCCCTGCAGGACCTCGGCGACTTTCAGCCCGACGTGGTCGTCCTCGACATCAGGATGCCCGAGATCGACGGGCTGGAGGCCCTCCGCCGGATCAAGCGGGACGCCCCGGCCATCGAGGTGGTGATGATCACCGCCTACGCGTCCCTGGAGACGGTGCGCCTGGCCCTGAGTCACGGCGCCTTCGAGTACCTCGTCAAACCCTTTTCCCGGCAGGATCTGGAAGGCGTGGTGCGGCGCGCCATCATGCGCCGCGAGGGCAACCTGGGCACGCAGAACCGCCTCGGGGCCCTCGTCGAGGAGATGCGCCACCTCACGGTCAGAACGTACGCCCTGGAGGAGGCGGCCCGCCGCGAAGCGACGCACCAGTCGCTCCGCATCACCCAGCTGTCCATCGTGCGCGAGATCGCCCGGACCATCGTCCGCCACCTCGACCTCGAGGAGGTCACGCGGATCGTGGCCGAGCAACTCGTCAGCGGCTTCGGCTACGACCGCGTTCTCATCAGCCTCGATCCCGGTGTCGTCGAGGAGGCCTCCCCGCCGTCGGTGGTCTGCGCCATCGAGGACGCCGAGGGGCCGCTGGGCGCGCTCATCGTGGACAATCGCGCGTCGGGAAGGGCCATCGAGGCCCCCGAGCGCGAGCTCCTCGAGATGCTGTCCGAGTACCTCGCCATCGCCGTGCGGAACTCGCGCCTCTACGGCGAGATCGCCACCACCAAGCGCTCGCTCGAACAGCTCATCGGCTCGGCCGGCGACGCCATCATCTCCATCGACGACACCGATCGCATCGAGGGCTGGAATCCTGCGGCCGAGCGGATCTTCCACCGGACGGCCCGGGAGGTCCGGGGCCAGCCGGTGGCGGACCTGCTCGGCGCCACCGCGTACGGGGCGGCGAAGGAGCACCTGGTCCAGGGCGGGACGGTCTACGCCTTCGAGTTCACCACCGTCTTGCCGGATGGGCAGGAGGCGCAGATGGCCGCGACCCTTTCGGCGCTGCGCGATCGCCGCGTGGGGCTCGGCCGCCTGATCGCCATCGCCCGCGACATCACGAGCCAGCGCGAGATGGAGAACCAGCTCCACCAGTCGGAGAAACTGCGCGCGCTCGGCCAGCTTGCCGGTGGGATCGCCCACGACTTCAACAACCTCCTGCAGGCCATCGTGGGGTACGCCCAGCTCCTCAAGGACAATCCCGGCAACGCGGAGCTCGCCGCCCGCTCGCTCAACGTGATCGAGGTCGCGGCCCTCGACGGCTCGGAGACCGTGCGCAACATCCAGCAGTTCGCGCGCCTCCGCCCCGACGAGGAGCTGGTGGCCGTCGATCTCGATCGGGTCGTCCAGGACGCCCTGGCCATCACCCGCCCGCACTGGGACGAAAAGATCTCGCACGATAGCCGTCCCCTCACCCTGTCGCTGGACATGGCCCCCGGGGCCCGGGTCCGCGGGCGCCCGGCGGCGCTCGTCGAGATGCTGACGAACGTCATCCTCAACGCCATCGACGCCATGCCGGAGGGAGGGACCCTCGGCATCACCACCGTGTTCGGGCCGGACGACACCGTGCTCCTGCGCGTCTCCGACACCGGGATCGGGATGTCCGAAGCCGTGCGCCGGCGGATCTTCGAGCCCTTCTTCTCCACCAAAGGTGAGGCGGGATCGGGGCTGGGCCTGGCCATGACGTACTCGCATCGCCATGCGCCACGGCGCCACCATCGACTGCACGAGCGAGCCCGGGCACGGGACGACCTTCACGATCGTGCTTCCCCTCGGTCAACGAACCCGCGGAGCCGGTGGTCCCGCTGCCATCGCCGCCTCGCCGGCGCGGGGCGCGCATTCTGCTCGTCGACGATCACGCCCAGGTGCTCGGGGCCCTCACCGACCTCCTGGAGAGCCTCGGCCACTCCGTGGTGGCCGTGGCGAGCGGCGCCATGGCCCTGGCCACCTACACGCCCGGCCGCTTCGACGTGATCGTCACCAACGTGGGGATGCCGGGCATGACGGGCTGGGAGCTGGTGGAGCGGATCCGCGCCACGGACTGGACGGTGCCCGTGTTCCTCATCACGGGCTGGGGTCTTCTCGAGGGCGAGCAGGATCGGCTGGCCACGCTGAACATCCAGCGGGCTCTCTACAAGCCCGTGCGCTCCGCGGAACTGGACGCCGCCCTGCAAGCGGCGCTGGCCGCAGCCTGAGCGTGCGGTCGTGGCGCGAGATGGGGGAGGGCGGTCTCCCGCGTGGGGAGTCAGTGACGGCCGTTCAGGCCGTGCTCGTCGATCTTCCGGAGAAGGGTCCGATAGCTGATCTTGAGCTGGCGCGCCGCTTCCACCCGACGCCACCGCGTGCGCCCGAGCGCCCGGTGAAGCTCTGCCCGCTCGGCAGCCTTGGCGGCCCGCGCGACGATGGCCTTGAGCCCGCCCGCCTCCACCGCGGCTTCCTCCATCACGGGCGCCACCGCCTCGACCGCGACTGGAGGGGGAGCAACCAGCGCCTCCATGGGGAGCGGCTCGACGGGCCGGGAAGGAGCCAGAGTCTGCTGCCGCTCCGTCAGCTCGCCCCCGACCCAGTCTTCCGCGCCCAGGACGACGATCCGGGTGACGACGTTTTCCAGCTCGCGCACGTTGCCTGGCCACGGATGGCTCGTGAAGCGGTCCAGGGTAGCCGCCGCGAGCCGCCGCTTCGGTCGCTGATACTCCTGCGCGTAGAACTCGAGGAAGCGCTCGGTCAGAAGGGGGATCTCCTCGGGGCGGGAGCGCAGGGCGGGCACGTGGAGATTGATCACATTCAGCCGGTAGTAGAGATCCTCGCGAAACTCCTTGCGCGCCACGAGCTGGCCGAGATTCTTGTTGGTGGCGGCGAGCACGCGGACATCGACCCTGATATCGGCACGGCTGCCCAGCCGCGAAAACTGTCTATCCTGAAGGACCTGGAGGAGCTTGGCCTGGATGGGCAGCGGCATCTCCCCCACCTCGTCGAGGAAGATCGTGCCGGTGTGCGCCTGCTCGAACTTCCCGGGCTTGGGCCGGTGGGCGCCCGTGAAGGCCCCTCGCTCGTAGCCAAACAGCTCGCTCTCCAGCAGCTCCAGGGGCAGAGCGGCACAGTTCACCTTGACGAAGGGCCGCTCACGGCGCGGAGACCCTTCGTGGAGCGCCCAGGCCACCACTTCTTTGCCCACTCCGGTCTCGCCCCACACCAGCACGGTGACGTCGGTGGGGGCGACGTTGTCAATGACCCTCTTGACGCTCCGCATCGGCTCGCTATGCTCGAAGGCGAAGCGGTAGAGACCCTTCTTAGCACTCATGTGTGGCCGTGGTTCGTGTTCATTGGCCGTGTGTTTCGCTCGGCGGCGCGGGCATTGTCGCGCGGATCGGAGACCGGATCAAGGGGCCCCAAGCGGCCCCGGCGGGAGGTGTGGGCGTGAAGCAGATCCTGGTCGTCGAGGACAACGCGCCGATCCGTGAGCTGTGGACAGAAACCATCACGCAGGCCGGCTACGGTGTGGTGGCCGCGGCGACGGCTGCGGAGGCGTTCGCGAAGCTTCCGACCTTGCGACCGGACCTCATTCTGCTGGACCTCATCATGCCGGCCCGGGAGATCAACGGCATCGAATTGCTTGCCCGCCTGCACGAGAACCCCGCCTGGTCGGGCATCCCCATTCTCATCATCTCGGGCATCGCGGACTCCGTCGACCGCGGGAGGGCGGCAGCCCTGGGCGTCCGCAACATCCTGTCCAAGCCGGTGGATCTCCGGACGCTCATCGGCGAGATCGAGCGCCTGACCGAGCCTGGAGAGGCCCCGGCGGCGGCGGAGCCGTCAAGCGCGCATGAGCCGCGCCGCGGCGCGCGGATCGCGAACCCGAAGCAGCAGGACCGTCCCCAGTAGCGCGCCGGCCAGGGCGATGGCGAAGACAGAACGCAGTCCAAGCGTGTCGGCCACCAGGCCCGCCACGAGCGGCGTCGTGAAGAACACCGGAGCCAGCGCCGTGTGCCCAATGCCGACGTAGGTTGGACGCTCCTCGGCGCTGGGCGCGAAGTCGAGGAGCATGTTGCCCGCCGAGACGCTGAGCGACGCCTGGAAGATCCCCGCCAGCGCGAAGGCCGTTCCGTACAGCTCGCGCGAGGCCGTCAGCGCGACGGCGTTGGCGCCGAGCATGGCGACCGCTCCCACGAGCAACACCGCGCGCCCGCCCACCCGATCGGCCAGCCATCCGAGGGCGCCGTTGCCCACGACCTGACCCAGGAGCAAGGCGCTCGTAAAGATGCCGACCTGCCACGCGGGCGCCTCCAGACCCCGCAGGGCGTACACGGTGAAGAACGCTCCCGACATGCTCCCCACGCCCATGCAGGAGCGAGCGATCAGGAAGCGGACAAGATTGGTGTCCTCGCGCAGAATGTCGCGGACCAGCGCGAAGAATCCCGGCAGGGGCAGAGGCTCCGACACCACCGTCGCGGGCGGCTCGCGCACGAGCGCCAGGGCGATCCAGGACAACCCCATGCAGGCGGCGGCGGCCAGAAAGCACACGCCGTAGCTGGCCGGAGCGGCCACCGCGGCCAGGATGTACGCGGTCGCGAAGCTGCCCACGAAGCCCACGGCCCCCGCCACGCTGCTCGACATGCCGAAGAACCGCCCGCGCAGCTGCACGGGAATCGTCCGGGCGACGACGTCCATCCAGGCCGGCATGAGGACACCGCCCGTCGCGGTGATCACGAGCAACATGAGCAGCATGAGGGCGAGCGTGAGCGTCGGTGCGGCCGGGGCCGTGGTGAAGGCGAGGATGGCCAGGATCAGGAAGGGGATGCGCTCGGCGCCCGTATAGCGCAGGACGAAAGGAAGCTTGCGAGGCAAGCTTCGCGTGTGGTGTGCCGCGGGCAGGCACGGCAGGAACCAGCCGAGCGTCATCAGCGCGGGAATCGCGCCGATGACCACGTTGCTCGCCCCCAGGTGCGTCGCGAAGGCGGGCAGGATCGTCGACTGTGACGCGAAGGACATGCCGACGAGAAAGAGGGCGTAGTCCGCCCCCAGGGCCGCCACGTTGCGCCGCAGATCGGGATTCGTGAGAGTCACCGGAGTTCGCGAACCGAAGCTCCGATGCTACCGCGCCGGCCTTTTCGACGCGAGCCCTCACCAGCGCCGCTTCCTCGGCGCTACCGGTCGGCCTGCAGGTGCGCCTCGACGAACCACAGCCACTTGTCGACGCCGCGCGAGATCTCGGTGAACAGATCGGCGGTGTCCTTGTCCTTGAGCTCGTCGGCCTGGTCGATGCCAGCGCGCGCCAGCTTCCCGAAGGCGGCCAGCACCGTCGCCACGGCCTCGACGTGGTCGCGCCCGGTGCTCACGGCCGGATACTCCGGCAGGGTCGACCGCTTGGCGACCTGGCGCGCCGTCCCGTGCGCGGTCCCGCCGAGCTGCACCACCCGCTCGGCGAGGTCGTCCACGTAGTCCTCGACGGCCTCGTTGATCTTGTCGAACAGTTCGTGCAGGGCGATGAAGGTCGGGCCCTTCACGTTCCAGTGCGCCTGCTTGAGCTGCGTCTGCAAGTCGGTGGCGTCGGCGAGTCGGGCGTCGAGGAGATCGATCGCCTTCCCTCTGGTCGCCTCGGGCAAGTCGTTCCGGGTGCTGTACATGCCGCCTCCTTGTGGTGAGAGTTAACCTCAATCCGAAAATAGATCAGGCGGCAAGGTGTTGACTGATTTGCGCATACAGGGCTTCGGTCGCCGGGTTTTTCGTGAGCCGGAGCACCTGCCGGCCCTGGATGCGGGCCAGCCGCCCGGCGCGGACGACGAGCAAGAAGCGCAGGGTCCGCATGCTGCGCAGCACGTAGCTGTACGTCCGCTTGCGGGAGCGGCGCCGGGGGCGGCGTCCGTGTCGAGCTGGAAGCTGCGGGCCACGTTGTAGGCCAGGATGCTCAGCTGCTGTCAGGCACTGTTGGCGCCGTAGTGCTTGGTCGGGACGACGTCGAGGGCGAACTCGCCCTTGAGTTCGGCCAGGGTCTTCTCCTGGGCGCCGCGGCCCCCGATGAAGGCGTAGAGCGCCGGCAGGGTCAGCGGCATGTTGGTGGCCACGGCGTAGTACTCGAAGTGCCCGTCGTCGGGGGTGAACAGATCGAGCTGGAAGTTCTTGGGGCTCTCGTGCCGCACGTGCTTGCGGTAGAGCATCACGCGCAGGCGCAGGTTCCACTGCGGGATGTCGAGTTGGTGCTCGAAGCCGGTCACGTCCGGGGCCAGCGACTGCCACTGGTCCCGCTCCGCGGCGAGCTGCTTGAGGGGCAGCCAGCTCCAGTAGCCGATCTTGATGGCGTAGGCGCAGCCCTGGGCCGCCAGCAGGCGGAGCACGTCGCGCTGGAAAAAGGCCGCATCCATGCGGAATTCGAGGGGCACTGCCCGGCCCAGGCGGGTCCGGACGGCCGCAATGATCTCGCGGAGGAAGGCCGCGGCTTGCTTGGAGTCGTGGACGTTGCCGGGCCGGTCTTGAGCCGCAGGATGTGGCCGGTCTGCGCGACGTGGGCCAGCAGCGGGTAGTAGCTGCGGTCTTTGCGATGGTGGGGATTGAACCCGCGGAAGGCCCAGGCGACGGTGGCCCCGGTGCGGACGACGGTGCCATCGACATCGAGCGTCAGGCGGGGAATCCGCAACTGCGTCAGGGTGTCGAGGACCACGTCCTGGTTGAGCTGGATGAGCGGGCGCAGGGTGTCCTGGGTGAAGCGCCGAAGCCAGTTGCCCACGGTGCGCGCGCTCGGCACGCGCGCCAACCGGCAGAAGCGGCGGACGAGCGGATCGCTGGCGAGATACCGCAGGTGCTCCAGGCGCCGGGCCCCGAAGTACAGCAGCGCGAGGACCAGGAGGCCGAGTTGCGCGCCGGAGTAATCACCGCCCAGGGCGGCACACGCCGTGCGCAACCGCCGAGCCAGATCCAGGCGGCGTCCGTAGCGTCGCAGCAGCTCCAGACCGCCGTACGAGGTGAGCTGCTGAGGGACGAACTGGATGGGCAGATCTCGCTTGACCACCTGCCGCAAGGTGCCTACGCTCAAGCGCATCAGAGGGGCCTCCGAGAATCGCAGAGTGACGTGGGGACGTCCGCTCTTGTGATTCCCGGACAAGCCCCTCTGATGCATTTCCGGCTGCGGTCGATTCACATTCTTTTTTCAGATTGGGGTTAACGCGCCAGACGACCACGCGTGTTCATGCCAGGTCGAACACCAGGACCTCGGCTGCCTGCTGCCCGACGAAGGCGAGGCGGTCCTCGCCAGTCACCGCCGCGCCATCGCCCTCTCCCAGCCCGGTCCCGTTCACCGAGACCGACCCGCGGGCGATGTGGATCCACGCGTGACGCGACGGGCGCAGCCGGAGCTCCCGCCGCTCCCCGGCACCGATGAACGCGAGCCAGAGGTCCACGTCCTGCTGGACGTCGAGGCTGCCGTCCCGTCCTCCCTTCGAGGCGAGGAGCACGAACGCCCGGCTGGCCATCTCCCGATCGAAGACCTGCTGTCCATACGCCGGCTTCAGACCTCGCGCGTCCGGCACGATCCAGATCTGCAGGAAGTGCACCGGGTCGACCTTCGAGTGGTTCTGCTCGCTGTGGGTCACGCCCGTGCCTGCCCGCATCAACTGGATCTCCCCCGGGCGGATGACGCCGCCACCGCCCGAGCTGTCCTGGTGCTCGAGCGCGCCCTCGAGGATGTAGGACAGAATCTCCATGTCCTGGTGCCCGTGGCGGCCGAACCCTGCGCCGGCCTTCACGCGGTCGTCGTTGATCACCCGCAAGGTTCGGAACCCCATGTGCGCCGAGTCGTGGTACTCGCCGAACGAGAAGGTGTGCCGGCTGTCGAGCCAGCCCCAGTCGGTGCGGCCGCGCGCCTCGGCGGGTCGAACGTGGATAATCGCGTCATCTCCTCTCGACGTCCTTCACCTCCGAAGGCCCCCGCGCAGAGATCTCCTTCACATCTCCTTGAGAAACTCATGGACGAACTGGACCGCCATCGACCCCTCGCCGACGGCTGAGGCGACGCGTTTGACCGAGCCTGACCGCACATCGCCGGCTGCGAAGACTCCGGGGCGGCTGGTCTCCAGCAAGAACGGGTGTCGCCGGCTCGTCCAATGGGGGGACTGGGCCAGCGCTGCGCCGGTCCTGATGAATCCCCCGGCGTCCCGTTCGATCTCCGGGGGCAGCCAGTCAGTCCGCGGCACCGCCCCAATGAAGCTGAACACCGCGGGCGTTTCCACGGTGCGCTCTTGCCCGGTCTTCTCGTTGATGATCTCGACAGAGCCGAGGTGACCATCGCCGCTCATGCGCCGGATCGTCGTGTTGGAGAGAAGCTCGATGTTGGCCGTCTGCTCGATCCGATGGACCAGATAGCTGGACATGTTCTTGTACAGATCATCGCCGCGGATCAGGAGGAGCAGCTTGCGGACATGCTGGGCAAGGAAGACCGCGGCTTGGCCCGCAGAGTTGCCGCCACCCACCAGCACCACCTGCGCCCCTCGGCACATCTGCCCTTCGGCGAGAGTCGCTGCGTAGTAGACCCCCTTCCCCTCGAACCGCTCGCACCCCGCTACGTCCAGTCGGCGGTAGTCGGCTCCGGTGGCGATCAGGAGACACTTCGCGGTGACGGTCTCACCGTCGTCCAGTCGCATGACGGAGTAGGCGTGCTCCCAGCCCAGGTGGACGACCTGAGTGGGGACGGACAGGCGGGCACCGAACTTGTTGGCCTGGAGGATCGCGCGGTCCGCCAGATCGCTCCCCGTCACGCCCGTGGGGAAGCCGAGATAGTTCTCGATCCGCATGCTGCTGCCCGCCTGCCCCCCGGGCGCCGTGCGCTCCAGCAACACAGTCCGGAGTCCCTCCGACGCCGCATAGACCGCGGCGGCCAGCCCGGCGGGGCCGGCTCCCACCACGACCAGGTCATAGACCGTCTGCTCCAGCGGCTGATGGATGCCGATGGCATCGGCCAGCTGGCGGTTTGAAGGGTTTCGCAGGAGCAGCAAGTCGCCGAGGGCGACCACCGGCGTGTCGGCTTCGGTCAGGCCAAAGTGTTTGAGCAGCCGGTCGACCTCCGGGTCGGTTTCCACGTCCACCCAGGTGAACAGCGCACGGTGCTTGGCCAGGAAGTCGCGGACGCGGAAGGTGTCGGTGGAGTAGCGGGATCCGATCACCCGCAGGCCAACGAAGTCCGGTGACTCGCGCAAGAGCTGCCGTCGGGCGATGAACGCCTGGAGGATGATGTCACTCAGGACCGGACACTGGTTGAGCGCCCCCCTGAGCGTTTCCCCTGAGACCTCATCCACCTCGCAATCGCCTCTGGCCACGGCGCTGATCACCGACGCCCGGCCGGTAAGGTGGGAGACGTCGCCGGTGAACTGGCCCTTACCATGGATCGTGACCGTCTTCGGCGTGTCGCCGGAGTGATCGACGATCTCGATCTCACCAGACTTGACGATGAAGAACTTGAAGTCGCGGTCGCCCACCGCAATGAGTGTCTGGCCGTCCCGAAACAACTTGGGGGTGGCTGTGGTGCAACGGCCGAACTCGCTGATCTGAGCTTCGTCGAGCGTCGGGAAAGCGACAGAGTGAAGAGTGTGTTCGGCCATGGCGCGATGACACTATCCCACCGCGACGCCGAGCCGTCCATCTGGAGCCGGCAACAGGGCCCGTTCTCGTACGAGCTGACGGAACAGAAATAGCCTGCTGGACGAAGGCGCCGCCGGTGTCGGGCGCGCACGCCGGGGGCCGGCCCGTCCAATAGAGCCCGAGCCGAAGCGAGCCGGTCGAGCCCCTACCGTTCAGCTCTCATGCGAACCTCGTCCGGCCAGATATCAGACTCGTCGTGGTGGTCAGAGAACCACCATCACGATGGTCACCCACCACGCACCGATCTGCCAAAGGTGCGCCGTTCTGCGCTTCCCGTGGTGGCACGTCCCGTGCTGTCACCAGTACGTACGTGAGCAGAGCGATCACGGACGGGCAGCATCGGGCTGCGAGGCTTCGCCGTCTTCGACGGCATCGCCGTTTGGACACAGCGAAGGGGGAGCTGATTGATGATCGGCAACCAAGGCACGGATGGATCGGTCGGGCCTGGCCTCGGCGTCCGCCAAGCGGTCACGCTGCACTGGATCCTGAGGATCGCCGCCGCCGCCTGCTTCGTCGGTCACGGGGCCTTCGGGATCATCACCAAGAAGGTCTGGGTCCCGTACTTCGCAGTGTGGGGGATTCCCGAATCCTGGGCGTGGCCGCTCATGCCCGTGGTCGGCGTGGTGGATATCTCCATCGGCGTCCTCACGCTCGTCCGGCCTCTCCCCGCCGTGCTGCTCTGGATGGTGTTCTGGGGATTTCAGACTGCCTGCCTGCGCCCGTTCTCGGGGGAGCCGATCTGGGAGCTGCTGGAACGCGCTGGCAACTTCGGTGTGCCGATGGCGCTCTTGTGGTCGGCGGACTGGCCGAGGTCGCTGCGCGAGTGGTTCTCGCCCGTGCGCCACCCCGCTCAGCCGGCTGCAGGTGCGGCACAGATGGGCTGGATCCTCCGTGTCACCACCGCCGCGCTACTCATTGGTCACGGCGGGTTCGGGGCCTTCATGCACAAGCCCGAATGGGCGGGCTACTTCGCGACGGCCGGCGTGGGGCCGGGCGCGGTCACCCGGCTCTCACTCGTGGACGTCGTGGGGGCGTTCGAGATCGGCCTCGGCTTGGCCATCCTGGCGTGGCCGTGGCCGGGTCTCCTGCTCTTCGCCTTCGTCTGGAAGCTCGGCACCGAGTGGCTGCGTCCACTGGCGGGCGAGCCCCTGTGGGAGTTCATCGAGCGCGGCGGGAGCTACGCCGCACCGCTAGCGCTGCTCTGGCTCCAAGGGTGGCCTGGGGTGCTCCGAGCGCGCCGCCATGCGCCGGTCACCTCGTGAACTCGGCGAAAGATCGCAACGGTTCTGAATCGGGGAAGGAGGTGAGCTTCAGCATGACCAGCGGGCCGCCCTTCGCGAGGATCACGCGCGCGTTCACGAGCTTCGGCCGCCGCGCCTTCGCCCAGTATCTGCAGCCGTACAAGAAATGAAGGTATCGGCAATGCCCCTCACGGTCCTTACCCACGAGACACAAGAGGAGGTCGAAACCATGATCACGCCCCGTCGGCTCCTCGGAGGCACAGTCCTGACCGGCATCCTGACCCTGGCTCTGACGGCGATCGTGTGCGCCCAGCCCGCCAGCAACGAGGTCATCCAGTGGAACGACACGACGCTGAAGGTCGTCGAGGCAAACGGACAGAGCGGGATCATCATGACGCGAACGCTGTCCATGGTGCATGGTGCGGTCCACGACGCCCTGAACGCGATCAGCCGCCGCTACGACGCCTACTATTTCGAGGGCCCGGCTGATCCCGGCGCCTCGCCGGACGCCGCCGTGGCCACGGCGGCCCATACCGTCCTCGTGGGCGTGGTGGCCAGCTTCGGCACCCCGGCCCAGAAGGGCGCCGCGCTGGCCATGGTGGAGCAGGCCTACACCGCGTCACTGGCCCGCGTTCCTGACGCGTCGGCCAGAAATCGGGGTGTCGCCGTGGGGCGCGCGGCCGGCGCGGCCATGCTCTCCCTCCGAAAGGATGACGGCGCCACCCGGGACGCGCCCTACACCCCGGGAACCGGGCCGGGCAAGTGGCGGCCTCATCCGAACCCCGTGCCGCCCAATCCACCGATCGCGAACCCGGACATGGCTCGTGGCTACGCGTCCTCGCTCCTCCCGGGCTGGGGCAACGTCACACCCTTCACCCTGCTCTCGGCTTCGCAGTTCTGGCTCCCCGGGCCCCCGGCGCTGACCAGCGCCACCTATGCTCGCGACTACAACGAGGTCAAGAGCCTGGGCGGGAAGGTCAGCACGGCGCGCACGGCGGATCAGACGGAGATCGCACGCTTCTGGTTCGAGGGGCCGCCCGCGTGGAACCGGATCGCCCGCGCGGTGGCCAGCGCACGACCGCTCGACCTCACGGACAGCGCTCGGCTCCTGGCCCTCATGAACATGGCGATGGCGGACGCGTACATCGCCGGCTTCAAGATCCGCTACGTGTACGACCTGTGGCGGCCCATCACCGCCGTTCGCGAGGGCGATGTCGACGGCAACGACGCCACCGCCGGGGACCTCACCTGGGATAGCCACCAGAACACGCCGGCGGTCTCGGACTACCCCTCGACCCAGAGCACGTTCAGCGGAGCGGCCGCCGTCGCGCTCGCGGCCGTACTCGGCACGGACCAGGTGAGCTTCTCCGTCACGAGCGGGAAGCCATTCGACGGGATCACGCGGTCGTTCACGAGCTTCTCCGGGGCCGCGCGCGAGAGCGCCGACTCCCGCGTCTACGCCGGCATCCACTTTCGCTCGGCGTGCGAGGACGGACTCGTCCTGGGGCGAAAGGTCGGCCTGCGCGCCGTCACCCTCTACCTCCAGCCGGTGCGGAAGTAGGCGCGGAGCAACGAGACACGGAACCGTTCGCCCGCGACCCAAGGAGGCAGCGATGGACGAGGCAAAGCTGCACGAGTTCATGGGGAAGTTCGTGACCGACATGGGGGGTGCGTTCATGATGGGCATGGTGCTCGTCGGCGATGAGCTCGGCCTCTATCGGGCCATGGCCGACCATCAGCCCGTGACCGCCGACGCCCTGGCCGCCCGGTGTGGCTGCCATCCCCGTCTGGTGCGGGAGTGGCTCAACGCGAACGCCGCCGCCGGCTATGTAGAGTCCACCGACAGCGCCTATCGCCTTCCCCCGGAGCAAGCCATGGCGTTGGCCAACGAGCAGTCACCGGTGTTCGTGGCGCCCGGCACCAACGTGGTCGCCTCGTGCTTTCTGGACGTCGACAAGCTGCTCGAGGCCTTCCGAGGTGACGGCGGCCTTCCCTGGAGCGAGCATCACCACCGCATGTTCCACGGGGTCGAGAAGTTCTTCCGGCCCGGGTACCGCGCTCACCTCACCACCGCGTGGCTTCCGGCCATGGATGGCGTGGTGGCCAAGCTGCAAGGTGGCGCCAAGGTCGCCGATGTCGGCTGCGGCCACGGCGCATCGACCATCGTCATGGCCGAGGCCTACCCCAGCTCTCGCTTCTTCGGCTTCGACTTCCACGCGCCCTCGATCGAGATGGCCCGCCAGCGCGCCGCCGAGGCCAAGGTGAGCGATCGGGTGACATTCACCACGGCGACCGCCAAGGCTTACGTCGAGGGGGGCTTCGACCTGATCTGCTTCTTCGACTGCCTGCACGACATGGGCGATCCGGTCGGCGCGGCCCGCCACGCGCAACGGGCCCTGAAAGACGACGGATCGGTGCTCCTCGTCGAGCCATTCGCGGGCGACAACCTGACGGAGAACTCGACGCCGGTCGGGCGTCTCTACTACGCCGCGTCCAGCATGATCTGCACGCCGAACTCGCTGTCGCAGGAAGTCGGGCTGGGCCTGGGCGCCCAGGCGGGGGAGACCCGTCTTCGCGAGGTGTTCGCCGAGGCCGGCTTCAGTCGCTTCCGGCGCGCCACGGAAACGCCGTTCAATCTGATCCTCGAGGCGCGCAAGTAGCGCGATTCGAGTCTAGCCAATCGACGAGCGGGGGCGCTCCGGGCCCCCGCCTTCAGCGCACGGCGGCGCGCTTGACCTGGTCGGCGAGCTTGCAGAAGGCGCAGAGCGTGCCCGTGGTCACCTGACCGCAGCGCGCGCACTCGTTCAGCACCACGCCTTCCGTCCGCTCGAAGGCCACCCGGGCCTTGTCGAGGAAGCCGAAGAGGAAGTTGTGCTTGGCCCCGGGCGAGGACGCCTCCATGCGGTTCAGCAGCTCCTTGTGGGCGATGGAGGTCGCCCCCTTGGCGAACGGGCACTCCTCGACGATGTAGTCGATCTTCCGGAGGAAGGCGTAGGCGGCGGTCTCCTGCTCGCTCAGGCGGTAGAGCGGCTTCACCCGTCGCACGAGCTTCGGATGCGAGGAGGGAAGCGCCGGGGACTGACGGGGCAGCGCGTCCATCTGCCAGTGCATCACGGAGCCGAACAGGGTGGCCGCCTCGTCGTCGAGATTGTGGCCGGTGGCGACCACGGGGAACGCGTGCTCGAGGGCCTGGCGGTTCATCAGATAGCGCTTGGACAGGCCGCAGCCGGAGCACGGCGGCCGTCGCGTCACCTGCTGGATCACGGGGACCGGCGCGCCGATCTCCTCGGCCACCGTCGCGACGATGAGGGGCACCCCGCGCGCCTCCGCGAACGCGCGGCACTTCGCCTTCGACTCCTCGGAATACTCGAAGATGCCGAGATCGAGGTAGAGCCCGCTGGTCTCGTAGCCGTCCTCGAGGAGCACGTCCCAGAGGGCGAGGGAGTCCTTGCCGCCCGACACCGCGACCAGCACGCGTTCATCCCGGCGGAACATCCGGTGGCGCCGGATGGCCTCGCGCACCTGGTTCCTGAAGAACTCCAGAAAGTCCGGAGTGCAGAAGGCGGTGTTGTGCCGCCGCAGCTCGATGACGGCCCCCTCCCCGCACTTCTTGCACTTCACGCCGCGACTCCACCCGACATGACCGGCCGCAGCTCGATGGTCTCGTCGTCCTTCACCACGTGATCGATGGTGACGAGGGTGTCGCCGGAGATCACCAGGACGGTCTCCGGGATGACGTCCAGCTCGCGCAGGATCTCCTTCACGCGGCGGTTGCCCCGCAGCTCGACCTCCCGGCGCGGATTGCGCAGCACGACCTTCATGAACGGACCGGCACCTTCATGGACTCCTATGACTTCGGGAACCCGGCTGACGCCTTCACGTCGCGGATCTGCGCGAGGTGAATCCCGTCGTGCGAGGCCTGGAGCGTCCACCACTGGGCGAGGTCGAGATCGCCGAAGCGGAAGTGCTTGAACGTCAGGCGCCGCGGATCGACGGTGGCCAGCTTTTCGACGGACTGGCGACTCCGCTCGCGCGTCGCCCGCATGGTGGCGATCAGGTCGGTGATCGACTTGCCGTGGCTCGGCCACACCACGGGCGGCGCCTCCATCGGACCCGGGCCCGCCGGCGGCAGGGGCGCGAAGGCCGCGAGATCGGCGGGGAACGACCCGAGCGTCCCCGCCGCCCCGGCCTCCTTCGTGAGCTTGGAGGTCAGCTTGCCCGTGGCGACCTCCGCGATGGTCAGATGATCGATGATCTCGCCCACGGACCAGTCCTTCTCGCCGGGGTTCCAGTCGGCCTGGGTCTGGCTGAGCCCTTCGGCCTCCTGGAGGACCTGGGCCCGGACCGCCTCCAGCTCGTCCCACAACTGGGCGACTGGCCTGGGAAGTGCCATGTAGAAGCTCCTTCGCGGATCGGAGTGGACCGCGAGGGCAGTATACCCGAGCGTTACCGGCGCGGGGAGCGCCGGCGGGGGCGTGGAGGTCGGTCGAGGTCAGCACCAGGTAAAATGCGGACGCGCAACCGCCAGGCCGCGCCGCGTGAGGTGCCAGAATGAGGCTTCGGTCATTTCGTATTACCAACTACAGAACCATCGACGACAGTGGTCCGGTCGTTGTTGATGCCAACGTAACCTGCCTGATGGGCAAGAATGAGTCGGGAAAGTCTGCCGTGATGCAGGCCCTCTGGAAGGTCAACAATGTGGCCGGCGCGAAGTTCGACCTTCTTGCCGACCTTCCCGCCGAGCGATTCGTCGAGCTGCGGAAGGAAGACCCCGAGATGGTCGTCCTTCAGTTCTCTCTCGACGAGGCAGACACGATCGCATTTTCCGAGTCGTTTGGCCCTGTCGTCGCGACGCCTGACGTTGTCACGATACGAAGTACCTTCTCTGGGAAGAGGTCGGCGGAAATCCAGACGAGGGTCCCGGACGCGGAGGTGGAAGAGCAGATACGGACGTGGGTCTTGGATCGACTCCCAACCTTCATCTACTTCGAGGACTACGGCCGCCTGAGGACCAGGACGAGTCTCTCGGCCTACCTGTCACGGAACAAGAAGCCGCCCTCCGGTGAGGAGGGAGCCCTTCATCGGACTCAACAGGCCCTATTCGAGTGGACCAAGCTCGATCCCGAAGAACTTCACGCACTCGGCCTCCCGATGCAAAGCGGTGAGACGCAGGAGCAGGTCGAGCGGCGAAAGGCTGAACGTTCGCGCCTCCTGGAGTCGGCGTCGTACCGGGCCAGCGGAGCATGGATCGAATGGTGGGACCCGCGAACGAGTATCCACACCCTGGTCATCGAGGCAGACGGCGACGACCTTGAGCTGCGTGTCAGCGACGACATAAATCCTTGGAAAATCCCCTTCGGGGACCGGGCGCGTGGCTTTCAGTGGTTCTTCTCCTTCTACGTTACTTTTCTCATGGAATCCGCGAAGGCTCACCGCGGAGCCATCTTGCTTCTGGACGAACCCGGGCTTCATCTGCACCTCACTCAGCAACTCAAGTTGCTGGCATTTTTCCAGAGGGTCGCGAAGGATAACCAGGTCATCTATTCATCCCATTCGCCGTTCATGGTGGATCCGGATCGACCGGACAACGTGCGGACGGTCTACCTGCGCCCGAAGAACCCTGACGATCCCAAGTCACGGGCCTACACCCGAGTTTCCGGCGGGACCGAGCCGGAAGGCGACCGGGAAACGCTCTTGCCGATGCAGGCCGCCGGGGCGTATCAGCTCGCCCAGACGATCTTCCTGGGGAAGCGAACGCTGATCGTCGAGGGCATTTCTGATTACTGGTTGCTCAGGACGTTGAGCGGCTCGCAGAGAGAGAAGGGAGCCCGATACCTGAACGAAGATACCGTGCTCGTTTGGGCCGGGGGGATGACCTACCTGATGCCCTTGGCGAGCATCATGGCCTCCCGCGAACAGATGGGCCCGAACCGGATGGCGGTGTTGCTCGACAGTGACAAGGCGGGGCCGAACAAGGCAAAGGACCTGGTCAGGTTGCTGACGGCCGAAGGTGGTAGCGCTGGAAACGTGTTACTTGTCGGTGACATCCTCAAGATCCCGGGTGCTGAGATTGAGGATGTCGTCGAGTCGGGCGAACTCGTGGCCGCCCTTCGCGCCGCCGGCAAAACGTTCTCGACCACTCCCACACGTCAACCCGGCGAGACGAACGTGCCATTCTTGCGACGCGCGTTCGCGGAGAATGGCTGGGGCGAGCTCACCGTCCAGGACAAGGCGCGAATCGTGTTAGCCCTCGTTGACTCTTGGCGGGCACGGGGGACGAGCCCCCAGCCCGCCACCCTGGCCCGTGCCTCGGACGTGTTCACGGCGATCAACGAATGCTTTGACCGCCTCTTTGCCGCCCCTCGGTGAGGAAAGGCCGCCAGGAGCAAGAGCAGGTCAAGCGTCGTGTCGATCAGCCGCTGGCCGACACTGAAGCGGTACGACTTCGGAAACTTCTCGACCTTCTGCACGATCCAGAGCGTCAGGTCATACGTCTTGCCGACCACGATGGCGCCCGGGATCGAGGTCGAGGTCGGAGGCGAGTCCCTGGCCGATCGTCAAGGGTCAAGGTACAAGAAACAAGGATCAAGGGGAACCGTCCCGGGCACAGCGAAACCCGACGAAGCCGTCGCGGACGGATGGCGAGTCGTCGTCGCGGAACGACACCCGGAGATACACCGGGTAGAGGTCCCACGACCCGCCCCGAACCACCCGGGCCTTCCCCGATAGCGAGCTTTCACGCCCGCCGTCGCTTGGATACGGATGGGGCTGAAAGACACTTGCTGTCCACTCCCGGGCGTTGCCGACCATGTCGAAGAGCCCGAACCCGTTCGGAGGAAAAGATCCGACGGGCGCGCTCTGCTCCCATCGGTCGCGGCCTCGCATTCCGGTGCCGTTGGCCTGATCAGCAGAAAATTCGTTGCCCCACGGGTAGATCGCGTCGGCGTTTCCCCCTCGGGCCGCATACTCCCACTCCGCCTCGGTTGGGAGCCGACCACCCACAACCGCGCAGAAGACCGCCGCGTCGAACCAGGACACGTTGACTACCGGGTGGTTGTCTTGGGCCCCTCGATCATGACCTGGGAGGAGCCAGCGGCCCATAAACGTCGACCCGATGGCGTTGATGAACCGCGCGAACTGGTTCACGGTGACCTCGTGGGCCATGATCTCGAAGCCCTGGGAGAGGTTGACCGGGTGACGGGGCTTGTCCAAGGAGGAACACCCCCGGTCGTGGTCCCCCACGCAACCCATCATGAACTGGCCGCCGGGCGGCGCGGGAATCTGTGCCCATTTCAGTTCACTGGCGAGGGCGCGCTGCGTCGCCTCCGGCGTGAGCCGGACCATGAGGGCCCTCCGCGCCCTCTCCCACGCGGGCTCGCCCAAGCCCAGCCACAAAACCGCGGCGCCAAGCACGAAAATCACCGCGCCCATCCCTGCGCTCATCATACGGAACCGCCGCCGTTCGCGCCGTCTCCGCCCCTCGAGGATCGGCTCAACGAGCGTGTCGTGGCTGAGCTCGTAATAGATGCTTCCGACTCGCGTGTCGGCTCTGAAGAGGCGCAGCTTCACGAGCTTGGCCAGCGTCTCGCTGGTGATCTTGTACCCGCGCTGAGAATCTCGCCTTCCTCGAGGCTCAGGCGCCGGCCACCGGCGCTGATCAGCCCGTACTCGCAGAGACGCCGGGCCGCGCGTTTCGCCCGCTCGGACGGGAGCGCCGCAAGTTGCCGCTCGTAGAACGACGCCAGCGTAGCCCTGAGGCCGGCTTCCTTCCCAAGCGCCTCCCAGGTGACGGTCACGGGCTCGCCGGCCGGGCGCGCCGGCTGGGACTCGTGCAGGGCCGTGTCGACCTGCTGACCACCGGAGCGCGGCTTCTGGAGGTCGAGCGCGATCTCCTCGGCCCGCTGGCAGACGAGCTGGAGCTGGAAGGGCTCGACGTAGGGCCTGCTCTCGACGACCTGCCCCGGCAGGCGCCGGCTAAGGAACGTCCAGATGCCGTCGAGCGCCGCCGGCGCAAACGCGAACGGCTTCGTCTCGATTCTCGGGTCCTCGAGCCGGGCCGGCTCTTCCACCGCTTGCCGGGCCTCGCACTCGAAGAGGGGCCCCAGGCGGAAGCGGGTATCGAGGATCTGCGGGAGCGCCGTCGACAGCTCCTCGAGCTGCCCGAGATAGTCCTCGCGAAGCGAGAGGAGCACCTTCACGTCGGGGGAGCGTCGCCCAGGCGGCGGCTGCCGTCCTCGGGTTGGGCAGACGGTCTCACCCCCCGGATAAGCTCGGCGAGCTGCACGATGAACAGCTCACGCCGCTCGGGTGACTGAAGCGTGAACAGTTCCTCGAACTGGTCGACGATCAGGAGAGGGGTGAGGAGGTGGTCGCCGCGCCAGAACTCGGCCGTCTTGAAGTAGTGCCACAGGGTCACCGTCGTGCCCGGTGTGTGCTCGATCTTCCGGTCCACCACCGCCTGATCGATGTCCTCGTACAGGGTCTTGAGCGGCCCAGCGTCACGGTCGTTCAGCCGCACCGGCAAGGGCAACACGCCCTTCTCCCAGAGCATCTCCTTGAGGCCGGCGTTGATCAGGGAGCTCTTGCCCATGCCGGACTTCGCGTAGACGACGACGAGCCGCTGCGCCATCACGAGGTCGGCGAGCTCCTTGGCCTCGCGCTTGCGGCCGAAGAACAAGCGGCGCGAGAGCGCGTCGTCGCCGAATGGTGGGGCCCCGGGGTACCGGCGCCGTGGCTGGCTGCTCGAGGTCAGGAGCGGCGCTCCCGGTGGCGCAACTGGTAGTCGCGCGTGATGATGCTGACGAGCTTCTGGAGATCCTCGTCGTAGCGCTCCGGACCGAGAGGTTGCGCCTGATAGGACGCGAGATCGTGGCGTCGTTCACCCGGCTCGATCTCGAGCGGGATGAGGCACTTGAATGGGTCCACCACAAGCTTGGCCCGCTCGCGCGCGCGGGCGATCTCCTGGTTCACGTAGCTGTCGACCTTGGCGACGAGGGCCCGGCTCTGGAGGACGAGCACGTAGTCGCTCTGATCGATCGCTTGCTCGATCGTGGAGTCCCAGCGAGCACCCCCCTCGAGCCGAACCTTGTCGAGCCACACCTCGAAGCCGGCCCGGTCGAGCCCCTCCCAGAGACGCCTGGCGTGGTGGGCGTCCTCGCTGGCGTAGCTGATGAAGACGCGCGGCCGAACGGCCGGGAGGCCGGGCTGAGGCCCGGAGAGCGCGCCCCCGGTGTCCTGGAAGAGTTGCGCCAGCTTCTCGACGAACGCTCCGACCTGGGTGTCGTACAGCGTGATCTTGCCCCGCTGGTAGAAGAGCACGGTGTCGTCGGGCCGGTCCCCGTTCGAGGCGCCTTCCTCCACCGCGAAGGAGCGATCGGACTGGTTGACCTTGAGGGCGTGGAGCAGTACCCGGAGGTAGGGGTGGCGCAGACCGAAGCCGAGGAACACGAACGTCGTGTCGCGCATCTGGAGGTGCGCGCCGATGGCGTCAGGCAGGCGGGGTCGTTGCGCGACGATCTTCTCGAGGAACTCCAGCAGATCCCGCTCGGTCAGCACCAGGGACGGGGGCTCGGTGATGGCACCGTGCAGGTAGTAGAGGAGCGGCGCCCGGGAGGTATTGGCGAACTCGAGAGGCGCGTAGTCGCCGCGAAAGTGGTAGCGCCCGACGTCGATGGCCTTGGGAGTCGCGCGGAGCGCTTGCTCCAGCCCGAGATCGTGACAGGTCGTGACCCAGAGTGGAAACGACAGTGTGGCCAGCCGCGCATGGATCTCGGCGCCGGAGGGAGGTGGGGGAGCGCCGTAAAACCGCGCGGCTTCGCGCTCCAGGTCGCTTCGCCCGAACCTCGGGTGGATCCTCGAATTGCTGGGCCACCGCCGGCAGGCTCTGGCCCTTCACCGGCTCGCCTTCCTCGCGCAAGAGGTCGCCGAGATGGCGGGCCAGCCCGGTCACCGCACTCTCCGCGCTCGCGCAGAGATTCGGCCCCGCGAAGAGCACAGACCGGCCCCGCCGGATGTTTCCAAGCAGGTTCTCCCAGTCGCGCTCTTTCAGCTCCGTCAATCCGGCCACGAGTTTACGGCGGCCAGCCCGCCGGACACAATGACCGCCAGCGCCATGCGCCATCATCCCGACGCGTCAGCTTCCTGCGGCATTAACCATGGGTGTGCTGGTGGTCCTCGACCGTAGAGCTTTTCCCGGCGTCGCCATTCGTGGGATGCTCTACCGCCGATGGATGCCGATCGTCGCCACACGCTGGCCCGCGCGCCATGGAAGACGCGCACCAGCCGCGCGGTCTACGAGAACCCGTGGATGCGGCTGCGCGAGGACATCGCGGAGATGCCCGACGGCCGCACCACGATCTACGGCGTGGTGCAGTGCAAGCCCGCCGTGGGCGTGCTGCCGTTCCTGGACGACGACACCCTGGTGCTCGTGGGCCAGTACCGCTACGTGTTCGAGGAATTCAGCTGGGAGATGCCGACGGGCGGGGCTCATCCGGGCGAGACCAAGGAGGCTGCGGCCAGGCGCGAGCTGGTCGAGGAGGCGGGCTACGAGGCGGGAGACCTCGTCAAGCTCTGCGATTTCCAGACCTCGAAGAGCATCGTGGAGGAGGTCGCCCACCTCTACGTGGCGAGCGACCTGCGGCCGACCCGGGGCCACGCCGACGCCACGGAATTCATCGAGGTCGGCCGCTTCCCTTCGAGGAGGCGCTCCGGATGGTCCAGCGCAGCGAGATCAAGGACTCCATGACGGTGGTGGCCATCCTGCACGCGGCACTATGGCGCTCCCGGGCCCGGTGATCGAGCCGCGCTGACGACATCCGCTCGACGCGCCTGCTCGACGCGCCTGCTCTTGACGACCGGCCGCGCGGGGCTTACCGTCGGCGACATGCCCACGCTCAAGATCGACGGCGCCCGTTTCATCCTCACCCTCGACCCCGAGCGGCGGATCATCGAGGACGGGTCCATCCTGATCGACGGGCCGCGGATCACGCGCATCGACAAGGCCGATCGCCTGCGCGAGGTGCGGGCCGACCGCGTCATCGACGGGCGCGACATGGTGGTGACCCCGGGCTTCTGCAGCAACCACATGCACATCAGCTACGCGCACGCCGTGCGCGGCATCTTTCCCGACAACCTCGATCCCATGGTGTACCTCGGGCAGGTGTTCACCTTGCAGCAGGCCATGTCCGAGGAGGACGAGTACTACACCTCGCTCCTGGGCATCACGGAGCTGCTGAAGTACGGAACCACGTGCTTCCTCGATCCGGGGAGCACGAAGTTCCTCGACGCCTGCCTGGGGGCGTACGACACCGCGGGCTGCCGCATCGTCGTGGGCTGGCAGGTCGTGGACCGGCCCAATCCCCTGCGCCTGCCCGTGTACACCACGGACGATGCCGTGCGGCGCATGGAGGAGACGATCCAGACGTACGATGGCCGCCTGGACGGGCGCGTGCGCGCGTGGGCCATGCCCTTCGACGCCGCGTTCTGTTCCGACGAGCTGATCCGCGCCGCCAAGGGGCTCGCCGATCGCCACGGCGTGGGTCTCACCCTTCATCAGGCGAACCGGCCGGGCACCGTGAAGATGTACCAGGACACCTATGGCATGCGCCCCGTCGAGTACCTGGACAAGCTTGGCGCCCTGGGTCCCAACGTCCTCCTCGCCCACGTCGTGGACCTCGACGACCGCGAGATCGACGCCATCGCGCGTACCGGCACCAAGACCGTCATGTGCCCGTCCGCCGCCCTCAAGATGGGCTCGCAGATGACGCGCACCGCGCGCCTGCCCGAGATGGTGGCCCGGGGCATCTGCGTCAGCCTCGGGACGGATGCCGGGAACAACTCCAACCTCCTGGAGACGCTCCGCGCCATGTACCTGGTGACCGTCCTCTACAAGGACGCGCGGGGCAGCACCGACGTCGTACCGGCCGAGCAGGCGCTCGAGTTGGCCACGCTCCACGGGGCGCGCGCCCTGGGCCTGGAACGGGAGATCGGCTCGCTCGAGGTCGGCAAGCGGGCCGACCTGGTGCTCTTCGAGACGCGGCGTCCCGAGTGGCGCGCGCTCTTCAATCCCGTCAACACCCTGGTGTACGGGGCCGACGGGCGCAGTGTGCACACCGTCCTCGTCGACGGCCGGGTCGTCGTGGAGAACCACCGCGCCTGCTTCGTCGACGAGGACGAGCTGATCGATCGCGTCCAGGCGCTGGGCCAGCGGCTCCTGGCGCGCACCGGCATCCGGTTCGCGCCGCGCTGGCCCGTGGTGTAACGCGCCCGTCACGGTGGTCTGGGGCGCCCCGGGGTACTCTTGACCGCCACGCAGTGAACGTCTTACCGTGCGTGCAGCTCAGGTAGTCGAGAAAGGAGACCGTGCAATGGCCCAGCTCACGATCCCGATGGACGCCAAGCGCTTTGCCTCAGGCCTTTCCTGGAAGGACTACATGGCCCAGATGGGCGACACCCGGGCCCGGACCGAGGAGAACTATCAGAAGTCGGCGCTGACCGCGGAGGAGCGCCAGTTCTTCGGCGGCCTCTCGGGGGTTCGCTACGCCCTGATGCTCGCGGAGAACTGGTGCGGTGACGTCCACCGGAACTCGCCGCTCCTCGCCCACGTCTGCGAGGCCATACCCGGCTGCGAGCTGCGCGTGTTCTTCCGCGACCAGAACATCGACCTCACCGACCTCTTCCTCAACAACGGCTACCGCTCCATTCCGGTCGTCGTCTTCTTTGACAAGGACTGGAACGAGGTCGGCCGGTGGATCGAGCGGGCGCACGCCGCTACCCAGAAGGCGTTCGCGATCCGCGCGACGACAGTGGACGCCGCGCCGGCAGATAAGCAAGAAGCGGCCATGGGAGAAATGCGCAAGCAGGTCCAGGACGCGTACGTCGCGCCGGGCAGCACGCTCTGGCGCGAGGCCGCGAAGGAAGTCCGCCAGGTTCTGGAGACCCGGCTCGGCCTGGTCGGCAAGAAGTAGTCGGACAGGAAGCAAACTATTGGGACGACGCTAGCACGATCGGGCCGGTGGGGGCGGGAACGCCTCCCGCCGGCTCGATGGTGACGGCGAAGACGTCGACGGGCCGCTCCCCCGGCACGGGCTCTACCCGCAGCCCCTCCCGTTCCCTTGGTGTCGACGCCGAAGAGCCCGGCCGGGCGCGGCGTGCTCCCGGTGATCGCCCACAGCTCATAGGTCTTGTCCGCGGGCAGCGGCGGCAGGCTGGTCACGTACAGGTGACCCCCCGCGGTCGCGTGCCAGACCAGACGGCCGGCGGCCTCCGGGATCGGGCCGGCTCCTCGCAGCGCGATCACCCGCGTGCCCGGATCGCGCAGCAGGTCCACCACGCGGCTGGCCGAGGCCAGTTCCGTGCGCAGCGCGGCCTCCTGCTCGCGCAGACGCTCACGGAGGGCGCCCGTCTCACGCGCCACGCGGCCGATCTCCGCCTCGTACCGTGCGGCGACGAACATCCCCGTGAAGAAGGCGACGAGACCCGCCGCCACCGCCCCGGCGACCCATGGGAACCAGCGCGGGCGCGCGGCACGGGGGGCCGCGGGCGCCGGCGCGGCCCGGCGCGCCTGTTCGGCGGCCACGCGGGCCATCAGGGACTGCTTCACGGAGGCCGGCGGCACCACGGGCGGCGCCTCGCGCGCGAGGAGCGTGAGGGCCTCCTCACCGTCGTGCAGAGCGGCCGCACACTCGGAACACCCCTCCGCGAGGTGGGTCTCGAACACCACCCGGTCCTCGCCATCGAGGGCGCCCAGCGCGTAACCCGCGGCCAAGGTCGCGTACGGATCGTGATTAATCAAGGTCGCTTCGCCACCTCGCGCAGCCGTTCGAGCCCCAGCCGGATCCTCGTCTTGACGGTCCCCAGGGGCTGCTTCGTCCGCTCCGCGATCTCCGACTGCGTCAGTCCGCCGTAGTACGCCAGCTCGATGACCTCCCGCTGGGCGTCGGACAGCTGGGCGAGCGCCGACTGCACGGCGCCGCGCCGCTCCGCCGACTCCGCTGGATCGGGGCGGGGTTCCGCTTCCGTGACCGTCCCTTCGTCCACAGGCGCCACGAACATCTCACGTCTTCTACGTAACGAGCGGACCCGATCGATTGCCCGAGCCCGCGCGCGCGTGGCCACCCACGCCTCGGGCGTGCCGCGTTCCGGATCATAGGCGGCCGCCGCCTCCCACGCCTCCCAGAACACGTCCTGGAGGACTTCGCTGGCGTCCGTGCGATCGCGCACGATGCGCAGGATCAACGAGTACGCGAGCCCGGCATAGCGGTCGTAGAACCGGGCCAGGGCCTGGGTGTCCCTCTGCGCCATCTTGGCGATCAGCTCCTGGCCCGCCGGTGTCATCCAGACCTTCACTATCAGACCCGGCCCGGCCGTGACAAGCGACAACGGCGCCCGTCGCCGTGAATCCAATCGACACCCCGATTTCGTAGTTCCGACCAGAAGACCGGCATCACTACTCCTGGTACGGAGGTCAGACATGAAACGGTTCTCGGTGGTTGCCCTCGTGGGGCTGGGGTTGCTCGCCGCAGCCTGCGCGAGCCAGATGGACGGCGGCATGACCGGCGGCATGGCCAAGAAGTCGCTCTATGACCGCCTCGGGCAGAAGCCCGCCATCACCGCGGTGGTGGACGACTTCATCGGCAACGTGGCCGTGGACAACCGGATCAACAAGCGCTTCGCCAATACCAACATCCCTCGCCTCAAGACGATGCTGGTGGACCAGATCTGCGAGGCCACGGGGGGCCCGTGCAAGTACACCGGGCGCAGCATGCTGGACGCGCACCGCGGGATGAACACCACGGACGCGGAGTTCAATGCCCTCGTGGAAGATCTCACGAAGTCGCTGAACAAGTTCAAGGTCCCCGCCGAGGAGCAGAAAGAGCTGCTGACCGCGCTCGGCGGCATGAAGGGCGACATCGTCGGGCGCTGAGTTGCGGCGGGCGGCGGCACGATCGCGCCGTTGCCCGCGGTAAGATGCGGGGCGTGACCCGCTCCGCCGCCTACTGGATCGACCATCTCCGCCTCGCCCCTCACCCCGAGGGCGGACACTTTCGAGAGACCTATCGCGCCGCGGAGCGCATCGCGGGCGCGCATCTGCCGGACCGCTACGGCGGACCCCGCGTCCACTCGACCGCGATCTACTTCCTGCTCCGCGCCGGGGAGGTCTCCGCCCTCCACCGCATCAAGTCCGACGAGATCTGGCACTTCTATGCCGGCGGAGCCCTCGTGGTGTTCATGGTCGATCCGGATGGCGCGCGCCGAGATATCACCCTCGGCCCCGATCCCGACGATGGTCACGCGCTGCAAGCCACGGTGCCGGCCGGCGACTGGTTCGGCGCCATGCTTGGGCCGGGCGCACCGTATGCGCTCGTCGGCTGCACCGTGGCGCCGGGCTTCGAGTTCGCGGACTTCGAGCTCGCGGATCGGCGGGCCCTCATGGCGCGCTACCCGCAACACGCCTCCCTCATCGAACGACTCACGCGATGACGAATCTCTTCGACGGGCTCCCCGGACGCCGTCCCGACGAGATCGTCGACGTGCTGGCGGAGGCTGAGGCGGTGCGCATCGAACGCATCGTCTCGACGGGTCAGGCCACCGCGCCAGGGCAGTGGTTCGACCAGGAGCGCGCCGAGTGGGTTGTCGTCCTGCGGGGACGCGCGGGGCTGCGCTTCGAGGACGAAGCCGACGCGAGAACCATGCAACCGGGCGACCACGTCACCATCGCTGCGCATCGCCGCCACCGCGTGGAATGGACGGACCCGGACCAGCCGACCGTGTGGCTGGCCGTGCACTATTGAGGTCGAGGGGAGGCGATCTCATCGACCTCCAAAGCAAAGCGCGAAGGGGTCGGTCACGCCGCCCACACCTCGATGGGGGCGTCACGCCCGCGCAGCGCATGGGGGCCGGCCGGCTCGAGGCCGGTCAAGAGGGCCGGTTCGGCGCCCTCGCGCTCGACCGCCTGCACCAGCTCGGCGCTGGCCACGAGCCAGCGGTCAAGGGTGCGCGTCAGCCCTTGCAGGCGGCTGGTGACGTTGACGGTGTCGCCGACGGTCGCGAACGCCATGCTCCGCCGGCTGCCGATGTCGCCGAGCACGACGAGGCCGTAGTGCACGCCGAGCCCCATGCGGAGAGGCGCCAGCCCGGCGTGCGCGCGCTCGCGGTTCCAGGCCTCCAGGGCGGCCTGCATCGCCCGCGCGCACGCCAGCGTGTCCGTCGCGTCCCGCGGGCCCACGTCGGGGACGCCGAAGGTCGCGAGCAGAGCGTCGCCGATGAACTTCTCCAGGCATCCGCCGTGGCGGAACACCTCCTCCTCCATCCGGCCGTGGAAGGCGCGGAGCATCGCCATCACCGCCTCTGGTGGCGTCTCCTCCGCCAGCGTGGTGAAGCCGACCAGGTCGGCGAAGAGCACGCCGACGGCCTGGCGGCGCACGCGGCCGAGCGGCTCGTCGCGCTCGGCAAGGACGTCCACGACCTTGGGCGAGAAGTAGCGAGCCAGGTTCGCGCGCTCCCGCTCGGCCTCGACCCGCTCCGCCACCAGGAGTCGCGAGCGCCGGACGAGGAGCGCGAGTCCGGCTGCGACCACCAGAAACACGAGCACCTCGTTCTCGTACTTCAGCAGCGAGACGTAGTTCGGATCGAAGTACCACACTAGCATCCGGCGTATGTCGGTCCCGGGCGGGACGTAGATGGTCTCGGGGCGGGTCAGGACCCACACGAGCGCCAGCGTCCACGCGCCCGCACCACAGAGGCCGGTCCAGAGCAAGAGTCGCGGCCGGAACGAGAACGCCGTCTGCATCAGGAACACGAAGAAGAAGAGGAAGCTCCCGTAGCGCAGCGGCATCGCCGCCGGCAGGTCGATCGTGGCGAACGGGTTGGGGAGGACGAGCAGCGCGGCGAGGGCCAGCGAGTCGACGAGGACGAAGAGATACGGCACCACTTCGGGCGCCGGGCCGCGACGGTACAGCAAGAACTGGGTGATCCCCGTGACCAGGAAGAAGCCCGCCGATCCGATCACCCATGCGAAGGCCAGGCCCCGTTCGGGGTTGGCCAGGACGTACCAGCCGATGATCACGCACGTGGCGACCGAGCGCGCGGCAGCGGCGAGCATGAGCCCGCGTTGCTCCTGCCGCGCGAAGGCGGCGTCGAGCCGGGCCCGGGTGCCGGAGCCTACCGTCTGCAGCTCGGTCACCCCACGGTCAGCGGCGTTCTCGACCGCGCCGGGGCGGGGCTGACCGGCGCCGGCGCCTGTGTGTTCGTCTCGGGCGATGTGCATGCGCGGGCCTCCGCTCCAACGGGTTGCCGCCGGCCGCGACTCGAGCTCTCGGTCGAGGCAGCGGCGCCGCCCGGGCGGCGACCCCGACGCCGAGATCCCGCCACGGTGGCGCCCATTGTCGTTCACCCGGACGCGCTGCGCGAGGACGCGGTTTGAATTCGTCGAAGGCGGCTGACCGTCGCCGCGGAAGTGATAGGCTGGCCGCACCCGACCGGAGGAGATCTCGCATGGGACGGATCGTGTTCGCCGGCGCGATGTCGCACGTGCTCGATCCCGACTACTACGGGACGCACTGCGGGCCGCGCGGCCGGCAGATGGTGCAGGAGCTGATGGGCCTCGTCGGCGAGATGGGCACGCGGATGGCGGCGGCGAAGCCCGACGCCCTCGTGGTCGTCGCCGACGATCACCTCAACGTGTTCTCCTTCAACGCCGTCCCCGCCATCTGCGTGCGCATCGGCACCCACGTGGAACGGATGGAGCAGGACCACGCGGTGGCCTTCGATCGCCTGCTCGACCGCCTGCCCCGTCGCTATCTCCTGCACGAGGCGCTGGCCAACACCGTCCTCGAGGAAGGGCTGGAGGCGGACTTCGATCTCACCATGTCGTGGGAGGCCCCCCTCGACCACGCCTTCCTGAGCCCGGTGACGACCTTGGTCGGCGACGGCACGGTTCCGCCCCTGGTGCCGATCTTCGTGAACTGCTTCGTCGCGCCCCAGCCGACCCCACGCCGCTGCTTCGCCTTCGGCCAGCACCTGGCCCGCGTGGTGGCCCGGCATCCCTGGAACGTCGCGGTGATCGCCACCGGCGGCCTCTCGCACTTCCCCGAGCTGACCTTCGCGCGCGTGGGCGAGTCCGACGTCGCCTTCGACCGCAAGATCATGGCGTGGCTCGGCGCCGCCGAGCACGACGCGCTCTGCGCCCTCACCATGCAGACCCTGCACGAGGCGGGTGGTCACGAGTTGCTGAACTGGATGGTGGCCGCAGGCGCCGCGGGTCCCGCCCGCGCCCGCGAGGTCTACTTCGGCGAGCTGGGCCGCATCAACCTCGCCGCCGTGGAGTGGGAGCTCCGATGAGCCACTACGCCGTCAACTCGCTGCTGCTACCGCCTGAAGAAGGATCCCGACTTCCGCGCCCGCTTCGCCACCGACCGCGCCCGCGCCCTCGCCGACGCCGATCTGAGCGACGCCGAGCGCGAGGCCCTCGTTCACTGGGACCCGCGCCAGATCAACGCGCTCGGCGGCTACCTCCATCTCCTGATGTCGATCCCGGGCCTGGAGGGACACTGAGCGCGGAATCGAGGAGCGTCCCGGGTTCCCCGGGGCGCGACGAGCGGTGGGGGGCGTGGGGGGCCATATCGGGGCCCCCCACGTCACTTGAACGCGGGCATCACCTCGTGCGTGAGGATCTGGAGGCTTCGAGTCTCCAGCTCCGCCGGGATGAGGCCGCCCGGATTCAGCTCGGCCACGATACCGTCCAGCCCCAGCTCCTCCCGCAGCCGTCGCAGACGATCGATCACGCGCGCCGCGGTGCCGGACACCACCTTCCTCGCCAGGATGTCGTCGTACGAGAGTCCGGCCATGCGCTCGACCTGGGCCTGGCGTTGCTCGGCCGGGCCGGCGCCCGCGCGACCCACCGCCGATCGGGCCAGTTCGGTCTGACGTCCGAAGAACGACGTGAGGCTCTGCGCGGGGCTCCTCCGCGGCGCCCTCCTCGGTGGTCGAGCAATAGACCGGGATGCGCAGATACACGCTGCGGATCGCCGGGATGGCCGGCGTCGCGCCAGGCCTGCCGGTAGCGCGCGAGGTAGCCCTGCAGATCGGGGATTTCCTCGCGGCGGAGCCCGACGAAGATGGGCAGGCCCAGCCGGCCGGCCGCCGGAAACGTCTCCTCGCTGGTGGCGGCCATGCGGATGGGAGGATGCGGAACCTGATAGGGACGGGGCGTGACCGTCGCGTCGCGGAACCGATAGAACTCGCCCTCGTAGCTGAACGGCTCTCCCTTCCAGGCCTGCCGGATGATCTCGAGCGCCTCGCGAAAGCGCGCCTGGCTCTCGCCGTAGGACACGCCGTACGTGTCATAGGACCGCACCACCCCGCTGCGCCCGATCCCGAACTCGAAGCGGCCTTCGCTGATGTGATCCACGGTCGCCACTTCCTCGGCGACGCGCAGGGGATGATTCAGCGGAAGCACCTGAACAGCCGTCCCCACCCGCAGGCGCCGGGTGCGGGTGGCGATCGAGCTGGCGACCTGGAGCGAGGCCGAGATCACCGATCGGTTCGGGGTGAAGTGGATCTCGCCGAGCCAGACGCAGTCTGCGCCCCACGCCTCGGCCCTCTGCGCCAGCTCGAAGGCGTCCCGGAACGCCGCGGCTTGGCTCGCCCCCTGTCGCATCTCCTCGATGAAGATCCCGAAGTGCATGCCGTCCGCCTCCTCAGATGCTCCGTCCGCGTCCGTGCGGAGTATCGACACCCCCGCCGGACTCAACATCTACTCCGGCAGCCCTCCCACTGGCAAGGGCCCGCCCAATACCACCGACGTTCATCAACAGGCTCAGCGAGCTCACCGGCGCGCCGCGCGACGCACGACGCGGCGGGCCTTCAGCTCGTAGCGCGGGAGGCTGCGGGGCGTGACGGCGGCGACCTCGACGCGGATCCCGAGGCCTCGGCGCAGCGCCTCCTGGACCGGGCGTACTTCGACGCCGTCCGGGCAGTCGAGGAGCACGCGGATCTCGTCCAGATCGTCCTGGGGGAACACCTCGATCTGGAACTCCTCGACCGACGGGAACCGGCGCACGATCTCCTCGATGGCCGAGGGAAAGACGTTGACGCCGCGCACGATGAGCATGTCGTCGAGGCGCCCGAGGATGCCGCCGGCCAGGCGCACGAACATTCGGCCACAGGGACACGGCCGCGCGTCGAGCCGCACGCGGTCGCCGGTGCGGTAGCGGATGGCCGGGGACCCGATGCGGCCGAGGTTGGTGAGCACCAGCTCGCCTTCCGGCGCCGGCGCGCCCGTGGCGGGATCGATCACCTCGGTGATGAACTCCGATTCGTTGACGTGAAGCCCGGCCTGCTCCGTGCACTCGAAGCCGTAGGCGCCCATCTCCGTCATGCCCGCGTGGTCGAAGGCGCGCGCCTGCCACGCCTCCTCGATACGCGCCCGCACCGACGGGATGCCCGCGCCCGGCTCGCCGGCGTGCACGGTGATCCGCACGGGAAGCTTTCGAAGATCCACGCCGCGCTCGCGCGCGACCTCCGTCAGGTGCAGGGCGTATGACGGCGTGCACACGAGGACGGTGACGCCCAGAGTCTCCATCCACGCAAGCCGCGTGGGTGAGTCCTGCCCGCCGCCGGGGACGGCGAGCGCGCCGAGGGCGCGGGCGCCTTCGAAGCCCGCCCAGAAGCCGATGAAGAGGCCGAACGAGAAGGGAACGAAGACGCGGTCCGCCGGGGTGACGCCAGCGCCCCGGAGGACGAATCCCCAGCAGCGCGCCCACCAGTCCCACGACTCCTGCGTCTCCAGCCAGCGGATGGGGGCCGCGGTGGTGCCCGAGGTCTGGTGCACGCGGACGTAGCGCTCGAGCGGATACGTGAGGTTGGTGCCGAACGGCGGGTGCGCGTCCTGGTCCTCGACGAACTCCGCCTTGCGCGTGAACGGCAGCCGCCCGAAGTCGTCCCAGCCGGCGAGGTCGTCGGCCACGCGCACGCCTACGGCGCTCCACTTGCGGCGGAGGAACTCGTTGCCGGCCAGTGTCTCCGACCGCCATGGCGCGGAAGCGCTGCCACTGGTGAGCGCGCAGCGCCTCGCGCGACAGCGTCTCCACGTGCCGGTCGTACATGCGCGCTACTCGCGGAGCTTGAAGCGCTGGATCTTGCCCGTGGCCGTCTTGGGCAGCTCGCTGACGAACTCGATCCAGCGCGGGTACTTGTAGGGCGCGATCTTGTCCTTCACGAAGACCTTCAGCTCCTCGGCCAGGCCAGCCGCGTCGGCCGCGGGCTCCTTCAGGACGACGTAGGCTTTGGGCTTGACCAGGCGGTCGCTGTCCTCCTTGCCGACCACGGCCGCCTCCAGCACGGCCGCATGTCGCACGAGGGTGGCCTCCACTTCCACGGGCGAGACCCAGATGCCGCCGACCTTGAGCATGTCGTCGGCGCGGCCGCAGTACCAGAAATAGCCGTCGGCGTCCTGGTAGTACTTGTCGCCCGTCTGGATCCACGAGCCGTGGAGCGCCTCCTTGGTCTTCTCGTGCTTGTTCCAGTAGTAGGCCATCGTGGAGTCGCCCTTCACGCGGAGGTTGCCGATCTCGCCCTGGGGAACCGGGCGCCCCTCGTCGTCGACGATGATGGCCTCGTACCCGGGCACCGGGAGGCCCGTCGATCCCGGCCGTGCGGCGCCGGGCCGGTTCGACAGGAAAATGTGCAGGATCTCCGTGGTCCCGATGCCGTCGACGATCTCCACACCGAAGCGCTCGCGCCACCGCGTGTAGAGCTCCTCGGGCAGCGCCTCCCCCGCCGACACGCACAGGCGCAGCGACGAGAGATCGAAGCGCTTCTCCGCCTCCTTCACCGCCAGCATGCCGGCGTACAGCGTGGGCACGCCGAAGAAGAGGGTGGGCCGATGACGCGTGAGGATCTCGAAGACGCCCTCCGGCGTGGGCCGGTGCGGAGACAGGACGCTCTGGGCGCCCACGCCCATGGGAAAGTAGCCCGCGTTGCCCAGGCCGTAGGCGAAGAAGAGCTTGGCCGCCGAGAAGACACGATCGGTGGAGCGGATGCCGAGCACCTGCTTCGCGTACGTCTCCTGGCAGATCACCATGTCGTGGTGCAGGTGAACGGCGCCCTTGGGAAAACCGGTGGAGCCAGAGGAGTAGAGCCAGAAGGCGGTGTCGTCACGCGAGGTCGGAGCCGCCTCCAGCCGGCTCGAGGCCTGTGCGAGCTTCTCCTCCCAGGAGAGATAGCCATGGCCGCTGCCACCGGCCACCAGCACGTGCTTCAGGAACTTCGCCTGCCCCAGCACCGGCCCGGCCTCGGCGAGCAGGGGCGCCGAGATGACGGCCACGCGCGCCCGGCTGTCGTCGAGGAAGTAGAGATAGTCCTGGCCGCGCATCATCGTGTTGACGGGGATGGGCACCGCGCCGAGCTTGATGGCGCCCCAGAATGCCCCGAGGAACTCCGGCGCGTCGAGGCAGAGCAGGAGGACGCGGTCCTCCATCTCCACCCCGAGGTCGCGGAACACGTTGCCGGCGCGATTGGTCAGCTCGGCCACGTCGCCGTAGGTCAGCGTGCGCTCCTCGCAGAAGAACGCCGGCGCATCCGCCCGGCCCTCGTCGAGGTGGCGGTCGACGAAGTACGTGGCGACGTTGAACTGTGCGGGGAGACGCTCCGCTGCGTTCATGGGGCTAGTGACATGGGGGGCCTAGCATCGGGCCCCCCAAGCCCCCCGCGCTCGTCACGCCCCGGGGACCCCGGGGCGCTCCTCGATCTTGCGCGCATGTCTCTACCGCCGCCTGCGCGGCGCCGCTCGGCGCGCGTGGAGCCTTCTTCGTGGCGGGGCGGCGTGCAGTTGCCCGCGAGGGCGCGCCGCGCGCGCTCTTCACTGCCATGGCCTCGATCTCCACGCGCAGCTCGGGCCGGACCAGCCGCGTGATCACCAGCAAGCGTGTTGGGCGGATAGATCCCGTCGGGGAAGTGCCGCGGAAAGACCTCCCCGCGCGCACGCATGAACCCCGGGATGTCGTCGGCGCTGGTGAGAAAGGTCTGGAGGCGGATGACGTCGCGCATCGAGCACCCGCCGGCCTCCAGCACCACGCGCACGTTCTCGAGCGCCGCCTTGGTCTGCGACTCGACGTCCGCTCCGGCCACCTCCCCACGCATCATCCCCACCTGCCCGGCCACGACGAGGATCTCTCCGCCCGGGGCGACCATCCCGTGCGAGTACATTCCGAGCGGCGGCCCGAACTCCTTCGGCGTGATGGCCTTCGGCATGGTGAAACCCCTTTCGATGGCCCGCATTGTAAGCGCGCCGCTCCTACCCGGCCAGTCCACCCCGTCATCACGCGGCGAGCCAGACACCCGCGAACACCACGAGCGCTCCGAGTATCTGGCCCGAGGCCAGCGATTCGCCGAGCAGCAGGGCCGCGATGATCACGGCCGACACCGGCTCCAGGTACGCATAGACCATCGTTCGCGTAGGGCCGAGCTTGTGGACGGCGGCTCCCCACAGGGCCATGGCCACGGCCATGCCAAAGGTGGCGCCGTACGCCAGACCGGCCCACGCGTGCCACGGGACGCTCCCCCATCGCAGCTCGGCGATCTGGGGCAGCGCGAGCGGCAGGATGAGCACCGCCGCGATGGCCATGGTCACGGCCGTGGCGCGGACGCTGCCGAGCGCGCCCACCACCGGACCCACAGCCAGGCTGTACCAGGCCCAGGCGGCGGCCGCGCCCAGGGCGAGCAGGCTGCCGATGGCTGTGCCCGTCATCAGCCCGGCCAGCCCTGCCTGCACGACGAGCCCGACTCCGAGCAGGCCCAGCCCGACGCCGTACCACTGGCGCGGCGCCAGACTCTCGCCACGCACCAGGACGGACCAGACGGCCGTCATCAGAGGAGCGGTGGCCACCAGGATGGCCGTCTGACCGGCGCCGGCGAGCGTCACCCCCGCCACCAGCAGCAACTGAAAGGCCGTCTGGGCCAACCCCGCGCCGAGAAGCGAGCGCCGGTCGGCCGTCGCCAACCGTTGCCCGAGGCGACCCCCGGCGAGAGCCAGCAACAGGACCGCGGCCAGCGCAACCCTGAGCCCCGTGAAGCCCAGAAACGGGATGTCGCCCAGGGCGATCTTGGCCGCCGGGTAGATCCCGCCCCAGAGCACGACCGCGATGAGCGGTCGAGGGTCGACCACCCGTCAGGCCGAGCGCACGTACTCGAAGTCGACGGGCTGGCTGTTGATCCCCCGCAGGGGCGGCGCGATCCAGCTCGCGAACTGGCCGCGCTCCACCACGGGATGCATGAGGCTCTGCACGTGGGCCTCGTCGGCCTCGGTGGGCAGCCACTCCGAGCGGCGCGCATCCCACTCCGCCTGGTTGACCACGCGCCCGTCCGGCGACACCTTGAAGGCGGCGAAGGCGCCGATGGCCCGGTGGAAGCCCCGGTGCGGGAGCGTCAACTCGAAGTCGATGCCGTGGTTGGCGATGATCTTGTTCCAGCGGTCGACCCCCCGCTGGCAGTCCGCGATGTAGTCGTCGCGCAGCCGCTCGTTCAGTGCCGTGAGGGCCGGCTCCTGGCGCTCCACGATGCCGTCGCCCTGCACCCCGGACACGCGATAGGTGGCGTGCTTGAGCTGATGGTCGTCCTGGTATCGCGTCTCCTCGAAGCGCCCCTTCAGCCCCGCGGTGTAGAAGTTCGCGGCGTTGGTGGAGACCTCCGAGCCAAACAGGTCGACCGACACCGAGAAGTGGAAGTTGAGGTACTTCTGCATGGTGACAAGGTCGATGCCCCCGTGCTTCCGCACGTCGTCGGTCTTGTGCTCCCGCATGAGCTCGCAGGTCCGCTGCACCACGCGCCCGACCCCGGTCTCGCCCACGAACATGTGGTGCGCCTCTTCCGTCAGCATGAAGCGGCAGGTGCGCGCGAGGGGATCGAAGCCGCTCTCGGCCAGGCTGGCCAGCTGGTACTTGCCGTCCCGGTCGGTGAAGTAGGTGAACATGAAGTAGCTCAGCCAGTCGGGCGTCTTCTCGTTGAAGGCGCCGAGGATGCGCGGCCGGTCGCGATCGCCCGAGCGCCGCTGCAGCATGGCCTCCGACTCCTCGCGGCCATCGCGCCCGAAGTAGGCGTCGAGCAGGTACACCATGGCCCACAGGTGGCGCCCCTCCTCCACGTTGATCTGGAAGAGGTTGCGCAGGTCGTAGAGCGACGGGCAGGTGCGGCCGAGGTGGCGTTGCTGCTCCACCGAGGCGGGCTCGGTGTCCCCCTGGGTCACGATCAGGCGCCGCAACGTCCCGCGGTGCTCGCCGGGCACCTCCGGCCAGGCCGGTTGGCCCTTGTAATCGCCGAAGTTGATCAGACGGCCCGGCTCCGGCTCGGCGAGGAAGATTCCCCAGCGGTACTCCGGCATCTTCAAGTACCCGAAGTGGGCCCAGCCGTCCCGGTCCACGCTGATGGCCGTTCGGAGGTAGACGTCGCGAGCCTGAAAACCCTCCGGCCCCATCTCCATCCACCAATCGCGAAACTTCGGCTGCCACTCCTCCAGCGCGCGCAGGAGACGGCGGTTGTCCTTGAGGTCGACGTTATTGGGGATCCGCTCCAGGTAGTCGGCCGTCGCCATCACACTCTCCTCCGATCGAACTCCGCCCGCTGACCGCTGCCATAGACCTGGAGCGCACCCTTGGGCCCCACGGCGTTCGGGCGCTGGAAGATCCAGTTCTGCCACGCGGAGAGACGTCCGAAGATCTTCGTCTCCAGGGTCTCGGGGCCGCCGAAGCGCAGGGACGCTTCCATGCCCGTGAGGGCGTCGGGCGAGAAAGCGGCACGCTCCTCGAGGGCGAGGCGCACCTCGTCATCCCAGTCGATGTCGTCGGGCGTGAAGGTCACCAGTCCGGCCTCGGCGGCGGCGGCCGCGTCGAGGTCCTGCCCGATGAGCCCACGCAACTTGTCCACCGTGCCCGGCTCGGCCAGGAAGCGGCTGGCCAGCCGCGTGAGACCGTTGATCATCGGGTAGGCGCCGAAGTTCAGCTCGGTCAGCCGCACCGTGGCCGGCGGGTGAGAATCGCCCGGGCGCGCGCCGTCGAGCATGTACGAGCGGTCGGCGGCCAGGACCAACTCGAGCAAGGTCCCCGCGAAGCACGAGCCCGGTTCGACGAGCGCGAACACCGACCGCGACGAGACGTCCAGCCGCTTGAACACGCGCTTCAGGTAGAGACGGATCTCGCGCATCAGCCAGTGCGTCGCGTGGTCGGCAAGGAAGCGGTCGTAGGCCTCGACGACCTCCGCGGTCCCCGCGGTTCGCACGGTCCACAGGCCGATCTCCTCCTCGTTGGTGCGCAGGTACAGGATCAGATCGTCGAGCTGCCGAGCGAGGGCCAGCGGCCAGAATGCGCTACCGAGTCCGTCCAGATCGCCAGGGCCTGCCGGCGGCGGCGCGCTGGGACCGCTCACCGTGATCGCGGCGAGGCCGCGCGTGCGGTCGACTTCGCAGGCGACGTGCGCGTAGGCGATGCGATCGCCCTCGATCGTGCGCGCCAGCGGAGTGAGCGCGATGCCGCGGGCGCCCGTCGGACGGTCGGTGCGGCCGGCCAGCTCCCGCGCGCGTTGCCGAACCGTCTCTTCGAGCCGGGAGCGCGGCACGACCTCGTCGACCAGCCCCCACTCCACCGCCCGCTTGCCCTTGACGCCCTCTTCCACCGTGCAGAAGAAATCCGCGCGATCGCGGCGGACGTGGCGCTTGTCGACCAGACGCGTGAGGCCGCCCGTCCCGGGCAGCACCGCGAGCAGCGGCACTTCGGGCAACGACACCGAGGTGTTCGCGTCATCCGCCATGATGATGTGGTCCGTGGCCAGGGCCAGCTCGTAGCCGCCGCCCGCGCACGGACCGTTGATCATGGACAGGTAAGTCTGTTTCGACTCCGCGGTGGCGTCCTCGATACCGTTGCGCGTCTCGTTGGTGAACTTGCAGAAGTTCACCTTCCAGGCGTGGGAGGACTGGCCCAGCATGCGGATGTTGGCCCCCGCGCAGAAGATTCGCTCCTTGCCGGAGGTCACGACCACGGCACCCACCTCCGGATGCTCGAAGCGCAGGCGCTGGATGGCGTCGTAGAGCTCGATGTCCACGCCGAGGTCGTAGGAGTTCAGCTTCAGCTCGTAGCCGGGGCGCAGGCCACCGTCCTCCCGGACGTCCATGGCCAGGGTGGCCACCGGCCCGTCGAAGCTCAGCTTCCAGTGGCGGTAGCGCGACGGGTCCGTGCGGAAGTCGACCGGTTCGCGTCTGCTGTCAAGGTGGTCAGCCATGGTCCCTCTCATAGGCGCGCCTCGGACGGGGGAGCCCTCGTCCTCACCCCAGAATGACCCACAGCGCGCGGGCCGGCTTGTCGCCGAGGTTCTCCCAGCCGTGCGCAGTGCTGCCGTCAAGGAGAGCGCTGTCGCCCGTCTCCAGGCGGTGGCGATCGCCGTTGTAGTGGAGCGTCACCGTGCCGTCGAGCACGTAGAAGAGCTTCATCTGGCCCGGCTTGATGACGACCTTGTCGGTGGTCACCCCGCGGGAGCGGGGCCCGAGCGTGGACACCACGCCCCGCACCTTGCCCTCGAAGAGCCCGGCCCCCAGCACGGCCCAGCGCTCCGAGGAGCCGTCGAAGGAGACTTTCGGATAGTCCTTCTTGCGCGTCACGGTGATCTTCCCAACCGGCGCGCCGTCGAAGAGCGACGCGATGGGTACGCCCAGCGCCGCCGCGATCTTGCCCAGGGTGTGGAGCGACGGGGTGAGCCGTCCCGACTCGATCTGCGACACCATGCTCGGCGTCAGCTCGGCCTTCTCCGCGAGCTGGCGCTGCTGGAGCTGCTGTTCCGCGCGCAGCGCCTTGATCCGTTCTCCCAGGGTCATCGGTCCCTCTCACTGTCGCGCATCCGAAACTCCGTGTCGGCCATCACGCGACCTCCTCGTCGTTCCGCGGCGAATCCGGCAAGCCGGCGATGCGGCGGAGGGCCCGCGCCACGAATACCCGCGTCACCTTCTTCCGGTACGGATGCGTGAAGTCCGTGTTGTCCAGCGGCTTGGCGGGACCGGCGGCCATGCCGGCCACGCGCTCGATCAGCTCTGGGGTGAGGCGCTCGCCCCGCAGCGCCGCCTGGGCGGCGGACGCCTCGCGCGGGAGCGAGGCCACCGCGCCGAGGACGATCCGCGCGTCGCGCACCACGTCGCCCTCCAGACGCGCGGCCACGGCCACGCCCAGCACCGGGAAGTCGAAGGAGCCGCGCCGTCGCAATTTCAGATAGATAGAAGTCCCGCCGTCGGCGGGCGGGAGCAGGATGTCGGTCACGATCTCGTCGGCGCGCTTCGCGAGGTACTCGATGCCGTCGTCGCGGTACAAGGCCGCCATCGGGATGGAGCGATCGCCCGCGGGGCCCACCAGGCGCACGCGAGCACCGAGGCTCCAGAAGGCGGGCGCCGTGTCCGACGACGACACGGCCCAGCAGCGCGGGCTCCCGGGCGCGACCAGGCAGATCTCACCGTCCTTCTTCATGCAAAAGCCGATGGCCTTCCGCCACTGGTGGGTCTGGTTGTAGTAGTTGCACCGCGTGTCGACGCAGACGTTGCCCCCGATCGTCCCCATGTTGCGGAGCTGGGGCGACGACACGAGCCCGGCGGCGATGGCCACCGCCGGGTAGTGCCGCACGATCTCCGGATGATGCGCCACGGCGGTGAGCGGGGTGCCCGCGCCGATGGCGAGCCCATCGCGCGCCGAGCCGCGCACGCCCCGCAGCTCGGCGATGCCGCGCAGACCCACGAGGGTCTTGGGCTCGAACTGGCGCCGCTTCATGTTCGGGTAGAGATCGGTCCCGCCGGCGACCAGCATGGTCTCCGGCCCCGCGTCGGCGAAGAGCCTCACGGCTTCCTCGACGGAGCGCGGCGCCAGATAACGAAAGGGCGGCAGGCGCAGCACTACTGGAACGGCCTCTCGGCCACCGCGTCGGCGGGCTGCCCGAAGGCGGACTCGACGACGAGCGGTTCCTTGTAGCGAAAGACGGGAATGCGCTCCGGCCCGATGCGGGCCAGCTTGCCTTGGCGCTTCAGCTCGAGCCCCCTGAGAATCATGTCCGGCGAGATGGGCACCTCGTCGAAGCGCACCCCGATGGCGTGATAGATGGCGTTGGCGATGGCCGGGATCACGGGCAGCAGGGGCCCCTGCCCCGCTTCCTTGGCGCCGAATGGGCCCTCGGGATCGTCGGTCTCGACGAGGATGGTGTGGATGTCCGGCGTCTCCAAGGTGGTCGGGCTCTTGTAGTCGAGCATCGACGGCTGCTTGTGGAGCCCTTTGCGGAAGACCTGCCCCTCCATCAGAGCCTCGCCGATGCCCATGTACACGGAGCCCTCGACCTGTCCTTCCACGAGGAGCGGGTTGAGCGCGCGGCCGATGTCGTGGGCGATCCACACGTCGTGCAGCTCGATCTCCCCCGTCTCCTCGTCGACCGACAGCTCCACCACCGACGCCGAGTACGAGTAGCAGGGCGACGGCCCCACCCCACCGCCCTTGTACTTCCCCGCCCGCTTGGGCGGCGCGTAGGAGCCCGCAAAGGCGAGCACGCCGTGCATCGACTCCGCCAGCGCCACCGCGTCGGGGAACGGCACCGCCTTGTCCCAGTCGTCGGGCACACCGACCTTGCGGTCGCGGGCCACGAGCATCGACGGCTCCACCTCGAGTTTCCTGGCCACCGCCTTGAAGATCGCCTCGCGCAGCCGCGTCGCCGCCTGGATGGCGGCGATCCCGCACATCAAGGTGACGCGCGACGAGTACGAACCGAGGTCGACCGGCGTGAGATCCGTGTCGGCGGGATGCACGCGCACATCTTTCGGATCGATTCCCAGAATCTCCGCGGGCAGGTAGGCCAGGATCGAGTCGGAGCCCTGGCCGATGTCGGTGGCGCCGCACAGGATGGCCACTCCGCCGCTGCGGTCGGCCCGGAGGAGCACGCCCGAGTGCGGCATGCTGTTCCAGTAGATCGCCGTCCCGGCACCCGTCATGTACGAGGAGCCCGCGATCCCGACCCCGCGCCGCCGACTGCCGCGCCCCGGCTTCGCGTGGCCATAGCGCTCGCGCTTCTCTCGCCACCCCGAGGCCTCGACGACCTTGTCGATGCACTCGCCGAGGCCGATGGTGGTCACCGTGAGGTGATTGGCCGTCTTCGTGAAGGGCTCGTGGACGATGCGGCGCCGCATGTCGGCGGGATCGAGGCCGAGCTGCTCGGCGGCCTTGTCGATCTGGCACTCCAGCGCGAAGCGCGGCTGCGGCGTGCCGTGGCCGCGCTTGGGGCCGCACGGGGGCTTGTTGGTGAAGACGCGCGCCCCCTCGAACTTGTAGACCGGCATCTTGTAGGTGACCGGGTTGATCACGCCGGTGTAGAAGGTCGAGGCCACGCCGTAGGAGCCGTAGGCGCCGCCGTCGAGCCAGGTCTTGATGTGGCAGCCCGTGATGTCGCCCTGGCGGGTGAAACCGGTCTTGAGCCACATCAGCACCGGATGCCGGCCGCGGTGGACGTAGAAGACCTCTTCGCGCGTGAGGGCGAGCTTCACGGGCCGGCCGGTGATCTGCGAGAGCTTGCAGGCGGCGATCTCGTGAGCAAAGGGGTCGAGCTTGCCGCCGAAGCCGCCACCCACCGGCGCCGCGATCACGCGGATGTGCGCGGCGGGCATGTCGAGAATCTTGGCGAGTAGCCGGTGCACGTAGTGCGGCGTCTGCGTGGACGACCAGAGCGTGAGCTTGCCATCCGGCCCGAACTGGGCCACCGCCGCGTGCTGCTCCATGGGCAGGTGGGTGTTGCCCTCGAAGAAGAAGACGTCCTCCCGCACGAGATCGGCGGCGGCGAAGGCGGCCTCCACGTCGCCAAACTGGAGCGCCACGTTCTTGTGGACGTTCGGCCCATCGCCGTACTCGTGGATGCGCACCTCGGGATGGGCCAGCGACTCCTCGATGGACATCAGGGCGCGCAGCGGCTCATAGGCGACGTCGATCAGCTCGCAGGCGCGCTCGGCGGTTTCCTCATCGATCGCCGCCACCGCCGCCACCGCATCGCCCACCATGCGGACTTTCTCCCGGCACAGCGCCTCCTCGTCCTGCGACACGGGCAGGATGCCGAACTTCACCGGGGGCAGATCGGCGCCGGTGATGACCGCGTACACGCCGGGCAGCGCCTGCGCTCGCGACGTGTCGATGCGCGCGATGCGGGCGTGCGCATGCGGGCTGCGCAGGAGCTTGGCGAAGGCCATGCGCGGCAGCACCAGGTCGTCGGCGTACTTCGTGTCGCCGGTGACCTTGGCCCAGGCGTCGATCTTCGGGAGCGGCTGGCCGATGACGGAGAACTTGGCTGGCGCTCACCTCGACCTCCCTGATGCGACCGCCGCGCGCCCGGAGCCCGTGGCCATCCGCAGCGCCGCCAGCTCGACCGATTCCAGAATTTTCGTGTAGCCGGTGCACCGGCAGAGGTTGCCGGCCAGCGCCTCGCGGATCGCGTCGCGACTCGGCGCGGGATTCTCGGCGAGCAGCGCCTCGGCGGTCAGGAGGATCCCCGGCGTGCAGTAGCCGCATTGCGCGGCGCCCAGCTCGGCGAAGGCCTGCTGGAGCGGGTGCAGCTCGGAGCCCTCCGCCATGCCCTCGACGGTCTTGATGGCGCGGCCTTCGAGGTCCACAGGCAGGGCCAGACACGAGAGCACGGGCGTCCCGTCCACCAGCACCGTGCACGTCCCGCACTCGCCCAGCTCGCAGCCGTGCTTGGTGCCGGTGAGGCGGAGATCCTCCCGCAGAACCTCGAGGAGGGTCTTGTGCACGGGAACCAGCAGATCCTGAGTCTCCCCGTTGACGATCAGGCTGATGCGCGTCTTCATGCCCGGCTCCACAGCCTCGAACGATTCATTGGGAATGAATGCGGATTCAAAAATACTGAAACCGGCGAGGAGTGTCAAGGGCCGGCACCATGCCCTGCCGACCGCCCGGGGCGTGAACCTCCGTGCGGGTGGGGCGGCATTGCTATGCTGTCACCCTCACGGGCGGAGGCTGCGGCCAGGTGCGTCCCGGAAAATCGAGGAGCGCCCCGGCTTCGACGGGGCGTGACGAGCGCCGGGGCTTGGGGGGCCGCCCTGGGCCCCCCATCTGACCGACCGCCGGCAACGACGCCGGGGAGGGACCGAGCATGCACATCGATCTGCGAGGCAAGGTGGCGATCGTGACGGGCGCCGGGCGCGGGATCGGCCGCGAGATCGCCGCGACCTTGGCCGGCGAGGGGGTCACCACGGCGGTGACCGACGTCCGCCAGGAATATCTGGACTCCGTGGCCGAGGAGTTCACGGCCCGCGGCTGGACCGGGCGCCAGTATCTCTGCGACGTCCGCGACGCGGACCGGATTGCCGAGGTGGTCGGCGACGTGGTCCGCGCCTTCGGCCGGATCGACATCCTCGTCAACAATGCCGGCGTCGCGCTCGGGGCCTCGGTGGAGGAGCTGTCCGAGGAGGCCTGGGATCTCAACCACGACATCAACCTCAAGGGCACGTTCCTGATGTGTCGCGCCGTCATCCCCTTCATGAAGCGCCAGCGCTGGGGCCGCATCCTCAACGCGGCGTCCTTCGCGGCCATCGTCCCCATCGTGGGGAGCGCGGCCTACGCGGCCTCCAAGGCCGGCGTTCACTACTTCACCCGCGCCCTCGCCGGAGAGCTGGGCCCCTGGAACGTGACGGTCAACTGCTACGCCCCGGGGATGATCCCCACGGAGATGAACCGCTTCTCCGAGGCGCCGGCCGAGCGCCAGCAGCGGCTTCTCGATACGCTGACCATCCGCCGCTGGGGCGAGCCCCGCGACGTGGCGAACCTGGTCGTCTTCCTCGCCTCCGATCTGGCCGATTACATCACCGGGACCATGGTCGAGGTGAGCGGCGGCAAGCTGGCCACGCAGATCCCGCGCCTGGCCTGGGAAGCGGCGGCGGCGACGGGAGACGTCGACCTCGACTGATGCTGCAGATCGCGCTGACCGCTTTCGCCACGTTCTTCGTGACGGTCATGCCCTTCAAGGCCGCGCCCTTCTTCGCCGCGCTGACCGACGGCTGGCCGAATCCGGAGCGAAAGCGCGCTGCGCTGAAGACCATCACCGTGGCCACGTCCGTGCTGCTGATCTTCGGCCTTGGCGGTGACGAGGTTCTGCGGCTCTTTGGCATCAGCCTGCCCGCGCTCCGCGTCGGAGGAGGCATCCTGCTCCTGCTGGCGTCGATCAGCATCATCTCCGGACCGACGACGCCGGGCGCCGGGACGGATCACCACACGCCAGGCGTGCCCGCGGAGGCCGCGGACATCGCGGTGTTCCCTATGGCCATGCCGGTGATCGCGGGTCCCGCGACGATCACGGCGGTTCTGGTGTTGATCAGCGCGCACCCCGACAGCGTGCTCGCCCAGGCGGTGGTACTCACCATGCTGCTCCTCGTGCTTGCCCTGACCCTCGCCCTGCTGCTGCTCACCCACTGGCTCGAGCGCGTGATCGGCATCACGGCCCTCGGCGTCATGAGCCGCGTCGCCGGCATCCTCCTGGCCGCGCTGGCCGCCGAGATGATTCTCCAGGGCATCGGCCAGAGCGGCGCTTTCCACGCGAGAGGACAGTGACGCCCATGGTCGTGGATTCGCTCGTCGCCGGCCACTATCGCATTCCCCCTCCCGACGGCCCTGTCCGACAGCACGCACGGCACCATCACGCACTTCGAGCTGATCACCGTGCGGCTGCGGGCCGCCGACGGGGCCGAGGGCCTGGGCTACACGTACACCGTGGGGACGGGTGGTCGCGCGGTCCACGCCCTCATCGAGCGAGACCTGCGGCCGCTGGTGATCGGCGCCGAGGCCGACCGCGTCGAAGACCTCTGGAAGCGCATGTGGTGGCACGCCCACTACGGAGGCCGCGGTGTCGAGCTGGACTGGGCAGGCCTGGAGAAGCTGCGCGCCGGGTGACCGAGCGCCGCGCGTCAGCTCAGGGTCGCGCCCTGGGCCTCGACGTAGAGCGCGTAGATGGACTGGCTGGCCGCCATGAAGAGGCGGTTGCGCTTCACCCCGCCGAAGCACAGGTTGGCGCACTTCTCCGGCAGCAGGATGCGCCCGATGCGCGTTCCGTCGGGCGCGAGGATGTGGACGCCGTCGAACCCGTCGCCGCCCCCGCCCGCCGCCGCCCACACGTTGCCATCGGCATCGCAGCGGATTCCGTCCGAGGTGCCCGGGCTCATGTCGACGAAGAGCCGCCGGTTCGCGACCCGCGTGCCCCCGTCCACGACGTCGTAGACGTAGATGGGCCGAGGCGTGGCGCCCGTGTCCACGAGATAGAGGCGCGTCTCGTCCGGCGAGAAGCAGAGACCGTTGGGCCGCACCAGGTCGGCGATGACGACGGTGGCTTCCCCCGTGCGGCCGTCGACGCGATACACGTTGGCCGGCAGCTCGAACTCTGCCCGGTGGCCCTCGTAGTTCATCAAGATGCCGTACCCCGGGTCGGTGAACCACACCGAGCCGTCCGCCATCACCACCACGTCGTTGGGCGCGTTGAGCCGCTTGCCCCCGTGGCGGTCTATCAAGACGGTGACGGCCCCGTCGTGCTCGGTGCGGGTCACTCGACGCGCGTCGTGCTCGCAGGTGACGAGGCGGCCCTGGCGGTCGCGCGTGTTGCCGTTGGCGTTGTTCGACGGCGCGCGGAAGACGCTGACCTGCCCGGACTCCTCCGTCCAGCGCATGATCCGGTCGTTGGGGATGTCGCTCCAGAGCAGATAGCGGCCGTCGCCGAACCACACCGGCCCCTCCGCCCAGCGGCAGCCCGTGGCGATGCGCTCGACCGCCGCGTGCTGGACCCGATACTTCAGAAAGCGCGGATCGAGAACCTCCACGGCGGGATCCGGATAGCGGACGATCCCGCCGCTCCAGTCGCGACTCAGCCATGGGTCAGCGCTTCTTGCGCTTGGAGATGCTGGCCGGCCACGCGGCGCGCGGCCCGTGGTCGGTCTGGAAGACCGTCGTGCCCTTGGAGAGCTGGGCGTGGGCGGTCTTCTGGCGGCGGCGAACCTGGGGCGAGCTCGTCACCTCCGCCGGCGGTGAGCCAGCCTTGGGAGAACGCGCCTTGCTCGAAGCGGCTTTCGGTGAGGTTTTCTTCGACGGTGGCATCGGGGTATGAAGGCTCCTCTCAGGTTGAACTCTCGGTCCGGCGGCGTTCCTCGATGGCCTGGCACTCGACGCAGTACCGTGCGCTCGGCATGGCGCGGAGGCGGGCCAGCGGGATCGGACGCGAGCATTGCTCGCACACGCCGTAGGTCCCGGACTCGAGCCGGCCCAGCGCGGCGTTCACCTCGTCGAGCTGGCGTCGCTCGCGCCCTTCCAGGCGTGAGAGCGTGTCGGCCACGTCCAGCACGGGTACGTCCTCGAGAGGATCACCCGGCTGGTCTTCGAGCGAGGCCAGCTCCTCGCCGGTGACGGCCACGGTGCGCACGAGCTGCTCCCTCGCGTCCTCCAGGCGCTTCCGGAATTCGTCGGCGAGTCCGAGCCCAGCCTCACTCACGACTGAAGTCTCTCAGGGCCGGTCGGGTCTTCGCAACCCTGTCGTCCAAGAAATGACCGCCGTCCTGGGCGTTGAAGCGGCGGGCGAGGCCGGGTAGGCTCTCCACACGGGACTCTGAGCCATGGCGAAGCCCTCACCGAGCCGAACGTCACGCCAGCAGCGCAGCGCACCCATCGTCGAGCCGCCCGCGCGCAGGGAATGGCTGGTCGTGCTCCTGGCCGCGGCCGGCGTGATCGTCAGCGGCTATCTGGGCTGGCTGAAGGTCCGCGGGGGCAACGCGCTGCTGTGCGAGGCCGGCGGCGGCTGCGACATCGTACAGGCGAGCCGCTACGCCACCATTCTCGGCGTGCCCACCGCGCTGTGGGGCACCGGCTTCTACGTCGCGGTGGGCGTGCTCGCCGCGCTGGGCCTCACCGCTCAGCGCTGGCTCTGGACGTTCCTGCTCTCGGCCGCCGGCGCGGCCTTCTCGCTGTACCTGACGGCGATCTCGCTGTTCATGATCCGCGCCGCGTGCCCCTACTGCCTGGCGTCCGCGGCCATCGCCCTGGCGCTCGTGGCGGTGCTGGTGTGGAGGCGTCCGGCCGCCACGAGCCGGAGGTCCCCTCTGCGCTGGTCTCGCGTGCTGCCTCTCGGGGGCGTGGCCGCCGTCGTCGCTGTCGTCGGCGGCGCGGCGATCTTCGCGTCCTATCCAGGGGGAGCCGCGACGTATCAGGGGGAGCTCGCGCGCCACCTGGCCCGGAACAACGCCATCATGTATGGCGCCTACTGGTGCGCACATTGCCAGGAGCAGAAGGCCCGGTTCGGGTCGGCGGCCCACGAGGTGCCCTACGTCGAGTGCGATCCCAAAGCGTCGGAGCCCGCCCCGACTTGTGCAACGCCGCGGGTGTCCGCGCCTATCCGACGTGGATCGTCGGCGGCCAGCGCCGCGAGGGCGTCCTGAGCCTGGAAGACCTGGCGCGCATGTCGGGCTTCTCGGGCCCCGCGGCGAAGTCCGGCGGATAGGAAAAGCGAGAGTCCCGGGTCAGAGTCCGTGCACGAATCGCATTGTCGAGGGGCGCCACGGCTGCGCCGGGGCGTCCCGAGCGACCCGGGGGGCTTGGGGGCGCCCGGAGTCCCCCATGTACTCAGAGCGCGACGCGCCGCAGCCGCAACGCGTTGGCGATGACCGACACCGAGCTGAGGCTCATGGCCGCGCTGGCGATCATCGGGTTCAGCAGCAGGTCGAACACCGGATAGAGCACCCCCGCCGCGATCGGGATCCCCAGGGCGTTGTAGACGAAGGCGAAGAAGAGATTCTCGCGGATGTTCCGCATAGTGGCCTGGCTGAGACGGCGGGCCCGTACGATCCCCCGCAGATCGCCCTTGACGAGCGTGATGCCCGCGCTCTGCATGGCCACGTCGGTCCCCGTCCCCATGGCGATCCCCACGTTCGCTTGGGCAAGGGCCGGCGCGTCGTTCACCCCGTCGCCCGCCATGGCCACCACCCGCCCCTGCGCCTGCAGCCGCTTGATCACCGCGCTCTTCTGGTCGGGCAGCACCTCGGCCTCCACGTCGGCGATGCCGAGCGTGCGGGCGATGGCCAGCGCGGTGACCCGGCTGTCGCCGGTCAGCATCACCACGTGCACGCCGGCCGCGCGCAGGAGGCTCAGCGCCTCCGGCGTGGAGGCCTTGACGGGATCGGCCACGCCCACCAGGCCGGCGATCCGACCGTCGACGGTCACGAACATGACCGTCTGCCCATCGCGTCGCAGCGTTTCCGCCCGTTCGTGGAATCCGTCGAGCGGAATCGCGAGGTCTTCAAGCAGACGCAGGTTGCCCAGGGCGACACGCCGCCCGTCCACACGTCCCGTCACGCCCTTGCCGGTGACCGAACGAAATTCCTCGACCGGGGAAAAGGTGAGGCCGCGCCGCTCGGCCCCGGCCACGATGGCGGCGGCGAGCGGATGCTCGCTGCCCCGCTCGAGACTCGCCGCGAGGCGCAGCACCTCCGCCTCGGGCCACCCGTCCGTCACCGTCACCGATGTGAGCGTCGGCTTGCCCTCGGTCAGGGTTCCCGTCTTGTCCACCACGAGCGTATCGACCTTCTCGAGCGTTTCCAGAGCCTCGGCGTTCTTGATGAGGACGCCCGCGCTCGCCCCGCGGCCGGTGGCCACCATGATGGACATGGGCGTGGCGAGACCGAGCGCGCAGGGACAGGCGATGATCAGCACGGCCACGGCATTCACCAGGGCATAGGCCATCCGCGGCTCGGGACCGATGAGTCCCCACACGATGGCCGTCAGCACGGCGACGGCAATCACCGCGGGGACGAAGTACGAGGCGACGACGTCAGCCAGCCGCTGGATGGGGGCGCGGCTGCGCTGGGCCTCGCTCACCATCTGGACGATCTGGGCGAGCAGGGTGTCGCGGCCGACGCGCTCCGCCTCCATCACGAGCGTTCCCGTACCGTTGACGGTGCCGCCGGTCACCCGGCTGCCCGGCCCCTTCTCGACGGGAATGGGCTCTCCTGTCACCATCGACTCGTCGACCGCGCTGGCCCCCTCCAGTACTCGACCGTCGACCGGAATTTTCTCTCCGGGGCGAACGCGGAGGCGATCACGAGGCTGAACGTGCTCCAGCGGAACGTCCTCCTCCGAGCCGTCCGCGCGGAGGCGGCGCGCGGTCTTGGGCGCCAGACCGAGGAGCGCCTTGATGGCCCCGCTCGTCTGGCTTCGCGCGCGCAGCTCCAGCACCTGGCCGAGCAGCACCAGCACGGTGATCACCGCCGCCGCCTCGAAATAGACGCCGACCTGTCCGCCATGCGAGCGAAAGGAGGCCGGGAAGATGCCGGGGACGACCACCGCCAGCACGCTATAGGTGTAGGCGAGCCCGGTGCCGAGCGCGATCAAGGTGAACATGTTCAGGCTGCGGTTGGCGATGGAGAGCCAGCCGCGGACGAGGAAGGGCCAGCCGCCCCACAGGACGACAGGCGTGGCGAGCACGAGCTGCCCCCAGGCGAGGGGGCGCGCGGGAACGAGATGGCGCAGCGGCTCGCCGGGCACCATGTCGCCCATGGCGAAGACGAGCAACGGGATCGTCAACGCGAGGCTGATCCAGAAATCGCCGCGTCATGTCGACCAGCTCTGGATCGGGCCCCTCGTCCACGGCCACCAGTGCGCCGCTCCAGGGCCATCCCGCAGATCGGGCACGTGCCCGGCTCGGATCGCACGATCTGGGGATGCATGGGACACGTCCACTCCTCGCGGGTCAGCGCGGGCGGTGACGACAGCGGCTCGAGCGCCATGCCGCACTTCGGGCACGAGCCGGGTCCCGGCTGGCGAATCTCCGGATGCATCGGACAGGTGTGCGCGCACCGGAGCGCTCGGGGGTTGGGACCCGTGGTGATGCACCAGGAGGTCTCGGGTCAGTGTTTCTTGTGCTCGCCGGCGGCGTCACCAGTCCCGGTGGACGGCTTCCCTGGTGGCTTGAGCCGGCGAAGGTACGCGACCAGATCGGTGACGTCCTGGACGGTGATCGACTCGTTGAAGGAGGGCATCTTCGATGATCCATCGGGGCCGGCGTAGCCCTTGCCTTTCTCGATCACCGCGCCCGGATTGATGATCGATTCGGCGAAGTAGGCCTCGTCGTGCAGGGGACCCATCGCCGACAGCTCGGGGCCCACCCTGGTCCTGTCGGTGGGCGCCGGGAAGCTCTCGCCCCTGACCTCGTGGCAGCTATAGCACTCGAGCTTGGTGAAGATCTCCCGGCCCCGGGCCGGGTCCCCACCCTTCGGCCACGAGAACTTCCAGCCCTTTGGCGTCCCGTGGCGTCCGGACTGCGCATCTCCGCGCGACGGGGACGTCCCCCGCTCCCCTCCCGATCCTCGTGGTGGCTGGACCGGGCTCGGCGCCGCCAGCGGCCCGACCAGGACGACGGGGATCAGCAGGGCCAGAGCCAGCAAGCCGGCCATGAGCATGAGCATCCTGACCACACTCGTTCTCCTTCGCGGGGCCTCGCGAGGCCGAACCCCCTCGCTTACCGCGATGCACGCGGCGGGGCCGAGTCCGCGCCGCTCGGCCCGACGATATCGCGCGCGTGCCCGAGCACGTGTGCGACGGCGACCTGGTAGAACACCGCCGCCAGGGGGCCGGTGATCCCCCCGGCCGACCGTATGCGACGCGCGAGCAGCGCCTCATCCGCCGCCTCGACCGCGCGGATGGTGGCGGCGCGGTTCCGCTCGAACTCCACGAGCAGCTCGGCGGCGGGGAGATGCGCGCGCTTCGCCACCTGTCGCTCGTTGTAGGCGTCATTGCCGCCTCGCATGGTGCGCGTGGGCAGCCCGTCGTTGGTCGGCGCCGGGGCCGCATCCGTCGTGGGCGCTTCGCGGGCGATGTCGATGAGGCGGGGGTAGGTCCATTCGATCGACGCGAGATGAGCGAGGATCTCGCGGCCGTTCCAGCCGTTCTCGTAGCGCCCTGCCTCCAGCCGTTCCGGCGGCAACCCGCGGAGCGTGTTCAGCACCTGGTCCCTGCTGGCGCGCAACGCCTCCAGCAGCTCGGCCTTGGACGGCACCGGCTGGTCGGTCATCGTGCCCTCCTTCTCGCCGCGCTAGTGTTCGAGTCCGCGGGCCGCGCGGCAGCGCCTCTGACGTCCCGGGTCAGCCCCACAACTGCTTCGTCGCGAGCGCGGCGCCGTGCGCGAGCGACTCCAGCTTTGCCCACGCGATCTGCGGGTGGACCCGCCCTCCCAGTCCACAGTCGGTGCCGGCGATCACGTTCTCCCGCCCCACCAGCCTGGCGAAGCGCACGATGCGGTCGGCCACCAGCTCGGGATGCTCCACCACGTTCGTGGCGTGGCTCACCACGCCGGGGATCAGCAGCTTGCCCTCGGGCAGCTTCACGTCCTGCCACACCTTCCATTCGTGCTCGTGGCGGACGTTGCCGGCCTCGAAGGAGTAGGCCTGGCAATCCACCGCCAGCATCACGTCCACGATGTCCCGCATGGGAATGTCGGTGACGTGAGGGCCATGCCAGCTCCCCCAGCAGAGGTGGAACCGGATCCGGTCACGCGGGAGTCCTCGCACGGCGTGGTTCAGCGCCTCGACCCGGATCATCGAGAACTTCCGGTACCCTCCACGGAGGGCGCCGGATTGATCATGTCCCAGTTCTCGGCGATGGCCGGGTCGTCGAGCTGGAGCACGAGCCCGGCGTCGACGATGGCCTTGTACTCCTCGCGCATGGCGTCGGCGCAGGCGTAGATGAACTCCTCGTCGGTCTTGTAGTACTCGTTGCCGATGCGGGAGGCGCTGCCGGGCGCGATCGACGTCATGAAGCCCTCGTCGACGCCGGCCGCGCGGAGCGCAGCCATGAAGTGCTCGATGTCGGCCTTGATCGCGTCGTGGCCCGTATACGTCAGCGGGCCCACGCACACCGGGAGGCGCATGCCGGCGCTCTGAGCGCTGCGCGGCATGGTCGAGACGCCCGCATCGGGGTCGGCGTAGGCCGCGGCGAAGATCTGGCGGTCGCGGCGGTCGGAGAAGCTGGTCAGCCGGACCTCGCCGGGCTCGGACCGCCGGGGCGGCACCTTGTAGATCTCGGTGCCCAGCGCCAGGCCTCCCAGGCGCTGGAAGGAGTAGCTCCACCAGGCGCCGTAGTTCACGCGCTGGCCCATGGCCTTGCCGTACTCGCCGTCGCCCGGGACGTCGATGCCCGCGTCGTGCTGGCGCCGGACGACCTCCTGGACCGCCGAGCGGAGCCGCTCCTGGTAGCCCCCTTCGTCCTGCGTCTCACCCGCCTGGCGCGCCCGGTTGAGATCGATCAGATCGTCCGGCCGGGGCAGGCTCCCGGCGTGACTGGTGACGATGCGCTGGCTGCTGTTCTTCATGTCACTCCCTCGATGCGCTCACGGTGGTCAGCGGCACGCTGTGCGCGCCCACGGCACGGCGCGACCAGCATAGCAACGTCTCGCGAGACCGCGACGATGGCGCTCGAGCGTCATCGCGCGATAGCCGCGCCTCCCCCGGACGATCAGGTCCCGGGCGGCCAGAGGCACCAGTCTGCCGGGTCCCCCTCGAAGTCGACGAGCACGTATCGGTCGCCGAACACGCGCTCTTCGCGGACCGGACGCGTGGGCAGGCACACCCCTCCGTTGATGAAGAGCATCTCCTCGAACGTGACGAGGAGGTACACGCGAGGGCGGGGCGCCAGCTCGCGCAGGGCGCTCATGCCGAGCACCGCCACCGGGCGCTCGCGCAGATAGAACACGAGGCCGGTGCTGAACCTCCGGTCGAAATACAGCACCTCGGCGCCCGGGGGCAATGCGGCGGCGAAGCGCGCGGCCACCTCCCGCGTGGGATGCGCGCGGTTGGCTCGTGGAGTGAAGACGGTGACCTCGAGCACCATCAGCACAATGAGGGCCCCGGCCGCGACCACGACCGGCGCCGCATCGGTGCGTCGGCGCCTCAGGAGGGTCGCGGCGCCGAGGCCGGCGGTGCCGCGGCCCGGCGCCTGGGGTGGCGCGATCACCCGCCGGCGAGGGGCTCAGCGAGGGCCGCGCGCCGCGCGGATCTGCGCCCACAGGCGCGCCGGGGTCATGGGCAGCTCGGTGATGCTCACGCCCAGCGGCTTCAGCGCGTCGCTCACCGCGTTGGCGATGACGGCGGGGACGGTCATGGAGCTGGACTCGCCGAGCCCCTTCGAGCCCAGCGGGGTGAGGGGCGACGGGGAGACGACGTGGTCGATCTCGATCGTCGGCGCCTCCCCCGCCGAGGGGACCACGTAGTCCATGAAGCTCGCGGTCAGGCACTGGCCGTGCTCGTCGTACGCCAGCTCCTCGTAGAGGGCGCCGCCGAGGCCGTGCAGGGCGCCGCCGTAGATCTGCCCCTCGGCGATCATCGGGTTGATGATCGTGCCCGCATCGTGGACCGTCACGTACTTGAGGATGGCGATCTGCGCCGTCTCGGGATCGACCTCGACGGCCATGACCTCGGCGATGAACCCGTACGTGTTCGACGAGTTGACCTTGTCGTCCGGGGTGACTGACTTGGCCTCCGTGAAGCCAAAGAGGGCGGTGGCGGCGAGTCCAGGCTCCATGCCCTCGGGGAGCGACTCGGTGTTCCAGTGGGCGCGCCCGGCGAGATCTTTGATGGTGTAGTACGGCCCCGGGCCCGTCCGGAGGCGCACCGCGCCCTCGCGCAGCTCGAGCTGATCGGCGGGCATCTCCATCAGGTGCGCCGCGTACTCCACGAGCTTCGCCTTCAGCTTGCGGCCAGCCAGGGCGACGGCGCTCGTCCCCACCGAGCCGAAGCGACTCGAGTAGGTGCCGGACGAGATGCTCCACACGCGGGTGAAGGTGTCCATCTCGTCGACCACGGTGATGTCGGCGGGGTCGAGGCCCAGCTCGTCGGCGAGGATCTGCGCGACGACGGTCTGGTGGCCCTGCCCCTGGGGCGTGGTGCCGAGCACCGCGGTGAGCCGGCCCAGAGGATCGATCTTGACCGAGCACGCTTCCACCGCGCCCGACTTCGGCAGGTACTCGGGCTTGGCGCGGAACTGGGGATCGAGGGCGGTGGCCACGTAGCCCATGTTCGACACGGACGGATCCACCGCGAGCGCGATGCCGATGCCGACGCAGCGCCCTCGGCGCGCGCCCGCTCGCGCAGACCTTCAGCTCGTCGTACTTCGCGATCTCCAGGGCCCGGTCGAGCGCCGCCTCGAAGTCGCCGCTGTCGTAGAGGCCCCCGGTGGGCGTTCGATACGGAAACCACTCTCGCGGGATGAGATTGCGCCGCCGTACCTCCACCGGATCCAGGCCCAGCTTCTCGGCGAGGAGGTCCATCATCCGCTCGGTCTCGAAGTAGAGGTGGCCGCAGGCGTAGCCGCGGTTGGGCCCGGTGAGGCTCTTGTTGGTCATCACCGTGGCCGCCTCGACTTCCAGATCCTGGAAGCGGTAGGGGCCGACGTAGTTGCCGAGCGGGCGGTAGGAGCAGCCGGGTTCGGGGCTCCTGATGTAGCCGCCCACGTTGTCGAACCAGCGATAGCGCATGCCCAGCACGGTGCCGTCGCGCCGCGCGGCCACTTCCCGGTAGGCGACGCGGTCCGTTCCGCTCGAGGAGGCCAGCAGGTGCTCGCGCCGGTCCTCGATCCACTTCACGGTGACGCCGGTCTTCATGGCGGCGAGCTCCGACCAGGGCGATGTACGGATAGATGCTCGACTTGATGCCGTAGCTGCCGCCGATGTCGGGAGGCACGATGAAACGCAGCCGGTTCTCTGGAAGCTGCAGCACCCGCGCCACCAGCGGATGCATGATGAACGGCCCCATGAAGTTGGACCAGACGGTGAGGATCTGCTCGAAGGGATCCCAGCGCGCGACGATGGCGTAGGTCTCGATGGGCGTGGACGCGTACTTGGGGAACCGGAAGCGCTCGCGGACCACGACCTCCGCGTCGCGGAACGCCTGGTCCGGATCGCCGTAGACGAGCCGCCGGCTGTTGGCCAGGTTGGTGCCGACCGCCTCGTGAAGGATGGGGGCGCTGGGCTCCAGCGCCCTCTCGGGATCGACCACGGCGGGAAGCGGCTCGTAGTGGACGACCACGCGCTCGGCGGCGTCCTCGGCGCTGTAACGATCGCGCCCCACCACCAGTGCCACCGGTTCTCCCACGAAGCGGACCTTGTCGGTGGCCGCGCAGTAGTAGCGGACGGGCGCGGTGACGCCCACGCCGAAGGGCTTGGTGCGCTCGGCGACGTCGGCCCCGGTGATCACCCCGACGACGCCGGGCATGGCGAGAGCGGCCGACACGTCGTAGCCGAGGAGGCGCGCGTGGGCGTGGGGCGAGCGGACGATGGCCGCGTGGCGAGCGCCGGGGAAGGCGTGGTCGTCGAGATACTGGCCGCGCCCGGTGAGCAGATGGGGATCCTCCACCCGCTTCATCCGTCGTCCAATCCAGCCTTTGCTCGTCGCCATCCGCGAGACGTCTCCTTCACGCGGGCTTGCGCCCGAGGAGTGATCGATCCGTTGCAAACCCTACGGGCGCTCTGCGGCGGTTGTCAACGATCGGTCCGCGCGCGGTCACTCGGTGGGACGACACCCTTGCGGCAGCGACGGTGGTTGTCGAAGATAAGGGCCGCGGTCAGCGCGCGCCTGGAGGTGGGAGATGCCGTACGTCAGGACCGATGATCGGGTGAAGATCTACTACGAGGAGCACGGCGCAGGCACTCCCCTCGTGCTCGCCTACGGGATCGGGGGCAACGCCGACCTGTGGGACGTGAACGTCCCGGCGCTGGCGGCGCGGCATCGCCTGATTCTCTGGGAGCCTCGGGGCCACGCGCGCTCCGACAGCCCCGAAGATCCCGCGAAGTACTCGTTCCACCGCTGGGCCCTCGACCTCAAGGCCCTCCTCGATCATCTGCGCCTGCGCAAGGCTCACGTGGGCGGCCTCTCACTGGGCGGCGGCATCGCCACCCGCTTCACCCTGCGCTTTCCGGCGCCGCGTGCGCTCGCTGATCGTCACCAACTCCTCGTCGGCCGCGGGGCTCCCGCTGCCGGTGGAATCGCTGCTCATGCGGGCGCGCAGCATCGAGATCACCTTGACGAAAGGCATGGACGCCATGGCCGACTTCGCCATGGCGGAAAATCCCAACGTGGCCGCTCGGCTGGAGCTGGATCCCGGAGCCCGCGAGGAGTTCTACGCCTACTACCGGCGGCTCACGCCCATCGGCTACGCCAACGCGCTGCGGGCGCTCCTGGCCATGGACCACATCACCGACGAGCTGCCGAAGATCCGCGTGCCCGTGCTCCTGGTGGGCGGCGACCGCGATCCCTCGCTCGGCCCCATGAAGGTCATGCACCGGAAGATCAAGGGCTCGCGCCTGGTCGTGCTGTCGCCGGCCAGTCACTTCGCCAACCGCGATCAGCCCGAGCCCTGGAACCGCGCCGTCCTCGACTTCCTCGCCCGGGTGGACCGCGCCCCCCGGCGCTCGCCGGGTCCCTGATTGCGCACAGGCCCTGCGGCGAGGACCTGGCGCCTCATGAATCCGACTTTCGCGTACCCTTCCGCGCGCGTCTCTGCTCGTGGGCGCGGAGCCCACGCTCCCACAGGTACTCCTGCTCCCCCAGATGCTTGGCCACCCAGCGGCTGAGCACGAAGAAGACGTCGCTCAGGCGGTTGACGTAGCGCAGGGGCCACTCGCCGATGGGCTCCGCACGCGAGAGGGCGAGGACCTCGCGCTCGGCGCGGCGGCACACGGTACGCGCCTGGTGAAGGAAGGCGTTGACGCGTCCGCCCCCCGGCAGCACGAACGATTTCAACGGCTCGAGGTCCTTCTGGCACTCGTCCATGAGCCGCTCCAGCGCGGTCACCTCCACCTCGCTCATCCGGAACATGCCCTCGTAGTGGGCGTCGGGCGGCGTGGCCAGCTCGCTGCCCAGATCGAACAGCTCGTTCTGGATGCGGCGCAAGGTCTCGTCGAGCCAGCGCGCGTCGGCGCCCTGGTCGGGGCGCTCCGCGTTGAAGGTCCGCGCGAGGCCCACCACAGCGTTCAACTCGTCGATGGTGCCGTAGGCGACGATGCGAGGGGAATCTTTTGGTACGCGCTTGCCCCCGACCAGCGCCGTCTCGCCGAGGTCTCCAGTGCGCGTGTACACCCGCGTGATGCTGATCATCCCGTCCTCCCGAGGCAGCCGAGCGAGCCATGGACGGGATCACGCCCAGATGCCGCATTCGCATTCTACTCGAGTGGCGTGGGGCCCATCCCCGCCGCGCCTGAGCTTCGCCCCGGGTCGACATGGAGTCCTCCCCGTTCGGGCGCCGTGCGGCCTTCGACGATAGGTCGGCTCTCCGTGCGCCCGTTTGCTAGAGTCCGGCCGTGAGTATCGGGAGCGGGCGGAACGAGCCCGTGCTCGCGCGCTGGGGCCGGCTCGTTCATCGCACGCGCCGCCGGTGCTGACCCTCTCCGACGCTCTCGCTGGTCGCCGCCGCCTGGGTGATCCACACGGGAGGACGGCTCGATCCTCCCGACGTCCCCACCGAGACGGAATCAGGCCGCGCGCTCCGGCTGATCGGGAGGGAGCTGCCGGCCCAGCCGCCTTCGTTCAGCCTGATCTTCAGCAGCCCGACGCTCTCCGCCACCGACCCGGAGTTCCGGAGCGAGGTCCAGCGTGCCCTCGCGCCGCTGGCCGCGACCCGCGGGTGGCTGGCGTCCGCACGGCCTACGACGGTCGATCGAGGGCCGGGACGGAGCCGTGTCCCGCGATGGGCGGCGGATGCTGGCGGTCGTCGAGCTGCGCGGACGTGCCACGGGATTCGCTTCCCTCGAGTTCTCCGGGCTTCCCCCGGGTCTCTACCCTGCCCTGCGCGGGCTGGTCGGTCGCAAACGCTGGAGGTCCTGGCCGCGGGGAACATCGCGCTCAACCACGACTTCACCGAGGTGGCGCGACAGGACCTGGGACGGGTGGAGCTCTAATCCTGCCCCTGGTGGCGGTGCTGCTCCTGCTCGTCTTCGGCTCGGTGGTGGCCGCCCTGCTGCCGCTCGTGGTGGGCGGGCTCGCCATGGCCGGCGCCATCGCGGGCATGTTCTTGCTCGCCCGCTTGGTCTCGGTCTCGATCTACGCACCGAACATCGTGAGCATGATCGGCCTGGGGTCGCCATCGACTACTCGCTGTTCATCGTGAGCCGCTTCCGTGAGGAGATCCGCGATCACCCGGTGCCGGAGGCGCTCGCGCGCACGTGGCGACCGCGGGCCGGGCCATCCTGTTCTCCGGGCTCACCGTGGCGATCGGCCTTCTCGGCATGGTCTTTCTGGGGCTCGGCAACCTCGGCTCCATGGGCTGGGCGGGGACGATCGTGGTCGGGCTCGCCGTCGTCTACGGGCTCACGACCTTGCCCGCCTCCTGGCCGTGCTGGGTCCACGCGTGAACGCGGCTACGCGTGCCATTCCTGCACCCGGAGCGATCCGACGCCGGGCGAGGCTTCTGGCACCGCCTGGCCGGGGCGGTGATGGCGCATCCCTGGCGGGTGTTCGTGCCCGTCGTCGCGCTGCTGCTGCTCTTCGGGCTACCATTTCTCCACGTGCGCGTGGGTTCCGGCGACGCGACCGTCCTGCCGCCGGCGAGCGGAGTCGCGCCGCGGCGACGAGCTGCTCCGCCGCGAGTTCGCGGGCGGAGACACCAACCGCATCGTCGTCGTGCTCGACGCCGGCCGCGGCTCCCCGCTGGACCCGAGCGCGTCGCGCAGGTCTTCGCGCTCAGCCGGTGGCTGGCCAGTCGCCCGCACGTGCTGCGCGTGGACAGCTTCGTCGATCTCGATCCCTCGCTCGACCTCGCGCCAGTACCAGCAGATCGCCGCGATGCCGCCGCGAGCAGCGGCCGCCCGAGCTCGAGGCCGCGCTCCGGCACACGGTGGGGGCGCATGTCGCCATGCTGGTCGTCACCACGGACCTGCGGCCGCCAGCGACGAGGCGCGCGTCCTCGTGCGGGAGATCCGGCACGCGCATCCGCCCTTCGACGGCGAGGTGCTCGTCACCGGGCCAGACCGCGTTCGACCTCGACTTCATCGGCCTGGCGGTCCACCATGCCCCGCGCGCGGTCGGCCTCGTCGTGCTCGTCACCTACCTGGTGCTGTTCCTGCTTCTCGACTCCGTGCTGCTCCCGCTGAAGGCCGTCGTGATGAACCTGCTCTCGATCACCGCCTCCTTCGGCGCGCTCGTGTGGATCTTCCAGGACGGGCATCTGCCGGGTTGCTCGACTTCACGCCGGGGCCGATCCAGACCGCCACGCCGCTCATCATGTTCTGCCTGGTCTTCGGCCTCTCGATGGACTACGAGGTGCTGCTGCTGAGCCGATGCGGGAGGAGTACGAGCGCAGCGGCGACAACGCCCGCGCGGTGGCGGCCGGGCTGGAGCGCACCGGGCGATTCATCACCGGCGCGGCCGCCATCATGGCCGCCGTCTTCTTCGGCTTCGGGCTGGCGCGGTCGGTGATCATCCAGGCCGTCGGCGTCGGGATCGGCTGGCCGTCGTGGTCGACGCGACCATCGTCCGCGCGCTGCTGGTGCCGGCTACGATGCGGCTGATGGGCCGCTGGAACTGGTGGCGGCCGGCCTGGTTGGGGCGAAGGCGGCCAGCGGACGCACGGCGCGGATAAACTCTCCGGGGTCCTCACCTACACGTCGCTCCCGGTCACTCTCCTCGAGCCCCGTGTTCCTCCGACATTAACTTGAGATGGGCGATCAGTCCGCTGGCATTGTCCTTGAACATCGGTGAGCTTGGAGACATCATCGTCAGATGACGCGAGCCCGTCAGGCGGTCCTCGCCGTGGCGTGCGGAACCCACTTCCTGCACGACGGCTTCGCCGACATCGTCTACGTCCTCCTGCCCCTGTGGGCGGCCGAGTTCCACCTTTCGTTTGCCGAGGTGGGATTCCTGCGCACCCTCTACAGCGGGGGGATGGCGCTCTTCCAGATTCCCGCCGGCCTTCTCGCCGAGCGCTTCGGGGAGCGCGTCGTGCTCGCGGCGGGAACCGCGGTGACCGCGGCGGGCTTCGTGGTCGCGGGATGGGTCGGCGGATTCATGGCGCTCGGGCTGGTCCTGCTCGGGGCGGGACTGGGCTCGGGTGTCCAGCATCCCCTCTCCTCGTCGATCGTCTCACGGGCCTACGAGACCGGCGCCCGCCGCACCGCGCTGGGGACCTATAACTTCGCCGGTGACCTGGGCAAAGTCGCGCTCCCCGCCGTGGTCGCGCTGGGCGCCACGCTCATCGGCTGGCGCGTCTCCGCGGGAGCCTTCGGTGTCCTCGGCCTCGTCGGAGCCTTCGTCCTCGCCGTGCTGCTGCGCCGGCTCGCCATCGGGCACCCCGAGCCCTCGCACCCCACGGATGGTGCCGGACGCGGCGGATGGGGCATCCGCGATGCGCGCGGCTTCCAGGCCCTCTCCGCCATCGGCATGATCGACAACGCCACGCGCTCGCCGTTCCTGACCTTCCTGCCCTTCCTCCTGATCGCCAAGGGGCTGACCGTCGCCGGAGTGGGTGGCGCGTTCGCCCTGCTCTTCGCCGGCGGCGCGGTGGGAAAGTTCGCCTGCGGCGTCCTGGCCGAGCGGATCGGGGTCATCCGTGCCGTGGTGCTCACGGAAGCGGTGACGGCGGTCGGAATTCTCACCGTCGTGGCCGCGCCGCTCGGCGTGGCCCTGGCCGTCCTGCCCGTGCTCGGCGTGGCCCTGAACGGGACCTCGTCCGTCCTCTACGGCACCGTGGCCGATCTCGTATCGCCCGAGCGCCGCTCGCGCGCGTACGGCCTCTACTACACCTTGAGCATCGGCGCCTCGGCGCTGGCGCCGTCGCTCTACGGCGTGATGAGCGACAGCGTGGGAGTGCCGACCACGCTCGTGGTCATCGGCCTGCTCGTCCTCGTCACGATCCCCCTGTCGCTGGTGCTGCGACCGGCGGTGACGGCACCTGCGCAGGCCTGATCTCCGGCTCGAGGTCCAGCTCGAGAAATTCGTTGTGCCAGTTGAAGGCCACGCACTGGGTCGTCCGCCACGTCAGCTCCTCGATCTGCTGGCGCGAGAAGTGTTCGGCGAGCGCGCCGAAGAGCCGGCGGCGCAGGGCGTGGATCACCCGCGGATGGACTGGTGCCACGTGGGCATACACGCCGCTCCAGACGATGAAGTGCGCGAGGTCGATGACGAGGCTCTCCTCGCGCGAGAAGTCCGGCCGCGTGGGAAAGTCGTGGTCCTCGGGCAGGGCGCCCAGGGTGACGTTCGCGAGCGCATCGAGCTGCTGGGCCGGAGCCCCGCGGCCTCGGCCAGCGGCGTGTGGTGCGACACGCAGTACGCGCAGCGGTTCAGGTTGGAGACGACCACGATGGCGATCTCGTAGTACCGCGCGGCCACCGGACTGCGGCGCTTCAGCTCCAGGAGCTGTCCCCACACGTGCCGGAAGACGATCGGCGAGTTCGCCATGCTGGCCCACAGGTTGCGGAAGGCCGGGAGCGTGCGCTCACAGTCGTCCCAGAGTGCGTGGAGATCGGACGAAACCTGATCGCGGGTCAGCGCGGGGAGCAGTCCCACGAAGTCGCTCCTTCGGACGAGGGTGTCGGGGTCACGGAGCGATGGTCAGTTCCATGAACCGGGCGCCCTCGATGGGATTGTGGGTGTACGGCGCGGTGTCGCGGAAGCCCAGCGACTCGTAGAGGCCCATGGCCGCCTTCATTGACGGGAGCGTGTCGAGCTTCATCGTCGCGAAGCCGGCCCGGCGCGCCTCGTCGATGACGGCGGCGGCCAGGCGCCGGCCCAGGCCCGTTCCGTGATGCGCCGGACGGACGAAGAGGCGCTTCATCTCGCAGACGCGCTCGCCGATGGGCCGAAGGCCCACACAGCCCGCTGCCTCGCCGTCCACGCGCGCCAGCAGGAGCCGCCCCGCCGGTGGCACGTAGGCGCCGGGTAGCTCCGCCAGCTCGCGGTCGAAGCCCGAAAGCAGAGCGAGAAGCCCAGCGAGGCCGCGTACTCCTCGAACAGCGCCCGGACCTCGCGGACATCGTCGAGCGACGTGGCGTGACTCAGCACGAAGGACGGCATCTCACGACGCATCGTAGCGCGAGTCGCCGCGCCGGGCGACCCGCCCGCGGCCGATTCACGAACGACCACAAGGGCGTGTCGGAGTGTCGAGGAGTGCCCCGGGTTCCCCGGGCGCGACGAGCGCAGGGGGGCATCGAGGGGCGCCACGGCTTCGCCGGGGTGCCCCGAGCGATTGGGGGCTTGGGGGGCCCTGTCGAGGCCCCGCTGACTGAGTGACTCGTGGGGATCTCCGGATGGCCGGCGGCCGCGTCCGCGATGGCGTGGTCGTTGTCGGCGGGGACGGCGCCGCTGACCCCTACCGCGCCAACGATCCGACCGTCTTCCAGGAGCGGCACCGCCCCGCGACCGAACACGAACTGGTAGTCGCCGAGCATGGCGACGTTCGAGGCAAAGAGCTGGCGCGCCCCGCCGAAACGTCCCTCGAGATCGGCGGTGGTGGCCTGGAAAGCCGCCGCGGCGTTGGCCTTGGCGCGGGCGATCTCCGGTGTGACCCAGAGAGCGCCGTCCATCCGGTGGCAGGCCACGAGGTGCCCCGCGTCATCCACGACGGCCACCGCCACCTGGAAGCCCAGATCGCGAGCCTTCGCGCAGCCTCGCTCGAGGCACGCGACGGCCTGCGCCAAGGTCAGCGCCATTCAGGCCACCTCCACCCAGACCTCGCCCGCCTCGATGCGCACGGGATAGGTGCGCACCGGGTCGCCGCGAGTCGGCATCACGCAGGTGCCAGTGCGCAGGTCGAAATGCCAGCCGTGCCAGGGGCACGCCAGCCGCGTTCCGCTCAGCTTGCCCTCGCTCAGCGGTCCTCCCTGGTGCGCGCACATCTCCTCGCAGGCGTACACGGTGTCGCCCACGCGCGCCAGCACGACGCGCGTGCCATTGACCTTGACCAGGTGTGGCTCGCCTACGGGCAATTCCTCCAGGCGGGCCACGCGGACACCACCGCTCACAGATCCTCCTTCAGGACGAACGCCCGATGGAGACCCGTCATGTACTGCCAGCGCATCTCGGTGGCCTGGCGGACGGCGTCCACCGCGCGCTCCTGCATCGCGCGGGTCGTGCACGCGTGCTCGACGATCTCGTAGCCGCGCTCGCCGTGGACCTCGTCGGCCTCGATGTGGATGGCGAAGAACTCGACCTCGTGATCGGTGAAGCCATAGAGCGGCTTGAGGGGCGGCAGATTGCGGCGGTAGATGCCGGGCACCTGCGACTCCAGCCCCACGAGCAGACCGGCCGCCGCCTCGTAGAACGGCTGGTGCGACATCTCGTAGCACCACGCCGTCAGCGCCCGCGTGGTCGGAAGCTGACGCGTCCTCTCCACCTCGGCCCTGCTGACTCCACACGCCTCCGCGAAGCGGATGAGCAGGTCGACGTGCTTGGTTCCCGACTCCTCCTCGATGATGTTCTCGAGCAGGAAGTCGCGCGCGTCGGGATACGGGCAATCCGCGTACACGCGCGCGCACCAGCGCGGGAACTGGCCCACGTACTGGTAGTGCTGGGATGCCCACGAGCCCAGTTGGGCGCGGCTCAGCTCGCCCTTCACCCACTTCTCGGTGAACGGGTTGAGACGGCTGTGGCGAGCGTTGACGGCGGCCTCCAACTCCTTGCGAAACGCACTCGGCTCACTCATGACGACTCCCTCCTTGTGGCGATAGTCGGGCAATGTGACGTGGAATCGAGGAGCGCCACGGCTCCGCCGGGGCGCGACGAGCGCAGGGGGTATGGGGGCCATGTCGGGGCCCCCATCTCAAATGTCGGCCTCCATCTCAATGATCCACGAGCCTGAAGATCGCCTCGCGCACGCGGCGGACGTGCTGGATCATCAGCCGCTCGGCGCGCGCCGCGTCGCCCTTGCGGAGAGCCTGGATGAGAGCGAGATGCTCGCGGAGCAGCCCTTGCACCCGGCGGGGCGCCATGATCGACATGGTCCACACGGACTGGATCTGCTCGCGCATGGCCCCGAGCATCTCCAGCAGCTTGGCGTTGCCTGCCTGCTTGCCGAGGTACTGGTGAAACTCGTCGCCGAGGGCCCGCACGTCGAGGGGCAGCGCGGCCGCTCCGCGGGCCTGAAGCGCGCTGAATCGCTGCTCGAAATCGGTCAGTTCCGTCTCCCCCAGCCGAGGGGCCGCCAGGCGTACCACCAGGGCCTCGAGGGCCTCGCGGATCTCGTACAGCTCACGGATCTCGTCGTGGGATACGGTGCGCACGAAGGCGCCCTTCTTCGGCACCACGCGGACGAGCCGGTCCCGCTCGAGCTTGGCCAAGGCCTCGCGGACGGGGGTGCGGCTCACCCCGAAGCGCTCGCAGAGGTCGTGCTCGGTGAGGGCCTCGCCGGGGTCGAAGTCGCGCTGGACGATGGCCTCCCGGAGAGTCCGGTAGACCGTCTCAGCCAGGTACGTCCTCGGCAGCTTCGCCCCCGCTGCTCGGTTCTCCATGGCGGGCTAATTTACGTACATGATGTATACAACGTCAAGGGTAACACTCGACCCGGCTGCTACACTGACAGCCGTGACCCAGCGCCGTTCAGTCCGCGGCTCATTCGGCCCAATCCTCGCTGCCGTCGCCGTGCTTGCGGTGCTTGGGGCGGCCTCCCAGGTGGGCGCTGGCGATGACTCCTGGGTGCAGTCGGCGGTCCGCGACCTCAGGGACCCCTTCGGGATCGAGCTGTCGCTGTCGGGCAATCCGTTCGAGTCGAGCGTCCGGATTCCTCTGCTGGGGCACCCCGGACCCCCGGCGGGATCGCTCACGCCGTACGTCAGCGCCGGAGCCACCGACCCCTCGCGCATCCTGGACGGGTCGTCCGTTCTGTCCCGGCGCGATCTCGAGGCGAGCCGGGCGAGCCAGCGGATGGACATCGGCGCCGGGCTGAACTGGAGCCTCACCGACCGGTTCCAGCTCTTCGGCGAGATGGGCTTCCAGCGAGCGCGCGAGCAGTCCTACTCGCTGTTCGGACTCGACGGCAACCGCGACGGCACCTACGTGAAGGGCGGTTTCACGATCCGCGTGCCCTGAGCACGCGCGCGCGGCCTACGTGAGGATGAACGGCCGCGCCGCGTGCCGACCGTAGGGATAGCGCGCGAGGACGCCGGGATCCGGGTCGGCGCCCAGTCCGGGGCGGTCGCTGACGTGCACGAGCCCCTGGGCGCAGCGGATCGGCTCGGCGACCAGGGGCGCTTCCAGCTCGCCCGGCGGGAACTCCACGTACGGAACGCCCGGGGTGGACGCAATGACGTGGAGCGTGGCCGCCAGCCCGGGGCCAAAGTAGAACGAGTGCGGGACGAATGTGACGCCCGCCGTCGCGGCCAGCGCGGCGATCTTCTTCATCTCCCCGATCCCGCCGACCTTGGTCATGCTCGGCTGCACGATGTCCGCGGCACCCGCGGCGAGCAGCGCGGCGAACCCCGGCGCTGTCCCTTCGTTCTCGCCACTCGCGATCGACACGCGCAGCGCCGCGCGAACACGGGCGAGACCCGCGTAGTCCTCGGGCGGCCACACCGGCTCTTCCAGCCACCGCAGCTCGTAGCGCTCGAGCTGACGTCCTATGCGGATGGCATCCTCCACGCTCCACGGGCAGTTGGTGTCGAGCATCAGCTCGACCCCGTCGCCCACCGCCGCGCGCGCCACGCCGACGGACTCGACGTCGATCTGGTGAAGCTTGATGGCCGTGTAGCCCTGCTCGGTCATCGCGGAGGCGGCCCGCCCGACGTCGGAGGCGCTCGGATAGCGCAGCAGGCTGGCGTAGGCGCGGACGCTCGGCTGGACGAGCCCACCGAGTAGCTCGTAGACCGGCACGCCCCTGGCCTTGCCGGCGAGATCCCACAGGGCGAGCTCCACGCCGCTGATGGCGAACAGACCGAGACCGCGGCGCCCCCAGATCATCAGGGCCTGGTGCATTGCGCGCGTGAGGTGCTCGATCCGCGTGGGGTCCTGGCCGACGACGATGGGAGCCAGCGCTTCCTCGACCACGCTGCACACGGCGAGCGGCGCGCCGTAGGCGAAGCACTCACCCCACCCCACGAGGCCGTCATCCGTGGCGACCCGCACCAGGATCTGCTTGGCCAGGCTGGCCGACCACGGCGAGGGCGGCGTCATGGGCCGATGCGGGATGCCCAGCGGAATGGCCTGCAGCTCGGTGATCTTCACAGGTCGCCGAGCCCGTACTCCGACCAGCGCGCTCGCACGCGGGCCTCGTCCTCGGGGGCGGGACGCACGGTGGGCGGAAAGCGCTCGCCGCCCCATTCCGGACGGCGCGCGTTCTTCCAGGAACGCGTGGCATCGATCAACATTCGGTTCCAGAGGCCGGTGCCGAGCTGCGCCACATCGCGATCCTCCATGGGGGTGCTGGGATCGATGGGCGAGCCGAAGATGCCGGGGAAGATGACCACGCCCCCCTCGCCGGCGTTCACGCGGTGGGCCAGCGCCCACTCCACCTGCTCGTCGTCGGCGGGGTCGATGTCCTCCTCCACCACGATCACGTGCTTGTAGCGGTACTGAGCGGCACTGTTGCCCCAGAGCGCCGCCGCGATCTGCTTGGGCTGCCCCTGGTAGTGCTTCTTGATCTGGATCCGAATGTTCACGCCGTTGGTGATGGGCGGCACGTACACGTCGAGGACCCCGGGGATGCCGGCCCCGGTGAGGATGTTCCAGGCGATGCCCGCCCGCTGCACGGACGACATCACGCTGTTCTCGCTGTAGGAGCCGGGCAGCGTGCCCTCCAGGCAGCCGCGGAAGATCGGATCGCGGCGATGGGTGATGCACGTGACCTTCATGGTCGGCCGCGGCGTGGGGATGTCGGAGACGTAGCCGGTGAATTCGCCGAACGGTCCCTCGATCTCGTACGTCGCCGGGTCGTCGCTGATGTAGCCCTCGAGGACGATCTCCGCGGTGGCCGGGACCTCGAGATCCACGGTCTCGCAGCGCACCAGCTCCGCCGGCTCGCCGCGGTAGGCCCCCATCACGTCCCACTCGCACACGCCGGCGGGAATCGGCGATCCCGCCAGGAACGGCATGATGGGATCCCAGCCGATCACGCAGGCCACCGGCATGGGCTCCTTGCGCGCCGCCCACTTCACGAAATGGGCGCCCCAGTGCTGGCCGCCCTTGATGAGCAGGAACGGCGCGGTGTCCTTTCGGCCGATCATCCCGCGGTAGATGCCGACGTTCATCACGCGGGTCTCGGGATCGCGGGTGACGATGCCCGAGAGGGTGTGGGTGTAACGCCCGCCCTCGAGGTAGTGCCACCGGGGGACGGGGAACTCCGCCTGATCGATGGCCTCGCCGCGGACGATGACGTCCTTCACCGGCCCCGTCTGGACCACGACGGGCGGGATCGTCTCGCGGTTCTTCTTCATCACGTGCTGGACCAGCTCGCCGTTGGAGACCTCGCGAGGGAAACGGAGGGCGAGGGCCAAGCGCGAGCGGGCTCCGAGGCCGCCCACGAACACCTTGGTACAGCGGCCGCTCCGATAGCCCTTGATGCTCTCGAAGAGCAGGGCGGGTCCTTTCTTCTCCAGGACGCGCCGGGAGATGGCCCCGATCTCGCGGTCCCAGTCCACCTCGGCGGTGATGCGCCGCAGCTCGCCCTCCTTCTCGAGAAGGGTCATCCACTGCCGCATGTCCATGAAGCTCATCGATTCCTCTTCACCTCCACCGGCGCGTCGCCGGTCGCGACGCGACCGTATTCCGGCACCCCGTCGGTGTCAAGAACCGGAGGGTAGCCCTCAGTCATGAGCAACGACGGGCGGGCGCGGTGCTCCCGCGCGGGGATGCGCGCATGCGGACCCGGGGATCTACTGCCGGATGGACAGCTCGGGCGCCGGCGCCGTGCGGCGGCTCGACACGCCCTGGGCGAGCCAGACCGCAACGAAGCAGGCGGCGCCGATGGTGTCGCTGAAGACGCCCGGGAAAATGAGCAGCAGCGCGCCTCCGAGCAGCGCAGCGCGCTCCCAGAGGCGTGTGGGCGTCCTGAAATACCCGATGAGCCCGGCGCCCAGCATGACGATGCCGAGCGCGGCCGCCGCCGTGCGCAGCACGATGTGAGGCACCGAGGCGTTGATGAGGAGCAACGCCGGGTCGTACGCGAAGCTGAAGGGAATGATGAATCCCGACAGGGCCAGCATCATCCCCATCCACTGCGTCTTCCACACGTCGGCGCCCGCGATCGACGACGTCGCGTACGTCGAGATGGCCGTGGGCGGCGTGAGGTCGGCCAGGATGCCGAAGTAGAAGACGAACATGTGGGCGGCGAGCTTGGGCATCCCTAGCTCCACGAGCGCCGGGGCCGCCATGATCGAGGTGATGATGTAGGTCGCCGACGTCGGCAGCCCCGTGCCGAGGACGAGGGCGGCCACCATGGTGAGCAGCAAGGTCGCGAGCATGTTGCCCTGGGCGATCCCCACGATGCCGCTCGCCAGCTTCAGTCCGAGCCCGGTGGCCGAGACGACCCCCACCACGATGCCGACGGTGGCGCAGGCCAGCGCCACCGGGAGCGCGCTCTGGGCGCTCTCCGCGAGCAGCCGCAGCATGCGCGCGAGGTTGATGCGGGTGTCGCGCCGGGTCTGGCTGGTGGCGACGGCCACGACGAAAGCCCAGAAGCCGGCGAAGAGCGGCGAGCGCCCCTGCACCAGGAAATAGACGAGCACGGCCGGGCCGGCCAGCAGGTGAAAGTCGCGCCGGAGCACTTCCACCAGCCGGGGCAGCTCGGCGCGCGACAGCACGGGCAGCCCGCGCCGCGATGCCTCGAAGTGCACCATGACGCCGACCGCCACGAAGTACAGCACCCCCGGGATGGCCGCAGCCACGGCGACCGCGCCGTACGACATGCCGAGCGTCTCCGCCATGATGAACGCCGCCGCGCCCATGACGGGCGGGATGAGCTGCCCGCCCATGGACGCGCAGGCCTCCACCCCGGCGGCGAAGTGGGGTCGATAGCCGGCCTTCATCATGAGAGGGATGGTGAAGGCCCCCGTGGTCACGGCATTGGCGATGGCGCTGCCGTTGACCGTCCCGAAGAGGCCGCTGGAGATCACGGCCACCTTGCCGGCGCCGCCGCGCGTCCCGCCCGCGACGGCCAGGGATGCGTCGGTGAAGAACCGCAGCAGGCCGCCGTGCGACATGGCCCCGCCGAACACCACGAACAGGTAGATGAACGTCGCCGACACCAGAGTCGGGATGCCGAAGATCCCGCCGGTGGTGAGCGTCTGCTGGTCGATCAGCTTGAGGACGCTTTCGCCGCCGTGGGAGAGGAAGCCGGGCAGCCAGGGCCCGACGAACGCGTACACCACGAAGGCCAGCGACAGCACGACCAGCGCGGGGCCGGTGTGACGGCGGGTGGCCTCGAGCAACAGCAACGTGAAGAGCACGCCCACCACCACGTCGCTCCGGGCCGGATCGTCGACCATGGCCATCCGCGTGGTGAGCCGCGGATTCTGGACGATGTAGTAGACGGCGCAGCCGAGCGCGGCGAGCGCGAGGATGCCATCGATCCAGCGGTGCGGCCTGCGCTCCTTCAGCTTCTCGGCCTGCGCCGCCGATTCCGGAATGGGCGTGCTGAGAAAACCGAGGGCCACCGCGAAGGCCACGTGCACCGGCAACTGGATCAGCAGATCGAAGAGCCCCGCCCATGCCGTGTAGAGCTGGAACACCGACCACGCGATGCCCAGCCAGACGCGCGGCGAACGGAGGTCAGGCATCGCCGTGCACGACCTCGCCGCCCACCATGGTCAGGCGCGCCGTCGTCTCGGCCACCTCGTCGAGGGGCGCCGTGAGCGGATCGAGATCGAGCACCGCGAGGTCGGCGGCGAAGCCCGGCGCCAGGATGCCGCGCTCGCGCTCGGCGAAGGTCACCCGCGCCCCGCCCACCGTCAGCGCGCGCAGGGCCTGCTGCCGCGAGAGCCGCTGGCCGGCGCCGAGGATCTCGCCGGTGGCCATGTCGCGCCGGTCGACAGCGGCGTTGAAGGCCAGCCAGGGATTGGCGGGCTTGTTGTCCGTGGCCAGGCCGAAGGGAATGCCGAGCCGCGCCAGGCTCCGGTGCGGGATGAGCGTCGCCACGTCTCCGGCCAGGCGGGAGACCTCCGCCGCGCCGGATCGCCAGAGGTAGCTGATCGGATTGGTCGTGGCCACGGCGCCGAGCTTGCGGATGCGCGCGAGCTGCGTCGGCGTGGCGACGTGCAGGTGCACGAGCACCCAGCGCAGGTCGCGGATGGGCCGTCGCGCCGCGATCGTCTCCCAGACGTCCAGCACCTCGGGCAGACAGCGGGTGACGATCGTGTTGATGCGGAGGCCATGGCGCGCCGCCACCTCCGCCTGCCGCGCGTAGTCCTCCGGGCTGTTGGCGCTCTCCACGAAGCCCGCCCACGCGGTGTACGGCTGGCCGGCGTGGAGGATCCGGGCGACGTCGGCATCGCCGCCGTAGTGGAGAGAGATCCCGGCGAGGCGCAAGCGATCGTCCCCGGTGCCGCGGCCTCCGGCCCACGCCGCCAGCTCGGGAATCGCGCGCTCCGCCTCGCCCGCGGTGTCCCACGTGGGGCTCAGGGCGAGGGAGCAGCGCAGGGTCAGCCGCCCGCGCTCGTGGGTCTCGCGGTAGACGCGCAGCACTTCGGGCGCGATGCCGTGTCCTTCATAGATGGCGGTGACGCCCCGGGAGGCGTAGCGGCGCAGGGACTCGCCCAGCGCGCGCACACGGCCCTCGTGGGTGAAGCGCGGCGCGTCCTTCATCAGGGTGAACTCGATCACCTGGATGAGGTTGTGCTCGACGAAGACGCCGGTGGGCTCACCCGCGGGATCCCTCACGATCTCGATGCCCCTGGGCGGCACGGTGGCGCGCGTGATGCCAGCCCGTGCGAGGGCCGCGCTGTTGGCGATCGAGTACACCGGCGGCCGGTTCCAGTAGCCCCAGATGCCGCGGATGTACACGGGATGATCCGGCGCCACGGCGTCCAGGTCTGCCCGCGTCGGCCACCGGTGTTCGGCCAGCCCGGCGGGTGGATCCAGATAGAAGGGCGGCGCGCCGACGGGCATGGTGACGATCCACTCGCCCTGCGGCCGCTTGCCGGCGAGCTGGCGGATCACACCCTGGATGTCGGCAATGGACCGACACCGAGCGAGCGACGGATAGATGAGCTTGAGCCCCTCGCGGTCGAGATGGGCGTGCGCGTCGACGAGCCCGGGGACGACGGTGGCGCCGGCGAGATCGATCACGCGGGTGCGCCGGCCCTTCCACGCACGAACGTCCGCCCGGCTGCCTACTGCGGTGATCCGCCCCGCGGTGACGGCGAGGGCCGCGGCCACGGGTCGGCGCGCATCGAGCGTGACGATGCGGCCGTTCTGGAGAATCCAGTCGGCGGCTATTTCATCCACCCCTTCTCGCGGTACGCCTTCTCGGCGCCCGGATGGAGGGGCAGACCCATCTTGACCGGCTCCCACGCCGTCCTGGGATCGAACTCGGCGAGGCCGGCGTGGCCGCGCACGAGGGCGTCCTTGTTCTCGATGATGGTCTTGGTGACGGTGTAGGCGATCGGCTCGGGAAGATCCTTGTTGGTGATCAGCACCGTCGGGAAGCCGACCGTCTTGACCGGCTCCGCCTGGCTCTTGAAGGTGTCGGGCGGCATGGTCGCGCTGACGTAGCCGAGCGGGGCCAGCGCGGTGATCATATCGGGCTCCAGCCCCACGAACTTCACGTCCACCGCGGAGACGATTTCGCTCACCGATGGGTGCTTCGGAGTGATGACCGCGAAGAGGACGTCGGCGCGGCCGTCCTTGAAGGCGTCGACGATGATGTTGTAGCCCACGTGCTGGGTGGAGCCGCCCCACGCCTTGATGTCGTTATAGGTGATGCCGTACGCGCGGAGGAGCTGGCGGCCCGCGAATTCGCCGAGCGAGCCCACGGGCTGGGTGACCATCTTGAGGGGAATCTTCCTGTCCTTGATGTCCTTCACGGAGTTGATCCCCAGCTTGCGGTTGGTCACCGCCACCAGGTAGTACGTGTCGAGCCCACCGACCAGACCCCGGAGGTTGTCGAGCTTCTGGTCGTACGCTTCCTTGCCGTCGTAGGCCCATCGGTTGGTGACGGTGAAGCTGAAGCCGAGGGGTGTCTCGTTCTTGGCCACCAGGCGCGGGTTGCCCACGCCGCCCGCGCGCGGCTTCACGTCGATGTTGGAGCCGGCCGGCAAGGTCTTGCGCAGCAGTTCGGCCATGGTGGCGCCATACACGTACCAGGCGCTCCCCGTGTCGAGCGTGGCGAAGGCCAGGTTCACCGCGCCCTGGGCCCAGGCCCGCGGGAATTCCCGCCGGCGGCCAGGGTCATGGCCAGAGCCGTGGCGACGGCCAGCGGTCAGCGTCATCGTTCGCATGCGTCTCACCGGATCAGCCTCCTGGGTTGGTGCGCGTCGGGCGAGTGGCTACGTGATCGAATTTCGGCGCCGACCATGAGCGCGACGCCGCCCTGCCGACCCGTGCAGACCCGCGCTCGGGTCACGCGCGGCCAAGTATACCCGAGGGCCTCCGGTCAGGCGGCAGCCCCGCCGGCGGCGATGCAGCATCGCTTGGCGGCGCTGCGTCACCCGCCTTGACAGGTTGGTGGCAGCTCTGGTGTGCTCCGGCCGTACGCGCGCGGGCAACCAGGCGCTATCCGTCGTGGCGGGAGGGGAGTCAGGCGTGTCCCGGTGGCCGGTGGCGAGCCGAAGCCGATACGGCCCCGGGCGGCGCGCTTCGCGCCAGGGGGCGCGTCGTACCACGCACTTCGCGCTGATGGGTGTGATCATTGCGGGCATCGCGCTCGCCGGCTGTGCCGCCGATCTGCCGCGGCGACCGGCAACCCTGATCGCGGCGCCGGCAACCGCTCAACCGGCGGAGATTCGCTTCGCGCGTGACGTCGAGGTCGTGCCGCCCAGTGCACGAGGCGTACATCGTGATCGAGCATCGCGGGCTGGTGGGAGTGTATCTGCCCGTGGAAGGGCGTTCACGGCCGTCGAGCGCGTCGAAACACTGCCGCCCGAGTGATCCGTTCCCCCTCTCAGGTTCCGGTCCGCCGTCGCCCCCCAGGACCTCGGCGGTACTCTGCTGATGGCATTGTTGGTGGCGACCATCGTCCGGCGGTGGCCGCGAGGCTCTGCGTGCCGTCCAGCGGGATCAGCCCCGACTCGACCTCGGGCGGAGACCGATCTTCCCTGGTGCTCAGCTGCTGGGCCTCGTTGCTGAGAGGGTACCTCCGTCCGACCTTGGGCCGGATGACGTTTGCCGACTGGACGGCCCTGATGGTCGGCCACGACGCGAATCATCTCGATCAGCTCACGTGCGCCCTCACCGGCCAAACGTGACGGCGTCCGAAGTCGCCCTGCCTCGCCGCCGCTTCGTCGCCCTGGCGGCCGCCGGTTTCGCCGCCGGATGCGCGTCGGCGTCCACGGGCCGTGCCGGCGGCATCGCCCTGCAGTCACTCTTAGATCCTCTGCCCGGCAGCGCTGGCCGGCCGACGCCGCCACTCCTCAGCCTCGGGTCCACGACGTACTCCACGTTCGCCGGGCACGTCACGCGGCGAGCCGGCAGCGGCTACACACTCGGCGGCATTGACTACGGCCCGCTGCCCGGCCACCACGACACTGAGGTCTGTGCGGTCGCGGCTGGTGTCGTTATCGGCAGCACGGACCATTCCGGAAGCGGAGGCGTGCGACTGACCATTGGCCACGGTCTCGGCTGGAAGACCGAATACAACCACCTGAAGCTCCGCCTAGCGACCTACCGGCAGCGGGTCCGCCGGGGCGAGCGCATCGCGGTCATGGGGGCGTCGGGAACGGGAGCTAGCCGCGTGGAAATCGGCGGCCCCGCCGTCCATCTGCATCTGACACTCTGGGGACCCGCGTGGACCCCGCTTTACGACGGTATTGAAGTTCAGAACTGGCCCGGTCGTAGCCCCGGCTTCACATCCGTGCTCGATCCTGAGGACTTCTCGATCGCCGGTGCCGGGCGAAAGCTGCCCTATGCGCGACCGGGTGATGAGGCGCTGGACAATTCCTTTCTCGGCTTACACGCCGAGGCTGTGAAGTTCTGCGACGACCTCCTCGACCGACTGAGTGACGGGGAGGCAGCCCGAACCAGAGCACGAGAGCGTTGGGAGCAGGAAACACGCTTCGAGTATCAGGTGGACCGACGGATCTGGTTCCTTTGGCAGCGACTGGAGCAGGGGTCCCATCCCTTCACGCCGGCCCAGGTCGTCGACTACCGGGCCATCGTGTCCAAGTTCATGCAGGCGGTGCCTCGTCTCACCGCCCCCGTGCTCGAGCGCCGCTGAGCGCAGGAGAAGGTTGCGGGGTCGGATGCATCTGCAGATGGCGGCGATGGAGAACCGGCCTGCTGCGGCTCACGTGGCGGCTCTCCCCTGGAGCGAACGTGTTCCTTGATTCGCCGCGAGACTCCAATACCGGCCGCCCTGAGCAAGACGATGACGCCGCTGAGAGGGGAGTCGCTGGGCACGGGCTCAACGAACTTCGATCAGATGCTGCGCCCGCTGCTTTTCGACGGCGGCGGAACGCACTTGCTGCGGAAGGGCAGGATCGGATGGTCGGCCTGGGCGGCCGCGAACTCTAGACAGGCGCGGATGTCCTCGGGCTGCAGGTAGGGGTAGTCCTCGAGAATCTCCCGCTCGCTGGCGCCGGCCGCCAGCAGGTCAAGCACGTCCTTGACCCGGATGCGCACGCCGCGGATACAGGGCCGCCCGCCGCACAGGCCGAGAAGACCGGGTGGGTGCTGTATCTCGAGGGCTCGACCGACCTGGTTGATCCTCAAGGCGTTCGCCGATACCCTTGGGCATCCTGCGGCAAGCGCACTGGAGCGGCCTTCAGCCCACTACGTGGCGAACCGGCCTACCGCCGCGCGTGATCACTTCTACGGCCTCCGCGAAGCGCTCCCCGACCTGCTCGGCATCGCGCTCTTCGACCGCATCGCCGAGACGCTGCGCGCCGATGCCCCGCTGGAGGAGCTGATGTGGCGGCGCCGGGAGCTGGAGAACTATGTCGCCCTACTGGAGGTGCTCGACGCCTACGCGGCAGCGAGCGCCGAGGTCGACATCCCCGGGCCGCTCCTTCGCTGCCGCGGAAGGAGACAAGCGCCGGACGCTGATGCGCGAGTGCATCGCCGATCTGGTAGCCCCGATCGCCCTGCGTGACCGCTCCGACCCCTGGTGGTCCGACACCAAGGCCAGCGACGACTTCCTCGATCGTCTGTTCGAGACGTACTTCCACCGGCTTGGGCCGCCAAACCTGATGCGCAAGACCAGCTACCATGCGCAGGCCCGCCTCGTCCCGGCTGAGCTGATCGATTCCTGAGGTGCGCGAGAAGCTCGATCGGATCGTCGGCGTGGCTCCGCGCGCGCCACCCGTGAGTCTGCCGCCGGCGGGAGGGCCAGGGCCGGTCAGCGAGCCGGGGTACTGACCTCGACGACCTCGGAGTCCTCCTCGATCGCCGCCACCTGGTAGCCGCCGAGCGCGGCCGGAACGATGGCCGATTCGCCGCAGCCGAGTGTCGTGGAGCCGGGATCGACGACGACCGTCCCGCTGAGAACGTGCACGGTGCGGAGGCCGTCGATAGACGGGCGGGAGATGCGGGCCCCGAGGCGCGGGCGCAGGTGCACGGCGGCGAAGGCGTGGCAATCGACCGAACGCAGGACGCCGGGCTCCATCGGCTCGGGGACGACGAGGAAGCTCGCCGGGTCTCGGCGGCGCCCGTCGCATGGTGGCGAGCGCCCGCTCGACGTCGAGCGGACGCAGCGGGACGCGGGCATGGTCCCAGAGGCGGAAGGTGGGGCCGGTCCGCCGGATCTCGAACATCAAGATCCCTCGTCCCAGGGGGTTGCCCAGAGCGTGAACGTCGGCGGAGCGACCGTCGGACGTGGCGTTGAAAACGATCTGGCCGGCCGCGACGGGAATCTCGTTGAGGGCGTCGAGCGCCAGTCGATAGATCGCCGCCAGCTCGAGAAGAAGCGGCTCCACCCGCGTGGCATCGCCGGGCGCGACGTCGCGGGCGAGCGCGGAGGCGCTCTCCGCCTGCGTGGCAAGCCAGGGTCCGAGCCGCGGCTTCAGGGTCGCGTCCGGGACGAGAGCCAGGAGTCGCTCCTGGGCCACCCGGCCCGCGAGGAGTCGCTCTCCAAAGGCGGCGAGGTCGACGTCGTGCCGGAACCCCAGCCGAATGGTCGCGCCAGAATCAGCCCGGATGATCACGTACGCCTCCGGGTTGCCCGGCGGGTGTGTCTGAACTGACAGCATCTCCCTCACGTCGAGGAACTTGGGCAGAAGGAGGATGCGCGGTCCATGCGCGGCCGTGTGCTTCCTGCCGAGAATCGGCTCGGGCATGGCCCTGAGGAGGTCGATGAGAGGCGTCGTGCCTCCGTCGGGCATCACGACCACGCTCGGGTGCGCAGCGGCTTCGGGATCCTCGGGGTCCGCCGCGACTTCGAACGATTCCCCGAAGAACCTTCCCGGCGGGGCTACCCCCAGGCGCTTGAAGTCGAAGAGACGGACCCCGCCCCAGGGGCGCTCGACGAGGTTGTCCGGCCGCAGCCGGAGAACCCCCCGCGCGACATCATCGAACGGCGCAGAACCACCCTGGACCGGCACGAGCCCCCGACCTCACGCGAAGGCGGGCGCCACGCCGAGGGAGCGCTTGAGCTGGCCGCACTGGTCCCACGAGGTCAAGCGCGTTCCTGGGTCGGGCTGACGGCGAAGCCGAACGCCTCGGCATTCGCCCGCACGATCTGGTCGGTCGAGAGCATCACCGGCGGGACCACCTCGAGACCGTAGAGAACAGCGGTGGAGAGGTGAATCGCGTCCAGGGTGCGGACCGGCTCGCGTGGAAAGGGCTGTCGGACACGGTGCAGAACCGCGTCCGTCACCCCGTAGAGGCGCCAGTGCGCGGCCGCCGCGGCGTACGTGACCCAGGCGCGCTCTCCCTGGCTCGCCTCGATCTGCCCGGCAACGGCGAGGCGCTGCAGGGTGCGGCCGATCTCGGCCGCGGTGAGCTCAGACGTCACCACGGTGGCGGCGCTGCCGAGCGCATGCCCGATCCGATCGGCATCGCTCGCTCCGAGCAGCCAGCGCAGCACGGCGCTCGACTCCGCGTAGACCGTGCTCAACGGTCGCCGCGGGTCCAGGCGAGCGCGCGGTCCACCACGTCGTCCGGGAGAGAGATGCCCGGTCGGCGGTACGCGTCAGGGGCGTTCGGCAGACCGAGCTTCAGCGTCCCTTCCTCCACGAGCCGGCGCGCTCGAGACTCGACGGCCTCCGTGCCGGCCTGACCAACGGTCGGGGGCCTGATCTCGGCGACGACGCGCCCCCGGTCGGTGACCAGAATGACGTCGCCGCGCTGAACATCCCTCAGGAAGGCGCTGAGGCGATCCTTCAGGGCTCGGATATTCGTCGTCTTGATCATGACTCATAATGTAGCCTCATGAGGCTACGTTGCCAAGCCTCCCGACTTCACGCGAGGGCGGGAGCCACCTCGCCGAGGAAGCGCTCGAGCTGGCCGCGCTGGTCCCACGAGGTCAGCCGCAGGGCGATGTGCGAGAGGCCGGCGTCGACGTAGCCGCGGAGCTGCTCGACGCATTGCTTCGGGCTGCCCGCCGCCGTCCAGCCTTCCACGAACTGCGCGCTGAAGTTCGACGTGTAGTACTTGTCCAGGAAGGCCTTGCTCTCCTCCAGCGCCGCCTGACGATCCTCGTTGATGTTGATGTTGTGGTAGAGGGCGCTGCCGAGCCTGGCCGGGTCGCGGCCCTCCTCGCGGGCCATGGCGCCAATTCGCGTCCATTGGACGCGGAACTCCTCGGGGCTGAGCTTGTTGGTCATCCAGCCGTCGGCGTAACGGGCTACGCGGCGGAAGCTGCGCTCCACCACCGCGTCGCTCGCGCTGGCGCCGCCCTTCCAGGTGAGCCCGGTGGGGTTGCTGGCGATCCAGATGGGACACGGCTGCTGGACGGGCTGCGGTTCGATGGTCACGCCGTCGAACTGGTAGAAGCGCCCGTGGTGCGACGCCTTCCTCTCGCCGAAGAGCTTGCGCAGGACGACGATCCCCTCCTCGAGCCGGCGCCACCCGCTCACTGGCCTGGATCCCCATCACCGCGTGCTCCAGCGCCTGCGGTGCGCTCGCCTCGTTGGGGCCGCCCAGGCACACGGCCAGCCAGGCGCGCCCGCCGGAGAGCACGTCGAGGCTCGCCCACTGGTGGGCCAGCATCACCGGATGGCGGTGCACGAACGTCGCCATGCAGCCGACGGCCAGGCGCATGCGCGACGTCACGCCGGCCAGCGCCGAGAGGAGCGTGACGGACTCCAGGCGCGGCTTGGCCACCAGGCTGTCCCCCACCCACACCGTGTCGAACGCGCCCGAGGCCTCGGCGGCCACGGTCAGATCGAGAAGGTCGCGCGCCGTGATGGCGCCCAGCACGACCGCGCGATTGGCCAGGGTCAGTCCGAACGATGCCTTCATGGCTATCTCCCCTGGTACTTCGGCGGCCGCTTCTCGAGGAAGGACTTCACGCCCTCCTCGTAGTCGTGGGTGGAGCGGAGCCACGCGTAGGACTTGCGCTCCAGCTCGAGCGCGGTCTCGAGCGGCGCCTCCGCGCCGCGGTTGAGCACCATCTTGAGGGTGCGCAGCGCGAGCGGCGCGCGCTCGGCCAGCTCTCCGGCCAGCGCGGTGACCGCGTCGTCGAGCGTGTCGTTGGCCACGGCCTCGGTGATGAGGCCCCACGCCTCCGCCCGCTCGGCGGAGATGCGCTGGCCGGTCAGCATGAAGAGCTTGGCCCGCGTCATGCCGATGAGCCGGAGCGCGCGCTGGGTGCCGCCGCTGCCCGGGATCATGCCGAGCCGGATCTCGGGAAAGGCGAACTCCGAGCGCAGGGTGGCAATGCGGAAGTCGCAGGCCACGGCCAGCTCCAGGCCGGCGCCCATGGTGAAGCCGTCGATGGCGGCGATCACCGGCTTGCGGCAGCGCTCCACCGAGGTGAGGGTGTCGCCCCACAGCTCGAGGTCGGCGGGGGCCAGGGTAAGGAACTCGGCGAGGTCGCCGCCCGCGCTGAAGGCCTTGTCTCCGGCCCCGCGCACGACGACAACGCGCACGCCGTCGTCGACGTCGAGGTCGCGGAAGATGCCGGGGAACTCGTTGCGCATGGCCACGGTCATGGTGTTCATCTTGGCCTGGCGATCGATCCACAGGGTCGCCACCGGCCCCGTGCGCTCCACTCTCAGGAACTCGCTCATGGCGGGATCTCCGTGTACTGGCCGTCGCGCAGCAGCCGGCGCAGGATCTTGCCGGACGCCGTCTTCGGAATCTCCTTCACGAACACGATCCGACGCGGGCGCTTGAAGTCCGCGAAGTCGGCGGCCTCGCGGCAGTGGCGGTCGAGGACATCCGCGCTGAGGCCCGGCCCGCGCGCCACCACGAAGGCGACCACCCGCTCGCCCCACTTCTCGTCGGGCTCGCCGATCACCGCCACGTCGCCCACCAGGGCATGGCGCGCGAGGACCTCCTCCACCTCCACGGGATGGATGTTCTCGCCTCCGCTGATGATCATGTCGTCGACGCGCCCCGACACGAACAGCTCGCCGTCGGCGTCGAGGTAGCCCATGTCGCCGGTGAAGTACCAGCCGTCGCGCAGGGCCTTGGCGTCGGCGTCGGGCCGGTTCCAGTAGCCCGCGAAGGCCTCGTCGGAGGCCATGCTGGCGATGATCTCGCCCTTGTCGCCCGGCGCGACGACCTCGTCGGGTCCCACGCGCCGCTCGGGGCTCGCGGCCACGACGCGCAGGGCGGAGTGGATCCCCGGCCATCCCGCCGAGCCCGGCTTGGCGTGGGCCTCGGGGCGAACGGAGAACGTGTAGATCTCCGTCGAGCCGTAGTGGTTGACGAACACCTCCGGCGCGAAGGCCTTCGCGCACGCCTCGGTGAGCGCGGCCAGCATGGGCGCGCCGGCGTAGGCGAGCTTCCGCACCGAGGAGACGTCGGTGCGCGCGAGGTCCGGCGCGTGCACCAGATCCCAGTAGAGCGTGGGGATCAGGTAGAGGGCGGTGAGCTGCTCCCCGGCGATCAGCCGGAGGGCCTCCGCGGCGCTCCAGTCGGGCTGGCAGACGAAGCCGCCGTTCACGGCCACCATGCTGGTGAGCGAGTGGATGCCCATGGTGTGGTAGAGGGGCATGACGCCGAGCGTCCGCTCGCTCCACTCGTAGCGGCACTGCAGGGCGTGGGCCAGCGCGCCTGCGCAATGGTTCCGATGCGTGCGCGGCACGCCCTTGGGGCGTCCCGTCGTCCCCGAGGTGTAGAGGATGAGCGAGAGATCGGCTTCCGCGACGTCGACCTCCGGCGCTCCGCCCTCGGCCGCGAGCGCTTCGAAGTCGAGGGCGCCCGGCGGAGCGCCCGCGCCGACGCACACCAGCGCCGCCGCGCCCGCGCGCGCGGCTTCCACCACCGCCTCGCGGGTGGCCTCCTCGAAGAGGACCACGCGGGCGCCGCTGTCCTCGAGGACGTAGCGCATCTCCCCCGGGGCCAAGCGGAAGTTGACCGGCGTGGGGACCCCGCCGATCTTCTGGAGCGCCCAGTACGCGAGCACGTGCTCGAGGCGATTCTTGAGCGCGATGCAGCACGCGGTCGCCCCGGCTCACGCCGACGCGGTGAAACCCGCGCGCGAGGGAATCGGTGCGCTGGTCCAGCTCGGCGTAGGTGAGGCGGGTGGCGCCGTGCACCACCGCCTCGGCGCGCGGGCGACGGAGCGCGGCATGCCGGAGCATCTGCCCGAGGGTCACGGCACCAGCAGGACCTTGCCCTTGTTCTTGCGGTCGAGGACATGCTGGACGGCGGCCCGTGCGTCTTTCAGGGGAAACGCGCGGTCCACCACGGGGCGCAGGCGGCCGGCGACCACGTAGTCGAGGATCGTGCGCAGCTCCAGGATCGAGCCGAGGTTGGTGCCCACGATGCGCAGGTTCTTCGAGTACACGTGCCGGAGGTCGAGGCGCCCCCAGTGCGTGTCGTGCGAGCCGATGGAGACGAGCGTGCCCAGCCGGGTCAGAGTATAAATACTGCCCTCGAAGGTCTCGCCGCCGATGTGCTCCACGACGACGTCGACACCGCGCTTGCCCGTCCACTGCTTCGCCTCGTCCACGAAGTCCTGGGTGCGATAGTTGACCACGTGCTCCGCCCCCAGCGACTTCGCGAACTCGATCTTGTCGTCGGAGCCGACGGTGGTCATGACACGGGCGCCGATGAGGCGGGCGATCTGGATGGCGGCGCTGCCCACCCCGCTGCCCGCCGCCTGCACGAGCACGGTCTGGCCGGGCCGCAGCTTGGCCTGGGCCACCAGGGCGTGCCACGAGGTCAGCATGGCGAGGGGGATCGCGGCGCCGGCCTCGAAGGAGATCGTCTCGGGCAGGGGCAGGAGATTGGCGGCCGGGGCCTTCACCAGCTCGGCGTAGCCGCCATCCTTGTGCGCTCCGAGATAGCCATAGCGGACGCACACCGTCCGCTGGCCGCGCAGGCAGTACTCGCACGTCCCGCACGAAAAGCCCGGAAAAATGATCACGCGCTGGCCTCGCGCCAGTCCGCGCGCGCCGTCGCCGGTGGCCTCGACGGTTCCCGTCACCTCGCAGCCGTTGACGTGGGGCAACCCTTCCGGAGGCGGAAACCGCCCGTCGAGGAGCAGCATGTCGACCTGATTCAGCGCGCAGGCGCGCACCCGCACGAGGGCTTCCCCGGGGCCCACCACCGGGTCGCGGTAGTCGTCGTAGAGGATCTTGTCGGATCCTCCGTGCTCCTTGAAGTACGCCGCTTTCACGAACATCTCCTCTCGGGCAGGATCGAAGGCGCAGACGAATCGTAACGATAGCGATGCCGGCCGCCGATGGCAACCGCCGCCCGGCATCGAGGGGCGCCCCGGCTGCGCCGCGGCGCCCCGAGCGCTGGGGGTAAGGGGGCCATGTCGCACGGAGACGCCGCGGGAAATCGAGGAGCGCTCCGGGTTCCCCGGGGCGCGACGAGCGCGGGGGGCTTGGGGGCCATGTCGGGGCCCCCATGTCAGTTGACGAGGGGGACACCTCCCGGCTAGAAGAAGAGGGCGTTCGCTTCAGACACCACCACGCCCGGGGAGACTACGTCGATGGACAGCGAAGAGCGCCGCCTCCAAGAGGCCACCCAGCCGGGCACCCCCTGGAAGAAGTGGGGCCCCTACCTCTCGGAGCGCCAGTGGGGGACGGTCCGTGAGGACTACAGCGAGACGGGTGACGCCTGGAACTACTTCAGCCACGATCAGGCGCGGTCGCGCGCCTACCGCTGGGGCGAGGACGGCCTCGCCGGAATCTCCGACGACCGCCAGCGGCTCTGCTTCGCCCTCGCCCTCTGGAATGGCGCCGATCCCATCATCAAGGAGCGCCTCTTCGGCCTGACCAACAGCGAGGGCAACCACGGCGAGGACGTCAAGGAGTACTACTTCTACCTCGACTCCACCCCCACCCACTCCTACATGAAGTACCTCTACAAGTATCCGCACCAGGCCTACCCGTACGACGACCTCGTGCGGACCAACCGCCGCCGCAACCGCCACGAGATGGAGTACGAGCTGCTCGACACGGGAGTCTTCGACGGCAACCGCTACTTCGACGTCCTCGTGGAATACGCCAAGGCGGCGCCCGAGGACATCCTGATCCGTCTCTCGGTGACGAACCGCGGGGCCGAGGCCGCCACCCTCCACCTCCTGCCCACCCTGTGGTTCCGCAACACGTGGTCGTGGGCGGCTGACGCGCCTCGACCGTCGCTCCGGCAGGCGGACGGGCCGGCCGGCGTGAGCGCGGCGGTGGCCAGCGACCCGGAAGGGCGCGAGTACACCTTCGCGTGCGAGGGCAGCGTGCCGCTTCTTTACACCGAGAACGAGACGAACAGCGAGCGCGTGTCCGGCACGCCCAATCGCACGCCATACGCCAAGGACGCGATCGACAGCTACGTCGTGCACGACCACCGCGAGGCGGTGAGCCCGGCGCACACCGGCACCAAGATGGCCGCCCACTACACGCTCACCGTGGAGGCGGGGGCCACCGCGGTGGTGCGCCTGCGGCTGACCGCCTCGTCGACGACGGGATCCAGGAGCGCCTTTGGTCGGGACTTCGACGCGACGTTCCGCGCGCGCGAGCAGGAGGCGGACGCCTTCTACGCTGCCATCACGCCCGCCAAGGTGAGCGCCGACGAGGGCCTGGTCATGCGGCAGGCTCTGGCCGGGATGCTGTGGTCGAAGCAGTATTACAACTACGACATCGGAGAGTGGCTGCGCGGGCGTGGCCTCGATCCGAGCAACCCGCGGCTGTTCGGGGTGCGCAACGGGGCGTGGGCCCACATGGCGAACGAGGACATCATCTCCATGCCCGACAAGTGGGAGTACCCGTGGTACGCGGCGTGGGATCTCGCCTTCCACACCGTCGCCCTGTCCCTGGTGGATCTCACCTTCGCCAAGCAGCAGCTCCTCCTCATGCTCGAGCAGCAGTATCTCCATCCGAGCGGCCAGATCCCCGCCTACGAGTGGAACTTCGGCGACGTCAATCCGCCCGTGCACGCCTGGGCTGCCTGGTACATCTACACGCAGGAAAGAAATCAGCGCGGCAAGGGAGACCTCGATTTCCTGCAGCAGGTCTTCCAGAAGCTCGTCATCAACTTCACCTGGTGGGTGAACCGGAAGGATCCAAGCGGGCTCAACGTCTTCCAGGGAGGCTTCCTCGGCCTCGACAACATCGGCGTCTTCGATCGCAGCGCGGCCCTGCCCACCGGCGGGACGCTCGAGCAGGCCGACGGCACGGCCTGGATGGCCTTCTACTGCCAGTGCATGCTCCAGATTTCGTCGGAGCTGGCCATCGACGATCCGGCCTTCCTGGACCTGGCCCTCAAGTTCTACGAGCATTTTCTGTGGATCGCCTCCGCCATGGACCGCGTCGGCCACGGGAATGACGAGCTGTGGGACGAGGACGATGGCTTCTTCTACGATGTGCTCCGGCTCCCCAACGGCCACGCCGTCCGCCTCAAGGTCCGATCGATGGTGGGTCTGCTCTCGCTGTGCGCCTCGACCGTCTTCCCCGGCGATGGGCGAGGAGCGATTCCCGGAGTTCATCCGCCGCGCCCGGGCCTTCATGGCGCGCCACCCCCACCTGGCGGCCAACATCTCGCCCCCCGGTCGCCGCGGGTATCGCAACCGCCGCCTCCTCGCCCTGCTCAACGAGGAGAAGCTGCGCCGGGTGCTGGCGCGCATGCTCGACGAGAACGAGTTCTTCAGCCCCTTCGGCATCCGCGCGCTCTCGCGATATCACCTCGAGCATCCGTACATCTTTTCCGTCGACCGCGCGGTCTACCGGGTCGACTACGAGCCGGGCGAGTCGACGAGCGGGCTGTTCGGCGGCAACTCCAACTGGCGGGGCCCGATCTGGTTCCCGGTGAACATCCTCCTGCTGCGCGGGCTCGCCAATCTCTACGCGTTCTACGGCAACGACTTCACCGTGGAGTGCCCCACCGGCTCGGGACGTCAGATGAACCTCTTCGAGGTCGCCCAGGAGCTCGGGCGCCGGATGATCCGGATCTTCCTGCGCGACGAGCAAGGGGCTCGCCCCGTTCACGGGGCCGCCCAGAAGTTCCAGGCCGATCCCCACTGGCGCGACCTGATCCTGTTCTACGAGTACTTCCACGGGGACAACGGTGCCGGCCTCGGCGCGAGCCACCAGACGGGCTGGACGGGGCTGGTCGCTCCCGTCATTCATCTTCTCGGCTCGATGGACGCCCAGGCCATCCTCGATCGCTTCGACCGGCGTGACGCCGGTCCCGCACCGCGCCCGAGAGCCGGCGCGCGCCCGACGGTCGCCACGGAGAAAGGCATGAGTCCCCTGGCGAGGCCGCCACGCTACCCGTCGCTCTACCAGATCAACACCCGGGCCTTCCTCCACGATCTGGGCACCCGTCTCGGCCGCCCCGTCACCCTGGACGACATTCCCGACGCCTCCCTCGATCACATCGCGCAGGACGGCTTCGACTGGCTCTGGCCCCTCGGCGTGTGGCAAACCGGTGAGGCGGGCCGCCAGGTCTCGCTGCACCAGCCGGACTGGCAGCGGGAGTACCACGAACTGCTTCCGGATTTCACGCCGGCTGACGTCTCGGGCTCGCCGTTCGCCATCCGCGAGTACGCGGTGCACCGCGACTTCGGCGGCCCGGAGGCCCTGGCCCGGGTGCGCCAGCGGCTTCGCGCGCGCGGCGTGAAGGTGATGCTCGACTTCGTGCCCAACCACACCGCCCTCGACCACCCTTGGGTGCACGAGCATCCCGAGTTCTACGTCCACGGGAGCGAGGAGGACCTGGCGCGCGAGCCGCACAACTACCGCCGGGTCGACACGCGCCACGGGCCGCGCGTGCTGGCCCATGGCCGCGATCCGTACTTTCCCGGCTGGCCCGACACCCTCCAGGTGAACTACCGCCATCGCGGATTTCGCGAGGCGATGCTTGCAGGTGCTGGACTCGGTGGCCGCGCAGTGCGACGGCGTCCGCTGCGACATGGCCATGCTGGTCCTGCCCGAGGTGATCGCGCCGCACGTGGGGAGACCGCGCGCTCCCCGCCGACGGGAGCCCGCCCGTCGACGAGCCGTTCTGGGTCGAGGCCATCGCGCGTACGCGCGAGCGGCATCCGGGCTTCATCTTCATGGCCGAGGCGTACTGGGACCTCGAGTGGGCGCTGCAGCAACAGGGGTTCGACTACACCTACGACAAGCGCCTCTACGACCGTCTGCACGGGCAGGACGCCCGTCGCCGTGCGCAGCCATCTCCTCGCCGATCCGGAATTCCAGGAGAAGTCCGTGCGCTTCCTGGAGAACCACGACGAGCCGCGCGCGGCCAGCGCATTCGCCGCCGTCGAGTCCACCGGGCGGCCGCCGTGCTCGCCTTCCTCGTTCCCGGCCTGCGATTCATCCACGAGGGGCAGCGCTCGGGCCGGCGGCTGCGGACGTCGAACCATCTGCGCCGCCGGGCCGCCGAGCCCGATCGACCGCGAGCAGCAGAGCTTCTACGACCGGCTGTTCGCCTGCATGCGCCGGCCCGAGGTGCGCGACGGGGACGTGGCGGCTCCTCGAGACGCGCTCGGCCTGGGAGGGCAATCCCACGTGGGACCGCTTCATCGCGTTCTCCTGGGAAGCGTGCCGGCCAGCGGCTCCTCGTCGCCGTCAACTACGGTCCGACGCAGGGGCAGTGCCTCGTCGGTCTGGCGTTCGGCGACCTCGGCCGGGCGCCGCTGGCTGCTCCGCGACCTCCTGAACCCGACGGTCAAGTACGAGCGGGAGGGCGACGAGCTGGCGCGACGCGGACTCTACCTCGACCTGCCCGCCTGGGGCCGCCACGTCTTCGAGGTCACGCCGCTCGCGTGACGCAGGCTGACCCGACGCGGCGAGCCTCATCTCCGGTCGCCCGACGCGGATCCCTCCGAGCTCGGGCTGAAGCATCATGACAGCATCAAGTGATATGCTATGATGCGTGCATGCGCACCACGGTGACCCTCGATCCTGATGTCGCCGCCAAGCTCAAGGCCGTGGCGCGCGAGCGCGGGATCTCGTTCAAGCAGGCCCTCAACCAGGCCGTGCGCGCGGGCCTCGGGCGCGGCACGGCGTTCGAGCCGGCCCTTCCGGCAGCACACCCAGCCCATGGGTTTGCGGCCGGGGCTCTCCATCGACAAGGCCCTGCAGCTCGCCGCCGCGCTCGAAGACGAGGAGATCGTCCGGAAGCTCGAATTGCGAAAGTGAAGGTCGTCGACGCCAATCTGCTGCTTGTATGCCGTCGACGAGCAGTCACCTCGGCATGCGGCCAGCGCGTTCATGGCTCACGACGCAGCTCTCGGGAGACGAGACGATCGCCTTCGCCTGGATCGTGCTGCTCGCCTTCCTCCGCATCAGCACGAATCCTCGGGTCTTCGAGCGCCCGCTGTCCGCCGACCGCGCCTTCGATATCGTCGACTCCTGGCTCGGGCAGCCATGTGCCGTCATCGTGCACCCGGGCGAGCGCCACTCCGCGCTCGTGCGACAGCTGCTCCGACCGCTGGGGACGGCCGGCAACCTGGTAGGCGACGCACACCTGGCCGCCATCGCCATCGCGCACGGGGCCGAGCTCAACTCCTGCGACACGGACTTCGCACGCTTCGCCGGGGCTCCGCTGGGTCAATCCCCTCGACACCCAGCCGGATTGAGACTCGCGGATAAGCTGCGACCGCGTCGGCGGGGCCTCGAGGCTATGAGTGAATCGAGGAGCGCCTCGGTCACCGGGGCGCGACGAACGCCTGCTGGGGGCTCGAGGCCCCCATGACTCAGTGGCCGGAGGTGGAAACGGCCACGCCGGTGATGGCGGCCAGGCGTTTGGCCAAGGGGGTATTGCGGCTACGGCCCACGCGCACCTCGCCGTCGATGATGATGCAGGAGATGCCCGGGATGTCGCCCCGCGCGATGGCGGTGAGGGCATCGTCCGCGGCGGACGCCGCCGGGGCGTCGCAGACCACCAGATCGGCAGGCTGGCCCACCGCGATCGTTCCGGTGTCGAGACGGAAGGCGCGCGCGTTGTTGCCGGTGGCCAGGGCGATGGCCACCTCGGGGGCGAGATCGCCCAGCGAGCTGACCTCGCACACCGTCTTGAGCACGCCCATGGGCATGACGCCCGTCCCCGTCGGCGTGTCGCTGGCCAGACACACGCGGTGGAGCACGCCCGCCTCCCGAGCCAGCCGCACGATGTAGAGGGCCGAGCGCAGATTGCCGGCCTGAACGATCTGGAGCGCCATGTCCGTCTCGCGGATGATGCGCGCGAGCCCTGCATCATCCAGCGAGGTGGTGCCGCCGTTGACGTGACCGCACACGTCCGGGCGCAGGCGCAGCAAGACGTCGTGGCTGATGGGGCTCGAGCCGGGGATGGAATTGCCACCGCTGTGGGACATGACGGTGAGCCCGTGCTTCTGGGCGCCCCGGATCTCCGGCTCGCCGTCGTGGGGATGCGCGTACCCGCCGAAGCCGTACTTGGCGTGGCGCACCCCGTGCCGGGCCATCTCGGCGAAGTCGTCGTCGGTGAGCCCCGGCTCGAGCACGACACTCCCCGCGTTGACCTTCATGCCGTTCGGGTGGAAGTCCGCAAAGCACTTGGCCGCGGCGATTGCGAGCGCCTTGGAGGCCACAGGGTCGTGGGGCCGCCCTGGCGCGTGAACGCCCTCGCCCGCCGACACCACGCTGGTGATGCCGCCATGGACGTATGAGTCCAGGAAGTCGACGGTCTTCTGCCGCGGCGTGTAGTCGCCCAGCACGACGTGACAGTGCGAATCGATGAGCCCGGGCATCACCGTCGTGTCCCGGCAATCGACGATCACATCGGCCCCGGCGGTATCGACGGAGCGGGCGCGCCCGATGGTGGCAATCCTCCCATCCCGCACCACGATCGTGTCACCATCAATGATCGGCGCGTCCAGCCGCCCGCTCGCCAGGCGTCCGATGTTCACGAGCACCAACGTCATGACCTCACGACCCTCCCTTCCCGCGCTAACCCAGGTCTGCCCTCACGAACGTATCAGCTGACGTTGAGCAATGCGAACCGTGGTGATCCTGATCGTGAACCCGGCAGAGTCCCGGCGACTGCTCGCTCACCGCCGTGGGAACGTCAAGCGCTACGCCTAGCCCCACGAGGCGAATCAGCGGCGAAGCGGCGGCAGGACCTCGCGCCCGAGCAGTTCGACGGCGCGGAGGGGATCGGGGCCAAGGGGCGGGCCGAAGGAGAGATGACGCACGCCGGCGTCGACGAGCGGCCGGAGGCGCGCCACCAGCGCTTCCGGCGCGCCGGCCACCCCGATCCGGAGCATGCGCTCGTCGACCATCGCGCACGCGCGGCCGAGGTCCCGCTCGACCATCACCGCGCGCTCGATCGGAGCGAAGTCCTCCCGCGTGAGGCCGAGGCGCTCGAGAATCAGCGGACTGAGGGCGTGGCCGTAGTAGGCGATCTTCTCGGCGAGCGCGCGGCTCGCGGCCCGCGCGTCGTCGCCGAGCGAGACCCAGACACACGCGGCGAGGTCGAGGTCGCCGAGGGTGGGAGCCCGATGCCGCCGGCCCTCGTCGATCAACGCCCGCACGGTGAAGTAGTGCTCCGGCGGAAACAGCAGCGGGAGGGTGCCGTCGGCCAGTTCCCCGGCCAGGCGGAGCATCGCCGGCCCCATGGCGCCGAGATAGATCGGCGTGGCCCGAGACGGGGCGAAGCGCAGGTACGCGGCGTCGACGTCGCGGACGAAGCGGCCGGCGACCGCACGCTCACCCGCGAGCCAGGCGCGGATCGCCAGCGATCGCCTCGCGCATGGTGGTCACCGGGCCGCGGTCCTCGATGCCGACCCAGCCGAGGAAATCGGCGGCCCCGGCGGCGAGCCCGAGGTTGAAGCGCCCGCCCGTCAGCTCGTCCATCGTCGCGGCTAGCATGGCCAGCTCGGCCGGATGCATCGTGTGCGGGTTGAGCACGCAGGTGCCGATTTCGATCCGCTCGGTCGCGTGCGCGACCGCCGCGAGCAGGACGGGCGCGCTCCGGAAGAACAGGTCGTTGCTGATCCAGAACTGGTCGAAGCCCGCGCGCTCGGCGGCGCGGGCGAGGGCGACGTAGTCGTCGATCCGGAGGTCGTTGTTCAGGCGCAGGCTATAGCGCACGGCCGGCGCCGATGACCGCCTCCGCCTTCAGTCTCCCAGCTTCGCCTTGAGCTGATCGACCTCGGCCGCCGACATCTCGCCGACCGTCATGACCTGGCCGCTCTGGATCCGCCAGAGGCGGAAGGGCCCCGTGATGTCGCCGTAGCGGTCGAAGCTGACGGGGCCGATGACGCCGACGTAGCGGACCGGCTTGCCTTCCTTGATCAGCGCGAATGCCTTGCGGAACTCGGCGGCGCCGGCGTGAACGACCGCGCCCTTGGGATCGACCACCTTGCGGATCGCCTCGCGAATCGCCGGGGACTCGGCGCGGCCGGCCTGGGCGATGCTGAGGCCCAGGATGGCCGCCGCGTCGTACGAGCGGTCGGCCGCCGGGGCGGACGCGTCGAGCTTCGCGAAGGGCGGGTACTCGCGCGCGAAGTACTCCGTGGACGGGGTCTTCACCGTGCCCGACGAGGTGCCATAGGCATCGTTCAGGTGTTGGGGACCCACATCCGCGATGAACTTCGCCGAATTCATTCCGTCGTTGAGCAGGAACTTCTTCACCCCTCCCTGCGAGATCCAGGTCCGGGCGATCGTGGTGCCGTCGCCGGGGTAGCTCACGAGGTAGAGCGCATCGGGGTTCCCCTGCATGGCTCGCGTGACCTCCGGCTGATACGAGGCCTGACTCGGGTTGTAGGGGGTCACGGAGACGATCTGGCCACCCAGCGCCCCGTAGGCCCGGGAGAACTCGCGGACCATGTTCACGCCGAAGTCGTTGTTCACGTGGATCACGGTGAGACGGCGCAGCCCCGAGTCGAGCGCGTGCCTCGCGGCGGCGATGCCCTGGAGCGCGTCGGTGGTGATGGTGCGGAAGAACCAGCCCCCGCTCTTGCCCTCGCGAGCGAGGTTGGTGAGGGTCGGCGACGACGAGGCGGGCGAGATCTGCACGACGCCGCTCGGCGCCGTCACCGAGGTCAGGATCGGAATCGATACCGACGAGATGATGCCGCCGAGGATCGCCGGCACGCGCTTGATCTCCACGAGCTGCTTGGCCGCATCGACGGCGACCGAGCCCTGACTCTGAGAGTCTCGGATGTCGGGCACGAGCCGGCATCCGGAGGGCCCCCCGGCCTCGTTCAGGTCGCGGAATGCCAGCTCGACGGACTTGGCGCCGGCCTGGCCGAACTGACCCGCCGATCCGGTCAGCTCCATGACCACCCCGATGGTGACGGTGCACTGGGCGCGCGCGGCGCCGGCCAGGACCGCAGTGGCGGCGACGAGCACGAGCAGGCACGCCAGCATGCGCCGCACAGGTGTTGTCATGACGGTCCTCCTCCGGGCGTGTTGACCGATCGTGGCGCCCGATCGTAAGGTCAACGTCCGGCTATGACAAGTGGCTCGTCGGCGAACGTCGCCGCGCTTGGCGCTCGGTCCGCGCGGGAAGCGTCCGCCGCGTGGCTCGACGTCGCCGCGGTGACCAAGCGCTTCGGCGCCCACCGCGCCGTCGACGGCGTCTCGTTCCGCGTGCGTCCCGGCACCATCACCGGCCTCATCGGTCCGAACGGCGCCGGCAAGACGACCATGTTCAACCTCATCGCCGGGACGCTCCGCCCCACGGCCGGCCGCATCGCCCTCGGCGGCCGCCGTCTGGATGGCCTGCCGCCGCACCGCGCGCTGCGCGCCGGCGTCGCGCGCACCTTCCAGATCCCACGCCCATTCGCGGCGATGACGGTGCTCGAGAACGTGATGCTCGCCGGACAGGACCAGCCCGGCGAGCGTTTCTGGGCGAACTGGCTGGCTCCGGGCGCGGTGGCGGCGGGCGAACGCTCGCTGCGCGAGCGGGCGCGCGAGCTGATCGACTTCGTCGACCTCGGCGCCCTGGCCGGGGCGGCGGCGCGGACGCTATCCGGCGGCCAGCGAAAACTCCTGGAGCTGGCGCGCGCGCTCATGACGGGGCCTCGCCTGTTGCTCCTCGACGAGCCGGCCGCCGGGGTGAACCCGACGCTCGTGGAGTCGATCGCCGAGCGCATCCTGACCCTCCACCGGGCCGGCGTGACCATCTTCATGATCGAGCACAACCTCGACCTCGTCATGCGCCTCTGCCGGCCCGTGCTCGTCATGGCCGGTGGCCGCCTTCTCCGCGAGGGCGACCCAGAAACCGTGCGCTCCGACCCCCAGGTCATCGAAGCCTACCTTGGGGGCACCTCACGGTGTGGGGGGACCTCACGGTGACGTCCGCCACGCTGACGGTGCGGGACCTGGTCGCCGGGTACGAGCGAGGGCTTCCGATCGTCCGCGGTGTCTCGCTCGAGGTGGCGCGCGGCGAGATCCTCGCGCTCCTCGGCCCGAACGGCGCGGGCAAGTCGACGTTGGTGCGCGCCATCGCCGGGCTCGTTCCGATCGAGTCGGGCCGCGTGCTCCTCGATGGCGTGGACGTCACGGCGCGACCCGCGCACCGGCTCGTGCGTGACGGCGTCGGCCTGGTGCCGCAGACGGAGAACGTCTTCACGCACATGACGGTGGAAGACCACCTGGCGCTGGCTGCCGCCGCCGTCGAGCGCAAGGAGCGCCGCACGCGGATCGCCGCGATGTATGAGCTGTTTCCCGACCTCGCCGCGCAGCGGCGACTGGTCGCCGGACGACTGTCGGGGGGCCAGCGGCAGTTGGTCGCGCTCGCCCGCGCTCTGCTGCCCGCGCCGCGGGTGCTCCTGCTCGACGAGCCCTCGGCGGGGCTGGCGCCGCGGCTGGTGGAAGCCATCCTGGCCCGCCTGCGCGACGCGCGCGAACTCGGCGTGACGATCGTCCTCGTGGAGCAGAACACGCACGCGGCCCTGGCGGTGGCGGACCGAGGCTGCGTGCTCGTCGAGGGACGGCTCCGTCTCGTCGCCGCGGCCTCCGAGCTCGCCAGTAACGCCGAGGTCGCGCGGCTCTATCTCGGGTCGAGCGAGGCCGCGCGATGATCGGGCTCCAGGATGTCGCCAACGGCGTGATCCTGGGTGCCACCATTGGCCTCGGCGCCGTGGGGCTGACTTTGACGTACTCGATCCTGGGCTTCGCCAACTTCGCCCATGGCGAGCTGATCACCGGTGGCGCCTACGCGGCGTTGACGCTCTTCTGGCTCCTGGCCGCGACGGCCGGCTGGGGAGTCGGTCACTTCGGCGCGCTCTCGTTCGGGGCCCCCTTCCTCGTCGTGCTGGCCGCGGCGATGCTGCTCACCGCCGCCCTGGCCATCGGCCTCGAGCTAGCGCTCTTCCGCCCACTTCGCCGGCGCGGCACGCAGATCGCCCTGGTGATCGCGTCCTTCGGCGCCTCGCTGGCGCTCCGGAGCCTGGTGACCTTCGTGTGGGGGCCGGAGCCGCAGTACTACACGCGCGAGATATCCATCGCGCGCCACGTGCTTCCCGGCGTGCGCGTCACCGCCGACCAGCTCTTCGTGCTCGCGTTGACGGCGGGTCTCATGCTCGCGCTCCATCTCCTCCTGACGCGGACGACGCTCGGCCGCGCCATGCGGGCGGCCAGCGAGAATCCTGCCTTGCTGGCCCTCACCGGCATCGACCCGGCGGCCGTCGCGCGCTGGACCTGCCTCATCGGTGGCGGCCTGGCGGCCGTCGCCGGCGTCTTCCTGGGGCTCACCGTGCAGGTGCGGCCGCTCCTGGGCTTCGAGCTGCTCTTGCCGCTCTTCGCCGCGGTGATCCTCGGCGGCGTCGGCAGCGCCTACGGAGCGCTGGCCGGCAGCCTCGTCATCGGCCTCGCCGAGGCGCTGTCCGTGCCTCTCGTCGGCGCCGAGTATCGCGCCGCCGTCGCCTTCGTCGTGCTGCTCGCCGTGCTCGTGATCCGGCCGGCCGGCATCGCCGGAGCGCGCGAGTGATCGGGGACGTCTTCGCGTATCTGGTCTTCTTCCTGGTCATCGCGCTCACCTACGCGCTCGCCTGCCTCGGTCTCAATCTCCAGTGGGGCTTCACCGGCCTCTTCAACGTCGGCGTGGCCGGGTTCGTGGCCGTCGGGGCGTACACCTCCGCGATCCTCACGGCCCCGGCGAATCCGGAGCGGCTCGGCAGCTTCGCCTGGCCGATTGCCGCCGGATGGGTGGGGGCGGCGCTGGCCACGGGCGCCGTGGCCCTCGGCGTCGGGCTCGTCACCATGCGGTTCCGTCACGACTACCTGGCGATCTCCACCTTCGGCATCGCGGTGACGATCCAGCTCCTGGCCACCAACCTCGTCGGGCTCACCGGAGGCCCCTTCGGCATCCACGGCGTGCCCCGGCCGTTCGCCGACGTGGTAGCAAGCCCGCTCGGCCGCAACGTCGTCTACCTCGTCGTGGTGGTCGTGCTCGTGGGCGCCGTGTACGCCGGCCTGGAGCGGCTGGTGCGGAGCCCGTGGGGCCGCGTCCTCCGCGGCCTCAGGGAGGACGAAGCGGCGGCGGCGGCGCTCGGCAAGTCACCGGCCACGTTCCGCCTCCAGGCGTTCACGATCGGCTCGATGGTGATGGGGCTCGCCGGCGCCGTGTACGCGCACTTCGTCGGCTTCGTCGCACCCGAGGACTTCCTGCCGATTCTCACGTTCCAGGTGTGGACGATGCTCGTGGTCGGCGGGGCGGGGAACAATCGCGGTGCGGTGGTCGGCGCCCTCGTGGTGTGGGCGCTCTGGAGCGTGAGCGGCGGCGCCCTCGCCGCCATCCTGCCCCATGCGCTCCAGGCGCGAGGCGCCGCGCTCCAGACCGTGCTGATCGGCGCCGGGCTGGCCGCGGTGCTGCTCGTCAGGCCCCGGGGGCTGTGCGGCGAGGAGACCGTCGTGTCGCCCCACGCTGTGGCCGAGTGACCGGGCGCGCAGCGCGCGCGGCCTGGGCCAGCGGGACTGCGCTCACGTCGTCGTGGCGGAGCACCCGGCGGCCGACGCGGTCGATGCGCATGATCAGCCGGCATGCCGGATCGGGACACGTCACGCGCGCGTCGGTCTCCATCCAATCGGCCGGATGTCCTTGCCGCTGCTTGGCCGGGAGGAGCGGGATCGCGGCCTGGAGCGCGTAGAGGCAAAACTCCGCGCCGGCGGGCATCGAGAGCTTCCCGCTTCGCAGATGGACGCGATCTCCCACGCGCATTCGGCAGGTGCACCGTCCCTCGATCCGCTCGACGACGAGATCGAGATCGTAGAGGGCGAAGTCATCCCGGCGCCTAGCCACGGGCGACGTCCCACCTCGCGCGGAGGGCCGGCAACACGACTTCGCCGAGCAGCTTCAATCCTTCCCCTTCGTCGAGTCCGTGGGGCGTGCCGAACTCCACACGGCTGACCCCGGCCGCGTAGAGGGCGTGGGCCTGCTCGGCCACGTCGTCGGGCGTACCTGCGAACGCCACCCGACGGAGCAGGTCGTCGGAGATCTCGGATGCCGCCGCATCGAAATCAAACGCGGCCGCGGCGGCCCGCAGGCGCGTCACCCTCTCGGGCTCGACGCGGAGGGTCGGGTCCAGACCAGCGATCACCGGCAGGTAGAGCGCGGCCTTGCGCCGAGCGAGGTCACGCGCGGCGCGGCCGTCGCGATCGACCACGGTCACGCAGCCGACGACGAGTCCGACGTCTGTCGGCGACCGCCCGGCGCGCTCGGCCGCGGCGGCGATCTCTCCCAGGTAGCGGGGCACCACGCCGGGGTTCGCGGTGCCGCCGACCTTCACCTCGGCGATCTCTCGGATGCAGGCACGGATCGTCGCTGGTCCCCACGTGCCGAGGAGGAACGGAAGCTCCGATCGCGCGATCGCCCAGCGGAGCGAGTCGCCGCCGGCGAGCCGGAACATGTCGCCGCGGTAGGGCTCCCGCGATCGCCGGAGGAGATGACGCACGCACTCGAAGGCCTCCCGGAGCGCCGTCACGGGCCGCCGCGGCTCGCTCCCGAGGAACTCGTGCCACGCGCCGCGGGCGAGACCGACGTAGGCGCGGCCACCCGAGGCCTCGTCGATCAGCGCGGCGTGGCCCGCGATGTTCACCGGATGGCAGGTGAACGGGTTCACCGCCGAGACGCCGACGGCCACGCGTCGCGTGGCCCGCGCGACCTCCAGCAACGGCAGCCAGGCCGGCTGGTAGAGGAGATCGTTGTAGACGGAGACGGCGTCGAAGCGATAGCGCTCGGCCGCCGCGGCGAGGGGCCCGTAGGCGCTGAGCGGGTGATCGGTCTGAAACGCGATGCTGACGCGGCGGTCGCTCATCGCCCGCCATGTTCGCATCCGCCGCGCGTCAACCCAGGGTTCGCTCGCGCTGACCTCAGCCGACCGTCGAGGGCCGCCGCTGACGCTGGGCGCGGGCGAGCAGGCGGAACAGGCGCTCGGGCGTGACCGGCAGCTCGCTGATCTCGATGCCCAGGGGGGCCAGGGCATCCGCGATCGCGTTGGCGATCGCCGCCGGCGCGCCGATGGTGCCTCCCTCGCCCGCGCCCTTGAACCCGCCCAAGGTGGTGGGCGACGGGCGATCCAGATGCTGGATCTCGACGCGCGGGACTTCGAGCGCCGTGGGCACCAGATAGTCCATGAGGCTGCCGGTCAGGAGCTGCCCGTCGGGCCCATAGACCAGCTCCTCGAGAAGCGCGGCGCCGACGCCCTGGGCCACGGCACCGAGGGTCTGCCCTTCGACGATGAGCGGGTTGATGATCCGCCCGCAGTCCTCGGCCACCACCAGCGTGCGCACGTGCACCGCGTACGTGGACGGATCGATCTCGACCACGGCGACGTGCGTGGCATTCGACGCCGTGCCGAAGTACGGATCGTAGAAGCGCGTCGCCTCCAGGCCGGGCTCCATCCCCTTGGGAAGGCGACGCGTGCCACTGTAGGCCGCCCGCGCGACGTCGCGCAGGGTCACCGTGCGGTCGCTCGCTCCGCGCACCGAGATGCACCCGTCGGCCAGCTCCAGATCGTCCGGCGAGGCTTCCAGCTGATGCGCGGCGATCTTCACGATCTTCTCGCGCAGGACCCGGCTGGCGAGAATCGCCGCGCCGCCGCCCAGCACCGCGCTGCGGCTCGCGTAGGTGCCGGTGCCGGACGGCGACGCGGCGGTGTCGCCGTGCACCACCCGCACGTCGGCCATGCGCACGCCGAGCTCGTCCGCGACGACCTGGGCCAGGCTCGTCTCGTGGCCCTGCCCGTGGCAGGCGAGCCCGAACGCGGCGGTGACCGTGCCCCCGAGTCCACGCGCAGGGTCACGCCCTCGGTGCCGGTGACGACGGTCGATCCGGGGGAGACGGGGATGGCCGATCCGACACCGGTCAGCTCGACGTAGGACGCCACGCCGATCCCCAGGTGACGGCCCGCCGCGCGCGCCTGCGCCTGTTCCGCCCGCAACGCGGGGTAGTCGGCCTTCGCGCACGCGACCTCCAGCGTCTCCTGGAAGGTCGCGGTGTCCCACACCACCCCGGAGGGCGAACGATAGGGACACTCCTCGGGCCGGATCATGTTGCGACGCCTGATCTCCACCGGATCGAGGCCCAGACGGCGGGCCGCGCGGTCGAGGAGCGACTCCGTCACGAAGGCCGACACCGGCCGACCGACACCACGGTACGGACCATGGGCGCCTTGTTCGTGGCCACGCCAATGCCCTCGCCGCGGTAGTGCGGCACGCGGTAGGGCCCGGGTAGAAAGCTGATGACCTGGATCACCTCGATGCTGGCTGTCCACGGATAGATCGAGTACGCGCCGATGTCGGCGACCACCCGCGCGCGAAGGCCGGCGATCGTGCCGTCGGCATTCACGCCCAGCTCGGCGTGGATGACCTCGTCCCACGCCTGCGTGCTGGTGAGGAGATCTTCTCGACGGTCGCCCACCCACTTGATCGGGCGTCCCAGGCGCCGGGCGAGGGCGCACACGACGATCTCCTCGGGATAGAGCGCGCTCTTGACGCCGAATCCCCCGCCGACGTCCGGCGCCACCACGCGCAGCCCGTGGGCGGGCAGGCCCAGGAGATCGGCGAGCAGGTCGCGCAGGAGTCCCGGCACCTGCGTGGACGACCACAAGGTGAGCGTTCAGCGCCCGGGTCCCACTCGGCCAGGCACGAGCGATTCTCGATGGCCACGCCCGCATGGCGGTTGAAGCGGAAGCGATCGCCGACGACGAGCGGCGCCGAGGCCAGGGCGGCATCCACATCGCCCTGGGTGAATGTCCGCGCCACGAAGGCCGTTGCTCCCCGCCGCCTCGTGGACGAGCGGACTCCCGTCTCGCAGCGCGGCCTCGACATCGTGGATGACTCGAGCGGCTCCCAGTCGACGTCAACCGCCTCGGCGGCAGTCCTCGGCGAGGTAGCGGCTCTCCGCGGCTACGGCGGCGACCGCTTCTCCGGCGAAGCGGACCTTCTCGGTGCGCGAGCGCCGGATAGTCCGTGACGAGATAGCCCGCGCATGCGCGACTCCGCGCGCACGGGCGGTACCTGGCGGGCCAGCTCTTCGCCCGTCACGCAGGCGATCACGCCGGCATGCGCACGAGCGCGCGTGGCGTCGACTCGCACGGATGCGCGCGTGGGCATGCGGGCTCCGCACGAACGCGACGTGGAGCATACCGGGGCGCGTGAGGTCGGCGACGTAGCGGCCGTGGCCCGCGAGGAAGCGCGCGTCCTCGACCCGCGGCACGCGCGCGCCGATGAGGGTCATTGGCTCAACTCTTTCAGTCGATCCACCACGTACATGTCGCTGATCGCGTCGAACGTCGCCACGTCGCCCGTGTGGTACCAGGCGCCCGCCAGCGCGGAGGCCGCCTGCTCCGGCTTCTTCAGGTCGCCCAGGTGACGTTCGGGCCGCGGACCAGCATCTCGCCGCGCTCGCCGGCGCCGTGTCGCACCCCTCGGGATCGACCACGCGGACCGCGCAGCCGGGCAAGGGCAAGCCGGAGGACCCGGCACCGTCGCGGTGAGGCGTCAGGCCGAGGCTCACCAGGCCCCCCGCGGCGGTCTCCGTGCGCTCGTCGTACTGGATGTAGCCGACGGTACGGTCGTGTTCGATGAACAGTGCGCGCTGCCGTGCGCCGCCGCCTGCCGTCGCACGAGATCGCCGACCGACTCGATGAGTTCCCTGCGCATCCTCGCACCACCTCCCCGTCCGGGCCGGTATCTACCCGTGGGACGAGTCCACCGGGAGACATATCTGGGCCCCCAACTCCATCGTCGAGCTATCAAGGCCGTGTGGGAGCGGCTGGAGAGCCCACAGGGGAACTTTGCTCGTGCGGGGCAGGCGATCTCCCGCCAGGGAGAACCGGGTGGGGAGTACGTGGTGGTGGAGGTCAAGATGGAGGTCGCTGAGGCGGCCAAGCCGCGAGCGGGCCACAGCGCCTGGCGCGCCCGGGACCGCGTGGCGTAAGATGCGCGGCGCCGGCCCGCGCGCGCGCACCCGGCGCGGCCGGACACCGGACCCCGGAGGACTAGAGCCCATGGGCGGGACGCGTGTGGCCATGGCCGACTTCGTCGCCGAGATCAGGCGGCTCTGCGGCTCGGGTCCCGACCCGCGCGAGATGGAACGCTTCCTCGCGGTGACCCACATCGAGCCGGCATCGCTCGATCCCTACGTGCGGTTCGAGCCCGGCCGGTACACGCGTCACCTCGTGCACAAGGACCGGGACGTCGAATTGCTCGTGCTGTGCGGCCCTGCGGCGCCCGCGCACCCATCCACGGGCACGAGGGCGAGCTGTGCTGGGCGCGGGTCGAGCGGGGGCGCCTCCGCTTCACGAGCTATCGCCAGGTGTCCCGCGCCCCGCTCCGGCTGGTGGCGCTCGGTCGCCTCGTCGAGGGCGGGGCCGGCCACGTCGACGGCCCGGCTGATATCCATGCGGTGGAGAACCCGGCCGAGCTGCAGGAGGACGCGGTGAGTCTGCACGTGTACTCCCAGCCCTATGACGAGTGCGACCTCTACGACTCGGTCGAAGGCCCGGTGCGCCGCGTGCGCCTACAGTATCGACTCCGTCCCGCCCCACCGCCGCCGCGGTCTCCCCGTGACCGGCGGCGCATGCCGCTCTGCTCGCGCGAGACCGACGGCACAGAAATGGCCTTGGGAACGCCGATGCGCGCCCTGACCTTTCGTGGGGCGCGAGAGGCGAATCCTGAGGGCGGAGCCGAGGATCATGAGCGCGGGAGGCGGAAGCCGACACAGCAGGAGGAGGAGTCCCTCGGAGTATTTCGAAAGGGCCCCCAACCCACCGAACGCTCGGAGCGCCCCGGCTTGCTGGCCGTTGCTGGACCAGTTCACGGCAGCGGCAACGGGCTACAATGGAGTTCGGCCGCACCGCTCGTGAGGCAGATCCGTGCTCGAGGGCCTGCCAGCGCGGGGCCGTCAACCCGAACGGATCCCCAGCCTCGAAGCGGTTCCGTCCGATGGGGTGAGCTTCGCAATGTGGAGGACCATATGGACGTCGAGAGAGTGAAAGGCGTGACTCCCCTCGAAGACCGTGGAACGGACGGCTGGCTCTGGCAGATCATGCTGACTTCGGCGCCGAGCCGGGTGTGGGGCAGGTATTTCCAGGAGGCCGAGGCCACCGCCGGCGGGGCCAGCGGGTATCGGCTCACCATCAACGGGAACAAGATCACGTTCGTGTGCCGAGACGGTGGCGATCTGGAGAAGCTCATCGGCAACATTGACGGCTGGATGCTCGACGTCAGCAAACGGATGCGGCACGAGTCCGAAGAAGTCGACCGCCGCAAGGCCGAGCTTACCGCCGGTCTGCGGGACCGGGAGCACCGCAAGATCGAGCTCCACGAGAAGTACAAGAACCTGTGAGCCCGCCAGCGGGGAGGGCGCGTCCCTCTTGTCGCTCAGGGCCTCGAGAGCGGGATCCTTGGCCGTCGCAGGTGAAGGCTCCCTTCCCTCCCTCAAGAGGGGCCGTGCCCTCGCGCTGTTCCTGGCCGCGGCCGGTGTGATCCTGGCCGCGTACTTCTTGCTCTTCTTCGGGTCGCTGTTCCCGACGTCAATGGGCGCGTATCTCGAGCAGCCGTTGCGGGTGAGTCGAGGCCATATCGCCGTGCTTCAGATGGTCTTCGGGCTCGGGCCGTTCTTGCTGGCGAGTGCGGGCGCATGGGTGGCATGGCCACGACACAACCGAATGTTGGTCATGACGTGCCTGCTGTCTTTGTGGCTGTTCCCCGCCTTCCATCTGTGGACGGCAAACTCCGTGAGCGCACAGAAGCATGTCGTGCCGGGATTTCTGTTCGCCTATCTGCTGGCGGGAGTGGCCTGGGCGCGATTGTGGAGTTCCCGGTCGCGCGTGGATGCGGGTCGCCGTACTGGCGCTGTTGACGATCTGGGGCAGTCTGCAGTGGTGTTGGCAGGAGCACTCCTGGAGCGATACGCGGACTCTGGCCGGTCATCTTGCCCAGAGCATGAAGCGCGGCGAACGAGTGATCGCCGACTCCGCCTGGACATACATCTTGTTCCGGTACCCCATGGGCGTGATCGAGTCCCCGGACGACGTGATCGATGCGAATTACTCGCCGAGTCTCGATCGGCTCGATGTCTGCCAGATTCCGTGGCTGTTCGGCAACCCTGACACGGCCACGAGAATTCGCAACGCGGTCGGCCAGTGCGGCCACCGACGGGTGCTCTCCTGGGCCACCCGCCACTATTATTTCGATACGACTCGGCTGCGGCGGGGTGCCTACACGGTGGTGATCGACTTGTATCGCCTCCCGGCGCCCCTGGGGTCGAGCCGGTGAGCGAGGGTGACGATGACGAAGGAGACTGGATGAGGACCCTCGTCGTGCTCCCGACCTACGACGAAGCCGACAACATCGCCGAGGTCCCGCGGCGGTTGCGGAAGGCGGTGCCGCGAGCCCACGTCCCGGTCGACGACGACTCCAGCCCCGACGGCACGGCCGAGATCGCCAAGGCCGTCGAGGGCGGCGCCGACCTGGCCGTGGGGTCGCGCTATATCCCCGGAGGATCGATCCCGCGCCGGTCGGTCTGCCGACGAGCGCTGTCCCGCTGGGGCAACCGCTACGCCTCCTGGGCCCTCGCGTTGCCCCTGGCCGATGCTGGTGGGGACTCCGCGACCGCCCCCGTCGGCAACGATCCGCGCGGTTGCCGGTACTGGCCCGATCCAGGACGGGAGCCACGCCGACGACGCCATGACCGGCAACGAATAGTCACCGTCTGGGCGCGAATCCCTGTTCGTAGGGCCGGCGGAGGCCGTATCGACCTTCCTGACCTTGGCCACGGGCCCGCCGCTCTGGGTGCTGCTCTTCGATCCCTCCCGCGCCTTGACGGCGGCCACGTCCACGAAGGACGCGGCCTCAGCGCGAGTCGGCCGAGCGATCGGCGGCGGCGAAGCGCCGCAAATGCGTGCTCCAGCCCTCGATGACGCGCGCCTCGACCTCGGCGGCATCGAGGCGTAACCCGAAGACCTGGCCGAGGCGCCGCAGGACTGCTTGCGCCGGCCCGAGCTGTTGACCGGCTCGAGCAGCGGCCTGGATGCGGTCGGCGAGGCCCTCGAGCCGCGTCAGGGCCGCCGACGTGTTCAGATCGTCGTCCATGGCCGCCGTGAACGCCGCCTGCGCGCTGCTGGCGTCCAGCACCTCGCCGCCGCCGCCGCGCACGGTGGCCGCCGTCTGCAGCTTCCTGGCGAGACGATCGGCCTCGGCCAGCTCGTCGACGTTGTGGGACCAGGAGTGCCGGTAGTGATGCTTGCCGAGGTAGAGGCGCAGGGTGTCGGCCGACCATCGGCGCAGCAGATCGCTCACCATGACCAGGTTGCCGAGCGACTTGCTCATCTTCGCCCCTTCGTGCTCGACCATGGCCGCGTGCAGCCACACGCGGACGAAGGGCTTGTGGCCGGTGACCGGCTCGGCCTGAGCGATCTCGCACTCGTGATGCGGGAAGACGAGATCCTCCCCGCCGCCGTGGAAGTCGAGCGTCTTTCCCAGCAAGTGCGTGCTCATCACCGAGCACTCGATGTGCCAGCCCGGTCGCCCGGGACCCCACGGGCTCTCCCAGGCCGGCTCTCCCGGCGCCCGCGCCTGCCACAGCACGAAGTCGAGGGGATCGCGCTTGTTCGGGTCGTCGGGTCGATTGCCGCGCTCGTTGGCCACCGGCAGCATCTCGGCACGCGCCAGGTGGCTGAGCTGGCCGAATTCGGGCCAGGCGTCGACGTGAAAGTACACGCTGCCGCCTGACTCGTACGCCAGCCCCCGCGCGATCAGGGCGCGCACGGCCGTGACGATCTCGGGGACGACGTCGGTCGCGCGCGGATACTCGTCCGGCGGGCGCACGTTGAGCACCTGCATGTCGCGGATGAAGTGCGCGGTCCAGCGGTTGCCCAGGGTGCGCCAGTCCTCGCCGACCTCACGCGCCTTGCGCAGGATGTCGTCGTCGATGTCGGTGACGTTCTGGACGTAGCGCACGGTCAGGCCCTGGGTCTCGAGGTATCGCACGAGCACGTCGGCCATGGTGTAGGTGAAGGCGTGGCCGAGGTGGGTGGTGTCGTAGGGTGTGATGCCGCACACGTAGAGGCTGACGCGCTGGTCGCTGGGCTGGAACCGCTCGATGGCGCGCGATCGCGTGTTGTAGACGTTCATGCGGCTCCTTCCCGAAGGTGAGATGACGTGGGCCCGCCGGATATCGAGGAGCGTCCCGGCTTCGCCGGGGCGCTCCGAGCGCGTGGGGGTTTGGGGGCCATATCGGGCCCCCATGTAGATCAGAGGAGGTCGACGGCCTTCCGGGCGGCGATGAGCACGGGATCCCAGACCGGCGAGTAGGGGGGCGCATAGCCCAGGTCCAGGTGGATCATTTCCTGGACGGTGAATCCCGCGTGGAGCGCCGTGGCCAGCACGTCGATGCGCTTCGCGGCGCCTTCGATGCCGACGATCTGGCCGCCTAGGAGTCGGCCGGTCCCCCGTTCGGCCAGCACCTTCACCGTGATCGGCCCGGCATCCGGATAGTACCCGGCACGGGTGCGACTCTGGATCGTGGCGCTCACGTATTTCCATCCCAGGCGCTGGATCTCCTCTTCCTGAAGGCCCGTGCGAGCCACCTCGACAGCGCAGATCTTACTGACTGCGGTGCCGACCACTCCAGGGAACGTGGCAGAGCCTCCACCGATATTGATGCCGGCCACGCGCCCCTGCTTGTTGGCGACGGTGCCGAGGGCAACGTGGAAAGGCCGGCGGCTCACCAGATGGTAGGACTGCACACAGTCGCCGGCCGCCCAGATCCCCTCGATCTCGGTCTGCATCCGTTCGTTGACCCGGATCGCCCCGTGCTCGCCCAGAGGGATCCCCGCCTCATCGGCCAGCGCGGCATTAGGCTGGACGCCCATGCCGAAGATCACCACGTCGGCGGGTAAGGTCCGGCGGTCCGTGACCACGGCCTGGACTCGGTCGCCAACAACCTCGAAGCCCTTCAGCGACTCTTCGAGATAGAGGGTGACCCCGACATTGCGGAGCGCCTCGGATACCAGCGCCCCCATATCGACGTCCAACGTGCCCATCACCTGCGGGCTCCTGTCGACCAGCGCGACCTCGAGCCCGCGCAACACCAGGGCTTCCGCCATCTCAAGGCCGATGTAACCACCGCCGACGATCACCGCGCGCCGCGGGTGTTCCCGGTCGATCGCCTGACGGATCTCGATGCCGCTTTGCAGCGTGCCCACCCCATAGATCCCCCGCGCATGGCCGCCCGGCACGTCGGGCCGGATCGGGAGAGCTCCTGTGGCGATCACCAGCTGGTCGAACGGCTCCCACTGGACGCGCCCCGTCTCGAGCTGGCGTACGCGCACCCGCCCGCGGGGCCGGTCGATCTCCACCACCTCGTGAAGAACGCGCGCGTCGATGCTCTGCTTGTCGCGGAAGGCTTGGGGTGTGCGCGCGATCAGGGCATCGACGTCGTCGACCACCCGGCCGACGTAGTACGGAATCCCTCAGGCGGAGTACGAGGTGTGGGGTCCGCGCTCAAAGGCCACAATCTCGAGCCCGGGCCGCTGCCGGCGTGCCTGGGACGCGGCGCTCATACCCGCCGCGTCGCCACCGATGACGACGAGTCGCTCCCTGGGCATCGTGCATTTCCCTTTCTGGGGTCACTGGCCCCATCGAACCCGGGACGGCTCGATGCGCCAGACAGGCCCTTTGAGGAACATCGGACCTTCGAACTTCAGGAAGCCTGGGACAGGTTTCGAGATCCAGTACTGAACAGAGGGCGGGTCCTTTCCAATCAGAGTGGCAAGGACTCCCATCGCTCCTTTGATTTCGAGCTTCATCAGATAGCGCGTCGCCGCCCGGGCCCCACCGGCGATCCGGAACGTGTCCTCGCCCGCGGGCGAGAGCTCCATCGTGAGCAGACGTGGCGTGGGCGTGAATACGAGGATGTGGCCGGTCGCGCGGCCGCCGTTGAGGTGACGGGCGAGGGTGGAACCCATGCCGTTGTAGAGATCGGCGGGCATCTCCACGCTGCCCTCTTGGCGCTCTTCCTCCGCCCTGAGGCTTCTCGCGGAAGCGCAGCTTGTACCGCCCCGTGGTTCTGTCGAAGGCCACCTCCGTCTCATGCGGGAAGGCGCTTCCGCGCTCGACCAGTCGGTACGAGACGACCCGGAAGACACGGTCTTGCGTGAACACGGTGACCTCGTCATGGAGGGAGCCGTCCTTGAAGTGGAAGACGAGCCGGCTTTCGACCTGTCGACGCCGGACCGTCTGGATGAGCTCGCCGTCAGCGAGCACCGCGCCCGCCAGGGACGACAGGGTGACGACCCCATAGGTCGGGCCTTCGGGGAATCGCACGGCCACCGGGTCGGCCCACCCCTGCCGCGTGGTGCACGCGAACAACGCCACGATCAGCACGAGCCACACCGCCCCGCTTCCGAGCATGTGACGCTTCAGCGCACTCGTGAGCATGGGGACTGCCTCCCGCAATACTGAAGCCGGACAGAGCTGTGACGGGGTGAGGAGCGACGATCTCGGCATGCCTCACACGTCATTGCGCCGTCATGACCACTACCATGATCCCGAGCACAATCAACGAGGCGCACACCTGGAGCGCGGAGCACGGCGCCACCGGGGCGGAGTACGGTCTCGCCTCTCATCTTCTCCGTGGGGGAGAAGGTCGTGATCCCTCGCGGGGCTCGACGCCACCGCGCCAGGCGCGCTGGGCGGCCTCGAGCGACCCGGCCGCCGCCGCGGCGGTGGCTTTCACCACCTCACCGCCGATCTGCTGGGCGGCGCGGACCGAATTGCCGACCGCGGACATCGCGGTCGAGCTCAATTCGAGGGTGGCTTCGGTGACTCCGCCCAGCGCAGTGGCCAGCGTCTCCGTGACGCGACTGACCGTCCCGCTGCCTGACGAAGTGCGGGGGCGCGCCTGCCTTGACGGCGATCGGCGTCTCCGAGTCGATACCGACTCCTTCTTCTTCTTGGCCGCCGGCGGCTTCTTTCTGGAGGTCCGTCCGGAAATCAGTTTCCCCTTTTTCTTCCTGGTCGCCATGGCCCCCCTTCCTTTTGACAACCTACTCGTCGGTCCGGCGTACGCGTGCGCCTGCAGTGTGCCACACCGGATCGTCGAACTCGACGCCGCGCGTTGACGGTTGACCGCGGTGGTCTGCGCCCGCGGCCACACGTGCGCTGCCCGTCGCGCCTCGCTGAAGCGAAGATGCTCGCCCTCGAGCCCTCGGCTCCCGTCGCGTGGGAGGATTGATGGCGAGCGTACGTGGCTGCTGGCGCGGGCGCTGGCCTGGCTCGTTCTCGCCCTCATGGCGGGGGCGACGCTCTACAGGTGATGAACAGGGTGGCGAGTGCCGCCAGAAGCCGAAGACGTCGCATCGTCGCGCTCCCTCTCTCGCGTGTGCTGGCTCTCCGCGCCCGAACGCACGCGAGCGGCTTCGCCGAGGACCCGAAAGTTCGCCCCTGGTGGGAAGATCTGCCGAACGGCGACGCGGAGGTTGGCCTCCGGCGAGCGCGGGTGACACCGGCGAGGGACGCTGGTAGGCTTCCGTAGCTTCGCGCCTGGAGGCGTAGACCCGCGTGAGCCGCCCCCCACTGATTGTCGTACTGCTCGCGGTCGTGATCCTCGCCCTCGGCGAGACCGGCGGCGCAGCAATATCCCAGCTCCGCCCCGCCATCGAGCGCTACGCCGCCGCGCGCATCGCAGCCAACCGCGATGCGCACGGGCTCTCCGGCTCCGCCGAGTACGACGACGAGGTGCGGGAGCGCTCGACGTACACCGCCGAGGCCGGGCTGTCCTTCTTCCACACCCACGCCGAAGGACTGGGACTCGTCCTGTTCTTCGCGACCACGCTGGTGGCCAGTGTGGTCCCCGGGCGACCGCTGCGCGCGCTGCTCTATGTTCTCCTCAGCCTCGGCGCCCTCTTCCCTCTGGGCTATCTCGCCTACGGAATCGCCGTCCTGGAACTGGGGCGCGAGAGTGGCGTCGAGCTGGCCGAGCGCTGGGTGCTCAGCCCGCTGGGGCTCTCGGCCATGGCGGGCCTGGCCGGGCTCGCGGTCGCGCTGCTGGGTGCCGTGCGGCGGGCGCGAGGGTCGGGAGCGGGGTGAGCGCGTCCTGCGGACCGGCGGACCTCGCGCGCACGTGGCGGCTTCCGCCGCCGTGGGCGCTGCTCGCGGCGATCCTGCTCATCCTCTGCGCCGAGGTGGGTGGGGCTTCCATGGCTCGCTTCAAGCTCGAGATCGCGCGCTGGGCCCGTGGCCTCATGCTGGCCCGGCCGGCCGTGCACGGGTTGGTGGGGGTCCGCGACGTGGACGAGCGGATCCTCGACGAGGCGCTGGTGAAGGTCGACGCCGGCCTCCGCCTCTTCCACCTGCACGCCGAGGGTATGGGGTTGGTGATCATCGCCACCACGACGGTGGCGGCGACGCTCGTCGCCTCTCGCCGGGCGCGCACCGCCCTCATGGTCCTTTTCACTGTAGGGGGTGCGGGGTATCCTCTCGGCTACCTACTGTGGAGCGGGCTCATCCCCCTCGCCGGGCTCGCCCGGGCGAAGGTCATCGCGGAGTGGCTGGTATGGATCCCCTTCGGAGGAGCGACGATCGTGGCACTGTGGTGGCTCGCCGGCGCCGTCGCCCTGCGTCTGCTGCGACGATGAACGTCGCGGGTCTCGCCCTCGCCATCACCCTCACGGGCCTCCCCGCCGTGGCCGGCGCCCACCATCTCGGCACCTACACGCCGCGCGACAACGAGATCAGCGCCAACTTCAAGCAGATCAAGTTCTCGGTGGAGGCGCGCAAGTTCGACGTGGCCCTGCGGCTGTTCGAGGACGGCGCCGTCCGGCGCGAGATGCGCGAGCAGGCCGCGAAACTCCCGCCCGGGCTCGAGGCCGCCACCCGCGCCGGCCTGAGTGCCGGCGACGCGCCGGAGGTCGAGCGCGCGCTCATGGTCTTTCTCGCGGCCCTGGCCCGAAACCTCGCCCTCGAGGCGCAGCAGCAGATGAGCGCTCCCGGGGTCGGCGCCGGAGGCGCGGATGGCGGCGGGACGCCTCTTCCTGGAGGCCATCTGGCGCTACTACAACCTGATCGACTACGCCGCGTCTCGCCGCGCGCCCAAGATCTCCGTCGCGGTGCGCCTGGCGTTTGACGACGCGGACGGCCTGGCCAAGGGCACGGCCGCCCCGGTCGCGGCCACCCCGGCCTCCGGGAACAAGCCCGCGGCCACCCCGGTTCCTATGGATCCTGTGAAGCTCCGCGAGCCCCTCCAGCGCATCGCCCAGGCGCTGGGCGAGCTCATCGAGGTCTCGTCACCCCGCACAAGGAGGGAGTCATGAAGCGAGTGCTCGGCATCTCTCTGATTCTGGCGCTGGTCCTGGTGGCCGCGGGCGTGGTGGTGGTGCCCGCCCAGGCGCCCAAGGTGGTCAAGATCGGCGACGTCGGATCGAAAGTTGGCGTCTTCGAGGGGTACGGCAAGTACCAGTCGATGATGATCCAGATGGCGGTGGAGGAGCTGAACGCCAAGGGCGGGGTGCTCGGCCACAAGATCGAGGTGGTGGTCGAGGACGACGAGACCAAGCCCGCCCCCGCCGTGCGCAAGACGGAGAAGCTCATCCTGCAGGACGACGTCAAGCTCGTGGTCGGCGCCGTCTCCAGCGGGGCCACCATGGCCATCATGGACGTCACCAAGAAGCACAAGACCATCCACTGGAACGCCGTCTCGTGCGCGGAGTTCATGCGCACCACGAAGTTCCACAAGTACTACTTCTCGAACCAGCCCGACTCGCGGATGCAGGCCAACGGCCTGGCCAAGTACATCTACGACAAGATGGGCAAGAAGGTGTACATCTTCTACACCGACTACGCCATGGGCCAGTCGGACGGCCGTCAGTTCAAGACCGCGCTCGAGCAGCTCGGCGGCGAGGTGGTCGGGGTGGCCGGCGCTCCGCTGGACACCAAGGATTTCAGCCCGTGGTTCGGAGCCATCAACCAGTCCAACCCCGACGTCCTCTTCCTGGCCTTCGCGGGCACGGACTCGCTGCGGCTGATGACGCAGCTCCACTCCTTCGGGATGACCAAGAAGTACAAGCTGGCCGGCATCGACTGCTTCCTGCTGCAACAAGATTTGGCGGCCATCGCGGAGCCCATGGAGGGCTTCGTCCAGCTCGCGCACTACTCGCCCTACAATCCCGACGCGAACATGCAGGCCTTCAACGCCAAGTTCAAGAAGAAGTTCGGCGTGGACGGCAACATCATGGCCGGCGCCTACGACGGCGTGCTCTTCTGGGCCGCCGCCGCCGAGAAGGCGAAGAGCTTCGACTCGGACAAGGTCTCGGAGGCGCTGGAGGGCATGTGCCTGGAGGGGACGCACATCGGCCGCCAGTGCATCCGCAAGGAAGATCACCAGGTCATCATGGACATGCACCTCTACCGGGTGGAGAAGGGCAAGAACGTGCCCATCGTGACCCTGTCCGGCAAGGACACCATCGGCGAGCCCATGGTGGGCAAGGATCCCATCGCCGGCTTCTCGTGGGAGATCAAGAAGAAGAACTAGCCCTCGTTGGATTACCTCACCGCGGTCCTGCTCCCGCAGCTCCTGCACGGCCTCGTCTTCGGGGCCGCGCTGGGGCTGCTGGCGCTGGGTCTCACCGTGGTTTTCGGCCTGCTGGGCGTGATGAACTTCGCCCACGGCGAGCTGTTCATGATGGGCGCCTACGCGGGCATCGTCGTCATCGCCCTCACCCACTCCTTCTGGGTAGCGGTGATCGCGGCGCCCCTCATGGTCGGCGCTCTCGCCGCGATCACCGAGGTGGCGACCATCAGGCCCATCTACCGCCGTGAGCCGCTCTACGGCCTCATTTTGACCTTCGGCCTGGCCCTGGTCTTCCGCGAGGGCATCCGTCAGATCTTCGGGGGCGACATGCGGCGGATCCTCGCGCCGCTTCCCGGCTCGACCCCGCTGCTCGGCATGACCTACCCGAACTACCGGCTCTTCTTGCTCGCCATCTCCTCGGCCATCCTGCTCGCCATCTGGCTCTTCTTCACCACGACGCGCGCGGGCATCCTCGTGCGGGCGGCCGTGCAGGACGCGGAGATGCTCGATGGCCTGGGGGTGAACGTGAGCCGGCTCTTCACCTGGACCTTCGCCGGCGCCGCCGCCCTCGCCTCCCTGGCTGGCCTGCTCCTCGCGCCGGTGTACACCGTCTATCCGCAGATGGGTGTGGAGATGATCCTCCTCGCCTTCATCGTGGTCATCCTCGGCGGCATGGGCTCCATGGGCGGCTCCGTGGTCGCCGCCTTCATCATCGGTATCGCGCAGAGCATCTTCACGCTCTGGATGAACCCTCAGAGAGTGGCCATCGCGATTTTCGGGATCATGATCGTCGTGCTCATCGCCCGCCCGCGCGGGCTCTTCGGCCGGGAGGGCGTGCTTGAGTAGGGTGTTCGGGTGGCGGGCCGCCGTGGCCTTCACCGCGCTGGCCCTCCTGCCCCTCTCGCCCTTCATGTCGCGCTACTACCTGCTCCTGGCCTTCGACGCGCTCCTCTTCGGAGCGATCGCCATGAGCCTGGACCTCCTCATGGGCTACACGGGCCTCGTCTCCTTCGGCCACGCGGCGTTTTACGGTCTGGGCGCCTACGCCACCGCCGTGCTCCTGGAGCGGGGCGTGCTCTCGCTGTGGCTGTGTCTCGCCTTCGCGGTGGTGGTCGTGGGCATCTATGCGCTCGTGGTGAGCTACTTCTCCACGGCCCGCCGGGGCATCTACTTCGCCCTCCTGACCTTGATCTTCGCGGAGGTCGTCTACACGTTCTTCCGCTACACCCAGGCCTTCGGGGGCTCCGACGGCATCCAGGGACTTCCCGACGCGCAGCTCTGGCCGGGGGCCGCCATCGACACGCCGGTGAAAAAGTACTACCTGGTCTTCTTCTACCTTCTGATCGCCTACGCGATCTGCCGGGTGGTGGTCTCGTCGCACTTCGGGCGCGTGCTGGTGGCCATCCGGGAGAACGAGGACCGCGCGCGCTTCCTCGGCTACGACGTGCAGCGCTACAAGATGGCCGCGTGCATGATCTCCGCCCTCCTCACCGGGCTGGGGGGCGCCATCTACCCGGTCCGTTCGGCCTTCGCCACGCCCGACCTCATGGTGTGGACGGAATCCGGCGAGTTCATCATCTCGGTGATGATCGGGGGCATCGGCACCTTGGTCGGCCCCATCATCGGCGGGGCCTTCTTCACCATCCTGCGCGACAAGGTCTCCTCGTACGTCGACTGGTATTTCATCGTGATCGGCGCCGTCCTCGTCCTGATCGTGCTGTTCATGCCGCGCGGCCTGCTGGGACTCCGCGGATGGCGCCGCCCGCGGCGGGCCTCCGCCTGATCCGCGCTGGCCATGACCGAGAGCGGCTCACTGTACGATCCATGATAGCCCGCGCGCTCCTCGAGGTGCAGGACGTCTCCAAGCGGTTCGGCGCGCTGTCCGCGCTCTCGCACGTGAGCCTCAGCGTCCAGCGCGGCGAGGTCTTCTCGGTGATCGGCCCGAACGGCGCGGGGAAGTCCACGCTGTTCAACGTCATCGCCGGCCTGCACCCTCCGACCACGGGCCGGGTGGTCTTCGACGGCCGGGACATTGCCGGCCTGCCCCCGGAGATCATCAACCGGCGCGGCCTGGCCAAGACGTTCCAGATCACGAACCTGTTTCCTGAGATCTCGGTCGCCGAGAACGTCCGCGTGGCCGCCCAGTCCCGGGCCGCGGAGTCGGGCACGGTGGTGTCGCTGTGGCGCGCGCCGGACGTCGAGCAACGCGTGACGGAGCTTCTCGCCGCCTTCGGCCTCGAGAGCCGGCGCGCCGAGCTGGCCGAGAACCTGTCCCACGGTGAGCAGCGCTATCTCGAGATCTGCCTGGCTCTCGCCACGGAGCCGACTCTCCTGCTCCTCGACGAGCCCACGGCAGGCATGACGCCCGGCGAGACGAAGGAGGCCACCGCGCTCATCAAGCGCATCATCAGCGAGCGCGGCCTTACCCTGCTGCTCATCGAGCACGACATGAGCGTGGTCATGGGGATCTCGGACCGCATCGCCGTTCTCCACTTCGGCGAGAAGATCGCCGAGGGCACTCCCGCGGAGATCCGCAGTGACCCGAGGGTGATCGACGCCTACCTGGGCGGGGCCGAGGACTGAGCGATGTTTCGCATCGAGGATCTCCATGCGGGCTACGGAGCCACGCCGATTCTCTTCGGCGTGTCCCTGGAGGTGCGCGAGGGAGAGGCCGTCGCCCTCCTCGGCAAGAACGGCATGGGCAAGACCACGCTCATGAAGGCGGCCATGGGCTTCCTGCCGTCCTGGCGGGGCCGTATCGAGTTCGAGGGCAGGAGTCTCACCGGGCTCACGCCGCACGAGATCGCGCGCCTGGGCGTGGGGCTGGTCCCCGAGAACCGACGGATCTTCCCTGGCCTCACCGTTCGCGAGAATCTCGAGCTGGGTCTGTCCGCCGTCCCCCGGCGCACGGCAGCCCTGCGTCGCGAGCGGCTCGACGAGGTCTTCCGCCACTTCCCGCGCCTCTCCGAGCGGCTGGATCAGGCCGGCAAGACCCTCTCGGGAGGTGAGCAGCAGATGCTCGCCATCGGGCGCGTCATGATGGCGGGGGCGCGCCTCGATCCTGATGGACGAGCCCACCCAAGGGCTGGCCCCGGCCTTGGTGCGCCACATCCGCGACATGATTGCCGAGCTGAAGCGGCTTCGTGTCACCGTACTCCTCGTCGAGCAGAATGCGCGCGTCGCGCTCTCCGTGTGCGACCGCGGGTACATCATGGAGAAGGGGCAGATCGCCTTCGACGGATCAGCGAGCGAGCTGCGCGAGAGCCCGGTCACGCGCGAGAAGCTTGGTGTCTGACTCGGAGGGGGGCTTCGCCCCCCTTCCGAAGCTCCCCCCAGGAAGGTTGCGCCGGCAAAGCCGGCGCTCGAACCACGGAGCCTGCTCTCGAGTCTGGTAGATGGAGCTGTTTTCCTCGAGGGTTGAAAAAGGGCTAACTGGCAAGAACCGGCGCGTGACGCTGGTGCGCGTCGCCCTGGCCATTGCCGTGATCGGTGGGCTGGTGTGGGCGCTGCCGGTGCGGCGGGCGGGGCAGGAGGGCGGGCATCATGCGGCCCACGCGCCCGGGGCTCCCTCCCTCGACCTCTTCGAGAAGGCCGGGGTGACGGAGTTCAAGGAGGGGCAGCGCGGTCCGGGTTTGCGTCTCGCCGCGCTCGATGGCCGACAGGCCTCGCTGCAGGACTGGCGCGACAAGGCCATCGTCCTCAACTTCTGGGCCACGTGGTGTCAGCCCTGCACCTTGGAGATGCCGACCTTGGAGGCGCTCTGGCGGGGCTATCGGGAGCGCGGCCTGGTCGTGGTGGGCGTCTCGGTGGACCGCGGAGCGCCTCGCGCACTGCTGGATCCCTATCTGAAGAACCTCGGCCTCACCTTCCCGATCCTGCTCGACCCGGACGCGGCGACGGCGGGAGCATGGCGGGTGACGGGCATTCCCGCGACGTTCCTCATCCGCCCCGGCGGCGACGTGGTGGGCGTGGCCATGGGCGCGCGCGAGTGGAACAGCAACGAGATGCGCGCCCTCGTCGACACACTCCTCCCGACAGGCCACGCGCACCGCTGAGAGAGGCGCCTCTCGCTCGGCGATCGGCGATGGGCGCGCCGGACAGACGGCGGGCGGCGACGCCTGACGAGGCCTGGCGGCACCCCAAGGACGGTATCGCGAGCCGGCGCCGCCGGGCGACCTCCGAGGGCCCGCAGATGCGCGTCGAGGCGCAGAGCACCGCCGTACGTATCGACGTCGAACGCGTGCTCGCCCGATCCGGGAAGGGAGGGGCGCGCCAGCTCGCTCCCGAGGGCGAAGACCTACCTCCGCGGGGTGTCGGGCCTCCGCCCGCGCTCATCGTACACGCGCGGTCGGAACCTGAGGTATGCTGCCAGGCCATGACAACCAAATCGCTCCGCATCGGGGTCGTCGGCGCCGGCAACAACACCAGGGTCAGGCACATCCCCGGGCTCAAGGCCGTCTCCGGGGTGGAGATCGTCAGCGTGGCCAACCGCAGCCGCGAGTCGTCGGAGCGCGTGGCCCGCGAGTTCGGCATCCCGCGCGTGTACGATTCCTGGCAGGAGCTGGTCCGGGCCACCGACACCGACGCCATCTGCATCGGGACGTGGCCCAACCTGCACTGCGAGATCACCCTGGCCGCCCTGGAGGCCGGCAAACACGTGCTGTGCGAGGCCCGCATGGCCATGAACGTGGCGGAGGCGCGCCGCATGCTCGAGGGAGCGCGGCGTCACCCCAACCTCGTCACCCAGCTCGTCCCCTCGCCGCCCACCCTGGAGGTCGACGGGACGATCCAGAATCTCCTCGCCGAGGGTTATCTCGGCCAGCTCCTCGCCGTGGACCTGCGCGGGATGCAGGGCCGCTTCGTCGACCGCGCGGCTCCCCTCCACTGGCGCCAGGACGCCTCGCTGAGCGGCTTCAACGTCCTCAACATGGGCATCTGGTACGAGGCCATGATTCGCTGGACGGGCCCCGCGACGCGGGTGATGGCGGCCACCCTCGTGGCCGTCCCCGAGCGGCGCGACGCGGCGGGCGTTGTCCAGAAGGTCACCATCCCCGACCACGTGGACATCCTCGCCACCCTGACCGGCGGCGCCATCGCCCACCTCCGCTTCAGCGCCGTCACCGCGCTGGCCCCCGCCAACGAGGTCTGGCTCTTCGGCAGCGAGGGTACCTTGCGGCTCGACGCCGACGCTCGCCGCCTCTACGGCGGCCGGCGCGGAGCAACAGCTCTCGAAGAGATCGTCATCCCGCCTGACCAACGGATCGGCTGGCGGGTAGAGGAAGAATTCGTGAACGCCGTCCGCGGCGTCGAGAAGATCACCCGCACATCGTTTGAGGACGGCATCCTCTACATGGAGTTCACGGAAGCCGTGGCCCGCAGCGCCGCCACCGGCCAAGCCATCTCCCTCCCTTTGAAGTAACCGAGACTCGATCTCTCACCGAGACGCACCGAGGAGCAGTTGACGAGGCGGGGAAGGAGCGAACACTCCCCCCGCCGTCGCCAAATTAGCGGTGGGGGCCGTCGGGGGAGCGGCGCTCGCTCCCCCCGACCTGAATCAATACTCGCCGAGGCAGTGGTCGACGAGGGCCTTGGCGGCGGCCCAGTCGTAGGAGCGGAACATGCGCGTGTTCACCACGGGCTGGGCGGCCGAGTAGAACATCTCGTACTGGAGCTGGCGGCCGGCGAACTCCGTCCCCACGAAGTCCCAGATGAGCTTGAGGAGCTTGACGCGCTCGCGCGCGGAGGCGGTGCTGGAGCGGTAGTACCGCTCGGTGTCCTCCCGCGTCTCCTCACTCAGGAAGCTCTGCTCCGACGACGGGACGGCCTGGAAGGCGCCGCCCGCCAGCTCCCGGACCGAGCGCATCAGGTCCACGATGAGGCGCCGCTGGAGGCTCATTCCGGCGTAGATGTACTGGGGATGGGGCCGCGCCCAGCCGTCGCGCACGAGGGGAAAGCGCGCGGCGGCGTGCACGAGGGCGTCGAAGCTCGCGCAGAGGGCGGCGATCTCCCCCCCGAGCTGGGCCTGGACGGCGGGGTTCCCCTCGCTCCGGTGCAGCTCGGCGAGTTTCAGGCAGAGCCCGGCCATGAACTCCAGCTTCACCCCGAAGCGCACCAGCGACTGGAAGTTGGCCAGGGTGTGCGCGGGCGTGTCGTGAAACTGCCGGTTCACCAGCTCCACGTTGCGATAGATGAACACGTGCTCCCACGGCACGAAGACGTCGCGGAGGATGACCGTGGTGTCCACCTCGTCGAAGCGCGCCGAAAGGGGGTAGTCGTACACGCTGGTCGCCATCTCGCTGAACGGTCGCCGCGGGTAGAGGCGCACACCCTCGGCGTTGATGGGCATCACCACCGAAATCGCGTAGTCGTCGTCGCCCGGGGCCAGCGGGGTGATGTACGAGAGGAACAGCCAGTCCGACAGCACCGCCGAGGTGGCGATGGCCTGGCAGCCGCGCAGCACGATGCCATCATCGCGCTCCTTCACCGCGCCGGGGTGCAGGAACGGCTCGGGAAGCTGATGGGCCGGTTTCGTGCGGTCGATCTGAGGCGGCACGATGGCATAGGACACGTAGAGATCGTCGCGGCACGCTCGCTCGTGGAAGCGCGCGACGTGGTCGCCGAACCCGGCGCCGCCTTGCGCGAAGAAATCGCGCGCGGTGGCGAACGCCGTCAGCACGCACGCCACGTGGTCGGGGGTGCGCCCCATGAGGCCATAGGAGCCCTCCGCCCAGAAGCGGTGCACACCCTGGCGCACGACCAGATCGGCGGCACTGCGCGGCTTGAGCCACATGGCCCCGATGCGCTTCCCCGTCTCGGGGTCGACGCAGGTCGTGATGTCCGGAGCGGACCGCGCCTGGTCGTAGCGTTCCGACACCCGCCGGATGGGCTCGGCGAAGGCGGGATGCTTGGTGACATCGCCCACGCGCTCGCCGTCGAGGAACACGGCGCGGCCGTCCCGCAGCGACTCCACGTATTCGCTGCCCCGCCGCATGCCCCGCAGTATGGGGGGCCGTCAGAGGTCGGTCAATCGTCCGGCCGCCGGCCCACGCGGTCGTGGCCGACGCGAACCTTCGGTAAGCCGCGGAGCCCGGTGACCCAGGCGGCCCACGAAGCCGTCGGCGGCGATGGTCGCGGGCGGATCTCGGCGCAGGTCGGAGTAGTCCACGTGGACGTTGGGCGCCAGGCACGCGCGCAGGAGCGCCCAGTCCTGGCCATCCATGGCGTGGGCGAAGCCGATGACGGCGTCGCTCAGAAGGGGACCTCGGTGCGCTCGTCCTTCACGCGCCGCGCCTTGTGGTCCCAGCGCGGGAGCGAGCCGGGCTCGGTGGCCTCCACGCTCACGCGGATGCCCAGGCCCATGTGTAGACTGTCGCCCACCCGCGCGCACAGGGCCTGGCGCTCGGGTGGCGCGAGGAGGGAACAGGGTCGAGGCGAACGAGGATGTCGTCGAGCCCCTCGTGGCGCCGGAAGACGATCTGGAACTCGTCGACCCCGGCGTGGGGACGCACGATCTCCTCGATCCGGCGCGGGTAGACGATGATCCCCCGCACCTTCTTCATATCGTCCAGCCGGGCGTGGACGCCGCCCTCGAAGGCCACCAGCGTCCGCCCGCACGGACACTTCCGATCCGCGAGCTGGACGACGTCGCGTGTGCGGTAGCGCAGCAGCGGCATGGCCTTGCGATAGAGGCTGGTGAACACCAGCTCGCCCCGGCCTCCCGGCCCGACGGGCCGATCCTCCTCGTCGAGGACCTCGGGGTAGCAGTAGTCCTCGTGCACGTGGGCGAGGCCGGAGCGCGCCTCGCACTCGAACCCCCACGCGGCGATCTCGGTGAGACCGGGCAGGTCGTACGCCCTGGCCCCGAAGGCTGCCTCGATCCTGGCGCGGGTGGCCGGAATGGAGGCGCCGGGCTCGCCCGTGTGCCAGGTGATGCGGATGTGCGCCTGCTTGGCGAGGTCGATACCTTTCTTCGCCGCGGTCTCCGCGAGAAACAGCGCGTAGGAGGGCGTGCAGCCGAGCACGGTGATCGGATAGTTCAGGAGCGCGTCGATCCGCTGATCGGTGGACAGCCCGCCCACGGGAAAGACCAGGCACCCCAGGTCCTGCGCGGCATAGAACCCGCTCCAGTAGCCGATCCACGGTCCGTACGAGAACGCCGCCATGACCATGTCCGTCTGGCGAATCCCGAAGGCGTAGAGCGACCGCGCGTAGGAGTGATAGAAACCGTACCAGTCGTCCCGGGTGTCCAGGAAGGCGAGCGGGCGTCCCGTGGTGGCGGAGGTCAGGTGCACGCGGAGCACCTCGGCCATGGACACCGCCAGGACGTCGCCCCACGGGGGATGCGCGGCCTGATTCTCCTTCAGCTCGTCCTTGGTGGTGAAGGGCACCGTGTCGAGATCGGCGAGACTCCGCACGTGCTCGGGCTTGACGCCGGCGGCCTTGAGCTTGCGGCGATAGAACGGGCTGCGCTGGTACGCGTGGGCCACCTGCTCGCGCAGGCGCGCCGTCTGCCACCTCGTCATCTCCGCGCGCGAGGCGCGCTCGACGCGCGGCTCGAGGTAACGCGAGGCGCGCGCGGCCACGCGCCTCAGCGCGGGGCCGCGAGGACGGGTGCGGCGGCGGCGATGGCGCGGACGATGCCCTCGTAGCCCGTGCAGCGGCAGAGCGAGCCCGCGATGCCCTCGCGGATCTCCCGTTCGGTCGGCGCGGGATTCTCGCGCAGGAAGTAGATCGCGGTCATGAGCACGCCCGGGGTGCAGAAGCCGCACTGCAGGCCGTGGTGCTCGCGAAAGGCCTCCTGGAGCGGGTGCAAGGTGCCGTCGGGAGCGGCCAGCCCTTCCACCGTGCTCAGCTCCGCGCCGTTGGCCTGCACCGCGAAGGTCAGGCAGGAGCGCACCGGCTCGCCGTTCATGAGGATCGTGCAGGCGCCGCACACGCCGTGCTCGCAGCCGACGTGCGTGCCCGTGAGCTGGCACACCTCACGGATGAAGTCGACGAGGAGCAGCCGGGGCTCCGCCTCGCCGCGGTAGGCGACGCCGTTGATGGTGAGCGAGACGGTCATCGTGGCCATCGCGTCCTCAGAGTTGCACGCCAAGCTTGGCCAGGGCCGCCGTCAGCGCGCGCCGGGTGAACACGGCACTCATCTCGCGGCGGTACTCGGCGGAGGCGTGGATGTCTTCCGGAGGGTCGGTGTCCGGCATCACCGAGGCCGCGGCCTCGGCGAGCAACGCCGCCGTCGGACGCTGGCCGACCAGCATGCGCTCGGCGGTGCGGGCGCGCACGGGCTTGGGTCCCACGCCACCCAGCGCGATTCTCGCCTCGGCGATCCGGCCGCCGCCGTCGACGTCCACCACCGCGCCGGCGGCCACGAGAGCGAAGTCGCCGTGCCGGCGGGAAATCTCCAGGAAGGCCACGGCCGCCCGCGGCACGAGGCTCGGCATGCGAATCTCCGTCAGGATCTCGTCCGGTCCGATCGTCGTGCTCAGGTAGGTGTCGAAGAAATCTGCCGCCGCCACGCGGCGGGTACCGCCCTTCCGCGCCAAGGTGAACTCCGCGTCCAGGGCCACCATCACCACCGGGTACTCGGCCGCGGGATCGGCGTGGACGAGACTGCCCCCGATGGTGCCGCGCGTGCGGATGGGCAAGTGTCCGATCAATGGCGTGGCCTCGGCGAGGAGCGGCGCACGCTCCCGCACGACGGCGGACTTCTCGATGGTCCGCTGCCGCGTCATCGCCCCCAGGGCCAGTCCGCCGTTCGCGGGCCGGATGTAGGCGAGGTCGTCGAGCCCGTTGAGGTCCACCAAGACGGCGGGGCGCGCCAGCCGGAAGTTCATCATGGGGACCAGGCTCTGCCCGCCGGCCAGCACCTTCGCGTCGTCTCCGCGCTCGTGGAGAACGTCCAGGGCTTCGTCCAGCGAGCCGGGACGGACGTACTCGAAGGGCGCGGGCTTCATGCCGCGGTGTGCAGCAGCTCGCCCATCTTTCCGAAGAACTTGTCGGCCATCATCTTGGTCACCCCGCCCAGCATCCGCTGGCCGACACCGGCGATGAGCCCGCCCACCTGGACGTCGGCCGAGTAGGACACGCGCGTGCCGTTCTCGATGTCGCTGAGGGAAATCAGGGCGCTGCCCCGCACGAAACCGGGACCGCCGCTGCCCTCCACGGCCATGCGGTACGACTCCGGCGGATTCTTGTCCGAGAGCTTCACCTTGCCCTCGAACGTCCCCTTCACCGCCGCCACGCCGATCTTCATGGTCGCCTTGTAGTCGTCGTCGCCCGTCGCCTCCAGCCGCTCGCAGCCGGGAAGGGCCTGGCGGAGGATCTCGGGGTCGAAAAACGCCTCCCAGACCTTCTGGCGCGGCGCGGAAATGTCGTGAGAGCCTTCGAGCTTCATGGCGCGCTCGCTCCTTCTCGCCCGGCGCTCAGCGCAGGCCGCCGATGGCCGCTTGCATGCGGGTCAGCCCCTCGCGGATGAGGTTGGCGCTCGTCGCGTAGGAGAGCCGCACATGGGCGTCGGAGCCGAAGTCGACGCCAGGCACCACCGCCACCCTGGCGTGCTCCAGCAGGAACGCCGTGACCTCGACCGACCCGCGGAGCGCCTGCCCATCGGATGTCACGCGGCCGAAGAGTCCGGAGACGTTGGCGAAGGCGTAGAAGGCGCCCTTCGGCATTGTGCAGCGCACGCCGGGCAGCGCATTCAACCCGTCCACGATGATCCGGCGCCGGCGGTCGAACTCGCCGGCCATCTTGGCCACGTCGTCCTGCGGGCCCGTCAGGGCCTCCGCCGCGGCGTACTGGGCGATCGACGCCGGGTTGGAGGTCACCTGGCTCTGCACGTCGGTCATGGCGCGGATGAGCTCGCGCGGCCCCGCCGCGAAGCCGACGCGCCAGCCGGTCATGGCGTAGGCCTTGGAGCAGGTGTTCACCACCAAGGTGCGCGCCTTGACCTCGGGCCCGAACGACGCGATGGAGAGGTGCCGCCCCTCGTAGGTGAGCGGCTCGTAGCACTCGTCGGACACCACCAGCAGATCACGCGCCACGGCCAGACGGGCCACCGCCTCCAAGGTCGCGCGCGAGAACACGGCGCCCGTCGGATTGTTGGGGCTGTTGACGATGATCACCTTGGTTCGCGGCGTGACCGCACGCCCCACCGCGTCCAGATCGAGATCGAACCCCGTCGCCTCGTGCGTCTGCACCGTGACGGGCACCGCCCCCACGAGCTTCACCTGCTCCGGATACGAGACCCAGAAGGGGCTGGGGATGATCACCTCGTCGCCGGGATCGAGCACGGCCACCGCCAGATTGTAGAGGGTGTGCTTGGCCCCGCACGAGATGAGCACGTCGGCCGGATCGTAGTCGAGCCCGTTGTCGCGCTTGAACTTCGCGCAGACCGCCGCGCGCACCTCAAGGACGCCGCCGACCTCCGTGTACTTGGTGTGCCCGCGCGTCAGGGCGGCCACCGCCGCATTCTTGATGCGCTCGGGCGTGTCGAAGTCGGGCTCGCCGGCCCCGAAGGAGATCACGTCGATGCCGCGCGCTCGCAGTTCCTTGGCCTGGGCCTGGACGGCGAGGGTGGACGAGGGGGCGAGCGTCTTCAGCCGCTGGGCGAGAATCACCGCGACTCCTTTCCGCCCGTCACTTGAGGGGGAACCGCTCGACCAGGCGCTTCTCGGCTCCCGGCGGGACCATCCCCGCCACCGAGGTGCCGAAGCTGGCCACTTCCTTGATGAGGCGCGACGAGATGTAGGTGTACTTCTCGTGCGGCATCAGGAAGACCGTCTCCACTGTGCTGGAGAGCTTGCGGTTCATGAGGGCCATCTGGAACTCGTACTCGAAGTCCGACAGCGCGCGGATCCCCCGCACGATGCAGTCGGCCTTCTCGCGCGCCACCAGGTCGATGAGGAGGCCATCGAAGGCCAGGATGCGCAGATTGCCGTTGCTGGCCGGCATGGCCTCGTCGATCATCTCCAGCCGCTCGCTCGCCGTGAAGAGCGGCGACTTGCTGGGATTGGCCACCACCGCCACGATGAGCTCGTCGAAGATGCGGAGGCTCCGCTCGATGACGTCGAGGTGCCCGTTGTGGACGGGGTCGAACATGCCGGGATACACCGCGCGCTTGCCCACGGAACGCCTCTCTTCGTCGCGAGGGTAACAGCATCGGAATCTACCCTCCCGCTCGAAAGAATGTCAAGGTCGTCTCCCCGAAGCGACGCGCGCGAACGCGGGTGAGCGCGGGCAGCGGGGCCAGTGCCGGAGCGCGCTTGGTGAAATGCTGCGCGACCACAAGGCTGCCCGGATGCGTGAGCTGTCCATCGCCCAGCCATTCCAGCGTCTCCGGCACGAGCGCCGTCTCGTAGGGCGGGTCGAGGAACACGACGTGGAAGCGCTCCCCGGCGGCGGCCAGGCGCGGCAGGGCGCGCTCGACGTCCATCACCAGCACGCGCGTCACCGCCTGGAGGCCGAGGGCTTCGAGATTCTGGCGGAGGGCGTGGGCGGCCCGGCGGTCGCGTTCCACGAATGTGGCGCGCGCCGCGCCACGAGACAGCGCCTCGATGCCCACGCCACCCGCGCCCGCGAAGAGGTCGAGGACGTCGCTCTCGGGCAGGTACGGCATCAGCGTGTCCATGAGGGCGATGCGCACCTGGTCGGCGGTGGGGCGCGTGAGATTCCCGCGCGGCGTGACCAGGCGACGGCCCTTCAGCGCACCGGCGATGACGCGCACGGCGTGCCTAGTGAGATGGGGGGCCCACCCATTGAGTTGGAGGGGGCCTGGGCCCCCTCCAAACCTCCCCGTTTGCGCGGGATGTGACACGCTCGGGGAACCCGGGGCGCCCCTCGATTCTCCGACATACTCCTACCCTGCCGAGGCCAGGCGGAGCTTGCCGCGCCAGCGCGCGAGCAGGCCCTCACGAAGCCCGCGGTGTTCGGGGTCGCGCAGCTCGGGATCGGCACTCACGATGGCCACCGCCTCCCGGCGCGCATCCTCGAGGATGCTGGCATCGCGAAGGAGGTCGGCCACACGGAACTCGGGCAGCCCCGACTGCCGCGTACCGAAGAACTCGCCGGGGCCACGCAGCTCGAGGTCGACCTCGGCGATGCGGAAGCCGTCGTTGGTGGCCACCATGGCGTCGACGCGGCGCTGCGCCTCCTCGCCGGGGCGCGGGGCGGTGAGCAGGATGCAGTACGACTTCCACGGCCCGCGTCCCACGCGGCCGCGGAGCTGGTGGAGCTGGGAGAGGCCGAAGCGATCGGCGTGCTCGATGAGCATGACCGAGGCGTTGGGCACGTCGATGCCCACCTCGATGACGGTCGTGGAGACCAGGATGTGGATCTCGCCAGCCTTGAAGCGCCGCATGATGGCGTCCTTCTCGTCGAAGCCGAGACGCCCATGCAGGAGCCCGACGGTGAGATCGACAAACACCTCGTGCTGGAGACGGCGCGCCATGTCCGTGGCCGCCTCGAGATCGACGACCTCCGATTCCTCGACGAGGGGGCACACCACGTAGATCTGCCGTCCCTCGCCCACCTGCCCGCGGAGGAACTCGTAGATCGCCTTCCGCTTCGCCTCCGTGCGCGCGACGGTGGTCACGGGCCGGCGCCCGGGTGGCAGGGCGTCGATCACGCTGACGTCGAGGTCTCCATACAGGGTCAGGGCCAAGGTGCGCGGAATGGGGGTGGCCGTCATGACCAGCAGATCCGGATGCTCGCCCTTGTCGCGCAGGCGCGCCCGCTGGGCCACCCCGAAGCGGTGCTGCTCGTCCACCACCGCCAGACCCAGCCGGCGAAAGGCGACGCCTTCCTGCACGAGGGCGTGCGTGCCCACCGCGCAGGCGACCTCGCCCGAGGCCAGGGCGGCGCGCCGGGCTTCGCGCTCGCGCGCTTTGAGCGAGGACGTCAGGAGCACCACGGGGACGCCGAGCGGCGCCAGGAGCTGCTGGAAGGTCATGAAATGCTGCTCGGCGAGGATCTCGGTGGGGGCCATGACCGCCGCCTGGTAGCCGGCTTCCACGGCGGTCAGCACGGCCAGCGCCGCCACCACGGTCTTGCCGGAGCCCACGTCGCCCTGCAGGAGCCGGTGCATGGGAAACGGCGCGGCCATGTCCGTGCGGATCTCGTCCCACACTCGCTCCTGCGCGCCGGTCAGCGCGTAGGGGAGCGAGGTCCGCAACCGCGCCACCATCTGTCCCGTCGGTCGCAGGACAATGCCCTGCGTGCGGGTGGTGCGGGCGCGCAGGATGGCGAGCCCGAGCTGGAGAAACAAGAAGTCGTCGAAGACGAGTCGGCGGTGAGCCGCGGCCAGCTCGCTCTCCGTCTCCGGGAAGTGGGCGCCGCGCAGGGCGACGGCAAGAGCCGGGAGCTGGCGGCGCGCGCGCACCCGATCGGGAATGACCTCGTCGACGTCGCTGGCGTGGGTGTCCACGAGCGAGCGCATGAGCGCACGCAGGGCCCGCTGGGGTAAGCCATCGGTCGTCGAATAGATGGGCACGAGGCGTCCGGTGTGCAGCGGCTCGTCGTCCCCCGCTTCCACCAGCTCCCAGTCCTGGACCTGGATGGTCAGCTGACCGCGATGGGGCCTGACCTTGCCGTGGAGGACCAGACGGCGCCCGCGCGCGAAAATCCGGGCGAGATGGCCACGGGCTCCGAAGAAGGCGGCCACCGCGAAGCCGCTTTCGTCGCGCAGCATGGCGGTGAAGGGCGCGCGGGAGCGCGGCGGAGGGGGGCTGACTCCCACGATGACGCCGGAGCACGTGCGGACGTCCCCGGCGCGCAACTCCCGGAACGGGGTGAGGTGCGTCCGATCCTCGTGGCGGATGGGAACGAAGAAGAGGGCGTCCTGGACGGTGGCGAGCCCCTTGCGCTCGAGTAGCTCCGCCCGCCTCGGCCCGATGCCCTTCACGAACTGCAGGGGCGCCTGCAGGCCGGCGGCGGCCCCCGTTTGCCTCCCCCGTGTGTCTGTGCTATACAACGGATTCGTCTCTGCTACGCGTCGTCGAAGTCCAAGGAGCGTTCATGGCCCAGCGGTGTAGCATCTGCGCGAAGCACCCGGCTGTCGGCAACTCGGTCAGCCATGCGCACAAGCTTACGCGGCGGCGGTGGATGCCGAACCTGGTCTCGATGCGGATCATGGTCGGCGGCACGCCCAAGCGGGCGCGTGTGTGCACGCGCTGTCTGAAGGCCGGCAAGGTCACCAAGGTCATTTGAGCACAACCGGGAGGGGTAGAACCCCTCCCGGATGGCATGGAGGTGGGAGGCTGCCACCCCCCACCTGGCATGAGTAGTCCCTACTTCTTCTTCGCCTTCTTCTTGGTCGCCTTCTTCTTCATCGAGGGTCTCACCTCCTCTCGTTTGTTGATCGGCGCCTGTCCGGATCGGACGGCGATGCCTTACTTCTTCTTCTTCTTGGCCGCCTTCTTCTTCGCCACGGATGAGCTCACCTCCTTCCTGTCGCCCGCGCTGCGATCCCGTCAGAAGCCCATGGCTTCCCGGCGGAGATGCTGCGCCTGGTCGGCTCCCCGGGGCTCATAGTGAGCGAGGTCCACATAGAGCTGAGGGAGCGACGTGACCCGCAGGCCGCCCTTCTCGAGCAGCCCGTAGAACACGCCGCCGTCGTACGGCGCCAGGAGGTGGAGCGCCCCGGCCGCCTCGGCCACGGGCCTCAGGCCCAGCCGCGAAGCCATCGGCGCGGGATCCCCCTCGAGGTACACGTGTGCGGCCGCCATGCGCAGATGCGGCGCCACCAGGGACAAGCCGGCGCTCATCGTGAACGCGTAGCGGCGTCCTTCCGCCTCAGCCGTGTGAGCCACGTCCACCAGGAACTTCCGGGTGATGCGCTCCGGAACGGCATAGGACGCGATCTCGTTCTCGCGGTACGTGTAGGAATCGCTCCAGCTTTCCAGGAGGTCTGCGGGCTTGGCGAGCCGGATGCGGTCGCTGGTGTCGCGCTCGAGCCAGGCCAGCTCCTCGAGACGCTTCACCACGTTGTGCGAATGCCCAAGGCTGATCTCCGCCGCCTTGGCCAGCTCCCCCAATCGCCAGGCCCGCCCGACCTCGGACAGGAGGACCCGGACGACCCGCGTCGCGCGCGGCGCGAAGAGGGAGCGAAGCGGACGTGTCGAAGCCCTGATGTTCCGCTTGCCTTCCTTCTCGATGAGGATGTTCTCGAGAGCAAGGTGGCAATTCCCCGAGAGGTCGATGTAGCCAAAGCCAAGGGATTTCAAGATTCGAGCGCTCTCGGGGCCGATGTAGACAGCTGCCGCAGCCGGGTAAGCAGTCGGCATCTCCCGGCGTAGCTCGCCCAGCCGCGTCACCGCTGCACGGATCTGCCGAGGTTGACCGAGGCTACTCACCTCAAGCACCACGATGTGCTCGTGCTCGCCAAGCCGGAATTTCACAAGCAAACTGGCGGTCTGGCCCCCGATCTTCGCGTCGACGCTCTCCTCCCAGCCGCGCGCCTTCGGGAACAGCTCGCGTAGCCGCTGCGAGATCTGCGCCCGAATGTCTGGAAGTTTGAGCATGTTTCGCTTGCTCCGTAGGTTTCAGCATCTGCTGAAACAATACGAACCAGTGAAAAGCATTGTCAAGCGAAACTTACCGATCGGTCTCGCGCGCGGCGTCAGCGAGGGCTGCGCGAAGGCGCCGGTGCCTGTCCATCAGGCGCGCGTAGTCTCGCTCGCTCGCGCCGGCCTTGCTCCGTACGAGCGGCAGGAGCGCGCGGAGATCGTTGCCGGTCCAGTCCTCCAGATCCGGGACCAGATCGAGGAGCAGGGCGAACGTCTCGAACGCGCTGCGCTCGACCCCTTGCCAGCGCGGCAGCGCCTTCGGCCCGACGGCAGCGGCCAGGCGGCGGGTCGCCGCGCGCACGGCGGCGGCGCGATCCCCAGCATGGCGGCGGGTGACGTGAGCGCTCACACGGGCGGCCAGAGCGCCCGCGCGCACACGGGCTGGCGCGGGGCCCCGCCCGAGCGTGAGCACGAGATCACCTTGGGCGAGCTGTCGCAGAACGGCGGGAGGCGAGCGATAGCCAGCACGGCCGGCGATCCTCTCTTGCTCGGCGCGGGCCAGGCGCCGCGTGGCCGCCTCGACCGGATGGAAGCCGAGACGCTGGTAAAAATAGAAAGCCCCCGAGCGCAGCGCCTCGTCGTTGTCGTAGCCGATCTGGTAGCGGTCCACGACGACGGCACGCACGGGGAACACGTGCTGGTAGATGCGAAATACTTGGCTCGCGACGAACGCCGACTCGCCGTGACGGAACGATTCGAAGACGTTGAAGCCCACTTCGAGCGTCCCGAACAGGTACCACCCGGCGCCGTAGCTCACGGGCACGCCGTTCTTGAGGACCAAGAAGGCGTAGTACGCGTCGAGAGGCAAGCGGAGATCGGGAGGCAGCCCGATGAGCGCAACGCGCAGGCCCTGCTCCAGGTCGGCTACGAGGACGTCCCGCGGGTTCGGATACGAGAAGGCGTACAGCTCGCGGGCGCGCGTCGCCATGGCCACGCGCGCGGCCGCGATGAGGGCCGCGGCCAGCGTGGGAGACGCGGGGCGCAGGCGCACCGGCTGCCGGACGAGGCGCAGGAGGTGGCGGCGCGTCCGGGGCGCGCCAGGCCCCGAGGCCATGCCGCCATGCTCGTGAAAGCAGCGCGGCGCCGCGGGAAGCCGCGCGTGTGTCCGCGAGGGGCCGGCCGGGGGCAGGCGCCATTCCAGGGTGAGATCGAGACTCTCGTAGAGGCGATCCCGCGTGGGCCCACCGATGGGCGCGCGCTCGAACAGCTCGATCAGGAGCTGGAGGGCGCTGAGGCGCCCGCGCGACGCCACCTGGAGCCAGCGGCGCCAGCCGGGACCGCCTTCCGTGAAGGCTTCCCCTTCCACACGCGTCACGAGCACGGACAGTGTCTCCTCGAGCCGCTCTCCTTCCTCGGCTCCCCCCACACGACCCGGACCTCACGTGGGTCGCGTCGGGCGAGCCAGCGGGCCATGGCGAAGCCGAAGGGGTATGTGACCACGGTGCCGGCGATTCCCGAATCGTGAAGCCGAGCTCGCGCCCACCGTGACAGCCGCCGGATGCGCCAATCCCAGTGCGCCAGAACACGATCTACCAGGGCGAGGATCTCGGGATCGTCGGGGTAGGCCTGCAGGAAGCAGAGCGCCTCGTGATAGCGACGGAGCGTCTCGGGCTGCCCGATAGGTGTCACCTCCAGGCACTCCAGAAGGCGCAGCTTCGCCCGGCGATCCGCGGGCGAGAAGCGAGGCGCCGCGTGGACGAGGGCGTCGACGAGCCCCCTGGTGGAGGTATGGGGGGCCCTGTCGGGGCCCCTCATGTCCCTAGCCGCCGTCGCCGTCCTCGATCCGATGCATGGTCTCGTCGTCGAGGCCGAAGTAGTGTCCCAGCTCGTGCATCACGGTGTCGCGCACGATCTCGGCCATCGTCGCGGGGTGGCCGCCGGCCTCTTCCTCGATCGGCCCCTGATAGATGGTGATGGTGTCGGGGAGAACGTTGCTGTAGCCGGAATCGCGGCGCGTAATGTCGATCCCGCGGTAGAGCCCGAAGAGCGTGTCGGGAGGCTCGATCTCCAGATCGGCCAGGGTGGCTGCGTCGGCCCAGTCCTCCACGACGACGGCCACGTTGGCCAGCTTGGCCCGGAAGCGCCGGGGAAGGCGGCGGAGCGCGCGCTCGACGAGCGCTTCGAACTTCCGCCGGGTCATGGGCTCAGGCCGTGATCAGAGTCGGACGGCGCCGTTGCTCCCGCCGTTGCCCCGGACGCGCTCGACGTTGATGACGTCGGGAACCGCGCGGATGGCGCTCATGATGTCCTGAAGCTGGCGCAGGTCGGCGACCTCGATCACGAAGTGGTTGATCCCCTTGCGGTCGTCGGTGACCGTGACGTCGGCCTTGGTGATGTTGCCGTTCCGCGAGGAGATGGCCCCGGTGATCTCCGAGAGGAGGCCGGGACGGTCGGCTCCGATGTAGACCGCGACGCGCACCGGCCGCTTGGCCGGCTCGGCCACGTCCCACTCCACCTCGATGAGGCGCTCCCGGTCGAGGACGCTCCGGGCCACGGTGAGGCAGTCTCGGCTGTGCACGGTGAGGCCCCGGCCGCGCGTGATGAAGCCGACGATGGGATCGCCGGGCAGAGGCGTGCAGCACTTGGCAAAGCGCACCAATAAGTCTTCGACGCCGCGGATGCGCACTCCCTGGTCGGGGGTGGTGCGACTGGCCGGGGCCGTCCGGGGCCGGTCGGACGGCTCGGGCAGCGCCGTCGGCATCAGCTTGTTCACGAGCTGGTGCACGGAACTCTTGCCGTAGCCGACGGCGGCCAGCAGGTCCTCGGTCGATGGATAGCCGAGGTCCGTGGCGATCTTCCTCAGCTCCTCGCTGCCCAGCAGCACCACGGGATTGAGGTGGTGCTTTCTCGCCTCGCGCTCGAACAGCTCCTTGCCCAGGGCGATGGAGCGTGTGCGTCCCTCCACCTTCAGCCACTGGTTGATCTTGGAGCGCGCGCGCGACGACGTGACGATCTGCAGCCAGTCGCGGCTGGGATGCTGGTTCGCCGAGGTGACGATCTCGACGATGTCGCCTTGCCGAAGGGTGTAGCGCAAGGGCACGAGCTTGCCGTTGACCTTGGCCCCCACGCAGTGCTCGCCCACCTTGGTGTGGACGGTGTAGGCGAAGTCCAGCGGGGTGGCTCCCTCGGGGAGCGCCTTCACGTCGCCCTTGGGGGTGAAAACGTAGACCTCGTCGGGGACCAGATCCACCCGCACGGCGTCCATCAGCTCCTGCGCGTCCTGCACGTCCTCGTGCGTTTCCAGGAGCTGGCGCAACCAGAGCAGCGATTCGTCGAGCTTGTCCTTGCCGCTCTTCTTCTCCTTGTAGAGCCAGTGCGCGGCGATGCCTTCCTCGGCGATCCGGTGCATGTCCCAGGTCCGGATCTGGATCTCCACGGGGTCACCCTTGGGCCCGATGACCGTGGTGTGGAGCGACTGGTACATGTTCACCTTCGGCATGGCGATGAAGTCCTTGAAGCGGCCGGGGACCGGCTTCCACAAGGAGTGGATCACCCCGAGGGCGCCGTAGCAATCGCGCACGGAGCCGGTGATGACGCGCACGGCGGTGAGGTCGTAGATCTCGTCGAACTCGCGGCCCTGATCGTGCATCTTCTTCCAGATGGAGTGGAAGTGCTTGGGGCGGCCGCGGATCTGCGACTCGATGCCCACCTCGGAGAGCTTCCTCTCGATGATGGCAATGACATGCGCGATGTCGGCCTCGCGCTCGAGGCGGCGCTTGGCCACCCGCCGCTGGAGATCGACGTACGCCTGCGGCTCCAAGGTGCGCAGGGCCAGATCCTCCAGCTCCGCCTTGACCTTGGCCATGCCGAGGCGATGGGCCAGGGGCGCGTAGATGTCCAGGGTCTCCTGGGCGATCTTGCGGGTCCTTTCGGGGGGCAGGTAGTCAAGGGTGCGCATGTTATGCAGGCGGTCGGCCAGCTTGATCATCAGCACGCGCAGATCGCGCGCCATGGCCACCACCATCTTGCGAAAGTTCTCGGCCTGTCGCTCCTCGCGCGAGGAGAAGTTCAGCTTGCCGAGCTTGGTCACGCCGTCCACCAGCTCGGCGATGTCCCGGCCGAACTCGCGCTCCAGATCGGCCTTGGTGGCCGCGGTGTCCTCGAGGACGTCGTGGAGGAGCCCGGCCGTCACCGTGGTGACGTCCATCTTGAAGTTGACGAGGAGGTTGGCGACTTCGAGGGGGTGGGACAGGTACGGCTCGCCGGACGCACGCTGCTGGCCCCGGTGAGAGGCCTCAGAGAATCGATAGGCTCTCGTGACCAGGTCCAGGTCGGCGCCCGGCTGATATTTGGGAATCTGCTCGATCAGCGTCTGGAGCTGAGTCAAGCGGCCACAACCTCCGCGTAATCAAATAGATATACACCTGCTCAGGTCTTGGCGGCCGCCTTTTTTCTGGGCGGCGAGGCCACCGTGCTCCCCGTGCTGCCGCGACTTCCCTCCCGGAGAGCGTCGCACGCGTCCCTCCACGTAGAGCGTCCAGTCCACCACCAAGGCTCCCGCGACGTAGATGGTCGAGTACGTCCCGGTGATGACCCCGATGAACAGCACGAAGGCGAAATCCTGGAGGACCTTGCCCCCGAAGACGAGCAGGATCGCCGTGGAGAAGAACACGGTGAGCGAGGTCAGCACGGTCCGCGACAAGGTCTGGTTGACCGCGTCGTTCATCTGGAGCGCGAAGGACCGGCCCCGTTGCGTGAGCTTGCCCCGGTTCTCCCGCAACCTGTCGTAGGCCACGATGGTGTCGTTGACGGAGAATCCGATGATGGTCAGGAGGGCGGCCAGCACCGGGAGCGAGAACTCGCGATGGGTGAGGGACAGCGCGCCCAGACACACCACGACGTCGTGGAACACGGCCGCCACCGCGGCCACCCCTCCCTTGAGGTCGAAGCGCGCGGCGATGTAGATCAGGATGCCCGCGAGGCCGGCGAGGACGGCGTAGATCGCCTGGAGTTGGAGCTCCCGGCCTACCTGGGGGCCCACGAACTCGACACGACGGATCTCGAACTTGCCCACACTGGCGTCGGCCCCGAGCACGTTCTGGATCCTTTGGCCGACTTCGTGCGATGAGGCACCGCTCTTGAGGGGCAGCCGGATGATGAACTCCCGCGGATCGCCGAATTCCTGGATGACGCTGTCCCCCAGGCCCACGCGGGTCAGCGCCGCCCGGATGCGGTCCACCGAGGCCGGCTGCTCGAAGCGCGCCTGGACGAGGGTGCCTCCGGTGAAGTCGATGTCATAGCGCAGCCCCTGCACGGCCAGCGAGGCCAGACCGACGAGGAGCGTGAGCGCCGACAGGAGATACGCCCACTTTCGCCGGCCGATGAAGCTGTAGTTGGGGTTGGCGAAGAGCTGGATCATATGGAGACCGCCTCGGCCCGCCGCCGCCCCATGTAGATCAGATCGAAGAGCAGGCGCGTGAAGAAGACCGCGGTGAACAAGCTGGCCGTCAGCCCCACGAACAGCGACACCGCGAAGCCCTTCACGGGCCCGGTGCCGAAATTGTAGAGGATGGCCGCGGTCACCAGCACGGTGACGTGCGTGTCGATGATGGTCCGGAAGGCCCGACTGAAACCAGCCTCGATGGCGCCGCGCACGGTCTTGCCCACCCGCAGTTCCTCGCGAATGCGCTCGAAGATGAGGATGTTGGTGTCCACCGCCATGCCGATGGTCAGGGCGATGCCGGCGATGCCGGGCAGGGTCAGGGTCGCCCCGAAGGCGGCCATGGCCGCGAGCAGGATCAAGAGGTTCAGCCCCAGGGCCACGTCGGCGATGAGCCCCGACAGCCGGTAGTAGATGAGCATGAAGACGAACACCAGCACGGCGGAGGCCAGGATGGCGATCATGCCCTGGCGGATGGAGTCGGCTCCGAGCGACGGCCCCACCGTGCGCTCCTCGAGAATCTGCACGGGCGCGGGGAGGGCACCGGCCCGCAGCACGATGGCCAGATCGCGGGCCTCCTCCACGGTGAACCGCCCGGTGATGACGGCGCGCCCCCCGGGATCCGCTCGTTGATGCGCGGGTCCGAGTACACGTTGCCGTCGAGGACGATGGCCAGCTGCTTGCCCACGTTTTGCTCGGTGACCTCGCCGAAGCGCCTGGCCCCTTCCGGGCTGAACTCGATGGCGACCTGCCAGTTGCCCGTGGCGTTGGGATCGGCCGAGACTTCGGCCCGCGTCAGCTCCGCCCCCGTGAGGAGCGACCGCTTCTGGATCACCATGGGGGTCTTCTGCTCGGTCTTCGTGTCCTTGTCCACGCGGCGCTGGTAGAGCAGCTCGGAGCCTTCCGGCATCTGCCCGGCCACCGCCGCCTCCACGGGAGTGCGGTCGTCGACGAGCTTGAACTCGAGCAGGGCCGTCCTGCCGATCAACGCCTTGGCGCGTTCGGGATCTTGGAGTCCGGGGAGCTGGATCAGAATGCGATTGTCACCCTGCCGCGTGATCGTCGGCTCGGCCACGCCGAACTGATCGACGCGGTTGCGGATGGTCTCCACCGCCTGCCGCACGAACTCGTCGCGCAGGCGCGCCACCTCGCTCGGGCGCAGGGCGAGGACGAGGCGTCCGGCCGCCTGGTCCTCGCTCCGCCGCTCGAGGCTCGGGAACTCGCCCGTCACCGTCTGGGCGTCGTTCCAGCTCTGCGGTGACGCCAGCTGAACCGCGAAGGCCGTGTCCCCCTCACGGGCCACGCGGGTCACCCCGATGCCCTTGCGCGCCAACGCGTCCTTGAAGTCGGCGCCCAGGCGATCGGCCTGCGTGGCCAGCGCCTTCTCGATCTCGACCCCGAGCACGAGGTGAATGCCTCCCTGCAAGTCGAGCCCGAGGTTGATCGTCTTCCGTGGCGGGTAGAGGTACCAGAGCGAGAGCAGGATCACGGCCACCACGAGGCCCACGCGGAACCAGAGATTTCTAGGCATCCTTGTCACTCGTCGGCGCGGCCACCACGCGCCCGACGGCGGACCGGTCGAAGTCGAGCTTCACCTGATCGGCCACCCGGAGGGTCATCGTCTGCTCGGTCAGCGCGGTCACGGTCCCGTGGATCCCGCTCGTGGTCACCACGCGGTCGCCGCGCTTGAGACCGTCGACCATGCGCTGCCGGTCCGCCTTCTGCCTCTGCTGGGGCCGGATGAGCAGGAAATAGAAGATGGCGAAGATGGCCGCGAAGAAGAGGAGCTGGACGACGGCGCCCGACCCGCCGCCACTCGGGGGCGCCAGGCTGGCGAGCACGAGGTCAGCGCCGGACGCGAGGGTCATGGGGAATCAGGCCTCCCTGTCGGAGTTGTGTCCGTGTTCGGGGATACGACTGAGCGTCAGGGATGATACTGCATATCGGCCCAAAAACCGAGCCTTGAATGCCCCAAACACCCCTGCGGCGATGGCCTCGCGCGTCTGCGCCATGAGGCGCGCGAAGAAGTGGAGGTTGTGGAGCGACAGCAGCCGGTAGGCGAGCAGTTCTTGCGCCATCCACAGGTGGCGCACGTAGGCTCGCGAGAACCGGCGGCAAGCGTAGCAGGCGCAGTCGTCCTCCAGGGGCGCGGGATCGCGCGTGAATCGGGCCTGCTTGACCGACAGCGGACCGTCGGCGGTGAAGGCCTGGCCGTTGCGCGCATTGCGCGTGGGCAGCACGCAGTCGAACATGTCGACCCCGCACGCCACGGCCTGGAGCAGATCCTCGGGCTTGCCGACCCCCATCAAATAGCGCGCGCGATCCTCGGGGAGCGCCTCCGTGGCCACCGCGCTCAGATCGTAGAGCAACGCCTTGGGCTCGCCCACCGCCAGACCGCCGATGGCGTAGCCGTCGAAACCGAGGGCGACCGTCTCATCGACCGCCCGGCGGCGGAGATCGACGAAGCTCCCCCCTGCACGATGCCGAACAGGGCCTGGGCGGACGGCGCGTCCGCGCGGCGGGCAGCCTGCGACCGCCGTGCCCAGCGCACGGTGAGGGCCAGCGAGGCTTCGGCCGTTTCGCGGGTGGCCGGGTACGCCAGACACTCGTCGAGGGGCATCATGATGTCGGATCCCAGCGCCTGCTGGACGGCGATCACCTCCTCGGGAGACAACGCGTGCTCGGCGCCGTCGATGGGCGAGCGGAACCGAACGCCGTCCTCCGAGATTCGCCTGAGCTTCGACAGGCTGAAGACTTGGAAGCCCCCGGAATCCGTGAGGATGGGCCCGTCCCATCCCATGAAGCGGTGCAGCCCGCCCAGTTCCCGGATGAGCGCGGGCCCTGGGCGCAGGAACAGGTGGTACGTGTTGGCGAGGACGATCTGGGCTCCACTCCCCTGCACGTCGTCGGGAGTGAGACTCTTCACCGTGCCGCGCGTTCCCACGGGCATGAACACCGGTGTCTCTACAACGCCATGCGGGGTGGTCAGGCGGCCTCTCCGCGCGGCCCCATCGGTGGCCAGGAGCTCGAAGGTCATGGAAGCGGGTGGCGCGGGTTCGGCGTGGACCGCGTCATTCAATCAGCATCGCGTCGCCGTAGGAGTAGAAGCGGTAGCCGGCGCGCAGGGCGTATGCATAGGCCTCCAGAGTGAACGTGCGGTCCGCGAAGGCCGACACCAGCACCAGGAGGGAGGAGCGGGGCAAGTGGAAGTTCGTGAGCAGCGCATCCACCGCGCGGAACACGTGGCCCGGCTGAATGAAGAGATCGACCTCGCCATCGAGCGGTTGCACCTGCCCGGTGGCGCGGGCCGCGGCCTCGAGCGCCCGCGTGGTGGTCGTACCGACCGCGACCACCCGACGCCCCTGGGCGCGCGCCGCATTCACGGCGTGAGCCACCGGGGCGGGCAGCACCACGCGCTCGGCGGGCAGGCCGTGTGCGTCGAGATCGGCGCCTCGGAGGGGCCGGAACGTCGCGATCCCGACGTGGAGGGTCAGCGCGTGCACCTCGATGCCTCGCACGCGGAGGACCGCGAGCACCTCGGGGGTGAAGTGCAGTCCCGCCGTCGGCGCCGCGACCGAGCCCGGGTACTGCGCATAGACGGTCTGGTAGCGGTCCCAGTCCTCGCCTGTCGGCTTGAGGTGGCGCGTGATGTAGGGCGGGAGCGGCGGCGCGCCGTGCCGGGCCATGAGATCCGGAATGGTTCCATCCAGGCGCTCGAAGAGGCGCAACCCCTCGCCGTCCACTCCCACCACCCGCAAGCGGACGCGATCCTCGCCGCCTGCCACCAGTTCGGCGCCGGGACGGCAGTGGCGCCCCGGGCGCACCAGGGCCCGCCAGCGTCCCGGCCCCTCCTCGGCGACGAACACGATCTCCACCGGCCGGTCGTGCGCGCTCGTGCGGGCCAGCACCCGCGCGGCGATCACGCGCGAGTCGTTGAGGACCACGCAGTCGCCCGGACGCAGGAGGTGAGCCAGGTCAGCGAACCGGTGGTCGCGCCACTGCCGGTGGGTGCGGTCGATGACGAGCAGGCGCGAGGCATCGCGGCGCTCCGCCGGCGTCTGGGCGATCGCCGCCTCGGGAAGCGAATACTCGAAGGCCGTCAGATCCACGGGCCGAGTGTACATGTCCCCGGCCGCGCCACGAGGCAGGCGCGGCGACCAACGTTTCGGCGAAGCCCACTACCTCGCCCAGCAGGTGAAGAACGAGGAGAGCTGAGGGCCGGGCCCTCAGCCGATCTTCTGTCCCGGGCCGACGGGCCGCTCCGGCTGCAGGAGCACGACCTCGCCCGCGTCGTCGTAGACTCCGAGTACCAGCACCTCGGAGGCGAAAGGCCCGATCTGCTTCGGCGGAAAGTTCACCACCGCGATGACCTGCCGGCCCACGAGCGTCTCCGGCGCGTAGTGGTGCGTGATCTGCGCGCTACACCGCTTGATGCCGAGAGGGCCGAAGTCGATCCGGAGCCGGTAGGCGGGACGGCGGGCCTCGGGGAAGAGCCTGGCCTCGGTGACGATGCCGGCGCGGATGTCGATCTTTTCGAAGTCCGACCAGCCGATGGAGGCCACTACCGGGCGTTCAGCATGCCCAGCGTGGTGCCGGGGTAGTAGGCGGCGAGAATTTGTCGCGCCGAGTATCCCTGCTCGGCCATCGCCTTGGCCCCCCACTGGCAGAGGCCCACGCCATGGCCGTACCCGCGTCCCGCGAACTGCGCGACATCGCCATACACGGCGACCGCGAAGAGCGTGCTCTTCAGCGTGTCGTACCCGATGACGCGGCGGAAGTCGTTCCCCCGCAGTCGAGCGCTCCCGCGCGTGCCGTGGACCGTCACCCAGGTGGCGCGCAGGGACAGCGCGCGTTCGGTCACTTCAATGGCGGTCACGGGGCCGACGGCGAGGTCCTGGCGCCGGAGCATCTCGGCGAGGTCCGCGAGCTTCAGGTCGAGCGTCCAGTAGTAGTGCGGTGAGCTGGCGGAGAACTCGCAGCGTACCGGCTTGAGGGCGGGCATGTTCCGCGCGGCGAACACCGTGCGCGGATCTTCCGTGAACCCTCCGCTGTCCGTGTGGTAGAAGGCCGGGAACGGCTCGCCCTCCCACAGCAACACCTGCCCGGCCGTTTCGGTGACGGCCGTCCAGATCGGAGACGTCGAGGGCACCCGTCCCGCATATTGCTGGTGCGCCGTGGAGGCGACGAGATGGTACGGCTTCCCCGCCCCGAGCACGCGATGATGGGCGGCGTAGGTCCGCACGGCCACCGCCTGGGCCCGCAGCGCCTCCAGAGGCCAGCGCTCCCCCGCCTCCGCGCGCACCACCCCGGCCACGTAGTCCTCGAAGGGAACCTCGTTCACGATGGCGATGCCGTCTCCGTTGCGGAGGAGATCGATCGTCCCGCCGTACTCGCGACCGTTCAGGCGAAGGCTGGCGCCGGTCAGGCGGAAGGCGGCCGCGCGCCGCCCGTCCACTTCGAGACCGGATCCGCTGGGCGCGACGCGCACCGTGTCGGCCCGGCCCGTGGCCAGTGCGCGCGCCACGTCGGCGCGGGCAGGCTCGCCGCGACAGCCGGAACAACCGCCCAGCTCGGCGAGTTCGAGGCCCACACCGCGCAGCTCCGCCGCCGGCACTCGCTCGGCGATGGCCACCCTGATCGTGGAACCAGGAACGGGAGTCTGCGCGGCCACGCTGGCTGCGGCGGCCAGCGCCCCGAGGAACAGGAGGAGCAGTCTCATCGGCGACCGAGCAGGTAGAAGACGAGCGAGAGCACCACGCTCAGGACGAGCGAGGTGGCGAGCGGGAAGTAGAGCGACCAGTTCCCGCGCTGGACGTAGATATCGCCGGGGAGCCGCCCGAGCCAGGGCACGCGCCCGACGAACGTCAGCACCACCCCGACCAGGGCGATGAGCAGCCCCAGGACGACGAGGGTCTTGCCGAGGGCGCTCATCCTTCGAAGAGCCCGGGCTGTGTGCGGCCCGGGGCCGCCGGAGTCCGGCCGAGGTGCGCGTAGGCGTCGCGGGTCACCCGGCGCCCTGACGGCGTCCGGATCACGAAGCCGATCTTGAGGAGATACGGCTCGACCATCTCGGCCAAGGTCTCCGACTCGTCGTTGATCGTCGCGGCGACCGCCTCGATGCCGACCGGCCCGCCGTCGTAGTGATCGACGATGGCGATGAGGAAGCGCCGGTCGAGGCGGTCGAGGCCGCGGGTATCCACGCCCTCCCGATTCAGGGCGTCCGCGGCCAGCGGTTGCGCGATCGTTCCGTCCCCGCTCACCTGGGCGTAGTCACGCACGCGCTTGAGCAGCCGGTTCACGATGCGCGGGGTGCCGCGCGAGCGGCGGGCAATCTCCCGCGCTCCCTCCTGGTCGATGCGCGCGGTCAGGATGTCGGCCGAGCGCGTGACGATCCGGCACAGTTCGTCCTCCGAGTAGAAATCGAGATGATGGAAGATGCCGAAGCGCTCGCGCAGGGGCGCTGACAGCATGCCGGGACGCGTGGTGGCCGCCACCAGGGTGAAGGGCGCGAGCTGATACTTGAGCGTCCGGGCGTGGAGGCCCTTGTCGATGACGAAGTTCACCGAGAAGTCTTCCATGGCCGGATAGAGCAACTCTTCCACGGCGCGTGGAAGTCGATGGACCTCGTCGATGAAGAGCACGTCGTGCCGGCCCAGGTTGGTGAGGATGCCCATCAGGTCCGCTCCCCGCTCGATGGCAGGACCGGACGTGGGGACGAGATTGGTGCCCATCTCGTTGGCGAGAATGCCCGCCAGCGTGGTCTTGCCGAGCCCGGGGGGACCGTAGAGCAGCACGTGATCCACACATTCGGCGCGCTGGCGCGCCGCCTCGACCGACACCCGCAGGCTGGCCACGGCCTGCTCCTGCCCGACGTACTCGGCGAACGAACGCGGACGCAGTTGGCGCTCGAACGGCGCCTCCTCCGGCGCGGCGGCGCGGCTCAACATCGCGTCCCGGGACGGTGCCGCGCTCACGCCGGGGCCTTGACGGCCGCCGCCGGCGCGGCGCGGTAGATTTCCTCGAACAACTCCTCGGGGCTCGCCACGTCAGGGCGCCGCGCCAGCGCGTCGCTGATCAGCTGGGAGGCCTCGCCCGGGCGGTGCCCGAGCTGTTTGACCAGCACCTCCCACACCAGCTCCCGCAGCCCCTCGGCGTCGGCGGACACCACCGAGGCCGGCGTCGGGGCCGTCGTCTCGTCACGGGCGAGGGCGAACGCGGTGACCTTGCCTTGGAGCTGGGCCACGATGTTCTTGGCCTTCTGGGGTCCGATGCCCGGCAGGGCCCGGAGGAACTTCTCGTCCTGACGGGCGATGGCCGAGGCCAGCTCGCCCACGGGAACGGCGAGGGCGCGCGCCGCCACCATGGGGCCGATGTCCTTCACCGTGATGAGCTTCTCGAAGAACTCCTTGTCGAGATCGGCGGTGAACCCGATGAGCACGGGGCGCGGCTGGTCGCGGGTGGCGTGGTAGTAGATGACCAGCTCCAGCTCGCTTCCCTTCGGCCCTGCCTCCTCTCGTGCGAGCTGGCGCATGACAGTGGGAGGCAAGAAGATCTCGTAACCCACACCCCCTACCTCCAGGACGATCCGATCCTCGAACTTGTGGCGGAGGCGCCCGGACAACGTGGCAATCACGCGAGACCTCCTAACCGCGACAGGCCGGTGAGGGCGAGAGCCAGCGCGTCGGCGACGTGCGAGGGGTGGGGCGGGCGGTCGAGCCGGAGCATGCGCTGCACGGAGGCCTGGATCTGCTCCTTGGAAGCCGCACCGCTGGCTGCGATGGCGCGCTTCACCGTGGCGGGGGGCAAGGTCACGATGGCCACGTTGCGCTGGCGCGCGGCGAGGCAGATCACGCCGCGGGCGTGCGCCATCAGGATGGCGGTGCGCGGAAACTTGTACTCGGTGTAGAGATCCTCGATCACGAGCACGTCCGGGGTGAACCCATCGAGAACCTCGATCATCCCGTCGTAGATCTGCGCCAGTCTGGCCTCCAACGGGATGTCCGTGGCGGCGGCAATGATTCCCGTGGCCACGATCTCAATGCCCTGCGCGCCGCGGGCCAGCACACCGTAGCCCGTGTCCACGAGACCGGGGTCGATACCGAGGACGCGCCGGGGCGCTTGTCGCGAAATCGAGGAGCGCCACGGCTGCGCCGGGGCGCGACGAGCGCGGGGGGCTTGGGGGGCCCTTTCGAGGCCCCCCATGTCCTCAGGCCGCCGAGATGGCTTCGATGACCTCGTCCGGAATATCAAAGTTGGAGTACACGTTCTGGACGTCGTCCAGCTCCTCGAGCGCCTCGACGAGACGCAGGACCGCCGGCGCTTCCTTGCCCTCCACGCGGACCGTCGACTGGGGGACGAACGACACCTCCGCCCTGAGCACGGGGACGGTCTTCGCTTCGAGGGCGCTTCGGACCGCCTCCATTTCACCAGGGGCGGTGGTGACTTCGAAAGCTTTTTCCACCTGCTTCACGTCGGTGGCCCCGGCGTCGAGGGCGACGGCGAGGAGATCGTCCTCGCCGATCTTGGTCCCGTCCACCTGGATCACGCCCTTGCGCTCGAACATCCAGGCCACGGCCCCGGAGGCCCCCATGTTGCCCCCGTGCTTCTCGAAGGCGCGCCGCACTTCGGGGACGGTGCGGTTGCGGTTGTCGGTGAGGACCTGCACCATGACTGCCACCCCGCCCGGCCCGTAGCCCTCGTAGGTGATCTCCTCGTAGGACTCGCCGGGCAGCTCGCCGGTGCCCTTCTGGATGGCCCGCTTGATGTTGTCCTGGGGCATGTTGGCCTCGCGCGCGGCCTCGACGGCGGACTTCAACCGCATGTTGACTTTGGGATCACCGCTGCCGTTGCGGGCCGCCACCGTGATCTCGCGCAGGATCTTCGAGAAGAGCTTCCCGCGTTCGACGTCCGCCTTGCCCTTCTTCCGCTTGATCTGTGACCATCGCGAATGTCCTGACATCGCGGCCTCCTAGATGGGGGGCTCCGGGCGCCCCCCAAGCCCCCCGACGCTCGTCGCGCCCCGGCGCAGCCGGGACGCTCCTCGATCCCGCGCGAGGTTGGGAGACCTCACTCCGCGCTCCATCCCCCCGCTCGTCGCGCCCCCGGCGCAGCCGGGACGCTCCTCGATTATCCAATGTGCTCCCGGATAGTGGCCCGCAACCGCTTCACCCGTTGCAGGCGCATCTCCCGACGGGCCATGGCCGCCTCCCAGCGCCGCTGCTCGCCCGTCGTCTCCGGGGCGAACGGCGAGCATGGGCGGGGGCGCAGATCGGGCCCGAGGTGCACGAAGGTGAGGAACGCCGTGCACGCGTGGCGCACCTCGCCCGTCCACGGCTTCTCCGCGAAGACCCTGACCTCGACCTCCAGCGACGAGGCGCCCACGTGGTTGAGGTGGGCCTTGAAGGTGACCACCTCGTGGCTCCAGATGGGCGAGTAGAAGTCCAGGGCATCCAGGCACGCCGTCATGACGAATCCCCGGCAGTATCGCATCGACAGGATGCCGCCGGCCTCGTCGATGTCCCGCAGCATCTTGCCGGGGAACATCATGTTGCCGAACAGCGCGTCCTCGGGCAGCACGGACCGGACCGACTCGAAGCGCCACCGCGCGTCCTCGTCGCCGTCGGTGAGTTCCGCGCGGGCCCGGGCCGCCTTCTCGGCGAGGCGGGCGCGCCGCTGCTCGCGGCGGAGCCGCGCCGCCTCTTCCAGGGCCGCCTCGGCCGCGTCGCGGGGCACGATGATCGCGGGAACCGGACGCGGATGCGCACCCTCGTCGACGCTGACGAAGACGAGATGCGAATTGAGCGTCACCGCGCGGGCCCCCGTGAGCCACGTTCTCCGACCATACGCGCACGCCCACCTCCAGCGAGGTGCGGCCCACGGATTCGACCTGCGCGCGCAGGATGGCAATCTCGCCGACCTTCACGGGTTGGAGGAAGTCGATGTCGTCCATGGCGCCGAGGACGACAGTGCCGCGCGCCACGCGCGACGCGGCCAGGGTGCCCGCCTCGGCGATCCACTGCATCATGCGACCGCCGTGGATCTGTCCCGGCGCGCCCGCGTGCTCGGGGAACACCCACTGGATCAGCTCGACGGTCGTCTCGGAGATGGACGGCATCCGGTCTTTGCGGGAGTCCCCCCAAGCCGGGCGGGACACGGATTCTCATATCACGGGGATATGGGCTCTGCAACGACGCCGCACTGGCGCGGCGCGCCAGAGCCTCCCGAACAATCGCGAGGATTTCGAGGGGCGTCACGGCTTCGCCGGGGCGCCCCGAGCGTGTGGGGGGCTTGGGGGGCGCCCGGAGCCCCCCATGTACTCAGAACTCGGTCCAGCTGACCTCGTGGGCGGCCGGATCGGTCACCCGCCCCAGCCGGAAGACCACGCGAGTGCCCCGTCCGGGTCCGCTCTCGACCCAGATGCGTCCGCCGTGGGCTTCGATGACCCGGCGGCAGATGAGGAGGCCCAACCCGGTGCCGGCGGCGCGGGATTGCCGTCCCTGCCCGGCCTGGCCGAAGCGCTCGAAGAGCAGCGGGATCTCTTCCGGCGGGATGCCCGGCCCGGAATCGGCGACCGAGACCTCCACTTCGGCCTCGACCGGACGCACGGCCACGGTCACCGAGCCCCCCTCCGGGGTGAACTTCAGCGCGTTGCCAAGGAGGTTCATGAGCACCTGGTCCAGGCGCCCGGCATCGCCGAGGACGCGCAGCGGGCGCTCGGTCCCCGAGATCGCGAGCGCGATGCCCCGCCGGCTGGCGGCGGGCGCGAACCGACCCGCGACGCTGGCCGCGAAGGTGGCCAGGTCTACCGGGTGCGGCTCGCCCACGATCCGGCTCGCATCGAGCTTGTAGAGATCGAGGATCTCCGTGATGAGCCCGGCCATCTGGGTGCAGCACGCCTGCATGTTGCGCAGATAACGGGCCTGGGCCTCGGGGCCTCCCCCCGGGCCCCCCTCGAGCAAGTCCAGATAGCCCTGCACCACCGTCAAGGGCGTGCGCAGGTCATGCACGAGCATGCGCGAGAAAATCCGCCCGGACATCGCCGAGGTCGCGGAGCAGGTGGGCTCGACCCATCGCCCCGCGTACGCGCGCCGCCACCATGGCCGCGGACACCGGCCGGCCGATGTAGTCGACCGCGCCGTCGGCGAGCGCGCGCTCGATGCTCTCGGGGCTTCCCTCCTCCGAGCTCAGCACGAGCACCGGCATGTGGCGGGTGCGCGGGTCCCGCCGCAGGCGGTCCAGCAGCACGTCGCGATGAAGGCCAGGCAGTCCGGCCTCGAGGAGGAGGCAGTCGGGCCGCAGTGTTTGGGCCAGGACCATGCCGGTGCCGATGTCGGCCACCTCGACCACCCGGCCGCGAGGATCCCCGACCAGATCCAGAAGCAAGGCGTGCACGCGCGGGTCGTCGTGCACCACCAGGATGGTCGACACCGGTTCGGGTCGCGAGGTGAGCGCGGGATCATGCGACTCGAGGCCCGTCCGGATCTCCATGTCGCTCATAGCAGCTCGCGGGACGGAGCGGGCGGCGTGGGCACCAGCGACAGCAAGATCCGAAACGTGGTGCCCACCCCGAGCGTGCTGCTCACCATGATCGATCCCCCGTGATCCTCGATGATCTTGTGGGTCAGGGCCAGGCCGAGTCCCGTCCCGTGCTCCTTGGTGGAGTAGAAGGGGTTGAAGATGCGGTCGACGGCATCCGCGGGCATGCCCGTCCCCGTGTCGACGATCTCCACGCGCAAGCGAAGTGCGGACCCCGCACGACAAGAGCCCAGGTCCGCGCCGCGCTCGTGGCTCCAGCCCACGCGGAGGGTGAGGCGGCCCCCGTTCTCCATCGCGTCGAGGGCGTTGGCGATGAGGTTGACGAAGGCTCGGTACAGCAGTTCCTCGTCGGCCTCCACGGGCAGGACGGTGGCCGCATACTCCCGGCTCACCCGGACTCCCTGCGACTCGATCCGGTGGCCGTAGAGCTCCACGGCACGGTCGAGCAGGGTCGGGACCAGGACCGGACTCGGCGTGAGACGGCCGGGACGCGACAGCTCGAGCAGCCGCTCCACGATCCCGTTGATGCGCTCCAGTTCCCGCGGCACGATGCTCTGGAACTTGTCCCGGAAGCCCGGATCGTCGAAGCGCCGCGTCAGGTGCCGGGTGAAGGTGAGCAGCGACGTGAGGGGGTTCTTGATCTCGTGGGCGAGACCGGCGGCCAGGGTGCCCACGGCGGCGAGCCGATCGGAGCGCTCGAGCTGTCGCTGAAGCTCCCGCACGACCGTGAGATCGCGCAGCACGCCCACCACGCCCAGATCCTTGCCATCGCCGCCCTTGAGGGGCGCCACGCTGAACTCGACGGGCACCAAGCTGCCGTTCCGCCGTGTGAGCGCCAGGGGAACGCCGGGCGCGTCGGCGCGGCTGCCCAGCGTCTCCATGAGGATCTCGCCGATGACAGGACTGTCCCGGAACACCTCGGTGCAGTAGCGGCCGGCAGCCTCTCCCGCGAAGAAGCCGGTGAGCATCTCCGCCGCAGGGTTCAAGGTCACGACGCGACCCTCCAGATCGACCGTCACGATCCCGGTCTTAACGCTGGCCAGGATGTTGTCGGTGTAGCTCTTGAGATCGGCCAGTTCCTCGAAGCGTTGTCGCAGTTCCGTGTGCGCCGCCTCGAGGGCGTGACGCTGCTGGCCGAGCTGAGCGGCCATGTGGTTGAAGGCCACGGCGAGACGGCCGATCTCGTCCAGGGTCGTGGGCTCGATCCGGTGGTGCAGCTCGCCGCGCGAGATGGCGGCCACGCCATCGGCCAGGCGCTGGACGGGCCGGGCGATCCGACGGGCGACGAGGGCCGCCGCCACCCCGCCCAGGACGATGGTGACAGCAGTCAGCGCCCCCAGCTCCAGCCGCGTGCGCCGGATCTCCGCCTCCATCCGCCGCTTCGACAGGCCGACGCGGACCGTGCCCCAGCGATGGTTGTCCACGATGACCGGGACGGCGAAGTCGTACAGACCCTGGCCGCTCCCCGGCTCGCGAATGTCCTGCATGAGCGGTTCCCCGGCCTGCACGGCCCGGCGGTCGATCTCTCCGCCCAAGGGACGTCCCACCGTTTCCGGGCGGCGACTGTGGGCCGCCACGTTCCCCTCGCCGTCCAGCACCAGGGCGTACATCACGTCGGATTCCCGGCCGATGTGGGCCACGTCCTGTTCGAGGCCGGTGAAGTTGTAGAGGAGCAGGTGACCGGAGGCCATGGCCGCCAGGTTGCGCGAGAGCACCCGCCCGCGCGCCTTCACCTGGTCCATGATGGCCGCGCTCTGCCGGTGCTCGACGAGGGCGAACACGGCAGACATCACCAGCACGATGACGAGGACGAGGCCCCAGAGGAGCTTGGCCCGGAGCGACGTCACGGCGGCGCCTCCAGCCAGATCTTCCGCAGCGGGATGTAGGGATCGCCGAGGCCGTTCACCTCGATGCTGCGCACGTAGGGCTGGAACAGACGCTCGTAGGTGTAGTGCCACATGGGAATGATGGGCACGTCGTCGAGCACGATCTGTTCGGCCCGTCGGTACAGCTCCATGCGCCGCGGGAGATCACCCTCTCGGCGGGCGCGGGTGAGCAGGTCGTCTACCATGGCATTGGCGTAGCCGGTGAAATTTCGAGGGCTCGTCGAGAGGAAGAGCTTCGTGAGGAAGTTGTCGGGATCGGGAACGTCGGCATACCAGGCGTAGAGGAAGAAGGCCAGTCGGCCCTCGGTCAACATGCGGGAAAAGGTGGGCCAGTCGGTCTCGTAGCGGATCTCGAGCGGGATGCCGACCTCGGCGAGCGAGGACTTGATGAACTGATGCTCCCGGAGCAGGCGCTCGCTCTTTCCCCCCGACCAGAGCACGAGGGGCGGAAACCGGCGGCCGTCGCCGTACCCGGCCTGGCGGAGGAGCTCCTTCGCGCGCGCGGGCGCATACGCCATCTCCCGGACCTGGGGATTGAACCCCGGGGTGCCGGGGGGCACGACGCCGCGCGCAGGATGGTAGCGTCCCAGCGAAGATCTTCTCGCGGATGCTCTCGCGATCGATGGCATGCGCGATGGCCTGCCGGACGCGCCGGTCGTCCAGCGGCTTCACGCGCGTGTTGAGCCCGTAGAAGCGCACGCTGAACATCGGGCGGCGCACGTGCTGGTACGCGCCGCCCCATCGCGCGGCCGTCGGATGGCACGGGGCTGTCCTCGAGGTTGCCCGCCTCGAACTCCCGGTAGATGACGTCGATCGGCTCCCCAGGGAAGATGCGATAGCGCACCTCGGACAGCCGGGGGGGCCCGCCGAAGTACTGGGGGTTGGCGGCCAGGACGATCTCCCGGCCGCGGTCCCAACGGACGAATCTGAAGGGCCCGGTCCCGATGGGATGCGTCTCCGAACCGCTCTCCCTGCTGCTCCACCACGTCGCGCGGCACGATCTTGGCGTGGCCGACGGCGAGCAGGGACACGAAGGGGACGGACGCGTCGCTCAGCGGTCACCTGAACGGTGTCGGCGATCGATCACGGCGATGCCTTCGACCGCGGTCGCCTTCCCCTCCCGGAACTGGCGCGCCCCCTTGATCCCGCTGAAGAGATCGGCCGCCCCCGACTTCGCTCGCGGATCGAGGAGTCGCGTGAGCGAGTACGCCACGTCGGCGGCCGTCATCTCGCGCCCGTGGTGGAACGTCACGCCCTTGCGGAGCGTGAACGTCCACGTCAGCCCGTCACGCGAGGCCTTCCAGTAGCTGGCCAGGGCCGGAGCGATCATGAGGTTCTGGTCGAACCGGACGAGCCCGTCGAAGATCTGCTCCGTCACCGATCGGCTGTAGATATCATTGACTCGGGCGGGATCAAGGGTCGCGGGTTCGTTACCCAGCGCCCGTCGATAGACGCCTCCGCGCCGCGAATTCTCCTCGCGGCTCCCCATCCCTGCTCCCCGCTCCTGCGCCGAGGCCGTGCCCCCCAGCAGGAGCGGAGAGAGGAGAAGGAGGGCGGCAACAGTCCGGCAACCGCCGTCCCAGATCAGGTCGCGAATTACTCTCCGCCCGCTCCGCCGTCCGCATTGCCGACGGCCACGAAGAGATTCAGCGCGCTCGACGTCCCCGACTCGACCACCGGAGCCACCAGCACGAACGACGCGAGGACCAGCAGAACCGCCCAGAGCTTCGTCATGTCTGTCTCCTCTCTGCTGTTGGAGAAGCAGCGCCGTCCCACCACGGGAGAGGCGCCCGGATCGACGCTCCAGATCGGCAAGATCCCTGCCACGACACCCCTGAGAAACCCCCAGATTCGCGAGATCTGATCGGCCATCGCGCGGCCCCCGCTCAACCGCGCGAAGGCAGCGGCCCTGCGTACCGAGGGATAAGTGGCTCGAGAACTCCTTGATGGTGCGAGTCGTTTCCCGCGTTGCCATCGATCAGTGCACCGTGCACCGATTCAGGACTGGCTCACGAGAGGTCCCCACGCGTTGGATCGTCCCGGCCCGTGGCCAGGAGACCCCAGCGGGCGAGCTTGGTCTTCAGCACGTTGCGATGCAGGCCGAGAATCCGCGCGGCCTCGCTCTGGTTCCAGTGCACGCGCTCGAGCACCCGAGTGACGATCTGCCGCTCGAACTCCTCCGTGGCTTCGCGCAGGGGGAGCATCTCGGCGTGGCGGACCGCGTCGCGCAGGTCGGGCAGGAAGAGGTCGACGGGCAAATCGTGAGACCCGATCACCCCACCGTCGACCAGCGCCACCGAACGCTCCACGATGTTTTGCAGCTCGCGCACGTTGCCCGGCCAGGCGTAGCGGTGCAGAACGGCCTGCGCCTCCGCCGACAGCCCCTCGATCCGCTTGCTGAACTGATGGTTGTATCGCCGGATGAAGTGCTCGACGAGGAGCGGGATGTCGTCCCGACGCTCCCGAAGGGGGGGCACCACGATGCGCACCACGTTCAGGCGGAAGTAGAGGTCCTCCCGGAAAGTGCCGCTGGCCACGGCTCGGCGCAGATCGCTGTTGGTGGCGGCCATGATCCGCACGTCGGTCCGGATGGGCCGGGATCCTCCCACGCGTTCGATCTCGCGCTCCTGCAGGACCCGCAGGAGCTTGATTTGAAGCTCGGGCTTCAGGGTGCCGATCTCGTCCAAGAACAGCGTGCCTCCCTCCGCCATCTCGAACTTGCCCGTCTTGCGCTGATGGGCTCCCGTGAACGCTCCCTTCTCGTGACCGAACAGCTCGGACTCCAGGAGCGTCTCGGGCATGGCCGCGGGATTGATGGCCACGAACGGGCGATCGCGCCGGGGTCCCTGGCGATGAATGGCCCGCGCCACCACTTCCTTGCCGGTACCGCTCTCGCCCACGATCAAGACGGTCGCCGTGTTGCGGGCCACCTGACCGATCAGGCGATAGAGCTTCTGCATCTCGGGATGCTGGCCCACCAGCGCATCGAAGTCGTGCTGCCGCGCCAGTTCCGAGCGGAGAAACGCCACCTCGCGCCGCAAGGACTTTCGCTCGAGGGCGCGCCGGACGACGGCGAGCAACTCGTCCTCATCGAAGGGCTTGGTCAGGTAGTCGAGGGCCCCCAGCTTCATGGCCGCCACCGCCGTGCGGACGGTCTTCACGGCCGTCACCAGGATGACCTCCACCTGCTCGTCGACGGCCTTGATCTGCTCGAGGACCTGGATGCCGTCCATCTCGGGCAGCCGCACGTCGAGGAGGACGAGATCCACCGCGGCGCGCCGGAGCGAGTCGAGCGCCTGGGGACCGCTGGCGGCGTCGAGGACCTCGTACTCATCCTCCAGGATGAGCCGGAAGGACTCGCGCAGCCCGGGATCGTCGTCCACCACGAGGACGGTCGGGCGTAAGGGACTGCTCTCCGCGCGGATCTCGCTCGTCATGGCCCGACCGCGCTACCGGGCACCTCCGGCGACGCCGTCGAAGGACACCGTGTCCAGGCGATGAAACCCGCTGGGATGGAGGCGCAGTCCGCGTACGTCGGGACGGACCACCGCCCACTCGAGACGGACGTAGACGGGGATCCAGGGAAGCTCATCGGCCAGCAAGGCCTGGGCGCGCTGATAGAGGCGCTGGCGTTCGGGTCGAAAGGAGAGCTGGCTGGCGCGGATCAGGACATCGTCGAGGGTGGCCGGCCGCGCGAGCGAATACCCCTCGGGACGGGCCGCGCGCTTTCGTCCCTCGCTCGTCGACAGCGGATACAGCAGGAGATGAGGATCCCCGCCCAGCACCGCAGCCTCCGCCAGCACCATGGTGCTGTCGCCACTCGGCACCCTGGGCCGCGTGCCGTCGGGAGGCTCCCCTCGAAGCTGCACGGGAATGTCGACCGACCCCAGGGCGCTCACGATCGCTTCGGCGACGCGCTGGAGATCGAGGCCGCCATCGCTCGGCACCACCGCGAGCGTGGCGCGCTGCCCTCGGGGCCAGCCGCCCTCGACGAGGAGTTTCTTGGCGGCCTGTCGATGACCGGCCAGGATCGGAGACCCTTCGCGGCGGGCCCAGACCCCGGGTGGCAAGAAGGACTGCAACGGGATCGCCGCGCGGTCCAGGGAGGCGCCCAGGCTCGCCGGATCGATACCGGCGGCCACGGCCTGCCGGATCCTCTTCCGTGAGAACGGCTCCCGCTCGGTCTGGAAGGCGAGGTAACCGACGCGGGGCCCGGGAATGGAGAGCACTCCTTCAGCCCGCCGCGGCGGGCTGACCGGGAACCAGACATCAAGGGCCTGCGTGTCGAGGTCGGCCTCGGCTCGCTCGTCGCTCGCGACATCGAGGATCACGAGGCGCTCGGCGCGTGGCGTCAGCGCCCAGTGTCCTGGCTGGGCTTCGAGCACGATCCGGCCGGGCGCGGCCTCGGCGACGCGGTACGGGCCGGTGCCGACCAGGCGAGACACGCCATCGGCCCCTGTCGTGAGCTTCACCACGCCGAAGCCAGGATGCGCGAGCACGGTGAGGAGCACGGCGTACGGCTGCACGAGCACGAACTGCACGGTTCGCGCATCGCCCGCCCTGACCTCTTTGACCACGCCCGGGACCCCACGCAGGAGGGCTGACCACACCGGACGTGGCGCTGCGCCGCCCTCTGCGCTCAGTTGCCGTGCAAAGCTGGCTGCCACATCCATGGCTGTCATCGGAGTGCCGTCGTGGAAGCGGACCCCTTCGCGCAGAGTGAACGACCAGGTCAGCCCATCGCGGGACACGCTCCATCGGGTGGCGAGAGCCGGCTCGATGTCGGTCGAGGTAGGGGCGTAGGCGACCAGCGTGTCGAAGACCTGGCGTGCCACGAGCGGAACGGCGCCGGAGAGAGCGCTGGCGGGATCGATCTGCCCCGGAAGGCCGGGAACGCCGATGCGCAGTTCTCGGCGCGTCTGCGCAGCAGACTCGGTCAGGAGTGCGACAAAACTGAGCAGAAGTAGGCCTGCAATCGCTCTCCACAGACCCCACAGCATCGGCTCAGTTATACGTGGAACCTCCCGTGCGCGCTACTCGTTTCCGTTCACACGAGCGCGCGAGACACCCGGGAACAAAATTTGCTGAGTATCGCTTGCCGGCGATGAACGGAGCGAGCGGCGACGTTGGCGCGACCGAGCGAGGGATGAACGGCGAAGAAACGACGGGGGAAACCAGGGAAAAGTGTCGGCAATTCAAGTAGATCGTGACCTCATAACCTTGACTTTCTTTTTTGCAGCCGCCTATACTTCGAGCAGCAGTGCCAGGCACGTGTCGTAGACGGCGGCCCACGAGGGAGTCACGAGAGAGGATGGGCTATGAAGGAGTTCGAGAAGAAGGGTAGCCCGGGTCGCGAAGGGCTCTCCAAGTTTCTTCCCGCGTCGATGTCGGACGCGAGCACGCGCCGTCGCCTGACCGAGTACGAGATCCAGATCCAGGACCTCCAGGCCTACGTGCGCTCGCTGGAAGGGGAGACCGTTCACCTCAGGAAGAAGATCGAGGAATCCCCCAAGGAGTTCATGATTCTCGAGAACAAGCTGCGCGAGGCCAACCGCCAGCTCGTACAGGCGTTCAACCAGAACGAGAAGCTCGTCAACGCCCTCTACGAGGCACGCGAGCAGATCACCTCCCTGAAAGAAGAGGTGGACAAGCTGTGTGCCCCTCCCTCCACCTACGGCGTGTACCTGTCCGCCAACGAGGACGGCACCGTCAACATCCTCTCCCAGGGCCGCAAGGTGAAGGTCAACCTGCACCCCGCCCTCAAGCCCGAGCTCCTCAAGCCCGGCCAGGAGTTGATCCTCAACGAAGGCCTCAACGTCGTCGAGGCCGCCGGCTACGAGATCCAGGGTGACGTCGTCATCCTCAAGGAGCAGCTCGACGAGGAGCGCGCCGTCGTCACCTTGCGCGCCGACGAAGATCGCGTCGGCATCATCGCCGACCCGCTCCGCACCCTGCGCCTGAAGGTGGGTGACCACCTCCTCATGGACGGGAAGTCCGGTTACCTGCTCGAGCGCCTGCCCAAGAGCGAAGTCGAGGATCTCTCCCTCGAGGAAGTCCCCGACATCGGCTACGACGACATCGGGGGCCTCACCACCCAGATCGAGTCCATCAAGGACGCCGTCGAGCTTCCCTACCTCTACGCCGACTACTACAAAGAGCACCAGCTCACCCCACCCAAGGGCGTGCTCCTCTACGGGCCCCCGGGCTGCGGCAAGACCATGATCGCCAAGGCCGTGGCCAACAACCTCGCCGAGAAGATCTCCGAAAAGCGCGGCGAGAAAATTAAGGGCTACTTCCTCAACATCAAGGGACCGGAGCTGCTCAACAAGTACGTGGGCGAGACGGAGCGCAAGATCCGAGAGATCTTCATCAAGGCCAAGGAGAAGGCGGCGGACGACGTCCCGGTGGTGGTGTTCTTCGACGAGATGGACGCCCTCTTCCGCACCCGGGGCACGGGCATCTCCTCCGACGTCGAGACCACCATCGTCCCTCAGCTTCTCGCCGAAATCGACGGGGTGGAGGGCCTCAAGAACGTCATCGTGATCGGCGCCTCCAACCGGCAGGACCTGATCGATCCGGCCATCCTCCGCCCCGGCCGCCTCGACGTGAAGATCAAGATCGAGCGCCCCGACAAGGGCGCGGCCACCGACATCTTCCTCAAGTACCTCACCCCGCAGATCCCCATCGCGGCCTCGGAGATCCGCCAGTACGGGGGCGACGCCCAGGCCACCATCGAGGCCATGATCGCCGCCACCGTGGAGGCCATGTACGCGCTCTCCGAGGAAAATCGCTTCTTGGAAGTGACGTACGCCAACGGCGACAAGGAAGTCCTCTACTTCAAGGACTTCTCCTCCGGCGCCATGATCGAGTCCGTGGTGCGCCGCGCCAAGAAGCTCGCCCTCAAGCGCTACATCGGCGCCGGCGAAAAGGGCGTCGGTCTCGACGACCTCCTCACCGCCGTCCGCGAGGAGTTCAAGGAGAACGAGGACCTGCCCAACACCACCAACCCCGACGACTGGGCCAAAATCGCGGGCAAGAAGGGTGAGCGCATCGTCTACGTGAAGCCCCTGATGGGCGAGGCCAAGGAAAAGCAGCGCAGCGTCGAGCGGGTCGTCAACACCGGCCAGTATCTCTAAGGATTTGGGGGGGCGCCACGCCCCCCAAGCCCCCCGGCCCGCGCGCGGCGCGACAACCGGGGGGTTCTTTTCTGCAGACAAGGGCGAGGGACGCATGGCCATCCCGAAAGTCATGGGTATCGAGACCGAGTACGGGATCATCGTCAGGAACCAGCCTGACTTCAATCCGATCCTGTCCTCCCTCCTGCTGATCAACTCCTACGAGACGTATCGCTCTTCACGGATCCGCTGGGACTACGAGGCGGAGAGCCCCCTGCGTGACGCCCGCGGCTTCGAGTACATGGAGGAGAAGGACGGGCCGTCGAAGGAAGAGTCGCGGCTCATCAACCTCATCCTCTCCAACGGGGCCCGCTTCTACGTCGACCACGCGCATCCCGAGTACTCGAGTCCGGAGACGACCAATCCCCGCGACCTGGTGATCTGGGACCGGGCGGGCGAGCGCATCCTCAACCTTGCCCGCCAGCGGGCGGAGGCCGTCTCGCCCCCGGAGCAGCGCATCCTGATCCACAAGAACAACACCGACGGCAAGGGCAATTCCTACGGCACCCACGAGAACTACCTGATGGACCGGCGGGTGCCCTTCGCGCGCATCGTCCAGCACATGATGCCCTTCTTCGCCACCCGCCAGATCTTCACCGGCTCGGGTAAAGTCGGGGCGGAGAACGGGACGGAGCCGTGCGACTACCAGATCTCCCAGCGCGCCGACTTCCTGGAGACGGAGGTCGGGCTGGAGACCATGCATTCGCGCCCCATCATCAACACGCGGGACGAGCCGCACGCCGATCCCGAGAAGTACCGGCGGCTGCACGTCATCGTGGGCGACGCCAACATGTCGGAGGTATCCAACTACCTCAAGACCGGCACCATGGCCATCGTCCTCAGCCTGGTGGAAGACGACGCCATCGACGCCGACTTCTCGTTGGAGAACCCCGTGGCCGTCTATCGGGCCGTGTCGCGTGACCTGACGTGCCGCGAGCCCGTCCGTCTCAAGGATGGCCGCACCATCACCCCCATCGACCTCCAGCGCGAGTTCCTGGCCCTCGCGCACCGGTACTACAAGAGCCGCGAGCACGAGCCCTGGGTCCGTGACGTCCTCGCCCGCTGGGAGAACGTCCTCGATCATCTGGCCGAGGATCCCATGCAGCTGGGTCGCGAACTGGACTGGGTCATCAAGCGCCAGCTCATCGAGAACTACATGGCCAAGCACGAGCTGGAGTGGAACGACTCCCGGGTCCAGATGATCGATCTCCAGTACCACGACATCCGCCCGGGTCGGGGGCTTTACTACAAGCTCGAGGAAGCCGAGGCGGTGGAGCGGATGGTCACCGACGACGAGATCTCCAAGGCCATCTACGACCCGCCCAAGGACACCCGCGCCTACTTTCGCGGCATGTGCCTGCAGCGGTACGCGGACGAGATCGTCTCCGCGAGCTGGGACTCGGTGATCTTCGACCTCAAGGAGGGACCGCTGAAGAAGATCTTCATGCTGGAGCCGCTGCGTGGCACGGAAGCGCACGTGCGCCAGCTCCTGACCGAGTCGCCCACGGCGAGCGCGCTCCTCAAGAACATCTCGGCCAAGACCTCGCCCTGAGGATCATGAGCGATCGCTGGCTCGGCGCCTTTCACGATTACTCCACCTCCAGCTTCCTCGACGTGCTGCGGCGGCAGGCGCCGCACCTCTTGCCCGATCCCGCCCCGCTCGCGCGGGGGCGCGCGAGGGAGGTGCCCCACGGCACCACGGTCATCGCCATCCGCTACCGCGACGGCGTCATCATGGCGGGTGATCGCCAGGCCACGGCGGGCTTCCAGGTGGCCAGCCGACGGATGGAGAAGATCTTCAAGTCCGACGAGCTCTCGGGCATGGGCATCGCCGGAGCGGCCGGGCCGGCCATGGAGATGGCCAAGCTCTTCCAGACCGAGCTTGAGCACTACGAGAAGGTGGAGGGGGAGAATCTGTCCCTGGAGGGGAAAGCCAACCGTCTCGGTCAGATGGTTCGGATGAATCTGCCCGCCGCCCTGCAGGGGCTGGTCGTGGTGCCCATCTTCGCCGGCTTCGACGAGAAGGCGGGAGCAGGACGCCTCTTCAAGTACGACGTGACGGGAGGACGGTACGAGGAGTCTGACTACGACGCCCAGGGTTCAGGGTCAAAGGATGCCCGCGACTCCCTCAAGAAGCTCTGGCGTCGCGATCTCGCCCGGGAGGAGGCCGTCCGCGTCGCCCTCGAAGCCCTGTGGGATGCGGCCGACGAGGACGTGGGGACGGGAGGGCCCGATCTCGTTCGCGGGATCTTCCCGACGGTGAAGACCATCACGCGGGAGGGATTCGACGAGGTCTCCGAGGCCGACGTCCGCCGCACCTGCGAGGTCATCACGGCGGATCGCCGCCAGCGCGAGGGGGCCTGAGCCATGCCCCTGCCCTACTACGTCAGCCCCGAGCAGATGATGAAGGACAAGGCGGAGTATGCCCGCAAGGGTATCGCGCGGGGCCGGTCCATCGTCGTGCTCGAGTATCAGGACGGCATCCTCCTCGTGGCCGAGAATCCCTCCACCCTGCTCCACAAGATCTCCGAGATCTACGACCGCATCGCCTTCGCCGGTGTGGGCAAGTACAACGAGTTCGAGAACCTCCGGATCGCGGGGATCCGCCACGCGGACGTCAAGGGCTACTCCTACAGCCGGGGCGACGTCACCGCCAAGGCCCTGGCCAACGCCTACTCGCAAGCGCTCGGCAACATCTTCACCCAGGACATCAAGCCCTTCGAGGTCGAGGTGCTGGTGGCGGAGGTGGCGCACGGCAATGGCACGCGCAGCGAGATGTACCACGTCCTCTACGACGGGACCATCGAGGACGAGCGGAATTTCGCGGCCATGGGCGGCCAGGCCGAGGACATCCGCCGCTTCCTGCGGGACAACTATCGCGAGAATCTTCCCCTCGCCGAAGCCCTCCAGCTCGGCGTGCGGGCCCTCACCGTCACGCAGAACAAGTCGCTGAGCGAGAAGGACCTCGAGGTGGCCGTGCTCGATCGCACCAGGGCCCGGCGGACCTTTCGGCGGATCGGCGCCGAGCCGCTGGGGCAACTGCTGGGCACTGCCGGCTAGACCGTGATACTCTGGCGCCAGAAATGAGATCGGTATGACGGACGGAGCCCTGTATGCCCATCGCTCGCCCTCCACGGCTCAACCCGTGCTAGCCTCTCCAATACAATGAAGCGGCGCATCTTCGGCATCGAGAACGAGTATGGCCTCACCTGTACTCTGAATGGTCAGCGGCGGCTGTCCCCCGACAACGTCGCCCGGTACCTGTTCGAGAAGGTCATCCCGGGAGCCCGGAACGCCAACGTGTTCCTGGAAAACGGCGCCCGCCTCTACCTGGACACCGGCTTCCATCCCGAGTACGCCACTCCCGAGTGCGACGATGTGGCCGAGCTGGTCGTCCACGACAAGGCCGGTGAGCGAATCGTGGAGGATCTGCTCCACCAGGCGGAGAAGCGGCTGCGCGAGGACGGCATCTCCGGCAACATCCTGCTCTTCAAGAACAACACGGACTCCGCGGGCAACTCCTACGGCTGCCACGAGAACTACCTGGTCAGCCGGGACGTGAGCTTCCAGCGTCTGGCCGAGGCCCTCATCCCCTTCTTCGTCACCCGTCAGGTCTTCGCGGGGGCCGGCAAGGTCCTCCAGACCCCGCGCGGCTTCCACTACTGCCTCTCCCAGCGCGCCCAGCACATCTGTCAGGAGATCTCGGGGGCCACCACGTCGTCCCGCTCGATCATCAACACGCGCGACGAGCCCCACGCCGACGCGGAGCGCTACCGGCGCCTGCACGTCATCGTGGGTGACTCCAACATGTCCGAGGTGGCCACCTATCTGAAGATCGGGACCACCGCCCTGGTGCTCGACATGATCGAGGACGGCTTCTTCGATCGGGACTACTCGCTGCAATCGCCCGTGCAGGCCATCCGCGACATCTCCCATGACCCCACCCTGCACGAGACGGTCAAGCTGAAGGACGGGCGGACCGTCTCGGCCCTTCAGCTCCAGATCGAGTACTTGGAGTACGCGACCCGGTACGTGCAGAGCATCGACGCGGACGAGATCACCCGCGACGTCCTGGCCCGCTGGACCGACGTCCTCGAGAAGCTGGCCGCGGACCCCATGCAGCTCAACCGCGAGCTGGACTGGGTGATCAAGCGCGATCTCCTCAATCGCTTCATGGAGAAGAACCGGCTCTCCTGGCGGGATCCCAAGATCAGTCTCATCGACCTCCAGTATCACGACATCCGTCCCGACCGCGGGATCTACTACAAGTTGACCGCCAACGACATGGTGGATCGCATCACCGACGACGAGACCATCGAGCGGGCCAAGCACGTGCCCCCGCAGACGACCCGGGCGCGCCTGCGTGGCGAGTTCATCCGCCAGGCCAACCTCAAGGGGAAGGACTACCGCGTGGACTGGGTCTACCTGAAGCTCAACGACCCGGAGCGCGAGACCATCCTCTGCAAGGATCCCTTCCAGTCGCACGACGAGCGCGTGGAGCGCCTCATCCGCTCGTTCTGAGAGCGTCGTGAGGTAGTTGGCCAGCTGCCTCCTTGGCGCCACTGCTCGCCGCCGCCAACTGCGCCTCAATCCGCATCACCTCAGCGTGGGCCGATCCTCTCCTCCCGGGGACCGGCCTTCTGTGGAGGCGTGTCGGATGGGAAAACGTGAGGGGGCGCCGCCCTCTCGGGATGAGCAGTCGCCCCCTTCGCTCGATCAGTCTGGGCGCTCTTCCCCCAGGACGTCGGTTTAGTCGATGATCTGAGCTGCCTCGATAACGATCGAGTCGATCAGGGGAAGGGTCGTGCCCGTGAGATCGACGCTCGACCCAGGGTTCTGAATGACGAAGGATCCAGAGCGCGGAACGGTCACGCGATTGTTCTTGAACTCCATCGGCACGCCGTCCCCCCGAATCGTCATGTCAGCAGCACGCAACACAGCCCCGTTGAGCGCCACGCCGTGTCCATCAAGGTAGAACTGTCCTTGAGGGCCGCTTACCTGGAGACCAAGCCCAGCGGTCACGCTCCCGTCGAGCGCGCTGATGAAGATATCGCGTAGCGCCGTAAATCGGACCTTGCTACCCAAAGTGATGGGGCCCGTCTCGGCACCCACGCTGATGGTCCCGAGATTCGCGGAGCCTCCACTGGATCCGAAGACCGAGCCGGCCCCGACCGTGACGCCCCCCTTGGCATACACGCTCACGTAGTCCCGGCCATTCAACGTGACACCGGGACCGATGACGACGTGGCCTCCACCCGCCTGGAGGTCGACCTCACCGGCGTAGACGGCCGCGGTAATGGAGGAGTTCACAGTGATGTTCTTGCCGGCCACCAGGTAGAAGCCGCTGAACGGCTTGGTGGCTCTCAAGAAGGTCACCCCGGCCGGGATGACGATGCTGTGGGAGGTTTCGAAGTAGGTGTACCACTCCCCAGGCGCCAGCTCTGCACTGATGTCGCGGTCCACGCCAGCGTCCCATAGGCCATTGTTGTTGACGTCCTCAAAGGGGAAGGGGCCCGCCGCCCCTACCGACAGCGACGAGAACGCCACCAGCAGCAAGGCCAGGGCGGCGCGACGCCAACCACGCGGTCCACTCGATACGATTGCGTTGCTCATTGTGCTTACCTCTTCGTGGGGTTTGGCGGGGCGACCAGGCCGCTCTCGTGTACCATAGCATATACGACACTACAGCATATACGACACTATGACGTACGCGCAGGATGCGCGCGACCCTGGGTCGGCGGCCCGCGATTTGCAGCGATGAGCAACGTGGGCTTTCGCGGCCCATCCCGGTCACTCGCCACCAGTGACGCTCTATACTCGCCGCCCGAGCACGTGGAGCACATCCGTCACGTTGGATACGACGATTGTCCGAAGACCACTCCATGACGCGCATGGGTCTGACCTTCCCGTTTCTGCACCACGTCCCGGTCGCCGAGTACCTAGATCTCGCGCGCGAGATGGAGTCGCGCGGCTACGACACGGCCTGGATCGGGGAGGCCGGCGGCGCCGACGCGATCACGCCCTTGACCTTGGTCGCCGCGGCCACGTCCCGCCTGGGCATCGCCAGCGGGGTGTTGCCCTTTCAGACACGCACTCCCGTCCTGCTCGGCCAGAGCGCGGCGGCTCTCGCCCATGTGGCCCCGGGGCGGGTGGCCCTCGGGCTCGGCGTCTCGAGCGAGACCATCGTCGGGCAGTGGCACGGGCTGCCCTTCCAGAAGCCGCTCGCCCAGCTGCGCGAGGCCGTAACCATCATCCGGGCCGTGCTGAGCGGCGAGCGCGTGACCTTCGAGGGCGAGTTCTACCGGGTGCGGAATTTTCGTCTGCTCACGCCCGCGGCGAGCGCGCCGGTCCGCATCTATTTGGCCGCTCTCGGACCCCGCGCGCTCGAGCTGGCCGGGGAAGTCGCTGACGGCGTCCTCCTGAACTGGCTGGCGCCAGACAGCGTCCCCTCGGCCATCACGCACCTGCGCGCGGGGGCGGCACGGGTGGGCCGAAGCCTGGAGGGCTTCGAAATCGCCGGCTACATCCGGACCTGCGTGACGGACACTCCCGGGCCGGCGCGTGCCCATCTGGCGCGCGACATCACCGGGTACGCTATCGTCGACGCCTACGCTCGCTTCTTCCAGCAGTCGGGGTACGAGCCCGAGATTGACGCGCTGCATGCCGCCTGGCGCGGCGGCGATCGGGCCGGCGCCGTCACGCAGCTCTCGGCGCGCGTCCTCGACGGGCTGGGGGTGGTGGGCGAGGAGGCCTTCTGTCGGGCGCGGGTGGAAGAGTTCGCGCGGGCCGGCCTCACCATGCCCGTGATCGTCCCCTTCTCGCCAGACTCCGCCCCTCTCCCCTCGCTCCTCCGCACCCTCCGCACCCTCCGATGACATCTCACGTAAGACGGCATCCCACGACGTGAGATGATCCTCGGCACGGCCAAGATGATCGGAAATCGAGCTTGGCGAATGCAGTCCCGCGCGCCCCTCGCCCGCCACCCTCGACCCAAGCCGGGCTCACGCTCCGATCAATGAACGTTCTCGGCGTGATCCCCGCGCGGCTCGCCTCCTCGCGCCTGCCCCGCAAAGTCCTGCGCGAGATCGCCGGGCGGCCGATGGTCTGGCACGTGTGGGACCGCGCGCGCCGGTCGGGCGCCCTCGGGGATGTGCTCGTGGCCACCGATTCCGATGAGGTCATGCGGGTCTGCGCGCGCCTGGGGATCCCCGCCATCTTGACCAGCTCCGCTCATCAGTCGGGCACGGACCGCGTGTGGGAGGTCGCGCGCCATCATCAGGCCGACGTGTACGTGAACATCCAGGGCGACGAGCCGCTGGTCACCTCGGGACACCTCCAGCTTCTGGTGGCGCCGTTCCAGCGGCGCCCGGAGACCCAGGTGAGCACGCTCTGCATCCGCGCCAGCGCCGAGGAGTTGCCGAAACCCAGCGTCAACAAGGTCGTGCGCGACGCCGAGGGCCGTGCCCTCTACTTCTCGAAATACCCGATCCCCTACGACCGCGACGGGATCCATCCCGTGCGCTACAAGCACGTCGGGCTCTACGCGTACCGGGCCGCGGCGCTCGACCGCTTCCATTCCCTGCCGCCGTCCGCGCTGGAGCGCGCGGAGTGCCTGGAGCAGCTCCGCTTCCTGGAGAACGGCATCCCGATCGTCGTCATGGAGACCGACGAGCCGACGATCGGGGTCGACACCGAAGAAGACCTGATAGGCCGTCGAGGCGATCTTCACGGCCCGCGCCCGGTGACGGTTTTGGGGCGTGGCGGCTGCCTCGGGCATGCTTCCTCGTCTCGGATCGGTGCTATCGTAATGCGCGGAATGAGCCAGCGCCGTCTCTTCTACGGCTGGGTGGTCCTCGCCGTGAGCGCAGCCATCATCTGTGTCAGCCTGGGCGCCCTCTTTTCGCTCGGCGTGTTCCTCAAGCCCATCGAGGAGTCGACCGGCTGGAGCCGCAGCGCCATCTCGATGGTGGCCATGCTCAACTGGCTCTCGATGGGACTCGGCTCATTCGTCTGGGGAATGCTGTCCGACCGGGTCGGCACGCGCCTGGTCGCGGGCGCCGGCGGCTTTCTGCTCGGCCTGGGGCTCGTCGCGTCCAGCCAGGTCAACGCCTTCTGGCAGTTTCAGGTGTCCTTTGGAGTCGTCGGTGGGCTTTGCGGTGGGCGCGTTCTACGCGCCGCTGACCTCCACGGCGACGAAGTGGTTCACCGCCAATCGCGGCCTGGCCGTGGCCATCGTATCGGCCGGAATCGGCCTCGGCATCCTCATCGTCGCCCCGCTCGCGCGCTGGCTCACGACGCTCTTCGACTGGCGCGTGGCCATGCTCATCCTGGGCGACCTCGTGCTGGGTCGTCATCATCCCCCTCGCCCTCCTCATCAGGAACGCCCCCGCCGACATGGGCACGCGGGCCCGGGGGGCGGTGGTGGAGGCCCGCGGTCCCGAGTACACGACCGCGGACGGGGTGCGCGCGCCCCAATTCTGGGCGATCGCGCTCACCCACTTCGCCTGCTGCGCCGCCCACTCCGGTCCCATCTCCCACATGGTCACGCACGCCATCGACCAGGGTTTGACGAACATGGTGGCCGCCACCGTCCTCGGCGTCTCAGGATTCAGCTCGATCGTCGGGCGGATCGGCTGCGGGATCCTCGCCGATCGCTTCGGGGCCAAGCGGACGTTGGTCGTGGGCCTCGGCGGGCAGGCCCTGCTGGTGTTCAGCTATCTGTGGGCCCGCGACACGGCGAGCTTCTACGTTGTCGGCGTGATCTTTGGTGTCGCCTACGGCGGCGTCATGCCACTCTACGCCATCGTCACGCGGGAGTACTTCGGCGAAAAGGTCATGGGCTCCGCCTACGGCGCCGTGTTTCTGGTCTCCACGATCGGTATGGGGTTGGGATCGTTTGCCGGAGGCGCGATCTACGATCGCCTGGGAAGCTACTGAAGCTATCTCTGGCTGTACCTGGGATCGGGGAGCATCGGGCTCGCGGCGATCCTTCTGGCCCTCACCTTCCGGCGCCCGCGCCCGGCGATCCCCGCGGCCGTTCCCGTCGCAGTCACCGCCTGAACAGGCCGCGCGTGCCCTTTGACATTGACTCTCGCGGACGAACAGTGTATCCAAATCGTCACTTCCCGGATGATCGGCCTCACGCGACAACGCAGCGCGCTATCCCTTCGTCAGCGACGACGAGCAGGAACCGCGCCGGGGCCTGCGCCCGTTATCCCGTTCAGGTTGGTACCCAGTTCAAGGAGGAACGAGGCATGAGTGCGAGCAGCATGGATCGGCGAGGTTTCATCAAGGTCTCCGGGGCCGCCGCGGCTGTTGCCGTGACCGGTATCGAAGGAATCCTGGCCGCGGGTAGAGCACCCGCCTACGCCCAGGGCACGAAGCTCCATCTCGTCCGGTGGGTGGACTTCATCCCGGAGGCGGACGTCGAATTGAAGCGGCAAATGCCCGAGGCGGGCAAGGCGCTGGGCGCGGAGATCCAGCTGGAGACCATCAACGCCAACGACCTTCAGCCGCGCATCACGGCCGCCATCCAGTCGGGCAGCGGCGCCGACCTCTTCATGCTCTCCTACAACTGGCCCCACCTCTACCAGAACGCCCTGGTCGACGTGAGCGAGGTGGCCAACGTCGTGGCCAAGGATCAGGGCGGGTTCTACGAGGTCTTCAAGCCGTCGTTCCAGGTCGGTGGCAAGTGGCTGGGCATGCCCCACTCCATCGTCGGCAACGCCATCGCCTACCGAAAGTCGTGGTTCCGCGAGATCGGCTTCAACGAGTTCCCCAAGACCTGGGATGACCTGCGCAAGGCCGCCACCGCCCTCAAGAAGAAGGGGAAACCCTACGGGCAGACCCTCGGCCACACCTTCGGCGACGCGCCGACGTGGTCGTATCCGCTCCTCTGGTCCTTCGGCGGCGCGGAGACCGACGCCAGCGGCAAGAGGGTCGCCATCAATTCCAAGGGCGCGCTGGATGCCGTCAAGTTCATGACCGCCCTCTGGAAGGAGGGCTGCGACGAAGGGGGGCTGGCCTGGGACGACACCAACAACAATCGCGCCTTCCACGCCGGCGAACTTTGCGCCACCCTGAACGGGGCCTCGATCTACATCGTGGCCAAGCGTCAGAAGGACAAGATCAAGGACGAGCGGGGCGAGCCGATGTATCTCGACATCGACCATGCCCTGTATCCGCTGGCGGGGGCGGTGGGGCAATACCCGCTCTACTTCTCCAACGGGCACGGCCTCATGAAGTACTCGAAGAACCAGAAGCTGGCCAAAGATTTCCTGCGCTGGCTGCATCGGCCCGAGAACTTCGACAAGTGGTTCCAGGTCTGTGATGGCTACAGCGTGGCCTCGACGACCATCTGGGAGAAGAGCACCATGTGGGAGCGGGTGGACAAGCCCCTGAGAGTCTTCCGCACGGCCGCCCGCAACACCCGCATGTTCGGCTACGCCGGGCCCGCCACGGGCAAGTCCACGGAGGCGTACTCGAAGTACATCATCGTCGACATGTTCGCGAAGGCCGCCCAGGGCATGAAGCCGGAAGACGCCGTCAAGTGGGCGGAGACTGAACTGAAGAAGATCTACGAGGCGTAGCGGGCGCCACCGGGTAGGGCCGTGGAGAAACCAATCGCGGGAGGTTCGGGGAGCGTCGCCGGCGTCCAGGTGGCGGTGCCCCACCCCCGCACCACGCGCCCCACCGGGTGGACCCAGCTCCTCGAGAGCGAGCGGCTGCTCGCCTCGCTTCTGCTGGCCCCCACCATCATCCTCCTCGGCGTGTTCATCGCCTATCCCTTCCTCATGGGGATCTGGCTGTCGCTGTCCTCGACCTCGGTGGGGAATCCCGGCACCTTCGTGGGCCTGAAGAATTTCGCCAAGGCCTGGGACGACTCCATCTTCCACGTGGCCTTCCGGAACACGTTCTTCTACACGTTCTGGGCGACGATCTTCAAGCTCGTCCTCGGCATGTGGCTGGCCCTGCTCCTCAACCGCCACTTCCGCTTCAAGCGCATCGTCCGGGCCTCCATGCTGCTGCCCTTCATCATCCCCACGGTGCTGTCCACCTTCGCCTGGCGCTGGATGTTCGACCCGACCTTCTCCGTGCTCAACTGGGCCCTCTACCAGTCGGGCTTCATCGTCACCAAGCTGCCCTTCCTCTCCAACGGCGACTGGGCCATGTGGTGCGCCATCGTGGTGAACACCTGGCGCGGCATGCCCTTCTTCGCCATCACCCTCCTGGCCGGGCTGCAGACCATCTCCCCCGACCTGCACGAGGCGGCGTCGCTCGACGGGGCCAACGGGTGGCGGCGCTTCTGGTACGTCACCTGGCCGCTGTTGAAACCCGTGACGATCGTGGTCGTGGTCTTCTCGGTGATCCAGACCTTCGCCGACTTCCAGCTCATCTACGTCTTGACGGGAGGCGGGCCGGCCAACTCCACCCACCTCGTGGCCACCTACGCCTACCAGCTCGGCGTCAATTCGGGGCTGCTCGGGGAGGGGGCCGCGGTCTCGCTCTTCATGTTCCCCGTCCTGCTCGCCGTGGTCTGGATCCAGCTGCGCTACCTCCGCCGGCTGGAAGGGGCGTAGGAGTGATCGAGCGGCGCTGGAAGAAGTGGGTCTACTTCTACATTCCCCTGACGTTGTTCGTGATCGGCACCCTCTTTCCCTTCTACTGGATGCTCATCACCGCCGTCCGGCCCGACGAGGAGCTGTACCGCTCCTGGCGCGCCGTCAACAACACGCCCTTCTGGACGTTGCACCCGACCTTGGCCCACGTCCAGGATCTCCTGGCCAAGACGACGTTCCCGCGCTGGCTGTGGAACACGTTCTTCATCGCCGTGGTCTCCACGGCCATCTCCCTCATCTGCGGGCTCTTCGCGGGCTATGCGCTGGCCCGCCTCAACTTTCCCCTCGCCGGATTCCTGGGCACGTCCATCTTCGTCACCTACCTGGTGCCCCCGACCTTGCTCTTCATCCCCCTGGCCGACATCATCCGGAACTTCAAGCTCGGCAACACGCCGTGGGCGCTCATCCTGACGTACCCCACGTTCCTCATTCCCTTCTGCACGTGGTTGCTCATGGGGTATTTCAAGACCATTCCCAAGGAGCTGGAGGAATGCGCGCGGATCGACGGCGCCACGCGCTTCGGGGCCATGGCCCGCATCATCTTTCCTATCGCCGTCCCCGGCATCCTGTCGGCAGGCATATTTGCCTTCACGCTCTCGTGGAACGAGTTCATCTACGCGCTCGTCTTCCTCTCCTCTCCGGAGAAGAAGACGGTGCCCGTGGGCGTCGTCTCCGAACTCATCCGGGGCGACATCTACTTCTGGGGGCAGCTCATGGCCGGCGCCCTGCTCGGCTCCGTGCCCGTGGCCCTCGTCTATTCCTTCTTCGTCGAGTACTACGTGGCGGGACTCACCGGATCGGTGAAGGGCTAGCCGGTGGTCGACGCCGGAGCCAACGCGCAGCGCCCCGAAGGGGGCTCCGCGGGTCGCCTGGCTGTTGCTCGAGCGGCTGTTACGCTGAGCGTCAGAGGGCCCGTGACCGCCGCGCGGCGTCGGGAGATCGAGCTGGCCTACGCGCTGCTGGCCCCCGCCCTCCTCCTGCTCCTGACGGTGCTCGCCTATCCGGTCGCCTGGGAGGTCTGGACCAGCTTCACCGACCTCTCCCCGCTGAAGGGCGGATCGGCAGAGTTCGTGGGCCTCGAGAACTACCAGCGCCTGCTCGGCGACGCGGAGTTCCAGCGGGCGGCGGTGGTGACGGTGCTCTACGCGGCGGTGACGACCGTGGTCAAGCTTGCGCTGGGGGTGGGATTCGCCCTCCTCCTGGCTCGCCCCTTCCCCGGACGGGCGGTCGTGTTCATGGCCGTTTTCCTTCCGTGGGCGTATCCCGCCAGCGTGAGCGTGATCGGGTGGTACTGGACCCTGAGCCCCCCGGTGGCCACCGCCTACAGCTTGTTCATGGGGAACATGAAGCAGGCGGTCGATGCCCTCTTCGGCAGCGGGGCGTGGGCATTCCTCAGCGTGACCCTCTTCAATATCTGGCGCGGCAGCTCCTTCGTCGGCGTCTTTCTCCTGGCGGGGATCAATGCGGTGCCTCCCGAGCTGTTCGAGTGCGCGCTGCTGGAGTCGCGAAGCGCCTGGCAGCGCTTCTGGTTGGTGACGGTGCCGTTGCTCAGGCCCTTTCTGGCCCTCGCCGTCTTCCTCTCGCTCACCACCGCGTTCGCCGACATCGCCGAACGTCTGGATGCTGACGGCCGGCCGCATCATCTTCCCCGTCATGGGCACGCAGGCCTACTGGCTCGCCGTCCAAGGCGGTCAGTTCGGATCGGCCTCGGCACTCTCACTCACCCTCGTCCCCGGACTCCTGGCCGTGCTGCTGCTGTTGTTCAGGATCTTCGATCCTCCGCAGGAGGACCGGGCGTGACCCCCCGCTCCTGGTATCAGCGGCTCGGGCACGGGGCCCTTCTCCTGCTGGCGACCGCGTACTGCGTCTTCCCGATCTACTTCATGCTCGTGCAGTCGCTGAAGACAGCGCAGGAGGATGTCTTCGGCAATCCTCTCATCGTGACCAACCCGACCCTGGAGAACTTCGCGGAGCTCTTCGAGCGAACCGGCGAAGCCCACGGCTTCGTGGGGCGCGTCCTGAAGCGCTCCTACCCCTTCTTCGACTGGCTGGAGAACACGATCATCGTGTTCGCCGGCTCGGTGGGAATCACACTCGTGGTCAGCCTTCTCGCGGCCTACGCCATCGGGCGCCTGCGGCCCCCGGGCTTCCGGTGGTGGCGCCGGGTCATCTTCGCCACCTACGTCATCCCCCACACGATCCTCTTCGTTCCCCTCTACCAGGTGGTGATCCGGCTCCACCTGGATGACAACCTGCTGGCCCTCCTGCTGATCTATCCGACGCTGGCCCTGCCCTTCTGCATCTGGATCCTGTCCGCCTACTTCCAGCACCTTCCCCGGGAGATCGAGGAATCCGCCCTCGTGGAGGGGGCCAGCCGCGTCACCGCGTTCCTGCGAATCGTCCTGCCCATGAGTCAGCCCGTCGTGGTGGCGGCTGGCATCTTTGCCCTGGGCACCATTGCCAGCGACTTCACCATCGCCTCCGTGTTCCTGCTCAGCGCGCACAACCAGACGATCCCGGCCGGCCTCGGCACCATGGAGGTCGCCCTGGACGAGCTGCTGGCGGTGGCGGGCATCAATCTCATGGCGATCCCGGTGGTGCTGGTCTGCGCCTTCTTCGCGCGCGGCTACGTGCGCGGGCTCACGGCGGCGATGGTGGAAGGGGCCTGATCAGGGGGGCCGGGGTGATGCGGAGGATCCGGTGGTGGGCGGTCTCGGCCAGGTAAATGACCCCCGAGGCGTCGATGGCCAAGCCGTTGGGATCGCCGAGATCCCAGGCGATGGTGGTGACGGCACCGCCCGGCGAGATGCTCAGCAAGCGCCGGATGTGGAACCCGGTACTCACCACCACCGTGCCGTCCGGCGCCACCGCCATGTTCGTGCGGTGATAGTGGCCGGACCCCAGAGAGGCGAGGAGATGGAGCTGGCCGTCCGCGGTGAGTCGCGTGACCTGGCCGAGGGAGTCGAGCAGCACGATGTCGCCGTTCGGGCTCGCCGCCACGGCGACGAACCGCGCTGGGGGCGGCGACTCACCCTGCGGCCAACGGCGTGGGAAGAACGGCGCGCCCAGGTCGAGGCGTCGTGGAAGGGGCCGATCCTCGCTGAGGTCGAGGCGGAACACCAGGGGCCCCTGGTAGCCCTCCCCGGCCAGCCAATCCAGGCGCCGGTGGCGGTCGGCTCTCCGAGCGGAGCTGCGTCTCCGTGCTGACGAAGTCGACGACCACCAGCCGCCCATCGCCGTCGAAGGCGATCCCACTGCCCCCGACGAGGTGGTACAGCCCCACGGCGAGTGGCGCCAGCCTTCCCTCATCGGTGAGCCGATAGATCCGGTTCCCGTTCTCCTCGCCGAGCACGACGTGTCCCGTTCGGGGGGCGATGGCGAGGCTGCCCAGCACCGCTTTTCGTGCGTCCTCGGGGAACGGGACGACGACGCGAGGCAGGTGCGCTCCCTCGACCGGGATCTGGCCGCTCAGCTCCACCGTCACGATCTCCGCCGCCGCGTCCCCGCGCAGGCCCTGGCTCAGCACGACCAGCGACCCGCCGGGGCCGAGGGCGAGCTGGAGAGGGCGAGGGATCCCTGTCACGACAACCTCGGCGACCATGCCCGGGCCGACGGAGAGGTCGGCCGCGGAGGCTGGGAGCGCGCCGGCCAGGATCAGGCCCATGAGGGCAGCGAGGAAGCGCGCCATCACCAATCGCGTCAAGGACAGCGCACCGGAGACGAAGTCATTCTTGACATGCCGAAACGGCCAGTGCTAGGGTTCGCGCACAATCGCGGCTCGATCGCGGCTGAGGTCGACTTCTCAACGAGGAGTGAACCGATGACCATCACGCGTGCTCTCGCCCTCGCTGTGGTGCTGCTGGCCAGCCTCCTCGTCATCCCAGTCCACGCCCAAGACGCGAAACCGGCGGAACCGAAGGGGATCACGACCAAGGGGCTCGTGACCTCGCTCGGCGGCTTCAGCGCCACGGTGAACGCGCCCCTCCTCCTGACCGGGGCCACCGTCGACCTGGAGCCGGGCGGCCAGACCGGCCGTCAGCAGTTCCGCGTTCCGACCTACATCTACGTCATCGAAGGCGTGCTCACCACCGAATACGAGGCCGGGCCCGTGGGAATCAAGGGTGCGCAGTACCATGCGGCGGGACAGTCCTTCATGGACAACGGCGGGTGGTGGCACAATCACGCGAACCGTACCACCAAGCCGGTGAAGTACCTGATCCTCCACATCGGCTACCCGGGGCGGCCCGACCCCGTCCAGAAGCCCGAGCCCGAATAACCCACTCCCACACCCCGTCCCGGGGACCGGTAGCCACGGGCGCCGGTCCCCGGCTCCTCGCTACTTGCCGACGCCGCCGGTGATGCCCTGGATGAACCGATCCAGGAAGAAGTTGTAGAGCAGGGCCACCGGCAGCCCCACCATCAGCGCCGCCGCCATCAGCGAGCCCCAGAAGTACACGTCGCCCCGGATCAGCTGGGTCGGCACCCCCACCGGCACCGGCATCTGGTCGCCGGCCGAGACGAAGGCCAGGCCGTACAGGAAATCCTGCATGGAGAGGGTGAAGGCAAAGATCACGGCGGTGAGGATCCCCGGGACGCTCACGGGAAGCACGACGCGCATGAGCGCGCCGAGGTAGCCGCATCCGTCCACCCGCGCGGCCTCCTCCATCTCCATGGGCACGGTCTTGAAGAAGCCCATGAGGAGCCAGGTGCAGAAGGGAATGGTGAAGGTCGGGTAGACGACGACCAGCGCCCACCAGCTATCTTGAAGTCCGAGCATGGCCACCACCCGTGACAGCGGCAGAAAGAGGATGATGGCGGGGACCAGATAGGTCATGAACACCGCGATCCCCATGTTCTCCGCGCCGGGGATGCGCAGCCGCGCCAGCGAGTACCCGGCGGGCACCGCGGTCACCAGCGTGATCAGGGCCACCCAGACCGAGATGGACATGGTGTTGACGATCCAGGCGCCGTAGTTCGTGCTGACGAACAGGTAGGTGAAGTGCTTGAAGGTCGGCGCCATGTGGAACCACAGCGGGAAAATGTCCATCCGGTAGAGGTCGGGTTCCTGCTTGAAGGCCGTCAGGAACATCCAGTAGATGGGGAAGACGGCGATGATGATGTAGGGCGTGAGGGCCCCGTAGATCCAGAGGTGACGCCGGATCTCCTTCTGTTCTGGGGTACGGGGGGCGGCCACGGCCGCTAGTACTCTCTGCGCTTGAGGTTTCTCAGGAGCAGGATCATCAGGGGCAGCAGGAGGGGGAAGAGGAAGAGTGAGATGGCCGCTCCTCGGCCGAGCGCTCCCGCCTGGATGCCGACCTGGTAGGCGAGCACGGGCAGGATCTTCGTGGCGTTGGCCGGTCCGCCCTGCGTGAGCAGGTAGATGACGGAGAGATCGGACAGCGTGAACACCGTATCGAACAGGAATCCAATGAGAAGGATGGGCGCGATCATCGGCACCACCACGTGGTGGAACCGCTGGAAGAAATTAGTCCCGTCGACCCGGGCGGCGTCCAGGACCTCGGTGGGGACCGAGGTGAACCCGGCCAGCAGCACGATGGCCGAGAACGGGTAGGTGCGCCAGACGTTGACGATGATGCAGGCGAGGAGGGCGAGGCCGGGCTGCCCGAGCCACACCGGCCAGTCGGGTGAGCCGTAGCTGCCGATGAGCCCGATCTGGCTCAGGAACCAGTTGATGACGCTGAACTGGGAGTCGTACATCCACTTCCAGGACAGCACGCTGATGGCTGATGGGGAGCGTGAAGGGAATGACCACCAGACCCCGCACGATCTTCTTGCCCCGGAAGGGCTGGAGCAGGAGGAAGGCGAGCAACGTGCCGAGGATTCCCTTGAGGACCGCGGCCACCAAGCGTGAACAGGATGCTGTTGCGGAGCGCGATGTAGAAGACACTCGAAGACCATCTGCCCGTCCAACTCTCGTCGGTCTCGAGCGCGGCCCGGAAATTATCCAGGCCGATGAAACTGGCCACGGGATCGCCCACGTTGGCGTCGCTCAGCGCCAGGTAGAGCGAGAAGAGGAACGGCACCGCCACCAGGAGGAGGACGTAGAGAACGGCCGGAGCGAGCAGCAGGTATCCGAAGCCGAGCCGTCGCGACGTCTCGCTCCGGAACCACCCGCGAGGCCGGGCGGCGCACAGAAGCGGCGGCGGCCCAGGCGCTTGCCGCGTCCGAGCCGCCGCCCGACGAGCTGGCCGTCATGCGCGCTTGTGCTTGGCGTATATGCGCTTGTACTCGCCCACCCCCCACTTGATGGCTTCTTCCATGTTCTGCCCGCGGGCGACGCGGGTGACCATGTCGGGGAAGACAAACGTGTTGACGATCTCCTGGATGGGGGTGGTCGATGGCCCGGGATAGCCATAGAACGCGACGATCTTCGGGAAGTCCTGGAGGATCTGGAGCTTGGGGTCGGTGCCGATGACGGGCATCGGCTTCTTGTACCGGTCTTGAGGTACGGCATGTTGTAGCCGCGGCTCTGGACCATGCCCTCCAGATCGTTGTCGATCAGGTGGGCCAGCCACTCCTTCGCCGCCTGCTGGTTCTTCGAGAACTTCCAGACCATCCAGACGTTCGGCGCCGCCACGCTGACCCGCTTGCCCGGTATTCCTTGGGGCTCGAGGGCCAGGACCACGTTCTTGAACACGTCGGGGTTCGTGTCCTCCGTGGTGCGGTACGCGGAGATCGCGTCGTGGATCCAGCACGCGATGCCCGAGGCGAGGAAGCGGTTGTCGGAGGCGTCGTCCCAGGAGAACACCTCCGGGGTCATGCCCTCGTCGAACAGCGCCTTGGCGAAGCGCAGGAACTCCCGCAGCTCTTTGGAGTCGAGGGTGGGGTTCTCGCCCGAGGGATCGGCCTCCGTTCCGCCGAAGCTGAAGAACATCGAACGCCAGAAGAGGTTCGCGTCGGCGCATTGGGACAACGCGATCCCGGTGGGATGGCCTTTGGGCTTCATGGTCCGCCCGGCCACCCGCGCCAGCTCCCAGGTGTCGGGGGGCTTGAGGCCGTTCTGGTCGAACAGGTCCTTCCGGTAGAGCATCGGCGCCAAGATGTAGAAGATGCGGAAGTCCATACCAGCGGCCCTCCACCTCGACGAGGGAGCGCGCCGATGGGATCCAGCCGCCGTACTTCTTGCCGGCGGTGTCGGCAACGTCGCTGAGGTCGACGAGGTTCTTGTAGTAGAGCCGGGTGAGGATCGAGGAGCCGTTGTAGATGATGTCGTGACCGGAGCCGGCGGCAAACTCGGCCGCCATCCGCGCCGGGATCTCGAGGTGGGGGATGTGGTCGACCCGCACCTTCACCCCGTTCTTGTCGCCCCACTCCTTGGCGAACTTGTCGTACCAGACGTCGTAGGCGGGGATGAAGTGGCTCCACTGGAGGATCCGGAGGGTCGTGCCCTTGATCTGGGCAGGGGCCTGCCGGGCGTCCAGCATGGTCACCAGAGACCCCCCAGCCACTCCGGCCCCGGCGACCTGAAGGAAGTTGCGGCGGTTCAGGCGGTCGCTCCGAACGGGTCGTGCATCGCTCATGCGAAGCCCCTCCTTAACGAGTTTGCCGGGCTCCCGAGGGTACGGGCGCTCGGCCTAGCAGCATTGCTACCGGGAGAGATCCCCAACGATCGGAGAAAAGGTTAGTCCCTATATGCTCTCGGCTCGCTTTTTGTCAAGCGCTTTGTCGCCATATGGACTTACCAACCGGCCCCACCGGAGCCACGTGGACTCTCCACCCGGTCATTCCCGCTCCCGTCGGCGCTCGTCGGCGACCGCTTGACACCCCTCGCAGGGGTCGCCTAGACTCCGGCAACCGAACGTGGCGGTTCGAGTGCGGCAGGGGCGCCGCCGCCCCGCGTCAAACCCCGCTTGAGGAGAGCTCGATGGCGCAAGTCCTGATGAAAGACCTCAACAAGAACTACGACGAGGTTCAGGCCGTCAAGGACGTGAACCTCCACATCCGCGACAAGGAGTTCATGGTCCTGGTGGGACCGTCGGGATGCGGGAAATCCACCACCTTGCGGATGGTGGCGGGTCTGGAGGAGATCAGCTCGGGACAGATCATCATCGGCGAACGCGTGGTCAACGACCTCCCGCCCAAGGACCGCGACATCGCCATGGTCTTCCAGAACTACGCGCTGTATCCGCATATGACCGTCTACGACAACATGGCCTTCGGCCTCAAGATGCGGAAATTCGCCAAGCCCGAGATCGAGAAGCGGGTGAAGGAGGCGGCGGAGATCCTCGGCATCCAGGAGCTGCTGAAGCGCAAGCCTCGACAGCTCTCGGGCGGGCAGCGGCAGCGCGTGGCGGTGGGGCGCGCCATCGTGCGCCATCCTCAGGTGTTCCTCTTCGACGAGCCGCTCTCCAACCTCGACGCCAAGCTGCGTGTCCAGATGCGCGTGGAGTTGAAGCGCCTGCACGATCGCCTGGAGACCACTGCCATCTACGTCACCCACGACCAGGTGGAGGCCATGACCCTGGGCGATCGCGTCGTGGTCATGAAGGACGGGTGGATCCAGCAGGTGGGCGAGCCCCTGGAGCTGTACGGCCACCCGGCCAACAAGTTCGTGGCGGGCTTCATCGGTTCCCCGGCGATGAACTTCGCCGACGTGACCATCGCCGAGGCCAACGGCGACCTGTGGGCCGAGAACGCGGGGTTTCGCGTGAAAGTGCCCGCCGATCAGCTGGCGCGCATCCGTCCTTACAAGGGGCAGCCGGTGACCCTCGGCGTGCGCCCGGAGGATTTGCACCTCAGCTCGGGGGCGGACGCGCCCGGGACGTCGTTCGAGGCGGTCGTCGACGTGGTCGAGCCTCTGGGCTCCGAGATCTTGCTGGACCTCCGGGTGGAGCAGGCAGCATGGTGGCGCGCGTCGAGCCAACCGTGCGGCTGAAAGTCCACGAGTCGGTGAAGCTCGCGCTCGAGCCCGAGCGCCTCCACTTCTTCGACCTGAAGACCGAAGCGGCGATCTAGTAGTTGGAGGGGGTGAGGCACCCCCTCCAGACCTCCCCATCCGCGTTGCGCCCTACGGCTGTCGCAGTCTCCCCGGCTGTCAACTTGGAGGGGGCGGGGCGCCCCCTCCATACCTTCTCGCTCGCCTGACGCTGGATGGTTGCCGCCTCCATCTCGCGTCAATGCCGCGGGTCGGGAAGTCGTTTCGGTTGATGCGTCGGTCACTCGTCGGGTTCGTGGTCGCCATTGCTGCGATCGGGCTGTTCGCCGGCGGCCTCGCCTGGCTGCTCGACACGCCAGCTCCGCCGCCCGGGGCGTCGCGGGGCCAGCGGATCTACTACGCGCTGTGCGTGAGCTGTCATGGGGTGACCGGACGAGGCTCCTGGCGCGCGACCCTCTTCCTGGTGCGACCGGGTGACCTGAGCGACCCCGTCCGCCTCCATGCCGTCTCCGATCAGTACCTCTTCGACCTCATCAAGAACGGCGGCGCCCCGATCGGGCGGCCCGGAATGCCCGCGTTCGGTACGGCGCTCACCGACGAGCAGATCCGAGAGGTGGTGCAGTACGTCCGTTTCCTTTCGGCGCGCTGAGGTCGCGTCAGGGGACCTTGGTGATCCGGATCAGGGTGAGCTGACTGTCGACGCGACGTACGGCGAGGCGTACGCGATCTCCCGGCGCCAGCCCCGCGGCGTCGATGTGGGCGGGATCCCCGAAGACGGCCATCAGCTCCATGGCGCTCATGCCGAGGGCGTCGACGGGATCGTGGCGGATCAGGACGAGGTTGGCGGCGGGCCGGGCGAGGAACTCGCCGGTGACCTCGTAGGCGGCGGGCCTGATGATCGTGCCCCACAGCCCGAGGGCAAACGCCGCCAGGAGACCCACGAAGAGCGCGGCGAGCGACCAGCGAACGCGTCGAGAATCAGCCGCCCCCGTGGGGCGGGCGCAGGCTCAGGAGGGATTGCCGCTGGAGATGGCCTTGGGGGCGTCGACGTCACGGTCGAGGTCGCCCGGCCCGATCACCCACTTCCCACCGCAGCCCTCGCGAAACACCGCACTCGCTGCTCGGTACTGGGTGCCGAACGTCAGGAGCATCAGGCCCCCTGCGGTGAGGGTGCCGAGGCCGCAGAGGAATGTCTTGCCGGGAATGCGGAAGACATTGATGGCCACCGCCCCTGCCGTCGCCGCCCGCCGACGGGTCGCTGGCGGGAGCGGGACTGGCGGGGATGCTCATGATATCGGGAGGGGGCGGCTGGAGGGGTGCCTGCGCGCCGAGCTGAGAGGTGAATGGCCCGATCACCAGTCCCAGGAGGGTGGTCACGGCGGCCAGTCGCGGCGCGAGGCGCATAGGCAGCGCTATAATACCAGACGACAACTCTGTCCGGGAGGCACCCACGTCATGAAGCTTGTTCGCTTCTCTCACAACGGGGTGAGTCCTCGCCTCGGCGCGCTCGAAGGTGATCACGTCGTCGACCTGCAGGCGAGTCTGGCCGCCACGCTCGCCCGTCGCGGAGTGGTGCGCGCCCAGGAGATCGCGGCGGCCCTCGTCCCCCAGAGCACGCGCGCCTTCCTGGAAGGCGGGGCGGCCTCGCAGGAGGCGGTGGCCTCGCTCACCGAGCGCGTCGTCCATCCCGCGTCGTCCGTGAGGCTCCACGCGCCCATCGCCGATCCCGGGAAATTCATCTGCATCGGCCTCAACTACCGCGACCACGCCGAGGAGACCAACAACCCCATCCCCAAGGAGCCGCCGATCTTCCCGAAGTGGTCGACGGCCATCGTGGACCCGGGAGAGCCGGTCCTCCGGCCCCGAGGGTCGACCCAGCTCGACTGGGAGGTGGAGCTGGGTGTGGTCATCGGCCGCACCGCGCGGTTCGTCACCACGGAGAACGCCCTCGACTACGTGTGGGGCTACACCATCATCAACGACATCAGCGCGCGCGACTTCCAGTTCCTCACCACCCAGTGGGCGGCGGGGAAGATCGCCGACACCTTCGCCCCCGTCGGCCCCTACATCGCCGACCGCAGGGACATCCCCGATCCGCACGTCCTGGATCTCAAGACCTTCGTCAATGGCAAGCAGATGCAGCGCGGCAACACGCGGACGTTCATCTTCAACGTCAACTACCTGGTGAGCTATCTCTCCGGGCTGATGACCCTCTCCCCCGGCGACCTGATCGCCACGGGGACGCCTCCCGGCGTGGGGTTCGCCATGAAGCCCCCCGTGTTCATGCATCCTGGCGATGTCGTGCGCGTGGAGATCACCGGGCTCGGCTCGATCGAAAACCCGATCAAGGACGCCTGACCGCGTGCTCGACCTCATCGCGCCCCTGGTCGTTCCCAGCGAGACGAAGATCGTCCTGCTCTCCCTCGACGGGCTGGGAGGCCTGGCCCGACCGGAGACGGGACGATCGGAGCTGGAGACGGCGCGCCTGCCGAATCTCTCGCGGCTGGCGGCGCGGTCGGCGTGCGGCCTGATCCGCCACGTCGCGCCCGGGATCACGCCGGGGAGCGGGCCCGGGCCACCTCGGCCTGTTCGGCTACGATCCGCTCCAGTACCAGGTCGGCCGCGGCGTGCTCGAGGCGCTCGGCATCGAGTTCGACCTTCGCGGCGGCGATGTGGCCGCGCGCGGGAACTTCTGCACGGTGGACGGCGAGGGTCTCATCACGGACCGGCGCGCCGGCCGCATCAGCACCGAGGTATGCGTCCGCCTGACCGAGCGCCTGCGCACCATCCGCTTGCCCGGCGTCGAGGTTCTGGTCGAGCCCGTGAAGGAGCATCGCTTCGTGCTGGTCCTGCGCGGCGCGGGGCTGGGAGGCCGCCTGTCCGAGACGGATCCTCAGGCCCTCGGTAGACCTCCCGTCCCCGTGCGGGCCCTCGACGCGCCGTCCGAGCGCACCGCCGCGCTGGTGAACCAGTTCGTGGCCGAGGCCAAGCGCCTGCTCCACGACGCCGCGCCGGCCAACATGGTCCTGCTCCGGGGCTTCGATCTGCTCCCGGAGCTGCCGAGGTTCCCCACCGTGTTCGGCCTGCGCGCCGCCGCCATCGCGGCCTATCCGATGTATCGCGGACTGGCCAAGCTCGTGGGAATGGACGTGCTGAGCACCGGCACCGCGTTCAAGGATGAGATCGCCACCCTCCACGAGCAGTGGCCGAACTACGACTTCTTCTTCGTCCATTACAAGGACACCGACAAGGCGGGCGAGGATGGCGACTTCGACGCCAAGGTGGCGGCACTGGAGCGCTTCGACGCCCTGCTGCCCGAAGTCGAAGCCCTCCGGCCCGATGTGATCGTGGTGACCGGAGACCACGCCACGCCGTCGATTCTCGCCGCACACGGCTGGCAACCGGTTCCCGTTCTCGTCCACGGCCGCTACAGTGGCACCGATGGCCTGGATGCCTTCTCGGAGCGAGCCTGCCGCACGGGAAGCCTGGGCACGATGCCGGCGTTCCATCTGATGCCGCTGGTCATGGCCAACGCCCTCCGGCTCACCAAGTACGGGGCGTGAGGAGTCTCGTTCCCTCCCGGCTGCGACGCATCCCATGACGTTCGGGTACCTCGTCGTCGCCCTGCTCGCCGCCGGCGTGACCATCTTCGCTTTCCAGAACAGTACGACGACGCCGGTCGAGTTCCTGTTGTGGAAGCGCGAGGGCATGCCCGTCTGGGCATTGATTCTCGCCTCCCTTGGGGTGGGGCTGGTCGTGGCCGGGGTGCCCCTGGCCATCCAGAAGTGGCGGCTGCGCGCGCGCGTGCGCACGCTGGAGACGCGTGTGAGGATGCTCGAGACGGCGGTGGAAGAACGCACGCGCGCGGTGCTGGGACAGCCCCCGCCGCCGCGGCCACCCACGCCCGAAGGCTGACGGCTCGCCGTCCCCCGGACATCGCATGGAGGAGCGCGAGCGACTCACCCAGCAGATCAAGGAGCTCCTCGAGGTCGGACAGGACCGCCGACTGGCCGATCTCGTCGAGGACGTCTATCCAGCCGACCTGGCCAGCGCACTGCGGGAGCTCCCGCGCGAGGATCAAGTCCGCGTGTTCCGACTGCTGCCCTCGGAGCAGGCGGGCGACGTCCTCTCCGAGCTGGACGATCCCATCCTTCGCGAGCTGGTCCCCTCCCTCGATGAGGCGGAAGTCTCGCGCATCCTCGACACCATGCCCTCCGACCACGTCGTGGAGGTCGTGGAGGAGCTGCCGAAGGAGGAAGCGGACAAGCTCCTGGACCTCATGGAGGAGGAGAAGTCCGAGGAGGTCCAGGAGCTCCTCGAGTACGGAGAGGGCACGGCGGGGCGGCTCATGTCACCCCACTTCGTGGCCGTTCCCGAGACAGCCACCGTGGCCCAGGCCATCGCGCACATCCGCAAGGCGGCCTCCGGCGATGCCGCCTTCTACCTGTACGTCGTGGATGCCCACGAGCATCTGGTGGGCGTAGTGCCCCTGCATCGCCTGCTCGCCGCCGATCCCGCCACGCCCATCGTGGCCATTCGCGACGAGGACGTGGAGAGCGTGAGCGTAGACACCGACCAGGAAGAGGTGGCGAACCTGGTCCGCCGCTACAACGTGCTGGAGATGCCCGTGGTCGACGGCAACCGCCGTCTCCTCGGGACCATCAGCGTGGAGGACGTGATCGACGTCATCCAGGAGGAGGCCACCGAGGACATCCAGCGGCTGGGCGGCGCGGGGGGCGACGAGACGGTCTTCGATTCGCCGCGGAGCGTGCTTCCCAAGCGCCTGGTGTGGCGCGTGATCAACCTCGCCACGGCCGTGCTGGCCGCCTCCGTCATCGGCCTCTTCGAAGGCTCGATCCGCGACCTGGCCACCCTCGCCGTGTTCATGCCCATCGTGGCCTCCATGGGCGGCATCGGCACCACGCAGACCGCCACCGTCGTCATCCGGGGCATCGCCCTCGGGGACCTGACCAGCGGCGTGCTGCGCCGGGTTCTCTGGAAGGAGCTGTGGCTCGGCGTCACCACGGGAGTCGTCAACGGCCTGCTCATCGCCGCCTTCGCCTATCTTTGGAAGCAGCAACTGCTGCTGGCCCTGATCCTCGGCGTGGCGCTCTTCTTCAACATGCTGGTGGCCGCGGTGGTGGGCACCCTGGTCCCTGCGGCCCTGAAGGCCCTCCACATCGATCCCGCCATCGCCTCGAGCGTCATCATCACGACCTTCACCGATGTGTGTGGGTTCTTTTCCTTTCTGGGTCTGGCCACCGTGCTGATCAGATTCCTTCTCTAGCCCCACAACGCGCTTGGCAAGCGCCGACGGCGTTGAGTACAATGGCGTCGCTGCTTCGCTCCTGAGGCCGGCCTCAAGTCACAACCGCTGGAGGATGTCACGTGGACGTCGCGTTGGAGAAGAGGCAGGTCCAGCGTGCGTACGAACTGTACGCGCCCGTGTATGACTTTCTCTTCGACTGGATCTTCGCGCCGGGCCGCTCCGCTGCCATCAAGCATCTCGGCATCCAGCCGAATGACTCGGTGCTCGAGGTCGGGATCGGGACCGGGCTGAATCTGCCGCTCTATCCGGCCACCTGCCGCCTCACGGGAATCGACCTCTCCCAGGAAATGCTCGACAAGGCCGTGGAACGCGTGCAGACGCTGACCATGCCCAGCGTCCGCCTCAAGGTCATGGACGCCACCTCCATGGACTTCGGCGACGACGAGTTCGACAAGGCGCTGGCCACCTATACCATCTCGGCCGTGCCCGACCCGGTCGCGGTGCTGCGCGAGATGAAGCGCGTGGTGAAGCCGAACGGGGTCATCGTCATCCTCAACCACTTCCGCAGCCAGAATCCGGTGGTGGGCTGGGTGGAGGACCACGTGGCGCCGCTCTGCACGCGGCTCGGCTGGAAATCCAACCTCGCGCTCAAGCCGCTCCTGGAGCACGTGGGCCTCGTGCCGGAGATCGTGGCGAAGGTCAACATGTTCGACGGCTGGCGCCTGGTCAAGTGCACTAATCGGAAGTAGCGTCGTCTCCGGCCGCTTCGCCGCCGGCCTCGTACTCCTCATCCTCGCTGCCGTTCTCGCCGGACCCGTCCTGGTCTCGGCGTCCCGCATGGCCCTGGCCACCGCCTTTCTCGTGGAGTTTCTCTCGGCCGGGCGCTACCCACTCCTCTCTCGCCTGACCGATGCGCCTACGCGACGGCGGTTGGCCGTGCGCGGGGTTGACCTCGAGATGCTCGGTGGCTCGCGGGGCCGCGCCTCGCTCGTGCTCGTGCACGGATTCGCGCCCCACGGCAACCGCGACCGACGCCTGCAGAGCGCCGCCACCCTCCTGGCGCGAGCGGGATTCGCGGTCGTCGTGCCGACGATCCCTGGCCTGACCCAGGGACGTCTGCGCCAGGCGGACGCCGAACCGGTGGTGACGGCCCTCGCGCTCCGTCCGGGCCCCGTCACCATCGTCGCGGTGAGCGTGGGAGCCGGGCCCGCCCTGTTGGCCGCCACCGACCCGCGCGTAAGCGATCGCGTGGAGACCGTGGTGGTCCTCGGCGGCTACGCCTCGGCCCGCGAACTGGTGCGCTACTTCCTCACCGGCGAGTACGCCTTCGGCGCCCTCAGAGGCCGAACCATCCACGACCCTGAGGTGGTGCGTACCTTCATCGCGGCCAACGACGACCTCGTCGACGCACCGCTCCGTCGGGCCCTGGAGGCCGGCGACTCCGCTGCCGCCGAGACGGCGCTGACCACCCTCTCGCCGCTCCTGGACTCCCTCTCCCCGGAGCGCGTGGCCTCTCGAGTTCGCGGCCGTCTCATCCTCATCCACGGACGCGGTGACCCGGCGGTCCCGTACACGGAAACGCTGCGCCTGGCCGCCGCGCGCCCGCGGGACACCCTCGTGGTCCTCGTCGGCGTCATCGGCCACGTGGAGGGGGAAGGCGGCGGGGGAGTGCTGGTCGCCGCGCGCGACTTCCTGACTCTCTGGGGGGTGACCTATGCGGTCATCGCCGACCGCTGAGGTCGACCCGGCCCCGCTCCTCCGCGGCCACAGTGGGCGCGGGTCAGCTCGAGGCGGCGCGTCCTTCGCTGCCCGGGCGGTGCACGCCCCACCCCGAGAGCTTGGCGAGCACGGTGTTGCGGTGCACGCCGAGCATGCGCGCGGCGCGGCTGACGTTCCACCCCACTTGCTCGAGCACGCGCAGCACGTATTGGCGTTCGAACTGGTCGCGGGCGGCGGCCAGGGGCAAACCGGTGTCCTCGGCCAGCCGCGAGCCCGTCTCCGGCATGGCCACGTCGAGAGGAAAGTCCTGGAGCTGGAGAACGGGCCCGCGGGCCAGCACCACCGCGCGATGGATGACGTTCTCGAGCTCGCGGACGTTGCCGGGCCAGTCATACTCGACCAGGGTGTCCCGCGCGCCCGCGGAGATGCCGCGCACGTCCCGGTGACATTCGCGGCTGATCTTGGTGATGAAGTGTTCGATGAGCAGCGGGATGTCGTCGCGCCGATCGCGCAGCGCCGGCACGTGGATGGGCACCACGTTGAGCCGGTAGTACAGGTCCTCGCGGAAGGTCCGTTGCCGCACGGCCTGCCGGAGGTTGACGTTGGTGGCGGCCAGCACTCGCACGTCCACGGGCGTCGGCCGCACGCCGCCCACGCGCTCGATCTCCCGCTCCTGCAAGACGCGCAGGAACTTGGACTGTAGATCCAGCCGGAGGGAGCCGATCTCGTCGAGGAAGACCGTGCCGCCCTGGGCCAGTTCGAACTTGCCGAGCTTGCGGGCCACCGCGCCCGTGAAGGCGCCCTTCTCGTGGCCGAACAGCTCCGACTCGACGAGCGTGTCGGGGATGGCGGCGACGTTGATTGCGACGAAGGGCTGGGCGCGGCGCGGGCTCTGATGGTGGAGGGCGCGCGCCACCAACTCCTTGCCCGTCCCGCTCTCCCCCGTGATGAGCACGGTGGTCGGCGTCCCCGCGATCTGGGCGACGAGCTGGTAGATGCGAACCATCTCGCGGTGTCGTCCGATCATGGGCCGCGACCCGCTCCCCTCGTGGCCCGGCAGGGTCAGCTCGGAGCGCAGGCAGAGCACCTCGCGCTCCAGGGCGCGCTTCTCCAAGACTCGGTTCACCAGCATCGCGATGTCGTCGACGTCGAAGGGCTTGGTGAGGTAGTCGTAGGCACCGCGCTTGAGCGCCTCCACCGCCGTGCGGACCTCGTGCACGGCGGTGACCAGCACCACCACGATGGACGGGTCGAAAGCCTTGACGCGCTGAAGCACGTCCAGGCCGGTCTCCCCGGGCATGCGCTGGTCGAGCATCACGAGGTCGACGTCGTGAGAGCGCAGGAGCTCCATGGCCTCCACGCCGTCCTCCGCCTCCAGGATGCGACAGGTTCCCTCGAGGATGGTGCGCACGGAGGCGCGCACGCTGGGCTCGTCGTCCACCACGAGCACCGTTCCGCGCGGGGTGAGGGCGCGGGCCTCGTCGATGAGTGAGCGATCGGTCATGGCGTGGCAGGGTCCTCGATGACGCGGTGGTTGGTCAAGATGAATCCGATTCGATACGTCCTCGCGGATCACTCCCGCGCGGCCCGCCGTCGGCCCCGGCATTTTAGCCTGGCTGTCGGATCTCCGCTAGAGGTGAGATGGAGAGCTGGAGGATGCGTCGGGTGGCGGCGGTGACTGGCGCCAGCGCCCCGCGGCGGACGCCCCCCACCCAGACGATGTCGGGCCCGACCTCGACGATGGGAACGCGCTCGCGCTCCCAGCGCGGAAGCTTGGCCGCGATCAGGAGCCCCTTGACCCGGCGTGCCCCGGTTGTCCCGAAAGGTGTCATACGATCGCCGCGGCGCCGGCCGCGGACAACCAGCGGCCCCCCCAGCGTGTCGGCGTCAAAGACCACCCGCCGCGGGTCAGTGGGGATGCCGGATTCGTCCCACGGTCCGACCGCACTTTCCAGCACGAGGCCACGCCGAAATCGCCTGCGAACGGTTGGACTATAGCCCAACGCTGCGTAATGATTCTCGTGGCGAGATCCGGTGATTATCGCCTCGGAAATGGTCGTGATGCCCATCGAGCCGAGCGGGGCGTCAACTTCGGGATTTCCGACTCCGCAATGCGCCGGATGTTGCGGTTTAGCACCGCAGCGGCGCAGAATGACGCGCGACAGTTATAATTCCCCATCCCGTTGCCTCATCGGGAAACTGGACAACGATAATTATGGCAATGACTATTTCGCCGTTCCGGGCGCAAAGCCCGTAAAGTTTCGGTTCTTGATCTCGTAGCCGCAAAGCCCGTGCTGGTTCCAGCGCGGAAAAATTGCATTTTGGTGGCTGTCGGTGCGGATTCGGCCCACAAAGCGCGGCGGCGTTCATTCTCAAGGTAGGGGTGAGCGCCTTCAATGGGCTTCATGGCCTCGTAGCGGGCGCGCACCTGGATCAAGTCCTTTGAGGCGGGTTCGAGCGTGGGCAGGAATGCCTCTGGCGCGGACCGTGACAACCCTGGTGAGCGGCCCTCCAGCCAAGGGCGCAATTCCTTTCTCACGTCTCCCAGGTTGCCGCCCTGCCGGTTTTGGACAAAATCGACAATGGAGCCGCTGTCGCGCTCCTCGCCCACAGAGAAATAAATCCAGTGCCGATCTGCACCAAGGGCGATAATGATCTTGTCCCCTGGGGAACGCACCATCACCGCGCTGTTGCGGCTGGAGGCCTTGCGGTCGAGCCGGTAACCGCACGCCGCGGCATATTCGCTCAGATTGATGCGGCTCTTGAAATCCTCCAATTCCTCCGGTCGTCTGTGCATTGCTCTCCCCTCCCCTCACTTCAAGCCTCTGGATTCCAAAGGCTCGCGTCTTCAAATTTCCTCAAATCACTGTCAAAGGAGGCTATCGCTACACCTGAGCTGGCGGCCCGCGCTGCCAAATAGCAGTCGAAAAAATCGCAATTGGTCGCAGCGGGCAAGGGCGTCAAGGACAGGGCTCCAGGGTAGGACACTGGACCCCTGCCTTGATCAGCAATTTGGCAAGGCTCTCTGCAACCTTTTGCCTCTCGAGCTTGTAAAAGGAGGTGAGCACCCAAACGGCCTCGGCAATTCCAAGGTCGGTGAGGATCAAAAGGCATTTTTCGTCCGCTGCCTGTTGAAAGAGACCAGCAGCCGCTATGGAAAGCTCGGGGTGATCGTCGAGCAGAAAGCGCAGCAGCACATTGGTATCGAGCAGATATTTTTTCACAGATACCTGTCGAGGCGAGCGTCGCGCGCCTTCTCACGTTCCTCTGCCTTGGTTGCGGCTGGAACCTTGCTCTTGAGGCAACCGGCGAGATCCATCAAGCTTTCAGTCTCTGGGCGGATCAGGACGCCATCCTGGCGAACTTCGTAAGTGAGCCGTTGGCGGGGCTTGAGCTTGAGAGCCTTGCGCACCGCGGCTGGAATAGTAGTCTGACCCCGGTCAGTAATTGTCGATTTCAGTAACTTCATTACTTTTCGATACGCATTGTATCACAAAAGGTATGCTAAAGCGATCCGATTTCATCTTTTTCCTACTGCCTTGGTTTTTTGGGCTGGCGCGTTGATTTTGTTGTTTGATGTCGAAGGTAGCGTTAGCGGGGTTTCGATAGGCCGCTTGCGGCCTTGGTGGCGAGCTTGCGAGCGTCGATTAAATAGCGAGGCGGCCCCCTGGAGCTTGCGGAAGGGGAGTGGCCGCTCTAGTGGCGGAGCCACGACTTTAGAAGGGGGGATTTTTAAGGGGGGATGTGTCGAAGACACGGTGGCGGCTGTGGTATTGGCAATTACATGGCCATGTAATTGCCTCTGTAATGTGCCGAAAAGGCGTCTCCTGGGCGTCTTTGTGCCCTTCCAACGCTTCTACTCCCAGCGCGCCACATTGTTGATTATTTTAAAGGGAAAGGGGTAAGGGGATAGGGTTAAGGGATAATAGGGATAGGGTGGACTCTACATTGGACAAGTATTTGTAGTGGCTCCGCTTACGGGAATGAGAATGCCTTAATGCGCTGCTCTTTCCCCTCGGCTTACCAATGCGCCGCTCTTTCCCCTTAATGCGCCGCTCTTTCCCCTCGCGATTTCTTCATGCGCCGCTCTTTCCCCTTAATGCGCCGCTCTTTCCCCTCGCATTTTTTCAATACGCCGCTCTTTCCCCCTCTGAGTTTTACCAATGCGCCGCTCTTTCCCCTTAATGCGCCGCTCTTTCCCCTCGCGTGATAAATACGTCGCCATCCCCCTTAATACGCTGCTCTTTCCCCCTCTGAGTTTTACCAATGCGCCGCTCTTTCCCCTTGCTATTTGCTTCACTGCGGCTTCCTAATGTAAAGCTTTGATAAACTGGAGATTGTGACATTTCGCGAGTTATAAATCATGTTCGCTTTTCGTCGCAAATGGCCATCCTGGGTGTTTTATGGCCCTTCCCCTTCCCTTAATGCGCCGCTCTTTCCCCTCGCCTTGTCAGTGCGCCACTCTTTCCCCTTCTGGCTTGGGTAGCCGATTCCCTTCCTTCCAGTGCCTTTGAGCACGGATATTTCCTTCAATGATCTCGCTTACAAATTCGTTCGATGGATAGAGAGTCCATACGATTTCCCGAATGGGTTTTTGACCTTTTTTCGCTTCAGCGGCATACGTGACCTCTTCAGCAAATGGTTTGAAACGATCTAGCCAGCCGGTATCCTTAAGTTCTTCGATAGCTTCACGAATGCGCTCTATGCTGGTTCTCAGTCGTTTATGTGGCAACATGCCTGATTCTGCGAGAATCCTTGTAAGGCTGATATTGTAGCCTTTTTTATTTGTGAAGTTTCCGCGCTCGGCTTGGCGGAACCGGAGATTCATGACTTTTACGAGCCATCTCGCCAACGGGCGATGCAGTTGCATCGTCCTAGGATGGTTATGATCGAAATAATTGCCTTGCAGAAGGGCGGCGGCCGCCATCGGGTGGAGGGAAACAATATATGTTGTTCCAGCGCCTGTGCTGTCGGCGGCGGTGGACTCTATAGCGCGGAAATCGCCGAGCATTGAATAAGGCTGGTTCGCCTTCCATTTATAGCCTTCTGCGATATTTTCTGGAACGTCGCCCACGAGCTGGATCTGGCTTTTCGCCAAAACGTCCAGCGCTTCAGCAATTTCTGCGGCTTTGTAGTGGTGGCCGTGTTCGGCCAGCTCATTTCGGAGCTGGGCTAGCGTAAATTTCACAGTGACGTGTTCTCGCTTGTCGTCAACGCGATAGCCCATTGATTCAATTTGGCGGGCTGCAAGTCGCCGAATCGTAAACTCAACAATTTCCTCCCTTGCCCCGGGAAAAATAATTTTGCCTTGAATGCGTTGGGGCCCCGTCGCTGCGTTATCCACCTCGCTCTCGGTCGCTGCGATAATCGCTGGTGTGATCTTCACTGTCACTTTTTGTCCAGCGATTTGGACGTTCGGAAATGTCAATAACCTAGGACCCTTGTCTGCATCGCGCTTCCACGAAAGTACAAAGCGCGGCAACGCGTCATACATGTCAAAGACGCGATTGTGCTGTTCGCTCAGAAACGGTGCGAACAAAAGCATCTGCTCATCAAGTAGCAGTTGGTCTCCGTCTTTATTCATATGTTCTTAGTAGGAATATTTTACTCTTAAGCATCGACCTGTCGCTTCGCTCGAAACGCACCAGCGCCGATGGCGATGATCATTTTTTTATTCTCGCAGGCCAGGGATTCGATCTCGCTTGGGATCGATCCGCCGTCGCCTATCACGCGCCTTGCAGGCATCCAAGGCCAAACGCACTGCTTGCAGCGAGACATCGAGCGGGATAAGCCGTAATCCTACTTTCACAGCCATTGAGAACGAAGGAGTGAGCTCCCCTGCCTCTCGGAGTCGTTCCATGATCATTTTCAAGATTTCCTGCTCCCTTTCGGTGAAAGCCACATTTCGAATCAGCACGGATTCAGAACCGTTTGACGGTTCTATCTTCGCCGGTGCTGAGATTAGTGCTGGAGACGGATCGGCAACGACGGCCTGCTGTTGCTTCACTGCCGCTTTCGCTCCGAAAGAAGCGAGTTTGGCGAGACGTTCATCGGCTTTGGCGCTCATATCGCTATTTTAGCTGTTTATCGTCTTAGCGTTTTACTGGATTTCCAACGCAAGGGAAGTTATTTCGTCTCGTGACTGAGGGTCCAATGCCGACCAACCCTCCAAGAGCACATGCTTATACGCTTCGCGCTCGGACAAAAACGCCTTCGTCACAGGTAACGGCATCTGCACGGCCAGCTCCTCCACGCCGCGTGCGTAAATAGTTCCACGCTTAACCCGGTTAAAAGTGATTACCGCCCGGGCATCCTGCCGCTTGTGCTGCTGGATTACCGCTGCCGAGGCGCGCGCGACGGCGGTCTCCGCCGGGCTTGGAATCGTCGGGATAATGATTATATCAGCCTCCCGGATGACGCCGATAACCTGTGTGTCGTCGATCCTGGGAGGCACGTCGATCAGCTCGATATCGCCGTTCAGGTACAGTACGGACGTCTGGCGCGTCTTCTATCCAAGCCGTGAGACTTTCCTGAGGATCGAGGTCTCTGATGGAAATAGTCTTACCCACTCTATGAAGAGTGACAGCGAAAAGGAAGGCCATGGTTGATTTTCCGACACCTCCTTTTCCGGAGCAAAATAGGAGTCTCATGAAGCCGCCATTTTAGCGGATTAGTGCATTAATGGAATCATAAAGTGCTAGTTTATCGATACACATCATCTGGACTACAGTAACAATCCACATTAATCGTCATGAGTTTAGTAGTTCGCTATTCTGCTAAAATCATTCTTTCGCGTTTTAGCCATTTGCGAGAGCTGAGACGGAGCCCGATTGTTATGGGGTTCCGATTGCGGCATTTCGCCGCGATTGTAGGCGAGCCTTGCTTTGGAAATGGACATGCACCATGGGCCGTTGGGGGGGCGATTCATTGCAGCCGCCATAAGAGGCGCGCGCCGAAGTCGGTATTGGGGTCATGGTTGTAGGACGACATTTCCGCGCATCGTCCTCGCGGATCCGCCCATAATTGGGCGCATCGCAGAATCTGTTTCCGAAAACGTAGGCTATCTGCTCGAAGGAAATCCTCCATCGCTCGAAGGAATTGTTATAGCGTGCCACTTCTCCAGTCGTACCGGAGCCCGTGATTGATGACACCTTTTCTTGCGCAACATCGCGCGACCCTCGTGCGTGATGAAGACGGCTGGCTGTTGCGATACCCTCTTGAGCGCCGCTCCTTTTGTGAGGAGAGACGCTTTAACCTCCCGATAGAAACCGCGATTGCCCTTGCCGGGGAAACCCGGGAGGATTTGCTCCAGATCGCGGAGCTTTTGCTGCGGGGCCATAAGCCGCCCAAGCGCTCTCCGCTGAGCCCGTGCAGCAGAATTGCGACGCACATTGAGAGGGTGGGGGGAGCTTTGCGGATTAAGGAGTCTTCTCCCGTTGTCGGGAGCGGAGCTGGCCACGACCTGGTATTGTCAGCAGGGTGGGGGAGGGGACTGCCGAAAAGCTCCTTTTGAGCTCGGTGGAAACCGAAACACCACCAATTACAATAATACCCTACTTTTACTCTGTTGCGCGCATATCTCGAACAATAAGAGCGGTTATTGCAAAAGAGCTCCGACTGTGTAAAACCGCTCCGGTAATGGGTAAATAGCCGACCTTTACCCCGTTGGCACGCCTCCGTGCAGGGAAAGAGCGGTGATTTGTCGGCCGAAATTTAGGCCAATGGGAAAAAGAAAGGGCAGGGGAGTGCAATCGGGGGATTCGAGCGGGTCATCGGGGCGGGCAAAGAGCGTCATCTTTAGGAAACTAGACAAAACCGCAAAATGTGGCTACAATGTGGCTATAGAGGAGAATTTGCGATGATCACAGACAGCGTAGTACGGGCACGGATTGACGGGCGCACCAAGGAGGAGGCGGCGCATGTCCTAGCGGACATGGGCCTGTCGGTTTCCGACGCGATCAGGATGCTGCTGGTGCGTGTGGCGGCCGAAAAGGCGCTGCCGTTCGATGTCAGGGTGCCCAATGCCGAAACCATCGAGGCGATAGAAGCAGGCAGGCGCGGTGATGTCGCCAGCTTCAAGAGCGTCGAAGAGTTGATGGCGGACCTGAATGCGGAGGATTGACCGGACGCGCAATTTCAAGCGCGATTATCGACGGATCAAGGCAACGCCGCGCTACAGGAATATTGATACGCTGCTCGCCGGAATCGTTGGGCTTCTGGCGAACGATCAGCCCCTTCCGGCCGCCAACCGGGACCATGTGTTAACCGGCAACTGGATCGGGTTGAGGGAATGCCATGTCCGGCCGGATCTGCTGCTGGTCTACGACAAGCCCGGTCCTGATGTGCTGATTTTGACGCGACTGGGATCTCACAGTGAGCTATTTGGCTGAAGGTGCGGGGAACGGAGGGCATAAAAATTGCTAATCCGCCCGACGAATGGGAGAATCCCCAACCTCCGCCGCTATTCCCCTCGACTCCAAAGGCGCCTTCCCGCGAAGGGAGGGTGGGGGAGGAGAGCGAAGAGCTTACCGCCTCTGAAACGCCTTGGATGTCGCGGTCGAGCGTCAAGCCCGTGCCCGTCCTCGGCGCCATCGAGAAAACAAGCGGAACGCCGGCATGGTCCCAGTCGAAATCTGGCTGCCACAGGCATGGCGCAATGCGGTAATTGCGCGCGGAAGACCTCCTAAAGGTTCCACCCAGAGTTTCCAGGGGTCGTGTTGCAGCGCTATGTTGTCCCTGGGTAGCCCGAATGTTTTTGCAGGCCTGATATGAGAGATGACGATTGGCATTTGCCTTTGAGGGCACATTCTCGACAGCTCTGCGCCTTTGACGATAGATGCGCTACCGTAAGGCCAGTGTCAGGAGATCGAGTATGAGCATACACGCACCCGACTGGTCGACGATTCCGGCACCTCAGCATGATCGCCCGGCATCTGGCTGGCGCGAAACTGCCGCTCATTCTGCTGGCAGCGACGGATGGATCTTCCGTTCGCCCGCTATCCGACGAGCATCTCAGACTAACAAGAGCACTAAACCTCCCAACATTTGAGACGAGTGGCATGATCCTGCTGAAGCGGTTCACGCTCGTCATCGACGAGGGGAGGATCGAATACGTCTTCTACCCTGTCTTCCCGGCCGATTCAGAATGCAACCGACGTTGTCGGCAAAGAAGGCGTCCATTTGAAGACCCGTCGTTTGAAGACCCGTCGTAACCCAATGTCCAATGTGACTACCGACATTCGTCGGGCGTATTGATAGCAAGAATTCCGGCGGCCCGCGCCCTCGAGAATATCGGCAAGAAGCCTTCCGGAGTCGCTCCCTTTAGGGCTTCGCTTCTTCATTTTCCCCAAGCACGGAGGGATTCTACACAGTTGGAGCTCTTTTTCAATAACCGGGGTTATACGGGCTTATAAGGGCATTCAAAAAGCAAGGCTTCGAGTATAACACGCAAGCCGCTTGTCCCTACTTGTTTATCGTAAAGTCCTTTCCTTTAACAGCCTGGCAGCTTATGAGCGCACCTGGAGGGCGTTTCTCGCCTGGGCCGCGGCCTTGAGCCTGGATCCGCGGACTTTGCCGTTCCCGGAGGCGCTCGAAATCTATTGTCTCCTAGGAAAAGAGAAGGGGCCCGCGAGCCTCAAACAAATTCGCGCTGCGCTTTCCTTTGCCTACAAGCACTGGGATTTGAAGAACCCGTTTGCCAAGATCGAGCCCCCGCTCCAGAAGGAGCCCCAGATCCGCTATCTCCTCCTCGCCGATATCCGGCGGCTCCTCGCGTATTTGAAATCCCGCCAGAATGGCTATGGCTCGGCCCTCGCTTTCCACTGGCCAACGCCCTCTTCCAGACCGCCTGCCGGTTCGATGAGTTGTTCAGCTTGCCTGGGGGAGATTGCCAGAGGGTGGGGGAGGACATTGTCGCACTCCGGATCAGGGGCAAAGGGAGCGTTTTCCAGGATGTGCCATACCCGGGCGCTTAAGCGCGGCACTCCTCGAGTGGAAAGACATCCAGGAGGGCTTTAAAGGCCGCCGCATCCTGGCTCCGGGCGGGATCGCCTTCGCGGCCTCGCAGTTTGTGTTTGCAGGATATTCGGGCGCGCCGTTTTCCAACCGGGCGTTCAATTTGCGACTGCGGGCCGCCTGTAGAGCCCTCGGGGTAGGGGAGATCACCGCGCATGGGTTGCGCCACTCCGCGGCCACGATCCTCCTCAACCAGGTGGGAAAGGATTTGCGGGAAATCCAGGAATTGCTCCGCCACAAGAATATCCGTACGACCGTGCGCTATACCCATGTCGGCTATGAACAGACACGGCAGACGGCGGAAGCGCTCAGTGACGCTTTGGAGTGAAAACGCTGCGGCGGGGACGACTCATCCCGCGCACAATAATGACTACTATTGTAATCCGAGCGCACCTCTAATAAATCACTCCGGGAATGGGCAACCAGCTACCTTTACCCTTTTGCTGGCCTCTTTTCCGGCCGTCGCCGATCGTTGCTGGGGGAAATTAGGCCAGTGTAAAAGAAGATAATGGTGCGCGCCGCCGAATCCGAGGCGTGCTCTCAACGTCGCGGAAATTCTCGACGCGGAAACCGCGCGCGTGGTCGGTCTCCAACTCGACGAGATCACGGGCCGTGAAAAAAATACCACATCGCACTGCCCGACCGGCAGCTCGCCTGAGCGCCGGTCGATTCACCCGAAGGGTCGACGCTACCTTGGCGCGATGCGGTGCGCGGTCAATTACGCCTTTGCGAACCGGCAAGGTCCACCACAGGCGGAAGGCCTTCGAAAGGGCGCTCGGCATGAGCGCTGCCGAGGTCGGCCTGCGTTCCGTCTATGAAGTGGGCCTAATTCGGCTGCAAACCACTTCCACCAAGTCGCAATCATTTTGCCTTTGACATCATTCCGTCGAAACCTGGTTCTCGCCTTTAGGGCGGAACCAAAGTACAAAGCGCCAGTCAATCGCGAAAAAACGCAATATGAAAAAACAAGCCATCTATGCCTTAAGAACCTTCGGGGCTGCAGCCCTGGTGCTCACATTCGTATTAATGCCGATTCCCATAGACACGGCCCAGGCGCAACAGTCCGTCACTGAGGAGGAGGCCTACGCGATCGGAGTCGATGCGTACCTTTATTTTTACCCGCTCGTCACCATGGACATAACGCGCAAACAACTCACCAATGTTGAGCAGGGGAAGGGATTTAGTGGGCCAGTGAACTCGTTCGCAAACGCTCTTGAGTATCCCGCAGCGGACATGAAAGCCGTTGTTCGGCCGAATTTCGACACGCTCTACTCCTCTGGATGGCTTGATCTCACCAAGGAGCCGGTGATCGTGTCGGTTCCCGATACGGGCGGCCGCTATTACCTGCTGCCGATGCTCGACATGTGGACGGATGTGTTCGCCTCGCCGGGCTGGCGCACAACCGGTACACAGGCTGGCAATTTCATTGTTATTCCGCCCGGGTGGCGGCCCGATTTGAGAGATCGGCTGATCGAGGAATTCAAGCTCCCAAAAGACACCCAGCGGATCGATGCCCCGACTTCTTACGTTTGGATTATCGGCCGCACGAAGACGGACGGCCCGCCGGACTACGATGCGGTTCACAAGATCCAGGCAGGCTTTAAGATCACGCCGCTCTCGCAGTGGGGCAAGACACCGGAACTGGTCCAGGTCAAGATCGATCCGACGATTGACATGAAGACTCCGCCGAAGATCCAGTCTCAGCCCATCAAGCTGGCCTATCGATCCGCAGAATCGCGGGCTCCACCGGACTCAGCTCGAGTCGAATCCACCAACTTCTCACCGCGTCCGAAGCCAAGGAGATCCCAGTCTGGTTGAGCCAACTGCGACAATCGAGCGGAGGTTCCGGTCGAAAGGAAGAAGCTGAACGACCTGAGCCGGAATCCATACCATCCCGCTTGTCGAGAGAAGTTGAGGCGTTGCGACGCTGCATTGACTGGCTGCGACGACTGGAGCGTGGCGAAAACGTGATCGTGAATCTTCGGCTCGATACAGATGTCGAGACAGAGTTTGTTAGCTTCGACCGGCCCCGGGTGGTCCGCGTGCTGGAACGAATCGCCGCTGACCTGGATAACCTCGGCCTGGTGCCGAATGATCCGCAGGCCGACAAAGAGTCAAACCAGAATGATCCTCAAGCACGTCACCGTCGTGAGTTGGCCGAGCCGTCACGGGAGCCGAAGAAGCTGAGTCCCCGAGAGCAGCGGACTGCGTTGCGAGCGGAACTGGGACTACCGCCAGAGTAAGAAAATAGACTGTGTGTTCAGAAAACTGAACGCCTTACGCTACTTTTCTGCTCCGTTGCTCCCCAATACCCAACTCCTGCAGGGAGGCAATGCGAAAGCAGGTGTGATTTCTTTTCGGTTGGTCCGCCCGGCTGGTCGCTCCTTCGATGATATGCAGTTGTTTGCCCGGACCGATCGCAACCAGGCATGTTTGCCATCGTGAAAAGGCTCTGGCAGGGAATCAAGGCCCAGCACATCGCGGTAAAAGGCGCTGCTTTTTTTGAGGTCAGTTACATAAATGGCGATATGATCAAGAACCGGTTGCTGTGACATGGCTTGGCTGAATGAAAAAAAAATGACGGTAAGTAATCTCAGTAGCGACTTCATGAGAAAACAATGCTTTGGGAAACCGGCATTGCACTTTCGGAAGCTAGGGCCATTCTGTTTAGCAGCGGGGGCTGCCGTCCTTGATCAAATTGCCTGACGTTTGGGTCCATTGCCCAGTCTCATGGCTGGATTGGATACCCCAAGGGTCGCCTAAGCAGGCCGGAGGCGGATCTGGCATTGGCATCCTTTCTTCTACTTCTCGACAAGAACCGCTTGCCGGATGGTATGCTTTCTCCAAGACAATCCGGAAGTAACTTTTATGAGCAAGAAACGAATTTTGATCACTGGCGCAGGCTCGGGCTTTGGTGAGGGCGCTGCGATCGGTCTCGCCCAGAACGGGCACGATGTTATCGCGGGCGCTCAAATCTGGCCGCAAGTAACCAGCCTGCGGCAGAAAGTAAAATCGCTCGGGCTGAACAATCTCCGCGTCGAGAAGTTAGACCTCCTTCATCCCTACGACGTGGACTACGCGCTGAAATGGGACATTGATATTCTTTTCAGCAACGCCGGGATCGGCGAACTTGGCCCAGTCTGTGAAATTCCGGTCGATCTCGTCCGCCAGACGTTTGAGAGCAACGTTTTCGCGCCCCTGGAACTGGCCCAAAAGTTCATCCGCAAGTGGGTCGACCAGAAACGGCCCGGTAAGGTAGTATTTACTAGTTCGGTCGCGGGGCTGCTCACGTCGGCTCCGGGTATGGCCCCCTATGCCGCGAGCAAGCAAGCTCTGCAATGCATCGCCGAGTCGCTTCAGAAAGAACTGAAGCCATTCCAGATCCAGATACAGACCATCAATCCGGGGGCCTTCCTGACCGGTTTCAACGAGACGATGATCGAGTCCGCCTCTCACTGGCAGGATGACAGCAAGAACTTCATCAAGCGAGCGGACTTCCAGAAATATTTAGAATTCTTTGGGAATGAGGATGTGCGGCGTGATCCAAAGGAGATGATTGAGGCAATGGTGTCGATCGTCCCCGCCGATACCGGCCTGTTCCGCAATGTTGTGCCCAAGGCATTCGAGGAGTTCGCAAAGGCAAACGAGAAGGAAGCTTGGGAAAACCGATATTTGATTCAGAAGTGAGTGTTTCGTTTGCGCGGACCCGTTGCCGCGTCTGTTTCCTTCCAGCGCGTAAAACGAAATGGCCCGGTCGGCTTACGCTGGCCGATGCCTTTTTGCTTGATTTTGAAAGGCGCCGAGGATCTCACTCGCCAATCCGCAGCAAGTGCTCCCAAGCGCGGAAGTTCTCCCTCGAGGCCCAGGCTCTGAGCGATCTGAAAGGTTGACAGGACCTCCGCTCGATTGCCTTGTTGCCCTCTCCAAAGAATCTCCGCAATCCATCGGCTGGATAAGGAAGACAAAACCTCCATCCATCAAAGTTGTCATGCAGATCATCCCCGGCGCAACCGTAACCGGCGCGCACCGGCGCGCCAAGGTAGCTGCTTGATGGTGCTTTCAAACGTAGCCGAGCCGCGCTCAGCCAGTGTCTCTGTTACCCAGCAGATGCCGACGGTAGCCGGTTGGTTCCACGGGCTTGTTCGACTTGGTCGTTGAATTCCTTTATCATTGTTCTCACAAAATCGGGCAATCGCTCTTGCTCATAAAGCGTGCAACTCCCAAAAATGTGCCCCCTTTAGCTCGCCAGTTTTGGGGGTTTGATTCCGACCGTGTCTTGCAGCTTGTCATGGTTCCAGTTACGTTCCTGGGCACAATATGGGATTAGGAACCAAAAACCGGCAGAAACAAACGGCGGACATTTGCAAGCAGCATCTCCGGAAAAATACCGCGACAAGCTGGGGTTAGTGGAAGAATTCATTGTGGAGTTTGAGGGCGCCCGCAAAGACCGCGATATCACTCGTTGGGGCCAGTTCACAGACATCAAAGACATTAAAAAAGAGATGCTTACGCGGCTCGATATGCACTTCGAGGCGTGGCTGAATCCGTGAGTCAGATGAGACGAGACCCAACAGAAGAAGAGCGGGAAAAAATCGTCCGTCCAATTGCTGCTGGAGACAGAATCGGAGAGTTGTTCGTGGTACGGGACGTAATTGCACACAACCATATTTGGGAAGCAGAAATGTTTTTGGAGACGACTAGATGTAGCGAACTGAGAACATAATCGGCTCAAACCGATAACATCGCTCATTTCCAAACCACATTAAGTGAGAATAACGAGAGCGGGAATTCCGGGGGGTCAGTCGTTCGCAAGGGAACTCCCGGGAGCGAGTCCAATGATCAACGAATCGGGTCCACCGCCGCCGTTCAAACAGTCGTAGCCTGCAGACCCCCCGGAATCTCCTGCTCTCCAGATAGAGTGAAAATCAGCGGACCTGTCGGTGCTCCATTTTCTTGATGTTTGTTGTTCATAATTTTTCTCCGAATCATTCAGGCTGCGAGCAATTCTCTTGTGAGTGCTATCGGCGTCACCTCTTTCGGTTCGATACGAATAGATAAGACGCCTGAAACCCTCTCTTCGAGGTTTCCTGCAAAGTTGATCGAGAGCCGACGGGCCAGAAGCAGGCTCGTGAAGAACAGAACCGCCGCTCCAAGCAAGGTATAACTTGTTCCGGCTATTGCGCCAGCCGAACCCCAGATCACTCCCCCAAGCGCCATCGCGCCCTGGGAGATCATTATCACCGTGGCGTTCATGCGGCCTCGCGCCCAGCTTGGCATCGCGCGCTGCGCCGCCACCCAGAGTTCGGAAGCCGAAATCGTCCATCCCACGCCGGCAAGCGCCGCAACAACAAAGAATACCTCTGTCTGGCGAACCACCGCCATTAACACGTAAACCAAGACAAGCAGCAAATTCGCCGAGAGGGTGAGGCGATCGGGCGACAAGCGAGCTCTCAGCCAGGGAATAATGAACACCGCTCCGACAACCGATCCAGCTCCCATGCTGGTGAACAACAGACCCAGATTAGACGAACTGAGGTGTAACACTTTCAAGCCCACAACCGGCATCAATGCCGGAATCACTGAAATGAACAGAGCAAACAGGAAATTTCGGGCCAACACGACCTGAAATCCGGGTGCGTTACGAACGTAGCGAATTATTGTCCCAAAAGATTTGAAAAAGCTCTCCGACGGAAGCTTTGCCGGCAGGGTTGGTTGTTTCCATTGCCGAGTTGCCACAACAACCAGGAGGAAGCAGGCGGCATTTAGAGCAAAGACAAAATTCGCTCCGGCGAGCAAGACCAACAAACCACCTAACGCTGGACCGATAATTCCCGCGATGCTGAATTGTAAACTCCCCAAGGTCGCTGCGGAGGGCAACTCCGCGTCGGAGACGACTTGGCGCACGATCGATGTCCAGGCCGGTGCGTTAATGGCAAACCCGACTCCGATGAAAAACACGCAACCCAGGATGAGGTAAGGATTGAGAAGATGGATCCAACCAAGCACCGCTAAAGCGAAGGCTGTGGCGGCCATGCAAACATTGATCGTGCAGACCAGCTTCTGACGATCGACCCTATCGGCGAGGGCACCGGCGGGCAGTGTGAACAGAAAGAAAGGCAGGGACGCCACGGTCGACATCAACGATAGCAATAAGGGCGACCCGGTAAAAATATTCATCATCCAGGTCGCTGCGTTATCGTGGGCGACCACACAGGTTCCGGAGATCACCGCGGCAATCCAGAGTTTTCTGAATGCCGGGTTTCGCAGTGCCGCCCAAGTGGAGTTCGTAGTCATGATCGGAGATGAGGGTCTTCATCCCGTTACAAAGGCGGCGGGGCTGCCGAGTTTCAGGAATTTTGTTCCTAAACATGCTTTCACCCGCTATTGTTGGTGAAAGACGCAATTCTTGTGAAACGCGACCATGGTCCGCCAGCGGAGGGCGCGGCGAGCTTTCACACCACGCGCTGGACGATCGTCATGAGGGCGGCGCAAAGTCAGGCGCAAGGGGGGCAGTCCGCTTTAGCCGAGTTGTGCCGGCTCTATTGGTATCCACTCTACATTTTCGCTCGGCGCCGCGGGCATTCGCCGGATGACGCCCAGGACCTGACCCAAGGTTTTTTCCTGCACCTGCTGGAACACCGGGCGCTTACGGGCGTTGACCGGCTCAAAGGTAAATTCCGGTCTTTCTTGCTCGCCTCTTTCCAAAACCACCTCTCGGATGCGGTCGACCGTGCCCGCCGCCTTAAAAGAGGAGGAGACAAGGAATTCGTACATCTGGATGCAGAAGACGCCGAAGAACGCTATCGACGCGAGCCGGTCGAGTTTTTGACAGCAGAAAAAATCTTCGATGCCCGGTGGGCGATGACGGTCCTGGGAGAAGCGCTGAAACAAGCTCCGCCAGGAGTATGCCACCGCGGGAAAAACGTCCACATTCGAAGCGCTAAAAGTTTTCCTGGATCCTAATAACAGCATCGCTCCGCCCTCGTACGACGAGGTGGCGAATCGGCTTAAGGTCAGCATCGGCGGGGTCAAAACACTTATCCATCGGTTGCGAAAGCGGTACACCGCACTGTTGCGAGAGGAGGTCGGCCGCACGGTGTCAGATCCGGCAGAGATCGACGAGGAGATTCATGCTCTTTGCGACGCCCTGGTTGCATCCGAAGGGCGGTTAGGCCCATGAAAACAGAGGACAGACGCGTCTGCCCGAGTTGCGGTAATGAGTTTTCTGGAGCAGTGGAATTCTGTCCGATCTGCATGTTGCGCGGGGTTCTGGATGAAGAAACGCGAGTCTTTTTCGGAACAAGCGCTTCAGCGAGTCAACGCTCGAGGTGGGAGTGGAACGGTTTGAGCATTATGAACTCGTCAAGGGCGAAGACGGGAAACCGGTCGAGTTGGGTCGCGGTGCGATGGGGGTCACTTACAAAGCGTTCGACGTCGATCTGCGATGCCCCGTGACTTTGAAAGTCATCAGCGAAAAATATCTCGGTGACGAATCGGCTCGGCTTCGTTTCTTGCGCGAAGCGCGTGCGGCGGCCAGCGTCCGTCACCCGAATGTTGCCTCGGTCTTTCATCTGGGCAGAAGCGCTGAGGGTTACTTCTACGCAATGGAGTTTGTAGAGGGAGAGACCCTGGAGAATCTCATCAAACGCTCGGGCCGGCTTGAGGTAAAGTTGGCGCTGGACATTGCGACGCAGGTCGCTGGCGGTTTGGCAGCGGTGCACAAGAAGGGCCTCGTCCACCGGGATATCAAACCAAGCAATATCATGGTGAGTTTGGAGGAGGGCGGTGGTCCGACGGCGAAAATTATCGACCTCGGACTGGCGAAGGCGGTAGCCGAATCGCATTCTGATGCCGCGATTTCACTGCCCGGAGTTTTTGCCGGGACACCGGAGTTCGCCAGTCCCGAGCAATTCGCGGGAGTGTCCTTGATCGCGAGCACGTTGGGGTGCTTCGCGATCCGGATGATCGTCTCGTAGCGGATCGGCACACCCGTGCGACCGGGGATGTCGTAGAGGATCACCGGCAGGTCGGTGGCGTCGGCCACGAGGCGGAAGTGGGTGAGGATGCCGGCCTGCGTGGGCTTGTTGTAGTACGGCGTGACGATCATGATGCCGTCCGCGCCGGCCTTCTCGCTCGCCTTGTAGAGCTCGATCGCGTGCGCGGTCTCGTTCGAGCCGCCGCCCGTGATGATCTTCGCGCGACCGGCGGCGACATCCTTGCCGACCTCGACGAGGCGGATCTTCTCGGCATCCGTCAGCGTGCTGGTCTCGCCGGTGGTGCCGGTCACGACGATGCCGTCGGCTCCTGCGGTGATGACGTCGTCCATGTGCTTCTCGACGGCGGGCCAATCGACCTCGCCGTCGGCTGTCATCGGAGTGACGAGCGCGACGAGCACCTGACCGAAAGGATTGCCCGTGTGCGTCATGCCTTCAGGTTATCGGGTCGCCGCGGGCGCGTCACCCGCGGGACGCGGGTGTCGCGCCACGTGCCGAAAGCCCGGTCCGTCACCCGGCACGCCGGGCACGGCATCGTCACCGGCGCGTCGACGTCACCGACCGGGCTTTCGGGACGTGGGCAGGATGTCGGATGCGCAGCCGGTCACCAGGTCAGTCCGGCGTGACTGCGATGCAGGTTGCGGCCGACTGCGGCGAGCGATCGCCGCCTCGACGGTCCCAGTCGTGCAGGATCATCGCCGAGTCGAAGCGGAGCGTCACGAATCCGAGCTGACATCGCGACGGCGTCGCGGACAAGGTCGTTGTGCCGGTGGTCGCCGCCATGGGTGCGCGCCGTCGGCCTCGAGGATCAGGCAGTCGCCGATGACGAAGTCAGATGCCGACGCCGGGACGCGTACCTGGCTCGCATCGCTAGCCCTGTCGGTGCAGGCGCAGGCGGAAGAGGGATTCGAGTCCGCTGTCGGCGTCGGAGCGCGCGAAGTCGACGAGCCAGCGATCCGTCGTCAATTCAGCGAACGGAGCGCGCGCTTGCTTGTCGTCGATCAACCGTTGCCTCAGCGCAGACTCCAGTGCCACGAAGAAGCCTCCGGCCCCCGGCATCTGAGCATCTGACGAGCGCGTGGAGGATGCCGACGCGACCACGATCAGCGGGATCG
>CAWKCA010000002.1:0-68169 GCA_963848005.1 uncultured Candidatus Rokubacteria bacterium
GACGTCGCCGAGGTACAGCGCCAGCTCGTGAAGCAGGGCGTCTGGCTGCCGGAGCCGGTCCAGGGTCGCCGGGTCCCCCGCGGGCCCTGATCGGTTCACGAGCGCATTCATGTTGCGGCCGTCGAGGTGCTCTGCTAATTTCAGGGCTCCGTTCGCGCCCGGGGTGCCCACCAGGGCCAGGGAAGGCGGTGCGAATCCGCCGCGACCCCGTCACTGTAACCGGGGACGAAACTCGCGAATGCCACTGGCCGTAGCCGGGAAGGCGCGGGGAGTAGAACGATCCGGAAGCCAGGAGACCGACCCGGGCGCACAACCCAGACCTGTCTTCGAGGGAGGACCAGGGATGACGGCTCGCGAGTTCGCCGCTCTCGCCGCATGATTCCCCTTCCCCGGCGCATCAGCTCACGGCGGGCCGCGGAGATCCTTCACCGCGTCTTCGGTCCCGTCGCGCCTGGGTGTGCCTTCCGCCTCTGGGACGGGACACGCGTGGCCCTCGGTGGTGGCGCACCGGTCTGTACGGTCGTCGTGCACCGCCCGGAGACGTTCATCCGCGTCATGCGCGATCCGACCCCTCAACTTCGCCGAGGCCTACGTGGAGGGCGCCATCGACCTCGAAGGCGACCTGTTTGCGGCCATGAGCATCGCGGACTCGATCGAGGAGATTCGCATGTCGTTCGGCGACCGCATGCGGATACCTCCTGGCGCTCTGGCGAGGTTGAGGTGGCTCGACACGACGTCATCGTGGTAGGCGGGGGACCCGGGGGAAGCACCGCGGCCTGGCGGCTCGCCCGCGCCGGCCTCCGACCGCTCCTCCTCGACGCCGCGGTGTTCCCGCGCACCAAGGTCTGTGCGGGCTGGGTGACTCCCGAGGCGCTCGCCGACGCCGAGGTCGACCCGGAGAAGTATCCGGCGACCATCCAGGCCTTCTCCGCCTGTCGGTTCGCGTTCGAAGGGGCCCACCACGAGATGCGCTGGCGGAAGCCGGCCAGCTACGGCATCCTCCGCCGGGAGTTCGACCACTATTTGCTGGACCGCGCCCGCGACGCCGGCGCCGACGTTCGCGAGGGCGCCCGCGTGACCGCGGTGACCGCCGACACGAGCGGGATTCAGGTCGTGAGCGAGCACGGTGTCTTCGCGGCCCCCGTCGTCATCGGAGCCGGCGGCCATCGGTGCCCCGTGGCCAAGGCGTTCGGGCGGCTCTCCGAAGACGAAGAGGTGGTGATCGCGCAGGAGAGCGAGACACGGCTCTCGCCGGATCGCGTCGAGGCGCTCGGGGAGTCGTGGCAGGCGTCCGAGCTCTTCGTCGAGCCGGACCTCAAAGGCTACGGCTGGTACTTCCCCAAGGGCAACGTCCTCAACGTCGGCGTCGGGTGCGTCGCGGGGCCGGGAGTGGATCTGCCACGGCGGCGCGAGGCGCTCGTCGAGGCCCTGCGTGGCTCGGGCCGCCTGCCCCACGATCTCCACATCGAGCCGTTTCGCGGCCACGCCTACGTCGTGCGCCGCCGGGCTCCCCGCCAGCTCGCCGGTGACCGCTTCTGCCTCGTGGGCGACGCCGCGGGTCTGGCGCGAGACCTCAGCGGCGAGGGTATCGGCCCGGCCATCCGGAGCGGACTCCTCGCGGCCCGTGCGGTGGAGGCTCACGTGCGGAGCGGCGCGGCGCTCGAATCGTATGCACGCGAGATCGTGCGCCGGTACGGATCGGGGGAAATGGGCTGGCTCGGCCGCCAGGTCGCCCGGTTCCCTGATGGATTCGCGCGTGTCGTGGTGCGCGCGATGCTGGGGACGGGCGCCACGCGGCGGCACGTGGTCCTGGGACGCATCTTCGGGATGCGGGAGGTGACGCCGTGAAGGTACGGAGCCGGGATGCGGACGCGAAGGCGATCGCCCATCACTACGACGTCTCCAACGAGTTCTACGCGCTGTTCCTGGATCCGCTCATGGTCTACACCTGCGCGTACTACCGGGATCCCGACGGCAAGCTCGAACAGGCCCAGCAGGACAAGCTCGACCTGGTGTGTCGGAAGCTCGAGCTCCAGCCCGGCGAAACCGTGCTCGACATTGGATGCGGCTGGGGCAGCCTGGCCATCTGGGCGGCCCAGCACTATGGCGTGCGCGCGCACGGCGTGACCCTGTCGCAGGCGCAGGCCGACCACGCCACCGCGCGCATCCGCAGAGAGGGGCTCGCGGACCGCTGCCGGGTCGAATACCTGGACTACCGGGATCTGCTCCGAACGTCTCCTACGACAAGATCGCGGCCGTGGGAGTGATCGAGCACGTGGGCATCCCGAACTACCCGGCCTACTTCGGCGGCGTGCGGGCCAGGCTCAGGGACGGCGGTCTCTACCTCAACCACGGGATCGTCCACGAGTTTCACTGGAAGTCCACCAGCCAAACCGAGTTCCTGTACCGGCACGTCTTCCCGAACGGCGACCTCGCCGGGCTCAGCGAGACGCTGACCGAGATCGAGCGCGCGGGCCTGGAGATCATCGACGTCGAGGGTCTGCGGTTCCACTACGCGCGGACGTGCCGGCAGTGGGTCGAGCGACTGCGCGCGCGCGCCGACGAAGCCCGGATCCTGGCCGGCGAGCGCACGTACCGGACCTGGCTGCTGTACCTGACGTGCTCGTCGGTCGCCTTCGAGGGCGGATCCATCGGGCTCTACCAGGTCCTGACCCGGAAGCACCGTGACCCCAACGTTGCTCGCGCACCCCGCACGCGGGAGCACCTCTACGAACGACTGCCCCTGTGACAGGCAAGCCCGAAAGGACCGTGAACAGTTGAGTCGTCAGATCCTGATCATCTCGATCACCTCGTTCATCCTGGCCCAGATCGCCGTGGTGGCCACGTGGATCTACCTCCACCGCGCGGTGGCGCACCGCTCGCTGTCGCTGCGGCCGGTCACCGCCATCGTTTTTCGCGCGGTCCTGTGGCTCTTGACCGGCCAGAGCCGACAACAGTGGGTAGCGGTGCACCGGAAGCATCACACCTTCACGGATCGCGAGGGCGATCCCCACAGCCCGTTGCTCCTGGGCTTCTGGAGGGTTCAGCTCTGGAACGTCTACTACTACATCCGCGAGGCCCGCAATCCGGACACCGTGCGAGAAGTTCGCCCCCGACGTCTCCGCGGACTGGTGGGAACAGCACGTCTTCTCCCGCGGGTGGACCGGGCTGGGCCTCGGCGTGGCGCTCGTGAGCATGGCCATCGGCTGGTGGCAAGGGCCGCTGGCCATGATCGGTCACGGGATCCTGTACATGTTCGTGCTGGCCCCGCTGATCAACGGGCTCGGGCACTGGCGGGGCGCCCAGAATTTGGCAACACCGCCTACAACTCGCGCGTGCTCGCCGGGGTGACGGCCGGCGAGAGTCTCCACAACAATCACCATGCGTTTCCGCGTTCGCCGAAGTTCAGCCTGCGACGGTCGGAACTGGATCCCTCCTGGATCGCGATACGGGTCCTGGCCGTCCTGCGGCTGGTCGTCGTGCTGGGCCCCTCAGGGCGCGCCCGAGCCGCTAGCCGCGCTCGCTCACGTCGCATTCCACCCTTGCCGGAGGAATGGGGGACGATGGCTCTCGATCCGCTTGATCTGACGTTCGGCCTGTCGGCCCGAGCGCGCTTCGACGTGGTCGAGTTGAGGTCTCGCCTCCCGATCGACCAGCGGGACGCGCTGGCGTCGTATCCGCGCTGTCTGTACTGGTCGGCGCACACCACGGCCGGCTTCCTGGATCGCAGCCTGACCGCGCGGCTCGGGCCGGGGCGGGTGCCGACGTACGTCGAGGCCTTGCGCCGGATCTTCCCGGAGGGCGCGGGCTACGCGCACGACTGGCTGGAGTGCCGGCAGGATCTCGACGCCGCCCAGCGCGCCGTCGAGCCGCGCAACGGGGATTCACATCTCGCCTTCATTGCCGGTGGGCTCCGGCCGTGCGTGACGTACCCGAACCGTCCCGGCGAGGCCGTCTGCTTCGTCGATCTGGACGGGATCAACGACGGTCGGCCGCGCCGGCGCCTCACCCGCGTCATCGGCTTCCATCGCGAGGCGGTCGTCGCGCAGATGCGACTCTCCGTGCCCATGTCCAGACATCCCATCGATTCCGTCAACCTGAAAGACCCCAAGCTCGGGGTCTACGACCAGCTCTCCGAGTTCGTGGCGCGCACCGGCGTCGGCAAGGGCCGGCTGCACATCGCGCTCGAAGGGGGACGAGCGCGACGCAGCGCTGACCATCAACGAATTCGAGACGCTCCTCATGAAATACGACCGGACGTCAGTGCTGCGCAACCCGCTCCGATTCATGGCCGAGGAGTACCGGGCACGCGCTCGCGAACCCGCGCGCTGTTCCCGGCAAAGCCCTCGGGTACGCCCGGTGCGCAACTCAATTGCGGCCTCGACACCTTGGGGCTGGCAGGACTCCCTCTCAGAGAATCTGCTCGCCCGCACGGTGGCCGTTCCGGCCGCCCGGGTGCTCCGCATTCGGCGATCCATCAGCTTGCTCGTGGCCGAACGCGATGACGGCCGCCCCGGGCCCGGTGGAGGGGGTGTATCAGAGTCCCATTCTCGTCCAGTGGCAACGCGCGCCCCGCCACGCGCGCGTGCTCGACATCACGTTGACCCGGCTGGAGTAGTGCCCGGCGCTCCCGGCGTCGCGCGGTCGCCCGGGGAGCCTCCCCCGTGCGGCTACGGCTTGAGGATCACCCGCGTGGCCGCGGTGCCGCTGTTCTTTCCCTGCCACTCGGCGAACGCGAAGGCCTTGTTCGCGTCCGCCAGCGGGAAGCTGTGCGACACCACGCTGGAGAGCGGGGAGCGGTCCTTCGTCCGCACGAGGAAGTCGAGGGCGGCGGGCACGATCCAGGGGTTGTAGTGCATCAGCCCCTTCCACTTGATCTGCTGGGTGATCACCTTGGTGGCGGGCAGGGTGACCGTGGCCGGAATGATGTTGCCGATGTCGACGTAGGTCCCGTTGATCCGGACCATGTCGAGCCCCTCGAGCGTGGCCGCCGCCACCCCCACCACCTCGACCACGACGTCGGCGCCCCGTCCGTCGGTCAGGTCCTTCACGCGCTGCACGCGCGCGTCGGCGTCTTGAGCTCGTTCATGTCGATGACGTCGGTGGCGCCGCACTTGCGGGCCAGCTCGAGACGGAGCGTCTGGCCGTCGATGGAGATGACCCGTGACGCGCCCTTCTCGGCGGCCACGGCCGCCGCGTAGATGCCGAGCCCGCCCGCGCCCTGGATGACGACGACGTCGCCGAACTTCATGTCCGCGTACTCGAGGCCGTGCAGCACCTGGCAGAGCGCGCAGTTCACGGGCGGGATGGCCTCGTCGGGCAGGACGTCGGGCACCTTGAACACGTAGTGGCCGGGCGGCAGGTAGTAGTAGTCGGCGTAGCCCCCGTCGCAGTACGGGTACTCGTCCAGATTGAACTGCATGCTCTTGCGTGCCGGTGCGGGCAGGCGTGGTACTCGCCACGCATGCACCAGTAGCAGCGGTTGCAGGGATTGAAGAACGGAAAGGCGACGCGATCGCCCTCCCGCAGGGGCCGTCGCAGGGAATCGGTCTCGACGCCGCGCCCAAGGCTGTGACCACGCCCGTGAACTCGTGGCCGGGCACGCGCCGGAGATCGGGCCCCTGTAGTTGCCGTCGTTACGCCAGTAGTGGAGGTCGGAGCCGCAGATGGCGGCCGCCGTGTTCTTGATGAGGACGCCTCCCGGCTCCACCTCCGGCGTGGGCAGGGTCTCGAACTCGAGCGGCTTCCCGGGCTGGTTGAGGACCGCCGTCAGTCCCTTGGGCACGCTCAGGCTCTCCGGGCGAGCGGGCCGCGCAGCAGCCGCCCGGGCAGCGCGCCGGTGTGCTTGCCGTCGCGCAGCAGGACCTCGCCGTTCACCACCGTGGCCGCGATGCCGCGCGTGCGCTGGATGAGCCGCCGGGCGCCGGCGGGCAGGTCGTCCACCACTTCCGGCATCTCGGCGGCGATGGTGTCGGGATCGAAGACCACGAGGTCGGCGGCCATGCCCTCGCGGATGAGGCCGCGGTCGGCGAAGCCCCAGAGCGTGGCCGGCACCAGGGTGAGCATCCGCACGGCCTGCTCCAGCGTGAAGGCCTGCTTCGTCGCGCACCCAGTGGCTGAGCAGGTGCGTCTGGAGCGACGAGTCCATGAGCTGCGAGACGTGGGCGCCGGAGTCCGAGAAGGTCGTGACCGTGCGCGGATGGCGCATCAGCTCCAGCGCGTAGTCCTGGTCCTCGTTGGCGATGGGCTGCAGGAAGAAGAGGTCCAGGTCCTTCTCCAGCGCGAGGTCGATCATGGCCTCGGCCGGGTGCTGGCTGCGCTCGCTGCGCCACCTCGGCCACCGAGCGGTGCGGGCCCTCCACGGTGTCGAACACGAGGAGGCGGTCGAACTCGGCGGGCCGGGCCTCCGTGCCGACGGCACGGCGGCCGTAGCGCGCGCCCGAGGCCTCGATCAGCCGGCGGCGCAGCTCGGGGTCGCGCAGCTTCCGCCGCTGCTCGTCGAGCGGCAGGGCGCGCAGCTCCTTCCACACGGGGAGACGGTCGAAGGGGAGCTGGGTCTTGAACGAGAGCAAGGCGCTCAGCCAGCGGCTGTGGACCTGGGCGAACATGCGCCCGCCCAGGGCCGCCGTCTCGTCGAGCAGGGCCAGGTACTTGCGCCAGACGTCGGGGCAGTCGCGCCGGCTGAACACGCCGAAGGTGATGGGCCGCCCCGCCTCCACGGCCAGGTCGCGCAGCCGGAGGTGATACTCGCGCAGACCGGGATCGCCGGCGGCGCGGTCCACGCCCTCGCCGGCCAGCTCGAAGATGCCCGCGTTCAGCTCGCCCATGACGCCGACGAGGCGCCGCACCTCGTCCCAGGTGGCCGCGCGGCTCGCCACGGGCCGGCCGTCGGGCGTCTCGTGGGCCGGCGAGCGCGAGGTGGTGAAGCCGATGGCGCCGGCGCGCAGGGCGTCGCGCAGCTCGCGCTCCATCGCCTGGAGGTCGTCCTCGGTGGCCGTCTGATCGAAGGCGCGCTCGCCCATCACGTAGGTGCGCAGGGCGGAGTGGCCGATGTAGCCGGAGTAGTTGATGCCCTTGGGCAGCGACTCGAGGGTGTCGAGGAACTCCGGGTAGGTGGTCCACTGCCACTCGATGCCCGCCTCCATGGCCTCGGGCGGAGATGTCCTCGGCGCGCTGCAGGTTGCGCACGACCATGTGCTTGTCGACTGCCGCGCAGGGGGCCAGGGTGAAGCCGCAGTTGCCCATGACGACGCTGGTGATGCCGTGCCAGCAGGACGAGGTGCCCGAGCGGGTCCCAGAAGACCTGGGCGTCCATGTGGGTGTGGCCGTCGATGAAGCCGGGCGCCACCACCTGGCCGTCGGCGTCGAGAACCTCGCGTGCCCGCTCGCGGATACGGCCGATCGCTGCGATGCGCCCGTGGCGCACGCCGACGTCGGCGCGATAGCGAGGCAAGCCAGATCCGTCGATCACCGTGCCGTTCTTGATCACCAGGTCGTAGGGCATCGTCCGCTCCTCTCGAGGGGGTCACGACATCGCAACGTGATGCCGCCCATCATACTGCAGCTTCGCGCCGCCCAGGCGCCGGGGGCATCCAGGGGACGAGCATCGGCCCGCTCGAACCGGAATGAATGGAGCTTTCCGGGTCTCGCCGCGCTCGTACGCTGGGGTAGGCAGCGCTGCGGGAAGTCCAGCGCCGCCGGCAGGAGGATGACGATGTCGCGAATTCCCGGAGTCGATCCAGCATCGGCCGAGGGCGATCGCGTGCTGCTGGGTCGCGCTCTTCCGGCACCAGGTATGGGCGGCGGCCCAGTCCTCCTTCACGCCCTCGCCGAGCTGGTAGGCGAGGCCGAGTTGCGGCTGGGCCAGAGCGTGGCCGCGTTCGGCGGCCTGACGATACCAGCGCACGGCCGTCGCTTCGTCCTTCGGGACGCCGAGGCCCAGCCGGGTGAGCTGGTCCAGCCCCGCCTGGGCGCTGGCGTTGCCCTGCTCGGCGGCCTCGCGATAGAGGCGCACCGCCTCCCCGTAGTTCTTCGCCTCGTAGGCCTTGAACGCCTGCCCGAGCGCGGCGCGTGCCGGACTCTCCATCGCGTACTGCCGGGCCCGGCGAAAGTGGACGATCGCATCGACGCTGCCGTGCTACAGCGCCTCGCGAAACCAGCGATCGGCCTCCCTCGCATCCTTGGCCGTGCCCCGTCCCAGCGAAGAGAGGCGGCCCAGGTTGAACCATCGCGTCGGCCTGACCCTGCGCCGCGGCCTGGCGGTAGAGCTTCACCGCCTCCGCCAGGTTCTGGCTCACGCCCAGGCCGCGCTCGTACTGGTAGCCGAGCGCTGTCTGGGCACCCGCGTGGCCCTGCGCTGCCGCTCGCTGGAGCAGGCCGACGGCCCGGGGGCGGGTCGCGGGTGAACGGCGGCTTGCCGAAGTTGTAACCGAGGGCCAGGCAGTACTGGTCGGCCGCCGATCGCGCAGCGCGTCGCGTGCGGGGCCCAGGCGCGGGAACGTGTCCTTCGCGCAGGCGCGATAGTCGTCGCGAACGCCGGCGGACGCCGGCGACGTGATCATCACCACGATCAGGAGAGCGAGCGCGACGGTTCGATGAGATCGGCCACGCACCACGAGCGCGGTCAGGGCGTCAACCCTCGCGTTCCGAGCATCGCGCAATTGTACGGGAGCGCGAGGCCGGCGCGGCTGTGACTACTCGGGACCCAGGATGGAGAATCCCGTCAACCGCTTGGGGAGCGGCGGAGCGTAGCCGCCGCGCTTTGACGTCGCCTGATGCTGGGATTTTTCTCGAACACTGGACCCGGAATCGAGGGAGCTCCCGGGCGCCCGGGTACAATAGAGCATTGGAGAGGGCATTGGAGGTGCTTCCATGAAACGTCGAACCCTCGTGGCCGTGGTGGGTCTTGCTCTCGGGTCCTTGCTCGCCGCCGACGCTGCCGAGGTCTGGGCGCGGGCCGGGCGCGGCGGGAGCCGCGGCTCGCGGTCTTACTCGCCGCCGGCGCGTCCGTCGCCGAGCTCGCCGATGACGCCGTCGAGCCCCTCGCGCTCCCTCAACCAGCCGTCGTCGCCGATGGCGTCGCAACGCCCCGGCTTCTTCGGCGGTGGCATGATGGGCGGCCTGATGGGCGGCCTCGCCGGCTTTGCCCTCGGCGGGCTACTCGGCAGCATGCTCTTCGGCGGCGGCCTCGGCCACGGTCTCGGCGGCTTTGGCGGGATCGGCCTGATGGAGATCCTCCTGATCGGCGGCGGGTTGTTCTTCCTGTTCCGGTTCCTCCGCAACCGCCAGGCTCAGAGTCCGCAGCCCGCGTATGCCGGCCCGGTGAGCCAGACGAGCGCGTACGGCGGAGGGAGCGAGCGCTCGTGGGGCACGACTGGTGGGAGCACCGTCGAGATGCCAGCGGCGCCCTCCGACCTCGAGCGCGGGATCACCCACATCCGAACCATGGATCCCGGCTTCGACCCGTCCGCGATCGCCGACCACACCCGCCGCGTCTATTTCGTTGTCCAGCAGGCGATCGGGATGCGCGAGCTGGCGGGGGTGCGGGAGTACCTGACGCCGGAGATGGCCACGGTGCTGCAGGCGCAATGCGACCGGCTACGCAGCGCGCGCCAGACGAACCGGGTCGAGCGGCTCGACATCCGCCGCGCCGAGGTGAGCGAGGCGTGGCAGGAGGGTGGACAGGACTACGCCACCGTCCTCGTCGCTGCCTCCATGCTCGACTACACGGTTGACGATGCCACCGGCGCCGTCGTGGAGGGCTCGCGCACGGCCCAGCAGGAGATCGAGGACTTCTGGACGTTCACGCGTCCGGTCGGCAACAACCCGTGGAAGCTCTCGGCCATTCAGACCACGTAACCGCCGCGGCGGATCGCGGTGAAGCGCGTCGAGTGAGACGCGCGCAGGGAGGGTGGCATGGAGTTGTGGCTCGACTACCTGAAGACCTTTGGCTGGGGGGTCGTGGGTGCCGTGACGATGGCCGTGTCCCTCTGGATCTTGCTAAAAGTCTTCACGTGGCTCACGCCTGTAGACGAGTGGGAGGAACTGAAAAAGGGAAATCTCGGGATCGCCATCATCATGGCGGCCGTGATCATCGGGTTTGCCATCGTGGTCGGGTTCATGGTGGCCCCTCCTCCCGTGACGAGGTAAGGAGACCAGTTCGGATGTAACGCCTCCGAGGTCGATAAGACTGCCGGCCGGTGTCGCGTGAGCCTGACGCTATCCGCTGGCGCCCAGTCCCATGACCCGCTTCGGCGGATACGTGCGGAACGTCCCGAGGTGCTCGCGCATGCCCTCGCGCATCACTTCGAGGTAGGCGAGCTTGCGGGTGAGATAGCTCCGGCTCTCCTTCGGATCGAGATAGAGGTTGTAGAGGCGCGGATACGTGTAGCGCTGGGTGATGCCGGTGAAGCCGCCGGGCGCGTGCACGTCGGTATCGTCGTCGCTGGTCGAGGTCAGTACCCACTTGTACTCGCCGACTCGCAGCGCGGAGAAGGTGTCGACGAGCCAGTAGTAGTGGTACTTGCGGCACGAGAGCCCGTCCGGGGCCAGCAGGAACGACGTCTGATCCACGCCGTCGACGTAGCGATCGGTCGGGATGCGCTCCGCGGCGCCGGCGAGGTCGAGGCAGGTCGGGAAGAGGTCGCCGAAGTCGAACAATCCGTCGCTGACCCGGTCGGTGTCGATCGCACCCGGCCACACAAAAATGCCGGGCACGCGCACCCCGCCCTCCCACGTCGAGCCCTTGGCGCAGCGGAACGGCGTGTACGCCGCGTCGGGCCAGTTCTCCATGTGCGGCCCGTTGTCCGACGAGATGAAGATCAGGGTCTGCTCGCGCTGGCCGGTCTCCTCCAGGGTGCGCACCAACCGGCCGACGACGTCGTCCAGCTCGACCATGGTGTCCTTGTACGGATGGCGCGCCGGCGAGGCGCCCAGATAGCGCTCGAGTGGATAGTTGTCGAAGTGGGCGCCGCGCGTGCAGTGGTAGAGAAACCACGGCTGCGTCCCGGAGCCCATGCGCCGGATGAAGTCCGTGGAGTAGGTGCACCACCGGTCGTCGAGCTGGGAGAGGACCGGGATGGTGACCTCGTCCACGTTCTCCGTCGGGCCGCCGCGCGTGGCGTGCACGAAGCATTTGTTGAAGGCCATGTTGCGCATCCACTCCGTGCGCGCCTCGGAGTAGACGATCTCCGGAAAGAAGGACGGGTCCCGCCACTCGCTGTACATGTCCGACACCGAGAGAAATCCATAGAAGTCGTCGAAGCCCACGTGCTGCGGCTGCGACGCGGCGTTCTCCCCGAGGTGCCACTTGCCCACGGCCTGGGTGACGTAGCCGGTCTCGGCCAGGAGCTGGGCCAGGGTGATCTCGCCCTGGAGGCCTCCGGGCTCCCCGTACATCGGCGGACGCTGAAGCCCGTGACGCCGCGGCAGGCGCCCGGTCAGGAGCGTCGCCCGCGACGGCGAGCAGGACGGCTCCGAGTAGCAGGAGGTCAGGCGCAGGCCTTGCCGGGCGAGACGATCGATCGTCGGCGTCGGCGCCCCGACGGCCACGCCGCCGCCGTAGCAGCCGAAGTCGCCCCACCCCACGTCGTCGAAAAGAATGAAGAGGATGTTCGGGCGGCGCCCGGTGCGGGCGACGACATCGGCGAGCCGGCGCTGAGCCGCGGCGGCCTGGTCGGGGAAGACGAACGCCGGCTCGCGATGCGCCGCGGTGCGGACGCTCTGACTGGCGATCGGGTCGAATGCGGGCATCAGGCCAGCGGTGGCTTCCTCGCGAACCACGGGCGCGCGTGCTCGAGCTGCGCGGCCAGGCGGAACAGCGTGGCCTCGTCGCCGAACCGCCCCACGAGCTGGACGGCGACGGGCAGCCCCTCGGCGGAGCGGCCGAGCGGCAGCACCATCGCGGGCTGGCCGGTGATGTTGAACCACACGGTGAAGGGCGAGAAGTGAAAGACGCGGCGCCAGTACTCGTCGAAGTCGTCCAGCATCATGTCGATCCAGCCGAGCTTGACGGGCAGGGTGGCGAGGGCGGGGGTCAGCAGCACGTCGTAGCGCTGATGAAAGGCGGCCATCTGGCGGCCGAGGCGATGCGCGGTCTGGGTGGCGCGCACGTAGTCCGCGGCGCTGACCTTCTCGCCTCGCTGCCCGGTGAGCCAGGTCACGCGCTCCACCTCGCCCTCGCGCGCGGGGCGGCCGGCGGTGGGATGGCTGGCGAGGTTCACCACGGTGTTCGCCGTGGCCAGGGTCAGAAACGTCGGGACGATGGCCGCGCCGTCCACGTGCGGGTCGGCCTGCTCCACGTGGTGGCCGAGATCGGCGCAGAGCTTCGCCACCTCCGAGAGGGCCTTGAGGCTTTCCGCCTCCACCGTCGCGCCGTTCGGCGCCTTCGCCGTCCGCGCGATGCGGAGGATTCCCGGAGGCGCGCCGACCTCGACGAAATACGGCCGCTCCGGTGACGGCGCCGCGTAGGGATCGCCGGCGCCCAGGCCGGCGGTGGTGTCGAGCAGGGCGGCGCAGTCGCGCACGGTCAAGGTCACCGCGTGCTCCGTGGAGAGGCCGCCCAGCCCCTCGCCGGCGAACGGCGAGAAGGTGTTGCGGGAGCGCGTGGGCTTGAGCCCGACGATGCCGCAGCAGGCGGCAGGGGCGCGGATCGAGCCGAAGCCGTCGCTGGCGTGCGCCATGGGCAGCATGCGGGCGCCCACGGCGGCGGCAGCGCCGCCGCTGGAGCCCCCGGAGATGCGCGTGCGATCCCACGGGTTCCGCGTCGGCCCGTAGAGCTGCGGCTCGCAGGTGAGGCTGAGCCCCATCTCGCACGTGCTCGTCCGGCCGAAGATGACGAGGCCGGAGCGCTTGAGCCGCGTGACATGCTCGCTGTCGGCGGTGGCAGGCGGGGTATCGGCGAAGAAGCGCGAGCCGCGCGTCATCGGCACGCCGGCGATGGACGCGGTGAGGTCCTTCATGAGGTACGGCACGCCCGTGAAGGGGCCGTCGGGCAGGCCCCCGGCGATCGTCCGACGGGCCAGGTCGTAGAGCTTCAGCACGACCGCGTTGACGGCCCGATTGCGCGTCTCCACCCGCTCGATGGCGGCTTCCAGCAGCTCGGTGGGCGTGACCTTGCGCCGGCGCACGAGGTCGGCGAGGCCCAGGGCGTCGTACTGCTCGTAGTCGGCGAATCCGCTCATCGCGCGCCTATCCTCCGCAAGGGTGATTGACGCCGATCATGCCACGCCGCGCCTCCCCCGATCTCAATGACCCAGCCGCCGATCGAGGTCATAGGCCGCGCTGATGAGGGCCAGGTGCGTGAAGGCTTGCGGGAAGTTGCCCAGATGCTGACCCCGGTGGCCCAGCTCCTCCCCATAGAGGCCGAGGTGGTTGGCGTAGCCCAGCATCTTCTCGAAGAAGAAGCGAGCCTGCTGGAGGTCGCCGAGCCGCGACAGGCACTCCACGTACCAGAAGGAGCACATGCTGAAGGTCCCCTCGGTCCCGGTGATCCCGTCGGAGAACTGGTCGTCGAGGCGGTAGCGGGACACGAGCGAGTCGCTCACCAGCCCCTGTTCGATGGCGCGAAGGGTGGACACCCAGCGCGGGTCGGTGGGCGAGATGAACTTGATGAGCGGCATGAGCAGGGCCGAGGCGTCCAGGGTGGCCGAGCCCGGGGACTGCACGAAGGCCTGGCGGCTCGGGTTCCAGAAGCGCGCGAAGATGTCGTGGTAGATCTCGTCGCGCACGTCGTGCCAGCGCGCCCAGGGCGACGGGAATGATCGCCGCCGGGCCAGGCGCACCGCTCGATCGACGGCGGCCCAGCACAGCACGCGGGAGTAGAGAAACTCCTGCCGGCCCCCGCGCACCTCCCAGATGCCTTCGTCCGGCTGGCGCCAGTTGGCGCACAGCCACTCGATGGAGCGCGTGACGTTGCGCCACAGATCGTGCCCGATCGGCTGGCCGTACTTGTCGTACAGGTAAATGGCGTCCATCAGCTCGCCGTAGATGTCGAGCTGGAGGTTGTTGTATGCGGCGTTGCCGATGCGCACGGGCGCCGATCCCTGATAGCCCTCCAGATGCGGGAGGGCCTCCTCGGGCAGCTCGTGGCGGCCGTCGATGCCGTACATGATCTGCAGCGTCCCGTCCGGCTCCAGCTCCTCGCACCGCGCCTCCACCCAGCGCATGAAGGCGGCCGCCTCCTCGGTGTAGCCCAGCCGGATGAGCCCGTACAGGGTGAACGACGCGTCGCGGATCCACGTGTACCGGTAGTCCCAGTTCCGCGGCCCTCCCACCTGCTCGGGGAGCCCGAAGGTGGGCGAGGCCACGATGGAGCCGTGGGTCCGCGAGGTCAGGAGCTTGAGGGTGAGCGCCGAGCGGTTCACCATCTCCCGCCAGCGCCCCCGATAGGAGGAGCGCGCGACCCAGCGGCGCCAGAAGTTGACGGTGTCCTTGAACGCCTCGGCGACGAAGTCGGGGTTGGCGGCGGGCGACTCCTGATCGGGCTGCGCACGCTCGAGCACGAACGAGGCCGACTCCTCGGCGCGCAAGGTGAACTCGGCCACCGCCGCCCCGTCCTCGACGCGCACGGGCACGGAGGCGCGAAGTCGGAGGGCGAGAGGATACCGGCCGCTCGAGACGAACAGCACGCCATCCCGCGTACGCTCGACGGTGTGAGCGGCGCGCGCGTAGTCGAACCGAGGCTGGCAGACCATCCGGAAGCGGATCTCCCCGCGCACCGTCTTGACCCGGCGGACGATGTCGTGCTCGTCCTTCGTCTCGGCGATGGGCATGTAGTCGGAGACTTCGGCCACCCCGGCATCCGAGAGAAAGCGGGTGAGGAGCACGCAGGTATCGGGCAGATAGATCTGCTTCTGCCGCGCCTCGTCGAGGAGGGGAGCCACCTGGAACCGGCCGCCCTGCCGCGCGTCGAGCAGGGCGGCGAACACCGACGGCGAGTCGAACTCCGGCAGGCACATGAAGTCGATCGACCCGTCCATCCCCACCAGGGCAACGGTGTGCAGGTCGCCGATGATGCCGTAGTTCTCGATCGGCTGGTAGCTCACAGGGCGCTAGCAGTCTATCAAGTTGGAGGGGGCCTGGACCCCCTCCAAACCTCCCCATTCGCGCGGGGTGCGACACGCGCCCGGTCGCCGAGGCGCTCGATTCCGCCGCGCGGCCGCGGGGTGCGACACGCGGCCTTCCGACGGGCGGCTTGCCAGCGATGACCGACCTGCCCGATGATGCTGGCACCCGACGCCCGGGCGCGACCCGGCGTGCGCGCGAGGTGAGGATGAACACGATCCAGTTCGGCCCGGTGTCCGTCTCCCGCGTCGTGGAGATCGGCCGCTCGTCGTATCCGACCGCGATGATGCTGCCGGGCTCCGATGCCCAGACGATTGCCGCGCACCTGTCCTGGATCAAGCCGCACTTCTTCGACGAGGCCACCGGCGACATCGGCTCGCGCATCCAGACCTGGGTCGTGCACACGCCGCAGCACACGATCCTCGTCGACACCGGCGTGGGCAACGACAAGCATCGCGAGGAGAATCCGATCTGGCACCTCCGCCAGGGCGCGTTCCTCGACGAGTTAAAGTCCCTGGGGGTAGAGCCCGAAGGGGTCGATTACGTGCTGTGTACGCACATGCACGTCGACCACGTGGGCTGGAACACGCGCCTGGTGGAGGGGACGTGGGTGCCCACCTTCCCGCGGGCGAAGTACGTCTTCGTCGGCGAGGAGTGGGACTTCTGGCGCCACGAGGCCGAGACCGGCAAGGAGCCATCCGGCTGCATCGACGACAGCGTCTTTCCCGTCGTGGCGGCCGGCCAGGCCGTCCTCGTGAACACCGACTACGCGGTGGGCGAGTATCTTCGCTTCGAGCCCTCGCGCGGTCACACGCCGGGGCACGCGAGCGTTCGCCTGACGACTCCGGCCGGGGAGGCCGTCTTCTCGGGCGACCTCATGCACCGCGTGGTGCAGGTCGCGGAGCCGCAGTGGAGCAGCCAGTTCTGCTACGACCCGGCCCAGGCGGCCGTGACTCGTCGCGCCTTCGTGGAACGCCACGCCGACTCCGGCGTGATGATCCTGGCCGCGCACTTCCCGCGCCCCGGCTACGTGGTACGCGAGAACGGCGGCCACCGCTTCGTGCCGGCGGACGCCTGAACTCGCCCATGACCCTGGACTGAGAGCGATCACGCCATGCCGACGTTTCCCGGTTACCGGCTTCCCGACGAGCTGCTCGCGCTCCGCGAGCAGGTCCGGCGCTTCATCCGCGACGAGATCCTTCCCGTCGAGCAGCGCGCCGATCCCGACGCGCCCGAGATCCCCGAGGAGGACTACCAACGCCTCTCCGCCAAGACGAAGGCGGCCGGCCTCTGGTGCCTCGGCGTTCCGGAGAAGTACGGCGGGGGCGGACTCGACGCCTTCTCGATGTCGGTGATCCTCGAGGAAATGTCGCAGCACCGCATGGGGCTCTACAACCCCGGGTGCGGGGTCTTCGGCCGGCCGCCCGCGGCCTTCATCTTCGGGGGGAGCCAGGAACAGATCGAGCGCTACGCGATGCCCGCCATCCGCGAGGGCACCCACACGTTCTTCGCCATCACCGAGCCCAGCGGCGGCTCCGACCCCGCGGGGGCCATCCAGACCACCGCGGTCAAGCGCGATGGCCACTGGGTGCTGAACGGGACGAAGATCTTCATCTCGAGGGCCGACCTGGGGGACTGGGGAGTGATCTTCGCGCGCACCGACCGCGCCAAGGGGCGCGCTGGTGTCAGCGCGTTCATCGTCGAGAAGGGCACCCCGGGTTTCACGGCTCGGCCCATCCGGACGATCAGAACGGCGGCGGTGCCCTGCGAGGTCGCCCTGGAGGATTGCAAAGTCCCGCTGGAGAATCTGGTGGGCGAGGAGGGCAGCGGCCTCAACCTCGCCCTGGGCGGCCTCGTGCGGCAACGCTTTCCGTACTCGGCCTGCAATCTCGGGGTGGCCGTGGCCGCCCACCGCATGGCCGTGGCCCACGCCAAGCAGCGCTCGACGTTCGGCGTGCGGCTGAGCGAGCGGCAAGCGATCCAGTGGATGCTCGTCGACGCCGAGGTGGAGATGCGGGCGGCGCGCTGGCTCATCTGGGAGGGCGCCTGGAAGGCGGATCGCGGCGAGGACGCCAGGGTCGAGGCCTCCATCGCCAAGCTCTACTCCAGCGAGGTGCTGGGTCGCGTGGTCGACGCCGCCGTCCAGGTCCACGGCGGCTACGGTGTGGCCAAGGAGTTCCCGCTCGAGCGCTGGTACCGCGAGGCGCGCGTGCGCCGCATCGGGGAGGGGCCGTCGGAGGTCCAGCGCATGGTGATCGCGAGATCGCTCTTTCGCTGAGGATGGCGCGCGGGCCGGCGCTCGTTGCCCTGTGCGCCGGCGCGCTCCTGTTCGCGGGCTGCCGTGAGGGCTCCACGGCGCGCGCGCCGGAGTTGCTCCCGGTCGACGTGACCCCCGTGGTGCAGCGCGACGTCACCATCCACGGCGAGTGGGTGGGCACGGCGACGGGCTTCATCGACGCCCAGATCCGCGCCTACGTGTCCGGCTTCCTGATGAGCCAGACCTACAAGGAGGGCTCCTTCGTCCGGAAGGGTGAACAGCTCTTCCAGATTGACCCCCGCCCGTACCAGGCAGTCCTCGACGACGCCCGCGCGAAGGTCAAGCAGGCCGAAGCGGAGGTCCAGCAGGCCCGCGCCGACGTCAAGCAAGCGGAGTCGGGCGTGGAGGAGGCGAAGGCCGTCGTCGACCAGACCCTGGCCGACGTGACCCGGGCCGAGGCGAACCAGCGCCGGACTCAGCTCGACGTGGACCGGTACACGCCCCTGGCCCAGGACGGCTCGGTCAGCCAGCAGGAGCTGGACGACGCCATCCAGAACAATCTCGCCAACCGGGCGGCCATCGTCGCCGCGCGAGGCAACGTGGCCCGGGCCCGCGCCGGCGTCATCACCGCCCAGGCCAACGTCGCGCGCAAGCAGGCCAACGTGGAGCGCGCGCTGGCCGACGTGGAGCGCGCGCGTGCCGAGGTCGAACAGGCCGCCCTGAACGTCGGTTTCGCCCGGGTGACCTCGCCCATCGACGGCGTGGCCGGCATCCGCGCCGCCAACATCGGCGACGTCGTGGGGCGCGACCAGAACACCTTGCTCACCATCGTCTCGCAGGTCGATCCGCTCTACGTCGAGTTCCCCATCAGCGAGCAGGAGTTCTTGAAGGTCACCGGCGCCTGGCAAGCGGCGGCCTCGGGCAAGCGGGAGATTGCCCTCGAGCTGATCCTGTCCGACGGCAGCGTGTACCAGCATCCCGGCAAGCTCGACATCGTGGGACGCGGGGTCGACGTCACCACCGGCACCCTGCGCATCCGGGGCCTCTTTCCCAATCCGGGCAACGTGCTGCGGCCCGGCCAGTTCGCCAAGATCCGCGCGCCCCTTGACGTCCGCCGCGGGGCGCTTCTCGTTCCCCAGCCCGCCGTCCAGCAGCTTCAAGACCTCTACCAGGTCGGCGTCGTCACCCCGGACGATCGCATCGAGATCCGCGCCGTGAAGGTCGGCCCGCGTCACGGCTCGATGTGGCTCATCGAGGGCGGCCTCAGGGCCGGCGAGCGTGTGGTGGTCGACGGTCTGGTGAGGGTGAAGGCCGGAGAGAAGGTGCGCCCCAAGCTCGTGTCCTGATCCTCCGCCCGCCTCGTCCCATCGACGCCCCTCCATGGTAGGTTCCGGGGAGGATGAAGGCCCTGGTGACGGTGGGGGCGCTCCTGGCAGCCTGGCTGGGCGCGCCCGCGGGCGTCCCCGCGCTCACGGTCCAGGAGGCGATCCTCCTCACGAGGCCTGGCGTTGCCCTCATCACGGCGGAGGTCCGGGCGGAGGTGACGATGAACTGCGGCCGCGGGCCCGTCACCGTGCGCCCGGCGCCGTTCGTGGAGACGGGCACCGGTTGGTTCGTGGACGGTCGCGGCTACCTGGTCACCAACGCCCACGTGGTCGACCCCGCCCACCGCGTGCTGCCGTGGGTCGTGCACGAGCTGAAGAAGAGGGCGATCGAGCAGGCGTGCGTGGAGCCGGTGCTCCGCAAGCGGGGCCTCACCCGCGGCGATAGCCCCGCCCTCGAGGACCGGATCCGCCGCGAGGTGACCGACCGTGCCCTCACCAGCGCCAAGCTCACGCCGCTGCCCCAGATCAGCGTCATGCTGTCGAACGGCGTGAAGCTCCAGGCCGAGGTGAAGAAGTTCAGCCCGCCGCTCCTCCTGGACATGAACAACCGGCCGGTGAGCGACTCCGGTCGCGACCTGGCCCTGCTCCGCGTGAAGGACGGCGTCTATCCGGCGCTCTCGATGTCGTCGGCGGAGGCCAAGATCGGCGATCCCGTCCACGTGCTCGGCTTCCCCAGCGTCGTGCGCGCCCACGAATTGCTCGACCGGCGCGTGGCGCTGGAGGCCTCGGTCACGAACGGCTCCGTGTCCGCCTTTCCGAAGGACGCGATCGGCCAGGATCTCATCCAGACCGACGCCTCGGTCACCTACGGCAACAGTGGCGGACCCGCCATCGGGAGCGACGCCAAGGTCCTTGGCGTCGTGCTGGCCGTGTCGCTGTCGTCCAGCGGGGGCGCCGTGCAGGGCTTCAACTTCCTGATCCCCGCCCGCGACGTGCGCGCATTTCTGAGGGGAACGGAGGTGACCCGGCCCGGGGAGAGCGCATTCAATACGGCGTGGCACGCCGGGCTCGACGCGTTCTTCAAGGGGCGATACTCGGCCGCCCTCGCCAAGCTCACCGAGGCGAACACGCTCCAGCCGGGCCTGGCCGACGTCAAGCACGAGCTCGGGGAGGCGGAGGCCAAGGTCAAGAACCCTCCGCCACGGCCCTTCCCATGGGCGTGGGCGACGCTCGGCGTGACGCTCGTGAGCCTCGGCGCCTACGGCGGGATGTTCGCCCGGCGCTGGTGGCACAACCGGCTTCGCATCCAGCCGACCCAGGTCATCGGGCTCATCGAGAACGGCGTCAACCCGGTGATGCTGGACGTCCGCACCAGATCGGACTTCGAGACGAGCCCGCTCAAGCTCCCCGGCTCCCTCCGGCTCGATCCCGCCGAGGCCGAGGCGGAGCGCTTCAACCTCGACGTCGAACCCGACCGGACCATCGTCACCTACGACAGCAGCCCAGCCGAGGTCACGAGCGCGCGGGTGTGCCAGATCCTGAGAGCGCGGGGCTGGAAGAACGTCCGCATCCTCAAGGGTGGCCTCGGGAGCTGGACGAACGCGGGCCTGCCGGTGGAGACGAAAGGGCACTTGCCCTCGATCGGGCTCGAGATCTACAAGAACCTCACCCTGGGTGACGTCGAGCGCCGGCGCTTCAAGGCCGGGGACGTCATCTTCCGCGAGGGGGCCGATGCGCGGGGCGAGGCGTACGTCGTCCACGACGGGTCGGTGGAGATTCGCAAGCAGATCGACGGCGAGCACCGGCTGCTGCGTCGCCACGGCGAGGGCGACCTCTTCGGAGAGATTGCGTTCTTCGGCGAGGGGCCACGATCGGCGGACGCCATCGCGGCCAGCGACGTCGAGCTGCTCGTCATCCCGACCGAGCGCCTGGACTGGCTGATCCACAACCGTCCCGCCCTGACCAAGGCGATCCTGAGACGCCTCGCCGAGTGGGTCGTGATGAGCGATCGCGAGCGGGCCGCCGCCGAGGCGCGGTGACGGGCCGCCGGGCCCGGCTCGCTCCCGACCACCGGCGGCGCCCCTGATCCGGATCACGCTCAGGCGGCTCGACCCAGGGCTGCGAAGTCCCGCGCCTTGCCAGGGAGGGCTGACCTGCCCGATGATGCTCGACACCGGAGAGACGGTGCTCCTCAAGCTCGCGCCCAAATAGCCCACCTGCATGTCGCGCTTCTTTATCAATCGACCGGTGGTGGCCATGGTGATCTCGATCCTCATCGTGATCGCCGGCCTCGTGAGCTTCCGGCGCCTGCCCGTGGCCCAGTTCCCCGACATCGCCCCGCCGGAGATCTCCATCCGCACCATGTACGTCGGCGCCGACGCCCTCACCATCGAGGAGTCGGTGGCCACCCCCATCGAGCAGACCATGACGGGGGTGGACAACATGATCTACATGCGCTCGTACAACGTGAACGACGGGACCATGAACCTCCGGGTGGACTTCGAAGTGGGCACCGATCCCAACGTCGACAACGTGCTCACCTACATCCGGCTGGCCCAGGCCATCCCGCAGCTGCCGTCGGCGGTGCAGAAGTTCGGCATCTCCGTGCTGAAGGCGCACACCAGCCCGCTGGCCATCTTCGCCGTCTACTCGCCCAAGGGGACGTACGACGCCACGTTCCTGGCCAACTACGCCTACGTGAACATCAACGACCCCATGACGCGCGTGAACGGCATCGGCCAGGTGCTGATCCAGGGGGCCGGCCAGTACGCCATGCGCTTCTGGGTGAAGCCCGACCAGCTCGCCAACCTCTCCATCACCATCACCGATCTCGTCAACGCCCTGGACAAGCAGAACGTGATCAACGCCGCCGGCCAGGTGGGCGCGCAGCCCGTGCCGCCCGGCCAGGCCTTCACGTACACCATGCGCACGCAGGGGCGGCTGGTGACCGAGCAGGAGTTCGGCGCCATCGTCATCCGCGCCAATCCCGACGGCTCGTACGTCCGGATGCGCGACGTGGCGCGCGTGGAGCTGGGGGCGCAGACCTACAACAACATCGGGCGGCTGAACGGATCGCCCGCGGCCATCGTCAACGTCTACCAGCTTCCCGGCTACAACGCCCTCGAGGCCGTGCAGGGCGCGCGCCGCCTCATGGAGGAGCTGAAGCAGCGCTTCCCGGTGGACATGGACTACGTGGTGTCGCTCGACACCACCCTCGCCGTCACCGAGGGCATCCGCGAGATCTACACCACGCTCGGGCAGGCGATGCTGCTCGTCATCCTCGTGGTCTTCGTCTTTCTCCAGAGCGTGCGGGCCACGCTCATCCCCGCGGTGGCGGTGCCGGTATCGCTCATCGGGACGTTCGTCTTCTTCCCGCTGCTCGGCTTCTCCATCAACAGCTTGTCGCTCTTCGGGCTGGTCCTCGCCATCGGCCTCGTGGTGGACGACGCGATCGTCGTCGTGGAGGCGGTGGAGAAGAAGCTCGAGGCGGGGCTTGCTCCGAAAGAGGCGGCCATCCAGGCGATGCAGGAAGTATCCGGCCCGGTGGTGGCGATCGCCCTCGTCCTCATCGCCGTGTTCGTGCCGACGGCGTTCATCCCGGGCATCACCGGGCGCCTCTATCAGCAGTTCGCGGTGACCATTGCACTCTCCGTGGCCATCTCGGCCTTCAACGCCCTCACCCTCAGCCCCGCGCTCTGCGCCCTCGTCTTGAGGCCCCACGCCGAGCGGGGGCGCGGTCCGCTGGCCCGCGGCTTTGCCGCCTTCAACACCGGATTTGAGCGCGTCACCAACCGCTACGTGGCGGTGTCCGGCGCCCTCATTCGCAAGTCCGCCGTGAGCCTCCTCTTCCTCGGCGCCATCGCGGTCGGAGCCGGCGTGCTCGGCTGGAAGCTCCCCACAGGCTTCTTGCCCACGGAGGACCAGGGGTTTCTCCTCGTGAACGTGACCTTGCCGGAGGCCGCCTCGCTCCAGCGCACGGACGCGGTGATGCGAAAGATCGAGAAGATCCTGGCCGACACGCCGGGTGTGAAGCACTACAGCTCGATCACCGGCTACAGCCTGCTCGACTACATCAACGCCACGTACTTCGGCTTCTTCTTCGTGTCGCTCGACCCGTGGGGTCAGCGGCGCACGGCGGAGACGAGTCTCGACGGCATCATGGACTCCCTCAACCGCCGCCTCGCGCGAGATCTCGGAGGCGCGCGCCTTCGCCTTCCCGCCTCCGGCCATCGCCGGTGTCGGCACGTCGGGAGGCTTCAGCCTCATGCTCCAGGACCGCGCGGGCCGCTCCGTCGACTACCTGGCGCGGAACGTCGATCGCTTCCTGGAGGTCGCGCGCAAGCGGCCGGAGCTGACGCGCGTCAACAGCTCCCTCATCGCCAAGGTGCCCCAGGTGTATGCCAACGTCGACCGCGACAAGGTGCTCAAGCAGGAGGTCGACCTCGAGGAGGTCTACCGGACGCTCAACGCCTTCATGGGCACCCTGTTCGTGAACTACTTCAATCGGTTCGGGCGCCAGTGGCAGGTGTACGTCGGCACCGAGGGCGAGTACCGGAGCGCGCCGAGGAGGTCGGGCAGTTCTACGTCCGCAACAAGCGCGGCCAGATGGTCCCCCTCGCGGCCATCGTGTCCCTCGAGTGGCGGGACGGACCCGAGTACACGAACCGCTTCAACGAGTACCGCTCGGCGGAGATCACGGGTGGCGCCGCCCCGGGCTACAGCTCGGGCCAGGCCATGGCCGCCCTGGAAGCAGTCGCAAAGCAGGTGCTCCCGCCCGACATGGGCTACATGTGGAACGCGCTGTCGTTCCAGCAGAACCGCGCGGCTCAGCAGGCGAACCCGCTGGGCATCTTCGGGCTCTCCCTGCTCGTCGTGTTCCTCATCCTGGCCGCGCAGTACGAGAGCTGGGCGCTGCCCTTCGGCGTGTTGCTGAGCACGCCCATCGCCGTGTTCGGCGCCCTGGTGGCTCTTTCGGCCCGTGGGTTCGAGAACAACGTCTATGCGCAGATCGGGCTGGTGCTGCTCATCGGGCTCTCGGGGAAGAACGCCGTCCTCATCGTGGAGTTCGCGCGGGCCGAGCGGCTGCGCGGCAAGCCGATCCTCGAGTCGGCGCTCGCCGCCGCTCGCCTCCGCCTGCGCCCGATCCTCATGACGGCCTTCGCCTTCATCTTCGGGGCGCTCCCTCTCGCGTTCGCCTCGGGCTCGGGCGCGGTGGCGCGGCAGATTCTCGGTACCGCGGTGGTGGGGGGCATGCTGGCGGCGACCATGATCGCGATCTTTCTCGTGCCGGTGACCTTTGCCGCGGTGGAGCGCGTGGCTCACGGTCGCGCGCGGACACCCGACACGCCAGGGCCGGTGGCGGAGAGGGGAGAACACTCATGAATGGACCAGTGAGATGGGGGGCCACGATAGGGCCCCCCAAGCCCCCCGCGCTCGTCGTGCCCCGGGGGACCCGGGGCGCTCCTCGATACTCCGCCAGGCTCCTCGCGGCGCTGGTGACCGTGACGGTGCTGGGCGTGACCGTGGGCTGCGCGGTGGGACCCGACTATCGCCGGCCAGAGGTGAGCGCGCCGGTCGCCTTCCGGGGCGAGACGGGAGCGCGCGAGGCCGCCTCGCTCGCCGACCTGCCCTGGTGGGAGGTCTTCGACGATCCCGCGCTCCAGGGACTGGTGCGGGAGGCGCTGACCGGCAACTACGACCTGCGCATCGCGGTGGCGCGGGTCGAGCAGGCGCGCGCGCTGGCCGGTGTGGCGCGCGCCGAGTTCTTCCCGTGGGTCAACTACCAGGCTGGTGTCCAGCGCGATCGGGGGGTCTTCAAGTTCGTCCCCGACCTGGAGCTGCCCGACGGCGGTACCGACAATCTCTTTCTCGGCGGGCTGGCCGCCACCTGGGAGATCGACGTGTGGGGCCGCATCCGGCGCTCCAACGAGGCGGCGCGGGCCGAGCTGTTCGCCACGCTGGAGGGCCGCCGCGGCGTGCTTCTCACGCTGGTGAGCGACGTGGCGCAGGCCTACTTCGACCTGCTGGCCCTCGATCTGCGCCTCGACATCGCGCGGGGCGCGACGGATTCCTTCACGCGCACCTACACCCTCTTCCGGCGTCGCTTCGAGGCTGGCGTAGTTTCAACGCTGCAGACCTCGCGCGCCGAGGGTGCGCTGGCCTCCGCGGCGGCGAGTGTTCCCGATCTGGAGCGGCAGATCGCGATCAAGGAGAACCAGATCAACGTGCTGCTCGGACGCGATCCGGGGTCGGTGCCACGCGGGGCGGCGCTCACCGCCCAGCGTATGCCCTCGGTCCCGCCCGGGCTGCCGTCCGCCCTACTCGAGCGGCGCCCCGACGTGCTCCAGGCCGAGCAGCGGCTGGTGAAGGCCAACGCCCAGATCGGCGTGGCCAAGGCGAGCTTCTTCCCCCGGGTCGGACTCACCGCGCTCCTGGGGGGCGTGAGCCCGGAGCTGTCGGCCATCACCAGCGGGACGGCCAGCGTGTGGGCACTGGCCGGCTCGCTCAGCGGTCCCATCTTCCAGGGCGGCCGGATCCTCGAGAACTACCGAGCCGCCGTGGCGTCGTGGGAACAGTCCCGGCTCCAGTACGAGCTGACTGCGGTACGCGCGTTCCAGGAGGTGTCGGACGCCCTGGTGGCACTCCAGAAGCTCGCGCAGTTCGAGACGGAGCAGGCGCGCGCGGTGACCGCGTACGAGCAGTCGGTGCGGGTGGCCAACCGCCGCTACCTGGGCGGCCTCGCCAGCTACTACGAGGTGCTGGAGGCGCAGCAGCTGCTCTTCCCCGCCCAGGATCTCCTGGCCCGGGTGCGGCGCGACCGCTTCCTCGCCTTCGTGGGGCTCTACAAGGCGCTCGGCGGAGGCTGGAACCTCTCCGATGCCCAGTGGCGCGCCGAGGCGCGGTAGCCCCGGTCGAATTTTTGACGGGTGATGACTGGTCAAAGTCTTAGATTTGACCAGTCGAGACCTGGCTAAGGACCCGCTCTCGAGGCACCATCCGCCGCGCGCCGCGCGCGGCGCGTCCTGGGCGACCGCCCGGGAAAAGTTCCAGGACCATCGTCACTCCGTCGCACAATCGACACCTTCGAGGCTCGTCGAGCGCGGGCAGGCGTTCGCAACTACGCGAATCCACTATGCGCGGCTTTGCTGGGCGCCCAGGCCGATCACTCGACTACATGGCACTTCTGTTGCTGCCATTCGTCTGAAGCGGGTTGCATATCCACCGCGGAAGGGACGTCGAGTCATGGAAAGTGCCGTCGACCGGACCGAGGTCAGCCAGGCGGCCGCCACTCACGACGATGTCGCCGTCGACGAAGCGTCCGCCGTTCGTGACGCAGTCGCTGTTCACCAGGCGCCCGAGAACCTGCCCGATCAGGCCCGCGATGTGAAGCGGCCGCGCCAGTTCGATGACATCCCCTCCGTCGTCCGCGCGCTCCTGACGGGCTACGACGAAGCCTGAGCGGTTGTGAGTTGGAGGGGGGCCTGGACCCCCTCCAAACCTCCCCATTCGCGCGAGATGACACGCGCGTACACCTCCCAGTTTCGTGTGCGGACCGGTCGCGATTGTCAAGACACCCCGATTCGCGCATATTAGGGGCCCGGCGCGACCTCCGCATTCCGCGGTGCCGCGGACCGGACGAGGGAGGATCGCTGATGGAATACCGCGTGATCTCCGCCGACTGTCACCTTGACCTCTGCTGGCTGCCCCCCGACCTGTTCGGGTCGAACGCCCGGTCCACGCTGAAGGACCGCATGCCCTACGTCACCGACGGCCCGAAGGGGCCGACCTGGGTGACGAAGAAAGGCGCCAGCCTCGGGCTCGCCTGCGGCATGGGTTCGGCCGGGCGCGAGTACGTTCCCGGGCGCATCCACCGCGCGGACCGGATGGCGGAGACCGGCCTCTACGCCGACGGTAAGCGCGGCATCCGTCGGATCAGCGATCCGGAGCTGCGACTGAAAGATCAGGACCGCGACGGCGTTCAAGGGGAGGTGCTGTACGGGATCCTCGGGACGACCGGGCGGATGAACGACCCCGAGGCGGCCGGCGAGGTGATGCGCATCTACAACGAGTGGCTGGCCGACTTCTGCGCCACGCATCGGGACCGCTACGCGGGGCTCGCCTCGATCCCCAACCATCCGCTCGACGCCGCCATCACCGAGGTCGAGCGCGTGGCCAAGCGCGGCGTCCTCCCCGGCCTGGACATCGCCAACTCGTCGGACCTGACGCCCCTCTGGGACCCGTACTGGAACCCGCTGTGGGAGGTCATCAACGCGTGCGGCCTGCCGCTCCACTTTCACACGGTGGGCGGCTACATCCCGGACCACATCAGGAAGATCGTCTTCCTGGGTGGGGATCCGTCGCGCGCCGCGCTGCCCGATGCGCCGGCCGTGGACATCCCGGTCGCCCGCGCGGCGTTCGCCACGAGCATCACGCAGTTCCAGATCAACATGGCCAACATCCTGGCCTCGATGATCTTCTCGGGCGCGCTCGAGCGGTATCCGGGTCTCAAGGTGGTGCTGGGCGAGGCCGGGATCGGCTGGATTCCCTACGTCCTCTGGCGCATGGACGCGGAATGGGAAGACCAGTTCAAGGATCTCGCGTTGACCATGTCGCCCAGCGGCTACTGGCACCGCCAGTGCTGGGCGACGTACCAGACCGATCCGATCGGCGTCAAGCTTCTGGACGAGCTGGGCGCCGACCGGGTCATGTGGGGCTCGGACTTCCCGCATCCCGACGGGGTGTGGCCCGACTCGCAGGAGTTCATCCAGCGCGAGCTGGGACACCTGCCCGAGGCCACGCGTCACAAGATCGTGTGCGACAACGCCGCGCGGCTCTACGGATTCGGGACGTCCTGACCGCGGCGGCGGGCCGTTTGGCAAGAGCGGAGGATGCGCGCATCATAGGGCGCTGGAGCTAGGAGCAGGGGTGCAGGTCACAGACTGAGACAGGGGGATCGAGATGGAGTACAGGATGCGGCGGCGAGACGACGGCAGCAAGAGCTTCAATCGCGCGACCCAGGACGTCGGCAACATCGTGGCCCTGGAGCACGTGAACGTGCGGGTCCCCGACCAGAGGGTCGCCACGCTTTTCTACATCGCGGGGCTCGGGTTCACGCGCGACCCGTACCTCATGGTCGACGACATGAACATGTGGGTGAACATGGGCCAGGAGCAGTTCCACATGCCGTCCGGCGACCCGGACGTCCTGCGCGGGCACTGCGGGCTGGTGGTCCCGGACCTCGACTCGCTGGTACAGCGCCTGCTCGCGGTCAAGCCGAAGCTCGAGGGGACGCAGTTCACCTGCTCGCTGGAAGACAAGTACGTGGCCGCGACCTCGCCGTGGGGCAACACCTTCCGCCTGTACGCCCCCGCGCCGCGGTTCGGGAACATCTCGCTGGGCATGGCCTACGTGGAGTTCACCGTGAGGCCGGGGACGGCCGACGGCATCTGCCGCTTCTACAAGCAGATCATGGGCGCGACGTCCTGCGTGATGGTCGAGCCCGAGGGCAAGGCCGCGCACGTGCGGCTGGGGGGCCGCCAGGAGCTGATCTTCCGCGAGACGACGTCGCCCATCCCGGCTTTCGACGGCCACCACATCGCCGTGTACGTCACCGACTTCTCCGGGCCGCACAAGAAGCTGAAGGAGCGCGGCCTCCTCAGCGAGGAGAGCAACGACGTCCAGTACCGCTTCGAGGTCATCATCGATCCCGACAGCGGCGAGCAGATCTTCGAGATCGAGCACGAGGTGCGCAGCTTCACCCACCCGATGTACATGCGCCCGATGATGAACCGCAACGCCACGCAGCGGCAGGCCACGTACCAGGCTGGCCGCGACGCCTTCGTGCCCGGCATGGCGTAGCCCGCGCGCGTGGCTGACGAGATCCTGACGTCAGTCGACGGGGGAATCGCGACGGTCCGGCTGAACCGGCCGGACCGTCGCAACGCCCTCAACACCGCGGTTCTCTCCGGCCTCCGGGCCCTGTTCGATCGCCTCGACGACGACCCCGCCGTGCGCGTGGTCGTCGTGCGCGGCGAGGGCAAAGCCTTCTGCTCGGGGATGGACCTGCAAGAGATGAAGCAGCAACAGGCGGCGACCGCCGATCCCGAGAGCCTGGTCACGGTGGTCCTGCGGCGCATCGAGGCCTCTCGCCACCCGACCATCGCGATGGTGCAGGGCGATGCCTTCGCGGGGGGCTGCGAGCTGGCGCTGCACTGCGATCTCCGCATCGCCGCCGACGCGGCCCGCTTCTGCATGCCGCTGGCGAAGATCGGGCTGGTGGTGCCGTTCCTGCTCGGGCAGAAGCTGGTGGAGATCATCGGTCCCGCGCACACCCGCCACATGCTGTTCACCGGCCTGCCGGTGACGGCGTCGCGGGCCCGCGAGATCGGCCTGGTGCACGAGACGGTGCCCTTCGGCGATCTCGAGCGCGCGACCTACGAGACCGCGCATACCATCGCGCAGAACGCCCCGCTTTCGCTCGCCGGCATGAAGGCCGTCATCCAGCGCGCGATTGCCGTGCGCGACGGCATCGAGCACGCCGACCTCGACACGATGGCCACCCGCGCGCGCAAGAGCGCCGACGCGCGCGAGGGTGTGCGGGCCATGCTGGAGAAGCGTCCCCCGCAATTCCGCGGCGAATGACCCCGGCGCCGCTCGCCGGCATCACGGTGGTCGAACTGGGCCAGAACCTCGCCGGCCCGGTGGCCGCCCAGATCCTCGCCCACCTCGGCGCGGACGTGATCAAGATCGAGAAGCCGGACGGCGGCTCCGCGCTCGGCGAGCAGGGGCCGATGCGCCTCAAGCCCGGCTACAAGATCCTCATCCAGGCCTTCGCGGGCCTCATAGCGTGGCGGGCAGGCGCGTGTCAGGGATCGAGGGGCGCCACGGCTCCGCCTGGGCGCTCCGAGCGTGGGGGGTATGGGGGGCCGTGTCGGGGCCCTCATGTCCACAGCCCACGAGGTCGTGATCGCGAAGCCCGGCCACCACTCCCTCCGCGAAGACTCGCGCCCCCGCCGGGGTGTGATGGATGTCATCGGTCCAGAAGAGGGGCCCCTCGCGCGGTTCGCGCTCGCGGAAGAGGCGCAGGAGATTGATGACCGGGAAGCCCTCTCGGCGTCCCAGGTCGGTGAGGATCTGGAAGGGCCGTTCCGAGCCGTGAAGCCCGGGGCCGAGCCCGTGACGGCGGCGCCCCCCCGGCGAGGCCTCCGCCGACACCTGTTGTGCGTGCGGGTAGAGCACCAGCGCAAAGGAACGCTGGTGGACCTGCGCGAGGGCGTGAATGGCGCTGATGTAGCGCTCGGTCAGCCGCCAGGCCTCGGCCTGGCCCGGAAAATCCCCGCTGCGCGTCACGGCCTCGATGTCGTAGCGCGGGTTGCCGACCAGGCCCAGCTCCGCGAGCCGCTCGGGCGTCAGGGTGAGGCTTCCGAAGAGCGCCTGGCCCCCGGGCGAGGTCCGGACGGACTGGTACAGCTTGGACCGATTGAGCATCGCTTCGACAGGGTCCAGGAATCGCAGGAATGCCGTCTTGGGGAACGGGGGCAGGAGCAAGGCGGCTTCCTTGCGGCGATCGGACGGGACGGCGAGAGGGAGCCCCTGCGCGTTTAACCGCGCGATGCCCGTGCGGACGAGGTCGTCGTGCACGTCGGTCATGTCGAAGTTCAGCACGACGAGATCGGGGTCGAGGGGCAGTCCGACGCGCTCGAGGAACAGGTACTCGAGAATGGGTGAGTAGCTGGACACGCCCCCGTTGATCACCTCGAAACGCCGCGGGCACTGCGCGTGGTTGAGCATCGCCTCCACCTGCTTGGCCACGCTCTGCTCGAGCGTGAGCCCCCCGCCCTCGATGAACGAGTCGCCGAGCATCAGGATCCGAAAGACCCCGGCGGGCGGTCGGGGCGCGATCTCGCGATCGCGCAGGCCGAGGGAGTTCGTGGTCAGCTCGACACCCCGCACGCGCGTGGTCACGCTCGGCAGCAGACGGTGGTGGAGGATGGGGTCCGAGGTCATGTAGCGGTGCGGGTGCTCCGGCATGAAGCGCAGCACGACCTCGGCCAGGACCAACCCGGCGGCCAGGCCGCCCACGACGAGCATCAGGAGCGCCGTCCGGAAAGGAGGGGAGGGCATCAGTCGGGACTACGCGCCCAACCGAGGATCACGAAGGGCTTGCCCGAGATGCTGATGCGCTCGAGTGGCCGGACCTGGGCCCAGACGTGGCCTTTGATCTCATTCCACACCGCCTCGCTCGCGAGCACCGCATCGCCATCTCGCGCCAGGAACGTCTCCAACTCCCACGCGGCCTCGATCTCGCGCATGGGGCGCCCAAGGTAGAAGTCGACCTCCAACCATCCCGTCTCGAACAGCACCCCCACCTGCCGGCTGTTGGCGTGACGTTCGAGCCGCGCGGCCAGGTGGCGGACATCGGCCCTCTCGCCGGAGCGCTTCAGGTCGAACCAGGTGCCGTACGTGAGGATGACGACCATGGCCGCCGCCGTGCCGCCCACGAGTAGGGCCGGCCGCCCGCCGCGAAGCCCCGCCCACAGGCTGAGCACCATCCCCCATCCGCCGAGGGCGAGTGGAACCAGCGCGAGCCAGAGCCCTCGCAGGTCTGGCCATCGCGGACCGAGGCCCCACCGAGAGCCGACGAGGAGAGCCGCCGTGGCCAGCGCGCCACCCGCGAGGCAGGCCCAGCCGATGAATTGTCCCACCCTCGTGCGCTCGGAACCGTGGCGGTCGGCCCACCACGCCACGAGCAGGGCAAAGCCAAATGCCGCGGGAAGCAGGTAGCGTGTGCGGTAGTTGGCCGACACGAGGACGACCAGCACGGGCACGAGGCAGGACAGGATTGCGTAGCGGACGGGTGGCGAATGACGCTCAGGCACCGCCCGGGCGACGATCAGGGGGAGCACGAGGATCCACGGCAGGAAGAAGCCGAGCGCGTCGCTCGCCACGCGGAGCGCGGCGCGGCCTGGCCCGCCTCCGTACCACGTGAGCCAGTCGTCCCAGAGCACGGTGGAGGCAAAGGTGCCGGTCCCGAGGGTGAGGAACGGCAAGAGCCAGGTGAGGGTGATGGCCACGAAGAGCACCGCGCCAGGCGCGCTCCGGAGACGAGCCACCGCGCGCGGGCCATCCTGGCTCCAGAGCCAGACGATGCCCACCAGCAGCGGGAGCAGGCCGACCGGTCCCTTCGCGTACACCGCGAGGGCAAGGGCGACGTAGAAGACGGCCAGCGCGCCGCGGCCGGCGGACTCCCCCACGGCGCGCCAGAGCCAGTACGCGGCCGCCGCCGCGAAGAAGGCCACGATCATGTCGGGGAGCCCGACCTGGCTGTAGCGAAAAAACCCCACGGTGGTGGCGAGGATCAGCCCGGCCCAGAGCCCGGCCCGCAGGCCGAACAGGCGCTCGCCGAGCAGGACGGTGAACGCGGTGACGCCGATGGCGGCCAGCGCCACCGGCGCGTGGGCAGTGGCCTCGGTGACGCGGCCGCGGGGAAGGGAGAGGGCCGCGATGCTCCAGGCGTAGAGCGGAGGCTTCTCGCGGAAGAGCTTGCCGCGCAGGCGGACGTCGAACAGGGCGTGCCGCGCGAGCACCTCGCGCGCGTAGAGCGCGAAGCGGGCCTCGTCGGTGGTGTCGACGGGCCGCTGACCGATCGGAGGAAGGACGAGGACGGCGGTCAGTGCCGCGACCAGGAGCACGGCGCGAAGCAGGGCACGCCGGGCCGCGCCGGGCCCGGGTTCGGGCCGTGACGGATCGGCGGGCCTCAGGCCCAGCTCGTGCCAGGCAAGTACGCCTCCCGCCACCGCTCGAAGACGAGCAGACTCCATAGAACTTTTCGGTGATCTCGGTGGCCGGCTCCGTGCTCGGCGACGAGGCGCGCCACGCGCTCGGGGGCGAGCAGTCCCACGCGGCGGAGCCGGGCGGGATCGAGCGTCTCCTCGAGCAGCGGTCGCAAGGGGCCGCGCAGCCACTGGGCGATGGGTACCCCGAAGCCCTGCTTTCGCCGGCGGAGGATTTCCTCGGGCAGGCGCCCGGCGAGGGCGCGCTTCAGCGCGTACTTGGTGGTCCAGCCCCTGAGCTTCAGCGACGAGGGCATCGCACAGGCCAGGGCCACGAAATCCGGGTCGAGAAACGGGGCCCGCGCCTCCACCCCGTAGGCCATGGTGCCGCGGTCCATCTTCACCAGGGTCTGTCCGGCGAGATAGAGCTTGCAGTGATGGTAGATCATGCGGCCGATGGGATCGTCCGCCGGCGCGCCGACCATGGTCTGCGCGACGTCCTCGTACGGATCGAAGGACGCACAGGCCGCGCGCACCGAGGGCCCGACGAGGCTCTCCTGCTCCGCGAGGGTCAAGCCACCCATCATGATCTGGGTCGCGACGTCCGGCGAGTGCGCTGCCCCGCGGAAGAACTGCTTGAGGAGAAAGCCCGGGCTCCCGTACCGGCTCGAGCTGGGCAGGAGGTCGATGAGCCGATCCGCGGCGCGGACGGCGCCGGAGGGGAGGCGGCTCATCCATGCCATGGGCGCGACGGCCAGGAAGGTCGGGTAGCCGCAGAGCAGCTCGTCGCCGCCGTCACCGCTGAGGGCCACCGTCACGGCCGCCCGCGTGTGGCGCGCCAGGTGGAGCGTGGGGAGGAACGCCGGATCGGCGAGCGGCTCGTCGAGCAGGTCTCCCAGGCGCGGCAGCAGGGCCGCGGCGTCGGCGGCGGTGAAGGCGAACTGGTGATGCTCGGTGCCGAGGCGTTCCGCCACCGCCCGAGCGAATGGCTCCTCGCTGTAGCTAGCCTCCTCGAAGCCGATGGAAAAGCTCTCGAACCGGTGCCCCGGCGCCACCGCCCGCGCGGCGGCGGTGACGGCGCTCGAGTCGATGCCGCCACTGAGGAAGATGCCGACGGGCACGTCACTGACCAGACGATGGCGCACCGACGTGCACAGCGCGTCCCAGAGCGCCGAGGCCCAGGCATTCGCGTCGCCCGGCGGTGCTCCGCTCGCCTCCCGCGGTTTGAACGTGAGGTCCCAGTATCGGTTGAGGCGCAGCCGGCCCGAGGCGACCGTCAGCGAGTGCCCGGCGGGAAGCTTGCGCACGCCCTCGAGGATCGTGTGGGGATCGGGAAGGTAGCCGCTCGCGAGATATCGGGAGAGACCCCGGAGATCGAGATCGCGGCCGATCTCGGGATGGGCGAGCAGGGCCCGGACTTCCGAGGCGAACACGACCCACCCGTTGCGCTCGGCGTAGTAGAACGGCTTCTCCCCCATCCGATCTCGCGCGGCGAAGAGCGTCTGGCGCTCGGCATCCCAGAGGGCGAAGGCGAACATCCCGTTGAAATGCGCGAGGCAATCCTCGCCGAACTCCTCCCAGGCGTGAACGATCACCTCGGTATCGGAGCTGGTGGTGAAGCGGTGACCGCGCGCCCGGAGGGTGTCGGTCAGGCTCCGGTAGTTGTAGATCTCGCCGTTGAGGATGGCGTGAACGGAGCCCGTCTCGTTGGCAATTGGCTGGTGACCGGTCGTGAGGTCGATGATCCGCAGGCGGCGGTGGCCGAGGGCGACGGGACCGTCGACGAAATAGCCCTCGTCGTCGGGACCGCGATGGCGCAAGGTCGCGGACATGCGCCGGACGATCGCGCAATCGGCGCGCTTGTCCGCCAGTGACACGAAGCCGCTAAGGCCGCACACGTCCGTGCCGGAGGCCGCACGCCCGATTTCCGCGCGTCGGGTTCCGCGAGAGTCGCATAGGATAGGGGAAACGCAAGCCTGGCACGCGACGTGGGATTCTAGCGGAGTACAGCCGGGGTATCAACGCCGAGGCGTGCATCCGACGAGGCCATCGTGACCCCCGAGATCGCGCTGTCCCTGATCCTGCCCGTCCACAACGAAGTCGAGAGCCTGCCCATCCTCTGGAACGAGCTGGCCGAGGTCCTGCCCGGCCTTCCGGTCCCGGTCGAGGTGCTCGTCGTGGACGATGGATCCACGGACGGGAGCGGCGATGTCATCCGCCGGCTCGCCGCGGCCGACCCGCGCCTCCGGCTGCTCCGCCTGGAGTGGAACGCGGGTCTGAGCGCGGCCTTCTACGTCGGGTTGCAGGCCGCACGGGGCCGCCTCGTGGCCACCATGGACAGCGATCTGCAGAGCGATCCCCGTGACCTTCCCGCGCTCATCGAACGGCTCGACACGGCCGACGCCGTGGTCGGGTGGCGGCAGATCCGGCACGACTCGTGGACGAAGCGCGTCGCCTCGCGCATCGCCAACGGGATCCGCAAGACCTTCACCGGCGATCCGCTGCAAGACAGCGCGTGCAGCCTTCGCGTGATGCGGCGCGAGTGCCTGACCGCGATCCCACCGTACACGGGCATGCACCGCTTCGTCCCCACCCTGGTGAAGCTCGCCGGCTACCGGGTCGTGCAAGTGCCCGTCCACCACCGTCCGCGCCGGTTCGGTCGCTCGAAGTTCGGCGTGAGCGATCGCGCCCTGCCGGCGTTCGCCGATCTCCTGGCCGTGATGTGGATGATGCGGCGGCGCCTGCGCTACCGGATCGTCGAGCCGATCGAGGCGACCGCCCGCGACGCCGCGCCGACCGAAGCTACCCAGGGACGGGCGCGCTGAGCCGTTCCCGGGACGAGGAGTCCCGGGACCAGCCGAGAATCACGAACGTCTTCCCGCGCGCCACCACGCGTTCGAGCACGCGGACCCGCGGGGAGAGATTCCCGCGGATGCTGTTCCACGTCGACTCGTTCGTCAGGACCGGCCGGCCTGTCTGGGCCAGGTACGGTTCCAGGTCGGGCCCCACCCGGATCTCGTGGAGCGGGCGCCCAAGGTAGTAGTCGACCTCCAGCCATCCGGTCTCGAAGAGCACCCCGGCTTCGCCGCCCCGCGCGTAGGCTTCCAGGCGGGCGGCGAGCCGCGGCACGTCGCCGGTGTTGCTGAAGCGCGTGTTGTGGAGCCAGGTGCCGTAGGCGAGCAGCACGAACGTGGCTGCGGTCACGCCCCCCACGAGGACCGTCGGGCGGCCGCCGGTCAACCCCACCCAGAGAGCCAGCGCCGCGCCCCACCCCGCGAGGACGAGGGGGATCAGCGCCCACGCGGGCTCCGGGATGTCGAGCGCCGCTCGCAGCGGCGTGAGGCCGGGCAGCACGACCAGGACGCTCACCGCGGCCATGGCGGCGAGCCCCGCCCACGCGATGACGCGCGCCACCGGGGTGCGCGCGGTTCCATGCGCGTCGGCCCACCAGGCGATGAGGAGCGCGAAGCCCGGAGTCGAGGCCAGCAGGTAGCGTGTGCGGAAGTGCGCCGACATGAGAACGATCACGAAGGGCACCGCCCACGACAGGAGCGCGTAGGTCACCGCCGGGGTCGCGCGGGCTGCGATCGCTCGTCTCAGGGCCAGGGGGACGACCACGATCCAGGGTGCGAAGAATCCCAGGGCGTCACCCAGGCCGCGGAGCGCCGCGCTGCCCGGGCTCGACCCGTACGCCAGCAGCCAGTCCTGCCAGATCACCGTGTGCGCGAAGGTGCCCGTCCCGAGGAAGAGGAACGGGGCGACCCAGGTGAGGGTGATGGCCACGAAGAGCAGGAGGCCGACGGGGGTCCAGAGGCGCGTCAAGGCCCGCAGACCCTGCTGGCCCCAGAGCCAGATCGCGCCGACCAGCAACGGGAGAAGCCCGAGCGGCCCCTTGGCGTAGAGGGCGAGCGCGAGCGCCACGTAGAGGAGGACGAGTGCGCCCCGGCGCGGTGGCTCCTCCATGGCGCGCCAGAACCAGTACGCCGCGGCCGTCGCGAAAGCCAGGACGATCATCTCGGGCAGGAAGATCTGACTGTGGCGGAAGAATCCGTATGTCGTCGCGAGCACCAGGCCGGCCCAGAGCCCGGCCCGGCGGCTGAAGAGCCGGTCGCCGAGCAGGAACGTGAAGACCGCGGCGCCGATGGCGCCGAGGGCAACCGGCACGTGGGCCGTCCACTCCGTCACGCGTCCCCGGGGCAGCGAGAGCGCGGCGATGGCCCAGGCGTAGAGGGGAGGTTTCTCGCGAAAGAACTTGCCGCGCAGGCGCACGTCGAACAGCGCGCGCTGGGCGAGCGCCTCGCGCGCGTAGAGGACGAACCGGGCCTCGTCGGTGGTGCCGACGAACCGCTGGCCGAGGGGAGTCAGGACGAGCACGGCGGTCACCAGCGCCACCAAGACGGCGGCGCGCACCCGGCTGTGGTCAGCCCCAGCGCGCATGGGGCAGGTAGTGCTCGCGCCAGGCGTCGAACATCATCAGCGCCCAGAGGATCTTGCGGTGGTCTCGCCGTCCGGCCAGGTGCTCGGCCGTAAGCTGGCTGACCGCCTCCGGGTCGAACAGGCCGAGCCGGGCCACCCGCTCGGGCGCCAGCCGCTCCTCGAGGGTCCGCCGCAGCGGCCCGCGCAGCCAGAGCCCCCAGGGCACACCGAACCCCTGCTTGCGGCGATTGAGGATCTCGGCGGGCAGATCCGCGCGCAGGGCCTGCTTCAGGATGTACTTGGTGGTCCAGCCGCGGAGCTTGAGGTTGGCGGGAATCCGGCTGGTCAGGTCGAGAAAGCCGCGATCCAGGAAGGGCGCGCGGACCTCGAGGCCGTTCGCCATGCTCGCGCGGTCCACCGTCACCAGATTCTGCTCGGCCAGGTAGAACGCGCAGTGCTGGTAGATCGCGCGTTCGAGCGGCGTGAGCCCGACCGCGTCCGCCGCGCGGGCGAGATCCTCGTAGGGGGTGAGGCACGCCCAGGCCGCGCGGAGCCCCGGGGCTATCAGCCGCGTCTGCTCCTCGGGCATCAGGCCGCCCAGGAGGAGCTGCGTGCGGAGCTCGGGGGAGCGCGGCAGGCCGCGGAAGAACTGTCGGAGAAGGAACTCCACGCTGCCGTAGTGCGGTGAAGGTCGAAGGCGATTCACCGCGCGTGTGGCGAGCTGCTGGAGCGCGCGCGGTAGACGGCTGGCCCAGCGGGCGGCCTGCTCGGCCAGGAACGTCGGGTAGCCGCAGAACAGCTCGTCGCCACCGTCCCCGCTGAGCACGACGGTCACGGCCCCTCGGGCCTCGCGCGAGAGGGCGTAGATGGGCAGGAAGGAGCCATCGACCAGCGGCTCGTCGAGCAGATGTCCCACGTCGTCCAGGAGGCTGAGCGCCTCCCGCGGCGAGAAGACGACCTCCGTGTGGTCCGTCTCGTAGCGCCGGGCGACCAGGCGGGCGAAGCGCCGCTCGTCGTAGCTCGCCTCGTCGAATCCCACGCTGAACGTGCGCAGCCGTCGCCCGCTCACGCGGGCCGCGGTGGCCACGATGGCGCTCGAGTCGATGCCGCCGCTCAGGAACATCCCCACCGGCACGTCGCTCACGAGCTGCCGGCACACCGCCTCCTCGAGCTGCCCGCGCACCCGCGCCGCCCACTCCCGCTCGCCGACGGACGTCTCCGGCGTGAAGGTGAGATCCCAGTAGGCGATCGCGCGCGGCTTCACGCCGGGGGACACCGTGAGCAGGTGGCCCGGGGGCAGCTTGGCCACCCCGGCGATGATCGAGTGCGGCGCCGGCACGTACTCGAAGGCGAGGTAGCGCGAGAGGCTGTCCAGGCTCAGCTCGCGCGGAACCTCCGGGTGTTCGAGCAGCGCACGCACTTCCGACCCGAACACGAAGGTGTCGCGTCCCGCGAAGTAGTAGAGCGGCTTCTCGCCCATGCGGTCGCGGGCGAGGGTGAGGGTGCTCGCGGGGGCGTCCCACACGGCGAGGGCGAACATGCCGTCGAGGTGCGAGACGAAGTCGTCGCCGTACTCCTCGTAGGCGTGCACCACGACTTCCGTGTCGGATTCGGTGCGGAAGCGGTGGCCGCGGCTCCGCAGGCGGTCACGCAGCCCGCGGTAGTTGTAGATTTCGCCGTTCTGGACGACCCACACCGTGCCGTCCTCGTTGCTGATCGGCTGCCGGCCGGAGCGGAGGTCGATGACGCTCAGCCGGCGCGCCCCCAGGGCGATGTGGGCATCCAGGTGGGTCCCCTCGTCGTCGGGTCCCCGGTGGCGGAGGCAGTCCAGCATGCGGCCCAGGATCGGATGCGGATCCCGGGACGGTCCCCCTGGGAAAAAGCCGGCGATTCCACACACGAGATTCGGAATGATACCGCATCGCCGTCTCTTGACAGGGCCCGCGCCGCCGGACGACCCTGTCCGCGCAGCGCCCGCGCGCACGGAGGTCCGATCGCCGATGAGGAGCGACTCCTGAGATTCCTCGGGGCGGGAGTGCTCATCGCCTTCGTGCTCGCGGCCTTCACACCTCTGCCCAACCTCGTCGCCGCCCTGGTGGCGGTGCCGGCGGATCCGGGGAAGGCCGACGCCATCGTGGTGCTCGGGGGCGGCGCCGAGTGGCCGCATGGCGAGCTGAGCTCCACGGCGCTGCAGCGGACGACCCGCGGCATCCGGCTGTACAGGGACGGTCTGGCCCCGATCCTCGTGCTCTCGGGTGGTCAGGGGCGAAAGCAGCCCTCCCAGGCGGCGCTCCGCAAGGCCCTGGCCCTGGCGTGCAATGTTCCGAGCGAGGCCATCATCACCGACGAGCGGGCCCGCACGACCCAGGAGGAAGCCAGCCGCGTGGCCGGCCTGCTCCGGCCTCGCGGTGCCCGGAGCATCCTCCTGGTCACCGATCCCTATCACATGGTGCGGGCCCGACGGCTCTTCGAGCGCGCGGGGCTTGCCGTTCGCCCCGCGCCCGCCAACGACCTTCCCGATCCCGCGGAGACGCCACAGACCCGCCTGGCCCTGATGACCCGCGCCACGCAGGAGATTCTCGCCATCGTCTACTACCGCGTCGCCGGCTACATGTGAGGCGGGGGCGTGGAGCCCTTTCTCGTCATCGTGGCGGCCATCACCTCCGTGGGAAGCTACCTGCTGGGTGTGCGCTGGCGGGGGCGGTCGCCCCGGAGTCTCCGCGCCGCGCTCGGGCAGCTGCTGCAATGCCTGGGCGCCGTGGCGGTCTTCGCCTTGATCAATCTCACGCTGGCTGCGGTGCTCATCGTGGGTGTGCGAACGTTCACCCCATGGTTCGTGTCCCTGTACCTGCTCGACGACGTCGTGTGGCTCATCGTCTCGGTGCTCCAGGGGATCGCGTGGTCGCTGTGGCGCTCCGACCATTGAGTTGGAGGGGGCGCGACGCCCCCTCCAAACCTCCCCGTTTGCGCGAGGTGCGACCACAGATTCACAGCATCGCTTGGCCGCCGTTGACGTCGAGGGTGGCGCCGGTCACGAAGCGGGCGGCGTCCGAGGCGAGGAAGAGAATGGCCTCCGCGATCTCCTCGGGCGTCCCGAGACGGCCCATGGGCATGGCGGCAGCGATCTGCTGGGTGGCCTCCGGCGTGCGCGCCCGCATCACGCGCGGGGTGGCGGTCGTCCCGGGAGCGACGGCGTTCACGGTGATGCCGTCGCCCGCCACCTCGCGAGCCACCTGACGCGTGAAGGCGATGATGCCGCCCTTGGCCGCCGCGTAGTGGGCCGCCGTCGGCACGTTGCCGGTGCGTCCGGCGATGGAGGCCACGCTCACGATGCGTCCCCGGCGCTGGCGCTTCATGATGGGCAGCACCGCCTTGCAGCCGATGAACACGCTGGTCAGGTTGAGGCGCAGGATCTCGTCCCACTCGTCGTCGGCGATCTGTTCGAGGGTGACGACCTTGAAGAAGCCTCCGGCGTTGTTGACGAGGACGTCGATCCTCCCCCAGCGTCCGGCCGCCGCGTCGATGGCGCGCCCGACCTCGGCCACGGAGGTGGCGTCGCATCGGAGCGCGAGGGTCTCCGCGCCGAGCGCGACCAGCTTCTTCTCCATCGCGGCCAGGCCGTCGCGGTCGATGTCCAGCGCGACCACCCGCGCGCCCTCGCGGGCGACCATCTCCGCCACGGCGCCGCCGATCCCCACGGCAGCGCCCGTCACCACCACTACCTGGTCCTTGAAGCGCATGCTTGGTTCACCTCGCTCGTGATGTCGGGCCACCCGGATTGCGCGATGGCCGCCCGGATTATAGTGTCTGGAGCGCAGGCCAATCCAAGACAAGGAGCCAGCCGCCATGCCCATCCAGACTCGCTACCTGTTCTCGGCCGCCATGGACGTGGAGCCTTCGAAGGACGCCCTCTTCAACGAGGTGTACGACCAGGAGCACGTGCCTCTCATCCGCACGGTGCCCGGGGTCATCTCCGCCGTCCGCTTCAAGAAACAAGAGCTGACCATGATCATCGGCGGCGAGCGGAAGACCATCGTCGTCGAGAACGAGCCGGCGTACCAGGCCCTCTACGAGCTGGAGAGCCCGGAGGTGCTGACGAGCGAGGCGTGGGCGAAGGTCGTCGACGCCGGCCGTTGGCCCGGTGACGTCCGGCCCTTCACCAAGAACCGCCGCCACGTGATGTATCAGCGGATCGGCTAGACGACGGACTTTGGCCCCATGACCCACGACTTCGACCGCGTCATCGCACGCCGCGGCACCGGCAGCTCCAAGTGGTTCAAGTACCCGCCCGACGTGCTGCCTCTGACGGTCGCGGATATGGATTTCGCCTCGCCCGAGCCCGTCGTGCGCGCCCTGCGAGAGCGCGTGGAGCACGGCGTCTTCGGCTACGGCCACCAGCTCGAGGTGACCGAGCTGAGCGAGGTCTTCGCCGACCGCCTGCAGAAGCGCTATGGCTGGCAGGTGTCCCCCGACGCGCTCGTGCTAATCCCTGGTGTCATTCCCGGATTCAACGTGGCGTGCCGCATGCTGGCGTCACCCGGTGAGGGGATCGCCATGCAGACGCCGCTTTATCCGCCGCTGCTCCGGGTGCCGGGCAACATTGGCCTGCGCTTCGACGAGGTGCCGCTGGCCCGGGACGCGAGCGGGCGGTACTCGGTGGATCATGGGGCGTTCGAGGCGGCCATCCGCCCCGATACGCGGATCTTCCTGCTCTGTAACCCACACAACCCGGTGGGGCGGGTGTTCACGCGCGACGAGCTGGCCGGGCTCGCCGGGATCTGCCTGAGGCACGGGGTGGCCATCGTGTCCGACGAGATCCACTGCGACCTCGTCTACTCGGGGCACCGCCACCTGCCCATCGCCTCGCTGGATCCGGAGATCGCCGACCGGGCGATCACCCTGATGGCGCCGAGCAAGACCTTCAACCTGGCCGGCCTCAAATCCTCGCTCGCCATCATTCCCAACCGGCCGCTGCGCGAGCGGTTCGTGGCGGCCCGGATGGACCTGGTACAGACCGCCAACATTCTCGGCTACACGGCGGCCCTGGCGGCCTACCGCGACGGGCAACCATGGCTCGACGACCTGCTGCGCTACCTCGAGGCCAACCGCGATTTCCTGGCCCGTTACGTCGCCGCGCAATTGCCGGGCGTGTCGATGGTCGCGCCGGAGGGGACCTATCTCGCGTGGCTCGACTGCCGGGCCGCCAACCTGCCCCGGAACGACCCGTTTGCGTTCTTCCTCGAGCGCGGGAAGGTGGCGTTCAACGACGGCGCCCTGTTCGGCGCGCATGGCCGGGGATTCGTGCGGCTCAACTTCGGTTCGCCGCGCACGCAGCTCGAGCAGGGGCTCGCGCGGATGCGCGAGGCGCTCCTCTCCACCTCGGCGGGGTGAGAGGCCGAGACGATCCTCCAGCGGACGGGCGATCTCGGCCTCAGGCGCGTGGAGTGGCGAGGTGCTCGGCGCGGCGCTGCTGGAGGTCTCGGTCGGCGTAGGTCATGAGATCGGGCCGTCCCTTGCCGAGCATGACTTGCAGGTACGCCGGCTCGAGGCCCACGTTCTGGAACCCGTGGAGCACGTTGGCGGGACAGGAGATGCAGTCCCAGGGACCCAGCACCGTCTCCGCGCGGTGGCCCGCCTCGTCCTCCAGGAAGACCAGCACCTTGCCCTGGAGGATGAAGAAGATCTCCTCGACCTCGTGCAGATGCGCGGCGTTGCCCTGCGCCGGCGGCACGAACATGATGCTGAGCGTGAAGTGCTCGGCGGGAACGACCTTGGGGTCGTTCACCTTGCCCGAGGCGCCCGCCCCGATGAAGCGATGCTGGGCGCGGCGGTACCCCTCCACGCGCGCGTCGGCGAAGGCGTCCCAGTCCGGCGTGCGGTCCACGAAGCGCGCCACGCGCTGACTCAGCAGCTCGTCGAGTGACGACATGCGCATCTCCTTCTCGTGCGAGATCGGCCGGGCGGGGCGCGGGTGAGCCCGCGAACCGCCGCGGACATCAGAGAGGGTGGTAGACGCCCGGCACCGTGTCAATAGGGGCGCCCGCCTCCTTCTCCTCCCGCGCTGGGTGGCTTATGCTACGCGGGGCGAGGAGAGTCGGCCCGACATCCCCAACGAAGAGGAGATCGCTGCATGACCGAGCCTGCAAAGACCAGCGTTACCCGGCGCGGATTTCTAACGGCCGGAGCGCTCGCAGCCGCCGCGCCCCTCCTGGCCCGGGCGCCGTTCGCCTTGGCCCAGAGCCCGGCGCGCGTCACCAAGGTGCTGGACTTCCAGACGGGCGCCGACGTCGCCAAGGCCGAGCAGGAGGGCGAGGTCGTCTACTACGGCCACGACGGCGAGGCCGGGATCGGCGTCCTGCTCGATTCGTTCAAGAAGGACTTTCCCAAGATCAAGACCAGCTACGTGCGGCTGCAGACGGGGGCGCTCTACGCGAAGATCACCGCGGAGCGGTCGGCCGGGCGCTTCGGCGTCGACGTCCTGCAGCTCTCTGACATCTCGCCGGCCATCGACTTCCAGAAGAAAGGCGGGTGGGAGCAGTACCCCTCGCCGGAGTACGCCGGGTACAAAGCCGAATATCAGAGCAGCCCCGCGGGCTACTACGGCTGGGGCGGCATCTCGTTCGCCGGCATCGCGTACAACAAGTCCAAGGTGAAGGCCGAGCAGGCGCCGAAGACGTGGAAGGACATCCTCAACCCGGCCTTCAAGGATGGGATCAGCGCCAAGCTCGCCACCTCGGGCATGCAGCACGCCCAGTGGTACATGCTCCGCAAGCTCTACGGCAACGACTTCTGGACGGAGTTCGCCAAGCAGCGCCCCCGCGGGTTCGACTCGCGCGCCCAGCTCTTCGACCGGCTGTCCAAGGGCGACGATCGCGTGTGCGCGCTCGCCGAGTACGCCGGGTACACGCTCTTCCAGGAGAAGGGCGCGGACATCGAGTTCGTGTCGCCGGCCGACGGGCTGCCGGCCACGTCGTTCTTCATCGGGGTGGTCAACCGCGCGCCTCATCCCGAGGCGGCCAAGCTCTTCGTGGACTGGGCCCTCTCCAAGCGCGGCCAGATGGTGTACCAGAACCAGAAGATCCTGCTCTACGGGTCGCTGCGGAACGACGCGGGGCCGATGCCCACCGGCAAGCGGCTGTCGGACTTCAAGCTCCTCTTCCCCTCGGACTGGGCCGACTACGCGGCCAGCCACCCCCTGTTCGTGAAGGAGTGGAACTCGATCATGGGGTTGTAGACGAAACATGGGGGGCTCCGGGCGCCCCCCAAGCCCCCCAGGCGTTCGCCACGCCCCGGGGGACCCGGGGCGCTCCTCGATCACGGCCGGCGGTGAGCGGGCCCGGTCCTGGCGGCCGGGCCCGCGGCTCGTCAGCCTCCTCGTCGGCGGCGCGGCCGCGGTCCTCGTCCTCTATCCGATCGCGTATCTGATTCAGGCCTCGCTCAGCGTGGGCGATCCGCAGGCCCGACCGCCGGAGGCCTACGGGCTCGCCAACTTCGAGGGGCTCGGCCGGTACGCCCACATCTTCGGCAACACCCTGCTCGTCGCCGCGGTGGCGACGGTGATGGCCATCGTCGTCGGATTTGCCCTGGGGTGGATCCTCTCGCGCACGAACGTGCCGGGCCGGGCGGCCTTCGAGCAGCTCATGGCCTTGCCCTACTACGTGACGCCGCTCATGGGGGCGCTGGCCTGGGCGCTCATCGGCTCGCCGAGCGGCGGCTTCGTCAACCAGATCTGGCGGGCGCTCGGGGGCGAGGAGCATCTCATCGACATCAATACGGCCTGGGGGATCGCCTGGGTGATGGCCCTCTTCGAGGGCTCGGTCGCCTTCGTGATGATCGGGGCGGTGATGAAGTCCATGGACCCCGCGCTGGAGGAGGCCTCCCAGGTCCTCGGCGCCGGCCGCGTCCGGACCATGCTGCGCATCACCTTGCCTCTGGTCTTGCCCGGCGTGCTCGGCGCGGCCGTGTTCGTCTTCGCCGAGATGCTGGGGTCGTTCTCGGCCGCGCTGGTCCTCGGGCTCCCCAGTCGCTTCTACGTCGTGACCACCGCGATGTACCAGCTCGTGTCCCAGTACCCGCCGCGCTTCCCGACGGCAGCGGCCATGGGGGTGTCCCTGTTCGCCGTCATGTTCGTGATGGTGTGGGCCTATCGGCGCATCGTGACCGCGGGCAGCTACGCCACCATCACGGGGAAGGCGTTCCGGCCTCGGGTCATGGACGTCGGACCGCTGCGCTGGACGCTCCTCGTCGTCTGCGTGGGCTATCTCGGAGTGGCCGTGATCCTGCCCGTGCTCACCATCGTGTACGCCTCGTTCCAGCGGCTGACCACGGTGTTCCCCCGCGCCGACAACTTCACCCTGGCCAACTACGCCACCGCGCTGTCCCTGGACGCGGTGCGCTCGGCGCTCTGGAACAGCCTGCTCCTCGGCCTCGCCACGGCGAGCATCGGCGTGTTCCTGATGGGGTTCCTCTCGTGGCTGATCTACCGCTCGCGCCTGCCCGGCGCGGGGGCCATCGAGTACTTGCTCATGTTCCCGCAGGCGGTGCCGCGCCTCGTCTTCGCCTTCGGGATGCTGTGGGCGTGGCTGGTCTTCCCCATCCCCATCTACGGCACGCTGTGGCTCCTCCTGATCGCATACCTCACGGTGTTCCTGCCCCTGGGGCTGCGCACGATCTCGGGCGTCATCCTCCAGATCGACCGGTCGCTCGAGGAATCCGCCCAGATGTGCGGGGCGACGTGGGGCTATCGCCTGCGCACCGTCACCATGCCGCTGCTCAAGCCGGGCCTCGTCGCGGCGTGGCTCCTGCTCTTCATCGCCAGCGTGCGCGAGCTGGGCGCGTCCATCTTGTTGATGGGACCCAAGGCCAAGGTCATCACTCCCGCCATCGTCGAGTCCTGGTTCTCGACGAGCAGCGAGCTCACCGCGGCCATGGCCCTGCTCCAGACCTTGGCGGTGGCGGCCGCGCTCGCCCTCCTGTTCACGGTGGCCCGGCGCGCCGTCCAGCCCGGAGGGGAGTGACGGTGAGCCAGGCGTCGATCGAGGTCCGCGACCTGGTCGTCCGCTACGGCGCAGTGGTCGCCGTGCAAGGGGTGACGTTCACCGTCGGCGCGGGCGAGCACCTCACCTTGCTCGGCCCCTCGGGCTGCGGCAAGACGACCACCCTCCGAGCGATCGCCGGGCTGGAGCGGCCGACCTCGGGCGAGATCCGGATCGGCGGGAGTCCGGTGTTCTCGTCCTCGCCGAGGGTGAACATTCCCGCCGAGCGCCGCGGGCTCTCCATGGTCTTCCAGTCCTACGCCATCTGGCCCCACATGAGTGTGTTCGACAACGTGGCCTACGGCCTCCGCGTGAGGCGGCGGCCGGAGGCCGAGGTGACGGCCCGCGTGCGCGAGGCCCTCGACCTGGTCCAGCTCGGCGATCTGGGCGCCCGCAGCGCGTCGAAGCTCTCGGGGGGCCAGCAGCAGCGCGTGGCCCTGGCCCGGGCCTTCGTCTTCTCGCCCTCCGTGCTCCTCTTCGACGAGCCCCTGTCGAACCTCGACGCCAAGCTGCGCGCCGAGATGCGCGTAGAGCTCAAGGAGCTGCAGCGCCGCCTCGACATCACCTCGGTGTACGTGACGCACGACCTCGAGGAGGCGCTGGCCATCTCCGACCGCATCGTGGTGATGCGGGACGGCATCATCGCGCAGGTGGGCACGCCGGCCGAGATCTACGACCGGCCGCGCAACACGTTCGTCGCCGACTTCGTGGGGTCGGCCAACCTGATCCGGGGCCGCCGCCGCCCCGACCTCGAGCGCGACGGGCTCGTCGTTCTGCAGACAGCAGGAGGGGCGCTGGTCCACGGTGTCGCCCTCGACCGTCGGATGGGGGAGGAGGCGCTCATGGCCGTCCGCACCGTGCACCTCCACCTCGAGCGCGCGCGCCCGGGGACGGCGGTCAACGCGTGGCCGGCGCGGATCCGGCAGCGCGTGTTCCAGGGCGATTTCACGCAGTACCACGTCGACTGGGACGGCCGGCGGCTCATCGTGCGCTCGGCCGCCCCCGACCCGCTGGCCGAGGGCGACGAGGTGTTCGTCAGCGTCGAGCCCCGGCACTGCGTGCTGCTCGAGGAGTGAGGGGCCCCGCGGAGGTGGCCTGGGCCGCGATGACGTCCACCTCCGTCTGGTGCGATATGGTCTTGCAGCACGCGGTCCGTGCGCGCCGCGACGCCGAGATCACGCGGCGGCTCAACGATCTCTTCGCCACGCCTGACCTCGCGAAGCAACTCAGCCGAGAAGCGTCCGAACTGGATGGCATCGGAACCGATCGGTCGGACGAGCGCTGGTGATCTGCCAGGGCGAAATCTACTGGCTCCACTTCGGACCGGCCGAGGACTCGGCACCCGCCGGCCGGCGTCCCGCTCTCGTCGTGCAGCACGATCGCTTCAATCGAAGCGCCATCTCCACCACCGTCGTCGCGGCAGTCACATCGAACCTCCGCCTTGGAGCCATGCCGGGCAACGACGCCTACGGCAAGTTGAATCCGGACTTCCGCGCGCGAGCGTCGTGAACGTCTCCCAGATCCGAACCATCGACCAGACGCGACTCGGTGACCGCGTCGGCGTCCGGGGAGCGGCCAGAGTGCGCGATGTGCTCAAGGGACTACAGGGATTGGCGAGGTCGCAGTGAGATGACGGGATGATGATCGATCAATGCAGTTGCTCGGACTTTATGTGACAGAGAGTGTCGGAACCCGACCTTCCGAGAACGACTCAACACGGACGGCGAGTCTCTGCGAAGCAGCCGTTCAACGGACCGCATGAACGCCGCCCAGGATGCGCACGCCCAGTCCCGGGGGTCGCCCACGGGCGCCGCTACGACGACGTGCCCCCCAACAAGGGCATCTACCGGGGAAACGCCAGCGAGACCCTCCAGGTCGAAGTGCGCACGACGGTGACCTCCAAGCCCCGCCGCTGGGATCGCAGAGGGGACGGAGGTCATCGAGATCCCCGTCTTCAAGGAGATCCCGGCGCGGCGGACCGACTACGACGCCGCCCTCTTGGTGGAGCAGGCTGCCCAGCAGCAGCAGCGGCAGCAACAATAGTAGTCTGACAAGTAGTCTGGCGGTGGTGGCCCGACCGCGGTCGCCGTGGAACCTCCCAGTTGCGCGCGTTCCGCCGCGTGCAATACCATGTACCGCAGGCGTGCTATCCCGACCAGGGGGATGAACACCTGTCAGGTGGCCTCCCGGGTCGAGGGAGAAGGAGGGTCGCGATGGCGAAACTGAGAACGGCTTGTGGCGTCGCGCTGGTCGCATCGGTCGCATGGGCGATGGCCGGGTGCGGCAGCACTACCTTCAGCAGTGCGGGCACACAGACGACAGTCTACGCCTCGGATCTCAAGATGCTCGCCGGGACGTGGCAAGGGACGGGGAAGGGAGCCACGGGGGATACTATCGCCTGCCACTCTAAGGCTCAACCCCGATGGCACTTATTCGATCCAAATGGGCACTTGGACCGCTCAAGGCAAAGCGCAGGTCGTGGACGGTGCACTGGTGTTCGCGGCGACGGGTGGAGGCGTGGGACGGGGCGAAGGAGCCGCGGCGGTGGGGGAGCGCACGGGCTCGGCGGTGGTGATGGACGAGGGTGACAACTGGGCGCTGGTCGGCTCGGGCCGCGCCACTACAGGTCCGTACAATTTCGCATTCCGCAAGCCGAAGTCATAGACTGGATCTATCAGAGTCGTGCAGACACTCCCGGTGACCAGGGGTGTCTGCAACCCCTTGGCAGGGCGAGAGCGTGATCTGCCGGTCGAGAGACTCGAGGTGCCGGCCGTATCAGCCGAGAACAGTGACGTCAGAACGATGTGGCGCCGTGTCCCACGTGGGCTGCCGCCGCCAGGGCGGCTTTGGCCGTGCGCCCCCGTCCCGCGACCACGGCCGCATGAACCAACAGAACTCGGGAACACACCATCAGCAACGGCAAGCAAGGAGAAGAGAGCATGAAGCGAGGAACGACGATCCTGAGCGCGTTCGCAGTGGTCTTGGCCCTCGCCCTGCCCAGTTGGGCGCAGGTCCGACAGATCCCGAAACAGACCGTCACCGTTGCCGGCACCGTAGAGACGATCGATAAGACTAGACGCGCCGTGAACATCAAGACGGCCGATGGGAAGTTCGTCGCCCTCGACGTGCCCAAGAGCGCCAAGCGCTTCGACGAGCTCAAGGTGGGGGACAAGGTGAAGGTGACGTATAACAACAACGTCATGGTGCGCGTGAAGCCGGCGGGTGAGGCTGCAGTCGATACCGCCGAAACGTCCTCCACCATGGGGAAGGGGGAGAAGCCCGGGGGCACGGCGTCGATGGTGCGGACGATGACGGCAGAGATCGTCGAAATCGACAAGGGCGCGTCATCGATCACTGTTGTCGGGCCGAACGGGTGGAAATACAGCCGGCGGGTCGTCGATCCGACCGTCTTCGATCAGGTCAAGGTGGGCGACAAGGTTGACATCACCTGGAACACCGACCTGACGATCTCGGTGCAGTAAACCCGGGGGAAGAGCGCGCAGCCGGGGGCGAGAGGCGACCATACAGGACGCAACGACAGGAGAGGAGCGGAAGACTCCTGGCAGGAATGCTCGGGCGCGGCGGTGTGGGCAGACTGTCTCTGGGGGGAGGAGGGGGCCTGTCCTGTCTCTGGGCGGGACGGGGTCCGATAAGGGCCTTTCTGTCGCCTACGCTCCGATCATCCGCGATGACCCGGTGGCCCGTCTTCGCACGCTTGGACCGGAAGCCCGCCAAGGGGAAGCCCTGGCAGGGCGGCGCCCCGGCGAGGACCTCCACTCCCCGACGCCCAACGAGCCGCCTCAGCTCACCGGGTCGAAGGTCTCGCACATCGCGGAGCACCACCCGATCATGGGGCACCTCGGGATGATTGAGCCGCCGTGGCCCCCGGCCACGGCGGACGCGGAGATGCGGATCAGGTTGATGCGCGGCTCCTCCACCCGCGGGCCCCCCCCAGATGAAGGCCAGCTCGTAGATCGGGATGTGGGTCACCCGGTCGTGGAGGATCTGCTGGAGCGTCGCCTCGCGGTTCTTGACGTCCAGCTCGCGCACCTGCCGCTGGAAGTCCTCCACCTCGGGATGACGCCGGCGGTATAGGCCCCGCCGTTGCTCACGTCCTGTGTCGAGCAGGGCATGTTGACGACCACGACCTGGCATCGCCTATAGGTAGTCGTAGAGGGCATCTTCTTCGCCCGCCCACGCCCGGGCGAGAACGCTTCCGGGCCAACTCCCGCCACGCCGGCTCCTCCAGGTCCTCGTCCCTGAGGGGCTGAATCAGCGCGTACGGCTTGCCGTGATGCGTGACGACGATGGGTTCGTTCGTCCGGCGCGCTCGGGCGAGGTGCCGCGACAGCTGGTTCTTGACGGGTCCCGGGCCCCGCGGCTATCGTCGGCGCACCCCGAATAGCAGCGCCGCCGGGGGAGCGCCGGCCCCCGAGCCGGCAGATCGCTCCGAGCCGGTGCGATGGATGGCGAAGCGGACCATGTGGCTCAGCCCGCGCTCGCCACCGGCGCGAGCTTGTGGTGCCAGACGGCGAATGCGGACATCGAGGGGCAGCATGACGTGTGCCCGTTGCCGGCACGAGAATCCCGCCGACGTGCGGTTCTGTGGCCAGTGCGGAGCTCGCCTGGAGACGACCTGCCCGTCCTGCGGGGCGGGCAATCCTTCATACTGCACCTCCTGCACGGGAGATGTCCTGGGCACCGAGCGCGGCGTGTTCGCTCGCAGGCCTGTCGTCGGATGGACGTTGTTGCGGGGGAGCGTACAGCCACTGGCCCATCTCGTTGCAGATGCGCGCCTCGAGGCGTCCCTCGCACCGCCACCGGCCGATGGTGGTCCGACGGACGCCGAGCTCAGCGGCGATCTGCGGGCCGGTGAGCATGCCGGCGTCCAGCAGGCGTTGCTTGAGGCTCGTGAACCCCGCTGAGAATCGGACCCACTGCACGCTCAGCGCATCGAAGGCCGCCCCGGCGCCGGTCCGCAGGCCCCGCTCGTTGAGAATCGCGGCGACTTGCGCGTCGGTGTACTCATCCAAGAGCGCATTCATCTGTTGGCGGGCTTCGGGACTGGTGGCGCGGAGCTCCCAGGCGGTCAGGGGGCGGGGCAGCGTGAGCGTGGTGGTCGCTCCCCCGCGGAAGCGGACGTGCGCCGTGACCTGGCGCTGCTTGAGCAGGGTGACATCGTCGACGAGCAGCGCCAGCATCCGCTTGCGCTCGCGCTGGGGCGTGTTCGGATCGCGCCAGCCGGCGGGGAAGTCGACGGCGAGCGCGAGGATACGCGCGCGCGGCTCCGGGTCGACGGCGACGTGATCGGCGGTGCGCTGACGCTGGTACTCCGCCTGCGCTGCGGCGAGGGCGCGCAGCCGGCCGTTCCAGTCGGCTTCCAAGGAGTCCGCGACCAGTCGGTTCGCCGGGTCCCACCTGCAGGTAGCGATGCCGGGCGCGGTCGGCTTCGTACTGCGCGCGCTCCACCTGCCGATGCCGCACGCGGTCGGCCTCGTCGCGGCGGGACTGGATCTCATGCTGCACGGCCAGTGCGAGCTCGAGCGCCATCGGCGTCACGGCGTCGACCAGCAGTTGGCCGACGGCGACATCGATCTCGGTGCCGAGGATGCTCTGGCACAGGGGCTCGGCGTAGCCCCGGCCGCGGCCCGGGCACACGTAGTCTGGGACGAGCTGGCCGCCGCGTCGAGGGCGGTAGCGGATCTGCATCCGGCTACCGCACAGCCCGCAGACGACGCGGCCCTGCAGCAGGGCGGGCCACCGCGGCGTGGATTTCGTTCGCGACCCGGGGTGCCGCACCGCGCAGGGGATTCCCCGCCGGCGCGACCGGGGCCGCGCCCACCGCCCCGCGGGCCATCCAGGCGGCGAGTCCTTCGCGCAGGAACAAGACCAGGCGGCTGGCGCCGCCAAAGGCACCCGTGAGGACGCGGCGGCGGAGGTCCTCATAGGTAACCCCGAACCCGTCGCGGCCAGGGAGCCCCGCGGGGGCCGCGATCACGGCCGTTTTTTTCCCGCCGCGCCAAGGCCCGCTCGACGCTGCGCGGATGGACCGTGCGGCCGAATCGCGCCCGGACGCGCCGCGCCAGCTCAGGGGGACGCAGGGACACATCCGCGGCCCGTTGCGCCTGCAGGAAGTCCACCACCTCCGTGCTCCTTTTCGACGAGCCCCTGTCGAACCTCGACGCCAAGCTCCGCGCGGAGATGCGGGTCGAGCTGAAGGAGCTGCAGCGCCGCCTCGATATCACGTCGGTGTACGTGACGCACGACCTCGAAGAAGCGCTCGCCATCTCCGACCGCATCGTGGTGATGCGGGACGGCGTCATCGCGCAGGTGGGCACGCCGGCCGAGATCTACGACCGGCCGCGCAACACCTTCGTTGCCGACTTCGTGGGGTCGGCCAACCTGATCCGGGGCCGCCGGCGCCCCGACCTCGAGTGCGACGGGCTCGTCGTGCTGCAGACAGCAGGAGGGGCGCTGGTCCACGGTGTCGCCCTCGACCGTCGGATGGGGGAGGAGGCGCTCATGGCCGTCCGCACCGTCCACCTCCACCTCGAGCGGACGCGCCAGGAGACGGCCGTCAACGCGTGGCCGGCGCGGATCCGGCAGCGCGTGTTCCAGGGCGACTTCACGCAGTACCACGTCGACTGGGACGGCCGGGTGCTCATTGTGCGCTCGGCCGCCCCCGACCCGCTGGCCGAGGGCGACGAGGTTTTCGTCAGCGCCGAGCCCCGCCACTGCGTGCTGCTCGAGGACTGAGAGGCCCGCGTGCTCTCGTGCAGGAGCGCCGCGCGCATCTTGCCGGCCCGCCGGGCGCGGCGGTGGCAAAGCGCTGCTGCCTGGATCTACGCTGGGTGCGCTACCCCGGCGAGGAGCGCACGCTTGCCCTGACCCCGCATGGCGTGCGCGGGCTGCGGACGTGGTTCGGCATCACGTGGAAGCGGTGAGCGCCTGGCCTCAGCCAGCGTACACTGCGAGGCCGATCGCGCGGGCCGCGGCGGCTAGCCGCACGTCGAACGACGCCAGCGATGCCACCCGCGCCGAAAGCGCCAGCGCCAGGTGAAGCGCGTCGGCCGCGCGAAGCGGCGTGTTCGTCAAGGTCAGGAGCAAGTGCTCGGCGCGCCGATGAACCTCGCGTGTCAGCTCGACGTGCTGGTACGGCGCCCCGTCGAGGCTCTCGATGATCGTGCGCTGCGCGCGACGCGCGTCCTCCAGCGTAATGCCGCCCTGGCGCACACGCCGCGACAACGCGGAGGCAGCCTCGGTCACGGCCAGATCGGATACGACGAGATCGTCCCGCCCCTCCACGATCCGCGTGAATTCCTCGCTGCCGGGTTCGGACAAGAAGAGCTTGATCAGCGCGCTGGTGTCGCAGTAGAGCGGGCCGGGCAGTCGCGTCCTGGAGGCGGCGTGTTGCTCGCGAAGCCGCGCCGGCGCGCGCGCCCTAGAGGCGATCCTCGCGGTCCTCGTCGAGCGTCGTGGAAAGAGGCGGATCGAAGATCGGCATGCGCCGGCGGATCGCCGCGAAATTCGGGACACCCTTGCTGCGCGGGCGATCAGGCGGCACCAGCTTGGCCACCGGGCGCCCGTGCTCCGTGATCACGATTTCCCGGCCCTTCTTGACCTCGTCGAGGAGCGCCGACAAGTTCTGGCGAGCCTCGCGGACCCCGGCAGTGCGCATGACGTGAGTGTGCTACATGTAGCACATCTCGTCAAGCGAGGCTCACGTGACAAGGCCGGGCGAAGGGCCCCAGGTGCGGACATTGCCCGCTGACGCCACCGCTGATGCACAAGGCTACCTCGGGATGGCGCATGTCGCGTTCAGCCGCGACGGGCGACCCGTCGTTACCGTCGCCACTGACAACAACGCCAGAGTCTGATTGCGCGGTGATGGGCTGCCGGAATACCCTGGCTTTCGCGCAGGGAGGAGGCACGGCGGAATGAGCATCGCGTCCCAACTGTTGCCCGGCGTCTCCGCCCGCGAGCGCGGCTAGCCCCATGACCACGCTCCTGGTACCCGGTCAGCGCGAGTCCGTCGACCTCTTCGCCGCCGGGACCCGCGGCGGGCCGGCCGCTACCGCCGGAGCCGGACCGGCGACGACGCTCCTCGACAGCGTCAAGGTCGTCCACGCCTTCAGCCTGACTCAGGTCTCGCGCGACCGCGCCGAGCGCCCGATCCCGATCGACACCCAGGACGACGACGTCATGGAGATCGAGCTCGAGGGCGGGTTCACGGTGTGGACCTCGGTGGCGCGGTACCGCGAGCAGCTCGCCCGCTACCGGCCCGACGCGGTCACGGACGCGGGAGTTCGGTTCGACGTCCTGCCGCAACCCAGCGTGGCCGAGCGCGGAGTCCGGGACTGGGTGGCCCGGGCCCTGCGCCTCCTCCGGCTCGAGCCCGATGACATCTCGCTCGAGTTCGCATCGCGGGGGGGCGAGCGCCTGGCGGCGTGGGCGGCCACGAAGCTCCTCGTCGCCCTCATCGAGAGCCGCCTGACCTCGGGCCCTGGCCTCTACCAATGGGCAGGTGGGCAGCCCGGGGATTCCGACGACCGGCCCCGTCCGCTCACCGGCGATCCGCGGACCGCGATCGACGTGCCGCCGGGGACGCCGATCCTCGTCTTCATCCACGGCACGGCGTCCAGCACCCTGGGCAGCTTCGGGGCGTTCGCCGAGCCGGAGGCGCGAGCCCAGTGGCGGGCGTTCCGAAGCCGCTTCGGTGAGCACATCTACGCCTTCGAGCATCGGACCCTGAGCGAGAGCCCGATCGAGAACGCGGTCCAGCTTGCCCGGGTCCTGCCGAAGGGCGCCCTGCTCTCCCTCGTCTCGCACTCGCGCGGCGGAATGGTCGGCGAGCTGCTCTGCCTGTCGGAGATCACGGACACCCAGATCGCGCGCTTCCGGCGGCGGGATCGGGAGCTGGACGAAGCGGACGCCGGCGACGTGGCGAATCTCCGCACGCTCCGCGATCTGCTCGCGGACCGGCAGCTCCAGGTGGTCCGCTTCGTCCGCGCCGCCTGCCCCGCGCGGGGCACCCTCCTCGCCGGCGAGAACCTCGATCACTTTCTCTCCGTCCTGACCAACCTGATCGGGCTGATCCCCGGCGTGGGCACCGGGCCCGTGTACCACGTGATCAAGCGCGTCACCCTGGAAGTGGCGAAGAACCGCGCGCGGCCGGAGCTGGTCCCCGGCATCGAGGCCATGATCCCGACCTCGCCGCTGGTCGCCCTGCTCAACAGCGTCGAGCGGCCGGCTCACGCCGACCTGGCGGTCGTCGCGGGCGACATCGAGGGAGGAGGGTGGCTGAAGCGCCTCGGCGTCTTCGTCAGCGACTCGTTCATCTACGCGAGTCGCGACAACGACCTCGTCGTCAACACCGACTCCATGTTCGAGGGCGTGCCGCGCGAGAGCGGCGGTCACTACGTCTTCGATCAGGGTGCCGACGTGAACCACTTCAGCTATTTCCGGAACGAGCGGACTCGCTCGACCCTCCAGCACTGGCTTCTCGCCAGGCCCGGGGAGATCCCGGCCGAGTATCGCCCGATCGAGCGAGACGGTCGGCCGCCGATCCCGATGCTTCGCGGCATCCAGAAGCGCTCGGGAGCGGCCCAGCCCGTCGTGTTCGTGGTGCCCGACATGATGGGGTCGCACCTCTCGGTCGATGGCCGGCGAGTGTGGCTGGACTACCCCCAGCTCCTGGCCGGCGGGCTCGGGCCGATCGAGAGCCTCAGCGACCAGCGTGTCGAGCCCACGCACCTGCTCGGCGACTACGGCGCTCTCTGCGATTACCTGAGCAACACCCACGAAGTGATCCCGTTCGCCTACGACTGGCGGAAGTCGATCTGGGACGCGGGCCAGCAGCTCGCCGAGCAGGTGCGTGGGAAACTCGCGGCGACATCCCAGCCGATCTGCTTCGTCGCCCACGGCGCGGGTGGCCTGGTGGTGCGCGCGATGATCGAGGCGGACCAGCGTGCGGTCTGGAACCAGGTGTGTGCCCGGGACGGGAGCCGCGTCGTCATGCTCGGCACGCCCAACCGTGGGTCCCACGCCATGGTCGAAACCCTGCTCGGCATGGCGGCCACCGTCAAGCAGCTAGCCCTACTCGACGTCGCCCGCGGCCGCCAGGGTATCGCCGACATCGTCGCTCGCTTCCCGGGGGCGCTCGAGTTGCTCCCGATCGAGGACGAGCCGCTCTTCTCGCCCGGGAGCTGGGACGCGTTCCGGGCCGCCAACGGTGGCTGCGGAGCGCGTCCCTCCGCTGATGCCCTCTCCAGTGCTCTGAAGGCGCTGCGCCGGCTTCCCGACGCGCTTCCCCACGCGGGTCGCGTCCTCTACGTCGCCGGCTCGGCACCGGTCACCCCCTGCGGCGCCGCCATCGAGAATGGACGGGCCGTGCTGAAGGCGACCAGCCAGGGCGATGGCCGCGTCACCCACGCCTCGGGCCGGCTGCCGGGCGTGGCCACCTGGTACGTGGAGGCCGAGCACGGGGAGCTGGCCGACAGCCCGGGCGTTTTCCCCGCCATCCTCGAGCTGCTGCAGACCGGCACAACCGCGCGTCTGGCCACTGCCCCGTCGGCGGAGCGCGCCATCCCGAGTGGTTTCACCTACGTGCCCGAGCCCGTGCTGTATCCGACCGAGACCGATCTGGCCGCCGGCGCCATGGGCCGCCGCCGTAAGCCGCGCGTGGCGAAGGCGGGAGGCACCATGCGCGTCCGCGTCGTGCACGGCGACCTGCGCTACGCGAAATACCCCATCATGGTCGGCCACTACGAAGGCGATACGATCGCCGGCGCCGAAGCGCAGCTCGATCGGCGCCTGGACCATGCCCTGTCCGATCGCTACCAGCTCGGCCTGTATCCGGGCGAGCTCGGGACGGTCGCGGTGCTTCAGCGCGAGTCCACCCGCTTCGCCAAGGAGCTCGGCTTGCCCAAGGGGGCGATCGTGGTGGGCCTGGGCAAGATGGGCGAGCTCAGCGCCGGCGTGCTGGCCGACGTCGTGCGCAAGGGGACACTTCAGTACGTGATGCACCTCGCCGATGCCGCGCCACCGCCCGGCGAGCCCATCGCGGCGCCGGACGGACACCGGCCGACCGTCGACGCCGGCCTCAGCGTTCTCCTGATCGGTGCCAACACTGCCTCCAGCATGACGGTGAACGACTCGGTCGGCGCCATCGTGCGCGGGGTGGCGAGGGCCAACCTCGAGATCGAGCAGACACTGGGCAGTGGCGCGCGCGTGAGCGAGATCGAGCTCGTCGAGCTGTTCGCCGATGCCGCCATCCAGGCGACCTACGCCGCCCGCGCTCTCGCCGCGTCGCTCTCCGACGAGCTTGGCATCCGCATCGATGTCGCCTCCGTCCTCGAACGCGGCCGCGGTGCGCAGAACCGGTTGATCCAGACCCAGAACCGCGACTACTGGCGCCGGGTCGTGGTCACACGGATCGATTCCGGCGACAGCCAGCCGGTCCGTCCCCCTCTCCCCGAGGAGTGGGCCCGCCGTCTGCTCGGAACCGTACTCGAAGAGAGCCAGGGCGATGCTGCCCGCGTCGAAGCCGCCCTCGATCTCCTGGCCCCGAGCTGGCGGCGCCGCGAGCAGCCCGAGGGCACCTTGCGGTTCCTGGCCCTCTCTGATCGCGCCCGCGCCGAGGTCATCATGCAGGACCGCCAGCCCGAGCTGATCGAGCGCCTCGTGAAGACGTCCGTCGGCGACACTCGGTTCAAGCGCGAGACCGCTAACACCTTGTTCCAGCTCCTGGTGCCCAACGCCCTGAAGGAGAGCCTCGCGCAGCAATCGTGGCTGGTCCTCGTCGTGGACGGCGACACCGCGGCCTACCCCTGGGAGCTGATGGTGGACGGCCAGGAGCCGCTGAGCGCCAGGATCGGGATGGTCCGACAGCTCGAGACGGCGCGCTTCCGCCCTCAGATCCGCGCGAGCACGTCGCGCGTGGTCTACGTCGTCGGCGACCCCGTCACGAGCGAGGGCATCGCGCCGCTGCCCGGCGCCCGGGCCGAAGCCAAGATGGTGGCGGCGCTCTTCCGCGGGCACGACTACGAGGTCACCCATAGTGAGGAGCGCCCGCTGGCCGAGGAGGTTCTCAATGGCCTGTTCGCGCAGCCGTATCGCATCCTCCACCTGGCCGGGCACGGTTACTATCAGCCGCCGAGCTCGGATGGGAGGCGGGCGCGCAGCGGCATGGTGCTGGATACCGGCGTCTATCTGACTGCCGTGGAAATCGGCCAGATGCGCCAGGTGCCCGACCTGGTGTTCCTCAACTGCTGCCATCTCGCACAGGTCGGGCCGGGCGGACCCGCTCCGTCCAGCGCGGTTCCCTACAACCGCCTGGCGGCCAGCATCTCGCGGGAGCTGATCGAGATGGGCGTGCGGGCCGTGGTGGCGGCCGGCTGGGCCGTGCGCGACGATGCCGCCAACGCGTTCGCCAAGGCGTTCTACGAGGCCATGCTCGGCGGCGAGACGTTCGGTCGGGCGCTGCTCCTGGCGCGGCAGGAGAACGCCCGTCGCTTCCCTGACTGCAACACCTGGGGCGCGTACCAGGCCTACGGCGACCCCGACTTCAAGCTGAACCCCAAGGGCGACGGCGCGGCCCACTCGACCGACACTCTTCCCTTCGTGGCCGCGGAGGAGCTGATCAACGAGTTGGCCCGGCTGCGCCAGCAGGCCGCCGAGGCCCGGCGGGCAGAAGCGGCCGAGGCGGCCGGGAAGCCCGCCCGCCGACCCCGGCGTGACCGGGAACCAGACATGTTCACGCGGATCCGGACCCTGTTCGACGCATGCCCGCCGGAGTGGAGGGGACGCGGAGATGTGCTGACGGCGCTCGGCGAGACGTACGGAGAGCTCGGCGCCGCGGGATTCGAGCAGGCCGTCGACTACTACACGCGGGCGCTGGCCGTCGAGGATCTGGAGGGCCGGGTGCCACTCAGGGTGATCGAGCAACTCGCCAACCTCGAGGCCCGCCACGGCGCGAAAACACAGCCTCCGAGACGGGAGTTGATCGAGCGCGCGATCGACCGCCTGCGGGGCCTGCTGGCGTTGAGCCCCAGCGCGGAACGGCTACGCCTGATGGCCAGCGCCTACAAGCGGCTGGCCCAGGTTGCCGCCACTCCTGCCGACGCGCGAGCGGCCGTCGAGGAATCCGCCGCCCACTACGAGAAGGCCAGCCAGATCCACCTTGAACGGAGCGCGATCGACCCCTACTCCGTGCTGAACTGGCTGGCCTGCCGCGCCGTGCTCGGCCAGCCTGCGCCCGAGACCGAGGCCTGGCTGTCCCGCTGCGAGGCCGCTGCCACTGAGCGGTTCGCACGCTCTCACGCCTTCTGGGACGCCGTGATCCGCCTCGACGCCGCCGTGCTGCGTCATCTCCTGAAAGGAGACCTCGCCGCCGCCGAGGACGATCTGGTCGCCCGCTACACCGACGCGCGCGAAGAGGCCCAGGCCACCCCGCGTGAGTTCGACTCGGTGCTGGACCAGCTCGGGTTCATCGCCAGCATGGTCGACCGGATCGGCAAGGGGACGGGGCTTGCCGCGAGCCCGGAGGCCCTGCTCAAACCACTGGGGCGGATCCGGGCGAGGTTGGCCGGGGAGCGGATGCCACCGGAAGATGGAGCCAGGGCTATGCCCGCCAGGCCGTCTGCGATGAGTCCGCCCGCGCCCAAACGCAAGGCGCGACGGCCCCCGCGCGCACGGCGGTGACCGGCCGCCCCTGACCCGCGGCGCTCGCCCTCGACGATCGGCCGGCCACCATCGCGCTGCCTGCCCCGACTACGCCTGGGGTGAGAGAAAGGCGCGCGCGAAGCTCGGCTGGCGGCCTTCGAGCTGAGGCACCTGGTCGAACTCTCCCTGGCGCAGACCCTCCATCGTGCGCCGGTGCAGGTCGAGGTAGCTGATCTGGCCCTTCGCATCGCGCAGCGCCTTCGCCAGGTTGTAGGTCAGGGCGCCGTTGAAGCTCCCGCCGATGTGGGCGTCGGCCGACGTCTGGGTGTCGCGGCAGCCCGTGATCAGCAGCTCGCCGATGTCGGCGTTGACCACGTCCTTCTTCGCCCGCGCGCGGCTCGGCGACGTTCGAAGCGCGCGTGTCACCTGGCCGCGAAGCTTGCGGCCCGACTCTTCCGCCATGATGTCCCACGGGTTGGGCAGGTAGCGCGGGATCGACGGGGCGTCTGGCGGGAGGAGCACCCGCGTGTTCGAACCCGAATGGCAGCAGTCCATGATCACGGTGAGGCTGACGCCCTTCTTGAGCTTGTTGAAGGTGACCCGGAGCCAGTCGTCGCTGAGCGGGGCTTTCCAGTCGAGGTCGGTGGGGCAGAGGATCTCGTCGCGCTGGTCGGCTTCGTCGCCGTCCGAGTCGGGCACGTTGGCCCCGTGCCCGGAGTAGTGGAGGAGCAGCACGTCCCCGGCCCGGGCCCCCGTCACCAGCTTGCCGATCGCCGCCTGCATGGCGGTCGTCGTCGCGGCGAGGTCGGTGAGCGTGGTGACGTCGTCGGCCTTGAACCCGTACAGGTCGGTCAGCACCTGGCGCATGTTCTTCACGTCGTTCACGCAACCGCGCAGGTCCGCTCCGGGGATTCGGTAACGGTTGATCCCGATCAGCAGCGCCTTCTTGGCCATGGCGATCCCTCCGTGCGCCGATCACAGCGGCGAGGTGGTCTTGAAAGGACGCTAGAGCCTGGCCGGAGGCCAGTCAACGAAAATCCATCCCGCTGTGGTCCGGACACCGACTGGCCCCGGGCGCCGGCGCTTGACAGGCCTCCGTGGGTCAGCGCACAGTCCGGGTCAGCCGCGGGGCTGCTCGACGACGAGGAGGTCGACCATGGAGTTCGGCATCTTTCACGAGTTTCACCGCCCTCAGGGGCACAGCGAAACCCAGGCGTTCGACGAGGCCTTCGCGCAGGCGGCGGCGGCCGAGCGGTACGGCTTCGACGCGATCTGGCTCGCCGAGATCCACTTCAGCCCCTCGCGCTCCGTGCTGGCGGCCCCGCTGGTCATCGCCGCCGCGCTCGCCGCGCGGACCGAGCGCCTGAAGATCGGCTCGGCCGTGCACGTGTTGCCGCTGTCGAATCCCCTCCGGACGGCCGAGGAAGCGGCCACCGTGGACCACATCAGCCACGGCCGCTTCGAGTTCGGCATCGGGCGCAGCGGATTTCCCACCACCTACGAGAGCTTCGGCGTGCCGTACGGCGAGAGCCGCGACCGCATGTTCGAGCAGCTGGAGATCATCCTCAAGGCGTGGACCGAGGACCGCTTCTCGTACCAGGGGAAATACTTCTCGTACGACAACGTCAACGTCATCCCCAAGCCCTACCAGAAGCCCCATCCGCCGGTTCGGGTGGCCGTCAACAGCGCGGATACGTATGCGCTGGTCGGGCGCATGGGATGGCCGATCTTCGTGGCCGTGCGTCTGGGGTCCCTGGCGGATCTGATCGAGCCGCTCCGGGAGTACCGCGCGGCATGGAAAGAGGCGGGCCACCCGGGGGAGGGCAACGTCGGGCTGCGGCTGCCCGTCTTCGTGGGGCGCACCCGTGACGAGGCGCTGCTCGATTCCCCGCGACAGCACGATGAACTTCTACCGGTATCTGGGCGAGCGCCTGGTCGACTCCGCGGCGCGCGTCGGGACGCGCGCCATCGAGGCGCGGGCCGACCGTGGCGCGCGCCTGGCCAGCATCACGTACGAGGAGGCGCAGCGCGACAAGCTCGCGTACGGCACTCCGGAGATGGTGGCCGACCGGCTGGAGCAGCTCCGAGAACAGCTGGGGATTTCCACCGTCCTCGCCGAGATGAACTGTGGTCAGGAGATTCCCAACGAGCACATGCTCTCCTCCATGCGCCTGTTCATGGAGAAGGTCGCTCCCAAGCTTCGCTGAGATGCTCACCGTCACGCCGCCGACCCGCGCTCGCCGCTCGGGCGCCCTCGGCGCGAGTCGAGAAGGAGGAATGTCGTGGAGCAGGTGAAATTCTACTTCGATCCCGCCTGTCCCTGGTGCTACCAGACGTCGCTCTGGGCCCGACGCGTCGAGGAGCTGGGCGAGATCGAGCTCGACTGGGGCATCTTCTCGCTCGAAATCGTCAACCTCCCGCCCGGGAAGGATCCCCGCGAGCTGGACGCGCGGTCGGGACCGGCGCTGCGCACCGCGCTGGCGATTCGCGAGCGCGAGGGCTCCAAGGCCATCGGCCCCTTCTACGCGGCGCTGGGGAAGCGCCTCTGGGACCAACCACCGCCCCCCGACGACATGGTCGGCCGCCGTCCGTGACTCGGTTCGCGAGGCGGGGCTCTCCCCCGCGATCGCCGACGGTGCCATGGCCGATCCCTCGAGCTGGGACGCCGTGATAGCCGAGCATCGGGCCCTCGTCGCGGGGAACTCGAGCTTCGGGGTGCCCACCCTGGCGCTCGATGGCGGTGCCGGCCCGGCCATCTTCGGTCCCGTCATCAGCACTCTGCCCAAGGACGAGGATGCGCTCGCGCTCTGGCGGCACACGTCCTGGCTGCTGCGCTACGGGAACTTCGCGGAGCTGAAGCGCGCCCGTCAGGGCCGCCCAGACCTGGCCACGGTCAGGTGGCGCACGGAACAGCAGAAGCAACAGCAGGCCGCCGAGCCGCAGAAACGCTAGGCGCGGTACGGGCCAACCACGTCGAGGAAGGCAAGCAGATGCGCGACGCCCTCCTCGAGACGCGCGGCAGCAGCCGGGGTCGCCGACGGCCTCACGCCAGGCGGAAGCGCCGGACGCGGGTCTGCACGTCGGTGACGCGCTCGTCGTTCAGGGCGATCTCGACCTCGCTGTGCTCCTCGTCCCAGTGGCTGACGGTGGCCAGCGAGCCGAGGCGGAAGCGGCGGTGCGGCAGCCGCTGGACGCCGCGATAGATGAGAGCGCGCGCCGTCGTCGACTGGTGTTGCTCGCGCTCCTCGACGGGAGGTCCGCAGAGCTGGACCACCTCGTCACGGGTGGTGCGCCCCGGCACGATCCGGGCGAGCGCCTCGGCCGTGGGGACGGCGCCATGGCTGGTGAGCCGTCGCCTCTGCCGCCGCTCCAGATGGAAGCGCGTGCGGAAGAAGCGGCGGACTTCCTGGGCGAACATGAAGGCCCCCATCAGGTTGCCGATGATGAGCAGGACGAGGGAGACGAGGATCGGCCGCCACGCGATGGGGCCCCTGAAATAGCTGAACTGGACCTTGAGCGTCTGGGGCCCGGCGCCCTCGGCGGCGGTGAGGGGCAGCGAGATGGTCTCGCCGCCGGCGCGGACGCGGCTGGGCCGCCGCGTCGCCGAGGCCGGGTTGATCTCCTCGACTCTCAGATGATCGGCGTCGGTGAACGCGGCGAGGAGCAGCGAGAAGTCGCGCGCGAAGCGGACCACCCGGTCGCGCTGGTCGAAGTAGAGGGAATAGAGAGCCAGCGACCCGGCGCTCCCCGCGCTCAGGCTCACCGTGTAGCGCCGGCCCCAGAAGAGTTCCTCCATCCACGTCGCCGGCTTGGGCGCGATCATGTCCTTGATCGTCATGGTGAAGCTCATCAGCGAGACGGGATCGGCGAGGAGCGGCGTCCAGGGAATTCTGACGAAGGTGCCGATCCCGGACTGTGCGGCGTTCGTCCCCGTCTTGTAGAAGGTGACGAAGGACGCGATCTCCGGGAGGGGAGTGCCCTGGGCCAAGGTGCCCAGCTTCGTGCGGTCGCGCGATTCGAGGGCCAGCCGGCCGCCGTTGATCACGATGAAGCCCCGCTCCTCGACGTGACGGCGGAGGGCGGGGTCGGGCGGTCCGGGTGCCGTGGCCTCGGCTACTTCGCCCGGCCACAGGAGATAGAGCGCCTCGCCGATAGCGCGGGGCGAGCCTCCGGGGGGGAGGGTGACGCTCCAGGAAACGCGCACGGCGACCGGGCCGAGGTCGGGCCGGATGGTGCCGACAATGAACAGCGGCCCGATGGCGAACTCCGGGTGAGGCTCACTGGAGAGAAACACCTGTGCGTGGCTGGCCGGCGGCCCCCCGCAGAGCAGGAGCGCCGTCACGACGCCGCTGGCCCAGGCACGCATCACCGCCGCAGTCTAGTCGAATCCGCGCGGGCGCAAAAGGTGCGGGCCGAACGGCCCCGGCATGCGGCCAGACGCCTGGCGATCGCCCCGCCCGCGGCCCGTCGGTCCCGCCGACATGCTCCGTCCGACCGCTCGCTCCCCGGGGTCGTCCTGATTTGAGAGCAAGACCCGGAGTGCCCACCAGTGCGTTTTCTCCGAAGATCGATCAAGGCGGGCCTCATGGGCGCGCCGAATGCCGAAAGGAGCACTATCATGAGCCTAGCGATGACGACGCGAGCGAGCAGGACGCGCCGACGTTTGCCAGCGACGACGAGCGCTGGGCCGCCGTGGTGCGCCGCGACCGGCGCGCCGACGGGATCTTCTACTATTCCGTCCGTACCACCGGCGTCTACTGCCGGCCGGGCTGCGCGGCGCGAACGGCGCGCCGCGAAAATGTCCGCTTCCACGCGACGCGCCAGGAGGCGGAAGCGGCCGGCTTCCGGCCATGCCAGCGGTGCCGACCCGACGAGCCGTGCGCTCGCCGAACAGCACGCCGCGGCGGTGGCGAAGGCGTGCCGCCTGATCGAGACGGCCGAGGAGCTGCCGAACCTCGACAGCGCTGGCCGAGGCGGCCGGCATGAGCCGGTTCCACTTCCATCGCGTCTTCAAGACCAGCACCGGCCTCACCCCGAAGGCCTACGCGGCGGCGCATCGCGCGCGGCGGGTCCGCGACGAGCTGTCGCGGAGCGACGACGGTGACGGAAGCGATCTACGGCGCCGGCTTCAACTCCAATGGCCGCTTCTATGCCACGTCCTCGGACGGTGCTGGGCATGACGCCGACGGACTTTCGCTCCGGCGGCCTCGGCGCATCGATCCGCTTCGCCGTCGGCGAATGCTCGCTGGGCTCGATCCTCGTCGCCGCGAGCGACAAAGGCGTCTGCGCGATCCTGCTCGGCGACGATGCCCGAGCGCGCTCGTCGCGCGACCTGCAGGACCGCTTTCCCAGGGCGCGGCTGATCGGGGGCGACGCGGAGCTTCGAGCAGCTGCGTGGCCAAGGTGGTCGGCTTCGTCGAGGCGCCCGGCCTCGGGCTCGACCTGCCGCTCGACGTGCGCGGCACGGCCTTCCAGCAGCGCGTGTGGCAGGCGCTGCGCGAGATTCCCGCCGGGCTCGACGGCGAGCTACACCGAGATCGCCGAGCGCATCGGCGCGCCGAAGGCGGTGCGTGCGGTGGCGCACGCGTGTGCGGCGAACGCGCATCGCGGTGGCGATCCCCTGCCATCGCGTCGTGCGCAGCGACGGCAGCCTCTCCGGCTATCGATGGGGCGTGGAGCGCAAGCGTGCGCTGCTCGACCGCGAAGCGGCCGCGTGATCGGCGCCATCCGGCCCCGCCCTTCCGGTGCTCACGCGCCCGGCATCGCCGAGCGGATCGCCGCGATCGACTGGCGAGCGTCGCGGCGCGACCTCGATGCGGATGGCCGCGCCGTCATCGAGCGCGGTGCTCACTCCGGACGAGTGCGCAGCGCTGGCCGCCGCTCTATGCCGCTCGACGAGCTGTTTCGCAGCCGGGTCGTGATGGCGCGCCACGGCTTCGGGCGCGGCGAGTACAAGTACTTCGACTATCCGCTGCCCGAGATGGTCGCCGACGCTGCGCACGGCGCTCTATCCGCAGCTCGCCGGCCGTCGCCAATCGCTGGAACGACGCGATGGGCATCGACGTGCGCTATCCCGACGAGCACGCAGCCTATCTCGACCGCTGCCACGCAGCCGGGCAGACCCAGCCGACGCCGCTCCTGCTGCGGTACGGCGCGGGCGACTACAACTGCCTGCACCAGGACCTCTACGGCGAGCATGTCTTCCCGCTGCAGGTGGCGGTCCTGCTGTCGGAGCCGGGGCGGGACTTCACGGGCGGCGAGTTCGTGATGACCGAGCAGCGGCCGCGCATGCAGTCGCGCGCCGAGGTCGTGCCGCTCGCGCCAGGGCGACGGCGTGATCTTCGCGGTGCATCACCGGCCGGTGCAGGGCACGCGCGGCAGCTATCGCGTCAACCTGCGCCACGGCGTGAGCCGCGTGCGCTCCGGCCAGCGCCACACGCTCGGCATCATCTTTCACGACGCGCGATGAGGCGAGCCGCTGGCAGCGACTCGGACGATCTGTTCGGCGACCTGCAGCCCCGCACGAGCGTGGAGCCGCTCGCCGAGGGCGCGGTGCGTGCTGCGCGGCTTCGCCGTGGCCCGAGGCCGCGAGCTCTGATGCGAGGCGCTGCAACGGTCGTCGCCGCCGCGCCGTTCCGCCACATGGTGACGCCGGGCGGCTTTCGCATGTCGGTGGCGATGACGCAATTGCGGTCGCGCCGGCTGGGTGACGGATCGGACGCGGCTATCGCTACGATGCCGAACGATCCGGAGAGCGGACGCGCCTGGCCGCGCACTGCCGGCTGCCTTTCGACGTCTGGCCGGCCGCGCGGCCGCGGCCGGCGGATTTCGCGGCTTCGAGCCCGACGCCTGCCTGATCAACCGCTACGAGCCCGGCGCGCGGCTCTCGCTCCACCAGGACAGAAACGAGCGCGACTTCGACGCGCCCATCGTGTCGTCTCGCTCGGGCTTCCCGGCGGTGTTTCTGTTCGGCGGCCTGCGCCGGCGCGAGCGGCCGCGCCAGGTCCGGCTCGAGCGCGGCGACGTGGTTGTGTGGGGCGGGCCCGCGCGGCTGGCGTTCCACGGCGTCGCAGCCCTCGCCGATGGCGACGACCCTCTGACCGGCCGTTACCGCATCAACCTGACGTTTCGCAAGGCGCTCTGAGCGCGATTCGGTAGCGCCCTCGGGCGCGCAGCGTCCCAATCGGCCTTCCTGCGGGGCCTCAGCTACTTCGGCTTCTCTGCCGGAAGCTTGAACCCGACGTACGTGCCGGCGCTGACGCCCATCAGCGCCAGCACCTCGCCGCTGAACTGCGGCATGACCAGTTCCTTCCACACGGTCACAATGAAAATCACGCCGAGCACGGTGTCCAGATGATCATCTGCAGTCTCGGTGGAGGCTGCCCCCCTCGTCGGTTACGTCTCGCGATCGCCAGGCATCGCATGATCCCCCTTGGCCCCGGGATCGGGGCTGAGGCGATCGATCCCGGGGCGCGAACCATCAGATCGATGCCGCGCGCGCTCCTCCGTCGACGACGATCTCGATGCCGGTGATCCAGGCGGCGTCGTCCGAGGCGAGGAAGAGCGCGCAGCGCGCGATGTCCTCGGGCTCGCCCACGCGCCCGAGCGGGATGCCCCGGCCCTCCGCGGCGGCGCGTTCTTCACCTGCGATGATGTCGGCGGTCAGGCGGGTGCGGATCGTCCCCGGGCAGATCGCGTTCACGCGGATGCCGTCAGCCCCGTAGCTGGCCGCCATGGCGCGGGTGAGCGCGAGGACGGCGCCCTTGGAGGCGGCATACGCGTGGCTCGGCCGCGCGCGCGAGCCCCGGAACGCGGCGACCGACGCTGTGTTGACGATGGACCCACCGCCGGCGGCGCGGAGATGGGGCACCGCCGCCCGGCTGACGAGATAGATCGCCCGCACGTTCACGTCCTGGGCGAGGTCCCACCGCTCGAGTGGGATCGTCTCCACCGTTCCGCCCACGACCATGGTGCCCACGCCGGCATTGTTGAAGACGACGTCGAGGCGCCCATGGGCGCGCACGGCCGCGTGCACCACCGCGGCGCAGTCTTCCGGGCGAGCGAGATCGGCGATGACCGCGGAAGCTTCACCGCCGGCCGCCCGCACCTCGGCAACCGTTGCCTCGAGCTCCGGTCCCCGAACGTCGGCCAGGGTCAGGCGTGCACCGGCACCGGCGAAGAGCCGTGCCGTCGCGCGGCCGATCCCCGTCGCCGCGCCGGTCACGACCGCGACCTTTCCCTCGAGCGTCCGCGTGGTCGATGCCATCTCGCCGCGGGCGATTATATGCCCCCGGGGCTCAGAGGGAGCGGGCCACCCCGAGTGTGTGCGCCGGGAAGGCTCCCAACGATCGGCGCGAGCGCGTACTCCTCACCCGGCGAAGAATCGTTGCAGATGGTCACGCGCGAGCGCGATGGCCCCGCGGGCGGCCGCGGTCGTCGTGATGGCGTTCAGCAACACGAAGTCGTGGATAGTCCCATGAAACCGCACCGCCGGCTTCGGGCGGTCTCGTCCTGCAGGTACTGGTTCCAGAACCATTTCATGGCTTCTCGGGTGAGGAAATGCCCGGTGGGAAACTGCTGATACGACGGGGTGTCGAACCGCGCATCGGTCACCCCGGCCAGGGTGAACCGGCACTCGC
>CAWKCA010000003.1:0-92700 GCA_963848005.1 uncultured Candidatus Rokubacteria bacterium
CGGTGCCGACCCCACGAGCGTGCGCTCGCCGAACAGCACGCCGCGGCGGTGGCGAAGGCGTGCCGTCTGATCGAGACTGCCGAGGAGCATGCCGAACCTCGAAGCGCTCGCCGAGCGGCTGGCATGAGCCGTTATCCACTTCCATCGCGTCTTCAAGGCCATCACCGGCGTCACGCCGAAGGCATACGCGGCGGCCCACCGCGCGCAGCGGGTGCGCGACGAGTTATCGCGGAGTGACACAGTGACGGAAGCGATCTATGACGCCGGGTTCAATTCCAATGGCCGTTTCTACGCGACGTCCTCGGAGGTACTGGGCATGACACCCACGGACTTTCGCTCCGGCGGCACTCGGCGCATCGATCCGCTTCGCCGTCGGCGAATGCTCGCTGGGCTCGATCCTGGTCGCCGCTACCGACAAGGGCGTCTGCGCGATCCTGCTCGGCGACGATCCCGAGGCGCTGGTGCGCGATCTCCAGGACCGCTTCCCCAGGGCCAGCTGCTCGGCGGCGACAAGACTTCGAGCAAATCGTGGCCAAGGTGGTCGGCTTCGTCGAGGCGCCGGCGCTCGGGCTCGATCTGCCCCTCGACGTGCGCGGCACGGCCTTCCAGCAGCGCGTCTGGCAGGCGCTGCGCGCGATCCCCGCCGGGTTCGACGGCGAGCTACACCGAGATCGCCCAGCGCATCGGCGCGCCGAAAGCCGTTCGCGCGGTGGCGCAGGCGTGTGCGTCAAATGCCATCGCCGTCGCCATCCCCTGCCATCGCGTCGTGCGCCATGACGGGAGCTCTCCGGATACCGCTGGGGCGTGGAGCGCAAGCGGGTGCTGCTCGACCGCGAGGCGGCCTCATGACCGCCACCCGGCGCCCGCCATGCCGGTCGCGTCTGGCGCCGGCATCGGCCGAGCGGATCGCGGCGCTCGATTGGCGAGACATCGCTGCGCGACCTCGACGCGCAGGCTGCGCCGTCATCGACGCGGTGCTCGCGCCGGAGAGTGCGCAGCGCTGGCCCGATCTATGACGGCGACGAGCGGTTCCGCAGCCGGATCGTGATGGCGCGCCACGGCTTCGGGCGCGGCGAGTACAAATACTTCGCTTACCCTCTGCCCGAGTGGTCGCCGCCTCCGCACGGCCCTCTATCCGCAGCTCGCCGGCCTCGCCAACCGCTGGAACGACGCCCTGGGCATCGCCGTGCGCTATCCCGACGATCACGCGGCCTTTCTCGACCGCTGCCATCGCGCCGGGCAAACCAAGCCGACCCCGCTCCTCCTGCGCTATGGCGCGGGCGACTACAACTGCCTGCACCAGGACGTCTACGGTGAGCATCTCTTCCCGCTGCAGGCGACCTTCCTGCTCTCGGTGCCGGAACAGGACTTCACGGGAGGCGAATTCGTGCTCACGGAGCAGCGGCCCCGCATGCAATCGCGCGCCGACGTGGTGCCGCTCGGCCAGGGGGACGGGGTGATCTTCCCGGTACGCCACCGGCCGGTGCGAGGCACCCGCGGCAGCTATCGCGTCACCCTGCGCCACGGCGTGAGCCGGGTGCGCTCCGGCCGGCGCCACACCCTCGGCATCATCTTTCACGATGCTCAGTGAGCCGTACCCGGGGCGGCAAACCTGCATCGCCGTGCCGGGCTCACGCCAATATCTATCCCGCTCGCTCGCTCGTCGTTCGACGGTCAACCGTGGATAGACAGCGGCTCCTGAGAAGGCTCGACAAGGCGTGGACAGCCCTCAAGGAATCCTACGCGGGATTGTCAGACTCGCAGCTGGCTGAGCCTGGCGTGACGGGTGACTGGTCGGTGAAGGACATCCTCGCGCACGTGACCACGTGGGAAGGGGAGGCGCTGAAGTACCTGCCGCTCATCATCGCGGGAGGCCGCCCGCCGCGGTACGTGAGGTATGGTGGCATCGACGCCTTCAACGCCAAAATGACCGAGGAGAAGCGCGGCCTTTCGCTCTCCGAAGTGCTGAGGCAACTGGACGACACTCACGGCCGTCTCATCGACTTCGTCCAGCACACGCCCGACGCGCAATTCACGGGCGACACGCGCTTCCGTCGCCGCCTGCGGCTCGATACGTACAGCCACTACCCGGAGCACACCGAGGCAATGCGGAACTGGCGCGAGCAGCGACTCGGCAAATGAGCCGACTTCGGCACCGGGTACGGTCCGATCAGCGCCACACCCTCGGCGTCATCTTTCACGACGCCCAATGAGTCGGAGGGGCGGCGCGGCTCTGGGCGATCTGTTCGACGGCCTGCGTCCTTCTGACGAGAGCGCGGAGACACTCGCCGAAGGCGCAACCGTGCTGAGGGGGTTTGCCAGACCCGAGGCCGTGACCTTGATGGAGACGCTGCAAGCCGTCCTGGCGGAGGCTCTGTTCCGCCACATGGTGACTCCGGGCGGATCTCGCATGTCGGTGGCGATGAGCAATTGCGGTCGCGCCGGCTGGGTGACGGATCGGAGCGGCTATCGCTACGATCCGATCGACCCGATGACGGGCCGCCCCTGGCCTCCCATGCCCGCGGCATTTCGAAGCCTGGCCGCCCGCGCGGCGGCGGCCGCGGGATTCCCTGGCTTCGAGCCCGACGCGTGCCTCATCAACCGCTACGAGCCCGCGGCGCGGCTTTCGCTTCATCAGGACAGGAACGAGCGGGACTTCGGCGCACCCATCGTGTCGGTCTCGCTCGGGCTGCCGGCGGTGTTCCTGTTCGGCGGATTGCGCCGGCGCCACCGGCCACGCAAGGTCCGGCTCGAGAGCGGCGACATTGCAGTCTGGGTGGCCCCGCGCGGCTTGCCTTCCACGGCGTCGAGCCTCTCGCCGATGGCGACGACCCGCTGACCGGTCGTTGCCGTATCAATCTGACGTTTCGCACGGCCCTCTGATCGCGATTCGGTCGCGACCCGCGCCGGTGCTACGCTTCCGCCGGGAGGGAGCGCATGGAGTTCTTCGACGTCGCGACTACGCAGCGATCCATCCGGCGACTCAAGCCCGATCCGATCCCCGAGGTGGCGCTCCGCCAGATCATGGACGCCGCCCTCTGCGCGCCAAGCGGCGGAAATCGCCAGGGCTGGAGCTTCGTCGTGATCCGCGCCGCGGCCACCCGGGCGAAGGTCGGCGATCTCTATCGCGAGTGCTGGGGAGAGCTGATGAAGACGCCGTACTACAGCGGCGTGTCGAAGGCCCCTCCAGACAGCCGCGAAGGCAAGATGCTGGCCTCGGCCCGTCACCTGTCCGAGCACCTCGGCGAGGCGCCGGCGCTCGTCGTGGCCTGCATCGCCACCGACGGCGCCAGTCCCACCCTGACCACCGGCGCCTCCATCTATCCGGCCATTCAAAATCTCATGCTGGCGGCACGCGCCCTCGGCATCGGGAGCTGCATCACGACCATCCATCGCTACCGCGACGGGCAGCTCAAGGCGCTGCTCGGCATCCCGCCGGAGGTCGAGACCGCTGCCGTCGTCCCCCTCGGCTACCCGCTCGGGAAGTTCGGCCGCCCGCCACGCCGGCCCATGGGGGAGGTGGCGTTCGGCGATCGCTGGGGGCAAGGTTTTGAGTGACCCCCTCCAAACCTTCCCATCCGCGCGTGGTGCGACACGGATTGCGCGGGCCAAGCCCGCGCTCGAACGCGGTGACGACAACACGCGTGCTCATTCGTTCACGGGCTCTACGCTGAGGTCGGGACACTCCCAACAGGGGTCCGGCCGATCTCCCAGGCTCTGGGAAACGCCGGCAGCGGCGGCGTATGGTCAGGGCGCCAGACGCGCGGCCAGGTAGGCCGGCACGCGCTGGATGGCATCGGCGCGCGCCGCTGGATCAGTCCCGATGGTGGCGGTGCCGCTCTTGGTGCTGGCGATGTTCTGGCGCACGCGGAGCGGCACGTCGGGCGCGTCGAAGTAGTGGAAGGCGCCCGGATAGGTGACGATCTCGAGGGGCTCACCCGCGCGCTTCGCACCCTCGGCGAGGTCCACGCAGGGGCCGGCCGGCGTCCAGTCGTCCTTCTCGCCGACCAGCATCAGGAGCGGAATGCGCGTCGCCCATGAGCCCGACGCGAGCGCGGCGCGGCACCCGGGGTAGAAGGCCACCGCGGCCCGAAAGTCGTGCGCCAGCCCCGCCGGGCGGGGACCGCCGGTCGCGATCGCCCACAACACGGTGCTGCCTCCGTTCGACCATCCGAAGAGAGCAATCCGATCCGCGCGCACGAAGCGTTGCTGCGGCAGGTAGACGAGAGCGCCGTAGGCGTCGCGGGCGCGCTCGCGACCGGGTTCGACGGGGCGGGTCCTGGACGTGCAGATCTCTCGGACACCGCGCGGTCCGAAGCTGTCGACGAGCAGGACGACCCAGCCATGGTCGCGGAGTCTGCGGGCTCCCGCCTCGATCAGCTTGTGGGCATACGCTTCGCCTTCATCGCGCAGCACATCGAACTCGCCGTTGATCACGAGGGCCGGGGGTAGCCCCTTGAGCTGCTCGACGGTGGCCTGCAGGGGCGATGCCGTCGGCTGCTTTCGGGCGGCCTCGTCTGGCAGATACTGGTTCCAGAACCATTTCATGGCTTCGCGAGTGAGAAAGTGCCCGGTGGGAAACTGCTGATACGACGGGGTGTCGAAACGGGCATCGGTCACTGGATAGAAGAGAACTTGGAGCCCGATCTTGGGAGCGCGCCGCTCCTTGGCCAGCATCGTCACCGCCGCGGTCATGTTGCCGCCGACACTGTCGCCCGCGACCGCCAGCCGTGACGGATCGAGACCGAGTGTCTTGCCGTTCTCCGCAACGTACTTCACGACCGCGTACGACTCCTCGATGGCCACCGGATATCGCGCCTCGGGAGAACGCGTGAAGTCGACCATGACCACCGCGGCCTTCGCTCCGTGGGCCAGATCCCGAAGGAGTCGATCGTAGATGTCCTTGTCGCCGAACACCCATCCGGCGCCGTGGGTGTACACCACGGCTGGCAACGGCTGACCGGCGCCCTTCGGTCGCAGGATCCGGATCGCGACGGCGCCCTTCGGCCCGCCCTGCTTCGACGGGGATCTCGTAGATTGCCGGACCCTTCTGGGCATTGATCGACTCGAGGAATGCCCTGGTCATCGGCTCGATTCCGTTGCTCAATGGACTCATGATTCACACTCCCTGGACGGCGTTCGCTCTCAGGGCCATCGATGGCCGTGCGGTGCACGCGCCCCTACGGATGGGTTATCGGCGAGCCAGGGCGAGTCTCGGAGGCCGCTCGAACCAGGGCGGAGAGGCCTCGCCAATGACGATGGCTCTCTCTCTGAGAAGCGGGCGGACGGCCGATGACCACACCATCGGGTCCCCTGACCCTTGAGGAGCCGTGCCATGAATTCAGCGACGGGCCGAGCCATACTGGGGGGAGTTGTCGCCACCATCGTGATGACCCTCATGATCTACTTCCTCGCCCCGATCATGCTGGGGCATTCCATGGACGTCGCGGCCATGCTCGCGCATGGGCTGGGAGTGCCCTGGTTCGTGGGCATGCTGGTCCATCTCGTCAACGGTATCGTCATCTTCCCGCTCATCTACGCCCTCGTCGTGTCGCAGGTTCTTCCCGGACCGGCCTGGGTCCGGGGCACGATCTGGGGTCTGGTCCTGTGGCTCGTTCTCGAGGCCCTGGTCATGCCCATGATGGGGGTGGGCTTCTTCAGCGCGAATGCCGGCGGTAGCCCTACCGTCGTGGCGGCGCTTCTCGCTCACGTGGTCTACGGGGCCTTGCTCGGGAAGATCACGGGTTAGCCGTTCCCCCCCGCTGCGTGACGGGCAATTGGAGTACGCGACTGCGGAGCTACCCTTTCACGCCCCCCGCGGTGAGGCCCTCGACCATGTACTTCTGGAGGTAGATGTAGACGGCAATGACGGGCAGGGTGGTCAGCACGGCCCCGGCCATCAGGTAGCCCCACCCATAGACGTCCCCGGTGATGAAGCTCGAGAGCCCCACCGGCAAGGTGCGCTGCTTGACGTCGGTGATGAAGACGAGCGCGTAGAGGAACTCGTTCCAGGCCTGGGTGAAGGCGTAGAGCCCCGCGGCCAGCAGGCCTGGCGCCGCCAGCGGCAAGATCACCCGGCGGAAGGCACCGAAACGCGTGGCGCCGTCGATCATCGCCGCTTCCTCCAGCTCGACGGGGATCGACTCGAAGTAGCCCATCAGCAGCCAGGTGACGAAGGGCACGGTGAAGCTTGGATAGGCTGCGATGAGACCGGCCAGGCTGTCGGACAGGCCGAGCATGCGGATCTGCGCGTAGAGAGGGATGAAGAGGATCGACGGAGGCACCAGGTAGGTGATGAGCACCGCGCTCGACATGAAGGCGCGCCCCATGAAGCGGAGCCGCGCGAGGGCGTAGGCGCCGATGGTGCCGATGGCCGTGGCCAGGAGCGTGCTCGAGACCGCCACCACGGCGCTGTTGCGGAACCAGACGGTGAAATCCGTCCGCGTGAGGAGCTGGTAGTAGTTCTCGAGCACGACGGGCGAGGGCCAGAACATGGAGACGAGGCTCCGCATCTGGTCCTCGCTCTTGAACGAGGTGATCGTCATCCAGTAGAAGGGGAACAGCACGAGGAGGAGCAGAAGGCTGAGGATTCCGTAGGACCCCAGGGTCTGCAGCCGCTCGATGGCCGTCCTGCTCATCGCGCCTGACCTCGTCGCATGTAGCGGGCGAGGACGATGATGACCACGGCCAGCCCCGGCAGCATGTAGAGGGCGACGGCGATGGCTTCGCCGAGGCGCTGGGCGCCGAAGGCCATCTCGTAGGTGAAGACGGGCAGAACCTGCGTGGCGCCCCCAGGGCCGCCCTTGGTGAGGATGTAGATGATCGCGAAGTCGTTGAAGGTCCAGATCGTGGAGAGCAGGGTCACGATGATCAGGATGTTGCGCACTCCGGGCAGGGTCACGTGGCGGAAGCGCTGGACGGCGTTGGCGCCGTCCACCGCCGCCGCCTCGTACATGTCGGCGGAGATGGCCTTCATGCCGGCCAGCAGGGAGATGCCGAAGAACGGGAAGCCCCGCCAGACGTTGACGAAGATGACGGAGGCCATGGCCGTCCCCGGCTCGCTGAGCCAGCCCACGCCCTGCGGCAGAATTCGAAAGACCTTCACGAGTAGATAGTTCAGGACGCCCAGGCTGCCGTCGTAGATCCAGAGGAAGTTCAGCGCCGAGACGACGGTGGGGGCCACCCACGGGATGAGGAGGACGCCCGGTGAAGAGGCTCCGGTAGCGGATGCGCGACATCAGGACCAGCGCCATCACCATGCCGAGGACCAGCTTGACCGCCACCGACCCGAACGTGAAGACGAACGAGTTCACCACCGCCCGCTGGAAGAAGCCGTCGCTGGCCAGGCGGATGTAGTTCTCGAAGCCGACGAACACGGGTGGCATGCCCACGAACTTCTGGGTCAGGCTGAGGTAGACGGCGTAGCAGAAGGGATAGGCCACGAGGGCCAGGACCAGCACCACCATGGGCGCCACGAAGAGGAAGCCCAGGCGGTAGTCGGACCCCAGCACGTGCCTGAGCCCGACCGCGCCCGTGCGCGGCGGGACGGCGACGTCCGTGCGGAGCCGTGCGGCCGGGGTGGCCATACGCCGCCGGCTCCGCTACGCGCGACTGCGGATCTTGTAGATGTCCTCCACCCTCTTGTGGGCTTCCTTGAGGGCTGCCTCGGGTGACAGACCTGCCGTCACCACACGGCCGGCCATGTCGCACAGGATGTACTGCGCCTGCACCTCGATGGCGGCCGGGCGTGATCGGCCCGGGATAGCCCGGCCACACGCCGCGGAGGACGTTCTGGAGCATGCCCTGGATGTTGGGGTCGCTCTTCCAGTACGGGTTCTCGGCGCGCAGCTTGTAGACGGGCCCGGCCTGCCCGATCGAGACCTTCATGTACTCGTCGAAGCGCTTCTCGTCCTCGACCCAGCGGATCAGGTCCTCGCAGAGCTCCGTCGTTCTTGCTCTGCTTGAAGATCCCCCAGTTGTAGCAGCCCGCCGCGAGGAACGAGCCGGCCGGGCCACCCGGGGTGAGGATCACCTGCGTCTTGTCCGCCAGCGGGTGCTTCTTGGACACCATGGCGTAGTAGAGGCTGGCGCCGTTGTTGGTGCTCACCAGCTTGCCGGCCATGAAGGCCTCGTTGTTGTGGACGTCGGTCCAGCCCATGACGCCGGGCGGCTGGATCTTGTACTTCTGGATGGTGTCCACGGCGAACTGGAGGGCGGCGAGATTCTGCTTGAGGAAGGTGGTGCCCAGGGCGGGCTTGCCGTCCTTGTCCCACGTGCTCCCGCCGTAGTTCCACAGGATGTTCTGCATGAAGCCGTTGCCGTCGTCGGACCGGTTCAGGGTCTGGCCGAAGCCCCACAGGTCCTGCGCCGGGTCCTGGCACTTCTTGGCCATCTCGACCACGTCGGGGTCGTAGACCTTGGGGAGCTTGACCCCCTTCGCGTCCAGGATGTCCTTGCGGACGAAGAATCCGCCCGGCCATGTCTGCCGGGCGACGGCGAAGTACTGCCCGCCGATCACCACGTACTTTTCGGCGTGGGGGAGCAATCCGCCCCGCGCGTTCGCGATGTCCTTGCCCAGCGCGGAGACGTCCCGGAGGGCGGCCTTGTAGCGCATGGGGCCCAGGGCGTTCATCTCGGCCATATCGGGAGGGTTGCCCGCCTCGATGGCCGCGACGAACTTCTGCTCGCGGTCGCCGAAGGTGGCCCAGTCCATCTCGACCTGGACCTTCCGCTCAGCCCCCCACGCCTCGATCTGCTTGGCGAGAACATCGTTGCTCGCGGTGACGAAGGACTTGAAGAGCCAGACGCGCAGCTTGGTGCCGCTCTGCGCGTGGGCCATCTTGCGGAGCGTGCCCAGACCAACCGCCGTCCCACCGGTGATGACCGCAGACTTACGAAGAAACTCGCGCCGGGCGATCAGGCCCGCGTCGAGCTGTTCTGCCAGTTGCCGGAACCGCCGATCCATGTATGTCCTCCTCGCTGAGGGCTGCGCCAGGAACCACGGAGGACTATCGACGGGTTCCGGCCCGGCGTCAAGCCGGGCCAGGTTCTGCGGTGAGAGCCTGTAGGCGAATCGAGGAGCGTCCCGGGGTCCCCGGGACGCGACGAGCGTTGGGGGGCATGGGGGGCCCTTCGAGGCCCCCCATGCTCTCAGTTCAGCAGTCCGAGGGGCGCCGGCGAGTCCTGCGCGACGTCGCCGGAGCGGACGGCATGTCGGCGGCGAGCTGGAGCATGAGGAACAGGTGAGCAGCCTCACGATCCAGCACGGTGTCGAGTTGCATGCGGGGAATCGCGTGAGTGATCGGGACACTCCGCTCAGGCGCCAGCTTGGCGGCGCGCACGGCGCCCGCCACCGAGCGGATCCCCCGGGCCCGGAGCTTGGCGATGACGTCGCCGGAGAGTCCGGGAAAAACGTCGAGCCACGTCGTCGACTTCGGTAGCGTGAGCACTGGAGCCTCCTCTGTCATGTCCATCACAGAGTGCAAACGAGATTCCAGATGGGAACGCTTTAGATTCAGCCGGTTGGATGCAAGAGCCGTCCTCTGACCGGTGGTGGTGGTGGATGGCTGGCCACGTTGGCGATTGCGTCGCTCCCGCTCTCTCGGTATTCTCCCGGGCGTTTCCCATGGTCAGCCAACTCAAGCCTGATCTGCCCTTGGTGGCGGCAGCGCTCACGCCGCGGCGTGCGTGGCACGTCGACCGCCGCCCATACGGGCCCGTCCTTCTCTACGTAATGGTCGTGGCCACCGTGTCCGCCGCCGCCCTCTTGACCGCTGGCCTGTGGCCGGTCGTCAAGCCCCTACCGGGGGCCCTGTTCTTCGCGGCCATCATGGTGAGCGCGTCGGCGGGCGGACTCGGTCCAGGCCTGGCCGCCACGGTGCTCTCGGCGCTCGCGCTGGAGTTGCTATTCCTGCGGCCTCTCCACGTGCTCGAGCCCGGATACCAGCACGTCATCAGGCTCGGCGTGTTCGGGCTCGTGGGTGTCTTGATCACGGGGCTCAACGCCGTCGGCCGGATGGCCAAGGACGTGCTCACCCGGCCGAAGGAATTTCTCCAGCCCACCCTCGACTCGCTGAGCGTGCCGATCGCCATCGTCGACTGCGAGGGCATCATCGTCGCCGAGAACGCGGCCTGGCACCGGTTCTTCCGCCCCGGCGGTGTCGAGGGCCCGGGCGCCGTGGGGACGAAATACCTCGACGTGTGGACGGCGGAAGGCGGAGGCGAGAGGGCCGCCATCGCGCTCGGCATGGGGGAGGTGTTCGGCAAGGCGTGCCGGGAGTTCCTCGGAGAGTTTCCGCAGTCGCGCGGCGGTGAGCCTCGCTGGTTCGCGGTGCGGGTCACGCGCTTCGAGGGCGACGGGCGGGGCCGGGTGGTGGTGGCCCACGAGGACATCACCGAGCGCAAGCGGGCCGAGGAAGCGGAGCGGCGCGAGGAAACCCTGCGCTCCGTGGCGCGGCTGGCCAGCGCCGCAGCCCATGAGATCAACAATCCGCTAGCCATCATCATGGGGAACGTCGAGATCATCTCCCAGCAGGTTGACCCGGCGGTGAGCGACCGCATCCGCCCCACGCTTGACGCCATCGAGCGGATCCGCCTCATCGTGCATCGCATGACCACCATCACCAACCTCGAGTTCTCTCAACAGTCGCCGAGCCTGCCCGAGATGCTCGATCTCCGCCGCTCCAGCACCACCCCGGAGGCGCGCCGGCCCGAACGGTAGGACGTGGGGCCCCGAACCTATGCTCCTGGCGAAGCGACTGTGGGGGTGAGTTGGACACGAAAGGGAACGCAATGAGACCTGTGCATCATCTGATCGTCGTGGTGGTCATCGCCCTCGTCGCCGGATGCGGAACCACGGCCCGGAGCCCGCAGACCACCATGAGCACCGGGCCGAAGATCGATGTGATCTGGGTGCCCAGCGATGTCGTCGTCGCGCGGCGGATGTTGCAGATGGCCGGTGTCGGCCGCGACGACGTCGTCTATGACCTCGGGTCTGGCGACGGGCGCATCGTCATCATGGCGGCCCGGGAGTTCGGGGCCCGCGGCGTGGGCGTGGATATCGACCCGGAGCTGATCCGCAAGGCGCGCGCGAACGCCGTCACGGCAGGGGTGGCCGATCGGGTCACCTTCGTCGAGCAGGATCTGTTCACCGCCGACATCAGCCAGGCGACCGTGGTGGCGATCTACTTGAGCCCTGACGTGAATCTGAGACTCCGGCCCAAGCTCCAGCGCGAGCTACGACCAGGCGCGCGCATCGTCTCGCACGACTATGACCTGGGCGACTGGCCACCCGAGCAGACGGCGACCGTCGACTTCGACAATCGCGACCATCTCGTTTTCCTCTGGCGCGTGCCGCCCCGCTGACCCGGCGCCGCTCCTGCCCCCGCCGCAGTAATCGAGGCGGGGGGCGCAGAGCAGGGTCAGGCCGCGCGAGCTCGCGGTGAATCGAGGAGCGCCCCGGGTTCCCGGGGCGTGACGAGCGTGGGGGCGGGGAGCAGTGTCGGGCCGCCCGAGCTCGCGGTGAATCGAGGAGCGCCCCGGGTTCCCCGGGGCGTGACGAGCGTGGGGGGCTTGGGGGGCCCTTTCGAGGCCCCCCATCTCTACCGATAGCGCCGCTCGCGCAGGTCCGCCGTGGCCTTGTGCGCCAGCATCCCCTCGATCTCGCAGATGCGGGCCACGATGGGGGCCACGCGCGCGCTCGCCGGGCGCGTGAGCCGCTGGTAGGTCACCGTCTTGATGAACTTACCCACCCAGAGCCCACCGGTGTAGCGGGCGGCGCGCCCCGTGGGCAGGATGTGGTTCGGCCCCACGGTCTTGTCGGAGTACGCCACGGTGGCCTCTTCGCCCACGAAGAGCGAGCCGTAGTTCCGCAGCCGCTGTCGATACCAGTCATCCCGCCGGGTCTGGACCTCGAGGTGCTCGGGCGCGTACTCGTCGGCCACCCGCGCGGCCTCCTCGTCGGAGTCCACGAGGATGACCTCGCCGTTGGCCTCCCAGGCCTGGCGCGCCACCTCCTGGGTGCCCAGGGTGGGGAGCTGGCGCTCGACCTCGCGCGTCACCGTTTCGCCCAGCGCGCGCGAGGTGGTGACCAGGATGGCGGGCGAGGTCGGGCCATGCTCGGCCTGGCCCAGCAGATCGCAGGCCACGACGATCGGATCAGCGCTGTCGTCGGCCACGATCAGGATCTCGGTCGGGCCGGCCAGGAGGTCGATGCCGACGGCGCCGAAGATCTGCCGCTTGGCCTCGGCCACGTACTGGTTGCCGGGGCCGACCACCATGTCGGCGCCCGGGATCGTCTCGGTGCCGCAGGCCATGGCCGCCATGGCCTGCACCCCGCCCACGCAGAACACCTCGTCGGCGCCCGCCGCGATCATCGCGTAGAGCGTGGCCGGATAGATCCCGCGCTCTTCGCCGGCGCCCGCCCACCGGGCTCGGCGGGGAGCACGCGATCACCCGCCGAACCCCGGCGACCTTGGCCGTCGTGATGCTCATCAGCGCGGAGGCCACCAGCGGGTACCGACCGCCGGGCACATAGGCGCCCACCGAATCGACCGGAATGAGGCGCTGGCCCAGGATCACGCCATCCTGCTGTTCGACCTCGAACTCGCCGATGCTCTCGCGCTGCCGCCGGGCAAACGCGGCGATCTGATCGCGGCAATACTCGATGGTCTTTCCGTCTTCGGCCGACACCCGGGCCATGGCGCGCTCGATCTGCACCGGTGACAGCTTGAAGCTCGCCGGCGACCAGTGGTCGAGCTTCTCGGAGTAGCGCCGCACGGCGGCGTCGCCCTCCTGGCGTACGGCGGCGATGATCTCGGCGACGGTCCGGCGGACCGCCTCGTCCGACTCCGGCGGCTTCGGTGCTGCCTTCTTCAAGTACTCACGCATCGTGCCCTCCCGCACGGGAGATGTCAGTTCCGAGTAGGGTAGCCCAGCTTTCCCCCCAGCCTTCGCGCGACGACGGGGTATACTTCGGGCACATGGCGACCTTGACGGAGAGCCGCAAGAGCACCCTCCGGCGAGAGATCGAGGTCATCGTGGGCGCCGACGGCGTTCTCACCGACCTCGACGAGCTGCTGACTTACGAGTCCGACGGCCTCACCCTCTTCCGGGCGCTCGCCGACTTCGTCGTATTCCCTCAGGAGACCGCCCAGGTCGCAGCAATCGTCAAGCTGGCCAACCGCGAGAGCCTTCCGTTCGTGGCTCGCGGCGCGGGGACGGGCCTCTCCGGCGGATGCCTCCCCGCGGAGGGCGGGATCGTCATCTCGTTGATGCGGATGAACCGCGTGCTGGAAGTCGACTACGACAACCAGATCGCGGTGGTGCAGCCGGGGCTCGTCAACCTGCACCTGTCGTGGGCGGTCGGCCCCCGTGGGTACTACTACGCGCCGGACCCCTCGAGCCAGCAGGCGTGCACGATCGGCGGCAACATCGCCAACAACTCGGGCGGGCCGCACACCCTCAAGTACGGCGTCACCACCAACCACGTCCTGGGTCTGGAAGTCGTCATGCCGGACGGCGAGGTGGTGTGGCTGGGAGGGAAGACACGGGAGGCGCCCGGCTACGATCTCGCCGGCGTCTTCGTCGGCTCCGAGGGCACCTTCGGCATCGCCACGACCATCGTCGTCCGCATCCTCAAGAAGCCCCAGGCCGTCAAGACCGTTCTGGCCGTCTTCGACGTGGTCGACCAGGCGTCCGCGGCCGTGTCCGCCATCATCGGGCGGGGCCTCGTCCCCGCCGCCATGGAGATGATCGACCACCTCACGATCCAGGCGGTGGAAGACGCCTTCCAGTGCGGCTATCCGCGCGATGCGGCGGCGGCCCTCCTGATCGAGCTGGACGGACTCGCGGTGGGCATGGAGGCGCAGGCCGAGCGAATCGTGCAGGCCTGCCGTGACGTCGGCGCCCGCGAGATCCGCACGGCGCGGGACGAAGCCGAGCGCCAGCTCCTCTGGAAAGGGCGCAAGTCCGCCTTCGGCGCGTATGGCCGCATCTCACCCGCCTACATGGTGATGGACGGCGTCATCCCGCGCACGAAGCTTCCCTACGTGCTCCGGCGCGTCAACGAGATCGTGGCCGAGCACGGGCTGCGCGTGGGCAACGTCTTTCACGCCGGCGACGGCAACCTCCATCCCAACATCCTCTACGATCCGCGCCGGCCCGGCGAGGAGGAGCGGGTGGTGGCCGCCGGCGCGGAGATCATGCGGGTGTGCGCCGAGGTGGGTGGCTCGATTTCGGGAGAGCACGGCATCGGCCTCGAGAAGGCCGACTTCATGCCGTTCATCTTCTCCACGGCTGATCTGGACCTGATGCAGCGGCTCAAGGACGCGTTCAACCCCGGGGGGCTCTGCAACCCGGGCAAGGTGTTCCCCACGAAGAAGTCCTGCGTCGAGGTCGGGCCCGTGGCCTACCGGCCTCACGCCATCGAGGAGAAGGGCCTGGCCCAGCGCTTTTAGGCGCGGGCTGGTGGCTCCGATGCAGCCCGCGGTTCTCGACAAGCTCCGTGCCCTCGTCGGCTCCTCCGCACGTCCTCACCGGGATCGAGCTGTCCCCGTACGTGATCGAGGGACGGACGCCCGACGCGGCAGTGTTTCCCGGGTCCGTCGACGAGGTGCGGGGCGTGGTGGCCCTCGCCGCGGAAAGCGGGGTCTCGCTGATCCCGTGGGGAGGGGGCACGGCGGCAACCGTCGGAACGCCGCCAGCCAGGATGGGGATTGTCCTCGGTCTGGGCCGGCTGGATCGGCTCGTCGAGCACGAGCCGGGTGACCTCACGGCCACCGTCCAGGCCGGCATGACGTTCGCGCGCTTTCAGGACGCGCTGCGAGAGCGGGGCCAGTGGCTCTCGCTCGATCCGCCTGACGCGGACCGCGCGACCCTGGGCGGCGTCATTGCCGCGAACGCTTCGGGGCCGCGGCGACACCTGTATGGCACCGCGCGGGACCAGCTCATCGGGGTCACGGTGGTGACGGCGGACGGCTCGCTTGTCCGGGGCGGCGGCAAGGTCGTCAAGAACGTGGCCGGTTACGACCTGCCGAAGCTCTTCGTGGGCTCGTACGGCACGCTCGGGATCATCGTCGAGTTGACCGTCCGGCTGCGCCCCGTGCCCGAGGCGGAGCGCTGGGTGTCCGTTCGCTTCGACCGCTTGAAGGATGCGGGTGCGGCGGTGCGCGCCATCATGGGCTCGGACCTGATCCCCAGCGCCGTGGAGCTCCTCGACGGGGATGCCAGCCGCGCGTTCGCGGCCGACGGGGCGCCCACGCTCGTCGTGGGCTTCGACGGTCTGGCCGAGCAAGCGGACTGGCAGTGCGCGGAGCTGGCCGGCGTCACGAGCCCGCTCGGCGGACACGGTGTCATGCCGCTCCCGGGTGGCGTCTCGCCGGGTGGCTTCGCCGCGCAGGCTTCGATGGGCGCGGTGGCGGCCATCGTTCGCTTCAGCGTCCTTCCCACCCTCGTGGCCGAGCTGATGGAGCAAGGCGCCGGCGTGGCCAGGCAGCGCGGGCTCAAGACGGCCTGGACCTCACACGCGGGCGTGGGCGTCGTCACCGGGGCGCTCGGGTCTCCGAGTGACCGGCCAGACTTGAAGGCCGTCGCCTCCGTCCTCGGCGAGTGGCGCGCCCTGGCCCGATCCGGTGGTGGCCACGCCACGCTCGAGTGGGCACCGCTCGCCGTGAAATCCGAGGTGCCGGTCTGGGATGACCTCGGCGCGGCGAGCCGGCTCATGCTGCGCATCAAGGCTCAGCTCGACCCGAAGAATCTCCTCAACCCCGGACGCTTCGTGGCCGGGATCTGAAGGGACGATGACTCACGCGGTGTCGGAAGCACCCATGCGAGTCGGTCCGCTCACCTTGCAGGGCATGTCGGTGGACGGCGTCAACCAGTGCGTGCACTGCGGGCTCTGCCTGGCTTACTGCCCGACCTTTGCCGAGCTGGGTACGGAGATGGACTCGCCGCGCGGGCGGATCTTTCTCATCAAGTCCCTCGCGGAAGGGCGCATCGGCCTGTCGGACTCGACGGTGCGGCATTTATCGCTCTGCCTGGATTGCCGGGCCTGCGAGACGGTGTGTCCAGCAGGCGTGCCCTACGGGCGCCTCATCGAAGCGGCCAAGGCCGAGATCGAGCATCAGCGGCCTGGAGGCGTCGCGCGCCGGCTCTTCCGCGCGCTGAACTTCGGCGTGCTGCTGGGCCGGCCCACGATGCTCCGGGCGGCCGCGGCAATGCTGCGGCTGTACCAGGCGTCGGGCGCCCAGGCCCTGGTGCGTGCCACCGGCCTCGTGGGCCTGCTCCCCGGCACTCTCCCCGCCTGGGAGGCGCTCACGCCGCGCGTCCCCGGTGCCGCCGAGCGCGCGCCGCTTCCCGGTGTGATCGCCGCGGACGGCCCCCGCCGCGCACGCGTCGCGTTGCTCACGGGCTGCGTCCAGTCGGTGGTGTTCGGCGCGCACAACCGAGCCACCGCCCGGGTCCTTGCCCGGAACGGGGTGGAGATCGTGGTGCCGTCGGAGCAGGGCTGCTGTGGGGCCCTCAACGCCCACGGGGGAGACCACGCGCGCGCCCTCGACATGGCGCGTAGCACGATCGAGGTGTTCGAGCGGGAGCGCGTCGACGCGGTGGTGGTGAACACGTCGGGCTGCGGCGCTCACATGAAGGCGTACGGCGCGTTGCTCGAGAACGATCCGGCGTGGGCCGCACGGGCGCGGAGCTTCGCCGCCCGCGTGCAGGACATCTCGGAGTTCCTCGCCCGCGAGCCGCTGCGCGGACCGCTCCAACCAGTGCCCATGACCGTCGCGTACCACGACCCCTGTCACGTCGTGCATGGCCAGAAGATCCGGATCCAGCCGCGCCAGCTGCTCGCGCAGATCCCGTCGCTGAAGGTCGTGCCGCTGGCGGAGTCCGAGTGGTGCTGCGGCTCGGCCGGTATCTACAACCTCACCGAGCCCGAGATGGCCGAACGCCTCCTGCGGCGCAAGGTCGACCACGTTCTCGCTTCGGGCGCGGAGACGATCGTGACGGCCAATCCGGGCTGCATCCTCCAGATCGGGAAGGGGCTCCGCGACCGCGGATCGCCGGTGCGCGTTCTCCATCTCGTGGAGGTGCTGGACCAGGCGTACGGCGGCGTGCGATGAGCGCTTCTCAAGACGCGGCGGCCACCCCGCGCGAGCACCGGGCGACCGCGCCCGAGACCGTGGGCTGCTTCGTGCTCACCATCTCCGACACGAAGACGCCCGAGACCGACACCAGCGGCACGGTCATCCGCGAGCTACTGAAGGCGGCGGGGCATCCGGTGATCGGCTCGGCCATCGTGCGCGACGAGCCCGCCGACGTCCAGCGCATCGTCCGCGAGGCCTGCGCCAACCCCGACATTCGCGCGGTCATCCTCACCGGGGGGACGGGGATCACCTCACGGGACTCGACGTTCGAGGCGGTGGAGGCGCTCCTGGACAAGCGGCTGCCCGGTTTCGGCGAGCTGTTCCGGATGCTCTCCTACCAGGAGATCGGCGCGGCCTCGATGCTCTCGCGCGCCCAGATGGGCATCCATGCGCGGCGGATCGTGGTCTCCCTGCCCGGATCACCCAACGCCTGCCGCCTGGCTCTAGAGAAGCTCCTGATCCCCGAGTTGCCGCACCTCGTGCGCGAGGTGAGTCGGTAGGACCAGGGGCTATACTGGTCGCGAAACTTTCCCACTGGAGGTTGTCCATGCGCGCAACCGGGCTCCCCGCCCGCCTGATCATCCTGGTCCTCATCGCGGCGCTGATCGGATCGGCCGCTCCTCTTGGTGCCCAGACGGCGAGCCCTGCCGTCCCCGTCAGCACCGCCCCCGCGGCGGTGCCGCCCGAGCTGGCCAAGTTCAACCAGCTCCTGGCCGACCTGGCGGAGCGGCTGAAGCCGGCGCTCGTCCACATCCGGGTCCGTCGAGCCAACGCGCCAAAGGAAGAGGAGCAAGAGCCAGGCGACCCACGGCGATCCACGGGGTCAGGGTTCATCATCGATCCCAGCGGTGTCATCGTGACCAACGCGCACGTGGTCGAAGGCGCGGACTGGATCCAGGTGCGGACTCTCGATGGCCGACGCTTCACCGCCAAGGTGCTCGGGCGGGATGCGCGCGTGGACCTGGCCGTGATCAAGATCGACGGCGCCAGCTCCCTTCCCGTGCTCACCTTCGGCGACGCCAACCGGCTGCGGGTCGGGGAGTTCGTGATGGCGCTGGGCCACCCCTTCAACCTCGAGCATTCCGTCTCCTTCGGCATCGTGAGTCGCAAGGGCGCGCCGCTCACCGTGGCCGCCGCCGGCTTCGATTTCATCCAGACCGACGCCGCCATCAACCCGGGCAACTCCGGGGGCCCACTGGTGAACATGGGCGGCGAGGTGGTCGGTATCAACACCATGGCAGCGCGCAACGGATCGATCGGTTTCGCCATCCCTTCGAACCTGGCCGCGCTCATCGTCCCCCAGCTCGCCAGCAAGGGCAAGGTGGAGTGGGGCTGGCTCGGCGTGAGCATCACCGAGGTGAGCGACGATGATGCGGAGCGCCTGAAGCTGGCCGAGGCCAAGGGAGTGCTGATCCGGGGGGTGATTCCGGGAGAGCCTGCCGACCGCGGAGGCCTGAAGGCCAACGACGTTCTCACCACCTTGGACGGTGCGCCGCTCGAGGGGCCGCGTGATCTCCAGCGACTCGTGTCGTCATCGCCGGTGGGCAAGAGGGTGAAGATCGGGCTCGTGCGCGAGGGAGAGCGCAAGGAGTTCGAGGTGGAGATCGGCCTCTACCGCGAGCGGTAAGCGTCAGGCGCGCGCGCGTGGCGCGGCCAGCGCCTCCAGCGTGGCGCGCGCCCACGGCTCATCGAGCGTCGGCACGGGGCGATACTGGGCGGCGCCGGTGATTCCCATGCCGGCCTCCCAGTCGGCCGCCGCATCCTCCAAAACCTCTTCGACTTCCAGCAAGAAGTAGCCGAGCCCCGCCTCATCCCCCCCGGGAACCGGCAGGGGCCCGTCGACAACGCGCGTCTTCACGTACACGATGGCGTTGGGCTCGACGACGAGCAAGGTCCCCACCCCGCGCTCGACGAGGTTCCGCGCACTCCCACTCCGCGCCTGGATGACGAGCCCGATTGACCCCGCGTCATACGCCCGAACTTCGAGGTAGGAGAGCAACATCGGGATGCGGCCGCCCCTCCCCATCCACGGTGACGAAGGGCAGGACGATACCCAGCCGATCGCGCAGCTCCCGCTGCGAAAACCGCTCGACGAGCTCCGGTGTCAGCTGGACCCCGCGTCGCCGACTCATATCCTCGGTCGCGTGCTGGCGATCTAGCGGGAGTGGTGAGCGGAGACCGGACGGGTGACGCGGTGGACCCCCATCGAAGTTGATCGAGGCACCCGTGATGGACCCGGGATCAGGCGCCGGCGCGCGCCGGCGTACCGGCGAGTGCCGGCTCGCCGTGGCCGTTGTCGCTCGCCGCGGAGGCCCCGTCCGCCCCCTCTCGGTGGATGGATAGATCCTTGATGGTCGGGGCGGTTCCGCAGAGCGGGCACTTCGGATCCCGCCGGAGACGCACCTCGCGAAAGCGCATGCCGAGCGCGTCGTAGGTGAGAAGCCGGCCGATGAGCGGCTCACCGATGCCGAGGAGCAGCTTCACCGCTTCCGTCGCCTGTACCAGCCCGATCACTCCTGGGAGCACGCCCAGGACGCCCGCCTCGCTTCAGGAGGGTACGAGACCGGGCGGCGGGGGAGAGGGATAGAGACAGCGGTAACACGGGCCCTGGTTGGGAGCGAACACCGACGCCATGCCCTCGAACTGGAAGATCGAGCCGTGGACGTTGGTCTTGCCCGCCAGGTAGCAGGCGTCGTTCACCAGGTAGCGCGTCTCGAAGTTGTCCGAGCCGTCGACGACGAGGTCGTAGTCTTCAAGGATGTTCATTGCGTTGTCGACGGTGATGCGCATCGGCAACGGGATGACGTTGATGTCGGGGTTCAGGGCCTTCAGCATTCGGGTTCCCGATTCGACCTTGGGCTTCCCGATGTCGGCCGTGGTGTGCAGGATCTGCCGCTGGAGATTCGTGATGTCGACGATGTCGCCGTCCATCAGCCCGATGGTGCCGACACCGGCCGCCGCCAGGTAGAGCGCGGTCGGCGAACCGAGCCCTCCGGCTCCGATTAACAAGACTTTCGAGCGCAGAAGCTTGCGCTGCCCCTTCTCGCCGACCTGCGAGAGGAGGAAGTGCCGGCTGTAACGCTGGATCTGCTCGGTCGTCATCGCCACGTCCTTGACGACCGGAAATCCCGACTGTGCCCATTTCTGGTACCCGCCCTGGAGGTTGATGACGTTCGAGTAGCCGAGATCCTTCAGGGCCTTGGCGGCCAGCACGGAGCGCAGCCCGGTCTGGCAATAGAGGACGACGGTCGATGCCGGATCGGGCACGGCGCTTCCGATGCGGAACTCGAGGAAGCCCCGGCTGACGTTGGCGGCGGGCTCGATGTGGCCCTCGCGGTACTCATCCGGATCGCGCACGTCGACGATGCTGACCGGTTCGCCAGCCGCGATGCGACGCTGCAACTCGGCGGGGCCCTCCTCGGGGACGACGGCGCGCGCCTCGGCAATCAGTTCTTTGAGGGTTTTCATCGCCGCGATGTTACTCCTCTCGTCGGCTTCTGGGTACGGGCCGACTTGAAATTGATGATCCACCACATTCCCGATCGAGTCAACAGTCTTTGACCTTCGACCGGCCCCTTCTGGAGTGAGGCGGCTGACTGCTATACTCCCGAAAACATGAACCTCACCCCAGACGCCAAACGAGTCTTCCACGTCCAATCGTATGCGGGGGCCCACCGGATCGACGGCGTCCAGCTCATCGAACTCAAGCGCCATGCAGATGACGGCGGCTCCATCACGGAACTGGCCCGTCTGATCGATGGACGTTCTGAGGAGCTCGCGGACTTCACGGTCCGCCAGATCAACTACAGCGAGATCGAACCCAGCACCGTCAAGGCGTTCCACGTGCACACGCGGCAGACCGACATCTGGTACGGGCCTCCGTCCGATCGGTTGCTCGTGGTGCTCCTGGACGTTCGCGAGCGCTCGGCCTCGGAAGGCGTGCGCATGCGGCTCATGCTGGGCGACGGCGTCTCGCGCCTGCTCCGGGTGCCGCCAGGCGGCGCCCATGGCGTCAAGAATGTCGGACTCGCCACCGGCCGTATCATTTACTTCGTGGACGAGCCGTTCTCGGCCGAGCCCGCCCTCTGCGACGAGGGTCGACTTCTCTGGGACTTCGCGGGCGCCGACGTCTGGGACGTCGCGCGGGGGTAGGTGACCATGCGATGGCTCGGCGCGCTCCTGATCTTTCTCGGAGCGATCGCGCCCGTCCTGGCCGTTGCCGTGCCCTCGGTGAGGGAGCCCCGCCACGATCCGCGCCAGATCTCCGAGCTGCCGACCTTCGTCCAGCGAGTGCAGGGCGCCGTCGTCGGCCTCCGCGTCCGCGCGGCCGAGGATAGTCCGTCGGCGGCCACCCTCGGCACCCAGCGCTTCGCGACCGGCGTGATCTTCGATCGCCGCGGCTTTGCTGTCACCGTGAGCTACGTGCTCCTCGACGCCGCGTCCATCGAGGCCCGCACGCGCGACGACCGCGCCATCCCGGCGCAGCTCGTCGGCATCGACTTCGACTCCGGCCTGGGCGTGGTGAAGCTCGAGGGCGATGGTCCGTGGCCGGTGGCGTCGCTCGGGCAGTCACGCGACGCGAGGCCCGGCGCGCTCACCGGCACGGTGGGCGTCGACGAGGAGGGCAACCTCGTGTGGGTGTCGAGCGCGCTGCAGGCCATCCGCCGCTTCTCGGCGTACTGGGAATACATGCTCGACGCGCGCCTTCATGGTGGCGCCGAGCAGCCCTTCCTGGGGGGGGAGCGCGGTGGTCGATGCCGGCGGCAGTGTGATCGCGATCGCCTCACTGCGCCTCGGTCAGCACCCGCACGTGAACCTCGCCATCCCGCTCGAGAAGTTCCTGCCCGTGAAGGACGAGCTGATCGCGATGGGCCGCGTGGTCAGCCGACCCCCGCGCCCCTGGCTGGGGCTCTATACCGTGGAGGGCAGCGACGGCGTCGTCATCGACGGCTTCTCTCCCGTTGGCCCCGCCCGGGGGGCCGGCCTCCAGAAGGGTGATCGGATCGTCGGCGTCAACGGCGTCCCCGTGACGGCGCAGGCGGAATTCTACGAACAGCTCTGGCGAGGACGCGCGGGCGACGTGGTGGCGCTCTCCATCGTGCGCGCCGACGCGGTCCGGACCGTCCCCGTGCGCTCGGTGGACCGCCGCCAGCTGTTCCGCACCACGAGCCGCTGAAGGGGACGGTCGAGATCATGAAGGGGGCCGTCGACACCTACGAGGGGCGCGGGCTCATCGCCGACCCCATCCATCACTACATCCTCTACACGCGGCCGGGCGGAATTCCGGGAGAGGCCACCGAGCAGGACGTGCTGGATACCCCGTGGGTGCAGCGCCTGCGGCGGATCCCGCAGCTCCAGTCCGCGCGCTGGGTGTTTCCCGCCGCCGAGCACAGTCGCTTCCAGCATTCGCTCGGCGCCATGCATCTGGCCGGGCGCCTGGCCCAGCAGCTCTATCCGTCGCTCCACGCCATCTTTCCCGACGGGCCCTCGGCGGCCCTGCTGGAGGAGCTGCTGCGCATGGCCGGCCTCCTGCACGACGTCGGCCACGGGCCGTTCGGCCACTTCTTCGACGACAACTTCCTGAACGACTTCGAGCTGACCCACGAACTGGTGGGCCAGAAGATCATCCGCGAGGAGCTGGCCGACAGCCTGCGCGGCATCCGGCGCAGCCCCTCCGGAGCGTTCCAGGCCGACGAGCAGGTCGACCCCGAGTGGCTCTGCTACCTGATGGGCAAGACGTACACGCAGCCCCTCGAATCCCACCCGAAGTGGCTGCCCTTCCTCAAGCCGCTCCTGTCCGGTGTCTTCACCGCGGACAACATGGACTACGTCCTGCGCGACGCCTACATGTGCGGGGTCGCGGTGGGGCCGATCGACATCGAGCGGATCATCTATTACTCGTTCTTCAGCGAGAAGGGGCTGACCCTCGACCGGAGCGGGCTGCAGGCATTCACCATGTTCTTGAACGCCCGCTTCTACATGTACACGAACGTCTACTATCACCGCACCACGCGGGGGATCGACCTCCACCTCAAGGAGATCTTCCGCGACACCATGCGCCTGGCCTTCCCCTACGACCTCCGCAAGGAGCTGCACCCGTATCTGCACCTCACGGAGTGGACGTTGCTGGAAGAGGTCGGCCGATGGCACGACGTGCGGGACGACGATCCGCAGGCCGCCGACAAGCACGCCCTCGGCGCGGAGTGGCGGCACGTCCTCGACCGGCGGCTCAAGTGGCGCATGTCGAGCGAGGAGGTCCTCGACCAGTTCGAAGCGCGCAAGGGGCAGGGTTTCCTGGACGCGGAGACCGTCGAGCGGCGCGTGCGGAGCTTTCTGCCCGGCCGGCTCAAGGATTTCCCGTTCAAGATCGACATGGCCCTACAAGATCCGCGGCCCCTCAACCCGCTGAAGATGGGCGATCGCCAGATCTACGTCTACGACTCGGCCACCAAGCGCGTGTCGGAGGAACCACTGACCGAGATCCTCAAGTACCTGCCCGGCAAGGTCGCCCAGTGCCGGATCTTCGCCACGTCCCACGAGCACGACGCCGACCTGGCCCTCGCCCTCAAGCGCGCTCTGAACGAGGAACCGCCCTCCATCGTCACGAACGTGTAGGGGGTCTGCCGTCCCGGTAGGGGACGGGATCGCGCAGGCCGGCCTCGGCGAAGCCCTTGAGACGCAGGAGACACGAATCACACCGCCCACAGGCGCCCTCCGGCGCCGGGTCGTAGCAGGAGAGCGTCAGTCCGTAGTCGACCCCGAGGGCCGTGCCTGTCCGGATGATCGCGGCCTTGGTCATGCGGATGAGCGGCGTGTGGATGCGCAGGTGCTGGCGGCCTTCCACCCCGGCCTTGGTGGCCAGATCGGCCATGCGCTGGAAGGCCTCGATGTACTCGGGGCGGCAGTCCGGATAGCCCGAGTAGTCGAGGGCGTTCACGCCGATGAAGACGTCGCTCGCTCCGAGCGTCTCGCCCCAGGCCAGGGCGAACGAGAGGAAGATGGTGTTGCGCGCCGGCACGTAGGTGACGGGAATGTCGCCCGCCATGTCTGCGGCGCTCCGGCCCTTGGGCACGTCGACGTCGGCGGTGAGGGCCGAGCCGCCGAAGAGGCGAAGGTCGAAGCTGAGGATGATGTGCTGCGCGGCATCCAGATGACGCGCCACGCGCCGGGCCGCCTCGATCTCGACGGCGTGCCGCTGACCGTAGCTGAAGCTGAGCGCGTGTACGGCGAACCCGTCGCGCCGAGCGATGGCCATCGCGGTGGCGGAATCGATGCCGCCGCTCAGGAGCACGATGGCGCGAGGAGTGCTGGTCACCCCCCCACCTTACCCTCGGGCTGACGCGTCGGGGCCGCCTGATGCGTCATGTAGTATCGGAGCGATGCCGAGGCGACGGGCCGGGCGATGACGTGGCGATTCCTGGTGCTCGCCGGGCTCTTCGTCACCTGTCTCCTCACCGCCAACGTGATCGCGACGAAGCTCGTCGTCATCGGCGGCCTGATCTTGCCCGCTGGTGTGGTGATCTTCCCCATCTCCTACATCGTGGGCGACGTCCTCACCGAGGTGTACGGGTACGCGGCGGCGCGTCGGGTCATCTGGCTTGGCTTCGCCTGCAATGTCTTGATGGTGGGCGCCATCTGGGTGGCCGGAGAATTGCCCCCGGCCCCGGTGTGGAAGGGGCAGGCGGCCTACGCCGAGGTCTTCGCGCAGACCCCCCGGATTCTGGTGAGCCTCCTTCCTCGCCTACCTTGTCGGGGAGTTCGCCAACAGCTTCGTGCTCGCCACGATGAAGATCGCCACGCACGGGCGCTGGCTCTGGACGCGGACGGTGGGATCGACCATTGTCGGGCAGGGGCTCGATAGTCTGGTCTTCGTGACCGTGGCCTTCGCCGGGCTCGTGCCGCTGGCCGTGCTGCCCGGCATCGTGCTCGCGCAGTGGCTGGTCAAGGTGGCGTACGAGGCGGCGGCGACGCCGCTGACGTATCTCGTCGTCGGCTGGCTGAAGGCCCGCGAGCAGATGGACGCCTACGACCGGGACACCGACTTCCACCCACTCCACCTGTAGCTGGCGGGGCGGGGCTGGCCCGCCGAAGGAGCCGACTATGGAGAAGTTTCGCGGTGTCGATTACTACCAGATAGAAGCGCTGCTGTCCGAGGACGAGCGCATGGTGCGCGACGCCGTCCGCGATTGGGTGGAGGCCGAGTTCCTCCCCCTCGTTGCGGAGCATCATCGGGCGGGAACCTTTCCCGTCGGCCTCATTCCGAAGCTCGGCGAGATGGGCGTTTTCGGCGCCACCCTCAAGGGCTACGGGTGCGCGGGGCTCAACAATGTCGCCTACGGCCTCATCATGCAGGAGCTGGAGCGCGGCGACTCTGGTCTCCGCTCGGCGGCCTCGGTGCAGAGCGGGCTGGTGATGTACCCGATCTACGCCTATGGCTCGGAGGCCCAGAAGGAGCGGTGGCTGCCCGGGTTGGCGACGGGCGAGCTGGTCGGCTGCTTCGGTCTCACCGAGCCCGACCACGGCTCGGATCCCGGCTCGATGAAGACGCGCGCCGTCCGGAAGGGCCACGACTACGTGTTGAACGGCACCAAGCTCTGGATCACGAACGGCTCCATCGCGGACGTGGCGGTGGTGTGGGCGCGCGAGGACGACGGCGAGGTCTCCGGATTTCTGGTGGAGAAGGGCACGCCCGGGTACTCGACCCTCGACATCCACGGCAAGTTCTCCATGCGCGCGTCGATCACCTCGGAGCTGAGCTTCCAGGACTGCCGCATCCCCGCCGAGAACAAGCTCCCGGCGGTGCGCGGCCTGCGCGGGCCGCTCGGCTGTCTGAACCAGGCGCGTTACGGGATCGCGTGGGGCGCGGTGGGGGCGGCCATGGCCGTCTACGACTGGGCGCTCCAGTACGCCCAGCAGCGCATCCAGTTCGGCAAGCCCATCGCCAGCTTCCAGCTCGTGCAGCAGAAGCTGGTGTGGATGGTGACGGAGATCACCAAGGCCCAGCTCCTGTGTCTGCAGCTCGGACGCCTCAAAGACGAGGGCAAGGTGCGAGCCCAGCAGGTGTCCATGGCCAAGATGAACAACGTCCAGATGGCCCTGGACGGCGCCCGATTGGCCCGGGACATCCTGGGCGCGGCGGGCATCGTCGACGAGCACCCCGTCATTCGCCACATGCTCAACCTCGAGACGGTGAACACGTACGAAGGCACCCACGACATCCACACCCTCATCATCGGCCGCGACATCACCGGCCTCGACGCCTTCGGGATGACATGAGCACGGTCCGCGAGGCCCTGCGGCGGGCGCGGCGGGACGCCGAGTCCCTGCTGGCCATCGCCGAGGTGGTGGGAGGAACCAACAGCCTGCCGGAGGCCTTGCGGCTGATCTGTCGGGCGCTGGCCCACCTGACCGGCGCGGACACGGTGGCCGCGTACGTGCTCGATCCCCTCGGCACGGAGCTGCGACCGAGCGCGGCCTACCGCGTGCCCAAGGACGCGCTCCCCAGTACTCTCCACCCTCAGCATTCCCCTGGCGGCCCAGGGTTTCCGCGACGAGGTCGTCGGGCGTGGGCGCGCCCTGTGGAGCGACGACGTGGCCCGCGATCCCCGCTTCGGCTTCGAGGCGTTCCGTCGATTTGCGCACCAGTCGAGCCTGATGCTCCCCCTCGTCCTCGACGACGCACCGGGCGGATATGGCGCGCCGGCCTCCGCGGACAGCCCTGTCTCCGGGGCGTTCTATCTCGTCTGGTGGACCGAGCGGCGCCGCTTCGACGAGGCCGAGCTGGCGACCCTGCACGGGGTGGGGCTCCAGGTGGGAATCCTCCTGCGCAACGCGCGGCTCGTGGAGGCGCTGGAGAATCGCGCCGCGCGGCTGGAAGCGCTCATCCGCCTCAATCGCGTCATCACGTCTCCTCGACCCGGAGGCGATCCTCCCGGTGCTCACCGAGGCGGCGGTCTCGCTCTTCCCGGGGCCGGCCTGCCGCGTGTGGATCTGGAGGGCGACGGTGTGCCTCTCGCGGCGAGCCGGGGTCGGCGCCTCCTCCGCGGGCGACCGAGCGGAGTTGCCGCTCGGCCAGGGGCTGATCGGCCGCGCGTGCGCCTCGGGGACGGCCATCGTCTCGACGACGTCCATCAGTACGCGGATCTCCAGAACGTCGAATGGCTTCGCGCGCAGGATTCACCTCGATCGCCGCTCTGCCCCTGATCGTCGGCCACCTGCGGTGGGAGCCTTCGTGGTCCTCACGCGCGAGACGCATCGCTTCGACGGCGAGGAGGTCGCGCTCCTGCAGGCTCTGGCCGAGCAGACGGCGGTGGTGCTGCAAAGGTGCCGAGCTCTACGCGGAGGCCCGCCGGGCGGGAGCGGGAGGTCACGATCCTCTTCAGAGTTCACCCGTCGCATCGCCGCCAGCCGCCACGGCCGATGGGGTCGAGATCCACGTGGTCGACCACGGACGGGGCATCGCCCCCACCGATCTCTCACGCCTGTTCCAGAAATTCCAGCAGCTCGACAGCCGGACCGTGCGGGAGGTGGGAGGGACCGGGCTCGGTCTCGCCATCTGCCGCGGCCTCGTCCACGAGCACGATGGTGACATTCGCGTGCAGAGCGTCCTGGGTCAGGGCTCGACGTTCATCGTGAGGCTGCCCGCGGCCGAGGTCTCGCCGGCCGTCGCGGCGGAGAGGCCGAGCCGGTGAGCACGGCACGCATCCTGATCGTCGACGACGAGGTCGACATCGGCACCATCTTGAAGGTGACATTGCACCGGGCGGGGTTCCTCGTCACCACCGCGGTCGATGGCATCGATGCGCTCGAGAAGCTCACGGCCGAGGTCCCCGACCTCATCATGCTGGACGTGATGATGCCGCGCCTGGATGGCCTGGAGACCTTGCGCCGGATCCGAGAGGATCCCTCCATCGCCGCGGTCCCCGTCGTGCTCCTCAGCGCCAAGACGCACGTTCCCGACCGCCTCGCCGGCTTCGAGCGAGGCGCCGACGACTACATCGCCAAGCCGTTCGACCCCGGCGAGGTCATCGCGCGCGTCCGCTCGCTGCTCAAGCGCACAGAGCAGGCGCGACTGACCCGACCCCTCCTGAGCTTGCTCGGCGCCTGGGCCTCCGCCGAGGGGCTGGCCCGGCTTGGCCACGATCTGGAGACGGCGCGCGAGATCCAGTCGCGGCTGATCCCGACCATCCCGGCGCGGCTCGCGGGTCTCCAGGCGGGAGCGGTCCTGAAGCCATCCATGGTGGTGGGGGGGTGACTTCTTCGACGTGGTGCCGATGGACGAGCGCATCGGCGTCGCCGTGGGGGACGTGTCCGGCAAGGGCATCTCCGCGGTCCTCCTCATGGTGATGGTGCGGACGCTCCTGCGCGAGATCGCGAGTACCCTCCGCGAGCCGGCCGACGTGCTGGCGCGCCTCAACGCGTCGCTGTGCCGGGACATGCCGCCCTCGATGTTCGTGACCATCGCGCTGGTCGTGCTCGATCCGGCGTGCGAAGGATGGCTGTGCCTGGCCAGCGGAGGCCATCCCAGTGCGCTCGTGCTGCGCGCGGGTCAGCCCGTGGCAGAGATCGGAGCCGAGGGCAGCATCCTCGGGGCCTTCGCCGACGCCCGATTCGACCAGGTGGAGGTGGGACTCGCCGCCGGGAGCACCCTGCTGCTCGTCAGCGACGGAATTCTGGAAATCCCCGACGCGCAAGGCCGGCGGCCGGGCCTGGCGGGGCTCGCGGCCCTGCTCGAGAAGGTGCGGGACAGGCCACCGGTGGAGCTGGCCGAGACCATCGTCGAGGATGCGGTGGTGCGGAGCGGAGCGGTCCTGCGCGATGACGTGACCGTGGTGGCCCTCCGCCGGTGAGAGTCGAGTGACGGGGTGGCCCCACTGGCGAGCTTGTCGATGACGAGCGATCCCGAGCAGCTCGCGCGCATGCGCGCGTGGCTGTGGACCGCCCTGGTCGGCCAGGGGCTGGCCCTCGACGAGTGCGCCAAGCTGCTCCTCGCCGTGGGCGAACTGTGCAACAACACCATCAAGCACGCGTACGACGGCCAGGGGGGCCAGCCCATCCGCCTGTCACTCGATGCGGATCCCGCGCGGCTGGCGGTCGAGGTCGAAGACTGGGGCCGGCCCTTCGATGCCTCGCAGTACCGGCCCCCCGACCTCGACGCCGCACCCGAGCACGGCTTGGGCCTGTTCCTGGTGAAGAGCATCGTCGACGAGATCGCCTTCGATGTCGCGCGCGAGGCAGGAACCCGCTGGACGCTCGTCAAGTACCGGAGCGGCGATGCCCACGACGCCCCACCGCCGTGAGCGCTTCCGGAGCCCGCCGACGTTCCGAGAGGACGAACGCATGGCGATCGACATTTCCGATGAAGCACGCCCGCGGAGCGGGAGGGGACATCCGGCTGTGCGCTCTGCAGCCCGACGTGCACGCCATCTTCGAGATGACGCGCCTGGCGAAGATCATGGACATCCACCCCTCGCGCCCGGAGGCCCTCGCCGCGTGGGGCTGACGGTGAACGCACGCGTCGTGACCGTCTGACCGATACTGTAGGATGGCTAGGTCATGGCCGATGCCGCCCTTCCCGCCGGGGCACTACCCTTCCAGGATGGTGAGCAGGTCCTGCTCCTCGATCAGCGGGGCAAGCGGCACCTGATCTTCCTCCGCAAGTCGGAGACCTTTCACTCCGACCGGGGATGGGTCCCTCACGACGCCATCGTCGGGCAGCCGGAAGGAAGCTGGGTGCGCAGCTCGCTCGGCCTGCGCTACCTGGCCGTGCGTCCCACCTTGGCCGAGTACGTGCTCGAGATGCCACGAGGCGCCCAGGTCATCTATCCCAAGGACCTGGCCATGATCCTCTTCTGGGCGGACATCTATCCGGGATGTCGCGTCCTGGAGGCGGGCATGGGCTCGGGCGCCCTCACCCTGGCTCTGCTGCGCGCGGTCGGGCCCGAGGGCCGGGTCATCAGCTACGAGCAACGGGAGGAGTTCGCGCGGCGCGCCCTCACCAACATCCGCCTCCGCGTGGGGGAGGTCGCCAACCTCGTGGTGCGGTTGATGCCGGTCGAGGCGGGCATCGCGGACGAGGACCCCGTCGACCGCGTGCTGCTCGATCTGCCCGAGCCGTGGACGCTCGCCGCCGCCGTGGCCTTGCGCCTGCGGCCCGGCGGGATCTTCCTGGCCTACGTCCCCACCATCATCCAGTCCCATCAATTCTCGGAGACCCTGCGGCGCGATCCGCGGTGGGCTCAGATCGAGACCTTCGAGACGCTCTACCGACCATGGAACATCGAAGGCCAGTCGGTGCGTCCGTTCCACCGCATGGTCGCGCACACCGGGTTCATGACCGTCGCGCGCCGCGTGGTCCCGGAAGACGCCGCGCCGTAGATCTGGAGCGGCCGAGGATACCAAAGGAGTTCAGATGATCGGGGTAATGCGGAAGTATCGAAAAACGCTGCAGGTGGGCCTGCTCGTCGTCATCGCGGCCTTCGTCGTCACCTCCGTGGTGGTTTTCGGTGCGGGGACCAGCGGCGTTCAGCGCGACACCGTGGCCGTCGTCGACGGCGAGGCCATCCCCCTCGACCGCTACGAGCGCCGGTATCGCGCCTACTACGACCACTACGCGCAAATGTTCAAGGACCGCTTCACCCCCGAGCTGGCGCAGCAACTGCAGTTACCCCAGCAGGTGGTGGGCGACCTGGTGCAGGAGGCCCTCGTGGTCCAGCGGGCCACGCGGGAGGGGCTGGCCGTCACCGACGAGGAACTGAACGCCCAGGTGCACGCGGTGCCGACCTTCCAGGAGAACGGCCGCTTCTCCATGAAGCGCTACGAGGCGTTCCTCAAGGGGCGTGGCACGTCGAAGACGGCCTTCGAGGATGACGCCCGCCGACAGCTCACCCGCCAGAAGATGGAAATCTTGGTGAAGTCCGGGATCAAAGTCTCCGACGGAGAACTGGAGCAGGCTTTCGCCAACCGGCGGGAGGGCGTGCGCGCCGCCTGGGCCCTCGTGGATCAGGCGCCCATCGCGGCGGGGATCACGCCGACCGACGACGAGCTGACGAAGTACGTCGCGGATCATCCCGCCGAATTCCGCCTGCCCGAGCGCCGGCGGATCCAGTACGTGGCCTTCAATCCCAAGGACGTCGCGCCTACGGTGACACAAGCGGACGTCGACAGGTACTACGAGGAGCACGCCAAGGAGTTCGACATCCCGCATCAGGCGCGGGCCGCCCACATCCTCATCAGGGTGCCCGACACCGGGGGCAGCGAGGCCGAGGACAAGGCAAAGGCCGCGGCGGCCGACGCCATCCGCCGCGCCAAGGCCGGAGAGGACTTCGCCAAGCTCGCACGCGAGCTGTCCCAGGATCGAGCCTCGGCGGCGAACGGCGGTGACCTGGGCTATGTCTCCAAGGGCGAGACGATGCCGCAGTTCGAGGACGTGCTGTTCAAGCTCAAGAAGGGCGAGCTGTCGCCGGAGCCCGTGCGGACGCCGGTCGGCTTCCACGCCATCAAGGTCACCGACATCCGAGAGGGAGGCCGGAAGCCCAAGGACACGGTGGCCGCGGAGATCCGGACGCGTCTGGTCGCCGAAGCGTCTCAGGCCGCGGCAAAGACCAAGGCCGAGGAGGCTCGTGCGGCGCTGCAGTCGGCCAAGGACTTCATGGCGGAGGCCAAGAGCCGTGGGCTGGCCCCGGTGGAGACGACGATCTCGCGTCCGGAGCGTCCCGCTCCGGGCGCGAAGCCCGACCCCTTGCAGGAGGCTGCCTTCGCCCTAGCGCCAGGCGGCGTCTCCGCGCCCGTGCCGACGCCCGCCGGCTTCGTGGTCATCAAGAACGTGGAGGCGCTTCCGGCCAGCACGCCGCCCCTCGCCGAGATTCGCGATCGCGTGGTCGCCGCCGTGCGCCGCCAGAAGGCCGAGGCGCAGGCGCTGGAGCGCGCGAAGCAGATCGTGCAGGATGCCCGCGCGGGCGACTTCCTGGCCGCGGCCAAGAAAGCCGGGGCGTCGACGGGCGAGACGCCCGTGTTCACCCGGCAGACGCCCGCCGAGCGCTTGCCGGGCGACGCCATGGTGGCCGCGCTGCGGACACCGCTCAACGGCGTCACCGATCCGGTCCGCTCGCCGCAGGGCTACTACGTGCTCAAGGTGCTGGAGCGCGTGCCCGCGGACATGAGCGGATTCGCCGCGGAGCGGGACAAACTCTCCAGCGAGGTGCTCACCCAGAAGCAGAACCGGGCGTGGGAGAGCTGGGTCGCCGAGGTGCGGAGCAAGGCCAAGGTCGACATCTCGCCGCCGCTGCAGCCGGCGCGCCGCGGATGATTTTCGAATTGGAGGGGGCCTGGACCCCCTCCAAAGCTCCCCATTCGCGCGAGGGGTGACCCACGCCCCCGAGGGCCAGGAGCGTGTCGGAGTATCGAGGAGCGCCCCAGCTGCGTCGGGCCTCCCCAGCGCCGCGCGGATATCGAGGAGCGCCCCGGGTTCCCCGGGGCGCGACGAGCGCGGGGGGCTTGGGGGGCCCGAAGCTAGGCCCCCCATCTCATTAGGAGCGGGCGGGGACTTTCTCGCCGCCGGCTAGCCAGCCGCGGCGGCGGAGCAGGCGCGGGAAGCGAATCCACGAGAACACGCGGAGCCCGCTGACGTCGTCGAACATCGAGTAGATGACCGGCGTCACGACGAGGGTGACGATCAGGCAGAGGATCTGTCCGCCCACCACCACCGTGGCCAGCGACGCGCGCGACGCCGAGCCATCGCCGCGCCCCATGGCTACCGGCAGCATCCCCGCCACGATGGCCAAGGTCGTCATGAGGATGGGGCGGAGCCGGGCTCGATCGGCTTCCATCTGCGCTTCCAGGCGCGGCATGCCGCGGGCGCGGAGGACGTTGGTGTAGTCCACCTGCAAGATGGCGTTCTTCTTCACCACGCCCATCAGCAGGAACAAGCCCATGATCGAGTAGATGTTCAGGGTCATGCCCAGGACCATGAGGGTGAGGAGGCCGAAGGGGATGGCCAAGAACATCGAGACCATGATGGTGATGGGGTGGACGAACGACTCGAACTGCGCGGCCAGCACGATGTAGATGAAGGCCAGGGAGAGGGCGAGGGCGATGAGAAAATTCTGGATGGATTCCTGGAGGAGCTTGCCACGCCCCGAGGTCACGATGCCGTACTCGAGGGACATCTTCTGCTTGGCCACCACCGCGTAGGCTTCCTTGAAGGCATCGGCGAGGGGCAGCCGATAGAGATTCGAGATGAGCGTGACCGATCGCTCCTGGGCGTAGCGCTCGATCTGGCCCGGGCTCATACCGCGCTCGAAGTGGGCGATGTTGGAGAGTCGCACCAGCCGCCCGTCGTTGGCCGGGACCATGAGGTTGGGCAAGGGCCCCGGCGCGCTCCGATGGCCCTCCTTGAGGCGCAACCGCACGTCGTACTGCTCGCCGCCTTCCCGATAGAAGCCGACCTTCTCCCCGCCCACCATGGTGCGGAGCGCGGTGGCGATGGCGTCGGCCCGCACGCCGAGATCGGAGGCCTTCTGCCGGTCGATGTGGACCTGAACCTCAGGCTGGCGGTAGGCCTGAGCGGTGTCCAGGTCCACGAAGCCGGGCTTGCTGGAAAGGTCACGAATGACGTTGTAGGCGTAGGTCTCCAGACGACCCAGGTCGGGTCCGCGCAGGGTCAGATTGAACGGCGTCTGCCGGAACCCGCCGCCCCCGATCAGGTTGATCTGCTGGGCGCTCACCCGCATGCCGGGAAACGCGGCCAGGCGCTGCCGGACTTCTTGCTTGATGTCCTCCTGCGTGCGCGTGCGCTCCCGGAGGGGCTTGAGGCCGACGTAGAGCGAGATGTCGCCCACGTTGGACTGCGACTGCCCCCGCACGCCCACGGTTGAAAAGAGCGTCGTCACCTCGGGGATCTTGCGGATCTCCGCCTCCATCTGGGCCACCAGATCGGCGGAGCGGGCGAGCGAGGAACCCGGCGGGGCCTCCGCCACGACCTCGAACTCGCTCATGTCGTCGTCCACCACGAACTCCACCTTGGAGCGGGTGAGCAGGACCCAGCCGGAGACGAGGATCAGGATGCTGACGACGACGGCCACCCACCGGTGACGGAGACACCAGCCCAGGAGCGCCTCGTACCCGCGCTCGAAGGCGCGGTAGAGGCCTCCGGCCCCGTGGGGGCGCGCGCTCTTCTCCTGAGTCGGGGCGTGGGCCGCGAAGATGCGGGCACTCAGCATGGGGGTGAGGGTGAAGGCGACGAGGAGGGAGACCATGATGGCGAACGTCGTCGTGAGCCCGAAGGAGTTCCAGAACTTGCCGACCAGTCCGCCCATGAAAGCCACGGGAAGGAAGATGACGACCAGCGAGAGCGTGGTGGCGGTGACGGCAAGGGCGATTTCCTTCGTGCCGGTGATGGCCGCCTCGAACGGCGACCGCCCCTCCTCGTCGATGTGCCGGAAGATGTTCTCCAGCACGATGATGGCGTCGTCGATGACGATCCCCGTGGAGAGCGAAAGCCCGAGCATGGTCAGGTTGTTGAGGGTGAAGCCGGCCATGCGCATGGCCAGGAAGGTGGCGATGATCGAACAGGGGATGGCCAGCGCCGCCACGAAGGCCGGACGCAGCTTCCGCACCGCGCCGAAAAAGATCATGGTGAAGACGATGCAGATTCCCGTCACTCGCAGGAGCAGCTCGGGATCGCCGGTCAGGAAGGCCGCGCCCACGGTGCTGATGATCAGGGCCACCGCCGCGATCTCCCACCACACGAGGTTGCCGATGAAGAGGGCCACGATGAGGCTGGCCAGGAGACCGCCGAGGAGCAGATGATCCTGTACCTCGTGGATCGAGCGCTTGATGAAGCGAGAGAGGTCGCGCACCACCTCGAACCGGATGTCCTGGGGCAGCCCCTTCTGGACCTCGGCCAGCCGCTGCTTGATGCGGTCCACCACGGCCACCGTGTTGGTGCCCGACTGCTTGCGGATGACGAGGGACACCGCGCTGCGCCCGTTGAGGCGCGAGAGCGTGCGGGGCTCTTCCTCGCCGTCCACCACGGTGGCGAGGTCGCGAATGTGGACGGGGCCACCCTTGAGGTCGGCCACGATGAGGTTCTCGAAGCCCTCGGGCGTCTCGATGCGGCCGAGCGTGCGGAGGCCCTCTTCCTGGCCGCCTCCCGTGATGCGCCCGCCGGGGATCTCCACGTTCTGGCGGGCCAGGGCGTCCTTGACCTGCTGGATGCTGAGGCCGTAGCCGGAGAGACGGTCGGGGTCCACGAAGACCTGGATCTCGCGCTTCTGGCCCCCCACGATGGTGATGGCGCCCACGTCCTTCACCGTCTCCAGCTGGCGCTTGATCCGCTTGTCGGCGATCTCGGTGATCTCGCGGGGTGAGCGCTGGCCCGAGATCACCACGGCCATGACCGGTGCCGAATCGGGGTCGGCCTTCTCGATGATGGGGGCCTCGGTACCCGGCGGGAAGCGGGACACGATGGCGTTCACCTTCTCGCGCACGTCGTTGGCCGCTTCCTGCACGTTGCGCTCGAGCACGAAGGTGGCGAAGACTTGCGACTGCCCTTCGATGGAGCTGGAGCGCAGCTCGTCGAGCCCGGCGATGGTGTTGACGGCCTCCTCGACGGGCTTGGTGATCTGACTCTCGATCTCCTCGGGGGCGGCGCCGGGCAGCCGCGTGGTGATGGTGATGGTGGGCAGATCCACCTTGGGGAAGATGTCCACCCCGAGCTGGACGAACGACGCCAGGCCGAGCACCACCAGCGAGGCGATCAGCATGGTCGTGAAGACCGGCCGCCGAACGAAGACCTCGAGCAGCGTCATTGTCGCGACGGCGCGAGGACGGCGTGAACCGAGGGGGGCGCGCGACGGGCGTGCGTGGCGGCGAATTCATCGGGTGATGACGGTGACGGGAGCGCCGTTGTAGAGGGCGGGGAGATTCGAGGTGGCGACGGTCTCTCCGGCCTTCACGCCCTGGAGGATCTCCAGGGTGCTGCCTTGGCGCGTCCCGGGCCGGACCTGGCGTTCCTGCGCCTTGCCGTCGGCGATCACGAACACCTTGTTGAGGCCCACCACGTTCATGAGGGCGTCGGAGGGCACCACCACCACGCTCGGATCTTCGCGGGTGAGAACGGTGCCCTTGGCGAAGAAGCCGGGACGGAGCGCCCCGCCGTCGTTGGGGACGCGCGCCTCGATGGCCAGGGTGCGCGTGGCGACCTCGACGGCGGGGGCCAGCCGGGTGATGATCCCCGTGAAGGCCTTGTCGGGATAGGCCTCGACGCTCAGGCGAAGGGTCTGGCCGATCTTCAGATCGGGGGCCTGCCGCTCAGGCACCGTGCCGGCGTACTTGAGCGGATTGGTGACGACGAGGGTGAAGAGGGGCGTATTGTCCTTCACGAACTCCCCGGCGGAGACGTGGCGCTTGGCGATGGCGCCGCCGATGGAGGCCTTCACCGTGGTGTCGCCCAGCCGCTTCTCGGTGATGCCCAGCGCCGCCTCCCGCTGCTTGACCGTGGCCTCCGCGGCCCGCACGGCGGCCAGCTCGGAGCGAAGCTGGGCCTCGGCGACCCGCACCTGGTCCGGATGCTGCGCGGCGGCGGTCTTCATCATGGTGAGCTGGGCCGCCGCGGTATTGTACTGGTTGCGGGCACTGTCGACGTCGCGGGCCGCGATGATTTCCTTGGCGAAGAGCTGCTGACTCCGCTCGAGCTCCGATCGGGCCCAGTCGACCTGCGATTGGGCGCGCAGCACGTCGGCGTCGAGCGCCGCCAGGTTGTCCTTCACGCGCTGGAGCGACGCTTCCGTCGCCGCCACGGTGGCCTGCGATCGCGCCAGCGCCTCCCGAGCGGCGTTGAGGTCCGCGCGCGCCTGGTCCACGGCCAGCTGGAACTCGCGGCGGTCGTACTCGGCCAGGGTCGCGCCGGCGGCCACCCGATCGCCGAGGTCGGCGAAGAGCTTGGCAATGGTGCCGGACTGTTCGGTCTTGGCCAGCACTTCCTCCCCCGCGAGCAGGCTCCCGCTCGTCTCCACCGCTCGCTGCACGCTGCGCGTCTCCGCGCGACCCACCGTGATGGGAATGGCCCGGGGCCCCGCCGTCGGCGTTCCCGCCTTCGCCGGCGCGTTTCCCGATGACGGAGGCGCTTCCGCCTGCGATCGGCTGCAGGCGCTCGTGATCAGCGCGAGAAAGAGGAGCGCAACGAACGACGGGAGGGCCATCGACCGACAGGGTAAACCAATCCCTGCCTCGTGTTAAGTTAAGGCGCATGTCGACGCCGCGCACACCGATGACCCGCGCCGGATTCGAGCGCCTCCGCGAGGAGCTGGAGCGGCTCAAGCGCGTGGACCGCCACACCATCACCAAGGCCATCGCGGAGGCGCGGGCGCACGGAGACCTCAGCGAGAACGCCGAGTATCACGCCGCGCGGGAGAAGCAGAGCTTCATCGAAGGGCGGATCAACGAGTTGGAGGGCAAGGTGGGCCACGCCGAAGTCATCGATTCGCCCACGAGCGGCGATCGCGTGACCTTCGCGTCGACGATCCGCCTGGAGGACGAGTCGGGCCGGGAAGTGCGCTACTGGATCGTGGGCTCCGACGAGGCCAATCCCGCGCGGGGCCGCATCTCGATCCTCTCCCCGCTCGCCCGCACGCTCATCGGCAAGCGCGTCGGTGACACGGTCAAGGCTCAGCTGCCCGGGGGCGCCAAGACATTCGAGATTCTCGACGCGAATTTCGCCTGGAACGAGGACGAGGACCGACGCGAGGCCTAGCGCAGGGCGTCGCGCAGTTCGCGGGTCAGGACTTCCACCGTTCCCCGCGTCCCGCCCGCGAGCTTCAGCTTCCACTCCGCCCTCGGTCTCGAAGCGGCGATCGCGCAGCCGTTCGCCCCAGGGCTTGATGGCTTCGCGGATGGCGTGCAGGTCGAAGGGATCCCTGCGCAGGTCGCGCGCCCGCGCCATGACGTCTGGCGCCACCCGGATGAAGGCGCGCAGCGCCGCGCCCGTCTTGATGGAGTACTTGCGCCCGGCCCAGGCCGTGGGGAAGATGCCCGCGAGGGCCTTGACGTAGTTCAGGAAGAAGCGCTTGGCCCCGCCGCGCAGCTCCTGGATCTTGCCCGCGCCACCGACCTTCTCGACCGTCTCCAGAAAGTCCACGATCTCCTCGGCCAGCGGCGCCTGGCTCACACGGCCTCGCCCGGTGCCGAGCATCTTGATCTCGCCGTGCAGGGGCGACGTCTCGTCCTCGTTGAGCGAGCGGATGACGTCGTGGGCCAGGGCCTGGTTGGGATCGGGATAGAGCTTGCGGCCGGCCAGGCTGATGATGTGCGACGGGTTCAGACGCGTGTGCTTGGCGTTGATCGTCACGAACAGCTCGACGATCTGGCGCGCGTCGAGCGAGTCGAAGAGCACGGCGGGCACCTCGATGCCGAGGTTGTCTCCGCTCTGGCTGAGCCCGTGCAAGGCGAGGAGGCGGTGCTGGCCGTCCAGGACTCGCAGAACGCCGTGCTCCTCGGGGATCTGCAGGAGACCGAGGTCGCGATGCCCGGCCACCGGCGTGAAGGTGAAGCGCTTCTCCGAGGTGATGATCACGGCGCCCGGGATGGCCGGCAAGGTCGCGGAGTCCTTGCACTCGCGGTAGTAGGCGATGATTTCGTCGATCTTGCGCCGGATCACGGGGCGCTGGTAGGCGGCCTCGCTCTCGCTGATCCGCCGCTCCAGACTGTCCCAGTTGACGCGCGAGCGCGCCGCGTTCTTCACCTTGCCGTGCTCCTCGGGCTTGGGGCCACCCGAGTAGCCGAGCACCTCGAACTTGACGAGGCGATCGATGTCCTTGACGGAGAGCCCGGCCTGGTAAAACTCCACCCCGAACTGTTTGACGCGGTGTGCGGGAACCGTAATCATGGGACGTCGACTCTATTCGATCCGCAAGTATCTGTCAATAGAGGGTTTTTTGTTCGTGGTAGAACCGAAAGGTCCCGTCGCCGCTGAGCGGCCGGGCCCTCCTCCTGGTCCTCGCGGCCGCCGTCGGGCACGCCGGCTGGAACACCCTGGCCAAGCGCGCCCAGGACCCGCTCGTCTTTCTCTGGTCCTCGGTTCCCTGGCCGCCCTGCTGCCGCTCGGCGTCTGGGTTCTCACCCTCGAGGGCTGGGCGTCGTTGCGTTTCGCCTCTCGAAGGCAGGATACGTCGTGGCCGCGCGCGAGACGTCGATCGTCCTCTCGGTTCTGATCGGCGCTGTGCTGCTGCGCGAAGGCCACCTCGGCCCCCGGTTGGCGGGAGCGGCCGTGGTGCTGGGGGGCGTGGCGTGCGTGGCCCTCGCCCGCTGAGAGGTCGTGGGCGACCGAAACGTGTCATCGTCTCCGCTGAGGCCGATACTTGACGGCCCGGGTCCGAGCCGGAATAGTAGAGGACCCGTACCGAGGGTCGGCCTCGTCGCGGAGGCGCCCGGAGGCTTCGCGTGCTCCAATACGCTGTCTCGCGCATCGTGTGGCTGGTCCCGACCTTGCTGGCCATGGCGCTGGTGACGTTCCTCGTCATGCACGCCACGCCGGGGAGTCCGCTGGACCCCGTGGCCGAAGGCGCCAATCCGCTGTCTCCCGAGGCCCAGAAGAATCTGGCTGCCGCGTACGGACTCGACAAGCCGCTGTGGGAGCAGTTCACCATCTTCGTGGGCAAGGCCGCGCGGGGCGACTTCGGCAACTCCTTCGTGTACAAGACGCGCACGGTCCGCGAGATTCTCGTCGAGACGTTCCCGGTATCCCTGTTCCTGGGCTCCATGGCCCTGGTCCTCGCCGTCGCCGGAGGCGTCAGCCTGGGAGTGCTCGCCGCGACCTATCAGAACCGGATGTGGGACTACGTCTCGGTGACCCTCGCCACGGTCGGCGTGGCGATCCCCAACTTCGTGCTCGCCGTGTTCCTGATCATCCTGTTCTCGTTCGTCGTGCCCCTGTTTCCGACGGGGGGCTGGGACTCGTGGCGCAACTGGGTGCTGCCGACGGTGACGCTCGCCCTGGCCCCCATGGGAATCATCGCGCGCTTCACGCGGGCCAGCATGCTGGAGGTCATCCGGTCGGACTTCACGCTGACCGCGCGCGCCAAGGGCCTCGGTGAGGTCCCCGTGATCCTCAAGCACGCCTTCAAGAACGCCCTGATCCCCATCGTGACCTTGCTGGGGCCGATGTTCGCCGCGGTGGGCACGGGCTCGTTCTTCGTGGAGTCGATCTTCCGGGTCCCCGGCATGGGCCGCTTCTTCGTCCTGTCGATGACGGGGCGCGACTATCCGATGATCATGGCCGTGGTGCTCTCCTACGGCGCGTTCCTCGCCGTCATGAACCTCGTCGTCGATCTCGCCTATGGCGCTCTCGACCCGCGGATCCGCTACTAGTCTCGGAGGGGGGCGGCGCCCCCCTTCCGAATCTCCCCCCGACGGATTGCCCGGGACAGGCCCGCGCGCGACGGACATCGGCCCCGAGGCCATCGAGGTGCGGAGCTCGAGTCTGTGGCGTGATGCGTTTCGCCGGCTGCTCAAGAACCGGCTGGCCGTGGCGGGTGGGGCCGTGGTCATCCTGTTGGTGCTCATCGCGATCTTCGCGGACGTGCTCGCCCCGTACTCCTACACCAAGACGAACTTCGGCCGCCTGAACGAAGGACCGACCCACGACTACCCGCTGGGCACCGATAACCTCGGACGCGACATGCTCTCGCGCTTGATCTACGGGGCGCGGGTGTCGATGCTCGTGGGCCTCGGGGCTCAGGTCATCGTGGTGGCCCTCGGGGTTCCCATCGGCGCGCTGTCGGGGTTCGTCGGTGGCCGCACCGACCTGCTCCTCACGCGGTTCATCGACGTCATGTACGCCTTCCCGCGCTTGCTCTTCGTGATCCTCGTGATGTCCATGCTGGGGGCGGGTCTCACGAACATCTTCATCGCCATCGGCCTGACCGGGTGGGTGAGCATCGCGCGCCAGACGCGCGCCCAGGTGCTGGCCCTCAAGGCCAAGGAGTTCGTGGAGGGGGCCCGGTCGCTCGGCGCGCGCTCCGGTCGCCTCCTCCTCCGCCACGTCTTGCCCAACGCCCTCACGCCCATCGTCGTCTCCGTGACGTTCGGGATCCCGGAGGCGATCTTCACGGAGGCGGCCCTCAGCTTCATCGGGGTGGGGATCAATCCCCCGACCCCTTCGTGGGGCCAGATGGTCGGCGAGGGCCAGCAGTATCTGCGGTCGGCCTGGCATCTGTGCGTGTTCCCGTCGATTGCCATCGCCATCACCATGCTGTCGTTCACCTTCCTCGGCGACGGCGTCCGGGACGCCCTGGACCCAAAACTGAAATGAGTGTGGGAAAGGAGCCAACACTATGAGGCCTCATATCTCCGACCGGCAGTTCGATCTGCTCGGGCAGCGCTCGTCCGCGGCCGGCGTGGACCGGCGCGCCTTCCTCAAAATCGCGGCGGCCCTGGCCGCCCTGGGACCGGCCGGCTTCAACACCAGGCCCGCCAGCGCCCAGCCCAAGCTCGCTCCCGGCGAGAAGCTGGCCAAGGACCAGACCCTTCGCGTGGGCGGCGGTGGCTGGTGGCAGAACGACCCGTCGAGCCACGACTACAACAAGGACCTGTACTGCTCCGGGGTGCCCGCGCTGTGGGCCGGCCTCATGAAGTGCACCGCCAATTTCGAACCGGTGCTCTACGTGGCCAGCAAGGTGACGTCCAACGCGGACGGCTCGGCGTGGACGTTCGCCATCCGCCGGGATTCGAAGTGGTCGGACGGCGGTCCGTGCACCGCGCGTGACTTCGAATACTCCTGGAAGCGGCAGCTCGACCCCGCCACGGCCGCCCCCTATTCATCGTTCCTGTACGACATCAAGAACGCGGAGGCCTTCAACAAGAAGCAGGTCACCGATCCCGGTCAGGTCGGCGTCCGCGCCAAGGACGACTGGACGCTCGAGGTGACGCTCGAGGGACCACGGGGCTACTTCCCCGTGCTGGCCGCGTACCTGGCGGCGTTGCCCGGCCACAAGGCGTCCATCGAGAAGTTCGGCGACAAGTGGACGGAGGCCGCCAACATCGTCTGCAACGGTCCGTTCGTGCTGGAGTCCTGGGAGCACAACAAAGTCATGGTGCTCCGGAAGAACAAGCACTTCTTCGGCGCCAAGGACATGACCCTCGAGAAGGCCGTCATCCCGATCATCCCGATAGCCTCCGGGGCCCTGCCCTACGAGAACAACGAGATCGACCTGACCGCGTTGCAGACGGCCGATCTCAAGCGGCTCCAGGGCGATGCCCGCACCGGCAAGGAGGTCTTTCGCTATCCGTTCCCCGGTACCTGGTACCTCCTCCCCCAGGTCACCAAGCCGCCCTTCGACAACGTGAAGGTACGGCGCGCGGTGGGCCACGCCATCGACCGGGAGAACATCGTGCGCGTCTCTCAGGGTTTTGCCATCCCCGCCCACGCCATGATCCCACCGGGGTTTCCGGGAGCGCTCGATGATAAGAAGATCCGGGATATCCAGCGCTTCGATCCCAAGGCCGCCATGGCCCAGCTCAAGGGCACGCCCTTCGAGGGCGGCCGCAACTGGCCGAAGATCACGCTCTCGATGCGCGAGGAGGGCCTTGGCTCCAAGCCCCTGGCCGAGGCCGTCCAGTCGGTGCTCCTGGAGCATCTCAACATGAAGACCGACCTCGAAGTGCTCGAGCAGCGCGTGTTCCGCGAGCGCCTGTGGAAGCAGGAACACCAGTTCGTGTGGATTCGCTGGTTCATGGACTATCCGGATCCCCACAACGAGTACTTCGACACCTTCTACGGCAAGAAGACCACGGGTAAGCGGCAGGCCTGGGTCAACGACGCCTTCGACAAGGAGCTGGAGGCGGGTCGCGACACGCGTGACACCAAGAAGCGGCTGCAGCACTATGCCAGGGCAGAAGAGATCCTCCAGGCGGAGGTGGGCTACGTGCCGGTGGCGTGGGTCGTGCGCTACGCGGCGGCCAAGCCGGTCGTGCGCGGCCTGGAGAAGAACCGCCAGGGCGAGCTGGTGGTCGACGGGAATATCTACTTCGACATGCTCACCCACATCTACATGGTCGAAAAGGCCTGAGCGGATCGAACATGGGGGGCCCCGACATGGCCCCCGTGTGAGTTGGAGGGGGCCTTGGCCCCCTCCAACCTCCCCGTTTGCGCGACGCGCGCCCCGGCGAAGTCGGGGCGCGACGATCTTCCGTCAGGTGTTAGGCCGTCGAGAGGGTCTGATGCGGCGCGCGGGCGGGGCCGCCGAGGTGGTACAGGGCGATCCCGCACGCGGTGGCCACGTTCAGTGAATCCACGCCGGCGGCCATGGCGATGCGGACGGTCAGCGTCGCCTCCCTCCGCACCGACTCGCTGAGGCCGTAGCCCTCGCTGCCGAGCAGAAGGCTCACACGCTGGGCCAGGGGGTGTGAGCGTGCGAGCTCGGCCAGGTCCGTGGCTCCGTCGGGCGTGAGGGCCATCAGCTCGTACCCCGCCATCCGGAGCTGGACGAGCTCTCTCGGCCAGTCGCGGAGCGACGCGAAAGGAATCCTCAGGGTGCCGCCGGCGCTCGCGCGGATGGCCTTGCGGCCGAGCGGGTCGCCGCAGCCCGGCGCAAGCAGCACCGCATCGGCGCCGAAGGCCAGGGCGTTGCGAAAGACGGCGCCGATATTCTCGGGGTCCACGAGGCCCTCGAGCACGAGCACGGTGCGAGCCCCCGTCGGCTCGATCAGCTCCCCCGGCGCGAGGGGTACGCCGCGCTCACCGACGGCAAGGCACCCGCGGTGGAACTTGAAGCCGACCACCTCGCGGATGATCTCGGGCGAGGTCACCAGGACGGGCCCGGCGGCGGCCTGGTCCTCGAGCACATCGCGCAATCCCTCCAGAGTCGCCGCGGTCGTCAGCACGGAGCGCGTGTCGAAACGTGGACTCTGGAGGAGGTGGCGGACGGCGAGCCGGCTCTCGACGACGAAGATGCCCCGCGCGCGATGGTCCACGTCCCTCGGCACCCGGTAGTCGGCGAGCCTGGGATCGAGGGCGTCAGTGATGCGCTCGATGGGCACGGCGCTCAGTGCGTGGTGAGGGAGGCGATGATCGCCGACGCGATGCGCGGATGGCCACCGGCGGCCAACGATTCCAGGAAACGACCGCCCGGGCCCGGCGCTCCGCCGCCCGCCGGCGCGCGGGGTGAGGCGCACCACGTCTACCGCAGGCCGAACGTCTCCGTGGCAAGGCTCGCGATGTGGCGGCCGATGGCGAGCGAGGCTGTCGCCGCGGGAGACGGCGCGTTGAGCACGTGAATCGCGTCCCGCTCGGCGACGATGCGGAAGTCGTCCACCAGCGACCCGTCGGGGCTCACGGCCTGCGCGCGCACGCCCGCCCCGCCCCCTTCGAGGTCCTCGGCCTGGAGGTCGGGCACCAGGCGCTGCAGCGCCTCCACGAAGGCGCGCTTGCTGAGCGAGCGGTACATCTCGAACGTGCCCATCTTCCAGTAGCGTCGCGCCATGGCCCAGAAGCCGGGGTAGCGGAGGGTCTCCCCGAGGTCGCCGAGGTTCACGCGGTCCCACGCGTAGCCCTCCCGGGCGAAGGCGAAGACGGCGTTGGGACCGGCCTCCAGCTCGCCGTGGATCGTGTTGGTCAGGTGCACGCCCAGAAACGGGAACTCGGGATCGGGGACGGGATAGATCAAGGTGCGCACGAGATGGCGGCGCTCGGGCCGGATCATGTAGTACTCGCCCCGGAAGGGGATGATCTGGACGTCTGGCGTCGCGCCGGCCAGCCGCGCCACGCGGTCGGAGTGCAGGCCGGCACAGTTGACGAGGTGCCGCGCCTGCACCATGACCCGGGGCGTCACCAGCACGAGCCCGTCGCGCGTGCGGGCGATCTGCTTCACGCCCGCGCGCGTCTCGAGCACGACGCCGCGCGCCACCAGCTCACCCATCATGGCGGTCAGCACTTCCTTGTAGTCGACGATGCCGGTGCTGGGTGAATGGACGGCCTGCAGCGCGTTGGCGTGGGGTTCCAGCTCGCGCAAGCGGTCGCGATCGACCAGCTCGCACGGCACGCCGTTGGCCTGGCCGCGCTCGTAGATCATCTGGAGGCGCGGGAGCTCCTTTTCGGTGGTGGCCACGATGATCTTTCCGCAGCGCTCCACCTTGATGCCGTGCCCCTCGCAGAAGGCGTACATGAGGTTCTTGCCTTCCACGGTGAGCCGCGCCTTGTAGGAGCCCGGCTTGTAGTAGATGCCGGAGTGGATGACGCCGCTGTTGTGGCCGGTCTGGTGGGCGCCGACGTGGTCTTCCTTTTCCAGGATGACCAGACGCGCCCCCGGCGCCCGCTCGGTGAGCGCCCGCGCCGTGGCCAGGCCCACGATGCCGCCGCCGACGATCGCGATGTCGTATCGGTCCGCCATGGCCCGACATTCTACACGGACGCGCCCCTTGTCGGCGTCCGCGGCCCGGCAGTAGGCTAGGCGCTGCACGAGGAGGCCGGAATGGCGGGCAAGTACTATGAGGAGCTGGAGGTTGGCCAGCGGTTTGCGCACCAGCCGGGCCGCACCATCACCGAGGCCGACAATGTCTTCTTCACCACCATGACCATGAACCCGCAGCCCCTCCACCTCGACTTCCACGCCGCCGCCAAGGCGGAGTTCGGCAAGCCGCTGGTCAACAGCCTGCTCACCCTGGGCATCGCCGTCGGACTGTCGGTGGGAGAGACCACGCTGGGCACGACCGTGGGCAACCTCGGCTTCGAGAAGGTGGAGTTCCCGAAGCCGGTCTTTCACGGCGACACCATCTACGCGGAGACGAGCGTGGTGGACAAGCGCGAGTCGAAGTCGCGCCCGCAGTGGGGCATCGTGACCTTCGAGCACGTGGCCCGCAACCAGCACGGCGAGGTGGTCATGCGCACGCGCCGCCAGGCCATGATGCGGAAGCGCCCGGCATGAGCGGGGAACGGAGCCGCCGCTCCGTGCACTTCGTCCCGGGCGGCGTCGAGAGGATGATGGCGCGCGCGCTCACCCTTCCCGCCGATGGCCTCATCCTCGACCTGGAGGACGCCGTCCCGCCCGAGCGGAAGGTGGCGACGCGGCCCATCGTGGCGCAGTGGCTGCGCGAGCTGGATTTCGGCGGGCCGCGAGCGCTGGGTGCGGATGAACCCGCTGGCCACCGGCCTCGGACAGGCCGACCTCGAAGAGACGATCAGCGCCCGCCCGGACGGCTACGTGGTGCCCAAGCCCAACCGCGCGGCCGACGTGCGCGACATCGCGCAGCTCCTCGATCGCCTCGAGCACCGGCACGGCATTCCCAACGGCAGCACCAGGCTCCTGCTCATCGCCACGGAGACGCCCGAGGGTCTCCTCAACATCCGCGAGACGACGACGGCCAGCCCGCGGATCGCCGCCGTCAGCTGGGGCGTGGAGGATCTGGGCGCGGCCATGGCCCTCGGCCGCGTGCGCGACGCCGAGGGGCGCTTCCTCGACATTCCGCGCCACGCCCGCGTGATGTGCGCGGTGGCGGCGGCCGCCGCCGGTGTCCAGGCCCTCGACACCGTGTACACCGACATCGCCGACCTCGACGGCCTGCGACGTGAGTGCGAGGAAGGCGTGGCCATGGGATTCGTGGGCAAGATCTCCATCCACCCGAGCCAGATCGCCGTCATCAACGAGGTCTTCACGCCGTCGCCGGCGGAGGTCGCGGAGGCGCGCGAGCTGGTCGGCGCGTTCGAGGAGCACGCGCGCCAGGGCGTGTACGCCTTCCGCTTCAAGGGCCTGATGGTCGACGCCCCCCACCTCACCCGCGCCCGCAAGATCCTGGCCCGCGCCGGCGGGTAGCGCTGGCGTGCGCGCCATGCGTCTGCACGCGCCGCGGCCCATCGGCACGCGTCCGCTGATTGCCGAGCGCGTGGAGGTCCCCGCGCCGGCCGCCGACGAATTGCTCCTCCGGGTCGCGGCCTGCGGGATCTGCCGCACGGATCTTCACATCATCGAGGGTGAGCTGCCTCTCCAGCGCGTGCCGGTGATTCCGGGACATCAGATCATCGGTCACGTGGAGGAGGTGGGGGCGCGGGTCACGCGATTCCGACGCGGAGATCGCGTGGGCATCGCCTGGCTCCGCCGTACCTGTGGAACGTGTGAGTTCTGCCGGGCCGGACGCGAGAACCTCTGCGAGGAGTCGGCGTACACCGGCTACACGGCGGACGGTGGATTCGCGGAGTACGCCACCGTCCGAGCCGTTCGCCTACGCCATCCCGTCTGCCTTCGGCGACATCGAGGCCACTCCGCTGCTCTGCGCGGGCATCATCGGCTACCGAGCTCTCACGCTGGCTGCGGTGCCGCAGGGCGGGCGCCTCGGCGTGTACGGCTTCGGATCGTCGGCGCACGTCACCGTGCAGGTGGCGCGCGCGCGCGGCTGCGAGATCTACGTGTGCACGCGCGAAGCATCGCATCGCGCGCTGGCGGAACGCCTGGGAGCGGCCTGGACGGGCGAGGTGGCCGATCGCATGCCGGCCCCGGCCGACGGCATCATCGTCTTCGCGCCGGTGGGAGATCTCGTCCCGCTGGCCCTGCGCAATCTCAAGAAGGGCGGCACGCTGTCGCTGGCCGGGATCTACATGTCGCCCATTCCCGCCCTCGACTACGGGGATCTGTTCTTCGAGCGGACCATCCGCACGGTGACGTCGAATACGCGCGCCGACGGCGAGGCGCTCCTGGAAGAGGCGGCGCGCATCCCCATCCGCTTGACGACGACCACCTTTGCCCTGGCCCAGGCCAACGAAGCGCTGGACGGTCTCAAGCGTGGCGCCTTCGCGGGCTCGGGCGTGCTCGTAATCGACGCGCGTTCCCGCGCTGACACCGGCGAAGAGGAGATGGACGCAAAGCGGTGAACAGAAGATCGCCGTCGCGCTTGACTCATCGGAGGGACGGGGGTAGAAGGGGACTGACGACGGGCGCACGTCGCTCGCCGTCGGTAGGCCTACTCAGGAGGTGTCGGATGGACAAGACGCCACCGGGCTCGAAGGCCGCGTCGCCGGGAGCAAGCTAGCAGCCCCGGGCGGCGCCCAGCGCGGAACGTGATTCGCCCGGCACGCCGGGCGGCGCAGTGACACGCTGCGACAACCAACAAGGGGGATGCCGTGGGCGAGCCTGACTCGCCCACGCCCCCGACAAGCTCCACGCGCTCTGATGCCCCGCTCGATCATGTCGCGCTGACCTGTTCCCCTGATCGTGGCCACCGACCTGTTCACGGCCGTGGCCGGTATGAGCTCGTCTGCGGTCGCCAGGGCCATTCCGCCGGCGTGCCGCCGGCCCGTTGACTCCGCCCGCGTGACGATTGACGGAGAGACCGCGGTGCTCGAGTCTCCGACGTGGACTCCCCGGCACGGCGCCCGGCATCTGGTGCCCTCGTTCAGCCTTCTCAACTCGAGCGCCGTGCAGCTTTCGGTTCGAGGTCTCGGCGATGGCGGCGGGCGGCTTGACGCCGTGGGTGGCCACCACGACCATCGGTCCCGCCGTCTTTCCCGCCGATCTGCCCGCGCCGGGACCCCTGGTGACAGACATCGACATGTACACCGCGGCGCAGCCCGTGGAGAGCGTGCGTCTTCGCGTCAGGGTGCGCCCGGCCAGCGTGCTCTCGAGTCCGTGGATGATGGCGCTGTCCGCGAGCGATCTCGCGCCGACGGGGACCGGAGGGCGGGAGGTGTGTCGAGCCTGCGCGTCCCACCGCGCAGCCAGATGGACGAGGCGCCCGAGATTCGCGACCGCATCTGCTCGCCGACCTGTGTGGCCATGGTGCTGGAGTTCTGGGGGCGCCGGGTCTCCGTTGCGGAGGTCGCGGCCGAGGTCTTCCACGCCGGCCTCGATCGCTACGGCGTCTGGCCCGCCGCCATCCACGCGGCCGCCCGGCGCGGCGTGGCCGGATATCTCCTCCGCTTCCCCGACTGGGCCTCGGCGTCGTGGTGTCTCACTCGGGGGCTTCCGGTGATCGCCTCGATCCGCTTCGAGACAGGGGAGATCCAGGGCACTCCGATCCCGCGCACCGATGGCCACCTCGTCGTCCTCACCGGCGAGGAAAGACACCCACGTGCTCGTCAATGACCCCGCCGCGCCGTCGGCGCCAGACGCGCCGCGTCGCTACCGGCGCGAGGAGTTCTGTCGCGTGTGGCTGGAGCGAGGCGGGGTCGGCTACGTGCTCTTTCCGCTCTGACTAAGGCTTCCGGCAGCTCACCCGTGGCCGTACAATCTCGGCATGCAAGCTTTCATCGCGCTGATCGCTCTGTGCGTGGCGCTCGCGCTCGGTGCGTGCGCCTCCGAAGACAGTAAGGAGTGGATGAAGCTCGACGGGCGCGCGACCGAGGTCGACTTGAAGCGCGACTACACCGCGTGCAGCAAGGGTGGGAAGCTGGACGAGGAGTGCATGCGGGGCAAGGGCTGGCTCGCCGTCAGCCCGGGCGTGACTGACCAGAAGGCCGTCGCACCCGCGACGCCTGGGCCTCCCACCGGCATCACCAACCGGTAGCGGGCTCCTCCCCGGTCGATACCGCGGGGTCTCGTCGCGGGACGAGCTGGTAGAAGAGGCTCGATTCCCGCTTGTAGAACCCCTCCGTGTGATACGAGTCGGGAAGCCGCAGCAGCGTGTAGTCGATGTGGTGGCCCACCTCGTGAAGCATGGTGCGGAGGAACGTGCGGAAGGCCACCACGCGCTTCTGCTTGGCCGTGCGCATCCACAGCTGGATGCGCGGCGTGCGCCCGCGCTCGGCCGTGTACAGGCCGTGCAGCTCGCCCCACTGAGCGTGCGGGCGGGCGGCGAGCACCTCCACGCGCACGGCCGGGATGGCAAGGGCATCGGTGAGACCGCGGATGAGACGCGCGGTGGCGGTCTGGGTGGCCGTGCGATCCTCTGCCGTCAACGCCTGCTCGAGCCCGACCACCAGCGGATGGAGGATCTCGGGCTGACGCAGAGGAACCTCGGCGATGCCGTCGCTGCGGCGATAGACGGCCTGCTGCGAGCGGCTCAGGCGCGCGTAGTACGCGAACGGCATGAAGCGGTCATCGCCCCTGCCACCGCGGCCGCCGCTTCTCGAGGAAGGCGCGCGCGCCCTCCAGTCGATCGTCCGTCGTGCGCAGCAAGGTGGACAGGTCGCCCTCGAGGCGCAGTCCGTCCGCGAGCGGCAGCTCCAGCCCCTTGACCACGGCCTCCTTGGCATAGCGCAGAGCCACCGGCGCTTTGCCGGCGAGGGTTCGCGCCAACTCCATCGCGTTGGAGAGCACGTCCGCCGGTGGCACCACGCGCTCGACGAGGCCGATGCGCAGCGCCTCGGCCGCGGGCAGGCGCGCGCCCGTGAGGATCATCTCCAGGGCTTTGCCCCGACCGAGGAGCCGGGGCAGGCGCTGCGTGCCGCCGCCGCCGGGGATGATGGCCAGGTTGACCTCGGTGAGGCCGAGCTGCGCGTCCTCGCTGGCGATCCGGATGTCGCAGGCCAGGGCCAGCTCCAGCCCTCCTCCGAGCGCGAACCCGCGAATGGCGGCGATGATCGGCTGGGCGCAGCGGTCCATGACCTGACGGAAGTCCAGGCGACGCCGCTGCTCGCGGAAACGCACCGGTACCAGAGGCTCCACGAACTCGCGGATGTCCGCTCCCGCGGAGAACGCCCGCTCGCCCGCGCCGGTCACCACGACCACGCGAACGTCGTCGTCACCCGCGAGGTCGGTGAAGCAGCGGGTCAGTTCCCTCCGCATCGCGTCGTTCATGGCGTTGAGCACATCGGGGCGGTCGAGGGTGATGGTGGCCACGCCATCGGCGGTCTCGTACCGGATGGTCTCGTAGCGCGACTCAGGCATCCCTCACCTCACGATGGCGCGTCGCCGGAGGTCGGCAACACCGTCGGCGCCGTAGCCGAGGCTGGCCAGGACCTCGTCGGTATGCTGGCCGAGCGCCGGCGGGGGTCCCGGGTCCTCGGTGGGCGTGTCGGAGAAGGCGAGGGGCAGGCCCATCAGGCGCAAGCGTCCCACTTCGGGATGGTCGTACTCGCGGACCATCCCGTGATGCCGGACGGCCGGGTCGGCGAGGAACTCCTCGAGAGTCTGCACGGGCGCGGCGGGGATGTCGTGCTGCGCCAGGGTGGCGAGCCACTCACGGCACGATCGAGTCCGGAACTGCTCCTCCAGTACGGGCTGGAGAGCGTCGCGATTCTCGCTGCGCAGGCGCCAGGAGGCGAAGCGAGGATCGTCGGTCAGGTGCTTCAGGTCCAGGGCCGTGCAGAGCTTGGCCCAGAACGACTGGTTGCCACAGGCCAGAAAGAACCACTCGCCGTCGCTCGCCTGGTAGAGCCGATACGTGGGGCTCTCCCGGAACCTCGGCGGCCGTCCAGGGTAGTGGACGATGTCGCCCGCCTGGAGGGCGAGTACCCCGTGGAGCAGCGAGGTCTCCACGTGCTGGCCTTGCCCGGTGCGCCCGCGGACGACGAGAGCGGCCAGGACGGCCTGGGCGGCCAGCGACGCCGTGTAGTAGTCGGTCACCGCGATGCGAATGAACTGAGGCGGTCCTCCGGCTCCCTGCACGACCATGGCGCCGCCCATGGCCTGCAGCAGTGGATCGAATCCCGGGCGGTCGCGGTAGGGGCCGGTCCGGCCGAACGCCGTCACCGAGCAGTAGACCAGGCGCGGATTCAGGGCGCGGAGCTGGTCGGCACCGACGCCCAGGCGCTCGGCGACGCCGGGCCGCATGTTGTCCATCGCGACGTCGCTGTCCTGGGCCAGACGCTCGACGATCTCGCGTCCTTCTCGTGTCTTGAGGTCGATGGCCAGCGAGCGCTTGCCGCGGTTCCAGCCGAAGAACCCGGGCAGCTCGCGGAAGGAGTCGCCCTGGATGGCCTCGACCTTCAACACGTCGGCGCCCAGGTCGGCCAGCATGGTGGCGGCGTAGGAGCCGGCGATATAGCTCGTCAGGTCCAGGACGCGAATGCCGGCGAGCGGCGTCACGCCGTGGGCTCCGGGAGCCGATAGATCGCCGTGTGGAGCACGTGCGCGACGGGGCGCCGGCGTTCGCCGGCCACGATGACGAGATCCAGCTCCACGAACTCGCGGCCCTTCTTCGCGTAGAGCGAGCGGACCCGCCCGAGGGTCCGCAGCGTATCGCCGACGTGGGCCGAGCCGAGATGGCGCACCGTGCTCGCCGCATGGATCCACGGTCCCACGCGCACGTTCCCGCTGAGGGCGCGATTGGACTGCTCCAGATAGAACGCGGGGTGCACGCGAGCGTCGGCGCCGCGATAGAGCGGGAGCGGATCGTCGACCTTGGCCAGGTATTCGCCCGCGCGAACCTCGTCGTAGGGGGTGACGGGATTCCCGAGATCGGCAGTGGCGAGAAAGTGCTCGCGCGAGGCGGCGGGGCGCTCGGCCGGGAGCGGCGCCTCCCGATAGGGCGCCACGTTCACCGGGGTCGGGCGGCCGGCGGGGATCGTGGCCGACATCACCGCGCATTCCTCTCCTGTCCCGCCCCGCGCGACGAGGGACACGGTGGCGCCGGTGGCGCCACGCTCGGTCACGGAGCCGGAGACGACGACATTGTCGCCCTCGAAGATCGGCTTGACGAAGCGCACCGCGGCCGTCCCGCGCTCGAGCCACGCCGCGCCGAACGCGGCCACCAGCGGGTGGGTGAGATAGGCGTACACCGTCACGCCGGGAACCAGCCCGCCGCCGAAGCCGTACCGGCGGGCCGTCGCGTCGTCGTGGATGAGGATTCTCGGACTGCTTGGAGGTGTTGCGTGCCGTGATGCGGTATTCGGGCAGGACTTGAGCCGGCACGCCGCGCAGTCTAAGCCGCCCCATTGGCGAGGTCAACCGCCGGAGGCCGTCATCGGCCAACCGCCGAGGCCGCCGAGCCCGTCGCGTATACTGGCCGCTGATGAAGCTGCTGGCGGTGGTTCTCGTCCTCGTCGTCGCGATCGCCGGCCTCGCCATCTGGGGCGTCAGCGTCAACAACCAGCTGGTGACCCTCCAGCAGACCGTGAACGAGCGGTGGGCGCAGGTCCAGAACGTCTACCAGCGCCGCGCGGATCTCATCCCCAATCTCGTGGAGACGGTGAAGGGTGCCGCGGCCCAGGAGCGGACGGTCCTGGAGGCGGTCACCCGCGCGCGGGCGAGCGCGAGCAGCATCCAGCTCACTCCGGAGGCCCTCAACGACCCGAAGGCGCTCCAGCGATTCGAGGCGGCGCAGAGCCAGCTCTCGGGCGCGTTGAGCCGGCTGCTCGTCACGGTGGAGCGCTATCCGGAGCTCAAGAGCAACCAGAACTTCCTGGCTCTCCAGACCCAGCTCGAAGGGACGGAGAACCGCATCGTCGTCGAGCGCCGCCGCTTCAACGAGGCCGTGCGCGAGTACAACACCAAGCTCCAGATATTCCCGGGGAGCCTCGTCGGGCGCCTGGCCGGATTCCAGCCCCGCGCCTTCTTCGAGGCTGCTCCCGACGCGGCCACGCCCCCGAAGGTGAAGTTCTAGTCTGATCGTCGCGGCACTCCTCGCTCTCGCCCTCGTCATCCCGCCGATGCCGACCACCCGTGTGAACGACTACGCCGGGCTCCTCGCCCCCGCCGACCGGGAGCGCCTGGAGGCGCGGCTCACCGACCGGGAGCGGACCACCGGCGCACAGATGGTCATCGCGATCTTCCCCTCCCTCGACGGCGAGAGTCTGGAGGACTTCTCCATCCGCCTCGCCGAGCGCTGGCGCGTGGGCCAGAAGGCGCTCGACAACGGGGTCATCCTCCTCGTCTTCGTGAAGGATCGGAAGGCCCGGCTGGAGGTCGGCTATGGCCTCGAAGGTGCCATTCCCGATGCCGTCGCCGGCCAGATCATCCGCGAGCGTCTCGCGCCGGCATTCCGCGAGGGGCGGTACGCTGCCGGCCTCGAGGCGGCCGTCAACGCCGTCTTCGCGAGAATCGATGCGACTCCGGCGGCGGCGCGCGCCCGCCCGCGCTCGTCGCCCGTGGGTCCGGCCCAGGTCGCGTTGCTCTTCGTGGTCGTCGTCATCGCGGTGATGGCCCTCGGGGCTCTTCGTGGCTCCCGCCGACGGTCGCCGGCGGCCTACAGCTATTCGCGCGGCGGCTGGGGCGCGCCGGTCGCGGTCCCTCCGATCATCTGGGGAGGTGGCTGGGGGCGCCGCGGAGGTGATGATCGTGACGACGGCCGCTTCACGCCCGGAGGCGGAAGTTTCGGCGGGGGCGGCGCGAGCGGAGACTGGTGAGTGGGGAAGCATCCTCGCTGGACGCAATCCCTCTTCTCGGAGAGCGATTTCGACGCCATCGCGCGGGCGGTTGCCGACGCCGAGACGGCGACGTCGGCGGAGATTCGCGTTCACTTCGAGCGGCGCGTGCCCCGCGCGCGCGGCACCCCTCGCGCCGACGCTCTGGGTCGCGCGCGCGACGTGTTCGCCCAGCTCGAGATGCACCGCACGGCGCTGCGTCACGGCGTGCTCATCTATCTCGCGCTCGAGGATCGCCAGGTGGCCATCGTCGGTGACGAGGGCATCCACGCGCGCGTCGGCGACGCCTACTGGCCGCAGATCCGCGATCTCATGGTGGAGCGGCTCCGGAGGGGCGAGTCTCGGGCGGCCGTGGTCGAGGCGGTCAGCGAGCTGGGGCGGTCCCTCGCCCGACACTTCCCGCGCCAGCCGGGCGACAGCAACGAGCTGAGCGACAGCGTCAGCGTGCAGCCGTGAGGAACTCCTGAGCGGCGGCGAGGCCGGCACCGAGCCGCACCGGCACGCCGAACTCCTTGAGCATCATCTCCACCCCGGCCAGGCCTCCCAGCAGATCGATCTCGTTGAGGTTGCCGAGGTGACCGATGCGGAAGACCTTGCTCTTCACCACGCCGAGGATGCCGAAGATCGCTGACGGCGAGGATGGCCATGCCCGGCGGGAGCATGAGTCCCTTCTGCGGCCCGGTCAGCGCGACGTCCACGCCCCACTCATCGAGCCGGAAGTCGATCGACGCCAGCGACGAGACGGTGTCGACGAGGAGCAGGCCCGGATGGCCGGCGCGATCTAGGGCCGCGCGCACGGCGGGGACGTTCGAGGTCACGCCGGTCGAGGTTTCGTTGGGCCATGAGCACCGCGCGGATCTCGTGGGTGGTGTCGCGTCGCAGGCGTTCCTCGACCTCCGCGGCGGGCACGCCGGCGCCGTACGGAAGCTCCAGGCGCTCGCTCTCCACGCCGTACGCGGTCGCCGTCCGCGCGAAGCCCGTGGCGAAGTGGCCGTTCACGCAAGCCAGCACGCGGTCGCCGGGGGAGAGCGTGTTCACGATGGCCGCCTCCCAGGCGCCCGTGCCCGACCCGGGGTACAGCACGACGTGCCCGCGCTGCGTCTGGAAGATGTCCTTGAGCCTGGCCAGACACTCCTGGACGAGCATCGCGAAGCGGGGGCCGCGATGGTCGATGATCGGCTGCGCCATGGCGCGAACGATCCGGTCGGGGACGAGAGTGGGGCCGGGAATCTGCAAGAGGGGCCGGCCGGGCATGGGTCGGAGTCTAGGGGGCGCTCCGGGTCCGGTCAACTGTGGTAGAGTGCCGGCGCTCATGCGACGTGACGAGATTCCCACGCCGGCGCTGTTGCTCGATCTCGACCGCTTCGAGCGCAACCTGGCCCGCATGGCCACTCACGTGCGCACGGTCGGCAAGGCCATTCGCCCGCACGCCAAGACCCACCGTTGCCCGGAGATCGCGCGGCGTCAGATTGCCGCGGGGGCGCTCGGCGTGGCGTGCGCGAAGCTCGGCGAGGCGGAGGTGATGGCGAGCGCCGGCATCCGCGGCCTCCTCGTCACCACGCCGGTCGTTCCCGAGGCGAAGATCCAGCGCTTCCTGACGCTGGTGCGGCAGGCGCCGGACACGATGGTCGTGGTCGACAATGCCGAGAACGTGACCGCTCTCGACCGCGCCGCCGCGGCGGCGGGGGTGGCCATCGACGTGCTGGTCGACGTGGACGTGGGCACGCGGCGGACAGGGATTCAGCCAGGAGATCCCGCGCTGGCCCTGGCGCGCCAGGTCGTCGCGTCGCGGGCCCTGCGTCTCCGCGGCCTGCAGGGCTACGCAGGGCACTGCGCGCACGTGATGGGCTGGAAGGCCCGTCGGGAAGCGTCGCATGCCGCTCTCGCCCCGCTCATGGCGACGCGGGCGCGGCTCGAGCAAGCGGGGCTGCCCGTGGAGATCGTGGCCGGCGCGTCGACGGGGACCTACGACATCGACAGCGAGCTGCCCGGCCTCACCGAGCTGCAGTCGGGCTCGTACTGCGTGATGGACATCGACTACCGGCGGATCGGCGGCCGCGGGGGCGACATGCTCACCGACTTCGAGATGGCGTTGACCGTGGTGGCGACGGTGGTCAGCGTGCCGACCGCGGAGCGCGCCATCGTCGACGCTGGCCTCAAGGCCTTCTCGACCGACAAGCCGTTCCCGCCGGAGGCGGTCGAGCGCCCCGGCCTCGCCTACGAGTTCGCGGGCGACGAGCACGGTCGCCTCGTCATCACAGGATCCCGACCGGTCCGTTCGGCTCGGCGAGCGCATCGAGTTCTTCCCACCCCACTGCGACCCGACCTTCAACCTCTACGACCGCATCTACGCCGTGCGCGGCCGGGAGGTGGAGGCCGTCTGGGAGATCGCCGCGCGCGGCCGGTCGTGATTAGATGGGGGGCTCGGGCGCCCCCCAAGCCCCCAACGCCGGGACGCCCCGGCGGAGCCGGGCGCCCCTGACTCGCGGGTTAGGGGCTCCGGGCGCCCCCCAGAGCCCCCCCAACGTCGGGACGCCCCGGCGGAGCCGTGGCGCCCCTCGACTCGCGCGTGGTTAAGGGGCTCCGGGCGCCCCCCAGGCCCCTCGGGCGCCGGCCGTGGCGCCATTGAGAATGCGATGCGTTCACGGCCTCTGACCTCGATCAGGCGGGCGGTAGGCGATCAGGTAGCGGTGGTGGCCGTCGAGGATGGTCTCGCCGCGCTGGTTGGTGAGGGTCACGCGCACGGTCAGCAGGCCGGCCGAGCGCTTGCGCTCCAGGCCGACGACCTCGTGGGCTGGCGTGATGGTGTCGCCGACGAAGGCGGGGCCGAGGAAGCGCGTGGTCTGCTCCACGAAGGCGACGATGGAATCTTCGATGATGGGCGCCAGGGTCGACGCCCCCACCGCCGTCATCGCGGTCAGCAGGAGGCCGTGGGCGAGGCGGCGCCCGAAGCGGTGCTTCTTCGCGTACTCGTCGTCGTAGTGGATGGGGTGGGCGTCACCGGTCATTCCCGCGAAGAACATGAAATGAGCGTCGGTGAGCGTCTTCCCGGGGCTGCCGAAGCGGTCGCCGACGGCGAAGTCCTCGAAGAACTTCTGGGTCATGTCCGATCGGGGCCGGAGCTCGTCTCATTCCAGAACGCCCAGAACGCGGCCTGGGCGCGCTCGGCGTCCGGCGCCTCGAAGATCACGGGGCGCGCCGGGGCGGCAAAGGGCAGACCGTGCGTGTACCAGGCGAGGTGCTTCTTGAGCTGGATGACCGCGACCCGCGGCGGGAAGTGCGCGTCGATCAGGTCGAGATGCCGGCGGATCACCCGAGCCCGCTCGTCGCGTGGCATCTCGCTCGACGAGAAGACCCAGGGCGCGCCCAGGGCGCCGCGTCCGATCATGACGCCCGCGCAGCCGGTGGCCGCCACCATGGCCTCGGCGTCCGCGCGACTCCGCACGTCGCCGTTGCCGATGACCGGACTGCGCACGGCGTCCACCACGGCGGCGATGATCTCCCAGGGCGCACGCCCGGTGAACTGCTGGGACCGCGTGCGCGGGTGCACGGTGATGCCGTCGATGCCTTCCTCCTCGCCGATGCGGGCGATCTCCACGGCGTTGAGATGGTGGTCGTCCCAGCCCCCACGGATCTTGATGGTGAAGGGGCCGCGAACAGCCTTCCGCATCGTGCGGAAGATGACGGCGGCGGCCAGGGGGTCCCGCATGAGGGCGGCGCCGTGTCCCTTGGTCACGATCTTGGGCACGGGGCACCCCATGTTGAGGTCGATGCCGTCGGCGCCGGCGTCCTCCAGACGGCGCGCCGCCTCCGCCAAGACGTCCGGGTCGCTCGCCCAGGAGCTGGAAGGCAATCGGATGCTCCTCGGGGAGATAGCGCGCCAACTCGCGCGTGTGGCCGCTGTCGGCGATGAGCCCCCGCGCGTCGATCTCCTCGCTGGTGAGGCGCCCCGCCCCGCCCTCGCGGGCCACGAGTCGGAACGGCGCGTTGGTGACACCGGCCATCGGAGCCAGGCGCAGGTCGAGAGGTATGCGCATCATCCGTAGTCTACGATGGCGCTGAACAGACGCCCCAGCGGGTTGCCTTTGGTTGAACCAAACGCAACTCTGCTGGCGTTTGGTTCAGTCCACGAAGGCGACGGCGCGGACGGGCGAACCGTCGGCGCCCTCGATCTTCAGGGGCAGCGCCAGAAAGCGGCAGCGCTCGGCGCCGATCTGGTCAAGGTTCGTCAGGTACTCGATCACCGTGATCCCGGCGGGGAAGAAGATGTAGTGCGTCGTGTTGTCCTCGCGCGGGATGCGGCGGCCCTTCTCGAAGATGGAGGTGCGGACAGCGTAGTCGGGTGGATAGTCGTAGCCCACTGCCTTGACCCCGCGCGCCACCAGCCACTCGCACGCGCTGCGGGCCGTGTACGGAGCGTCGCGCCAGAAGCGCTCGTCATCCACGCTCATCCGGTTCGGCCAGTCCGTGCGGAGCAACGCGATGTCCCCCGCGCGCACGTGGCCGGCGCGCTTCTCCAGATCGGCCGCGCTCACCTCGCCGTTGCGGCCGAGATGGGTGAGATCGACCACCGCGGCGTCGCCGATCCACTGGTCGACCGGCATATCCGTGATGGAGCGGTCGTCGGGCAGGAAGTGCCGGGGCGCGTCCACGTGCGTGTAGGCGTGGCAGGCCAGGGTCATGACCGACGACTCGAAGTTGTCGCCGCGCGCGTGCCACGAGCGGATCTCGCGCGCCACCGCCCAGCGAAAGTGCGGCCGGATGGGGAAGCTGAGGTCGATGACCTTCATCGGTCGGCGACGAGCACGGCCACTGGAAAGCCGTAGTTGATGCGCCCGTCCTCACGCCGCGCCTGGATGCCGAGGCTGTCGTCGGCCAGCGAGGCCTCGAACATCTGTCTGATCTTCTCGTCATCGCCGGGATTGGGAAACGAGCGCTTGATGAGCGCCTCCATCTCCCCCTCGAGGCGATACCACGTCACGCGCGGCTCCGGCAGGCCGGCCTTGCCGTAGAGGGCCAGGTGTTCCTCGACGGGCAAGGCGCGTACGTGCGAAGGGTCGCGGAACCGTTCCATCCGGTTGAAGGCGTCGGCCTTGTCGGTGGCCGGCGAGCTGTCGATCACGACCACGCGACCGCGCGGGGCGCACACCCGTCGCATCTCCGCGAGCACGGCGCCCGGATCGAGGAAGTGGTGGAAGGCGAAGCGCGCGGTCACGATGGTGAACGTGCCGTCTGCGTAGGGCAGGGGCAGGACATCGCCTTGCTGCCACGTGATGTTGGCCAGGTTCTGCTCTGCGGCCAGGGCTCGGGCGCGGTCGAGCATCGCCGGTGTCAGGTCGATGCCGGCCACGTGGCGCACGACCTTCGCGAAGGCGCAGGCCAGGATGCCGGGCCCGCAGGCCACGTCGAGCACGGTGTCATTCGGACCGGCTCCGCTGAACTCGACCACCAGCCGCAGGGCTTGTTCGTCCCTGACGGCCGGGGACGTCGAGAAGGGCACAGCCTGGCGGGTGAACTGGTCGAGGATCTGATCGCGATGGCTCTCGGTCGTCATGGAATCAGCTCCTCTGGGCGCGCCACGCGCCTTCACGGGTCAGCTCGTCACTCACGTGATCAATCGCGCGGGCCAGACCGTCGACCACCTGATCCACCTGAGCGCGCGTGATGCAAAGCGGCGGCGACACCGCGATGACGTGGCCGCCGGGCAGCGAGCGCACGATGAGCCCGTCCTCCATGCACTGCTGGGCCACGCGCGGCCCGACCTTGAGGGTGGAGGCGAAGAGCTGGCGCGTGGCCCGGTCGGCCACCAGCTCGACGCCGGCGATGAGGCCCACGCCGCGCACGTCGCCGACGAGCGGATGCTTGCCCAGCGCCCCGCGCAATCTCTCTTGAAGATATGGCCCCACGCGAGCCGCGTTGCCGATGAGGTCCTCGCCGAGCACGATGTCGAGGTTGGCCAGGGCCGCCGCCGCGCCCACCGGGTGGCCGCTGTAGGTGAACCCGTGGGCGAAGGGGCCGATCTCCGGCGAGCCGTCGCGGAGAACGCTCCAGATCTCCTCGGAGACGAAGCAGGCCGACAGCGGAAAGTAGCCGCTGGTGAGCTGCTTGGCCACCGTCATCAGATCGGGCTCGATCCCGTAGACCTCGGAGCCGAACGTCCGGCCGAGCCGCCCGAAGCCGCAGATGACCTCGTCGGCGATCATCAGCACGTCGTGCTTTTGCAGCACGCGCTGGATCTTCTCGAAGTAGCCGCGCGGCGGCGGGACGACTCCGCCCGCGCCCATCACCGGCTCGGCGATGAAGGCGGCCACCGTGCCTGGCCCCTCGCGCTCGATGACCTGCTCCAGCTCTGCGGCCAGCACCGTCGCGTAGTCCTCCTCGGACTGGCCTTGTGCGGCGTGCCGGTAGTGATAGGCCGGCGAGACGTGGAGGATCTGCGGGAGCGGAAGATCGAATGCCCGGTGGAAGATCTCGATGCCGGTGAGGCTGCCCGCGGCGACGGTGCTGCCGTGGAAGCCATCGCGCCGCGAGATGATCTTCTTCTTGCGCGGCCGCCCACGGAGGTTGTTGTAGTACCACACGAGCTTCACCTGCGTGTCGTTGGCCTCCGAGCCCGAGGTGCCGAAGAAGACCTTGCTCATCCGCCCGGGCGCGAGGCTGAGCAGCCGATCGGCCAGCCGGATCTGCGGCTCGTTCGACATCGACGAGAACGTGTGATAGAAGGCCAGCTTCCGCGACTGGGCCGCCATCGCGTCGGCCACCTCGGTGCGCCCGTACCCGATGGCCACGCACCACAGCCCGGCCACCGCGTCGAGGTAGCGCTTTCCGCTCGTGTCGACCAAGGTGAGCCCCGAGCCCTCGGCCATGATGCGCGGGCCGGCGCGCAGGTGGTCGGCGATGGAGGTCGCCGGATGCAGCACCCGCTCCTTGTCCAGCGTCTCGAGCGGCACCGTCGATGCGGCTTCACGCGTCATGTCGATCTCTCCTCGGGGCTGCCCCGGTCACCGCGGATGGTCCGGCGCACCCGGCGTCGGAAAGCATGCGCCGCCCCGCTTGATACTAGTAGGGAGCACCAACCCCCTAAGAATCTTGCCTACTGTACATCGAGTCATGTGGGCTGCGACTCCACCCGACCAAGACCCAGAAGAGAGTCGTCGGACGCGATGCCAAACACGAGGCCCTGGGAGTCATCACGAACGCGGGCGGACACGAGGTGGATGTCCCGAGATTATGTCGGCGTCGCTACGATCGTTACTGCGGCTTTGCCGTCGGTACGGCCCCGGAATCCTGGTGCCGAGGCACATCACTTAAGACCCTAGAGCCTTTCTCAGGGCAAGATCGCGTATGCCATCCACGTCAATCCGCGACACGAGAGTCGAAGATCTGTCTTCAGATTTGACCGCAACGAGGAGACTTCGATGACGATCGCCTCCGATCTCTTGCGTCGACATATCCAAACGCTCGCCGCGGACCCCGCGCAATGGCAGACCCTGATCGCCGATGATCTGGTGTGGGAACTCCCCTACGCGCCCGCCCTTGGCCATCCGGCGCGGCTCTCGGGGCGGGAGGAGGTGATGCGGCACGTCACCTGGTTCCTGGGGGCGGTGGAAGATTTCCGTTTCTTCGACCTCACCGTGTCTGCCTTCGCCGATCCGGACGCGGCCGTTGCCGAAGTCAAGGCGGAGGGGCGGATCAAGTCGACGGGGCGGATCTATCGCCAGGAGTATGTGCTGTTCCTGCGCGCGGCCGGCGGCAAGATCGCGTTCCTCCGAGAATATTTCAATCCCGTGCGGGCGGCCCAGGCGCTGGATACGCCGATTCATGGTCTCGAATCCTGAGGACAAGCGGCGACCCCTTCTGCGAGTGCTGCGAGGGACCGATCCCCGACGCCGAAGGCTGGACCAAGGTCCACCTACCTTCGTGAGGGTGGGGGCCGCAGGATTCGTCCATGAACCCCGACCTCCCGCTCTGCGCCTGGTGCGACCGGCCCATCCCGGACGGGGAGGGGCGCATGCGCTTCGCCAGCATCGCGTTTCACGTACGGTGCTGGGGCGCGCGGGTCGCAGGGGAGCGTCCGCCCGGCCCCGAGGCCCGGGAGCAATGAAACCCTACGACCCGACCGGAACGACCTGGCGGAAGATCATGGCCTATCTCGATGGCGCCATCACGAAGGGCACCGAGACGACGCCTCGCGAGATCCTGAACATGCTGGCTGTCGGGCTGGTCTTCATCCTGGCCTACGCTTGGCTAGACGAGATCCAAGCCCTCATTGGGCACCCCCTCGGCTAGGGTGGCCCTTGGTCCATCTGTCGCCACCCCGAATGGGCGGGTATGATTCAGCCATTTCGAGGAGGTGTCACATGCAACGAAACGTACCGTGGCTCAAACCAGCAATCTGGGGCGTCGTTCTCGGCTCGGTCGCCACCATGATCGTCGGCTTCTCGTGGGGAGGATGGACCACCGGCGGCACGGCTGAGCGGATGGCGGCGGACCGCTCCACCTCGACCCTGGTCGCCGCGCTCACCCCTTCCTGCGTCGCGAACTTCCTGCGTCAGCCAGACGGCGCCGCGAAGCTCGCGGCGTTCCAGAAGATCGACTCCTCGTGGGAACAGCGGCAGTCCATCGAAAAGGGCGGCTGGGCCACTCCCGACGGGGCCAAGGAGCCCCACTCGTCACTCGCGACCTCCTGCGCCGAGGCGCTGGTGAAGGCCAAAGTCTAAGCGCGACCGGCGCCTTCTACGAACCGCTCACCGCCTCGGCGTGGTGAGCGGTTGCTCATCGTCTGGCCCGTCTCCCTCGCGAGAGACGGAGCAAGGTATCTCCGGACCCGCCTTTACTTCTGCCCCGTTCCCCTGAATACTTCCGCGGAGTTCCACGGACCCCAGTCTCCGGGGATCGAGGACGCCCAGGATAACCGAGCGAGGACGACATGACGAACACGGGGCTTTGCTATACGCCCGCCACCGAGCTGGGCCAACTGATCCGGACGAAGGCGCTGTCGCCGGTCGAGTTGATGCGCGCCGTCCTGGAGCGGATCGAGCGACTGAACCCGACCTTGAACTGCTTCTGCACGCTCACCGCCGAGGCGGCCATGGCGGCGGCCCGCGACGCCGAGCAGGCGGTGATGCGAGGCGTCTCGCTGGGTCCGCTGCACGGCATTCCCGTCTCCATCAAGGACCTGGCGTTCACGAAGGGCGTTCGCTGTATGGGGGGATCCTTCATCTTCGAGCACCGGGTGCCCACCGTCGATGCTCCGTTCGTCACGCGGCTGGCGGGCGCCGGCGCCATCATGACCGGCAAGACCACCACGCCGGAGTTCGGCTGGGTTGGCCTGGGCGACAGCCCCCTCACGGGCAGCACGCGGAACCCGTGGAACACGGCCATGAACACCGGTGGCTCCAGCGCGGGGGCGGGCGCGGCGGCCGCATCCGGGCTCGGGCCGCTGCACCATGGCTCGGACGGGGCGGGCTCCATCCGCATCCCCTCGGCGTTCTGCGGGATCTTCGGGCTGAAGCCGTCGTTCGGGCGTGTCGCCATGTGGCCCGTGTCCAACAATGACTACACGACGCACCACGGGCCCATGACCCGCACCGTCGCCGACGCGGCACTCATGCTCTCGGTGATGGCGGGCCCCGACGACTGGGACCGGACCTCGCTCGAGGCAGCGCCCGACGACTACGTGGGAAAGCTCGGCGCGGGTATCAGAGGCCGGCGCGTCGCGTTCAGTCCGACGCTGGACGGTCTGCGTGTGGATCCCGAGGTGGCCACGGTGGTCCGTGAGGCGGCGCGGGTTTTCGAGACCCTCGGCTGTGTGGTGGATGAAGTCGAGCCCGGGTGGCCGCCGACGTACGAGCTGATTCGCGGCATGTGGAGCACCCACTACGCAGGAACGTACGGGCACTTGCTCCCCGAGTGGCGCTCGCGCATGGATCCTGGGTTCGTGGCCTGCATCGAGGACGGGTTCAAGGTCAGTGCCGCGGACTACATCAGGATGCGGGGACGGAAGATGGATTTCTGGGATGCCGTGCGGCCCTTCTTCGAGCGTTACGATTTGCTCCTGACGCCGTCGCTGTCGGTCGCAGCGTTCCCCGTCCAGCGCCTCAACCCCGAGCACTGGCCGGCGCCCGAGCGCCCGTGGGACTGGATCGGCTGGGCCTCGTTCAGCTATCCGTTCAACTTCACGGGCCAGCCGGCGGCGACGGTGCCGGCCGGTTTCACCCCAGCGGGCTTGCCGGTGGGGCTCCAGATCGCGGGGCGTCGCTTCGCGGACCTCACCGTGCTGCAGGCCTCGGCGGCCTTCGAGGCGGCGCGCCCGTGGGCGCAGCGCCGTCCGGCGGTCGAGTGACATGGGGGGCTCCGGGCGCCCCCCAAGCCCCCCACGCTCGGGGCGCCCCGGCGCAGCCGGGGCGCCCCTCGACAATGCGATGCGTTCACGGGCCGTGACACCCTGGGAGAGAGAGGAACGATGACCACCGATCTCTGCTTCATAACGGCCACGGAACTGGCTGCACGCATCCGGACGCGCGAGGTGTCGGTGACCGAGGTGGTGCAGGCGCACCTCGCGCAGATCGAGCGCGTCAACTCGAAGGTCAACGCGATTGTGACCCTCACCGCGGAGCGCGCGCTGACCGAGGCGCGGGCCGCGGACGCCACTCTCGCGCGGGGCGAGGCGGTCGGCCCGCTGTGCGGGCTGCCCATCGCGCACAAGGACCTGGTGTCCACGAAGGGGATTCGCACGACATGGGGATCGCCGATCTACCGCGACCACGTGCCCGACGTGGACGCCCTGATCATCGAGCGGCTGCGCGGCGCCGGCGCCATCACCATCGGCAAGACCAACACCCCGGAGTTCGGCGCGGGCTCGCAGACCTTCAATCGGGTCTTCGGCGCCACCCTCAATCCGTACGACCTGTCGAAGACGTGCGGCGGCTCCAGCGGCGGCGCGGCGGTGGCGCTGGCCTGCGGCATGATGCCGATCGCGGACGGCAGCGATATGGGCGGCTCGCTGCGCAACCCGGCGAGCTTCAACAACGTGGTGGGACTGCGCTCGGCGCCGGGCCGGGTGCCGGTGTGGCCCGCGGAGCTGGCGTGGTCGCCGTTCTCCGTCCAGGGGCCCATGGCGCGCTCGGTGCAGGACGTCGCGCTGCTGCTTTCGGTGATGGCCGGGCCCGACCGGCGGTCGCCGATCGCCATCGCCGAGCCCGGCGCGCGCTTCCGCGTGCCGCTGGAGCGCGACTTCCGGGGGGTGCGGATCGCCTGGAGCAAGGACCTCGGCGGCTTGCCCTTCGACCGGCGCGTGAGCGCGGTCTTCGCGGGGCAGCGGTCCACGTTCGCCTCCCTCGGCTGCGTGATGGAGGAAGGCCAGCCCGACTTCACCGACGCGCGCGAGATCTTCCAGGTCTGGCGCGCGTGGACCTTCGCTGCCCGCTATGGCCCTCTGATGGCCGAGCATCGCCACCAGATGAAGGACACGATCATCTGGAACGTCGAGGAGGGCCTCAAGCTGACGGGGCCCCAGGTGGCCGAGGCCGAGTTGAAGCGCACGCAGCTCTACGACCGCGTGCGCCGGTTCATGGAGGCCTACGAGTTCCTCGTGCTCCCTACCGTGCAGGTGCCGCCTTTCGACGTGGGTACACCTTACATCAAGGAGATCGACGACCAGCCGCTGCCCACCTATATCGACTGGATGCGGAGCTGCTCGGACATCACGGTGACGGGCCTGCCCGCCATCTCCGTGCCCGCCGGCTTCACGCCCGAAGGCCTTCCCGTGGGCCTGCAGATCGTCGGGCGCCACCAGAGCGAGCTGAGCGTCCTCCAGCTCGCCCACGCCTTCGAGCAGGCCACGGGCTTCGGGAAGCGCCGGCCGCCCCGGTGCCTGTGTGAACGCGGACGCGACGCCTCGAGGAGGGTCTCGCTTGACGAAGCGCCCGCCCTTCATGATGACCTTCAGGTTGTCCTGGTTCTGGAACACGCGCAGGTTGCGGAGCGGGTTGCCGCTCACCACGACGAGGTCGGCGTACTTCTTGGGCTCCACGCTGCCGATGCGGTCGCTCATGCGGAACAGCTCGGCATTGACGCGCGTCGCCGAGAGCAGCACCTCCATGGGCTTCATCACCTGGGCCTTCAGCTCGAACTCCACCGCGCGCTGCACCATCATGTCGCCGAGCAGATCCGAGCCCGAGCCGATCTTGCAGCCGGCGCGATAGGCGTATTCGAGGCCCTGCACGCTCTGCTCGCGGGCCTGGTTGATCTTCTGGATCTGATGGTCGCCGATACCGTAGCGCTTGCCCTCCCGGTAGATGGCCTCGTAGGTGACCATGGTCGGCACGATGAAGGCGTCGGCGTTCTTGATGGCCTGGGCCGCCGTCTCCCGGATGAGATTGCCGTGCTCGATGGAGCGCACGCCCGCCTCGATGGCGCTGCGCACGGCGCGGTCGGAGTAGGCGTGGGCGAGGACGTACTTGCCGACGGCCTGGGCTTCCTCCACGGCGGCGCGCATCTCGGGGACGGTGTACTGCGTGGTGTCCAGCTCGTCGGAGGGCGACATGGCGCCGCCCGAGGCCATGATCTTGATCTGGTCGACGTCGCGCCGGAGTTGCTCGCGCGCCGCCTTGCGCACCTCGGCCTCGCCGTCGGCGATGGAGCCCACCATGCCGAGGCAGCAGCCGATGGGCTCGATCCACTCGGCCCGGCGGCGCTTGTCGCCGTGGCCGCCCGTCTGGGAGAGGTAGTTCCCGGAGACGAGCAAGCGCGGGCCCGGATAGATGCCCTCGTGGATGGCCTCGCGGAAGCCATAGTCCGCGCCTCCCGCGTCGCGCACGGTGGTGAAGCCCTGCAGGAGACACTCCTCCGCGCGCCGCAGGGCCTTGGCGGCGAGCAGGCTCGGCGGCAGGTAGCGGTGCTGGTCGGTGATGTTGCCCTCCACCGCGCAGATGTGGACGTGGGCGTCGGTGAGGCCGGGCAGGAGGGTGGCGCCCTTGAGATCCAACGTGGTGACGTCACCGGGCAGCGGCCCGACCTTGCCGTTGAGGGCCACCTCGACGATGCGGTCATCTTCCACCACCACCGCAGCGCCCTCGCGCGGCTCGGCGCCGGTGCAGTCGATCAGGAACGCGTTGGTGAAGGCGACGATCCCACTCATCGCGCGGTCCCCCTGTCGCGCTCCCGCGCGACGATCTTCGCATCGTCCATCCACGCCTTCTCGTCGGGAGTGGTCCCGGCCGGCACGCGGCGAGCATACACGACGCGGTCTCCTCCCATCCATGCCTTCGGATTGGGCAGAGCGCGCGACAACTCCTTGACGACGGCTCCAGGAGCGCACGCGCGTGATCGTGTGTTCGGGCAACCACGATCTCAACGCGCGCCGCGACGGCGGCGAGCGCGTGGCGAGCTGGATGGCCCGCGTGCGGGAGACGGGGTGCCGTGGACGGCGATTTCTTCGCGCTCGGCCGCGTCACCATCACGGTGTGTCCATGGTGGGATGGCCCGGCGTCCTGCGCAGAAGTGGGAGCGCAGCTCGCTCGCGACGCCGCGCGCCGCGAGGGACGCTGGATCTGGGTGTATCACGCCCCGCCCGACGAGTCGCCCGTCAGCTGGGCGGGGCAGCGCCATTTCGGCGACGCGGAGCTGCTCCGATGGATCCGCGCCACCAGCCCGACCTCGTGCTGACGGGACACATCCACCAGGCGCCCTTCCGTGCCGGTGGCTCCTGGGTGGACCGGGTCGGCTCGACCTGGGTGTTCAACGCCGGGCGCCAGATCGGCCCCCGCCCGGCCCACGTGATCATCGGTCTGGCCGAGCCGACGGCGACGTGGTTCTCGCTCGCCGGCAACGAAGTGGTCAAGCTCGACGAGCCGCTCACCCGGCCGGTGGCCCGTGTGACTCCACCGTAGGGTCGGGATGGCGGTCCGAGCCCGGCACCGCCTCCGCGCCCTGGTGATGCACGAGGCTCTCGAGGACTTCGTCGACCATCGCGAAGTGATCGTCCTTGTCGGCAAACTGGTGCTTGAGGTCGACGAGGTAGCCGGTGACCATCTGCAGCCGCCGGGAGAGGAGCCTGGCGACCTCGAACGCGATGTCCGGATGCGAGCGCAGGAAGCCCACCGGATCGTCGGCGACGTGGAGGCGGGAATCGCGGAGCGCTCGCACCGTGGCGATGTGCGGGACGCCGAGCAGCACGGAGATCTCCCCGAAGAGCGCCCCGGGTTCCGACACCGTGCGGAGGAGTCGAAGTACAGTGATACGGCCGATGACAGCCGATCCGGTCTTCTTCCGCGACCTCGCGTACGTCTTCGTGGCCGCCGTCCTCGGCGGCGCTGTGGCCTGGGTGGCCCGCCAGCCGTTGATCCTCGGGTACGTGGCGGGCGGCATCCTCATCGGGCCGTTCACCCCGGGGCCCACGGTCTCCGACGTCCACACCTTCGAGCTGTTCGCGGAGATCGGGGTCGTCCTTCTGATGTTCTCCATCGGCATCGAGTTCTCGCTGCGCGAGCTGGCGCGCGTCCGGGGGGTGGCGCTGATCGGGGGTCCGCTCGGCATCGCCCTCTGTGTGGCGATGAGCCTCGGCGTGGGCGCCCTGCTCGGCTGGCCCATCTTGCAGGGCGTGGTCATCGGCCTGGTGATCTCGGTGGCCAGCACCATGGTGCTGGCGCGCCTGCTGATCGACCGCGGCGAGCTGCACGCCCGTCACGGCCGCATCACCATCGGCATCACCCTCGTGGAGGATCTGGCCGTCGTGGTGCTGACGGTCCTCATCCCCGTGCTCGGCACCGCCGGCGGTGAGCGGCTCCTCGCGCTGGGCTGGGGGTTCGCCAAGGGGGCCGCCATTCTGCTGCCCTTCGGCTACCTGGCCTTCAAAGTGGTCTCGCCGCTCCTGGCGCGGGTGGCCCGCACCCACAACGAAGAATTGTTCCTCCTGGTGGCCCTGGCCATCGGGCTGGGGGCGGCGGCTCTCACCCAGGCCGCGGGGCTCTCGCTCGCGCTGGGTGCATTCCTGGCCGGGCTGCTCATCAGCGAGTCGGACTACGCTCACGAGACGCTGGCGCGCCTGCTCTCCCTGCGCGACGCCTTCGTGGCGCTTTTCTTCGTCACCATCGGGGCCCTCATCGACCCGCGAGCCGTGGTGACCAACCTGCCCTTGCTCGGGGCCATCGTGGGTCTCGTGGTGCTCGGCAAGCTCGTGGTGTGGACCCTGGTCGTGTGGCTCTTCGAGCGGCCCTTCTGGACGGCGCTCCGCGCGGCCGTCGGGCTCACGCAGATCGGCGAGTTCTCGTTCATCCTGGTCCAGGTGGCGCGGGACGCGGGCCACGTGGGCGACGACGTCTACAACGCCACCCTGGCCGCCTCGCTCCTGACGATCCTGATCAATGCCGTGCTCGTGCGGATCGTCCCCACGTGGGCCTCGACCGCCCAGCTCGCCCGCGAGGCGCGCGAGCTGACCGCGACGCCCCTGCCGCACGGAAGCAACCGGCACGTGGTGCTGTGTGGATTCGGGCGGGTGGGAAGCGCCGTGGGCGAGGCCTTGGAGACGTTCGGGATTCCCTACACGGTCGTCGAGATCGATCCCGATGTCGTCAGGCACCTGCGTCGCCGGGGCGTGGCGTGCCTCTTCGGCGACGCCGCCCACGCGAGGATCCTGGAGGAGGCGGGGGCGGCGCGGGCGGCCCTCGCCGTGGTGACGGTGCCGGAGATCGAGCGTGCCCGCCTCGCGGTTCGTGGCTTTCGTGCCCTCAACCCCGCGCTGCCCATCCTCGCCCGCGCGCATCACGGGCCGGCGCACGAGGAGCTGGTGGAGAGCGGCGCCACGCAGGTCGTTCAGCCGGAGCTGGAGGCGGCGGCGACCCTGATCCGACACGCCCTCAACCGGCTGTCGATGCCGGCGCCGCCTATCATGGCCTACCTGGAGCGCTTCCGGGACGCCATCGATCTGCGCGCCGCCCGTGAGACCACCGTCCGTCATCCGTTGCCCGAGATCCGGGAGGTGGCCATCGGCTCCGGCGAGCTCGCCGATCAGTCGCTCGGCGAGGCTCGCGTGCGCGAGCGCTTCGGCGTCACCGTCGTGTCGCCTCACGCGTGGCGACGGCTCCGCGGTGATCGATCCCGGCGCCGAGACGATCCTGCGCGCCGGCGATCGCGTCCGCGCCTTTGGCTTTCCGTCCCACCTCGACGCCTTTCGCCTCGCCGCCGGTTCAGCCCCACGCTCGCGCGACCCGGGGACCCGGGGCGCTAGTGACGAGCGCGGGCGGCTTGGGCGGCGCCCATCTCGACCGACAACTGCCGCTGGCGATAGCGCATGTTCAGCAGCTCCACGAGCAGCGAGAAGGCCATCGCGAAGTAGATGTAGCCCTTCTCGATGTGCTGGCCCAGCCCTCCGCCACCAGCATCACCCCGATGAGCAGCAGGAAGGACAGGGCCAGCATCTTCACGGTGGGGTGGCGCTCGACGAAGCCGCTGATCGCGCCGGCGAAGACCAGCATCACGACCACCGCGATCACCATGGCCGACGACCATGATCGCGATGTGCTCGGCCATGCCGACCGCGGTGATGACCGAGTCGAGCGAGAAGACGATGTCGAGCAGCATGATCTGGACGATGGTGCCGGCGAAGCTCGCGTGCCCGGCGCCCGCGCCGCGCTCGTGCTGGCTCGCCCTCGAGCTTCGTCGTGGATCTCCATGGTCGCCTTGGCGATCAGGAACAGCCCGCCGCCCAGCAGGATCAGGTCGCGGCCCGAGAACGTCCGCCCGAGACCGAGAAGAGCGGCGCGGTGAGCCCCATGCATCCAGGAGATGGCGAAGAGCAGGGCGATGCGCGTCAACAGGGCGGCCGCGAGGCCCAGACGCTGGCGCGCCACGCTGCCGGGCCGCGGCGGCAGCTGCGCGGTGAGGATCGCGATGAAGACGATGTTGTCGATGCCGAGCACGATCTCCATGGCGCTCAGGGTCACGAGTGCCACGAGGCCGTCGATGGTCAGCAGCGCGTCCACGGTGTCCCTCCGTATCTCAGGATGCGATTCTTGTCGGCGAAGCCGAGCCTGCCTGCAGCGCGGGCGGTAGGGTCCGCGATGCCTGTCCGCTGGGCAGGGGTGAACGGGCCCGCCCCGCCTCGCTTTTGATTTCGCGCCGGTTTAGCCCGTGGCGTTCCGCTTGCACTTGCGCCTCCTGCGGCTCGCCGAACGATGAACGCCACAGGAGGTCAAGTATGCGCCGGAGTCTGGTCGGACTCGTCGTAGCCCTCGCCGTCGCCGTCGGCGGATGGTCGGCGCTCGGCAGCGCCCAGACCGCCAAGGTCGTCCTGCTCCTCCCGGGCTCCATCAACGACCAGAGCTGGAATGCCTCCGGCTACGCCGGGCTCATCAAGCTCAGGGAGATGGGCATGGAGGTCGCCTATTCCGAGAACGTCCAGCCGGCCGACCACGATGTCATCGGCGGCAAGCTCCACCGCCGGCCACGCCGGGCTCGTCCAGGCGGCCAAGGAAAAGAACGTCTTCGCCATCGGCCGCTCCTTCGGGCACACGGCGATCGCCCCGGATCGCGTGTTCATTAACGTCTGAGAGAAGTGGCCCGAGGTCTACGTGGCCGCGGTGACGGATCCGGAAGTCGGCAAGCTCGCCGGTCCCTACGTTGCCTACGGCTATCACTCGAACGGGACCACCGGCGCCGACCTCCGCTACTCGCCCGAGCGCGCCCTCAGTCCCGCCGTGCCCGCCTCCGTGTCGGCGGAGATCGACGCGCTGAAGAAGAAGCTTGCCAGCCACGAGCTGACGGTGAAGCCCACCAAGGACGACGCCCGCCGCGGCGCGTGAGATCGCGATGATCCTCACCGGCGTTCCCGTCATCGACATCGCCCCCTTCCGCGAGGAATCCTCGGCGCGCCTACGAGGAGGGTCTTCTTCGACCTGCCCCTGGAGGGGAAGCTCGGGGCGCGCTGGCCCGATCCCAGCCGCGGCTACCGGCCCCTGGGCGACGAGAGCCTCTCGTATAGTCTCGGCCGTCAGGCGCCGCCCGACTTCAAGGAGACGCTGGACGTCGGGCCCATCGACGTTCCCGAGGAGCCCTACTACCGATCGGTCGGCCGCGGCGCCCTACTTCGTCCCCAACGTGTGGCCGGCCCGGCCGCCCGCGCTGCGGGCGATCTGGACGCGGTACTACCGCGCCATGGAGGGACTGGCCGCCACCCTCATGCGGGTATTCGCCATCGCCCTCGATCTGCCCGAGACCTTCTTCGACGACAAGATCGACCGGCACATTACGCGAATGCGCGCCATCAACTATCCCGACCAGCCCGATGGCGCGCGTCAGGGTCAGCTGCGCAGCGGCGCCCACTCCGACTACGGCTCGCTGACCATCCTGCACTTCGACGACGCCCCGGGCGGGCTCCAGGTTCGGAACGGGCAGGGCGACTGGGCCGACGTGGCGCCGGTCCCGGGCGGCTTCGTCGTCAATCTGGGCGATCTGATGGCGAACTGGACGAACGACCGGTGGATCTCCACCCTGCACCGGGTGGTCAATCCCGCCTCCGGATCGCGCCCTCGGGCAGCCGCCGCCAGTCCATCGTGTTCTTCCACCAGCCGAACTACGACGCGGTGATCGAGTGTCTGCCCACGTGCCAGGGGCTGCACCGGGTGCCCGTTAAGTATCCGCCCATCACGTCGGGTGAGCACCGCCGGGCCAAGCTCGCAAAGACCGTGATGCGGGCGGCGGCCGCCGCCCGGTAGCCGGCGCTCTCCGGATGTCGTGTCGCCCCGCCGCGGCGGCGCCGCGCGAGCCAGCGCCCCAGATGCTGCGCATGGAGGGCATCTCGAAGGCCTACGATGCCGTGCGCGCCAATCGTTACATCGATCTCGTCGTGCCCGCCGGCCGGATCGTGGGGCTGCTCGGCGAGAACGGCTCGGGCAAGACGACCTTGATGAATGTCCTCTTCGGCATGGTCCACCCCGACGCCGGTCGCATCACATTCAAGGAACGCCCGTTCCGGCCCCGTTCCCCCCGTGACGCCATCGCGGCCGGCATCGGCATGATCCACCAGCACTTCATGCTCGTCGCCGCGATGAGCGTGACCGACAACGTGATGCTCGGCTGGGAGGGCGCCGGGGCGTGGCTCCGCACGCGCGCGGTGGCCCAGCACGTTGCTGCGGCCAGCGAGACCTACGGGCTCGCCCTCGATCCATCGGCCATCGTGGGCGGCCTCGCCCTGGGGCTCCAGCAGCGCGTGGAGATCCTCAAGGCCATCCTGCGCGGGGCGGAGCTGCTGATCCTCGACGAGCCGACGTCCAACCTCACCGGCCCGAGGTGTCGGGTCTGCTCGGCATCCTGCAGCGCCTTCGCGCGGAGGGAAAGTCCGTGGTGTTCATCTCCCACGGGCACTGGCCAATGCCGGCTGCGCGGCCCCGGGTGAGATCGCCGAGCGGCTGGTGGGCGTCTTCGCCAAGGCCGAGGCGTCACCGGCCGGGCGCATCCGCGGCCGCCGCCACACCGATGATCGACGACTCCGACATCAATCACACGCGCCACGCGCGGGCCGTCGTGTCCGCCGTGGTCGCCTCGGTGGTCGGCGATCCGATGGTGTACGTGTCCGGCGGGGCCGAGCACCAGGGGCCACCAGGCGGCGGACCGGTCGCCGCGATCGTCAGACGCGGATGACGGGCGCGCCGCCCGCCATCACCACGAGGCGGCGGCCTCGAGCGTTGGGCGATACCAGGGCGCGTCGGGGAAGGTGATGGGGCGAACGGCGGGCAGGGTGACGCCGGCGGCGCGGTAGGCCGCCACGTACTCGCGCGCGCGCGCTTCGTCGCCGACGGCGCCGAGCCCGTCGAGCAGCGCATCGGGGGCCTCCCCCGTGGCGTCGAACGCCTTGAGGGCATCGCCGAAGCTGCTTGCCTCCAGCATGGCCCGATAAAACGGCAGCGCGAGGTAGCGCACCAACTCGGCGCGAAAGGCCCGCCGCGCCCCGGCGCGATCATCGGTGACGGCCAGCGGGACTGCGGCCACGATCTCGAAGCCATCGAGCGTCTTGCCGGCGCGCTGCGCGTCCGCGCGCCAGCGCCGGGACCGCCAGGTCGCGGACATATCCGGGCGCGCACAGCCAGAGGACCGCGCCGTCGGCAATCTCACCGGCCAGCTCCAGCATCCGCGCGGTCAGAGCGGCCAGATAAACGGGAGGTGCCGGCGGGCGCTCTGGCACGCCCATGCTCCACTGCACGCGGTAGTGCTTCCCGGTGAACGCGGCCCCGTCACCCAGGGCGCCGCGCAGGACGGCGACGTACTCGCGCATCACCCCGAGGGGCTGCGTGAGATCGAGCCCGAGCATCGACCTCCATGCTCGCCCGGTGGCTCACGCCGAGGCCGAGCCGGAAGCGCCCGCCCGTCATCTCCGACAAGGTGAGCGCGGACTGTGCCATGGCCACCGGATGGCGCGGATAGATCGGCACCACCCCGTTGCCGAGGCGGATGCGCGTGGTGGCGGCGCCGTACGCGGCCAGGACGAGGAAGGAGTCGCGCCCGACTCCATGCGTCACCCAGACACTGTCGTAGCCGAGGTCTTCCGCGCGTCGCGCCAAGGTGACCGCGGCGGAGAGATCGCGACCCGGCGAGATGAAGGCGGCGAGCTTCACCGTCGACTCCTCCTGCCGGCGCCCCGTTCCTGATCGAGACCTCCATGGCGTCGTCGCCGAAGTCGTACTCACGACTGTGGTAGGCACCGGCGCCCCGCACGTATTCCAGGTAGGGGGCCACGGCGCGCCGGAAGAAGGCCCCCGTGTTGTCGGCGACCACGATGGCGCCTGGGTGTCAGCCTGGGCTCGATCTGACGGAGATAGTCGAGGTAGTCCTCCTTGGCGGCATCGATGAGCACGAAGTCGAAGCGTCCCGGCAGGAAGGGGATTGCCCGCAGGGCGTCGCCGGTCACGACTCTCACACGCCGGGCCAGCCCCGCCTCCGCGATGTTGGACTCCACGAGCTGGGCGAGAAAGGGATTGGCTTCCACGCAGACCAGCCGCCCGCCCGGGCGCAGGGAGCCGGCGATGACGATGGCCGAGTAGCCGAGCAGCGAGCCAATCTCGAGGGCGCGCCGCGGCCGGTGCGTCTCGATGAGGCGGCGGATGACGCGGCCCTTCGCGCGGCCGATGACCGGGATGTGCCAGGCGGTGGTCGCGCGATCCATCAGTCCCAGCATGCGCAGGGCGCGCTTGGTCATTGTAGCGGAGCGTTGGAGATCGGCTTGAATCGCGGGTGGGCTGCTCTAGGTGCGCGGGGCTGCGCTCCGCGGTCGTCCCGGGGTGGGCCGCAGGGCGCGGAGTTGCGCTCCGCGGTCACCCGGGGGCGCGTAATGGGGCGCGGGGCCGGGATGGCATCACCGCGCTGCGGCCAGCCGGGCGGCCACGCCGTCGGGGAGCGGGTAGCGCCGGGTCCACGGGCCCGCCTTGACGATCTGACCGGGCAGGGTGCGGCCGATGATGGCCTCCACGCGGCGCGACACAGCGATCAGGCGATCGAGGTCGATGCCCGTCTCGACACCCATCGCGTGCAGGGCGTGCACGAGATCCTCGCTGCAGACGTTGCCCGATGCTCCCGGCGCGAACGGGCAGCCGCCGAGCCCTCCGATGGAGCTATCGAAGTTCGTCACCCCGTATTCCATGGCGGCCAGGATGTTCGGAATGGCCATGGCTCGCGTGTCGTGGGTGTGGAGCGTCCACTCCACGCCGGGGAAGCGCGGGACGAGGTGCTCGAGCACCTGCGCCACCTGGCGTGGGTTGGCCATGCCGGTGGTGTCGGCGAGGCCGAAGGCGCGCGCGCCCAGGTCGGCGAGCCGGGCCACGATGGACTCGAGCCGGCTCACGGGCACGTCCCCCTCGAACGGGCAGCCGAAGGAGGTCGAGATGCCGCAGCTCACGGGAACCCGCGCGCGCGCGGCCACCTCGAGCACGGCGCGCAGCTTCTCCAGCGAGTCCGCGATGGCCATGTTCACGTTGGCCAGGTTGTGGCTCTCGCTGGCGCTCACCACCGTGTGGATGGCGTCCACCCCGGCGTCCACCGCGCGCACCGCTCCCTTGTCGTTGGGGACGAGGGCGGCGTACTCCGTCCCCGGGCGCCGGCGGATCCTCGCCATGACCGCCTCGGCGTCGCGGAGCTGGGGCACGGCTTTGGGATGAACGAAGGACGTCACCTCGATGCGGGGGACACCAGCCTCCGACAGGAGATCGACGGCCTCGATCTTCAGATCCGTGGCAATGAACTCGGGCTCGATCTGGAACCCGTCACGGGTCCCGACCTCGCAGATCATCACGCGCGCAGGCAGCTTCATGCATCACCCCCGGGCCGGAGCAGCGATCGCGGCGCTCTCACTCTAGCAAATCTCGATCGGCGGGAAGGCCGCACGCCGTGCGGCCCCGGGGCGCTCGGAGAGCTGCGGTCAGAAACTGGCGTCGAAGAGGCCGCCCGTCGAAAGCTGGCACTGCACGGTGCCGCCTCCGTCGGGGCCGACCCCCGGTTCCTTGAGGGTGAAGCGACAGACCATCGTCGAGCCACGATCGCCCGTGAGGCTCGCCGTCATCTGTCGCTTGGGGTCGTGCGGGGCGAGCCGATAGGGCCCCGTGAAGTTCTCGCCGGAAGGCAGGGTCATCCAGAGCTTGCCCGAGCCCCCCAGGAAACTGGACTCATAGTTCAGGACCGTCGCCGCCGGCGCCTCCTGGGGTCGGGTGAAGCGGCCCGGGATGGGGCCGTGGGCGCAGGCGGCCAGCGAACCCACGGCCAGGCCCACGGAGAGGAGGCGCACGATCGACGCGCTCACGTCGTACTATCGTGGCATGAGCGGCGCGGCCGGGTGGCAACCTTTTCGCGCCGCCGGCATCCAACAATCAGGAGGACGGCAACGATGTACGACATCGTGGGCGTTCCTCGGTTAGGAACCGGGCGGTGAGCCCGATTCCCCGGCTGGTGCGGTGGGGCATCGCCCTCATCACCGCGTTCTTCGTGGTGATGATGTTCAGCCCGCTCGTGCAGGAGATCGTCCGGCGGGTCCGCCTCAGCGGTACGGTGAACCTGCCGTAGCGAAGGGGGCCCACGGCCCGCTAGGCCCGGGCCAGCCGCCGCTGCTGGTGGCCGCGGAGCCGGAAGGCCAGGACGAGGTCGAGCACGCCCAGGGCGATCGAGAAGCGCCGATCAACCACACCACGGCGAGCGCGCCCGCCCCGGGATTGGCGAAGAGGACGACACCGAAGATGATGGCGAGCACGCCTCGCAGGGCGAGCAGCCACTCGCCCTGGATTTCCTTGCGGAGCCGGATCGCCGCGGCGATCTCGAAGATGCCGATCACGATGGCCCACGCCGCGATGAGATAGAGCGAGGACCAGGGCGGTGAGGCCTGGCCACAGGAACGCGATGATGCCGGTGGCGATGCCCAGGATGCCCTGAAGCAGCATTCCCCACCAGCGCGCTCCCGTCGCCGAGCCCCGGAAGGCGGCGACGAGGGCGAGGACGCCGTCGATGAGGGCGTTGGCGCCGAAGAACAGCACCAGGACCGCCAGCGTGATGCCCGGGCCATACGAAGACCAGGATCCCGAAGATGATGGCCAGGACACCGCGCAATGCGAGCGCCCACCAGCTCAGACGCGATCATGCCGACCTCCCTGCGCCCTCGCGAGGTCGCGGGCGCGTCCGGGCGCGGGTGAGTCCCGATGCCGCGCCCTCTGGAGCCTACGATAGGCCCCGGGGAAGCGATTCACCAAGGAATCGAGGGCTGCTGGGAGGCGGGGGATTGGTCGCTCGCGATTACGCCGGGCTCGGGTAGAGGTGGCAGGCCACCTCGCGGCCTTCCACCATCTGGAGCACGGGGATCTCGCTCGCGCAGACGGGCATGGCGACAGGACAGCGCGGGTGGAAGCGGCATCCCGGCCGGCGGATCGAGCGGGCTCGGCACCTCGCCCGCGAGCACGATCTCCTCGCGCTCGATCGTCCGGGTGTGACGGGAAGGGCCGCCGAGAACAGCGCCCTGGTGTAGGGGTGTTTCGGGTCCTTGGCGATGGCGTTTGCCTCGCCGATCTCCACGACCTTGCCGAGGTACATGACGGCGATGGTGGCGCTCATGTGGCCCACCGCCGCCAGGTCGTGGGCGATGAAGAGGTAGGAGAGCCCGAGCTTCGGCTGGAGGTCGCGGAGCAGGTTCAAGATCTGCGCGCGGATCGAGACGTCGAGGGCGGAGACAGGCTCGTCCAGCACGAGCAGCTTGGGCGAGAGGGAGAGGGCCCGCGCGATGGCGATGCGCTGGCGCTGGCCTCCCGAGAACTCGTGGGGGAACAGCGAGGCCGACCGCTGCGGCAGCCCCACCACATCCAGCAGGTGCGCCATGCGCTCCTGCAACTCGGCCGCGGTCACGCGCTCGTTGGTGACGAGGGGCTCCGCGATGATGGTCCCCACCCGCATGCGTGGATTGAGCGATGCGAAGGGATCCTGGAAGACCGCCTGGACGGAGCGCCGGTAGGCGCGAACGCCGTCGGCGTCGAGGCCCTGGAGATCGCGCCCCTCGAAGAGCATCTCGCCACCCGTCGGCTCCTCCAGGCGCAGCACCAGCTTCGCGGTGGTGGTCTTGCCGCAGCCCGACTCGCCGACCACCCCCAGCGTGTGGCCGGGCTCGATGACGAACGACACGTCGTCGACGGCGCTGACGTGCCCGATGGACTTGCTGAAGAGCCCGCGCTTCACCGCGAAGTGCTTCGTCAGATGGCGCGCTTCGATGATCGGCGTCATGACGAGGCCCAGAGCCAGCACGCCGCGATCTGGTCGGCGCCCACGGCGAAGGCCGGCGGCGCCTCCGCGCGGCATCGCTCCATCGCCTGCGGGCAGCGCGGGTGGAAGGCGCATCCGGAGGGGAGGGCCGAGGGGTCGGGGGGTTGGCCGTCGATGGCCGTCAACCGGACGTTGGAATCGCCCAGACGTGGGATGGATTCGATGAGGGCCCTCGTGTAGGGATGCGCGGGGGAGTTGAAGATCTGGCGCACCGGGCCGGACTCCACGAGGCGGCCCGCGTACATCACGGCGACGGTGTCGCACATCTTGGCCACGATGCCGAGATTGTGGGTGATGAAGATCAGGGCGAGGCCGTGCGCCTTCTGCAGATCGCGCAGCAGGCTCAGGTACTGGGGCTGGATGGTGACGTCCAGGCTCGTGGTCGGCTCGTCGGCGATGAGCAGACGCGGCTCGCAGGAGATGGCGATGGCCCCCACGACGCGCTGGCGCATCCCCCCCGAGAGCTGGTGCGGGTACTCGCGCACCCGCTGGCCGGGCGCGGCGATGCGCACCGCCTCCAGGAGGCCGCGCGCCTTGTCCCAGGCGCTCCGGCGGCTCTCGTGCTCGTGGACCCGGATGGGCTCCGACACCTGGTCGCCGATGGTGAAGAGTGGGTTCAGCGAGGCCATGGGGTCTTGCAGGATCATGGCGATGCGCTTGCCGCGGATGTGGCGCATCTCCACCTCGGACTTGTCGACCAGGTTCTCGCCGTCGAAGCGGATGGCGCCGCCCACGATGCGCGCGGCGGGCGGGAGCAGGCGCAGGAGGGACAGGGCCAAGGTGGTCTTGCCGGAGCCCGACTCGCCGACGATCCCGAGCGTCTCGCCTGCATCGAGGGTGAAGGAGACGTCCTGCACGGCGCGGGTCACGCGAGTGCCGCGCGCCGTGATGTAGTGCGTGCTGAGTCCGTCGACCTCCAGCAGCTTCACAGTTGGCGAAGTTGCGGATCGAGCTTCACGCGAAGCCAGTCCCCCAGGAGGTTGGCGGAGAGCACCATGAGCATGATGCAGGTGCCGGGAAAGACCGTCAGCCACCAGTAGCCGGCCATGAGGCCCTTCTTGCCATCGGCCAGCATGAGACCCCAGGCCGGCTTGGGCGGAGGCACCCCGACTCCGAGGAAGCTCAGGGACGCCTCGGTGATGATGACCACGCCCAGCATGAGCGAGGCAATCACGATGGCGGAGTTCAGCACGTTGGGCAGCATGTGCCGCAACATGATCGTCCGCTTGGAGCAGCCGGCCACGATGGCCAGGCGCACGAAGTCGCGCTCCTTGAGGGACAGGACTTCGCCGCGGATCACCCGCGCGTAGCGCGTCCAGTACACCGCCCCCAGGATGATGATGATGTTCGTCTCGCTCGGCCCGATCGTGGCCGCCATGAAAATGGCGAACATCAGGGCGGGCAGGGCCAGCCAGGTGTCGGTGATCCGCATGATCAGCTGATCGACCCACTTGCCGAGATAGCCGGACAGGATGCCCAGCAGGGTGCCCAGGGTGCCCGCGAAGATGACCGCGGTGAAGCCGACGTACATGGACACGCGCGCTCCGAAGATCAGCCGGGAGAGCACGTCGCGTCCGAGGTGATCCGTCCCCAGCAGGTACTCCGTGCTCCCGCCCGCCTGCCAGAAGGGCGGCTTGAACCGGGCGCCGAGCACCCCGACCTGGGCATCGTGCGGGGCGAGGAAGTCGGCAAAGATCGCCACCAGGGCCACGAGGCTCAGGATGGCGATCGGGATCGCGCCCATGGCTTCTATCCGGATGGAGGCCAGGCGCGAGGGCCAGCTCAGGGGCAGCGTTGCGGCGCGGCTAGCGTTCATAGCGAATCCTCGGGTCGATGACGGCGTAGAGCACGTCCACGACCAAACTGGCGACGACGATCATTGCTCCGCCCAGCAGCACGGTCGCCTGCACGATGGGGAAATCGCGGAAGGCGATGCCCTCGTAGAGGAGGCGTCCCACACCAGGCCACGCGAAGACGGTTTCCACGACCACGGCCACGTTCACCATCAGGATGAGGTTGATGCCGGCCAGGGTGAGCACGGGGATCAGCGCGTTCTTGAACGCGTGCTTGGAGATGACGAGCGCCTCCGGCAAGCCCTTGAGCCGCGCCAGCTTCACGTACTCGGTGCCCATCACCTCCAGCATCGACGAGCGGGTGAGCCGCATGTGGGCGGCCGCGAAGAACCAGCCGAGGGAGAAGGCCGGCATGAGGATGTGCAGGAAGCCGCCCGAGCCCGACGACGGAAGCCAGCCCAGATAGACGGAGAAGAAGAGGATGAGGAGCAGGCCGACCGCGAACGGCGGAAACGACAGCCCGAGGAGGGCAAACATCTTGCCCACGCTGTCCCACAAGCCGTTGACGCGCACGGCGGCGAGGACCCCGCTCGGGATGCCGATGACGAGGGAGAACGTCATGGCGGCCGCGGCCAGCATGAGCGAGTAGGGCAGGCGGGAGAGGTAGAGCTCGAAGACGGGCGTGCGGTAGTAGAAGGATTGGCCGAAGTCGCCGCGCAGGAGATTGCCCATGAAGCTGGCGTACTGAACGACGAGCGACCGGTCGAGCCCGAGCTGCGCGCGGAGGGCCTCGATGTCCCCGCGGCTGGCCCCGGGTTCTACCAGCAACGTGGTCGGGTCCCCTGTCAGCCGCACGAACAGGAAGATCGTGAGGGACAGGAGGAGGAGCGAGATGAGCGAGTATCCGAGGCGCTTGGCGAAGTACTTCTTCATGTCGTCCACCTCACGTCCTCGTGGGGTTTGGAGCTGCGGGCGGCGCCGGCGAGCCTGCTGACAACCGGCATGATGCCCCTAGGTTTCCTCTGGCGCCAGGCGGACAAGAAGGTAGCACGTTCCAAGGGTAGGAGCCCCGAACGGATTCCCCCTGCCTGAATGGGGGGCCTCATCGCTTGAAGCGAGCCCTCTCGAACGGCCACCGAGGGGCCCGGGTCGAGGGGCACGGGGACAGGGAGCGGCCGCAGCCCTGAGGGCCGTGGGCCATCAGTCGTCTCGGCATCGCTGGCAGCGTCATTGCCTGGTCCTCCGCGTCGTCGCGACAGGAGCGGGTCTGGGCCGAGAGGCCGGAAAAGTTGAAGGATTATAGCCACACCCGCGCGAGACGCAAGCGGCTCGTGCACGGCGGGGCGCGTTGCCCGCCGTGTCGCCGTGTGCTAGGGTCGGCCCGGACGATGAGTGCCCCTCTCGAGAACGTCGTGCTCGCCCGCGACGGCGCGATCGCGACCGTCACGATGAACCGACCAGAGCGGCGCAACGCGTTGAGCGACGCCATGCTCACGGACCTGGCCGTCGCCTTCGCGGAGCTGCGCGACGACGCGACCACGCGGGTGGTCGTGGTGACCGGCGCGCCCCCCGTCTTCTCCGCGGGCGCCGACGCCGGCCTGAAATCGAGCATGTCGCCGGAGGAGCGTCGCCGGGCCTTCACCAACCGCAAGACGCAGTTCCGCCGTCTCTTCGAGCGGGCTCAGACCTTGCTGGAGAACCTGGAGCAGGCGACCATCGCCATGATCAACGGCCATGCGGTGGGCGGCGGATGGGGGTTGACCCTGGCCTGCGACTTCCGCATCGCCGCCGCCGAGGCGGAGTTCTGGATTCCCGAGGTGGATCTCGGTGTCTCGCTCGGGGTGGCCTCGACCACGCGCTTCGTGCGCATGGTGGGGCCCGCCCGCGCCAAGGAGATCATCATGGAGTGCCGCCGCTACACGGCGGCCGAGGCGCACGGCCTCGGGCTCCTCACGCGGGTCGCCGCGCGGGCCGAGCTGGAGAAGGCCGTGCGGGCCTACGCCGAGATGCTGCTGGCCAAGCCGTTCCGTCCCCTGAGCGAGATGAAGGCCCGCATCAATACCGTCGCGCGCACGGGCATCCCCGAAGTCAACGCCATGACCGAGGGATTTCTCGACCGCACCCAGTCGTGACCGGCCTCCGCGTCCTCTCATGAAAGGCCTCCGCGTTCTCGACCTCTCGCGCATCATCGCCGGACCCTATGCCGCCATGCTGCTCGGCGACCTGGGCGCCGAGGTCATCAAGGTGGAGCGCCCTGGGCGCGGCGACGACATGCGCTGGCTGCGCGGCGGCAAGGGGATGAACCCCATCTTCGCGGCGTGCAACCGCAACAAGCGCGGGGTCACGATCGATCTGCAGCATCCCGATGGCCAGCAGGTGGCCTTCGAGCTGGCCCGCCGGGCCGATGTGATCATCGAGAACTTCGTGCCGGGGGTGGCCGCCAAGCTCGGCCTCGGCTACCAGGCCGTGCGCGAGGCGAACCCGACCGTCGTGTACGCCTCGGTGAGCGGCTTCGGCCAGACGGGACCCTACGCGCGGCGGCCCGGCTACAACACGATCGCCATGGGCATGAGCGGGGTCATGGCGCTGACCGGCTGGCCGGACGATCCTCCGACGCGGCCCGGCGGCTCCATCGCCGATCTGGCCGCCTCGTTCCTGACGTTCGGCGGGATCAACGCCGCCCTCGTGCATCGGTTCCGCGTTCGGCGAGGGGCAATATCTCGACGTCGATCTGCTCTCGGCGATGATGGGCATGCTGCCCGATCCGATCGCCGACTACTTCCACTCGGGGAGGCGTCCTCCGCGCGTGGGCAACCGCAACGCCTTCCTCACGCCGGCCGAGTCGTTCAGGACGAAGGACGGGTACCTGAACGTCGTTCTCACGGGACCGGACCAGTACGGGCGGTTCTGCGAGGGGCTCGCCGATCCGGATCTCTTCACGCATCCGAAGTTTGCCGCCAACGACGACCGGCTCGCCCACCACGCCGCGTTCAAGGCGCGCGTGGAGGAGCGGCTGGCCACGGCGACGACGGCGGAGTGGGTGCAGCGCTTCGAGAAGGCCCAGGTGGCCGTGGGGCCGATCTACGAGTTCGACGAGGTGTTCCAGGATCCTCAAGTCCAGCACCACGGGACGATCACCGAGGTCGATCAGCCGGGGCACGGCCGCATGCAGATGCTGGGCTTTCCCTTCCGGCCCTCGGGGATGCCGCCGAGCACGGCGGCCCGCTCCGCTGCTCGCGAGCACACGGAGGAAGTCGCTCGCCGAGCTGGGGCTGTCCCGCGCCGAGATCCGGCGGCGCCTCGCTGCGGCGAAAGCCACGCGCTGCGGTAGCCGCCCTGCGCCGAGCCGGGGCGTGTCCCGCGGCCGTGCTCGGGCGCCTCGCTGACGGTCGCAAGCCATCGCGACTGCGGTCGCGTCGCCGCTGCGCTCGGGCGGCGCGGGTGCCGACGGCGTCAGGCGGGGAGCGTGACTTTCAGGGCTTGGGCGCGCGCTCGCAGGTCGTCGGGCAGGGGGGTGGGGCGGCGGGCGTCCATGTCGAGGTGGACGCCGAGCTGATCGAGGGTGGCGACCAGCTCGCCGGTACGGGGGTTGGACATTCGGTGGAAAACGCGCAGCGACGACGTTCCCACGTGCAGGAGCCCGGTGCGCACGACCACCGGATCGCCGGCGCGGAGGTCTCCCAGGAACTCGAGCTGGAACTCGAACGTGGAAAAGCCGCGCCGTTGCTCTCGCTGATAGGCCGGCGTCATGCCGAAGGCGGCGATGACGTGGCCGTTGGCCGCCGAGAAGCGGTGGACGTAGAAGAGCATCGCGCTCTGGCCGTAGGTGTCGATCTCCCAGGGCTTGACGAACTCGCGCGCGCCCTCCACGAAGCCCTCGTCGCTCTTCGGCGCTGGCCGCCGCTCCCGCGGGGGTCCGTCCCACGCGACGTGGCGAGCCCGAGCGGCCTTCTCCTGCGCGGCCGTCAGGGGCACCGGGACGCGGCCCGCCAGCTCGACGTGGCGCGTGCGCGACTCCACGGTGGCGCACACCGTGCCGGTGCTGGAATCGAAGAGCTTGTGGCCGATGACGATGTCGCCGTCCTCCACGGCGATCACGCCGCTCTCGACGTGCAGGAGGTCGCCGACGCGCAGCTCGCGCAGGTACCGAACGTAGGCGTCCACCGGAACCGCGCCGCGCTTCGTGCGGGCCATGTACGGCGGCCCCAGCTCCAGGCTCTCGAGCAGTCCCAGGGTCGCGTCGGCGAAACGCTGGAAGTAGAAGGCGACCGTGAAGTGATCGACGTTGTCCAATTCCCAGCGATGCACGGTGCCGCGGTAGGTCTCGAGCCAGCTCACGGCGTGGGAGAGTACCACGGGAGCGGCGGCGCACGTGGTCCCGGCTCCTCCGGCCCGGGCGCCACGAGGCCGACTATGATGAGATGAGACGTCGCCTCTGGAGGATCGCCGATGCGGCTACTGTCCGAGCAGTTCGAGCAGGCGCTTCTGTACGCGCACGAGCTCCACGGGGATCAGTACCGGAAGGGCACGCCGGTCCCGTACATGGCGCATCTCATGGGGGTGGCCAGCCTGGTGCTGGAATACGGCGGCGACGAGGAGCAGGCCATCGCGGCCTTGCTGCACGACGCCATCGAGGACTGCGGGCACCTGACCTCGTACGAGGAGATCCGCCGGCGCTTCGGCCATCGCGTCACCGAGATCGTGCACGCGTGCACCGACGCGGACACGACGCCCCGGCCGCCATGGCTCGAGCGCAAGGCGGCCTACGTGGCGCGCGTGGATCGCGAGCCCGCGGACGCGCGGCTGGTGTCCGCGGCCGACAAGCTCTACAACGTCCGCACGGTCCTCAAGGACTACCGGCAGACTGGACACGTGGTGTGGCAGCGTTACACCGGTGATGCGGCCGACGTCCTCTGGTACTACCGCGCCCTCGTCACCGCGTTCCGGACGGCGGGCTCTCATCCCATCGTCGACGAGCTGGACCGCGCGGTTACCCAGCTCGAAGAGGTCGTCGCGCTGACGCGCTGATCCCTCCCGAGCCGCGCTCGTCACCGGCGCGTGACAGGCCGTCCGAACCGGACTATCGTGCGGACGGTTGGACGGGGCCCGCGAGCGCGGTGCCCCACGAGTCAGATTCCAGGGGAGGCATGGCCATGGTGCCGAAGATCTACGTCGGTACGGCAGGGATGTCGGTCTGGTTCAGCCCCGATGGCGGCGACCGGTGGGAGCGGCCCTACAGCGAGAGCGGACTCTACATGGAGAGTCGCGTGTGGGCCCTGTCCGCTCACCCGGGAGAGCCGGATTCCGTCTACGCGGGCACGGACCGTGGCATCTACCGGTGGAGCGAGAAGGAGCGGCGATGGACGCATCTGCCCTCGGAGCTCGATCGTCTCGAAGTCTGGTCGCTCGCCCAGGAGGCTCATGACCCCGCGGTGATCTGGGCGGGAACCGGTCCGGCCGCCCTCTACCGATCGAGCGACGCCGGAAAGACGTGGACGCGGGTGCCGGTCGAGTTTGCCGAGCGCTGCGTCTTCGTGATTCACCCTCGCGTGACGAGTCTGCTGCTCGATCCCGCCGAGCCCGGAACGATGTGGGTGGGCGTGGAGCTGGACGGCGTCCGGCGCACCCGCGATGGCGGGCGCACCTGGGAGGCGTGCAACGAGGGCATGTTCACGCCCGACATCCACGGCCTGTCGCTGACGCGGCACGGATCGCGCAAGCTCTTCGCCACGACGAACAAAGGCCTGTTCGTGAGCGAGGACGACGGTGACTCCTGGACGCATCAGGTCCTCGACTCGCCCTGGCAATACACCCGCGTCGCGCACGAGCGCGCGGATCACACGGGCACCCTGTTCCTCACCAACGGCGACGGACCTCCCGGATCCACCGGCCGAATCTTGAAGTCCCGCGACAACGGCAAGAGCTGGGAGAATACCGGCGCCACCGGCTTCAACAGCACGCCATGGTGCGTCGCCACCAATCCGTCCGACCCGAACCTGATCTTCGCCGTGACCAACCTCGGCCAGATCTACCGCAGCACGGATGGGGGCGAGACGTGGACGAAGCTCAAGCGCGAGCTGGGCGAGATCCGCGTCCATCCTCTGGCGGCCGGTCTGAGCGAAATCGGGGGGAGCGAACCGCCGCTCCCCCCGATGCCCCCCACCGGTTCGAACTGGAGGATGGCGCGGGCCAAGCCCGCGCTCGGACGCGGTGACGACGACGCGCGTGCCTTGTGCTCACAGGCTCCGAGCTCGGCCACCCACACGATTTCGGGGAGACCCTGATGACTGTTCGGCCGCACCGTTCCGGCGGGTGGGCGCTCGTGTTCGCCGCCTGCCTCGGCCTGACCGCTCCGGCCGTGACCACGCAGGCGGCCTCGCCACCCGGGACGATGACCTGGGCGCTTCACGTCACCGTGGCCGCGCAGTGGCTCGACCCAGCAGAGACCGCGGCTCTGGCCAGCCCGTACCTCGTCCTCTAGGCCATTCACGACGCGCTGGTGAAGCCGATGCCGGCCGGTCTCAACACGCCGAGCCTGGCCGAGTCGTGGTCGATGTCCAGAGACGGGCTGAGCTACGAGTTCGTCATCCGCAAGGGGGCCACCTTCCACAACGGCGATCCGGTCACCGCCGAGGACGTCAAGTTCAGCTTCGAGCGGTACAAGGGCGCCTGGGCCAAGCGCTACGGCGAGAAGGCCGCCGCGGTGGAACCGTCGATGCCCAGCGCTTGCGCTTCCGGCTCCGGCGACGTGGACATCGCCTTCAACCTCCGCGGGACCGCTCGCCGAGGAGGCAAAGCGCTCGCCCAGGTCTGAAGCTCGCGTCCGTGCTGCTCGACTCGGTGTTCTGGCTCGACCTGCCCGACCAGTGGGACCCCAAGTCGCCATGGCACGACCGCCGGGTCCGGCTCGCCGCCAGCCTGGCCATCGATCGGCAGGCCATCAACCAGGCGGAGTACCTCGGCGTGGCGCGCCCGACGGGCAGCATCATTCCGCGCAACTTCGAGTACGCCCTGCCCGTCGATCCGGCGCCCTACGATCCGAAGCGCGCCAAACAGCTTCTCGCCGAGGCCGGCTACCCGAACGGTTTCGATGCCGGCGACTTCTATCCGTTCCCCGCCCAGGAATCTCAGGCGGCGCCTACGCCTACGGGGTGATTCCGGAAATCGAGGATCTCTTCCAGCGCCAGGCCAAGGAGCTGGATCGCAAGAAGCGCGAGGCCATCCTCGTCCAGATCCAGGAGATGGTCCGCGACCGCGTGATGTACCTGCCAATCTACGAGTACCCGATGTTCTACGGCGTGGGGCCGCGCGTGGAGGAGTCGAGCGTGGGCCTCATCCGCGGCTGGGTCTATCCCGCCCCCTTCGAGGAGCTGAAGCTGAAAGCGCAGTGATACCCTAGGGTCCTCTGCGCGAACCTCGTGTGAATCGGGAGGCCCGACGATGGACCTGACCTACTCGCCGGACGATCTGCAGTTCCGGGAGAAGACCCGGCGCTGGTTCCAAGCGAACGTCCCCCAGGGGGAACTGAAGACCCTCGACGAGCGCAAGCAGTGGCACCGCAAGATGTACGACGCGGGCTACGTGGGCATGCACTGGCCGAAGGAGCACGGCGGGCAGGGCTGGGGGCCGATGCGCATGGCCATCGCCTCAGATGAGATGGCGCGGGCGAATGCGCCGGCCGCCATCAACGGGCTCGGCATCGGGTTCATCGGGCCGACCATCATCATCCACGGGACCGACTGGCAGAAGCAGCGCTATCTGAAGACGATCCTCACCGCCGAGGAGATCTGGTGCCAGCTCTACTCGGAGCCCAACTCCGGCTCCGACCTGGCCAGCCTGCGCACGCGCGCCGAGGATCAGGGCGATCACTTCCTGGTGAACGGCCAGAAGATCTGGACGTCCAGCGGCCACATCGCCGACTTCGGCATCCTCCTGGCACGCACCGATCCCAGCGTGCCCAAGCACAAGGGCATCTCCTGCTTCCTCTTCAACATGCGTCAGCCCGGCGTTGACGTCCGCCCGCTCAAGCAGATCACCGGCGGCGCGGAGTTCAACGAGGTCTTCATGACCAACGCCAAGGTCGAGAAAGCAGAATCTGATCGGCCGGCTGGGTCAGGGCTGGGCGATCGCGCAGACGACGCTCGGCTACGAGCGCGGCGGCAACTCGCTCGGGCGCGTCACGCGCTACAAGGCCGCCTTCGACCGGCTGGTGCAGGCCACCAGGAAGCTCAGGCGGCACGGCCGCCCGCTCTTCGAGGACCCCGTGGTGCGGACGAAGATGGGGCGGATGTACGCCGAGCTGGAAGTGCAGCGCTACGCCGCGCTGCGCGTGCTGTCCGCGCTCGAGAAGGGCGCGGAGCCCGGCGCGGCCTCGTCGATCACCAAGCTGTCCTACAGCGAGTTCGAGAAGCGCTACTACGAGCTGTGCCAGGAGATCCTCGGCCCGTATGGACAGATCACGGAAGGGCGGCGGTCTCGAGGAGTTCACGCTGGACATCGATTCGTCGTCGGGAGTGCGCGGCACCTGGGCCTACGCCTTCCTGTGGTCGCGGGCGGGGACGATCTATTCCGGGTCGTCGGAGATCCAGAAGAACGTCATCGGCGAGCGGGTGCTCGGGCTGCCCAAGGAAGTGCGGGTCGACCGCATGAAGGCGTAGGGGAGAGCGCCATGGACTTCTCCTTCAGCTCTGATCAGCAGCTCCTGAAGAATTCCGCGCGCGCCTTCCTCGACGAGCACTGCAAGCCCGAGTTCGTGCGCACGATGTTCGACGATCCGCGCGGCGAGAGCGAGGCGCTCTGGAAGGAGATGACGCAGCTCGGCTGGCTTGGCCTCACCCTGCCTGAGGAGCATGGCGGCAGCGGGCTGGGCATGGTGGAGACGGCCGTGCTCCTCGACGAGATGGGGCGCGCCGCTTATCCGGGCCCGTACCTGCCGACCATGCTGGCCGGCCACGCGATCCTGGCCGCCGGCAGCCCCGGCCCAGAAGAAGCGCTGGCTGCCCGCCATCGCCGGGGCAGCGCGCGGGGCACCATCGCGCTCGATGGAGCGCGAGCTGGACTGGGACCCGCAGGCGACGAGCGACGCGAGCCGAGCGCAGCGGCAGCGGGTGGGTGCTGACGGGGCTGAAGCAGTTCGTGCCGTGGCCGTCCGTCGCCGACATGATCCTAGTGCCAGCCCGCAGCCTCGAAGGGCTCTCGTTGTTCCTGGTGGAGCCGGCCTCCGCCCGCAAGCTCAGCGTGTCCATGATGACGGGCATCGACCTCACCACGCGGCTCGGCCAGATCACGCTCGACGGAGTGCTCGTCGACGCCGACGCGCTGGTGGGCGCCCCCGGGAGCGCCGGGCCCCTGCTGGAGGATCGTGCTGCGACGCGGCGCCGTGGCCGCCTCGGCCGAGATGCTGGGCGCGGCGCGTCGCTGCCTCGACATGGCGGTGTCGTACGCGAAGGTCCGCGAGCAGTTCGGCCAGCCCATCGGATCGTTCCAGGCCATCCGCCACAAGTGCGCCGAGATGCTGCTGGACGTGGAGAATGCCCACGGGGCCACCTACTATGCGGCGTGGGCGCTCGACGCGGAGGCCGAGGACGCCGTGCTGGCGGCCTCCGTGGCCAAGGCGTACGTGAACGATGCCTCGCGCAAGGTGTGCGGCGAGGCTATCCAGGTCCACGGCGGCATCGGCTTCACGTGGGAGTACGACCTCCACATCTACTTCAAGCGCGCCAAGGTCCTCGAGGTGCAGTACGGCGACGCCGACTACCACCGCGAGCTTGTCCTGCGCGCCGCGGCCGCGCACCTAGCATGCCGACGGCTTCGACGCCCCTCGATACGATCACCGTCGCAGCGCTGCTGCACGCGTCGCTAGAGGCGATTCGCGTCGAGGCAACGGCGCTTCCTGAGCCGTTGCGCGTGTGGCACCCCGCCCCGGGCGAGTGGAGCGTCAAGGAGGTGCTCGGGCACCTCATCGAGGCCGAGCGGCGGGGCTTCGCGGGGCGGATCCGCGTCATCCTCGATGCGAAGGATCCCGCGCTGGAGCGCTGGGACCAGAACGCGGTCGCCCGCGCTCGTGATGACGACGCGCGCGACGTCCACGTGCTGCTGGAGGAGTTGACAGCCCTGCGCAACGACGGGATTGCGCTGGCCCAGCAACTCGGCCCTGCCGACCTCGGCCGCGGCGGCCATCATCCCACGGTGGGCTATCTCCGCGTGGGCGATCTCCTCCACGAGTGGGTCCATCACGATCGCAACCACCTCAAGCAGATCCTCGCCAACGTCCAGGCCTCCGCCTGGCCATACATGGGGAACAGTCAGAAGTTCTCTGAGGAGTGAAGACGACGGATCGGTGAATAGCGGTCTGATGACCGCCGCCGTCCGCGCCCCGCGCACAGAGCAGGTGGTGGGCCGGCTCAGCCGGATGTGAACATCGGGGGCATTTGACGTTGCCCGGGGAGTATATTCAGAACGATCCGGGCGACGCACGGAGCGCCGCGGGCCCGGGCTCAACGAGCGTGTGGGCCGGGCACGGGGGCTCCCCGTCATGGAGCACCACCATGAGTGAACTCGACGACGAGACCTACTTCGACACCGCGGATCCTGAGGTTACGGTCATCAGCGCCGAGGCCCTCAACGCCACGGTCGCAACTTTGATGCCCGCTGACCCCCTATGCCTGCGCGAGGCCGCCACGGTGCACGAGGCCGTGCAGGCCATGCTCGCCCGTCGTCAGGCCGGCGTGCTGATCGTGGACGGCGAGGGGCGCCTGGCCGGAATTTTCACGGAACGCGACGTTCTCACCCGCGTGGTCGGGCGTGAACTGGATCCGCGCCTGACGGCGCTCCGCGAGGTGATGACACCGAACCCTGAGGCGCTCACCACTGAGGACCGCGTGGCCTACGCCGTCTACTGCATGAGCGTGGCGGGCTACCGCACCGTGCCGCTGGTCGACAGCGACGGGCGTCCCATAGGCGTGATCACCGCCGGCGATGTCCTGCGCTGGCTGGCCGACCTCTTCCCGGAGACCGTCCTCAACATGCGCCCCGGCGACCGCATCAAGCGGGCCGGCGAAATGGACGGGGCGTAAGCCCGTCGTCGGGCGCCGGGGTGCGTGCTCCCCGGCGCGAGGGCGGTCATATCGTGAAGCGGTGCGATGGGCTCTCGCCTCCTAGATGGGCAGGAATGCTCTGGGCAGATCGAAACACGTCTTGCGGATCGTACCGTTGCTTGACCCCGATCAACAAGGGCACAAAGTCCAGTGTGGGGCTACGCCAGTAGGCCTTCACATAGTTAAAATCAGGTCGCGTCGTCAACTGGGATCCCAGTTGCGACCTCGACAAAGGTCAGCGACTGCACCTCCAGCGGTTGCTCGTTCCACACGGCACCCCCGTGGAACCACGTCACCGTGCCCTCGCGCGCCGGAACAACGGCGCTGTTCGGGTTGATGGCATTTGATCTGCCCCCCATGAGCAAGATGGTACAAGCACCAATGGCCTTGGTCGGATCGTCGGAGGGGGCGTGGGTGAGCAGGAAATAAACCGACGCCGTGTTGCCGCACTCAAGGGAAGGAAGACGAAGTTGGACTTCAGTTTCCACTGATTGAAAAAAGGCTGAGGCACTTCCAGGGCGAGCACCGTGGCGGCTTCGACCGTGGTCAACTCGTCGATCTCGATCGGCGTCTCGTTGAGCGGTGGTGGCGGCTCTGGCTCCGGACGCTCGGGCCAACCAAGTGCCTATGAAGATGCGGTGATGCGGGTAGAGTAGCGGACGGTGTTC
>CAWKCA010000004.1:0-207481 GCA_963848005.1 uncultured Candidatus Rokubacteria bacterium
ACGCCCCGCACAGGTGGAACCCGCCGCCGAGGGCGTGCACCCTCGTGATGCCCGTCTGGCGGATGGCCTCGCGCACCGTGTTGATCAGACCCGCATGGCCGCAGCCCGTGAGGATCACGAGCCCCTGGCCCGCGAGGTGCATGACGATGGCGCCGTCGTCCGGCGTGGTGTCGACCACCCAGCGCCCGCCCTCGCGGAACAGGACCTGCCCGCCCGGCCGCTTCGCCTCGTAGCGGACGCGGCGCGGGATCTCGGTGAGGAGCAGCGCCCGGCCCCCGAGTACCCGCACCGGACCGTTGGTGAACTGGGGCGTCACCCCGCTCTCGCGCAGCAGGCCGGCGTCGAGCCGGTACGCCCACCCATGTGATCCTTCCACGTCCAGCAGCGGTGCCGCACCGCAGCGCGATGCATGATGAGCGGCACGCCGGCGCGGCCGATCAAGCGCGTTGCCGCAGGCAGACCACCGAAGTGATCCGGATGGCCATGGCTGAGGACGATCGCCTCCGCGCCTCGCAGGCTCGCGCCGAGATACTTCGCGTTCGCGCTGAGACGTCGCCGCGAAGCCCGCAGTCGAAGAGCGCCCGCGCCGGCGTTCGCTCGCCGCCCACCTCGACCAGGAACGATAGGCCGTGGACCCCGAGGGGCGCGGTGTCCCGACGCGTCTCGAACATGTTGCCGAGCCGGCGGACCGGCCCCTGGCTGCGCTCGGTGCAGGTCGCGAAATCGCCCGACAGGGACAGGAGCCGCACGGCACGGACGGCCTCGAGGGACAGCGGCATGCTCACCTCGCGGTGGCGCACATCGCCACGTCGTTGTCGGGCAGACTCTGGCGCTCCGACGCAGTCCCCATGATCCGCTCGTCCCTCGCGTGCACGAGGACGTCCCCTCCGGCCGCCCGCGTGACCACCAAGCCGACGCTGATTTGACGGGCGAGTGTCAATCATGGACGCCGAGAAGTCAAACACGCCGAGAAGGATCGGGCCGGAGTGATTGGCTGGGATGATCTTCCCGTGCAACGTGTGCCAGAATCGGTCCATGCTGCGGATAGGCGCGGTTGTACTGGGCGTCGGCGACATACGCCGCGCCTCGGAATTCTGGCGCGAGGCGCTCCGCTATGTTCCGCGCGACGGCGCGCTCGGGCCCGACGACGACTGGATCGTGCTGGTGCCGGCGGACAGCCAGGGAACCGCGCTGGCCCTTGGCACGAGCGAGTCCCCGGTGCAGGAGCGCCCGCGGGTCCACCTCGACCTCTATGTTGACAGCGCCGCCGAGCAGGCCGTCGAGGTCGGCCGGCTGGTGCCCTCGGCGCGCAGCGGGTCGACTGGGATCTCTACCCCGAGTCGCCGGACTTCATCGTGCTCGCGGACACCGAAGGTAACCGCTTCTGCGTGGTCGACAAGGGCCACGAGTAGCGGAGCCGGCGCCCGCATTTCAAACGGGGACACATGAGGGGGACGAAGCATGGAAATCAACCCAGAGCCGATCGCCCGCGAGGGCGCACCTCGCGTGAATCGGCCCGGTAGGGATCTCTCCGAATGGATCACGCGTCTCTCGGGTACCCCGTCCAAGGAGTGGCGGAGGGTCTTCAACGCCGCCGCGGGCAAAGATCGCCGCGGCGTTGGCTTCGGCGCTCATGTAAGAAGGGATCTCGTTCGATTCGAGGCGACTGACGGCACCCTTCACGACCGTATTCGGCAAATAGAGGCCTGGATCAAGCTCGCCAATGAGGCCACCGGGCCAAACTGAGACACGACAACCCACCCCAAAGGCTTGTCGCGGGTGAGGAGGCGAGCATGGTGCACCGGAATCACCGGCGCGATCGCAAAGATCTCCCGGATCGTCATCTCCACTCCTCCACCAACGCGAGCCACGACGGAGCGCACGCTGCGCGTGATTCAGGGCCGAGCGCGAGCGCGCAGCGGTCGCGAGGGGGCGAGGTTCCGCCGACCCGTTCGCGCCGACTCGGACAGCGCGCCGCGCGCGGTATGGACCACGACAACGTACGCCGAGGCGCCAGAGCCCGCGGAGAGCATGTCGTTGTACGCGGAGACGATCCCCACGTTGGGGTAGCGCAGGCGCTTGAGCACGTCCTTGTCGGACGCCTCGGCGGCGGCGAAGCCGTGGGCGAGATTGGTGCAGGCCAGGCGCTCGCGCGCCACGCCTTGCTCCGACCCTGCCGTCACCCGCGCGAGGTAGTCGGCGCGGGTCGGCACGCTGCGGTCGCGAATGCGCGCGGTGACTTCACGAATCCGGTCGTGCAGCGGCATGGCGCTCATCCGTCCCCTCCTTCCCGTGAGGCGACGAGCGCCTCGACGGTCATCCGGTGTTGCGCAGGCCGGCGGCGATGCCGTTGATGGTCAGCACGATGACCTCGCGGAAGCGTTCCGCGTCCGGCCCCTCGGGATCGTCGAGGGCCCGGAGTCGTTTGAGCATCTCGATCTGGAGGTAGTTCAGCGGATCGACGTATGGATTCCGGAGCTGCACGGAACGCTGGATGACGGGGTCGGCATCCATCAGCTCCGCATGCCCGGTCACGCGGAGAATGGCTTCGCGCGTCCGCGCGTGCTCGGCGCCGATGCGGTCGAAGATCGCGGCGGCCGCCGCGCGGTCGGGGACGAGATCCGAGTAGAGGGCGGCGATGCCCATGTCGGCCTTGAGCAGGGACATCTCCGCGTTGTCGAGGATCGCCCGGAAGAACGGCCACTCCGCGTACATCTCGCGCAGCAGGCCCGGCTCACCGCGCTCGAGCCCGCTGCCCAGCCCGTACCAACCCGGCAGGTTGAAGCGGCTCTGCATCCAGGAGAAGACCCAGGGGATGGCCCGCACGTCCTTCCTGGTCAGGGCCCCGCCACGACGGGCGGTGGGCCGCGAGCCCAGTCGCAGCCGGCTGATCTCCTCGATGGGCGTGGCCGCGCGCCAGTAGGCCAGGAAGCCGGGTGTCCGCTCGACGAGGTCGTGAAACGCTTCGCGCGCGGCCACCGCCATGGCCCCCATGGCCTCGCGCCACGGGGGAGGCCTCGCGCGGCGCTGACTCGGCCGAGGTCAGGAGCACGGCGCTGACGATCTGCTCGAGGTGCCGGTGAGCGAGGTCCGGGTCGGCGTAGCGGGAGGCAATGGTCTCCCCCTGCTCCGTCACGCGGAAGCGTCCGCACACCGTCCCCGGCGGCTGGGCGCGGATGGCCCGGCCCGCCGGGCCGCCGCCGCGCGCCACGGAACCGCCGCGGCCGTGAAACAGGGTCAGGGCGACGTGGTGCTCGCGGCACACGCGCGCGATCACCTCCTGGGCCTGATAGAGCGCCCAGTTCGCGGCCAGGTAGCCGCCGTCCTTGTTGCTGTCCGAGTAGCCGATCATCACCATCTGTTCCCCGCCGCATTCCGCGAGGTGCGCGCGGTACGCGTCGAGAGCGAAGAGGTCGGCGAGGATCCGGGGCGCCGCGTCGAGATCGTCGAGCGTCTCGAAGAGCGGAACGATCAGAAGGCCGGCCGCGCACTCCGCCCACCGGGCGAGGAGCAGGACCGAGAGCACGTCGGCGGTGCCGCGCGTCATCGAGATGATGAAGGGCCCGAGCAGCTCGCGGCCGTACACGCTCTGGGCGCGCGCGAGGAGCCGGAAGAGTCGCCACGCCTCGGCGCCGGCTTCACCCGCCGCCGCCGCGGCCGCCGCCAGATCGGAGGGTTTGGGCGGCGCATCGCCCAGCAGGCCCAGCAGCGCGAGCCGTGCGCGCGCGGTCATCGCCCTGCGCGAAGTCGCGATCGATCTCGAGCGCCGCGAGGATGCCCCCGAGGGCCGCCGCCAGCCGGCCGGCGTCCTCGCGGATGTCCAGGCGCGCGGCGTGGAGCCCGAACGTGTCGAGCGCGGCGCGCACGGCCCGCAGCGGTTCGTCGGCCAGCGGCGGGAGGCATGGCCCCGGCGATCAGATCGAGCACTTCCTTCACCTCGCCCCGGGTGATCCGCGCCTGGTGCGGGGCCTCGTCGAGGAGCCGGGCCGTCATGTCGTCGCGCGAGGCCGCCTCGAGATCCGCGGCGACGAGCGACAGGGCGAGCCGGTACGGCTCGCCCGCGTATCGCCCTTCGAGGTAGGCCACGTGGGGCGGGAGGGGCCGGCGGGCCTCGAGCCACGCGGCGAGCGCGGGCGGCGGAGGGTAGCGGCGCCCACTCACGCTCAGACGGCGAGCCAGGTCCTGCACGCTCCGGCGGTGGCGCTCCACGGCGAGGCCCCGGTGCAGGCGGAGGGTCTCGGCCGTCACGGTCGCGACCACGGACGGGTTTCCGTCGCGATCGCCGCCGATCCAGGAGGCGAGCGTGAGCCAGGCCGGCGGGGCGGACTGATCGGGATAGTGCTCGCGCAGCGCCGTCGCGAGATCGGCGGCCACGCGCGGCAGCGCATCCCAGAAGACGGCGTCCACGAAGTAGAGTCCGGTCCGCACCTCGTCGGTCACCGCGGGGCGCGCGGTGCGGTTGCGATCGGTGAGCCAGAGCGCGGCGACCTCGGCCCGAAGGGTGGCGACCGCGGCGTCGCGCTCGCGGGGCAACAGCTCGGTGTCGTGCAGCCGGCGCAGGGTCTCGCCGATGCGCTGGAGCTTGGAGAGCACGGTGCGGCGCTTGGCCTCGGTCGGGTGCGCGGTCAGCACCAGCTCGATCGCGCAGCGACCCCAGCACCTCGGCCATCCGCTCGCTGGAGACCCCCTGCGCCTTGAGCCGCGCCACGGCCTCGCCCACCGACTCGCCGATCGGCGCCGGGTACTGCGTGCGCTCGCGCTCGCGCAACGCCTGGATGCGATGCGCCTCCTCGGCGAGGTTCACGAGATCGAAGTAGACGGCGAACGCCGAGGCCGTGGCGCGGGCGGCATCGGTGGAGAGGGCCGCCACCTCTGCGGCCAGGCACTCCGCCGCCCCCGGCTCGTCGCCGCGGCGCGCTTTGGCCAGGGCGCGGATCCGCTCCTCCGTCTCGAAGAGGGTCACCGACTCCTGGGTGCGCAGTACCTCGCCGAGCGTCTCGCCGAGCAGATGGATGGTGGCCGAGAGATCCACGACTCGTCGTCCCTCCTGCATTTCCGGCGGCGCGGTATCGGCTCTCGGCGGTGAGGGCCCGGCGGGAAGGCTATGCCGCAGCCTGCGGCGCTGCAGGGCTTCAGCCGGTAGAAGAGCAATAGCGCCGTGGGCGCCGCGAAGTCAAGCGCCGGCGGGTGGCTCCCGAGGGTCGATGGTGGGCCCGGTCACCACCGTCCCGGGTGATAATCGAGCGGCGAGGAGGACCCATCCCATGTCATTCACACTCGTGATGCTGCCGCCACACACGCAGGTCACGCGCGCCTGGGCCAAGCGCATCGCCGCGGAACAGGCCGCGCACGTGGTCGTGGCCGAGGACCTCGATCAGGCTGCGCGCGAGATCGTCGAGGCCGAGGCGGCCTACGGAACGCTGCCCCGGGCCGTCCTGGCCGCGGCCCGGCGCCTGCGCTGGCTCCAGGCGCCGCAGGCCGCGCCCCCCGCCGGCTGGTACTACCCGGAACTGATCGCGCACCCGGTGGTCGTCACGAACTTCCGCGAGATCTACAACGACCACATCGCCGCCCACATCATGGCCTTCGTCCTGGCCTTCGCGCGCGGCCTGCAATACTACATTCCCCGCCAGCTCACCCGGGAGTGGAAGCCGGACCGCCTCGATACCGGCGTGATCCACCTCCCCGAGGCCACCGCACTCATCGTGGGCGTGGGCGGGATCGGAAGCGAGACGGCGCGGCTATGCGCCGCCTTCGGGATGCGGGTGATCGGCGTCGATGCTCGCCGCACCGACCCCCCGGTGGGAATGTCCGAATTGCACGGGCCCGGACGCGCTCGATACCCTCCTGCCCCGGGCTGACTTCGCAATCCTGACGGTTCCCCATACACCGGCCACCGAGGGCTTCATGCACCGCGGTCGCTTCCGCCTGATGAAGCGCAGCGCGTTCTTCATCAACATCGGGCGGGGGATGACCACGCGTCTCGACGACCTGGTCGCCGCTCTCCGGGCCGGGGAGATCGCAGGCGCCGGCCTCGACGTCTTCGAGCAGGAGCCCCTGCCCGCGGATCATCCCTTGTGGACCACGCCCGGCGTGCTCATCACGCCGCACACGGCCGGCTTCGGTCCCTATCTCGACGACCGTCGCCTGGAGATCGTGCTCGACAACTGCCGTCGCTTCGCCGCCGGCCAGCCCCTTCGCAACGTGGTGGACAAGCCCGCCTGCTGGTGTCTTTGGACCCGACCGCCCGGGCGCTCTGCGCGTCAGACGCGGTCGCGCGCGACGGCGAACAGGCGCCGGCCTCCGACCCGCGGCCTCTACGGGATGATCCGAGCGCGTTGCACGTCTCGCCGACGCCGCTCGCGACTTCGTGGCCATCCGCGCTGCGCTCTTGTCGCAGGACCCCTCTCTCTCTCTCCGGGCTCTCCTCCGGCTCGCTCCACTGCGTATCGGTGAGGTTCCACCCTCCGCCGAGCGCCTTGTAGAGCTGGACGTAGGCGAGGAGCCGGTTGCGCCGGATCTCGGCCAGTGTGTGCTGCGCGGGATAGAGGCGCTGCTGCGCGTCGAGCACCTCGAAGTAGCTGGAGAGCCCATAGAGATACCGGTCGGTGGCGTAGCCGACCGCCGCTTCGAGGCCCTTCACCGATCGGTCCTGCCCCGTCTCGGCCTCGGCGAGCTTGCCCAAGGTGGACAGCGCGCTCGACACCTCCTGGAAAGCCGTGAGCACCGTCTGCAGATACTGATTCTTGGCCTGCTCCCAGATGGCCTGGTGAGCGCGATAGTTCTCGAGGATCCGGCCGCCCTGGAAGAGTGGGCCGGTCAGGCCCGCGGCGACGTTGTAGACCAGCGCCGTCCCGCTGGTCAGCGCAGAGATCTCGGGACTCGCGGTGCCGAGCAGCCCCGTCAGGCCGAGCTTCGGGAAGAACTCGGCCTTGGCCACGCCGATGAGGGCGTTGGCGTGCACCATCTGCTGCTCGGCCTGGCGGAGGTCGGGCCGGCGCGTCAGGAGCGCCGAGGGCATTCCGACGGGCACCGCGGGGACGACGAACTGCGCGAACATCGGCGCGCCGCGCTTGATGGGTCCCGGAGGGCGGCCGAGCAAGGTGCTGATCTGGTTCTCCTTGGCCGCGATCTCCCCCTCGATCTCGGGGATGGTGGCCTGGGCGGCGCCGAGAGCGCCCTGGGCCCGCGAGGTCTGCAGCTGCGAGACGACGCCGAACTCGTAGCGATCCAGGAACAGGTCGTAGGTGCTCTGGAAGGCCTTGACGCTGGCCCGCGCGATGTCGAGCTGCGTGTCGAGGGCCAGCAGCTCGAAGTAGTTCTGGGCGACGTCGCCCACCAGGGTGAGGAGCACGCCGCGGCGCGCGTCCTCCGTGCCCATGAGCTGCGCCACCGCGGACTCGTCGAGGCGGCGGATCCGCCCCCAGATATCGAGCTCCCAGCTCGCGTAGAGCGCGCCGAAGTAGAGCGAATTTGCCTGCGGACTGCTCGGATCCAGGCCGAGCTGAGCGGCGATGCCGTTGCGGTCGTACTGGGCGCGTCCGGTATAGCCGATCTGCGGGAAGAACCGCGAGCGGGCCACGCCCACCTGGGCCCGCGCCTCCTGCACGCGCGCCGCTGCGACCTTCACGTTGTAGTTGCTGGCCAGTGCCTCCTGGATCGACCTGCTGGAGGACCGGGTCCTGAAACGCCTCCCACCAGGGCACGTCGGCCAGCGAGCTGGCTTCTGCCGGCCCGACCTGACTGCGGAACACTGGCGGGGTGACCACCGCGGGCCGCTTGTAGTCGGGGCCCACCGCGCAGGCGGTCAGGACGGCAGCGGCCAGGCTAGTGACGATACAGGCTCGGGCGGCGCTGTTCATCGCGGCGTTCCCTCCGGCGGAGCTCCGCCCATCGGCGCCAGGGGGCCGGCGGCGGGCGCAGCAGTGGCCGGGCCCGTGGCCCGGGATCGTGCGAAGCGCTGACTGACGTAAAACGTGACCGGGATGATGAAGATGGCGATCAGGGTGGCGGCGAGCATGCCGCCCATGACAGTCGTGCCCAGGATGCGGCGCGAGACGCCGCCCGCACCGGTCGCGATCACCAGAGGCACCACGCCGAGGATGAACGCGAAGGCCGTCATGAGGATCGCGCGCAGCCGCAGCCGCGCGCCGGCGAGCGCGGCGTCGATAGAGCGACGCGCCCCGCTCGTGCTCGGCCTTGGAGAACTCGACGATGAGGATGGCGTTCTTGGCGGCGAGCCCGATGATCATCACCAGGCCGATCTGCGAGAAGACGCCGGTGTCGAAGCCCCGCAGCCACAGCGCGAACAGCGAGCCCCAGATCGCGATGGGCGTGCCCAGGAGCACGCCGAAGGGCAGCGACCAGCTTTCGTACTGGGCGGCCAGGATGAGGAAGACGACGAGCAGGGACAGGGCGAAGATGACCGCGGGCGGCACGCCGGCGGCGGCCGCCTTCTCCTGGTACGACATCCCCGCGTAGTCGAAGCCCATCTCGCGCGGCATGGTCTGGGCGAAGACCTCCTCCAGCGCCCGCATCCCGTCCTGGGTGCTGTGCCCGGACGCCAGGGTGGCGTTGATCTCCGCCGTCCGGTACTCGTTGTAGCGCAGTGTCACGTCGGGGCCATAGCTGCTCGTCATCTCGACCAGAGACGATAGCGGGACCGGCATCGCCTGGGCGTTCCGGACGTAGAAGAGCCCGACGTTGCTCGCGTGCGTGCGGGACGCGCCCTCGGCCTGCACGTAGACCTGCCAGACCCGCCCGTAGAGGTTGAACTGATTCACGAAGTAGCCGCCGAGAAACACTTGCAGGGTCTGGTAGAGCGCGCTCAAGGGCACCCCCTGCCGCAGCACCTTGTCCTGGTCGACGCTGGCGAAGAGCTGGGGGATCCCGGGCGCGAAGCTCGTGTTGACGGAGGCCAGCTCGGGGCGCTGGCGGGCCGCTTCGAGAAAGCGCCGCGTCTGCTCGGTCAGGAACTGGATGTCCTTGCCCGCCCGGTCCTCGAGCATGAACGTGATGCCACCCGACGCGCCGACCCCGGGAATGGCCGGCGGAGCCACGGTGAAGGCGGTGGCGCCGGGAAGGCCTGCCAGGCGCTGGTTCAGCCTGCGCATCAGGACGTCGGCGGTGAGGCCCTTCGCGTCGCGCTCCTTCCAGGGCGCCAGGGTCAGGAAGTACTGGGCCGTGTTCGTCGAGGTGGCCCCGATGACCACCGTGTAGTAGTTCACGCCCTCGGTCGACTTGAGGATGGCGTCGATCTGATCGCAGATGGCGGCCGTGCGCTGCAGCGACGAGGCGGCAGGCAGCGCGACGTTGACCGACATGTAGCCCTGATCCTCCTCGGGGACGAACCCCGCCGGGAGGCGCTGGCCGATCAGGCCGGCAAAGACGGCGATTCCCGCCAGGAGGATCATCGAGAGGACCGCCTTCCGCACCAGCAGCCCCGACCAGTGCACATAGCCGTCCGTCGCCCGCGCAAACACCCGGTTGAAGCCCCGGAAGAAGGCCCCCAGCGGCCCGCGCATGGGGCGCCGCGGTCGCAGGAGCATGGCGGCCAAGGCGGGACTCAGGGTCAGGGCGTTGAAGGCCGAGATGATCACCGACACCGCGATGGTCACCGCGAACTGCTGGTACATCCGCCCCGTGATCCCGGGAATGAACGCCGTCGGCACGAAGACCGCCGTGAGGATCAGCGCGATGGCGACGACCGGGCCCGACACCTCCTCCATGGCCTTCAGCGTCGCCTCGCGCGGGGGCAGCCCCTGCTCGATGTGATGCTCGACGGCCTCGACGACGACGATGGCGTCGTCGACCACCAGCCCGATGGCCAGGACCAGCCCGAACAGCGAGAGCGTGTTGATGGAGAACCCCAGCAGCGGAAACACCGCGAACGTCCCCACCAGCGAGACGGGCACGGCGAGCAGCGGGATCAAGGTGGCCCGGAAGCCCTGCAGGAAGATGAAGACGACGATGATGACGAGCACCAGCGCCTCGAAGAGCGTCTTGACGATCTCCTCGATGCCCGCCGTCACCGCCAGGGTGGTGTCGAGCGAGACCACGTAGTCGAGATCGTCGGGGAAGCGCGCCTTCATCTCCTTCATCAGCGCTTCCGCCCGTCGCACCGTGGCGATGGCGTTGGATCCCGGAAGCTGGAAGACAGCGAGTACCGTGGCCGGGCGGCCGTTCAGCCGGCCCTCCACGTTGTAGGTCTGGGCCCCCAGTTCCACCCGGGCCACGTCGCGCATCCGCACCACCGAGCCATCGGGCTGGGCCCGAACCACGATGTCCTCGAAGGCTTTCGGCGTCTCCAGACGCCCCGGGGCTCTCACGGTGTAGGTGAACTGCTGGCCAGCCGGCGCCGGGCTGCCGCCGATCTGTCCGGCGGCGTTCGCGGTGTTCTGCGCCTCGATGGCGTTGATGACGTCGTTCACCGTGACGTCGAGCTTGCCCAGGGTCTCCGGCTTGACCCAGAAGCGCATGGCGTACTGGCCGGCGCCGGAGATCTGCACCTGCCCGACGCCGGGCACGCGGGTCATCGGATCGTTGATGTTGATGTAGGCGTAGTTGCTGATGAAGAGCGGATCGTAGGTACCCTTGGGCGAGTAGAGCGCGAAGAGCGCGAGGGGGCTGGCCGTGGACTTCTTGACGGTCACCCCCTGGACGATCACCTGCTCGGGCAACTGGGAGGCCGCCTGGTTGTAGCGCATCTGGGTCAGCACCTGGTCCGTGCTGGGATCGGTGGCCACGTCGAACACCACGCGCAGGTTCATCTGGCCGCCGCTCGTGGTGCTCGTCGAGTACATGTAGAGCATGTTGTCCACGCCGGTCACCTGGGCCTCGATCGGCGTGGCCACCGCCTCTTCCAGGGTGATGGCGTCGGCGCCCACGTACGTCGCCTGGACGAGGATCTCCGGGGGCGCGATGTTCGGGTAGAGCGCGATGGGAAGCTGGGCCATCGCCACCAGCCCCAGCAACACCATGAGGATGGAGATCACGATGGCGACGATCGGGCGCCGAACGAAAAATGGGGCCATTCAGTTGGATGGGGGGCCCGGAAAGGGCCCCCCAAGCCCCCCAGACGCTCGGGGCGCCCCGGCGTAGCCGTGGCACCCCTCGACCTCGCGCGAGATTGGCAGGCCCGACTCTGCGCGCCTCCTATCTCCGCTACACGCTCGGGGTGCCCTCGGTGTCGGGCCGGCTCAATGTGAGGCTCCTTCGACGGCCTCGACGCTCGGGGCGGCGGCGGGGCGGCGGGCGGCGAGCCATCGCTGGCTGACGTAGAACGTGGTCGGGATGATGAAGATGGCGATGAATGACGCGGCCAGCATGCCGCCGAAGACGGTCGTGCCCAGCACCCGGCGCGAGGCGGCCCCCGCCCCGGTGGCCGTGTAGAGCGGCAGCACACCGAAGATGAAGGCCAGGGCCGTCATGAGGATCGGGCGCAGGCGCAGGCGCGCCGCGGCCAGAGCCGCCTCCGCCAGCGGCACGCCCCGCTCGTGCTCGGCCTTGGAGAACTCCACGATGAGGATGGCGTTCTTGGCGGCCAGCCCGATCAGCATGACGAGGCCGATCGAGGAGAAGACATCGATCTCGTAACGCCGGAGGGCCAAGACGGCGAAAGCCCCGAAGACGGCGACCGGCGTGCTGAGCAGCACGGCGGCGGGCAGAGACCAGCTCTCGTACTGGGCGGCCAGGATGAGGAAGACCACGAGGAGCGAGAACCCGAAGACCACGCTGGCGGGGACGCCGCGGGCGGCCACCTGCTCCTGGAACGACATGCCCATGTAGTCGAAGCCCATCTCCCGCGGCATGGTCTGGGCGAAGACGTCCTCAAGCGCCTTCATTCCCTGGCTGGTGCTGACGCCGGGACGGAGGATGCCGTTGATCTGCGCGGAGCGGTACTCGTTGTAGCGCAAGGTGAACTCCGGCCCGTAGCTCGGCCGCATGGTGACCAGGGACGAGAGCGGAACGGGTGTCCCCGCCCGGTTCCGGACGTAGAAGAGCCCCACGGCGTCGGGCCGCGCCCGGTAGTCACCCTCCGCCTCCACGTAGACCTGCCACACCCTGCCGAAGCGGTTGAAGTAGTTCACGAACGAGCCGCCCATGAACGCCTGCAGCGTCTGGTAGACCGCGCTGAGATCGACGTTCTGGCGCATGATCTTGTCCCGATCGACGTCGGCGAAGTACTGGGGCACGCTCGGCAGCAAGGTGGTCGTGATCCAGGCGAACTCCGGCCGCTTGCGGGCCTCGGCCAGGAAGGTGTTCGTCTGCCGGGCCAGGAAGTCGACGTCCATGCCCGCGCGGTCCTCCAGGACGAACGTGACGCCTCCCGCCGTGCCGACTCCGGGAATGACCGGCGGCGGAAACGGGAAGGCCTCGGCTTCGGGAAGGGCGGCCAGCCGCGTACGGATGTCCGTCAGGATGACCCGCGCGTCGAGGCCCTTGCGCGTGCGCTCGTCCCACGGCTCCAGGGTGATGAAATAAAACGCGTTGTAGGTGGTGAACACCGTGTTGAGGAGGCTGAAGCCGGCGACCCCGGTGTAGTACTGGATCCCCGGCGTCGTCTTGAGCACGGCATCGATCTGATCGCAGACCGCCGACGTGCGGTGGAGCGAGGCCGCGTAGGGGAGCTGGACGCTGAGGTACAGGTAGCCGAGATCCTCCTGAGGGATGAAGCCCTTGGGTAGCCGGGTTCCGAGCAAGCCCGTGGCCGCGGCCATGGCCGCCAGCAGGACCATGGACAGCACGGCCCGGCGCATCAGCACGCCCGACCAGCGCACATAGCCATCCGTCGCGCGCCCGAACCAGCGGTTGAACCACCGGAAGAACGCCCCCAGGGGCCCGCGCGCCGGGCGCCGCGGACGCAGGAGCATCGCGGCCAGCGCGGGACTCAGGGTGAGCGCGTTGAAGGCCGAGATGATCACCGACACCGCGATGGTCACCGCGAACTGCTGGTACATCCGCCCGGTGATCCCGGGAATGAAGGCCGTGGGCACGAACACCGCCACCAGGATCAGCGCGATGGCGATCACCGGCCCCGACACCTCCTCCATGGCCTTCAGCGTCGCCTCGCGCGGGGGAAGCCCCTGCTCGATGTGGTGCTCCACGGCCTCGACGACCACGATGGCGTCGTCGACCACCAGCCCGATGGCCAGCACCAGGCCGAACAGCGAGAGCGTGTTGATGGAAAACCCCAGCAGCGGGAACACCGCGAACGTGCCCACCAGCGAGACCGGGACGGCGAGCAGGGGGATCAAGGTGGCCCGGAAGCCCTGCAAGAAGATGAAGACGACGACGATGACCAGCGCGAGCGCCTCGAACAGCGTCTTGACGATCTCGTCGATTCCTGCCGTCACGGCCAGGGTCGTGTCCAGCGACACCACGTATTCGAGATCGTGGGGGAACCGCGTCTTCGCCTCCCGCATGAGCGCCTTCGCCCGCTCCACCGTGGCGATCGCGTTCGATCCCGGCAGTTGGTACACGGCGATGATGGCCGCCGGGTGCCCGTTCAGTCGTCCCTTCGCGTTGTAGGTCTGGGCACCCAGCTCCACGCGGGCCACGTCCCTGACGCGCACCACCGACCCGTCCGGGCGCGCCCGGACCGCGATGTTCTCGAACTCCTCGGGAGTCTTCAGGCGCCCGGGCGCGCGCACCGTGTACGCGAATTCCTGCCCCGGCGGCACGGGATTCGAGCCGATCTGGCCGACGGCGTTGGCCGCGCTCTGCCCCTGGATGGCGGTGGTGATGTCGTTGACGGTGATGCCGAGCTTGCCCAGGATATCGGGCCGCACCCACATGCGCATGGCGTACTGGCCGTCGCCGAAGATCTGCACCTGGCCCACGCCCGGGACGCGCGTCATAGGATCGTTGATGTTGATGTAGGCGTAGTTGGAGATGAACAGCGGATCGTAGGTCGCATTGGGCGAGTAGAGGGAGAAGAGGATGAGCGGGCTGGCGCTCGCCTTGCGGATGGTGACCCCGATCTCGGTCACCTGCTGGGGAAGCTGCGCCTCCGCCTGCGCGTAGCGCATCTGGGCCAGCACCTGATCCGTGCTCGGATCGGTCGTCACGTCGAAGTCGACGCGCAGGTTCATCTGGCTGCCGGTATTGGCGCTGGTGGAGTACATGTAGATCATGTTGTCCACGCCGCTCATCTGCTGCTCGATGGGCGCGGCCACGGAGCCTTCGATGGTCAGCGCGTTGGCGCCCGTGTAGGTGGCCTGGACGAGGATCTCGGGCGGGGCGATGTTCGGATAGAGGGCGACGGGGAGCCCGAGCATGGCCACCAGCCCCAGCAGGACCATGAGGATCGAGATCACGATGGCCACGATGGGGCGGTCGATGAAGAATCGGGACACGGAGCGGCTCTCGAATCTCCCTACTTGGCCGGTGCGCGTCCGGAAGGCGGCGCGGAGACGGGTGGCGGAGCCGTGGAGCCGCCGGGTGCCGGCGCCGGCCGCGGGGACGGCGCCTCTGGCGGTATGGTGACGGGCTGGCGGCTCTCCCCCGCGGGGTCGGCCTCCACCACCGTCGGCGCGACCTTCTCACCGGCCCGGACCTTCTCGATGCCCTCGACGATGATGCGGTCGCCCGGCTGCAAGCCGCGCTCGACGAGCCAGAGCGTTCCCACGCGCTCGCCGACCTGGACGTTGCGCAAGGCCACGGTGTTGTCGGCACCGACCAGGCCCACCTGGTAGATCCCCTGCAGGTCGCGCACCGCGCGCTGGGGGACGAGCAGCGCCCCCTGCTTCACGACGACCGGCACGCGAACCTTGCCGTACTGGCCGGGGCGCAGGACATTCCCCGGATTCGAAAAGGTCGCGCGCACGGGAATCGTGCCCGTCGTCGGGTCGACCTCCAGGCCGACGATCTCGGCGGTGCCCCGGTGAGGATAGACCTGCCCGTCGGACAGGATCAGCTCGAAGTTGGGTCGGTGCGCCAGTTCGCCCTTGCGCTCGGCCTGCCAGCGCAGATACTCCTGCTCGCTCGGGTTGAACTGGGCGTAGATGGGATTGATCGAGGCCACGGTGGTGAGCACGGCCAGGGGGTTCACCAGATCGCCAACGCTGGCCTTCTTGATGCCGGCGAGGCCCGTGATGGGTGAGTTCACCTTGGTCCAGTCGAGATTGAGCTGGGTCTCCGCCAGGGCCGCCTGCGCCTGCACGATCGCCGCCTCGGCCGCGCCGACGTCGGCGCGCGCCTTCGCGAGGGCCGCCTGCGTGCGCTCCACGTTGGCGCGCGCCTTCTCGAGATTCGCGCGCTCCCCGTCCACCGAGGCGATATTCGCGAGGTTGTTCTGCACCGCGTTGTCCAGCTCCTGCTGGCTGATGGAGCCCCGCGAGGCCAGCGGCCGATAGCGCATCACCTCCAGCTCGGTCTTGACCTGGATGGCGGCGGCCCGGGCCAGATCGCTCTCGACCTGGGCCACCTGGGCCTGGGCCTGCTTCACCTGCGACTCGTTCTCGGCCACCTGCGCCTTGGCCTGCCTGAGCTGCGCCTCGGACTGCACCAGTTTGCCCTTGGCCTGATCGAAGGCGTTCTGGTACTGGCGCGGATCGATCGTGAAGAGGAGGGCGCCCTCCTTCACCATGGCGCCCTCCTGATAGTTCTGGGTCAGGACGTAGCCGTTCACCTTGGGGCGGATCTGAGCGGTCACGAGGCCGACCGTGGTCGCCAGCCACTCCCTGTAGATCGGGACATCCCGCTCGATCACGGGGGCGATCTTGACCGGCACAGCTGGTGGAGCGGCCTTGGGAGCTTCCCGGCAACCCGTGGACGCCAGAAGAATGGCCGCGATCAGGAGCGCGCCCACACTCCAGCTCCGCGCTCTTGGCCGTCTCATCGGTCCGACTGAAGGGCGGCCAGGACGGCGTCAGGGTGCGTCTCGGCCTTGGCCACTCGCGCCCAGTGCTTCTTCACCTTGCCGTCGGGCCCGATCCACACCGTGGATCGGATGACGCCTTTGGTCTTCTTGCCGTACATCATCTTCTCTCCATAGGCCCCATACGCGGTCATGACCTGCCGGTCGGGATCCGATAAGAGAGTAAACGGCAGCTTGTACTTGGAGGCGAATCTTTTGTGCGATTCCGCGCCATCGGCCGAGACGCCCAGCACCACCGCGCCGAACTTTCCGAGGGCCTTGCCGTGGTCCCGGAATCCGCAGGCTTCCTTGGTACAGCCGGGGGTGTCGTCCTTGGGGTAGAAGTAGAGAATCACGTCTCGCCCCGCGAAGTCCTTCAGCGAGACGCGCCGACCGGCCGCATCGGTCAGCGTGAAGTCGGGGGCCGCCTTCCCTTCCTTGATGGCCATCACAGTCCTCCCTGCGTCGTATGCGATCCGGTGCGAGGAATCCTCCCAGCCCGGGGCTCTCACGAGTCGACAACTCCCTCGTCCACGGGCAGGCCAGTGGGGTGCGCGATCAGGGGCTTGGAGTTTGGCCTTCGCAGAGTCGACCCGATTCTTCAGCCATAGCGGATCCGCGGATCGAGGTAACTGTAGAGCAGGTCGATGATCAGGTTGATGGTCATGAACATGACCGCGATGAAGAGGATCGTGCTCTGGGTCAGCGGATAGTCGCGCTGATAGATCGACCAGAGGACGAGCCGACCCACTCCAGGCAATGTGAAGACCTCCTCGACGACGACCGTGCCGCCGAGGAGGATCCCCATCTGGAGCCCGGCCACCGTCACCACCGGGATCAGGGCATTGCGGAGGGCGTGCTTGAGGATGACCGCGCGCCCGGCCAGCCCCTTGGCCTCCGCCGTTCTGATGTACTCGGAGCGGAGGACGTCGAGCAGGCAGGCGCGGGTGGTGCGCGCGATGCTGGCCGCGCTCGCCGTCCCCAGGCAGACCGCGGGCAGCGCCATGATGGTGAGGTTGCGGAGCGGATCGGTCCACAGATCGACCCACACCACGGACGGCATCCAGCGCAGGTAGAGGGAGAAGAAGAGAATCAGCATCGTCCCCTGCCAGAAGACCGGCACTGACAATCCCAGGAGCGCTCCCACGCGGGTGACGTTGTCGATGGCGTGCCCGCGCCGGACGGCGGAGACGATGCCTGCCATCATCCCGAGGACGAGGGCAAAGGCCACGGCCAGCAAGGTCAGCTCCAGGGTGACGGGGAGCCGCTCGAGGATGAGACCAACCACGGGCTTGCCGGTACGCCAGGAGGTTCCCAGATCACCACGCGCGAGGCCTCCGAGCCATCGTCCGTACTGCTCGTACCACGGCTGGTCGAGCCCGAAGAAGCGCTTGAGCTGCTCGACCATCTGTGGGCTCGCCACGGCATCGGCGCCGATCATCTGCTCCACCACCGTTCCGGGAACCAGGCGGAGCATCAGGAAGACGAGCACGGTCAGGCCGAGCAGGGTCAAGGCCATCGAGTACAGTCGCACCACGAGGTAACCGGTCATATCAGATGGGGGGCCTCGACAGGGCCCCCCAAGCCCCCCGCGCTCGGGGCACCCCGGCGAAGCCGGGGCGCCCCTCGATACACGCCAGCACGCTCACGCCTTGTCGAGCCACACTCCCTCGAAGCCGTAGAGCATCGTCGTGGGGTGCTGCTTCCAGCCCTTCACCGAGGTCTGGGTGAAGTCGATGGTGTCGGCGGAGAAGAGCCAGAGGTGCGGCACGTTCTCGAGGATGAGGATCTGGACCTTGTCGTAGATGACCTTGCGCTTCTTCTGATCCATCGTGCGACGCCCCTCCTCGAGGAGGGCGTCCAGCTCGGGCACGCTCCAGCTGTTCCAGTTCTGACCCTTGGTGGAGTGCAAGGCGCGGAAGAACGCGGTATCCGGGTCGGCGTAGCCCGGCGTGGTGTTCATGGTCATGTCGAAGTCTTTGGCCAGCCAGCGCTTGATCCAGACCGCATACTCCACGTTCTCGATCTCGGCGGTGATCCCGATGCGCTTGAGGTTGGCGGCGACCACCGGCGCCCCCGCGACCATGGTCGGGAAGGTCGGAATCACCGAGAGCTTGACCGTGAAGCCGCCGGCCTGGCCCGCGTCGGCCATGAGCTTCTTGGCCTTCTCCACGTCGGCCTTGTAGAAGCGCATCCACTGCTCCTCGGGGAGCTGCCAGGCCTTCATGGGGGCCGTGGCGGGCGCGGTCAGGCGCCCGAAGCCCGCGGCGGCCACGCGCAGGACGGCGGCACGGTCCACGGCCCAGCTGATGGCCTGGCGCACGCGCACGTCCTTGAGCGGTCCCCGGCTGGCGTTGATGTTGAGGAAGTCGTAGCCGAGACGCGAGCTGCGATAGCCGGTGAGGGTCTTCTCCTCCTTGAGAAGGTTCCAGTTCTTGTTGTCCTCGATGAAGGCGTGCTGGATCTGGCCCGTGCGCAGGGCGGCCACGATGTTCGCCTCGTCAGGGATGATGCGGAGGATGGCCTCGTCGACGTAGGGCAGGCCCTTCTTGAAGTACTGCGGGTGCTTCTTCATCACGAGCTGCTGCTCGACCTTCCAGTCCTCGAGCACGTAGGGGCCGGTGCCCAGCGCGGCCTTGTTGAGGTCGCCGTGCTTCTTGATCCCCGCCTCGCTGATGATGAAGCCCCAGAAGCCGCCCAGCGCGGCGAGGAGCCCGGCGAACGGCTCCTTCGTCATGAACTTGATCTGGTACTTCCCGGCCGGCTCGACCTTGTCGACGGCGATGAAGTCGGACTTGCCCGGCGACTTCTCGAACAATCGATCGAAGGTGAACTTGACGTCGGCCGAGGTCAATTCCTGGCCGTCGTGGAACTTCACTCCCTGCCGCAGCTTGAAGGTCCAGGTCAGCGCGTCCTTGCTGACCTCCCAGGACTCCGCCAGCTCGGGCTGGGCATTCATGTCCGGGTCGAAGCGGACGAGCTGGTTGTAGAAGAGGGGCGAGCGGCGGCTGCGCGAGAAGGCGGGAACGAGCTGCGGATCAAGCCCGGTCGCCTCCGTGGTCTGCGCCGAGACGAAGGTGCCGCCGGGCCGCGGCGACTGAGCGACCGCCGGCCGCGCCAGGGCGAGCCCGCCCAGGCCAAGACCGCCCACGCGGAGCACCTCGCGCCGGCTGAGTCCCCAAGGTTGCTCTTCGAGGCGGTGGGGGGTGTCGGGGAGGAGCGGCGCTCGCTCCCCCCGACCTTGAAAGTCAGTCATGGTGTGGCCTCCTGGAGTCGTAGGTTCATGCGGTGTTGGGGTCGAGGATGTCGCGCAGCCCGTCGCCGAGCAGGTTGAAGGCCAGGACGGCGATCATGATGGCGATACCCGGGAACACGGAGATCCAGGGCGCGGTCTCGAGATAGGTGCGCCCCTCGTTCAGCATGTTGCCCCACGACGGCGTGGGCGGCTGGGCGGAGAGCCCGAGGTAGCTCAGCGACGCCTCGATGAGGATCGCCTGGGAGAAGGCCACCGTGCCCTGGACGACGAAGGGAGAGATCACGTTGGGCAGCACGTGCTTGAGGGCCACCACCCAGCGCGAGGCCCCGAGAGCGCGCACGGCCTCGACGTATTCCTTCTCGCGCTCGGCGAGGACCGGACCACGCATGACGCGCGCGAAGAGCGGGCGTGTAGACGATGGCCACGGCGAGCACGGCGCTGTTCACCCCCGGCCCGCGCATGGCCGCGATGCCGACGGCGAGGAGCAATCCGGGGATGCTGAAGAAGATATCCAGGACGCGGTTGATCGCGTTGTCCCACGCGCCGCCCCGATAGCCGGCGGCGAGACCGAGGGCACCCCCGATGGCCATGGCGACCCCGATGGACGTGACCGCGACGTAGAGCGAAATGCGCGAGCCGTAGATGACGCGGCTGAGCACGTCGCGGCCGAAGCGATCGGTGCCGAGCAGCGCCTTCGCTCCCGGCGGAGCCTCGATCAGCTCGAAGTTCTGCTCGTCGGGCGGCTGGGGCGCGAGGACGCCCGCGAACAGGGCCATGACGATGATCAGCACGGCAAGGACGGCGCCCGTCACCACCACGGCGCTGTGGAGGGTGCGCCGGAGCTGCCGGCTCCATGGCGTCCAGAGCCGGGCGACGGGCCATGTGCTCACGCCTTCGGCGATGACCTCCGCGGCGAGACTAGCCGGGCCGGCTTCCGCGTGTCAATGGGAGCAGGCCCAGCGCGGGCCAGAACAGAGGGCTATGATCGCATCGGCCCGCGGCCGGCGAGGCGTTCGGCGCGGTGAAAGGAGATCTCGCATGGACTGCTGCAGCCACGAGGGGCGGGAATCGGAGACGCCGTCATCGGCTGGACGCCCTTCATGGGAGACGGCTATCCGGAAGACTGGGCGGCGACGGTCGATCGGCTGGCTCAGCTCGACTTCACCCACATGATCATGGGCCATGGCGAGGTCGCGGGTCGGGACTGGCTGCGCACGTTTCGGGCGTACGTCCACGCTCTGGTCGAGGCCGTACGAGAGGAAGTCTCGAAGGGGGCCACGATCGAGGAAGTCAAGCTGCGCGTGCCCGCGAAGCTGGCCCCCATCCACGAAACGCCGTTCTCGCAGGCGTAGAGCATCTCCACTGGGCCGACCGCCCCGAGGCTCGGGCCGGCGCCCAGCAGCGTGGGCACTCGCGCGCCGACCGCAAAACCCCGCCTCATCACCAAGCCCTCGATTTCTCGGGCACCCCCGCCGCCCGAGTGCCCCGGCATCGCCGCTGCACCGGGGCCAGGCTCATGGCCCTGGTCAGCTTGTCCCCGTGCTATGAGCGCCATCGACCCGAGGACACGGTCCTCTACCGCACCCTCGAGAGCCATCTCGAGGCCTTCCTGGCCCGCGCTTCCGACCAGGGCGGCGGCGAAGGGCTCCCCGCCTTCGTCACCCGCGAACTCCGTGCCTACCTGCGCTGTGGCCGGCTCGAGCACGGTTGCGTGCATGTCAGGTGCGAGCAGTGCGGAGATGAAATGGTCGTGGCGTTCAGCTGCAAAGGCCGGGGCTTCTGCCCCTCGTGCGGGGGCCGCCGCATGAGCGAGCTGGCCGCCCAGCTCGTCGATCGCGTCATCCCCTCGGTGCCCGTGCGCCAATGGGTGCTGTCTCTGCCCTTCACGCTGCGCTATCAGCTCGCCTTTGACGCCACGCTGACCGCCGCCGTGCTGGCCGTGTTCATCCGCAGCGTGTTCGCCGGGCCGCGTCGCGCCGCGGTTCGCGAGGGAATCGCCGACGCCCAGTGCGGCGCCATCACCGCCATCCAGCGGTTCGGTTCGGCCTTGAACGCCAATGTTCATTTCCACTCACTCGTACTCGATGGCGTCTTCAGCCGGCCCGCTCCGGGAGCGGCCCCCGTCTTCCACCCCTTGCCGGCCCCCACCGACGAGGAGATCGCCCAGATCCTGGAGCAGATCCACGAGCGCGTGACGCGCCTGCTGCGTCGGGGCGGGCGCCTCCCCGAGGACCCCAGCCCCACCGATCCCGTGGCCGAGGAGATGCCCCTTCTGGCCGGCTACGCCGCCGCCTCGATCCAGGAGCTGATCGCCAGCGGCCCCCGCGCGGGCCATCCCGTGCGCCGGCTGCGCACCGCCGCCGCGGTGGTGGACGGGGTCAAGCTCCGGTGCGCCCGCCTGGAGGGGTTCTCGCTCCACGCCAACGTCGCCCTGCCCGCTCACGCCCGAGAGCAACTCGAGCACCTGTGCCGCTACCTGCTGCGCCCGCCCCTGGCCCTGGAGCGCTTGACGGAGAGCTCCGGGGGGCAGCTCCTGTACGAGCTGCCCCACCCGCGCCGCGACGGCTCTACGCACCTGCTGCTCGCTCCGCTGGAGCTGATCGAGAAGCTCAGCGTACTCATCCCCCCGCCCCGGTTTCACCTGCTCCGGTTCCACGGCGTCCTGGCCCCCCGCGCCCAGCTTCGCTCCGACGTGGTCCCCCACTCGAGCCGGGCCGCCGAGCTCGGCGGGGGACCGGCGCCAAGCCCTTCGCCTCCCGAGCCCCGGAGCCGTCCCTCCTCTGGGGCCGGACGGCAGCTCTCCTGGGCGGCCCTGATGCGGCGGGTGTTCGAGATCGACGTTCTGCTGTGCAGCCGCTGCGGCGGCCGCCGCCGTATCGTGGCCGTCTACCCCGGTGGGCAGAGGCTGCGCGATCTCCTTGACCGGCTCGGGCTCAGCCAGCCCCCGGGCCTTCCGCCGCCCCAGGGATTCCCTGATCTCGACCCGGCCCCACTGACATAAGCCCTCATTATCGGATCCGCCCCCCTCGGGGCGGCCCTTCCACGCCCGCTTCCCCTCCAAGAAATCGGCACCAGACCGCGGAGACGCCCCTCCACACGCGGCCCTCCCCTCGCGACTCTCCCCGTGGCGCCCCGGCCCGCCCGGCCCCTTGACATCTCGGCTACGCCAGCGGAGCATCGCGGCTCAGGCGGCGCGACCCGGGGAGGAACGAGGTGAAGGTTGGCGCCAGGCACGGGCACGCGCGCGAGCGCCCTAGAAATTCCTATCCCCCGCCCAAGCCGTGACTCTTCCGACAGGCCATCAACCAGTCGTTGGCGAAGACGGGAGGGCCATACTCGGGCACTGCTCCGGGAACCGCTGGACGTAGTCTGCCACCAGCGAGGCGACCATCGCCCGCCATACCTCGAGCCGCCGGGCCGGATCGGGCTCCGAGACCGGCAAGGGCCGATGGATGGCAACGACCTGCGTGCGTCCTTCGAGATGCGTCAGCACCGGGAGAACCGGAGCACCGGTCAGCTGATGAAGCGTGAGCCATCCGGCTCCGACGACCATCGGACCGCCGGGCAGCGGAACGCGAAACAGCTCCCGTTTGCTGTAGCCATCGGCCATGATGCAGATCTTCCTGCCCTCGAGGAGCGTCTGCCGGGCGGTGTAGAGGACCGCCGGCCACCTCCTCCAGTCGTAGGCCACGCTTGCGAGCGGGCTCGACGCCACGATGGGGCGCCAGGCTTCGCGCCACCACCCGGCGGTGGCGGCGTGGTCATGCCATCCGACATGCTGGACCTGGTGGCCCAGCACCGCAAGCGGCAGTTCTACCGTCGGCGGGCCGAGGTGGAACTCCAGCAGGATGGCGCCCCCGTTCACCGCGGTCATGCGCTCCTCTCCCTCGAGCACGATGTAGGGCCGCAGCTCGTCGGGGGAGCGGAACCCGAGAAGTCGCCATCGCGCGACCCACCGTCCGCGAAAGGCGCACACCGCCGCGGCCAGTCGCCACCGGCGGTCGCGGCGCTGGGCGGAGGCCCAGGCCACCGCCCTCCGCCGCCGGCTCGGTCGGATGATGGCGACCACCAAGAACAGGAAGGCGAGGATGTCCTCGCCCCACGGCCACGGCAGCGTGTCGAGGACGATCAGCAGGGCCCACAGCCGGCGTGTGTAGTACCACGGGCGAGCGAGCCACTGGGTTCGGAACCTCGCCGCTGGGATCACACGCGAGACAGACGCGGGTTCTTGGCGCGAACGAGAGCCGCCAGCGTCTCGAGCGTCTCGAGGCCGTCGCCGAGGAGGTCCTTGGCTGGCTCAAAGATGATCCCGAACTCCACCTCGCACGCGACGATTACCTCGAGGAGCTCTAGCGAATCCAGCCACAAGCCTCCTTCGGCCAGCGGCGTGTTCGCGCCCATGTCGGCCGGCAGCGCTCGTCTCGCCCCGACGACACCCGCGACGATGGCCCGCATGGCCGCGAGCAGCGGATCGTCATCCCTCATGCGATCGGCGCCCTTTCGAGCAGGAGAGCGCACCTCGGCCGGTCCGGCTTGCCGTTCGGGAGCTTGGGCAGCCTCGCGACGATCTCGAGCGCGCACGGCCAGGACCACGGTGGAAGCGTCTTGGCAAGCGCCGCCCGGAGCGCTTCGACGGACATCCCGGGCTCGCATTCGACCACCGCGCCGAAGGAGGGGCCAGCGGGACTGTCGAGCGGGATCGCCAGCGCGTCGGTGACGCCCGGGATGCGACACAGATGGGCCGCCACGTAGGCGAGGTTCACGACGCGATTCCCGCGCGTGCGGACAGCGTCGTCGAGGCGGCCGGCTAAGGTCAGCCGCCCGTCTGCTCCAAGCATCCCGAGATCTCGCGTCGGCCACCACCCGTCGATGTCTCCCGGGCGCTCGACACGCGGTGGAAACCCATAGCCAGCCATCTGCCATGGATTGCGAATCCAGATCCGCCCGGCCTCTCCCACCCCTCTGGGGGCGCTCGGATGATCGCCGATGCTCATTTCAACCCCGGGAAGAGGCCGGCCGACCGTCTCCGGTCGGACCTCGGCCGGCGGGCCGCCGTCCACCGCGACGGTGCCGGTTTCGGTCGACGAGTACCCCTGCCGGAGCGGGACGCCGAATCGGTCCTTGAAGGCGTCGCGCACCGCCTGCGAGATCGGCGTCCCCAGGATACAGACGGGGGGAATGACCGGGTTCTCGGTGAGGGCGCAGCGCGACAGCACGTCCGCGAAATGAGCGCTGACGCGCCAGCACCGAAATGCCGGCTCGGCGAGGGCGGTGAGCGCCAGACGGTGATCGCGTGGGTCGAGAAGGCCCAGCGGGCCGCCGAGGACCATCGTGCTGACGAGATAGCTGAGGCCCTGTCCATAAGCGGGCGACGCTTCCATGATGACCCCGGCGCCGGCGCCGAGTCCCAGTCCGTGGTTCCGGGCGTTCACCCACTGCATCAGGCCAGACGTCGTATGGAACACCGGCTTCGGCGGCCCCGTGGAGCCCGACGTGAACAGGACAACTCCCGGTCCCTGGAGCGGGGGGACCGGCGTTCCACTCAGCGCGCCCGCCGAAATTTCGGGCAGCACGAAGGGGACGAGACCGAATCGCTCGGCCTCGCGCGCTCGGTGCGCGAGCGTCGGCAGGAGCGCGATAGGTGTACCGATCGGGATGGCGGGTTCGCTGCGCCACGCGCGGACCTCTGGCGACAGCAGGATGACGGGTGAGGGCAACGAGGTGAGAGCGACGAACAGGGCCACTGCCTCCGGTGAGGGAGGCAGCGCAGCAGCGATGGGTCGGTCGCCTTCGCCGAACCGGTCGAGGGCAGCGGCCCGCCACACTCGCGCCCTCGCGTCGAGCTCATCGCCCGACCACCAGCGCCCATAGGCGAGAACGTCCGGGGTACGAAGGCTCGACACGCCGCCAGTCTATGAACCGTTCGCATCGAGTCAAGGCTTTTCTCGGGCCACTCCTCCGTTTTGCTGGTGCCTACCGCGTCTTCCGCAGTTGCCAGAGCAGAACCCGATGAGGGCCTCGACCGTCGGGAAGGGGGTGAGGTCGGGGACATCACGGAACCCGATGACCGCTAGGCCCTGTGCAAGCGCCGCTTCCTCGTCCTCACCGTGTTTACCACTCCGGACGAGCCAGACGTTGGTGGGACCAGTCACGGGTTGGGCCATCATGGGATGCACGTCTCCGGGTTGAGTAGGGCTGTACGGAGATCATCCGGCCATCTCTGGCGCAGCAGGTCCCCGGTGAACGGGACGCGCCTCGTTGGCGCGCCTACTCCCGGATCGGTCACGGCGAGACCTGATCCACTGGCTCCCGGATCTCGTCGTAGATCCTCAGCGCCATCTGCTCGAACGCGACGTCTCGGAACTCTTCCTCGTCGATGTACTTGGTGACGATGGCCTGATTCTCGCCCATGCGGTCGATCATCAGGTCGAGCAGCTTGCCCCGGCGTGCCAGGGCGAAGGCGTCGTAGGGGTTCGCTACGGCGCGCTGGACGACCTCGGGATCGGCCTTCGCCTGCTCCTTCACCTGATCGAAGAAAAGTTGGTCGGCCTGAGTGAAATTCGTCCCGAATCTGTCGTTTCGGATGTCGATGACCTTAGAGAGGAAGGACCACCCGCCCGACCGGTCGTGCTTTTCCCCGCGGCGTTTTAGCGGTCCTGGTTTTGCGTGGCCGCCACCAGCTCCTTTGCCCCTGACCCCCACTGATGGCCTGGGTGAAGGGGACGTCCAAGGGATGCACGCGCTCCCGGACGAGGACATACACGGCGCCAGCCAGAGGCGTGGGGATCGGGGACGAAGATGGTGAACCTGCCGTCCTCCAACTCCTCAATTATGAATGCTGGCACGAGGGCATCCTCGATCTCGGCTAGCGCCGGCTTCCACACATTCTCGCGACTCTCCGGCCAGTCGTTGGGTCAAGCTCTGTTCATTTCCACTCGCTCGTACTCGATGGCGTCTTCAGCCGGCCCGCTCCGGGAGCGGCCCCCGTCTTCCACCCCTTGCCGGCCCCCACCGACGAGGAGATCGCCCAGATCCTGGAGCAGATCCACGAGCGCGTGACGCGCCTGCTGCGTCGGGGCGGGCGCCTCCCCGAGGACCCCAGCCCCACCGATCCCGTGGCCGAGGAGATGCCCCTTCTGGCCGGCTACGCCGCCGCCTCGATCCAGGAGCTGATCGCCAGCGGCCCCGGTGCGGGCCATCCCGTGCGCCGGCTGCGCACCGCCGCCGCGGTGGTGGACGGGGTCAAGCTCCGGTGCGCCCGCCTGGAGGGGTTCTCGCTCCACGCCAACGTCGCCCTGCCCGCTCACGCCCGAGAGCAACTCGAGCACCTGTGCCGCTACCTGCTGCGCCCGCCCCTGGCCCTGGAGCGCTTGACGGAGAGCTCCGGGGGGCAGCTCCTGTACGAGCTGCCCCACCCGCGCCGCGACGGCTCTACGCACCTGCTGCTCGCTCCGCTGGAGCTGATCGAGAAGCTCAGCGTACTCATCCCCCCGCCCCGGTTTCACCTGCTCCGGTTCCACGGCGTCCTGGCCCCCCGCGCCCAGCTTCGCTCCGACGTGGTCCCCCACTCGAGCCGGGCCGCCCAGCTCGGCGGGGGCCCGGCGCCAAGCCCTTCGCCTCCCGAGCCCCGGAGCCGTCCCTCCTCTGGTGCCCGAAGACTGGCAAGACTCTCCTGGGCGGCCCTGATGCGGCGGGTGTTCGAGATCGACGTTCTGCTGTGCAGCCGCTGCGGCGGCCGCCGCCGTATCGTGGCCGTCTACCCCGGTGGGCAGAGGCTGCGCGATCTCCTTGACCGGCTCGGGCTCAGCCAGCCCCCGGGCCTTCCGCCGCCCCAGGGATTCCCTGATCTCGACCCGCCCCACTGACATAAGCCCTCATTATCGGATCCGCCCCCCTCGGAGCGGCCCTTCCACGCCCGCTTCCCCTCCAAGAAATCGGCACCAGACCGCGGAGACGCCCCCCACACACGCGGCCCTCCCCTTGCGACTCCCCGGCCCGCCCGGCCCCTTGACATCTCGGCTACGCCAGCGGAGCATCGCGGCTCAGGCGGCGCGACCCGGGGAGGAACGAGGTGAAGGTTGGCGCCAGGCCCGGGCACGCGCGCGAGCGCCCGAGAAATTCCTATCCCCTCCAGACGTGTGAGCCAGGCGGCCGCGCTGAACTATCACGTCGTGTTCACGCGAGATCCTGAGACCACGAGCGTGGTCGCGGAGATCCCGGCGCTCCTGCTCGCCGACTTCGGGGCGGACGTCCCGGAGGCACTTGATCGCCTTCCGGCCACGCCAACTTCCATCTGGATTGTCTCGTCCAGGAGGGAAAGCCGATCCCCATCGAGGAGCGGGAGGAGGACGCCCCGAGCCTACGCGGTCACTCCTACCGGGGCCAGCACCGAGCCGCCGGCCATGTCGAAGCCACCGCGGTCGGGAGTGGCCTGACCGCTCGTGCGCGAGCCCGCCCGGGCGGATCCGCGACCGCGCCCTTGCCGATCGCAAGACGGAGCGCGATGCGAGAGCATGAGATTCAGGAGCCGCCGACGACCGTGAGACCGCAGGCCCGCGCCGCCGTGGCCAGCGCGACGTCGTGGGTAGCCATGATGATGTCGCCGCCGTTGTGCTCGCGCCACAGCAGCGCGGTGGCGAGATGGATTGCGTCGAGCGTGCCCAGCTCGGTCGGCAACGGCTGCGCCGCCCGGGCGAGCACGGGAGGCGTCACCTCTACGACTTCGATGCTTTCGAGGAGCCGGAACACCGCCTCCCGCCGCCGTGCCAGATCCATGTCCGCGAGTCCGGTTCGCAAGCGCAGGCGGTCAAGGCTACGCAGACACTCTGTCTCGGCCACCGCACTTGCCACACCCGTGCGGATGGCCGCCCATTCTCCGAGCGCCCCGGGCTGGCGCAGCACCTTGCGCAGGAGAACCGACGAGTCGACGTACGCGATCACCGCTCGTGCTGGCGCTCCTCGGCCAGGAGCGCAACGATGTCCACCTTCAGCCGCAGCGCCGGCGGGAGTATCACGCGGGCCAGCGGAGGTGCCCCGGGGCGACGTGACCGAATGGTGAGCGGCCGGCGCTCCGCGTCATAGGGGACGATGCGCGCGATCGCCCTATCCCGATCGAGCACCGTCAGGGTGCGGCCGCGGCGAACGGCCCGGAGATGCTCGCTCAGGCGGGCTTTCAGGTCGGCGATCCGTACCGTATCCATGACCATAACCTAGTCACGACTGGTCACCGTGTCAAGGAGCAGAGGGAGGGATGCCCCTGGTTGCCGTACCGGGACCTGCTCTCTGGGCGGGCGAGTTCTCGTGCCGACACTGCAGACACCGCACGCGCTGGCCTCCAGAGTCGCGGACCGGCGAGCTGCCTGGAGTCGACCGCAAGACGAGCGCCTCACTCCCGCAGAATTTCCCCCGCGCGGTTCTCGTGCTGGCACGGGGAAGCAGCCAAGGCGGCACCGCACCCTCCGCAGAACTTCACGCCCGGCTCGTTCGAGAATCCACCCGAAAGACAGGCAAGGGCCAATGGGGAGCCGCACTGGGCACAGAACCGGCGTCCGGCGCTATGGCGGTCCCACAACGGGGGCAGCTCATCCCCCCTCACCTCCCTCGATGGTGTGTCTCCAGGGCCGGACCGCCGCTGCGAGGAGCGCCCGGACGCGCGCAGAATATCCGCACGCTTCGCCATGCTGTCGAGCGCCAATTCCGGACGCCAGGCTCCGGCGAGTCCCCGTGTCCCTCCAACTCTGCGTCAGGTCCCCGGCGAGATCGCCCGGCTGAGGGCGGAGCTGGCCACCGCCGGCACCACCGACCAGCGTGCGAAGATCCAGGGCGACCTGCGTCTGGCCGAGGCGTATCTGTCAGAGGTCACGGCTCTCAAGCCCGCCCTGCCCACCATCGCCTTCGAGCAGACCATGCGGATCTACCGGCGCGATCGCGAGATCCATCTCCTCCACCTCGGCCGCGCCCACACCGAGGGCGACGTGTTCGTCTACCTTCCGAACGAGAAGGTCGTGATCACCGGCGACGCCGTCATCGGCTGGACGCCCTTCATGGGCGACGGCTATCCGGAAGACTGGGCGGCGACGGTCGATCGGCTGGCTCAGCTCGACTTCACCCACATGATCATGGGCCACGGCGAGGTCGCGGGTCGGGACTGGCTGCGCACGTTTCGGGCGTACGTCCACACTCTGGTCGAGGCCGTGCGAGAGGAAGTCGCGGCGGGCGCGACGCTCGAGGAAGTCAAGGTGCGCGTGCCCGCGAAGCTGGCCCCCATCTACGAAAAGCCGTTCTCCCTCTATGGCGACTATCGCCCCTGGGGCCAGCTCGTCCTGGGCAACATCGAGCGCACCTTCGCGATGGTGAGTTAGTCCTCATGGCCGGGGCGACCACCCATGCATCATGAAAATCGGCTACTCTCACGGGCGGTCGCCGCTCGGGCAACGTCGCGTGGCCTTGGTACTGGCGAGTCCGCAGTTAGTCTGACGTGGGAGCTTTCGGCACCCCGCATTGTTGCGTTCAAGCACGCCGAGCAGAGTCGTGTAGAGGGAAGCTCCTCCGAGCGGCGACACACCTCGGAGGAGGCGGTGGCGATGGAACGGCAGATCGAGCGGTGCTGCGGGCTGGATGTCCATCGGGATACGGTGGCCGCGTGCGTGCGGGTGCCCGGCGTGAAGCGGACCGTCGACCAACACGTGCGGACGTTCGGCACGACGGCCGCGGAACTGTTGGTGCTTCGTGACTGGCTGGCCGCCCACCAGGTGACGCACGTGGCGATGGAGAGCACAGGCGTCTACTGGAAACCGGTGTTCTACGTGCTGGAGGATGCCTTCATCTGCTTGCTCGTCAACGCCGCCCACATGAAGCAGGTCCCGGGACGGAAGACCGACATCCAGGATTGCATCTGGATCGCGCAACTGCTGGAGCACGGGCTGCTGCGGGGCAGCTTCGTGCCGCCGGCGCCGATCCGGGAACTGCGGGATCTCACGCGCCACCGCAAGGTGTTGATTCAGGAGCAGACGCGCGCGGCCAACCGACGGCACAAGCTGCTGCAGGATGCGGGAATCAAGCTGGCGTCGGTGGCGACCGACATCCTCGGGGTGTCGGGCCGCGCGATGCTGGAGGCGCTGGTGCAGGGCACGACCGATCCCGACGTGCTGGCCGACTTGGCCCGCGGCAAGCTCCGCAAGAAGCTGCCCGCTCTGCGTGAGGCGTTGGCCGGACGCTTCCGCCCCCACCATGCGTTTCTGGGCAGTCAGCTGCTGGCTCACGTCGACTACCTGGACGAGGCGATGACGACCGTCAGCGCGGAGATCGAGGCGCGCCTCGTCCCTTTCGCGACAGAACTGACCCAGCTGGACACGATCCACGGGATCGCGAGGCGGACGGCGGAAGTGATGATCGCAGAGATCGGGGTGGACATGAGCCTCCTTCCCGAGTGATCGCCACCTCGCCAGCTGGGCCGGGCTCTGTCCAGGCAATCACGAGAGTGCCGGCAAGCACAAGTCAGGCAAGACTCGGAAGGGGAACCGCTGGCTGCGGATGGCTCTCATCGAGGCGGCGGCCGGCGCGATCCGCACGAAGGACAGTGCGCTGGCGGCGCGCTACCGGCGGGTGATGCGGCATCGCGGGCACAAGAAGGCGGTGGTAGCGGTCGCCCACGCCATCCTTCGCGTGGCCTACCATGTCCTGGCCGACCACCACCCGTACCGGGACCTCGGCCCCGACTACTACGATCGCCGGCATGCCCAGCGGGTCACGCGCCGGGCGATCGAAACACTCGAGCGCCAGGGCTATCGGGTGGTACTGGAACCCGCGGCTTGAGCGCGCGCTTTATCACCTGCGGGATTTTCTGAGCAGGCAGGCTCCGACTGTCGGCAGTCCGTACACGGAGATGCGGAACTCTTTACAGGCCATGCCGGCTTGTGTCGGGCCCGCTCCGGGGCGAACGTCGCTTCGTCGGGCAAGAACCGTCGCCAGATCGCATCAGTTATGCATGGAGAGTCAACGGTCCGTGCTAGCGTGGGACGGCAATCGGTGCGGGGCATGTGTTTTGCGTATCTCGAGCGGCATGCCCGACCAAGAGAGTCGGCAAAGGAGGCTGCTCATGCGTGACGTTCTTCAGTTCGGGCTGATTCTGCCCGCGGCGTTGCTGGTACTGTCTGGATGCGCCACCAAGGGCTGGGTCCAGGAGCGCCTCGGCCAGCAAAAGACCGAGGTCGATCAACGCATCGGCACCGTCGAGACCAAGGTGGGTCAGGTCGACACGAAGGTGAGCGAGGACGCCAAGCGCATCGGGAGCGTCGAGGCTCGGGTGACCGAGCAGGGTCAAACCGTCCAGGGCGTGGATACGCGCGTGGGAACGCTGGAGACGTCCGTGGGCGAGACCAGGAATCTGGCCACAGGGGCGGGCGCGCGAGCAGACGGTGCCATGGCTCGGGCGAACGAGGTGGACGGGCGGCTCACTCGCCTGTGGAACAACCGAGATGCGCGCAACCTCGTCGAGACCGTGGACGTGCGCTTTGGCTTCGGCAAGGCCGACCTCGGCGATGCCGCGCAGACGGCACTGGTGGGACTGGCGAGGGAGATGAAGGAGAATCCGCGGCTCGCCGTGGAGCTCGAGGGGTACACGGACCCAACGGGTTCGCTGGACTACAATCTGGCGCTGAGCCAGCGACGCGTGGAAACCGTGCGCCGGTTTCTGGTTCAACAGGGCGTCGACCTTCGGCGGATCCTCGCCGCAGGGCTCGGTCCCATCACCGACCGCGCGTTGCCGGCCGAGCAGAAGCGCCGGGTGACGGTCAAGCTCACCACACCCGTCGAGTAGCCCGCTTTCTCTCGGGCGCCCGGGGGCCTTCGCCTCCGGGCGCCCATGCGCCCTCCATCGGATGCCTATCGGCCTGCCCTTCCCACGCTGGCTCAGGTGTGCTATCTGTCACGGCCAGTCATGTCCGCACAAGAGAGCAGACGGGGCACGCTCGCCATCGACGTCGGCGGCACCTTCACCGACTGCACCTTCGCCGACGCCGAGACGGGAGCGATCTGGGTCGCGAAGACGCCGTCGACCCCCGGCGATCTCGCCGTCGGCTTCATGGTCGCCGTCCACAAGGTCCTGGCGCTCGCCGGCCGGGTACCCGAGGACGTCATGCGCGTCCTCCATGGGACCACCACCGCCACCAACGCCCTCCTCGAGCGAAAGACGCCGCCCACGGCGCTCGTCACGACGGCCGGCTTCAAGTTCGTGCTGGAGATCGGCCGCCACGACATCCCGCGCCACGGGAACCTCTACGGCTGGAGCAAGCCGACCCGGCCCATCACGCCGGACCGAATCTTCGAGGTCACGGAGCGCCTGGACGCGAATGGCGCCGTCCTCACGCCCTTCGACGAGGACGAGGCCCGGACGGTGGCGCGCCAGCTCGCCCAGCTCGGCGTCCCCGCGGTGGCCGTGGTGTTCTTGCACGCCTACGCCAACCCGGCACACGAGCAGCGCATGCACGCCATCCTGACCGCAGAGTATCCGGGGGTGCTGGTGTCGCTCTCGTCGGAGGTGCTCCCACAGTTCCGGGAGTTCGAGCGCACTATGGCCACCGCGCTGAACGCCGCCGTCATGCCTCCGGTGAGCCGCTACGTGGGCGTGCTGCGCGACGCCCTCGACGCCGAGGGCGTCCGCGCCCCGTTGCTCATCATGAAGTCCGACGGCGGCGTCACCGGCGCGGCGGCCTGCGTCCGCCAGCCGGTGCAGACCGTGCTCTCCGGGCCCGCCGCCGGCGTCGTCGGAGCGGTGAGCGTGGCCGGCCTGGCCGGCGTGCGCGACATCATTTCCATCGACGTGGGCGGGACGAGCGCGGACATCTGCCTGGTGCGTGACGGCCGTCCGGAGATCACGAAGGACGGCGTCATCGGTCCCTTCCCGCTCAAGCTACCCATCGTGGACATCCACACGATCGGCGCAGGCGGAGGCAGCATCGCCACCGTCAGCGCGGCGGGACGCCTCACGGTGGGCCCCCGCAGCGCGGGGGCCGATCCCGGTCCCGTCTGCTACCGCCGCGGAGGGACCGAGCCGACGGTCACCGATGCCCACCTCGTGCTGGGGCGTATCCCGGCCGCGCTCCTCGGCGGTGAGCTGCCCCTCGACGTCGATGCCGCACACGCCGCCATCGAGGCCCGCGTGGCCCGTCCGCTCGGGCTCAGCGTGGAAGAGGCGGCGGCCGGCATCGTGGAGATCATCGACAACTCGATGGCCCGCGGCATCCGCACCGTGTCGGTCGGGCGCGGCCACGATCCGCGCCACTTCGCGCTGGTGGCGTTCGGGGGCGCCGGCCCGCTGCACGCCTGTCGTCTGGCGGAGCTGCTCGACATCCCCCGCGTCGTGATTCCCTCGCACCCGGGCGTGCTCTCCACCTGGGGCCTGCTCGATACGGACATCCGCGCGACGTTCGTGCGCACGGTGGGACCCGGGGCGCGCCAGGCGGCCCCCGACGCTCATCACGTCGCGGCGCTGGAGGCCATGTGGGGCGAACTGCGCGCGCAGGCCCAGGCCTGGCTCGACGCCGAACAGGTGCCGGGCGATCGTCGGCGCTTCGAGCGCGCCGCCGACCTTCGCTACGAGCATCAGAGCTTCGAGCTGACCTGCTCCGTGGGCGACGGGCCCTTCTCTCCCTCCCGTCTCGAAGAGCTGCTGGCGACCTTCCACGCCGAGCATCGCCGGCTCTACACCTACGATCTGCCGACCGCGCCCATCGAGCTGGTGAACGTCCGGGTGACCGCCATCGGCGTGCTGCCCCGGCGGGCGACACTCGCGGGCGAGGCGAACGGCACCGATCCGAGTCGGGCGCGCGTGGGACGCCGGCCCGTCTATTTCCGGGGCCTCGGCTTCACCGACACGCCCTGCTATGCGCGGCGCCGCCTCGGGCCGGGCATCACCTTCTCCGGCCCCGCCATCATCGATCAGGACGACGCCACGACCCTGGTGACGCCGGGCATCCGCGCGCGCGTCGACCGCGCCCACAACATGATCTTGGAGCGCTCATGACCACCGAGCCCACCGCCGCCGCGCGCGTCGACCCCGTGACCCTCGAGATCATCCGCGGCAGCCTGACGTCGACCGTCCGGGAAATGGAACTCCTGATGGAGCGCTGCGCGATGTCGCCCTTCATCAAGGAGAAGAAGGACTACTTCGTCGGCGTCTATGACACCGCCGGCCGCATCGTGGCCTGCCACATCTCGGCGAGCGGGCCTGGCATGCTGGCGGCCATCCTCCGCGCCTATCCGCGGGAGACCATGCGGCCAGGCGACGTCTACTGGTTCAACGACCCCTACCTCACCGAGGGCGCCGTCCAGCACCATCAAGACATGGTCTTCGTGGTGCCCGTGTTCCACGACGGCCAGCTCGTGGCCTTCACCGCGACCTTCGGGCACTACCAGGACATCGGCGGCCTCCGGGCGGGCAGCATCTCCCCGCACGCCACCGAGATCTACCACGAGGGGGTCCTGGTGCCGCCGGTGCGGATCGTGCGCGAGGGGCAGCTCAACGAGGAGGCGTACCGGATCTTCCTGCGCAACTCCCGCCTGCCCGAGATGGTGGAGGGCGACACGCGCGCCATGATGGCCTCCTGCCATCTGGCCGAGCTGCGTCTCGGTGAGCTGTTCGGTCGGTACGGTGCCCCCACCGTCCTCGCCGCGTTCGACGCCGGCATCACGCAGACGGCCCGCCGGGCGCGGGAGCTGTTCCTCACCCTCGTGCCCCAGGGCCGGTGGACGTTCCACGACTTCCTGGACAGCGACGGAGGCGCCGACGCGCGCCCGCACCGCGTCGAGCTGACCCTGAGCCGCGAGGGCGATCACGTGTGCCTCGACGGCTCGCGCTCCGACGACCAGGCGCGCGGCCCCATCAACTACGTGACCAACCCCGGCCTCCTGCGCATCGCGTTCGGGAGATATCTCCAGTCACTCGATCCCGAGCTGGACGTCAACGAGGGACTGCTCGAGAACCTCGACGAATGGGTGACGCGCGAGGGGAGCCTGCTCCAGCCCCGCTTCCCCGCCCCGCTCGGGATGCGGGCCAACACGCGCTTCCGTGTGCTGTCCTGCGTCTTCGGGTGCCTGGCCCAGGGCAACGGCGGCCGGGTCCCGGCGGCGTCGCCGGTCTACGTCCTCTATTACTTCCGGGCCTGGAACGAGGCCCGTCAACGCCCCATCCTCTGCATCGAGGGGCTCGGCGTCGGCCTCGGAGCCCGGCCCTTCGCCGACGGCGTGGACGTCATCTACTACATCGCGCAGGAGAACTACCCGGTGGAGTACGTGGAGCGCGACTTCCCGCTGCGCGTGGAGCGCTACGCGGTGCGCCCGGACTCCGGGGGGCCTGGGCACCATCGCGGCGGCACCGGGGCGGTCCGCGACGTGCGCGTGCTGTGCGAGCGGGCCGAGCTGGCCACGCGCATGGAGAACACGCTGGTCGCGCCCTACGGCGTGGCCGGGGGACGAGCCGGCCGGACCGGGCGCGTGCTGCTGAATCCCGGCACCGCCGGGGAACGCGAGCTGCCCCCGCTCGGTGACGGCATCACCGTGGCGCGCGGGGATCTGCTCCGCTTCGAAACGTGTGGCGGCGGGGGCTGGGGCGATCCGCTCACGCGCGATCCCGAGCGCGTGCGCGAGGACGTGGCGCGCGGCTTCGTGACACCGCGCGGGGCCCGCGAAGACTATGGCGTCGTCGTGGGCGCGCTGACCCTGGACATCGACAAGACGGCCACCGACGAGGAGCGGGGGCGCCGGGCCCGCGACCTCTCCCTCATCGATCGTGGCCCGGGCTTCCAGGAAGCGGAGGCACGCTGGCGCGCCGCCCGAAGTTGAGGAACGTCCGGGCAGAAGAGAAGAGGAGCCATGCGCATGCGAGATCTCGAGAAGCGCCTCAACGAACTGTGTGATGCCCTGCCCTTCCAGACGAGCTGGTATCTCAAGGATTTGACCACGGGCCGGTCCGCCGACCGGCTGGGCGACGTCCCCGTCCCGTCGGCGAGCACGCGCAAGATCTCCATCATGATGGCGGCCCTCAAGGCCGTGCACGACGGAAAGCTCGCCCTCGACCAGAAGGTGACAATCGAGGCGAAGTACCAAGACAACGACTCAGGGACGTTCCAGCACCTGACCCCGGGGTTCTGGATCACGTTCCGGGACGCGCTGGTGATGATGATCATCGTCAGCGACAACACGTGCACGGGCACCGTGGTGGATCTGGTCGGACTCGACGCTGTCCAGCGCTTCTGCGACTCGGTCGGCATGACGGGCACCACGCATCGCTTCGGCATTCCGCCGCGCCTGGGTCCCGACCACTCCCTCGATCAGGTCACGACGACGACACCGAACGACCAGGGGCTGCTCCTCGAGCTGATCCTGCGCGGCAGCACCGACCGCGACGTCGCGGCGCGCCTGGGCAGCACCCCGGAACTCTGCCGGCTCGGCCTGGACATCCTGAGCTGGCAGAAGCTCAAGACGCGGCTGCCGTCGCAGTTGCCTCTGGGCACCAAGGTCGCGCACAAGACGGGGACGGGCTCTCGCGGGTTCATGGACGCCGGCATCGTGTACCGGGACGATCGCCCGCTGTTCATCCTCACCGCCTACACGGAGCACGTGCCCGCCGCGCTCCCGGACGGCACGCCCGGCTTCACCGCCGCGTATCAGCTCATCGGCCGCATGGCCCGTCTCTGCTACGACACGCTGGGCCGCTGAGGCGCGGCGATGAGCCAGGCCGTGGGCGGCGGAACGGTCCGGTGGGAACGGGACGGGCGCGGCGTGGGCACCGTCACCTTCAATCGCCCGGAGGTCAACAACGCGTACAACGGCGAGCTGATTCGCGGCCTGCACGAGGCGATGGATGCTCTCGGCGGCGCCCGCGGACTCCGCGTCGTCGTGCTCCGCGGCAAAGGCCGGCACTTCCAGGCGGGCGCCGATCTCAAGTGGGCGGCCGAGGTCGGCGGGGCAATCGCCCGAAGAGAACGAGCGGGTTTCGCGGCGCCACCGCCGAGGGGGTGCGCCGGCTCGACACCCTGCCCGTGCCGACGGTGGCGCTGGTGCAGGGCGGCTGCTTCGGCGGGGGCACGGGGATCGTGGCCGCGTGCGACGTCGTGGTGGCGAGCGAGGACGCCGTCTTCTCGATCAGCGAGACTCGGTGGGGGCTGATGGCCGGCATCGTCCTGCCCCAGCTCTGCCAGGCCATGGGCCCTCGCCAGGTCCGCCGCTACGCGCTGACCGGCGAGCGCTTCGACGCGCACGAGGCGCGCCGGCTCGGCCTCGTCCACGAGGTCTGCCCGACCGGGGCCCTCGACGAGGTCGGCGGTCGCATCGTCGACGCGATCCTCATGAACGCTCCCGGCGCCACCGCCGTCACCAAGCGCCGCACACTCCACGTCGCGCACGCCCTCGTCGACGACGAGATGCTGCGCGAACTCGTGGCCGAGCACGCCGCCACCCGCCAGCTCGCCGAGGCGGCGGAGGGGCTCTCCTCCTTCGTGGAGAAGCGCCGGCCGAGGTGGTATCCCGGCTGACGCCGCGGCAATACCTCGGAGACCCAGGCCCGCACCCCGTTTTCGCATGGCGACGTTCTCCGAGTACGAGCGCTACGACGCGATCGGTCTCGCCGAACTGGTGCGCGAGCGCAAGGTCTCGGCACGCGAGCTGGTCGAAGCGGCCATCGAGCGAAGCGAGCGCGTCAATCCGCGAATCGGCGCCGTCATCCACCCGCTCTACGACGAAGCGCGCCGCGCCGCCGCGAGCGCCTGCCTGACGGCCCCTTCACCGGCGTGCCCTTTCTCCTCAAGGATCTGCAGGCGGCGTACGCGGGCGCGCCGATGGCAGCGGGAGCCGCTTCTACGGCGCATGGGCACCGCGCGAACACTCCGAGCTGGTGCGCCGCATCCTCGCGTCGGGGGTGATCGTGCTGGGCAAGACCAACACGCCGGAGCTCGGACTCCTGCCCATCACCGAGCCAGCGCGCTTCGGCCCTCGCGCAACCCGTGGGATCTCGCGCACGCCGGGCGGCTCGTGCGGCGGCGCCGCGGCCGCGGTGGCGGCGGGCGTGGTGCCCATGGCCCGCGGGGGCGAGGCGGCGGCTCGATCCGCATCCCGGCGGCGTGCTGTGGCTGTTCGGGCTCAAGCCGACCCGCGGCGCGCGCCCTCGGGCCCGGAGTCAGCGAGGCTGTGGCAAGGCTTCGGTGGATCACGTGCTGACGCGGAGCGTGCGCGACAGCGCGGCCATGCTCGACGCCACAGCCGGGCCGGAGCCGGCGTGCTCCGTACTGCACCGCCCCCGGCGCGGCCGTTCCTGGCCGAGGTGGGGCGACCCCCGGGCGGCTGCGCATCGCCTTCAGCGCCGAGCCCTACTTGCCGGCGCGTGAGGTCGAGCCCGAATGTCGGTCCGCGCTCGCCGACGCGGTGGAGCTCTTGCGGCTGCTCGGCCACGAGGTCGTCGAGAGGAGGCCTGCTCTCGATGGGCAGGCGTTCGCGAAGGCCTTTCTGACGATGGTGACGGCCGAGACGTGGGCCGAGATCCGGGAGGCGGAACGCACGGTCGGCCGACGGGCTCGCCGCGGGGACTTCGAGGCCACGACCTGGCTCCTCGCGACCCTGGGGAAGACATCCGCGGGGGCGAGTATGCGGCGGCGTGCCGATCTCAAGAGCACGGGACGCCGGATCGCCGCCTTCATGGAGGCGGAGCGCGTCGACGTCCTGCTCTCGCCCACCCTGGCGCGGGTACCGATCCCACTCGGCACCTTGCTGCCGCGCGGCGCCGAAGCCCTCCTGTCGCGCGCCCTGACCGTGCTGTCGCTGGGCAGCGTGCTGCGGGCGCTGGGCGCGCTCGACCGCGCGGCGAACGAGGCCTTCTCGTTCATTCCCTACACCCCGATCTTCAATGCCTCGGGCCAGCCCTCGATGAGCGTGCCACTGTCCTGGACGCCGTCGGGAATGCCGATCGGCCTGATGTTCACCGGGCGCTGGGGCGACGAGGTGACCCTCTTCGGCTGGCCGGTCAGCCTCGAGGAGGCGCGGCCGTGGCGCGACCGCCGGCCTCCGCTCTGACGACACGAGGGCCCGGCGATCGCTGATCCGCCTCTCACCGGCGTCGGCATCTCACCAGTCGAACACGAAGCGATATGCGTTGCCCGCGCGGACCACCCGGCCGCCTCCCGGCGTCGGGAAATGGGCGGGGAGGACCAGGGTGTCCGTATCGGCAAGACGCTCGAGAAAGGCCCGCCGGGTGCGGCGCGAGGCCTCCGGGTCGACGCAGAAGCAGCTGCTCCAGTCCGGTTCGGCGCACTGCACGGCGGTGTGCATGAGGTCGCCGCTCATCACCGCCTCGCGGCCCCCGCCGCGCACGCGCACGCAGACGTGACCCGGAGTGTGCCCGTGCGTCGGCTCCAGCCATACGCCATCGTCCAGGACGTGGTCGGCATCCACGAGGTCGACGAGGCCGGCGTCGAGCACGGGGAGGAGGCTGTCCTCGTAGTACGGGTCATCGCGGAACTCCGGCCGCTTGTACTCCTCTCGCCAGAATTCCCACTCCGGGCGGACGAAGAGATGGCGGGCGCGGGGAAAGGTCGGGACCCAGCGCCCATCGACCAGCCGGGTGTTCCAGCCCACGTGGTCGACGTGCAGGTGCGTGAAGACCACCAGGTCCACGCTCTCCGGAGTGACCCCGACCGCCGCCAGTCGTTCCAGGTACGGCCAGTGCGCCAGGTGGTAGCGGGGCTTCTGGGGACGCGGCTTGTCGTTGCCGCTACAGGTGTCGACCAGGATCGTCCGCCGCGGCGTCCTCACCACGAAGGTGTGAAAGGCGAGCACCAGGAGCCCGGTCGCCGGGTCGATCACGCGGGGAGCGAGCCACTCGCCGATGCGGGTCGAGCGACTCCGCCCGCGCCGTCGGATAGAGCGTCGTCAGGGGGAAGATCGTCCGCTCGGGCTCCAGCACCCGATCGATCGTGACACCGCCGAACCTCCACGCCATCCCGGCCTCCGGCGAGAGCAGGATTCGCCGGCATCCTATGCATGGCCGGGCCCGGACACAAGGCGCTCGGCACGGGCCCGCGCGAGCGCGAGACGCGCCGAGGGCCCGTCCACGAGGACGATCGCCAGAAGGTGTTAGTCGTAGACCGTCTCGAGGTAGTGGCCCGGATGGACGCGCGCCTCGATGACGGTCGGGTGCTCGGCGGCGAGCGCCCCGCGCAGGCACTTGGCGAGTTCCTCCGGGGTGTGCGCGCTCGTCACGGGGACGCCGAAGTAGTGCGCGGGAGGCGCGGGGCGCTCGTCACGAGCCACCTCCGTCCCGTAGATTCCGAACCCGCGGCGATGTTGCTTGACCCAGATGAGGGAGAGCCAGGCGTCGTCCAGCACGACGATGGGCAGCGGCAGCCCGAGCCGTCGCGCCACCGCCACCTCGCCACACGTCATCTGGAAGCACCCGTCACCGACGAGGGCCACCACCGGCCGCTCGGGCCGCGCGAGCTTGGCCGCGATGGCCGCCGGGATGCCGAAGCCCATCGACGACCAGCCGTTGGTGATCAGGAAGGTCCGCGGCTCGCGCGCCGTCCACTGCCCCGCGATCTGATGGGTATGGGCGCCCACGTCGAAGGTGAGAATGCCGTCGCGCGGGAGCCCGTCGCGCACGGCGTCGATGGCCTGGTGGGGCGCAAATCCTGCCGCGGCCGGGCGCAGCGCTCGCTGGAAGCGCTCCCGCTGCTCCCGCGCCGCCTCCGGCGCCCAGTCATGGGGAAGCGGATCGAGGCGGGCGAGGCGTTCCAGCGAGGCGTCGAGATCGCCGATCACCTCGTGCGCGACGGTGACGCTTCCGTCGGCGTCGACCGGATCGACATCCACGGCCAGGAGGGGGACACTGCCGATCCACGCCTCGTATTCCACCTCGATGACGTCGTAGCCCAGGGCGAGGATGAGATCGGCGCCGCGCAGGAACTCGCGCTGCACCTGGCGACACGCCCGCTCGATGCACCCGATGGCGAGGGGATGCTCCTCATCGAGGAGCCCCTTGGCCATGGTCGTGGAGGCGAAGGGCAGGCCGTGTCGCTCCACGACCTCGCGGAGAAGATCGGGATTGCTGCAGGCGCATCGCGGACGCCCCGATCACCGCCACCGGCCGCCGGGCCTCGCGGAGCAGCGCGGCGGCACGCTCGAAGGCGCTCTCCGGCGCCGGGCGAAGCCGGCGGCCGACGGGAATCGGCGGAACGTCCTCGGTCGCGGGAGCGAGGGCGACGTCTTCGGGGAGATCGAGATGCACCGGCCCCTGTGGTTCGCTCAGCGCGATCTCCAGCGCCTCGGCCAGGCCCGCGGCGACGCGCCCGCGCCGCAGGGCAAGGCTGGCCTTGGTGATGGGCCGAAAGAGCGCGTGGTGATCGATGGCCATTTGGATCCGGCGCCCGAGCTGAGCCGTGGGCAGATTGCACGTGATGGCCAGGAGCGGTGAGCGGTCGAGATAGGCGTCGCCCACGCCCGTCGTCAGGTTGGTGGCGCCGGGACCGAGGGTGGCGATGCAGAGACCCGGGGCGCCGGTCAGCCGCCCCATGACGTCGGCGGCGAAGCCCGCGGAGCCCTCGTGCGCGGTGAGCACGAAGGGCAGGTCGCCCGTGCGCATCGCCTCCATGAGGGGCAACACGTTCCCGCTCGGGATGCCGAAGCCGTGCGTGACGCCGGCCTCGCGCAAGGTCCGCACGATGAGGTCCGCGTTGGTGGTCCCGCGGGCAATCATGGAGTGCCATAATACCCGGACGCCACGCCATCTCGGGAGGACGTATGGGCAAGAAGATTCTCTTCGTCGGCGCCGGAGCCATCGGCAGCTATCTCGGCGCGTTCCTCACTCGCGCCGGCCACGACGTCACCCTGGTCGACGCCTGGGCCGACCAGGTCGAGACCATTCGCCAGAAAGGGATCTCGGTGACGGGGCCGCACGATCCGTTCGAAGCCCGCCCGACCGCGGTGCATCTGCACGAGGCGGCCCGGCTGCCCCGCGACTTCCAGATCGCCTTCGTGGCCATGAAGGCCTACGACACGGCGTGGGCGACCCAGCTCGCCGTCCGGCACCTCGCGCCCGAGGGTTTCGTGGTCTCCGCGCAGAACACCTGGCCGGACCCCGTGGTCGCGTCCGTCGCCGGTCCCTCCCGCTCCGTCGGCTTGGTCATGTCCAAGATCGGCGTGGCCCTGTGGAAGCCCGGCCAGGTCGAGCGCGGCATGGAGCGGGGAACGGGCAAGGGCCACGACGTCTTCCGCGCCGGCGAGCACGACGGGCGCATCACCCCGCGCGTCACCGAGCTGGCCGAGATGCTCTCGGTGATCGACGGCGCCCTGGCCACCGACAATCTCTGGGGCGAGCGCTGGTCGAAGCTCTGCGCCAACGCCATGGGCAATCCCGTGCAGGCCATGTCTGGTCTGGGGTCGCTCGAGATCGCCTCCAGCGAAGTGGGCCGCGCCATCACCATTCACCTCGGCGCCGAATCGGCGCGCGTGGGCCTGGCCCTCGGCCTCACCGTGCCCAAGTTCAACGGCGCCGAGGTCAAGCAGTGGGCCGACGCCGATCGCCGCGAGGGGTACGAGGCTCTGGACCGGATGCTCACCCCGCCTCGGCGAGCGCGCGAAGCTGGCGCGCCTCGATGGCCCAGGACGTCATCAAGGGCCGGATCACCGAGATCGACTACATGAATGGGCACGTGGTGGCCCAGGGCAAGGAGCGCGGCGTGCCCACGCCGGTCTCGGCCGCCGTGGTCGAGGTCGTCCACGAGGTGGAGCGAGGCCAGCGCAAGTCCGAACCCCAGAACATCGCCCTGACCTTGCGCCGCGCGGGCGTGTAGGGCTTCACCCGCACGCCGGGCGCGGACGGATGCCACGCTCGTATCGCTCGCCGAAAACGCGCGTGCGAGCGAGCCCCATCCACGGCCGGGGGCTATTCGCGACGCGGCCCATCGGCCGGGGCGAGGTCGTGGCCGTCAAGGGCGGCCACATCCTCGACCGTCGCGCCCTGCTCCGATCGCCGGCGCGCGCCGCGGTCTCCTACATCCAGATCGATGATGGCGTCTACATCGGCGCGGTCACCCCTCGCGAGGTGCGCCTCAACAAGCTCTTCATCAACCACTCCTGCGCGCCCAACGTCGGCATCCGCGGCGAGATCACCTTCGTCGCGCTGCGGGACATCGCGCCCGGAGAGGAGCTGACCTACGACTGGGCCATGGAGGAACACGGCCGAACACGAACCCGCTGTGCCTGCCGCGCCCCGTCCTGCCGCACGATCCTCACGGGTCGCGACTGGACGATGCCTTCTCTCCAGACACGCTATCGCGGCTACTTCTCCGCGTACCTCGCCGCCAAGATCGCCCAGGCCACGCGCCTGCCGAAACCCGGCCCGGGGCGACCTCTGAGCGGCCGGCCACGGAGGCTCCGGCGATGATTCGCTGCACCTTCGAGAACGGATCGCCCGCGACCCTGCGCCACGTCGTCCTGCACGCCGTCGTCGAGAAGGACGACGCGCTCCTGCTCGTCCGCCGCGCCGAGGGCATGCTCGAAGGCGGAAAGTGGGGCCTGCCCGGCGGCTTCCTGGAACGGGACGAGACGCTCGCCCAGGGCACCTTGCGCGAGCTCCGCGAGGAGACCGGATGGGAGGGCGAGGTCGTGGCGCTCCTGCGCGTCACCTCGCGACCCGATCGGCCGCACGAGAATCGACAGAACGTGGCCTTCGACTTCCTGGTGGTGCCCCTTCGCGAAGTCGGCGAGCCCGACGCCGAATCGTCGGCCGTGGCGTGGGTCCCCATCGCGGACCTGCCGCCGCTGGATACGCTCGCCTTCGACCACGGCGAGACCGTGGCCTGGTATCTCCAGCATCGCGGCGAAGGCCTGCCTGCCGCCGCTCGTCATCTGAATACTTCGGGGGGCTCCGGGCGCCCCCCAAACCCCCCACGCTCGTCGCGCCCCGGGGAAGCCGGGTCCTGAATTCACTCGAAGCTCAGGCGGATTCATCCCTATCTCAGCGAACCAGCCGGCCCCGAGGGCCGTCACATCGTCGGGTTCGCGTACGTGCCGCCCAGCGCGTAGAGCCCGTAGGCGGAGCCGGCGATGTCGAAGTTGAACGAGAAGTGCTGGTTCATGGCGAACACGTCGCGCAGGTACCGCTGGAGCGGATCGCGCGCGTAGATCCCGTTTGCGCCGTAGCAGGACCACAGCGCTTCCACCGCCTCGCGCGCCTGGTTCACCGCGAACGCGGCGTGGGCCCGGAACCGCAGCTTCGTCTCGAGGTCCGGCACCTCGTTGCCCTCGGCCAGCCGCTGGAACTCGATGGCCGACTGGCGCATCAGCTCGCGCGCCGCGTCGATCAGACAGCGTGCCCGCGCCACCTTGACCTGCACGGCCTGGAAGTCGGAGACCTTGGCGCCGGTGTACGTGCCCGTCCGCTTGGCCATGGTCTCGAGGAAGAGGTCCAGGGCGCCCTGCGCCGCGCCGAGCGCCGCGGCGCCCAGCGGGTGCGCGGATGCCGCCACCACGGGGATGCGGTACAGCGGTCCCGAGTTGATGGCGGCACCTGGATGCTCGAGCCCTCCGCGACAGCGCGTGAGGGCCAGGGCCCGTCGCTCGGGAACGAACAGCTCGGTCACCGCGACGTCCTTGCTGCCCGTGCCCACCATGCCCATGGCGTACCAGGTGTCGATGATCTCGTAGTCGTCCTTCGGTACCAGGCAGAGCCGCCAGTCGATCGGCGTGCGCCCATCGTCATCGAAGACGGTGACGGCGAGCATGTTCCACTCGGAGTTGTCGACCCCCGAGGAGAACGGCCAGCGACCGTTCACCACGAAGCCGCCGTCACCACGCCGCGCCCGGCCCGCGGCCAGCGCGATGGACGACGCGATGAGGGCGTCGGGGTTCGCGTCCCACACCTCGTGCTGCGTCTCGGGCTCGTAGAAGGCGAGGAGCCAGTGATGAATGCCCAGATTGCCGACGTTCCACGCGGTCGACGGACAGCCGCGCGCGATCTCCGCAGCGATATCGACCACGGCCACGAAGGGCAGCTCCATGCCGCCGAAGGCGCGCGGCTGGTGATAGCGGAAGAGCCCCGTCTCGTGGAGGAGCTGCTCGTTCTCCCGCAGGAGGACGCGCGCCTCCTCGCTCTGCGCCGCGCGCTCGCGGAGGATGGGAACGATCTCGCGCGCTCGGCGCATGGCCTCGTCATAGCCGATGCCGGAGAAGTCGCGGCGCGTCGTCTGCGGCAAGGTGCCGCGCCGCCCATGCGCCGCCTCTGCGCTGCTCACGCCTCGGCCCACCCGGCTCCCCTTCCCCGCACTCACACGGCAGCCGGCCCGCCCACGCCCACCGCGCCCACGCGAGATCAGGACGGCGGCGGTGCCATTCCGTGGCATGTTCATAGGCCCACGCCACGCGCAGGGCCGTGGCTTCGTCGAAGGGCTTGGCGTAGATCATCGAGCCGATGGGCAGGCCGTCCGGGGTGAAGCCGCATGGCATGGTCACCGCGCAGAGGTTCAGGATGTTCCCCAGCGCGGTGTTGCGAAGGTAGCGCCCGTTGGCGTCGGCGTACGTCTCCGGGCTGGCGTCGATCGCCGCCAAGGGCCGCGGCGGGATCATGGTGGCCGGCACGAGCAGCGCGTCGATGTCGACGAGCGTGCGCATCAACCGCGCCCGCAGCCCCGCCCACTGTCGGAGCACGGTGAAGTAGTCGGTCGCCGAGAGCTGGCGCCCGCCCTTCATCCGGTGGGCCACCACCGGATCGAGCGTGTCGAACTGCTCATCGATGAAGCGGCCGTTCACCGCCAGCGCCTCCGCCGCGATGACGTGCGCCCGACGCTGCTCGCCCGCGGCCTCGGCCACCTCCGGCGTGGCCACGCTCTCCACCTGGGCGCCCAGCCCCCGCAGGACGCGACCGGCCTCGCGCACGGCCGCGGCGATCTCCGGGGCCACGTCGTCGAAGAAGACCGTCTCGCCGAAGGCCAGGCGCAGGCCCTTGACGCCGGACTTCAACGAGCCGAGGACGTCGCGCGCGACGACTCCGGCCGTCGTTTCGTCGTCCGGATCCTCGCCCTGCAGCGCCTGGTGGACGAGCGCCGCGTCCTCCACGCTCCGCGTGAGCGGGCCCACGCTGTCGAGCGTCCAGGAGAGCGGATAGACACCCGCCCGGCTGATGCGCCCGACCGTCGTCTTCAATCCCACGGTTCCGCAGAGCGCGGCGGGGATGCGCACCGAGCCGCCGGTGTCGCTGCCGAGGGCCATCGGCACGAGCCCCGCCCCCACGGCCACGCCCGATCCGCTGCTGGAGCCGCCCGGCGCGTGCGGCGTGGGATGCCACGGGTTGTGGGGTGTGCCGTGATCGTGATTGATGCCGACCCCGCCGAAGGCGAACTGCACGGTGTGCGTCTTGCCCACCAGCACCATGCCCGCGGCGGCGAGCCGGCGAACCGCGGCGCAGTCGCGCGCGGCCACGTTCCCGCTCAGGAGCCGCGTGCCCGCGGTGGTGGGCTGACCGGCGACGTCGTACAGATCCTTGACGGCGTAGGGGATCCCGTGGAGCGGCCCGAGGTCGTGGCCGCCGCGCAGGAGGATCTCGGCGGCGCGCGCCTCGGCCAGCGCGCGCTCGCGGGTCATGGCGATGAAGGCGTGCAGCCGCTTGTCGAGCCCGGCGATGCGCGCGAGCGTGGCCTCCGCCAGCTGGACGGGGCTGAGGGCGCCGGAGCGGAGCTGTTCCGCCAGGGCGGCGATCGCCATGAACTCGACGGAGACCGGGCTCATACGCTCTCCCTCCTGTAGGCCATATCATCGGCTCTTGATTTGACATCCAGAAGCATACGACTTAGCCTTTATCATATGCGGACGACGCTCGATCTCCCTGACGATCTCCTCCAGGAGGCCCAGCGCTTGCTCGGGTTCAAGTCGAAGACGGACGTGGTCGTGCTGTCCCTGCGCGAACTGGTCCGACGTCGACGCCTCGAGGGGCTCAAGGAACTGCTGGGCGCCGTGACCCTCGACATCGACGTCCCCCGATCGCGACGCCGCCCGCGCCAGCGGGCGTGATCTGCGTCGATACATCGGTCTGGATCGCCGCCTTCCGGCGCGGCGCGAGCGCGGAAGCCCGGCATCTCCGCGAGCTGCTCGACGATGACCAGGTCGCGCTGCCCGTACCGGTCAGGCTCGAGATCCTGGCGGGGGCATCGCGGAGCGATCGGAAGCGACTCCGCCAGACGCTGTCCGCCCTCCCGGTCCTCATCCCGGACGACGAGACGTGGCACCGGATCGACGAGTGGCTCGATCGCGCCGGGGATGCCGGCGAGCGGTTCGGGATCGGCGACCTCCTGATCGCCGCGATCGCAGCAGGACGGGAGGCGGCGGTCTGGTCCCTCGACGAGGACTTCGCTCGGATGGCGCGCCTCGGGTTCATCCGGCTCCACCGTCTACCGTAGCGCCTCGCCTCACCGAAAGCTCTCCACCACCACGTCGAGGACGTACGGCGCACCCGCGCGGAAGGCGGTGCGCAGCGCCTCGGGCAACTCCCCCGGTTTGGAGACGCGCCGCCCGGCCACGCCCATGCCCTGCGCCATCTCCACGAAGCCGAGCTCCGGCCTGGCGAGGTCCATGTGCGGATACGGGCGGCCGGCCGGGACGCCGAAGCGGCGGCGGAAGGCGTCCATGTTGTGCTTGAGGATGCGGTACTCGCGGTTGTGGACGATGACGTACACGATGGCGAGGTCGTGGTGCGCCGCCGTCCACAGCGCCTGGATCGAGTACATCGCCGAGCCGTCGCCGGAGATCGCCACCACCGGGCGGTCGGGATGCGCGAGCTTGACCCCGAGGGCGCCGGGCAGCGCCTGCCCGATGCCCCCGCCACGCGAGCCGTAGTAGTCACCTGCGCGATCGAAGGCGAGGGTGCGCGTGAGATCGACGGTCGCCGTGATGGCCTCGTTGACCAGCACGGCCCCGGGTGGCATCGCCTCGCGCAGCTCGGCCATGAGCCGCGGCACCGCGATCGGCTCCTGGTCCCAGCGCCCCTCGGCCCGCGCCCGCTGCGCGGCCGCTTCGCTGTCGCGCGCGCGGGCCATCGCGCGGCCGCGCTCGGCCGCAGCCTCGCGAGAGCCCCGCGTCGCGCCCGCCTCCACGGCCTGGCGGATGGCGCGCAGCGCGTAGCGTGGGCTCGCGAGGACGCCGACGCGCACGGAGAAGTTCAGGGCCAGACGATCGGGCGCCTCGTCGATCTGGATCAGGGCCGCGTCGTCCGGGAAGGGCGACCCGGGCTCGAACCACACTTCCTCGAAGAAGCTCCCGCCCACGAGCAGGATCACGTCGGCGCCGTCGAAGGCCTTGCGCAGACCCGCGGCCTCCACCGGTGTGCGCACGCGGGCGCTCGGATGCGAGGTCGGAAAGTCAATCTGGTGATGCTGGCCTTCATACCAGACGGGCGCGCCCACCAGCTCGGCCAGCGCCACCAGCTCGTCCTGGGCGCGGGCGCGCGCCACGCCGTCGCCCACGACGATGACCGGGTTGCGGCTGCCCAGCAGCAGCTCGGCCGCGGCCTCCACTCCGGCGGGATCGGGCTGGCTCGCGCGGTAGAGACCGCTCGGCGGGAACGCCCGGATCTCCGTTTCCTGCTCGAGGACATCGATGGGCAGCGCCACGAACACAGGTCCGGACGGCGGGTCCTGGGCAATCTTGAGGGCCCGGTGCAGGACCAGCGCCATCTCGTCGCCCCGCTCGACCTGCGCGCTCCACTTGACGAGCGGCGCGGCCATGGCGGGGAGATCGTGCCCGAGCAGCGGCTCGCGCAGCCGCATCCGGGTGTCCTGCTGGCCCGCCGTCACCAGCAGCGGCGAGTTGGCCTCCCACGCGTTGTAGAGCATGCCGAGCGCGTTGCCGAGTCCAGGAGCCACGTGCAGGCTCACCACGCCGGTCTTCCCGGTGGCCTGCGCGTAGTAGTGGGCGGCGCCGAGGGCCACCGACTCGTGCAGGGCCATGATGTACCGGAGCCGCGGACGGTCGACCAGCACATCGATGAGCGGGCTCTCCGTCGTGCCGGGGTTGCCGAACAGCAGATCGATGCCGTGAACCTCGAGCGTGTCCATCAGCACATGCTTGCCGCGCATTGAGCCTCCTCCTGCGAGTCGGGTCGACGGTGATTGTACGGGTTCCGGCCGCGGCGAGCCTACCGCGAGGCGATGACCGCCAGGGAAATGCGATTCCGGCCCTCGGCGCGCGTGTAGTCGAGATCACTGGCCAGCCTCGCCACCAGGACGAGCCCGAGCCCGCCCGGGGCGCGCTCCCCGGCGGTCGCCGACTCATCGGTGACCGGGTCGGCGGAAGTAAACGGGTCGAAGTGCGGACCGACGTCTTCGTACGTCAGCGCGACCCGGCCTTGCTCGACGTCGAACGCGATCTGGACGGGAGCGTCGCTGTCACCGCCGTGGCCGTGCACCACGGTGTTGGTGAACAGCTCCTCGATGACGAGGGCCAGGCGCAGGCCGTCGTGGCGCTCGAACTCCGCGGCGGCGCCGACTTCCTCGACGAGGGCCATGACGCGAGCCAGCGCGTCCATCCTCGCCGGGAACACCTCCACGAAGCGGCTCACGCGCCCGCCGCTGCCGGCCTTGATCTCACCCCGGCATCTGTCGGACACTTCGCGCCAATGGCACCTCGCCCTCCCCGATGGCGACGCTTTGCCCTGTGCGTTGCCGCAGGGGCCCTCATGGTGCTCGCGCCCCTCGCCGCGGCCCTGGCCGCCGACGCCGGCCAGATCAAGGTGTCGCGCGGCGCCGCCTGGATCGAGCGCGGAGGGACCCGGTTGCCCGCCCGGGTGGGCACGAGAGTCCTGGAGACGGACGTCATCGCCACGGGAGCCGACGGATCCGTCGGGATCACTTTTGCCGACGACAGTCTCCTCTCGATCGGACCGAATACCGTGCTCGTCGTCGAGCGCTTCACCTTCGATCCGACCACCCATCGGGGGAGTTTCGAGAGCACGCTCCGCACGGGCACGCTGTCCGCGGTGTCCGGCAAGCTCACCCGGCAGTCACCGGATGCCATGAAGGTCCGCACCCCGTCGGCGATCCTGGGCGTCCGCGGCACGGAGTTCCTGGTCCGCACCGGCGAGCCCGTCAACTGACGAACGGCGGGCCCGGGCGCGCGCTGGCCGGCTCGCTCGTCCTCGCCGCGCTGCTGGCGACGGCGTGCGCGCGGACGCCGGTCGTCGCCCGCCCCCAGCCCCCGTCCCGGATCTGGTCGTGATCGTTCCCGGGCCCGACGGAAAGATCGGCGCCGTGACGGTGACTCACGGCTCCGAGCAGCGGACCCTGGACAGCGCCTATGCCGCGGCGCGGATCCCCGCCGCGGGGCGGCTCGAGATCGGGCACGTCACCGAGCAGGAGATCCGCGAGGTCTTCGGCGCCGCGCTCGACGCGCAGCCGCCTCGGCCCGTGTCGTTCACGCTCTTCTTCATCTTCGGCACGGATACCCCCACGCCGGAGTCAGCGCAGTTCCTCGGCCAGGTCTCCGGCGAGGTTGGCCGGCGGCCCGCCGCGGAGGTCATCGTGATCGGCCATACCGACCGGGTCGGGAGCGATCAGCAGAACGACGCCCTCTCGCTCCAGCGGGCCGAGCGGATCCGCCAGGAGCTGATCCGGCTGGGCATCGCCACAGATCGCATCCTCACGGTGGGACGGGGCGAGCGCGAACCGCTGGTCCCGACCGAGGACGAGGTGCCCGAGCCGCGAAACCGGCGCGTGGAGATCACCGTCCGCTGACACGAGGCGCCCCTGCGCCATTCCACCTCACCACGAGCACCGTCAGGTCGTCGGAGGGCTCGGCGCCGGCGGCAAAGCGCACCACGTCCTGGCCGATCGCCTCTCCCACATCGCGGACACTGGCCGATGGCGGAATGGCCGCGAGCACCGCTTCCAGTCGCTTGCGCCCGTACAGCTGCCCCGTCGTGTTGATGGCCTCGGTCACGCCGTCCGTCACCAGGCAGATGGTCTCGCCCGGATGCATCCAGTACAACCCGGTGGCGTACGCGAAGTCCTCGATCACGCAGAGGGGCGGCCCTCCCCCCTCCGTGAGCGGCTGGGTCGCCAACCCGTCCGGACCAAGCAGCCACGCCGGCTCGTGGCCGGCATTGCAGTACTCCAGCTGACCGGTCCGCGCGTCGAGGAGACCGGCCCACACGGTGACGAAGAGGCTCTCGGGATTGTCGCGCGAGATCTCCGCATTGGATTCGCGCATCATCGCGCCGAGGTCGCCCGATCGGCGCAGGGCGGCGCTCTTGCAGAGGGCCTTGGTGACGGCCATGAACAGGCTGCCCGCCACGCCGTGGCCGGAGACGTCGCCGACCAGGAAGAACAGGCGGTCCTCGTCGAGCCGGAAGAAATCGTAGAGGTCCCCGCCCACGATCCGGGCGGGCTCCACGACGGCGTAGATGCCGATCCGAGCGTCCCCGTGGAGCACGGCGGCGGGCGCGGGGAGAATGCCCATCTGAATGCGCCGCGCGGCTTGCAGCTCCCCCGCGACTCTCGCCATCGTCTCGCGCTCCGCATCGAGCTGGCGGCGCAAGGCCCGCCGCTGCCCCTGGACCTCGGTCAGCGTGATCCCGAGCATCGCGCCGTACGTGAGGGCGATGCCGAGCGCCGGTCCAATCACCCCGAGCAGCACGCCGTACCGGTAATAGACGGCGAAGCCGACGATCAAGGTCATGGCCAGGGCGGCGAGAGCCAGCAATGCGGAACGCCCCACGGGCCACGCGGGCACGGCGAGAATCAGCAGCCCACCGCCGAGCGCGAGGAATGCGGCCTCGCCCCAGCGAGCCCACCACGGCCGCGAGAGCAGCGTTGCGTCGACGATGCCCTCGAGGAGCTGGGCGTGGATCTCGACACCGGTCATGCTGGGCGCCACCGGCGTGGCGTGGCGATCGCCGAGCCCCACCGCCGTGACCCCGATCAGCACCAACCTCCGCTCGAAGAGCCGGGGGTCGAGCCTCCCCGTCAGGACGTCCGCGGCCGAGACGAAGCGCGCCGGGTCGGGCGGTGAGAAGTGAATCCACACGGAGCCGTCGGGGTCGGTGGGAATGGCGAGGTCACCCACTCCGATCGCCGTCACGCCGCTCCGACCCGCGCGGATCACCAGCGCCGGCGCACCACTGGCCACGCGCAGCATCTCCACGCCGAGCGTAGGCAGGATGCCCTCACCCACGGTCGCGGCGAGGGAGACGCGCCGGACCACGCGCCCGTTGAAGCTGGCGTTGATGAGCCCTTGGCCGGAGGCTCCGCGGACGATCGGATCGACGCTGCGGAAGGCGGCCACGAAGTGGCGCAGGAAGGGCTGGGCGCTTTCTCCGATCATTCGCACGGGCGCGCGATCGAGCGTGACGACGCTGCCGGGCTCGCGCCCCTCGAGCCCGACCACTCCGAGCACGGCGGGGAGGCGCTCAAGGGTCTCGCCCAGCAGCTTGTCGCTGTCGGGCAGACGCGCGAGCTGGCGCACGAGGCCGGGGTCGAGCCCGAAGGTCAGCTCGGGCAGTCGGTCCGGAGAAAGGCGATCGGGCTCGGGCATGATGAGATCGACGCCGATGGCGGCGGGACGGCCCCGGCCGATGGTCGCCACGAGCTGCGCGAATTTCCGACGAGGCCAGGGCCACTGGCCGAAGCGCGCGAGGCTCGCGTCGTCGACCTCGACGATCACGACCGGCTCCGACCGCCGCTGGCGAGGCGCGAGGGCCTGGTAGGCATCGAACGAGACCAGACGCAGCGCGCGGACCGGCGTCAGCTCCGGACCGAGCATCAGCCCCACGAGGACGGCCAGGAGGACGAGACCCGCCGGCCGCCTCGCCCCGCCCTCGCCAGCACCTGCCAAGGACGGCTCGGAGCCCGCGAACGAATCGCAGTGTCGAGGGGCGCCCCGGCCGCGCCGGGGGGCCCCGAGCGCCGGGGGGCATGGGGGGCGCCCGGAGCCCCCCATGTAACTCAGAGGACGATTTCCATGCCGTCGTACGCCGCCGAGATCTCGACCCGGTGCTCGCCGCGGGTGATCTCCTCCAGCCGTCGCGTCTCCTGCAGCATCGAGGCGATCTGCTCGTCTTCGAGGATCGGCTCATGGTGGAACAGGCACAGGTGGCGCACCCGCGCCATCTGGGCAAGCTCGACGCCGACGATGTTGCTGGAGTGCCCCCAGTCCTCCTTCACGGACACGGCCTCGGCCAGCGAGTACTGGGCGTCGAAGATGACGAGATCGGCGTCGCGGAAAAACTCCACGAAGGCCTGGGCCTCGTCGGGATCGTCGAGCTTGTGCTCGGAGTCGGTGGAGTAGACGAGCCTCACGCCCTCCCGCTCGAAGCGATAGCCGTAGGAATCGCCGGTGTGGCGCTGCCGCTTGAGCGTCACGCGGAGTCCCGCGATCTCGTGGACGCGTCCGGGCGCGAGGCACACGAACTCGATGCTCGCGCCCAGCTTGGCAAACTCGACGGGGAAGGAGGGCGCGCCGTGCTGGCGCCGGAAGGCTTGTTCCAGCTCGGCGTGGCCGCCGTAGATCCGGATCCGGTTGCCGGGAATGTACGCCGGGGTGAAGAAGGGAAAGCCCATGATGTGGTCCCAGTGCACGTGCGACATGAACACATGGAACGTGTTCGGCCGGGCCGGACCCTGTCGGGCCAGCAGGCGAACTCCGAAGGGGCGGACGCCGCTGCCCAGATCGCACAGGACGTACTCCCCCGTGCCCGTCTCGATCTCCACGCAGGAGGAGTTGCCGCCAAAGGTATGGCCGACGGCAAAGTCCAGCCCGCGCTCGACGAAGGCCTGGGCCTTCTCCGGGGTGTCGAGCCCCCGCCCGGCCGCCTTGACGAGGGCCGCCACGAGCTTCCGCTGGATGGCCTCCGACGTCGCTGCCACGGGAATGGAGCCGCGCGTGCCCCAGAAGCGGACGAGCATCAGGCCGGGGCCGCGGCGTCGAAGGCGACGAGGGCGTCCGCCGAGAGGGCGGCCAGCGCGTCTCGGACGGAGGGAAACACGCTGAAGAGCAAGGTGAAGCGGCTGATCTCGAAGACCTCGCGAACCAGCGGCTGGAGCGCCGCGACCACGAGGGTGGCCCCCTGGGCCTTGGCCTGTCGCGCGGCGAGCATCAAGGCACGCAGCCCCACGCTGGCGATGTACTCCACGCCGCCGAGGTCGAGCACCACCCGGTCACGCCCCGGCGCACAGCGCTCGAGCTGGGTGAGGAGAGCGGTCTTGAACCCCTCGGCCGTGACGTAGTCGATGCGGCCGACGGGGGACAGCACGACGGTCTCTGCGAAGCTCCTGGGGCCCAGTTCCATGTGTCTCCTGCGTCCACCGAGGGCACGGCGGTGCCCTCGCTCCCGGCTCGGCCGGCATTCTATCATCCGATCCGTGCCGACCCCCGCCACGAGACCCGCGATCTCCGTCCTGATGCCCGTTCACGACGCGGCGAGAACCCTCCCGGCGGCGGTGGAGAGCATCCGTGCGCAGACCGAGACCGACTGGGAGCTGGTAGCGGTCGATGACGGTTCGACGGACGGCTCGCTCCAGGTGCTTCGCGACTGCGCCCGGCGGGACGCGCGCGTGCGCGTCCTGGCGACGGCCCACCGCGGCCTGGTCCAGGCGCTGAACCTCGGCCTCGACGCGGCCCGTGGACGCCTGATCGCCAGGATGGATGCCGACGACGTGAGCCTTCCCGAGCGCCTCGCTCGCCAGCGAGCGCACCTGGACGGACGTGCAGAGGCCGGGCTCGTGGCCTGCCGCGTGCTCTTCGAGGGCGACGCTCGTCGGGGCGCAGGCTACGCGCGGTACGTGGACTGGACGAACAGCCTGCTCACGCACGAGGCGATCGCCCTCGCGCGCTTCGTGGAGTCCCCCCTCGCGCATCCATCGGTGATGTTCCGCCGCGAGCTGCCCGAGCGCTTCGGCGCCTACCGGGACGGCGAGTTCCCGGAGGACTACGAACTCTGGCTGCGGTGGCTCGAGAGCGGCGTGCGCATGGAAAAGCTGGCGGAGCCTCTCCTCGTCTGGCGCGACAGTCCCACGCGCCTCTCGCGTCGCGATCCTCGCTACGCCTCCGAGGCCCTCTACGGCGTGAAGGCGCGCTACCTCGGCCGCTGGCTGGCCCGACACAACGCGCATCATCCACGCGTCGTGTTCTGGGGCGCGGGCCGCGTCACCCGCCGGCGGGCGCGGCTCCTCCTGGAAGAGGGCGTGGAGATCGCGTCGTACATCGACATCGACCCGCGCAAGGTCGGCCGCGCGATCGAGGGGCGGCCGGTGATCGACCCTGCAGCCCTGCCCGCACCCGGAGCCTGCTTCGTCGTGGCGGGCGTGGCCAGCGCGGGCGCTCGCGAGCAGATCGAGCGCGCCCTCGCCGCCGCCGGCTACCGAGCGGGACTCGACTACATCCTGGCCGCGTGATCGGCGGCGGCCGCTGCTCAGCTCGTCGCGCTGGATCGCTGGCGGTACTCGAGGACGAGCACGTCGCGTTCTCGTTGTGGCACGGGGTAACGCGGGTAGCCGGCGGCGACGATGGCCTCGGCCAGCTCGCGCGCCTCGTCGTCAAAGAAGCGTGCGACGGCTCTGAGGTTCTCCTGCACCTCGGCGCTCCGGGCCCGGGCGCTCGCGTGATCGAGCAAGCGCAGGGAGAGGTGTTCCAGGGCGTCCCGTGAAAGCCCACGCAGCAGCTGGCTCCACAGCGCCGGCCAGTCACTCGGCAACCGGCGAAACCCAAAGACATACGAGTGGGCTACGTGGTCGCGGCGCTTCCGGGCGACGGGATGACCCACGATGCCGAGCAGCCGCATCAGCGAGAAGAAGGCCTCGCCGGTGGCGTCGCGAGAGCGGAACGCCCCGTGGAAATCGAACGCCGGAAACGAATCGGGCGAGGTGGTCAAGCAGAAATAGGTCTCGCCCCCGTCGACGCGGAGCCCGATGAACGGATACAGAAACGGAAAGGCGCCGGCGACGTTCCGGTGCGGGCGCAACGACTGGATGAGCCGGATCTCCCGGAGCGATGCGTCCAGCTCCGACTCGCACACGTCCCACTCGATGCGCGTCGCCGACTTCACGAGGGCCCGGCGCTTGCGGTCCTTCTTGGTCCGCCGGGTCGTCCGATACTGGGCGAGCCTCCGGCGGAGATCGCGGGCCTTCCCCACGTAGAGGAGCGCCCCCGCGGCGTCGTAGAGACGATAGACGCCGGGCCGACGGGGAACGCCGGCGAGGAAGTCGACGCCGAACTTCTGGTCGAAGACCCGCACTCGACTCATCTTCCCCGCCAGACGGGCGATTCCCGGCAGGATTTCGGGTTCAGCGCGCGAGCGGTGGTCGTCGCCCCTGCGGTACTCGATCGTCAGCTCGTCGAGCCGGGCCTTGAGGCCGGCGTCGATCCCCTTGTCCACGACGGGAAGTAGCTCGTCGAGCTGCTCCGGCCGGCTCGCGCCGATGATGGGCGCGGTGACGGCAGGATGGGCCATGACCCAGGCCACCGCCAGCTGGACCATCGACATGCCCGCCTCCGCGGCCAGCGGACGGAGCGCGTCCACCGTGGCGAACTCGCGCTCGTGCCAGTAGCGCTCCCGGTAGCGCTGGGCGGCACCGCCCAGGGCGAAGCGGGTGCCCGCCGTTGGCCCGGCCTCGCGCTGGTGTTTGCCGGAGAGAAAACCGCCCGCCAGCGGGTTGTAGGGAATCACGCCGATGCCCTCCTCCTGGCAGAGGGGGAGCAGTTCGCGCTCGATCTGGCGGAAGAGCAGGTTGTAGCGAGGCTGCACGGAGTCGAAGCGCACCAGCCCGTGCACCTCGCTCCGGCCCAGCGCGCGGGCCACCTTGTAGGCGTGGAAGTTCGAGCAGCCGACGTAGCGCGCCTTGCCCGCGCGCACCACGTCGTCGAGGGCGCGCAAGGTCTCGTCCATCGGCGTGGCCGGGTCGGGGTGATGGAGCTGATAGAGATCCACGTAGTCGGTCTGGAGCCGGCGCAGCGATCCCTCGATGGCGTCGAGGATGTGCTTGCGGGAGAGGCCGCGATCCCAGGGGTGCGCGCTCGTCGAGCCGAAGCACTTGGTGGCGACCACGAAATCGTGGCGCCGCCCCGCCAGCCACCGCCCGAGGATCTCCTCGGTTCGGCCCACGGTCTCGAGGCCCCCGCCCAGCGGATAGACGTCCGAGGTGTCGAGAAAGGTGATCCCGCCCGCGGCGGCGCGGTCGAGGATGGCGGACGACGTGGGCTCGTCGCACTGCAGCCCGAAGGTCATGGTGCCGAGGCACAGGCGCGAGACGGGGAGACCGGTACGGCCGAGGCGAACGTGGCGCATGGGCTCAGACCGGGTTCGCGGAGACGAGGACGACGGCCACCAGGCACGGTTGCTGGCTGCGGTTGCTCCACGCGTGGTTGGTCCCGCGCTGGATCAGGCAGTCGCCGGCCTTCATGAGGGTCTCGCCCTCGTCCATCATCGCGTAGATCTCCCCGGAGAGGACGATGAGGTAGTCGACAGTGGACGTCTTGTGCATGCCGGGATGGCGGGCGCCGTCCTGGTCCATGGCCTCGCCCGCATGCATGGACTCGAAGAGCTTCTTGCGGTCGAGCTTGCCCGCCGTGGCCTCATCGGGCGGGAACTCCACCACGCGAAAGATGGAGCCGCCCCGCGGCGGCTCCAGGGTGATGGCCGGGCGCGCCGCGGCGTCGGCGGCACCCGAGTTGTCCGCGGGCGAGCCGTTCGTCACCCACAGGTCGGTCATCCCGAACGCGGGCTCATCGACCAGCAACAGCGTATGCGGCGATGGCGCGTCGCTGAGGATCACCGACTTCCCCTTGGCATTGTGGCCAGTGACGATGCGGCGAATCTTCCTGAGCATTCACTCCTCCGTTGTCGGAACTGCGGCTTACGTCGGTAGCGCTGGACGCGCGTGCCGCCGAGTGGACGACGTCCGCGACGTCGGATGGCGTCCGCGACACGCCCCACACCCAGCGCCCGAAGCCGCCATGCTGCGTCACTGCACGCGTCCACTGCTGGGCGGGCTCATCGTACGGCCGGTTGACGATGAGCTGATCGATCGTCCCGGCCATCAGCGCCGGTCGTCGAACAGGACACGCTCCAGCTGGGCGATCAGTGAAGGAAAGTCCTCCAGGACCGTGTCCCACACGACGTCGTAGTCGATCCGGTCGTAGCCGTGGGCCATACGGTGCCTGGTCGCGATGGCGCTACACCACGGAATTTCGGGATGGGCGGCCTGGCCCACGCGAGACACCCGGGTGGCCGCCCTCCCGACGGTGTGGACGAGTTGGACCAGCGCGAGCTGGAGCATCCTGTTCGTCGCCAACTCCGAGCGGACGCGTCCACGGATCATCTCCACGGCCTCGCGTGCATGCTCGAGCACCAGGTGCATCGGAAGCCGATCGTCATGCTCCGACATACACCGCCTCGGCCTGGCTCATCACCTTGTCGCGAAGGAACGGATGGAGCGACTTCGACATGTGGAGATCGACCTGTCGACCCAGCAGGCTCGAAAGCTCGCTCTCGATCCGGGCGAGCGTGAAGTACGTATACCGCTGCCCGGGCTCAAACTCGATGAGCACATCGATATCGCTGCCGGGACGAAAGTCGTCGCGGAGGACTGACCGAAACAAAGCCAGCCAGCGGATGTGGCGCTGCCGGCAAAACTCGGCAAGGCGCTCGTGAGGTACCACGATCCGCGCGCGGCTCATGCCGTCGTCATGACCTTCAAGGTCAGCCACGGAACTTGTGATCGTTGTGCCATTCGAGGAAATCCTTCGCCGGTCGATGCGGTGCGACGCTCGGGACTTGTAACTGGCCCCCGTGAAGCGGGTAGTAGCTCCGACCATTCCTGTAGTCCTCGCGGAGACGAGCACCCACCACCAGCCGCAGCTCCGGCGTGACGGTAATGTAGCCGGTATCGAAGAGGCGATGGAGGTCAGCCCTCAGCAAGAGTCCATTGCAGATCTCATGCGGGCCACTCTGGGCGTAGGAACGGATGTGAGCAGCCTCCAGGGCCGGAAGGGAATGCTCGCCCGTGACGGCACAAGCCCGAGCGTACGCATCGAGAACCGCGATCCGAAACGTGGCCTGGCCAAGCCGCGGCTCCACGAGGCGAGGATCACCGTAACGGCGGCCGTGCTCAACCGTAAGCAGGAGTCCTGATATCGGGGCGACGTCCCGAAGGGACGCTGCCTCGGCGAGGCACGACTCCCAGACGCGTCGTCCCTCACCTACCGTCAGGTCATATTTCACCGGAGTCTGCGTACGGGGCTGCCAGTTCGACGGCTGGGGGATCCATGCGGTACGGGGGAAAAAGACTGGTGAGACGAGCTGAATGCAGCCGATCTCATCGGAGCCGGTGCCTTCGTCGTATCTGATGCGTTCGCGGATCCGTGCGATGCGAGCGTGCATCTCCTCGAAGGAAGAGCAGCCATTCCCGGGGCCAAACGCCTCCCACGCGAGCCAATCAGGAAGTTTGGAGAACTGAGCAAAGTAAGCGAAGCCGCAGATGGCGTTGTGGGGCGCGCGAAGCTTGAACAGGAATGGTGAAAACTGAGGAGCGCGGAACGAACGGCGCGCGGACGGAGTCCAGAAGTTCAGCTCTGTCGAACTCCGGACGCTCCTCGAGAAAGCTGTACCAGCCTTCATCCGTGATCGCGACGGTCCCAATCACAGCGCGCTCGTGCTGAAGCCGAGCGCCACGTCAATGGCCCGCTGCCATTGCGGGGCCATCTCCGGCTCTTGCGTCAGGTCCTCGTCGCTGCCGTCCTTGACGTCGCGCTTGTTGACGAAGGGCTGGAAGTTCGAGCCGTAGCGGATGCCGTAGGGCGGGTCGATGTAGACCATCTGCACCTTGCCGGCCATGCCCTCCTTCTCCAGCAGGGAGTTCATGACCAGCAGCGAGTCGCCGGCGACGAGGCGGTTCGACCAGGCGTGGGCGTGCTGGTAGAAGTCGATGGCCTCGCGCAGCGGCGGGTTCTCCTCGGGCGCCTCGAAGAGCGAGCCCTGGACGGGCACCGGCGCGCCGTTCCTGCGGCGCACGGCCTCCATGATCGTCTTGGGGTCGATGCGCTCGTGGACGTGCAGGGAAACGGTCGGCACCTCGAACGAGGTGTGCTCGGCCTTGCCGGCCCAAATCAGGGTGGGATCGAGGTGCGGGTCGTAGGCGTAGCGCTTCTTCGGCGCGTCCCTATCGGTGGCCTCCGTGACCAGCCCGACGGGCGGATTGTTCCTCCGCTTCTGCCCCTTGTGGTCGTACTGTTCGATCCGCCGCTTGCCGGCGGCCGGCTTGTCACTGGCCTTCCGCGCTCGCGCCATGCCCCCTCCCAGGCGAGAACGCGACCGGCCCTCGCCGGCCCCACTCTATACGAATCGCGCGCAGGGGTTGAACCTTCTCCGGTCTGGGCGGAGATCAACGTGGAAAGGGCTGCCTCCTGGCGAACACCACTCGTGCCCGCAGAGGCAGTCGATTGGCGAGCGAACCGGCAGAGCTACTTCTTTGGAGGAGTCGCCGGTGGCCGGATGTTGGAACCTCCGCGGGGAGGCTTGGCCAGCGCCTGCGGAGACGCAGGTTGTGTGGGCTGATAGCCGCGTTTCTCCGACGGCTCGGCGGGCCGTCGAGGAAGCGGTTGGTAGCCTTCACGAATGCGCGTCGGCGGCGCAGCCATTCCAGATCCTCCCGAGGGGTTCGTTCGAAAAATCTTACTCCTGAAACGCGAGGAATTCGATAGCTCGAATGGCCTTTCCGTGAATCCAGATGCCGCTGTTCATCGGCACCGGTTGCCATGGGCCATCGTCCTCGACGCGGTAGAGCCGTTCGAGAAAGAGGTCCCGATCGAGCGGGTCCGAGGAGGCAAAGGAGCGATCGCTGAATGGCGAGCGCGAAGAAGGCGAATGGTCGACGGCGGCCGGCCCCGGCCGCCGCGAAGGGGGCGTCTGATGGTCCGAGCCCGGCGATCGTGAGTGGCGCATCGGTGCCGCTGCGGGTGGTGTCGGCGCTGATGGTGCCAGACGCTGAGGTCCGGGAACGCGCGGCGCGGCGGCGGTTCACCGCGGAGTACAAGCTGCAGGTCTTGCGCGAGGCCGACCAGTGTGCCGGGGTGGGCGAGCTCGGCGCGCTGCTGCGGCGCGAGGGCCTGTACTCCTCACACCTGACGACGTGGCGCCGCCAGCGGGAACACGGGGCGCTGGTCGCGCTCGCCCCGAAGAAGCGGGGCCGCCCGACGGCGCCGGGGTCGCCGCTGGCGCGCCGCGTGGCCGAACTGGAGCGCGACAAGGCGCGGCTGGAGCGGCGGCTGCAGCAAGCGGAGGCCATCATCGACGCCCAAAAAAAGTTGGCCGAGATCTTGGGCCTCGGCGGGCCGGAGACCGCTGCCGGGAGCACGTCTTGAGCGCGGTGACCGAGCTGGCGGCGCACGTGGGGTGGCAGACGGCGTGTCGGGCGCTGGGGGCCAGCCGCGCCACCGTCTACCGGCGACGCCGGCCGCCCGCCCCGCCGGCGGACGCCCGCCGCCGGCGCGCGCCCTGACCGCGGCGGAGCGGGAGACGATGCTGGCGCAGCTGCACAGCCCCCGCTTCGTCGACCACGCCCCCCGCGAGATCTACGCCACGCTGCTCGACGAAGGGGCATACCTCTGCTCGGTGCGCACGATGTACCGGCTGCTGACCGCCGCCGACGAGAGCCGGGAGCGGCGCAATCAGCTCCGCCACGTGCGCGCCGCGGCCCGAGCTGCTGGCCACGCGCCCCAACGAAGTCTGGTCGTGGGACATCACCAAGCTGCTCGGCCCGGCCAAGTGGACCTACTACTACCTCTACGTGATCCTCGACATCTTCAGTCGCTACGTCGTCGGCTGGATGGTGGCGCACGCCGAGAGCGCCCGCCTCGCCGAGCGGCTGATCGCCGCGACGTGTGAGACCCAGGCAATCCGGCCCGACCAGCTGACCGTACACGCCGATCGCGGCAGCTCGATGACCTCGAAGCCGGTGGCGCTGCTGCTGGCCGATCTCGGCATCACCCGCACCCACAGCCGGCCGCACGTCTCCAACGACAACCCGTTCTCGGAAGCGCAGTTCAAGACCTGAAATCCCGGCCCGAGTTCCCGGATCGCTTCGCCAGCGCGGAGGCGGCCCGCGCGTTCTGCCACCGTTCTTCGCCTGGTACAACACCGAGCATCGCCACGGGGGGATCGGCTGGCTGACGCCGGCGATGGTGCACTACGGCCAGGTCGCGCCATCCGCACCGCGCGCCAGCAGGTCCTCACCGCGGCCTACGCCGCGCATCCCGAGCGTTTCGTGCGCCGTCCGCCCGCGCCGCCAGCGGTTCCGGCCGCCGTGTGGATCAATCCTCCGGGGCCGAACGGTGAGCCGGGGTCGGGCATTCGCGAAATCGGCAACCCCGCGAGCGGGGCCGAGCCCCTCGAGGCGCCAGGAGCCCCGATCTCGAGGGGGGCCGCCATCTCCATACCCCCGAGAACGACCTCCCTCTCGTCAGCCCGGCGCCCCTGACGTCTGGAGTTCGACACTAAATGCGCGCCCTCGGTGTCTCAAATGCGCCAGCCACCGTGGAACCATCCACGAGAGTACCCCCAACGCCGTCGGCGATACGAACAGGATGCAGAACCAGGCAAGAGCAGCCATCCATGGGTGTGCGAACACTCCGACCCGCAGCACCAGCAGGTAGATGAGCCACGACCAGATGGCGTAGTTGAGGGCACTCAGGGTCAGGAACCGAATCCAGGATCGCTCCGCGCGGTCCTCGCGACGCCGGAGAAACATCTGCAGAACCCACTCCCAGCATCGGACGCGGCACGAACGGCCTAGGCGGACGTCACCGCGCACGGCGCGACTCAATCCGTCAGCAGAATCCGAGCATACGGCGATCGAGTCCGAGCCAGAGGCTAGAATGGTCGGCAACCCAGCCGGCCAAGTGGCGCCACCGCCCGGAGGAGCGTTCGCGTCACGACTTTGCCCAGCGTGCCGTGGACCACTCCTACTGCACCTTCGTGCGATCTGGGGCGTCCACGAAACCGGGCAGGATCAGATCGCCCCGTCCCACGCTGCTGAACTCGGAGTCCTCATTCCTGCTCGGCTTCAAGGAGATCTCGAATCGCCCGCTTCAGAATGGGGAGTCACGGAGGCCTGCGATCTGTTGCCATGGCACATGACCACTCCGCGCGCGGAACTCACGTGACACGTTCTTGACGGCCTCGCCGATGATCTCCAGGTTTCGGAGAACTGCATCGCGGACCATCGGCTCGTCACGGAAGCTATCCTTTCCGTTCTCCGTATATGACTCGATCAGCTCGATGGCCTCGAGGACATGGCGCAGGTAAAGAAGATCATCATCCCTCACAGGGGGACGGCCTCACGGAGGACACGCTCCCGCAGGTAGGGGCTGAGCGCCGCTTCGGTCACAACGTCCACCCGGCAGCCCAGAAGCGCCTCGACCTCCTGCTTGAATCCGATTAGGTCGAGGAGATCTCGGCCTGGCTCAAACTCGGCAAGTAGGTCGAGATCGCTCAGGGGCCCCGACCGACCGGTCGCTCGTGAGCCGAATACCCGGAGGCTACGCACTCCGTGGCGCTGGGCAAGGCGTCGAATCTCATCAGCCTCTCGCGTCGGAATCCCAATCGCCATCCCCCTCCCCTTCCTTGGCACTACCCGGGCCTCGATCTCTGGCGGCCCCAATCTATCCGATTGCTAGCGAAAATCGAGGGTTCCGCTGGGATACGGCGACCAGTCGGAGCGCGAGGCTAGAATGGCCGAACCATCAGCGCGAGGTCGGCGGTCCGGCCTGAAAGGAAGGTTCGCACGCCATGGCCTACCAGTTCGCGACGTACGAGAAGAAGGGGCGGATCGCCATCGTCACCATCAACCGGCCGGAGCGGATGAATGCTCTCCACCCGCCGGCGACTTTCGAGCTGCACGAGATCTGGAACGACTTCGAGCGCGACCCCGACGTGTGGATCGGCATCCTCACCGGCGCCGGCGACAAGGCCTTCTCGGCGGGGAACGATCTCCGCTACACGGCGGAGCACGGCATGAACATGGTGCGGGCGGCCGACACCGGCTTCGGCGGCATCACCAGCCGCACGACCTGCTGGAAGCCGATCCTGGCCGCCGTCAACGGCTACGCGCTCGGCGGTGGATTCGAGATGGCGCTGGCCTGCGACATCATCATCGCCGCCGACCACGCGCGTGTCGGGCTGCCCGAGCCGCGCGTCGGTCTCATGGCGGGCGCCGGCGGGGTGCATCGGCTCCCGCGAATGATCCCGCAGAAGGTCGCCATGGGTTACATCCTCACCGGGCGCCACATGACGGCCCAGGAAGCGCTCCGCTGGGGCATCGTCAACGAGGTCGTGCCCGCTGCCGAGCTCATGCCCACGGCGTTGAAGTGGGCCGGCGAGATTCTCGAGTGCGCGCCCCTGTCGATTCGGGCCAGCAAGCAAGCCGCGATGATGGGCCTCGGCCACCCGCTCGATATCGCGCTGGCCATGAACTACACCGAGAACACCCGGTTGCGGCGCTCCGAGGACACGGTAGAAGGGCCCCGCGCATTCGCGGAAAAGCGCAAGCCCCACTGGCAAGCCCGCTAATATGCGCGCGGCAAAGAGACCGTCGAATCGCCAGCGCAACTTCGATGAACCGCCTTGCCTCGGCGCAATCATCGTGTCTCGAGTCGGGGCCGAAATCGCCAAGGAGCAGTCGACGAGGCGGGGAAGGAGCGAACGCTCCCCCCGCCGTCGCCAAAATAGCGGTGGGGGGTGTCGGGGGGAGCGTCGCTCGCTCCCCCCGACGTTGATCAGTGGTGGAGGTCGGCCACCTGCTTGAGCGGGGTGCCGTCGCGCCGCGCAATGACGCGGCGGACGGGCTTGGTCTGGCGCCCGAACGTCGGCTGCCAGCACGAGTGCTTGCCGGCCCCGCCGACCACGATCACGGTGATGTCCTCGACCTTGTCGGCAATGGGGAGCAGGGCGTCCAGGCCATGCCCGCGCTCCGCGGTCTGAAAACGCCGGTACTCCTCGCCGAGCTGTCTCAGCGGGTAGCGCGCGTGCTCGAACACGTACTCCTTCACCTGCCGCTTGGTGAACCCTTCGCGCGCGATGGTGGCCGCGTGCTCGGGGCCCAGGCAGAGCAGCGGTGAGCCGCCTCCAATGATGTTGTTGCTGCCCGCCTGTCCCATGGCGCCCACGATGATCCGCAGCACGCCGAGGGCGGTGTTGCTGTAGTGATCCTGGATGTTGTGGGGGCCCTCGCAGCCGATGGCCGTGACCATGCTCACGTCTGTCGAGAAGCCCGCTTCCACCTGCAGCGGCTCCCACGGGTTCGCGTCCTCGTTCTCCGCCACGCAGTAGGCGATCTTGGCCGGGCTGCCCTGGGTGGAGCGGTCGCCGGTGCCCGGCAGGCCGCCCCCGACGTTCATGAGGATCAGCCGCACCGCCCGGCCGATCGTGACGTTGGCCTGAAAGCCCTGGCCGAAGGCGTTGTAGCCCGCGTTGATCCCGACCTCGCGGCCGATCGGGCCATTGACGATGACCAGCGGAGCCACCGGGTGCGTGGTGGCCTGCACGGAATCGAGGTTGAAGGCCGGGTCGGCCATGGCCTCGATGGCCGTGATGATCACCGGCATGGCCTCGGGCCGGCAGCCGGCCATGACGGCATTGATGGCGAGGCGCTCGACGGTCGCTTCGCCCTGCCGGGGCGGCAGAATCCCCACCACCTCGCGGGGCTCCCGGTCCGTCCAGCGCAGGAACTCGCGCACGGCCTCGTCGGTGGGCGGGACGATGGGCAGCCCATCCGTCCAGCCGCGCTCCTGGTAGTGACGGTTGATGTCGGCGTACGCCCCGTCGAGGCGAAAGGTGATGGCCGCCGGCCCGGGTTCGCTCACGACTTCGTCACCGCGCGCACCACGGTGTCGATGACCAGGTCCGCCTTGCGCACGACCTCGTCCTCATGGATGCCACCCAGCGGATGGGGAATGAGGGCCAGGGGCAAGTCGGCGATGCCCCGGTTCTTGGCCTCGATCCGGGCGAGCGCTTCGAACTCCAGGGTGCCCATGACGACGGTGGGGATGCCATGCTGCTCCAGCACGATTCCGCCGTGGATACTCCACGACGTGCACGACCCTCAATCGGCGCTGCCGACCAGCACGAAGTCGCACTTCGTGAGGTCGGCGAGGATCTCCGGCGAGGGGGCGCCCGCGATGCCCTTCTCGCGCTTGATCACGTCGCGCACGCCATAGCGTTCCTTGAGGCGCTGGACCACCGCGAGCATCAGGGTGCCGGCGTTGGCCTTGCTGTTGTCGAGGATGCCGGCGCGCATCCCCTGCAAACTCGCGAGCCGCGGGGCCAGGGCCGCCTTCACGGTCCGGGGCTCGGCGGTGGGATCGTAGAGCACGATGCCTCGCTCACTCATGCGAACCTCTCCTGTCTGGCTGGGATGAGCACTCCCGGCCCTCAGTCTATCCTTGATCGAGACGCCCGAAACGCGTACACTCGTTGATATTCCATTCCCACACTGGCGCGACGTACTTACCCTCCGCTCCCGGTCAGGCTCACCGGCACTGATCGCGCGATGAGCCCCCGCCGCAACTACGGGTTCGAGCGCCGGCAACGGGAGACGATCCGGCGCACGCGGCAAGAGGCCAAGCGGGAACGGAAAGCCGAGCGTTCCGGCCAGGGCGAGGGTGGGCCCGAGATGGGGACGGCTCCCGAGAGCGGGGCGCCGGCCGGACAGTGGGAGTGGTTCTCGCCGAGTCGGGGCCGCGTGGCGGTCACCGCGGTGCGCCAGCGTCCAGTCGGGGATCCACCCGACGACTGGGTTCTGCTCACCGAGGGGGCCGAGGAGTCCGAGGAGCCCAGCCCCGGGTCGTGACGCGGCGGCGTCCGACCTCGACCTAATCAGCGCGTGGAGGAGCCCGTCATGCAGGTTGGAGCCTTCTCGACACCGAACCAGCCAGAGTGGCGCTGGCGCATCATCAACTACGCCGGCGAGGTAGTCGAGGAATCCCGCCGCTCCTTTTCCACGATCACCCTGGCCGTCGAGAGCGGCACGCGACGCCTGAAGGAACTGGACGAGGACCGTTCTGTCCCCCGCCCGGTCCATCGCTCGACCTGGCATCTCCGGGGTCACGCCTCCAAGCGAACCGCCTAGCGCCAAAAGTTCGATAGGGCACTCGACGGACAGGCCCCGCTTGCGATAGAAGAGGGGGACTATCCGACCGGAGAGGAGCCTATGGAACTCGAGCGCCCCCTGCCTCAGCCGATCACTCCCGAGGCCAAGCCCTACTGGGAGGGCACCCGTGAGGGCAAGTTGATGCTTCCGAAGTGTCAGGCTTGCGGGAAGGCCTTCCTCTATCCAAGAGTTTTGTGCCCGTCCTGCTCGTCGCGCGACATCACGTGGATCCAGGCCAGCGGTCGCGGCCGTCTCTACTCCTTCGAAATCGCCCACCAGATCCTCAACAAGGCCTTCAAGGTGAAGACGCCCGTCATCCTGGCCATGGTGGAGCTGGAGGAAGGGCCACGGATGCTGACGAACCTCGTCAACGTCGCGCCCGATCCCAAGGCCCTCCGCTGCGACATGCCCGTAGAGGTGGTCTTCGAGAAGCTCACCGAGCAGATCACCCTGCCGATGTTCCAGCCGGCGAAGACCGCCACGGGAGGAGCACGCTGATGGACCGCGCGAAGATGAAGGAACTCTCCAACTCCGTGTGCATCGTCGGCGTGGACGAGAGCGACGAGATCGGGACCCTCCCCACCAAGAGCCAGCTCACCCTGCACGTCGAGGCCATCCATAACGCCGTGCGCGACGCCGGGCTCAAGGTCAGCGACATCGACGGCGTGTTCACCGCCGGCCAGCATTCCCCGGTCACCATCGCCGAGGCCATCGGGGTGATCCCGCGGTACATCGACGGCACCACCGTGGGGGGATGCTCGTTCATCATCATGGTCGGGCACGCCATGCTCGCCCTGCACCACGGGCTCTGCGACGTGGCGGTGATCTCGCACGGCGAGTCCGGCCGTTCCGGCGTGGGCGTCACCCCGCGCCGCGACACCGCGCTGCCTGGCCAGTTCGAGATGCCGTACGGATTCGGCGGGGCTCCCACCTACTTCGGCCTCATCACCACGCGCCACATGCACGAACACGGGACAACCCTCGAGCAGTGGGCCCAGGTGGCGGTGTCCACACGCAAGTGGGCTGCGCTGAACCCGAAGGCGCGGAACCGAGAACCCCTCACCGTGAAGGATGTGCTCGACTCGCGTCCCGTGGTGTGGCCCTTCAACATCCTGAATATCTGTCTGGTCACCGACGCCGGCGGGGCGGTGGTGATGACGCGTGCGGACCGCGCCAAGGACCTCGCCAAGAAGCCCGTCTACGTCCGGGGCGCCGGCGAGGGGGCTGAGCACGTGATGCTGACCCAGATGCGCAACCTCACGTCCAGCGAGGCCACGCGTCTCTCCGGCGAGAAGGCCCTTGCCATGGCCGGCGTCGGCCACGCCGACTTCAATCACATCATGCTCTACGACGCCTTCACCTCGGGGCCGCCGATCATGCTGGAGTCCCTGGGCTTCGGCAAGCCGGGCGAGGGCGTGCACTTCTTCCAGGAAGGCCGCTCCACGCCCGGGGGCAAGCTGCCCATCAATACCAATGGCGGCGGCCTCTCCTACACCCACAGCGGGATGTACGGCATCTTTCCCATCATCGAGTCGGTGCGGCAGCTCCGCGGCGAGTGCGGCGCGCGCCAGGTCCCGAACGCCTCCCTCTCGCTGGTGAACGGCATGGGGGGAATGCTCTCGGCGGCAGGAACCCTGGTGCTCTCGAACCAGAAGTAGCCGCGTCCGGACTCGCGCGGGCCGCCGCACGCAGCGGGAAGCGGACTACCGGCCGGTGAACGTGACCGCGAACACGCTCCCGTGTTCGCCTGACGCGAGCCGGGCGGCGAGATCAGAAGGACCGCGCGCGCAGCACGAAGTCGAAGGTCGCGACCTTGCCGTCAGCCGCGTCCTGAAGCGAGAGGAGCAGCGCTTGGTCGAAGAGGCCGTCGCGGCGATTCTGGGGCTCGCCCGGGAAGTAGAGCTGCGTCGTGAGCGCGGGCTGACCGGGGGCCTGGACCTTCACGTGGATGTGGCGCGTGCGGCCCGGATAGAGGCCGGGCACGATGGTCTCGAGTTGATACCGGCCGCTCTCGTCCGTGAACTGGTGACCGCGCAAGGTGAACCCCGCGTTGTCGTATTCGCCCCGCGCGTCGGCCTGCCAGGCATCGATCAGCGCGCGGACGACCGGTTTGCAGTCGGTGGAGAGCACGCGCCCCGAGACGACGACTTTCGCCCCGGGCATGCCCGGCTCGAGCAGTGAGGTGCGCCGCGGGGACGCCGGTTTGAAGTACGGCCCCTCGGTCTGCCTGGGGGTCGGCTCGGTCCCACAGGACGGCGTCGCGCGGAGCGATGGACCCTGCGCCAGCGCGTCCGAGGTCACCCCGAGGGCGAGGGCCGCGGGCACTCCCAGCACCCTGAGAAAGCCCCGGCGGGGGATCTTTGCGTCAGCCATGACCGTTCTCCTCGTGGCCCCAGCGTACTCCCAGATGTGCTAGATTACCGGCGCCCCATGGACGAGCAGGCGATTCGAGTCCTCATCGGCGAGGTCGAACGTGGGCGGTTAAGCCGCCGACGCTTCGTCCAGAACCATGGTGGGGCTCGGCCTCAGCGCGCCGATGGCGGCCCAGATGCTGGCTTCCGCGGGCGTGGCGTCCGCGCAGCCGCGAGACGCGGCCCCCACTCCGGTGCGCCGCGGGGGCGGCGGCGACCTCAAGGTTCTCATGTGGGACGCCCCTGGACTGCTCAATCCCCATTTCGGGCGCGGGCTCAAGGACCTCACCGCCGCGCGGCTCTTCTACGAGCCGCTCGCCGCGGCGGGTGGCGACGGGGAACTGTACCCCGTGCTCGCGGAGGAGCTGCCGACGCGAAGAACGGGGGCGTCTCCAAGGAAGGCAAGTGGGTCGTCTGGCGGCTCAAGCGAAACGTGGTCTGGCACGACGGCCGGCCGTTCACCGCCGACGACGTCGTCTTCAACTGGGAGTTCGCCATCGATCCCGCCACCGCGGCCACCAGCCGCGGCCCCTTCCAGGAAATCGCTCAGGTCGACAAGCTCGACAGCCACACCGTCAAGGTCGTCTACAAGAAGCCGCAGCCGTATTGGGGTGTCGCCTTCGGGGGCGACGGGCTGATTCCGCGGCACATCTTCGGCCCCTCCAAGGGCGCCTCGGCGCGCGAGGCCGCGGGGATGCTGAAGCCGATAGGGACGGGGCCGTACAAGCTGGTCGACTTCACGCCCGGCGACTTCATCCGTGCGGAGATCAATCCGTCCTACCACGTGCCGAACCGTCCCTTCTTCGACCGCGTGGAGATCAAGGGGGGCGGCGACGCGGTCTCCGCGGCCCGCGCCGTGCTGCAGACCGGAGAGTACGACTTTGCGTACTACGTCCTGGCCGAGGAAGACGTCCTCAAGCGCCTCGAGCAGGGCGCCAAGGGCCGCATCCTCGCCGTTCCCAGCAGCGGGGTGAACCACATCCAGTGCAACCAGAGCGATCCGTGGCGGGAGGTCGACGGCGAGCGCTCGAACGCCAAGGTCCCCCACGTCTGTCTGAGCGATGCCTCAGTGCGCAAGGCCATCTCCCTGCTCGTGGACCGCGCGTCGATCCAGGAGCACATCGTCGGCCGCAACGGTCAGATCACCTCCAACTTTCTCAACGCTCCCGAGCGCTTCCGCTCGCGGAACACGTCGTGGGAGTTCAGCATCGAGAAGGCCAACCAGATCCTCGACGAGGTGGGGTGGACGCGGGGCCCCGACGGGATCCGCGCCAAGGAGGGCAAGCGCCTCAAGCTCCTCTTCCAGGCCGCCACCAACCCCAGCGTGCAGAAGGTCCAGTTGGTGGTCAAGCAGGCCGCGGTCCGCGCCGGCATCGAGGTCGAGATCAAGGCCATCCCCGCCTCGGTGTTCTTCTCCGCCGATCCCAACAACGCCGACACCAACGTGCGCTTCCACGCCGATCTGCAGATGTACACCACGTTTACCTGGCTGGACCCGCAGTTCTTCATGGCCCAGTTCTGCTCGTGGGAGATCCCCAACCGGGACAACAAGTGGAGTGGGCGGAACATCACGCGCTGGCGCAGCCCCGAGCACGACCGCCTCTGGCGTGACGCGGAGACCGAGATGGATCCCGTCAAGCGCGCCGCGCTCTTCATCCGGATGAACGACCTGGTAGTCCAGAGCGGCGTGGTCATCCCGGTCACCTGGCGCAACGTGCTCCACGCGGTGTCCAACCAGATCGTCGGCGTGCAGCCCAACAGCTGGGACTCCATCTTCGGCAGCATCGCCTACTGGTCCCGCCAGGGCTGAGCGAGCCCCTGCGCCCCAGCGCGGCCGGGGGCGTCGCCAGCGCCCACTTCCCTCAATCAGCCCCGCACCACGTGACTGACGACGCCAATCTGCCGGAGCACGTGCGCCGCAACCGCGCCTTGTGGGACGCGCAGGCCGCGGACTACGTGGCCGCCGGCGAGCGTGCCTGGGCGCGGGCCGAGCCGACGTGGGGCATCTGGCGTGTGCCCGAGTCGCAGCTCGGCGTGCTCCCGCACGACCTCGCCGGCCAGGACGCCATCGAGCTGGGATGCGGCACGGCCTACGTGTCGGCCTGGCTCGCCCGGCGTGGAGCGCGCGTGGTGGGAATCGACAACTCCGCCGCGCAGCTCGCCACTGCCCGTCGGCTCCAGCGCGACCACGGCCTCGACTTTCCCCTCCTTCATGGCAACGCCGAGGAGGTTCCGTATCCGGACGCGAGCTTCGACCTCGCCATCTCCGAGTACGGCGCGTGTCTGTGGGCCGACCCGCAGCGCTGGGTTCCCGAGGCGGCTCGACTCTTGAGGGCTGGAGGCCAGCTGATCTTCTTGGCCAACTCGGCGCTGCTCACCTTGTGCGTGCCGGAGGAAGACGACGTCCCCGCCGGCGAGCGGCTCCTGCGCCCGGCCTTCGGGATGTACCGCATCGAGTGGCCGGGCGATCCCGGCGTCGAGTTCCACCTCTCCCACGGGGACTGGCTGCGGCTGCTCCGCCGCAGCGGATTCGAGGTCGAGGATCTCATCGAGGTGAGGGCTCCGGACGGAGCGACGACTCGCTATCGCTACGTGACATCCGAGTGGGCCCAGAAGTGGCCGGCCGAGGAGATCTGGAAGGCGCGGCGCCGGTAGGGCTCGCTCAAGACCCCCATGCCTCCGACCGTCTATGCGCTCGCCCTCGCCGGCGCGGTGTGCAATGCCGGCGCGACGATCCTCATCCGGCGCGGTTTGCGCGACGCCGGGCCCTACACCGGCGTCTGGATCAACCTCCTCGTCGGGACGATCGCCCTCTGGCCCGCCGTCGCGCTGACAGACTCGCTCCAGTCCGTGGGCCTGCAGGGCATCGCCTATTTCGCCGCCGCCGGCATCGTCGGCACCCTGGCCGGGCGCCTCTTCCGGTTCGTCGCCATCGAGAGGGTCGGGGCCTCGGTGTCGTCCGCCGTGATCAATCTGAACCCTTTCATCTCGAGCGGCCTGGCCGTTCTGCTGCTGGGCGAGCACATGACCCTGGCCATCCTGTTCGGTACGGTGGTCATCGTGTTCGGGACGATCCTGCTTTCCACGACGGGGCGCGCAGATCGGCTTCCGGCCGATCGATCTCCTGATTCCCTTCCTGTCCGCTTCGTGCTTCGGGGTCGTGGCCATCCTGAGAAAGCTCGGCCTGAGCCAGACCGGGCCGGTCCTCGGTTTCGCGGTGAACGTCACCACCGGCCTCCTGGTCTTCACACTCTTTCTTGTCGTCTCGGGCCACCGCCAGACCATGGTCTGCCGGGGCCGAAGCCTCGCTCACTTCATCACCGCCGGCGTGGCGGAGAACGCCGGGGTCTTCATGACCTTGGTCGCCCTCAAGCTCGGCACGGTGAGCGTGGTCGCGCCCATCTCCGCCACCGCCCCCATCTTCGTCCTTCCCCTGTCGTTGCTGTTCCTCAGGGGAATCGAGCGGTTGACCCCGCGCATCGCGGTCGGGACCGCGCTGGTCGTGCTGGGCGTGTTCCTGATACTGTGATCAGGGGCGGCCGCGAGGCGACGCCGTGTCGGGGCTCGCCGCGCCCCCGCGAACTGGTCGTTGTAGTCGGGGATGAACCGCTCGGTGAGATAGCATTGGCGGCGGCCAGCGTGGTGATCCCGGCGAGGGCAGCTCGTTGACCAGGCGGCCCTGGACGGTGCGGTTGAGGCGCTCGCCCGGCCGCGGGCTTGCGGGAGTAGGCGCCGATGTACTCGATACCGAGGTGAGCGAGAGCGCGGCCGACTTGGGTGAGATGCGTGCGGTCGACGGGACCGCCGGCCTTGGGGGTGTGAAAGGCCCAGCCGGCGCGGTCGGTGTACAGGGCGATGGGCAGCCCCAGGCGGTGCAGACGGCATGCAGGGCCGTGAAGACGGCCGCAGTGCGTCTCCGCGGGCCAGCGCTGGGCGTGGAGCAGGCGCGGGGTGGCGTCGTCGAGAAACGGCGATGAGGGTGTGGCGCTCGTCGGGGACGAGGCGCAGCCAGGGGTGGGGGCTGCCATCGAGGTGCAGCAGTTCGCCGAAGCAGGCGCGGGGCTCCCGGCGGCGGCGATGGCGGCCCCGGGCGGCGGCCTGGCGGACAGGCCGGCTTCCTGGAGGGCAGCTTGACGAAGGTGTAGGAGAGGGTCACGGCGTGGTCGCGGCAGGCGAAGCGGTAGAAGTGGCGGACGTTCCAGCCGGCGAAGCGCTCGCGGTAGAGACGCAGGATGCGCTGGACCTCCGAGCGCGGGCGCCTGGCGGCGCGAGGGGCGCTGACGTCCGCCGGTCATAGAGGGCGAGCTGGGCCGTCCCGCCTGGTAGCGCGCCCGCCAGCGCCGCAGGCTGCGCGGATCGAGGCCCAGGATGTCGGCCGCCTGCAACCAGGTGATGGCCCCACTCAACGCTCGGACGATGACTTCCTGGATCTTCATGGCCCGCTCCACGGCGGCCTCGGCATAGAGCATGGGCACCTCCCTGGCACCATGGCTCTATGGCGAGATCGCCCGAAAAGCGGACATTTCACGTGCTCCCGGGAGCGGACAGATCATGTGCTCCTACACGGGAGCGGGGGCCTCCTTGACCCCTCGGTGGAGACTGTGCAATCGTGCACCTCGCGTCGGAGAGCGGGCTTCACGAACGACGCCGGGGAGGGTGACGATCATGGCGAACGGGTCGGGTCTCTCGCATGTCTACGTCGGCGCCGCGCAATCGACGGGCCGAATGCTCGGAGGACTCTTTCGGCAGGCGGTGGGCGACAGCCACTGGGAGCTGGTGACCAAGGGGCTTCCGGAGCCGACCAACGTGCACGCCATCACCGTGCACCCGGAGCATCCCGAAGTGGTCTATCTGGGCACCCAGGATGGTCCGTACCGGAGTCTCGACCACGGCGCGAGCTGGGAGCGCCTCGGCTTCCCCGACACGGGCAAGGAGGTGTGGGCGATCCACGTCCACCCGCGGAACCCCAAGGTGCTCTACGCGGGCGTCTCGCCGGTGGGCGTCTACCGGAGCGATGACGGCGGCGATACCTGGCGCCGGCTGCCGAATGTGACGCAGCCCGAGCGCGTGAAGATGGCGTTCGCCTGTCGCGTGATGCGCCTGGCCGTGGACCCCAATCACCCCGACGAGGTCTACGCGGCGCTCGAGGTCGGAGGCGCCATGCGCAGTCTCGACGCCGGCGATACCTGGAACGACTGCAGCGCGGAGCTGCTCGCGCTCGCCGAGCTTCCCCACCTCAAGAGCCGGATCGGGAGCGACACCGACACCGAGGGCATGCTGGACGCCCACGCCCTGTGCGTGAGCCCGGCCCAGCCGGGGACGGTCTTCCTCGCCGTGCGCATGGGGCTCTTCCGCAGCGCCGACCGGGGGATGAGCTGGCAGGACATGGAGGTCGGCCGCTTCTCCCCGCTGACCTATGGCCGCGACGTGCGCGTCTCGCCGCACGACCCCCGCACCCTCTACGCCTGCCTGAGCCCGGCCTCGCGCAGCGAGAACGGCTCCCTCTACCGCAGCCAGGATCTCGGCCAGACCTGGGCGCGCTTCGATCACGGTCTCACGCCGCGCAGCACGATGATGGGCGTGGCCTTGCACGCGCAGGACCCCAACCAGGTCTACTGCGCCACCCGCCACGGCCAGGTCTTCGGGACCCAGGACGCGGGACGCACCTGGCGCGAGTCCCTCCTTCCGGAGGGCGTGCAGGACGTCTACGCCATCGCCTGCGGGTGACGGGGCGGCATCTCACGGCGCTGGCGGCGCTCCTCCTGCTCGTCGCGGGATGCGGCTCCGCCACCCTGTACCAGCCCATGACCCTGGACGGTGGCTACGCCCAAACTCGGCTGGGTTCGGACACGTTCAACGTGATCTTCCAGGGCAACGCGCACACGCCCTGGCGGACGGCCGAGACCTACGCCCTCTATCGCAGTGCGGAACTGTCGGACGCGTCAGGCTTCGACTACTTCGTCGTGGTGGGCGGCAATGCGGAGATCTCGCCGCTCCTCCTGACCGGGCTCGACGCCGACCCGTCGCAGGCGAGCAGGACCGGCTCCCATCCGATGGTCTCGCTGATCGTCCGGGGCTACAGGGGAGAGAAGCCCTCGGCGCAGGCCTTCAATGCCCGGGACGTCCTGAAGATCCTGTCGCCCAGCATCAAGCGCGAATGACAAAGGAGTCGCCATGACGAGCCCGGTCGAACTGGACACGCCTGCCGTCACCGTCGACCTCACCATCATGGAGGCGAACATCCGGAGGGTGCAGCAGCACCTGGAGCGTCACGGCATCGCCAACCGGCCGCACATCAAGACGCACAAGATCCCCGAGGTCGGCCGGTTGCAGATGGCGGCGGGCGCCGTCGGCATCACCTGCCAGAAGATCGGCGAGGTCGAGGTCTTTGCCGACGCGAAGGTCGCCGACGACGTGCTGCTGACCTTCAACGTCATCGGCGCAGCGAAGACGGACCGCTTGATGGCTCTCGCCCGGCGGCTGGCCCGGCTCACCGTCGTCCTCGACAACGAGGTCGTGGCCCGGGGTCTCTCCGAGGCCGGGGTGCGTCACGGCGTGGACGTGTCCTTCCTCGTCGAGTGCGACACCGGCTTCGGTCGCAACGGCGTGCAGACGCCGGAGGACGCGTTGGCGCTGGCGCAGACGGCCATGAAGCTGCCGCGCATGGTCTTCCGGGGCCTCATGACGTTTCCCAACCGGGACCCCGGCACGCGCCTCTTCTTCGAGCGGGCCCTCGAGCTGTTCGGGCGGGCCGGCATTGCCGTCCCCATCGTCTCGGGCGGGGGCACGCCCGGTATCTTCACCGCGCAGAACCTCGGCGTGCTGACGGAGCACCGCGCGGGCACGTGCGTCTACAACGACGTGATGGTCGTGGCCAGCGGCACCGCCACCTGGGATGACTGCGCGCTGCGCGTGCGCACCACGGTGGTGAGCCGTCCCACCGAGACGCGCGCCGTCCTCGACGCGGGCACGAAGGTGCTGACGTCCGATCAGTACGGCATGAAGGGCTACGGCCACATCATCGAGTACCCGGCCGCGGTGATCGGCGCCCTCTCCGAGGAGCACGCCATCGTCGACCTCTCCGCGAGCCCGGAGCGTCCCCGGGTGGGTGACGTCGTCCACGTCGTCCCGAACCACTGCTGCGTCGTCTCCAACATGGTCGACGAGGTCTACGGCCTGCGCGGGGAAGCTGGAGACGACGTGGCGCGTCGCCGCCCGCGGCACGGTGCGCTAGGAACATGGGGGCCTAGCTCCAGGCCCCCCAAGCCCCCCGCCCTCGTCGCGCCCCGGGGCGCTCCTCGCCAGTCCGCATCCTACTCCACCCAGCGACGTCAGCCCGCGCATCCCGCGACGGCGGGTGCGGCCGGCACCACCGTCGCGCGCGGGTCGGTCAGCGTCTCCAGAAAGGCCACGAGGTCGTCGATCTCGGCGTCGGAGAGCCGGAGCGGCCGGAGCAGTTGCTCCCCGTGGGTGTGGATGCGCTCCATGTCCAGCTCCGAGTAATGGCGGACCACCTCGCGCAGGGTGGCGTAGCGGCCGTCGTGCATGTAGGGCGCGGTGAGGGCCACGTTCCGAAGCGATGGCGTCTTGAACTGGCCAAAGTTGAGTGCTGGAGGTCGACGTGGCGCGTCTTGGTGGCCGAGCCCGCGAGGCGTCATCGCTGTAGGGGCCGAGGAGATTGAAGCGGTCGGCGCGGAGCTGCTTGATGCCCCCGTGCCGGCCGGGGTCGACGCGCCCGGCGCGACGAGGAAGGGCACCCCGACGTCGTGGAATTCGCCGTTCGTGAAGGCGGCACCGAAGTGGCAGACGCTGCAGTTGCCCCGGCCGACGAAGATCCGCGCGCCGCGCCGGGCGGCCAGGGGATAGCGGGCGGCGGCAGGTGTCGCCGCGAGCGAGGGCATCGCGGAACTCGTCGAACGGCGTGCGCCCGAAATCGACCGTCTCCAGGAATGCCGCCAGGGCCTTGCCCACGTCGACCAGCACGCGCTCGTCGTCGCCGCCCGGCGGCCCGCCGAAGGCGCGCTCGTAGAGGCAGCCAGGACCCCGGGCGCCCGGACCAGCGCCGCGACATGCTGGGCGGTCGCGCCCATCTCGCGCGGATCCACGATCGGCTTCAGGCTCTGCGCCCACAGGCTGTCGGAACGCCCATCCCAGGAGAACCAGCGCTGGAGCCCGACGTTCAGCACCGTCGGCGTGTTGCGATCGAGGGGCGCGAGACCCAGCGCCTGCCTGCGGCCGTCCGTCCAGCCGCGCTCGGGGACGTGGCACGTGGCACAGCTCATCGCGCCGTCGTGGACAGCCTCGGCTCGAAGAAGAGCCGCTGCCCCAGGGCGATGGCGGACGGGTGGCCCGACACGCGATTGCTCGGGTCGCGCTGCGAGCGCTGCGGCCAGCGGCCGTGGGCCACAATGCGCCCGACTCGCCGGCATCGAGATCGAGAGGGTGGCCGCTGCGCGTCTGCTCCGCCGAGCACGGGCGGTACGCGCCGGCAGATCCGCGCCGCAGGAGGAGCGAGGCGACCGCCAGCGCCGCAAACGAAGGCCACGACCGCGGCGGCGGTGAAGCCCGAGTGTTCATTCGAGCTCACGTCGGCCTCCAGACGCTCCGTCCGGCCGCCGCGCTCGACGTCGAAGAGCAGTTGCCAGCGGCCCGGCATGTGGAAGAGCAGTCCCTCGGCCACGTAGAGCCCGTTGCCCCTGGCGGAGACGTCGGGCGGTAGTTCATGCCATGCCGGTGCTCGGGCATGTGCGCGTCGACGCGCACGGCGGTGATCGGCGCGGGCGGCGGGCGCACACGAGGGCCTCGACGGCGAAGTGGCGCCCGACCTCGATCGCTGGCGGCACGGTGCGGTAGAGCACGACGACCTCCGTCAACTCGATCCGGCCGCGCGCATCGAACCCCGGCGGCGCGGGGCACGGCGGGGCCGCCTGGGCCGTCGCGGCCGCCATCGCCAGCACCATCGCCCGGCAAGCGAGCACCACAGCTCGTCAACAGTGCCGCGACCACCTGCACTTCACGTCATGCAGCGCCGTGGCGCGGCGCTCTTCCGGCGTCAGGGGCGATTCGACAGCGCGGCGCCCAGGACGGCCTCGCCGTTCTTCCAGGCGATGCGCTCGGCCACCTCGGGGGGAAGCTCGGCGAGCCAGGCGCGCGCCCAGACGGCGTGCTCGAGCACGAAGTGCCAGCGCTCGGGCACGAAGGTATCCGTGCCCAGCATGAAGCGATCGGGAAACTCCAGGAACGCCTCGCGCCACTCGGGGGCGGGCTTGCCGCCCGGCGCGTGGTCGGTGCGAAAGGCCAGATCGGCCCAGAGGTTGCGGTGCTTGCGCAGCATCTCCCGCACGCGCTCGGGGCGCTCGAAGCCCGCGTGCGCCCAGAGGATGCGCGCGTCGGGGTCCTGGCGGAACAGGCGCTCGACGGCGTCGGCGTCGGAATGGGCGTGCAGCATCAGCCCGTACTGCTTGGCGAGCTGGACGATGCGGCGGGGGACGGGAAGCTCGGCGTCGGCGCCGTAGAGGTGGAACTCGCCGATGGCCACGTAGCGGTCTTGCGCAGCCGCTCCTCCACGTAGGTGATGATGGCCTCGTCGCGCACCCAGGTGCCGACGTCGCCGCGGGTCCGGTAGGTCTCAGCTCGGGAATGATGATGTCGGGCGCCTCGGCGAGGAGCTTCTGCGTCCCCTCGTCGTCCGAGCTGGACACCAGGGCGCGCTTCACGCCCGCCTTGCGCAGCAGCGCCACGGCCTCCTTCGGCGGGACGACGCTCCAGGCGTCGTGGCTGTAGTGGACGTGGGCGTCGACGATGGGCAGATCGGCGGCCCGGGCCACCGCCGGCAGCGCCGAGCACGGCTACCAGGACGAAGACGTTCAGCATGCGCGTCACCTCACTCGCGAGCGATTGTACCCGCGTGACCTACGCGGATGGGTCGGCCTGCGATCAAGAAACCCTTCCGGAGGATCCACGGGGCGAGCGTCGACCAGCTGATCGCGTGCAGGGTCCCCGCGCGGCGGACACGGCGCGATGCGGGGGGCCATGGGGTTCTGACGCTCGAAGTATACTCGCGGACAGCGGGGCGTGCAGCGGCGCCGCTCGATCACGGCGAGTTTCTCCTCCATCCCCGAGCGCGAGGAGCGCGATGTATGTCCGTTCCCGTCGGCCTCAACGTGTGGTCCCGGCTCGTCGAGCACACGTTCCCGTACCTGGATCAGACCGCGGGCCCTTCGATTCGCTGTGGTTCCCCGACCACGTCCAGTACGGCGGCCACACAGGTCGCCGAGGGCTGGACGCTGCTGGCCTACGCCCTGGCCCGCTATCCCGACAAGCTCTGCAGCCACGAGGTGCTGTGCAACAGCTTTCGCAACCCGGCGCACCTCGCCAAGATGGTCGCCACCGCCCAGGCCCTCTCGGGCGGGCGGGTGATCCTGGGCATCGGCGCCGGGTGGAACGAGGAGGAGTACCGCGCCTACGGGTGGCCGTTCCCGCCGACCCGAGTGCGCATCGCCCAGCTCGCGGAGGCCATCCAGCTCATCCGGCTGATGTGGACCGAGGCGCCGGCCAGTTTCCACGGCGAGCACTACCAGATCGCCGGAGCGTACTGCGAGCCTCGCCGGATCCGATCCCGCCCGTCCTGGTCGGCGGCTCCGGCGAGAAGTACCTGCTGCGCGTCGTGGCCCAGCACGCCGACTGGTGGAACTACAGCTTCCGCGGCGCCGAGGCCTACGCGCAGAAGCAAGAGGTGCTCAAGCGCCACTGTCGCGACGTCGGGCGGGACTACGACGCAGATCGCGCAGGTGATTCGCGTCGGCATCCTCATCGCCGAGTCGGAGCGGGAGATCGAGCGCCTCAAGGCGAGCGCCGACCTGCGTCCCTTGGCGGACATCCACCTCGTGGGCACGCCCGCCCAGGTGACCGACGTCCTTCGCGGGATCATCCGCCAGGGCGCCATCGCCTCACGGTCAACTTCGCCGACGTGCCGCGGCCCGAGGGGACGCGGCTCTTCGCCGAGACCGTGCTCCCGCACCTCCAGGCGGCGTAACACCCGGCCTCGCGGTTCCACGTCGCGATCTCCACGCGGCGGTGTGAGCCGGGCGGCGGGATCGTGCTAGTGTGAGGGCGATCGGGGCCGCGCGTGGCTCCGCAGGCGTGCCTGGAAGGGCGAGACTTCGCCGTCGAGGGAACGACATGCACTATTCGAGGATCTCCGCCGACTGCCACATCGATCTCCCCTGGATTCCGCCGGACCTCTTCACGTCGAATGCCTCGGCGGCGATGAAGGATCGGATGCCCTACGTCACCGAGGGACCGGACGGGCCGCACTGGACCTGCAAGAATGGCCAGTCCTTCGGACTCATGAACGGCGTGGGGCCGGCGGGGGCAAAGTCCGTGGCCGGCTCGCACTACCGCGTCGACGTCATGGCCTCCACCGGCCTCTACGAGGACGGCAAGAAGGGCATTCGCCGCCCCACGGATCCCGTGCTGCGCGCCAAGGACATGGACCGTGACGGCGTGGACGCCGAGGTGATCTACGGCATCCTCGGCGCGGCCACCCGGCTCAACGATCCCGCGGCCGCCAACGAGATGTTCCAGATCTACAACGACTGGCTCGTCGCTTTCTGCCGCCATTATCCCGATCGCTACATCGGGCTGGCCTGCCTGCCCTACGGCGACATCGACGCCGCGGTGAAGGAGATCTACCGCGTGGCCAAGCTCGGCCTGCGCGGCATGGAGCTGTCGTGCTCGTGGGACATGGAGCCGATGTGGCATCCGGTGTGGGAGCCGCTGTGGAAAGCGGTCAACGACGTGAACTTGCCGCTGCACTTCCACACGTTCCCGGCCCTCCCGCCGGGCAAGCTCGACACGCAGACGGGCCGCACGCGCCGGGCGGCGTTCTTCACCGTGGTCTCCGGCTTCCAGATGAATCTCGTCAACATCCTGGCCGCGGTCATCGGGGCCGCCGTCCTCGAGCGCTACCCCAACGTGCGCATCGCCTTCGGCGAAAGCGGCATCGGCTGGATCCCCTACGCCCTCGATCGCATGGACTTCGAGTGGGAAGACCGCTTCCGCGACCTCGGCCTGACGATGAAGCCGAGCGACTACTGGCGCCGCCAGTGCAAGGCGCACGTTCCAGTTCGACCGGATCGGCACCAAGCTGATCGAGGACATGGGCGTGGAGACGCTGATGTGGGGTTCCGACTACCCCCACGGCGACGGGGTGTGGCCGGAGTCGTCGAAGTACATCGAGGAGCAGTTCGGGCACCTGCCGGCCGAGGTCACCCGCAAGATCACCTGCGAGAACGCGGGCGGTTCTACGGCCTGATCTAGTTGGATGGGGGGCCCCGACATGGCCCCCCATACCCCCCAGCGCTCGGGGGCGCCCCGGCACAGCCGTGGCGCCCCTCGATTTTCCGCGAGGTTGGGAGGCTCCGATATGGCGCCCTTGGCCGGGCCTCGCCCGGGGCGCTCTGGAGGAATGCATGTACAATCCGCCCCACTTCCAGGAGACGCGCGTGCCGGTGCTCCACGATCTGATCCGGCGCCATCCCCTGGCCACGCTCGTGACGCTGGGGCCCGACGGCCTCGTGGCCAATCACATCCCCATGGAGATCGAACGGGAGCCGGCACCGTTCGGCACGCTCTCGTGGCCACGTGGCGCGCGCGAATCCCGTCTGGCACGCGTCATCGCAGCGACGTGGAGGCGCTGGTCATCTTCTCGGGGCCTCACGCCTACGTCACGCCCGCGTGGTACCCGACGAAGCAGGAGTCCGGCAGGGTCGTGCCCACCTGGAACTATGCCGTCGTGCACGCCTACGGTCGGCTGCGCGCGATCGAGGACGTGGCGTGGCTGCGCAATTTCGTCAGCCGCCTCACGGACCGCCACGAGAGCGAGCGCGCCGCTCCCTGGAAGGTGACCGACGCCCCGGCCGACTTCATCGAGCGTCAGCTCGGCGGCATCGTGGGGCTGGAGATTCTCGTGCGTCGGCTGGACGGGAAGTGGAAGGTCAGCCAGAACCGTCCGGCGCCCGATCGGGCAGGCGTGGTGGCAGGTTTCCGCGAGCGCGGCGACCCGGCGAGCGCGCGATGGCTGACCTCGTCGCGAACGCCGACGATTCGCCCCCGCGCCCGTCCTAGTCGCCGTTCTCACGCTGCTATCGTGAGCGGCTCTCGGGGTCTACGGTCCGGGCCGCGAGGGCGGTGTCTCGCGCGAGTCGGCGCCGCTCGATCACCCTCGCCGCGTGACTGGTCCCGGAATGGGGGCAACGTTGGTGCCACGATCTTCGAGCGACCCAAAGTTCTGCCGTGTGAAAAAGGGGAACCCAGGTGCCGGAGATCCACTCGATCAGTGCTGTCACGCTTGTCACGCGGGACATGGCCCGAGCCGTGCGCTTCTATGAGGCCCTCGGCTTCTCGATGGCCTACGGGGGCGAGGCGACCGCCTTCACATCGTTCCGGGTCGGAACGGGATACCTGAATCTGACGAAGCTCGAAGCGCGAGTGTCGCCGGGCTGGGTGCGCATCATCTTCTACGTCGACGACGTCGACGCGATGTACGCGCACATCCTGGCCCAGGGGTTCACGCCCGAGGCGCCCCCGCGCGATGCCGCGTGGGGCGAGCGCTATTTTCATCTCCCCGATCCAGACGGCTACTCTCTCTCGTTCGCCCAGCCTCTGCCGAAGGCCGATGGATGAAGCGCCGCTCACGGAGTGCGCGAGAGGCCTGGCCTGCGGCGGATTGTCTTGACACTCCGGGGAGGCTCGCTAGCCTTCGCAGGGCTCATAGAAGCCGAATCCGCGGTCTCGCGTGCGTCGAGACGGAGGGAAGGACCGATGGCGTCGATTCCGAACAAGGTGCGGGAGCGGCTGGCGGCGGGGCAGCTTGCCCTCGGTATGGGGCTGCGTCAGGCTCGCACCGTCGACATGGGACGCGTGCTCGCGGCCTGCGGCTACGACTGGGCCTTCATCGACATGGAGCACAACACCATGGGCATCGACACGGCGGCCCAGATCGCCGTGGCCTGCCATGACGCCGGCGTGACCCCGCTCGTCAGGGTCCCGGGCTACGAGCACTACCTCGCCACGCGGTTGCTCGACGCCGGAGCCATGGGCATCGTGTTCCCGCACGTGGACACCGCCGAGCAGGCCCGTCAGCTCGTGAGCAACTGCAAGTACCCGCCCATGGGGCACCGTTCGCTGGGCGGCCCCATGGCGCAGCTCGGCTTCCGCCCCTACCCGCGCGCCGAGTCAACCGAGATCGTCAACCGCGAGACGATCCTCGTGATGATGATCGAGTCGCCGCAGGCCCTCGAGAACGCCGAGGCCATGGCGGCCGTGCCCGGCGTGGACGTGCTGCTCATCGGCACCAACGATCTCACGCTGGAGATGGGCATCCCCGGGAAGTACGACGACCCGCGGGTGGTCGCGGCGTACGAAAAGGTGCTCGCCGCCTGCACGAAACACGGGAAGTACCTGGGCATGGGCGGCATCTACGACAACCCGACCATGGAGAAGTACGTCAAGCTCGGCGCGCGCTTCGTCCTCGGCGGGAGCGACCTGACCTTCATCATGACTGGCGGGACGGCCCGCGCGGAGTTCCTCCGCGGCGTCAAGCTCTCCTAGCCGACGAACCGAGCGGAGGATCGAGGGGCGCCACAGCTCCGCTGGGGCGTCCCGAGCGCTTGGGGGCTTGGGGGGCGCCCGGAGCCCCCCATCCAACTGGAGGGCGATATGAGTGAGCTGCGGACGAAGCCGACGTTGGAGCTGGCCCACACGGCGATGAGCGAGGAGGAGGCGCTGCGCTTCCTCGAGGGCCACCGCATCAGCCAGGGCGGCCGGACGATGGACCCGAAGGCGCAGATCGTGGGCGAGTTCGTCAAGTCCATCCGCGTGCCGGGCTATTTCCCGCCGCTGCCCGAGCTGCGCCAGCAGCTCCGCACGATGGTGGCCTGATGGACGAGCCGGCGCCGCCGCTGCCGCGCATCGAAGACATCAGCATCCCCGGCCCGGCGGGCGCATTGCCAGCACGCCTCTACGATTCCGTGGGCGCGGCGGGACCGCCGCGGCCGGTGCTCGCCTACTTCCACGGCGGCGGCTGGGTGCAGGGCGACCTGGAGACCCATCACGGCCTGTGCGCGCGGCTCGCCCTGCGCTCCGGCGCACTGGTGGTCGCCGTGGACTACCGGCTGGCGCCCGAGCACAAGTTTCCCGCGGCGGTGGAGGACAGCGTGGCCGCCTACCGCTGGCTCCGATCGCACGGGCGCGAGATCGGCGCGGATCCGACGCGCGTCGGGGTGGCCGGCGACTCGGCCGGCGGGAATCTCGCCGCGGTCGTGTCGCAGCTGGCGCACGAGCGCGGGAGGCCCGTCCCGACCTGTCAGGTGCTGATTTACCCCGCCCTCGACTTCGCGCTCGACACGCCGTCGCATCGAGAGCTGGAGGACGCGCACATCATCCCGCGCGACCGCATCGTCTGGTACATGGAGCAATACCTCACGGAGGCGGACCGGGCGGATCTCCGGGCCTCCCCGCTGCGCGCCCGTGATCTGGCGGGGCAACCGCCGAGCCTGGTGATCACCGCCGGCTTCGATCCGCTGCGCGACGAGGGCCGCGCGTATGCCGATCGGCTCCGCGCGGCCGGGGTCGATGTCGCGTATCGCGAGTATCCCGGCCAGATCCACGCCTTCGTCTCCCTGACCAAGGCGATACCCGCAGGGCATGGCCTGCACCTTGGCCATCGGCGACTACCTGCGCGAGCGTCTCGTTCCGGGCTAGTGAGATGGGGGGCCCCGAGATCGGCCGCCATGCCCCCCAACGCTCGGCGCGCCCCGGCGAAGCCGGGCGCGCTCCTCGACCCTCCGACAGGTCCTAGCCTCGCGGGGCGCCGGCCTCCTTGCGCACGGCCTGGACCGGAGTCGGGAACTCGTCCGGATCGATGGGGATCTCGATGACCGCGGGCTTGCCGGCACGCAGCGCCGCGCGGACGGCGTCGCCGACCTGGTCGGGGTGGTCCACGTAGTAGCCTTCCGCCCCGAACAGCCGGGCAAACTCGTCGTAGCGCGGGTTGCCGATGTCGCAGCCGATGTAGCGTCCGCCGTAGAAGTGCTTCTGATACGCCTTCTCCGAGCCCCAGCAATTGTTGTTCATGACCAGTGTCACCACGTTGATGCGGTGGCGCACCGCCGTCTCCAGCTCCTGCGCGTTCATCAGGAAGCCGCCGTCGCCGTGAATGGCGAGCGTCGGGGCGTCGGGACAGCCGAGCTTGGCGCCGAGCGCCACCGGGAAGGCGAAACCCAGCCCGCCGAGATCGAGCGGCGTGAAGAAGGTGCGCGGCCGCGTGAGGTGCAGGCGGTCGTAGCCGTAGGCGGGCGCGGCGCCGGCGTCGAGCGTAACGATCGTGTCAGCGGGCAGCGCGCGGCGCAGCTCCGCGTACACGCGCTGAGGCTTCATCGGCTTCGCGTCGAGTCCGCCCTCCGCCGCGAGCCGGGCCTGGCGCTGGGCCCGCAGGGTTTCCGCCTCCTGCCTCCACGCCGGCGAGAACGGGCGCGCGTCGTTCTGCGCGAGGGCGTCCAGCAGCGCCTGGCAGGCGAGACGCGCATCGGCCTGGATGCCCACGGCCACCGGGTAGTAGCGGCCGATGTCGCGGCTGTCGACGTCGATCTGAATGATGGGCGTCTCGGGGCGGATCGACCGGTGGTCGAAGTGGCTCGTGAACTGGCCGAGCCGCGAACCGATCACGAGCAGGACATCGGCGCGCCGACACGCGGCCGCCGCCTCCGGTGCCCCCGCGCGGCCCAGCGGCCCGACGTACAGCGGATGGGCATTGGGCACCGCGTCGTTGCGGCCGTATGCCGTGATCATCGGCATCGCGTACTGATCGCTCAGACGAACGACGAGGTCGTTGGCCTCGGCCCGCGTGACTCCCCCTCCCACCAGCATGAGCGGCCGCTCGGCTCCCCGCAGCACGCGCGCGGCCTCGCGGATGGCGTCCGGGTGGGGCGGCAGCGGATGGGTGATCCGATAGTGGTCAGGGGCGACGGCGGACATCTGCAGCACCTGTTCGTTCAGGACGTCTCTCGGAATTTCCACGAACACCGGTCCCGGACGGCCGCTCATGGCCGCGCGCAGCGCCGAGCGCAGCTGCTCCGGAATCCGCTCGGGCTTGGTGATCTGGACGGCGAGCTTCGTCACCGGGCGGAACATGCTCACCAGGTCGTAGTCCTGGAACGCGTCCTTCTGGTAGTGCTCGAGAGACACCCCGCCGACGAGGACGACCACGGGCGAATGCGCCACGTGCGCGGCGGCCACGCCGGTCAGAAGATTGGTCGCGCCGGGTCCGCTCGTCACCAGGCAGACACCGGGATGCCCGGTCACGCGCGCCAGTCCATCGGCCATGAAGGCGGCGGCCTGCTCGTGGCGCACGTTGATGTACTCCACGCTGCGGTCGTCGTAGAGGGCGTCGAGGATGTCGAGGAACGTCGACCCGACGATCCCGAAGATGTACCGCACCTGCTCCGCCTTCAAGAGCTCGATCACCGCGCGTCCGGCCGTCAGCTCGCTCATGCTCGCCTCTCCTTGCCCCACGTCCTCCGAACTGCGCCTCACCATAGCGCACAAGGCGCGAGCGGCGCCCGGAATCGGCCTCGCGGGGCGGCAAAACGTGGGGGATGCTCCGCTTGAAGGATCGGCATCGCTCAGGCAGAATCGCCGCGCCGCCGGGCCGCGGCGGCCCGGGAGACCGATGTCCACACGCCCTCCGAAAGTGCTGGTGGCCGACGTCAGCGTGACGTTCGCGAGTCGCGGGGCGACCGTGACGGCGCTCGAGGGCATCTCGCTGCAGGTGGTGGCGGGCGAGTTCCTGTGCATCGTCGGGCCGAGCGGCAGCGGCAAGTCGACCTTGCTCCGCGTGCTGGCCGGCCTGCTCCCGCAGAGCGCGGGCGAGGTCCAGATCCACGCCGACCGACCGGGAACTCCGTTGACGGCGATGGTGTTTCAGGAACACGCGCTCCTGCCCTGGCGGACGGTCCTCGCCAACGTGACGTTCGGCCTCGAGAACCGAGGCGTGGCCCGGCCCGAGCGGGAGGCGCGCGCGCGGGAAATGCTGGCGATGGTCGGGCTCACGCAGTTTTCCGGCCACTACCCGCATCAGCTCTCGGGGGGCATGAAGCAGCGCGTGGGGATCGCCCGCGCGCTCGCCAACGACCCCGAGGTGCTCCTGATGGACGAGCCGCTGGCCGCCCTCGACGCGCAGACCCGGACGATCATGCAGGAGGAGCTGCTGCGCATCTGGTCCACGCTCGGCAAGACGGTGATCTACGTCACGCACTCGCTGGAGGAGGCGCTGCTCCTGGGCGATCGCGTCGTGCTCCTCACCGCGCGTCCCGGGCGCGTGAGCCAGGTCTTCCCCGTGTCGCTCGGCCGGCCGCGCGGGCTCGAGGTCCGCGGGTCGCAGGAGTACGGGACCCTGCTCGAGAAGATCTGGTCCCACCTGCGCGAGGAGGTCGTCCGCGCCATGGCCGAGGAGCGCGGAGGGAACGCGCCGTGAGGGGTGGGGTCGAGCGGCTGGCGGAGCACTGGATCGCGCTGGCCTCGCCTCTCGTCGTGCTCGCCGCCTGGGAGTGGGCAAGCGCGACGGGTCTGCTGCGGGAAGCGTTCTTCCCGCGCCCGTCGACGATCCTCGTCCATCTCCGCCGCCTCGCCGCCGACGGCACGCTGTGGACTCACGCGTCAGCAACCCTGATGCGCATCGGCTGGGCCTTCGCGCTGGCCGCCGTCCTCGGCGTGACGGTGGGTCTGGCCATGGGCTTCTGGCGGCGCCTGCGCGAGGGGCTCGATCCGGTCTTCGCGGTGATCTATCCCATCCCGAGCGTGCTGTTCCTCCCGCTCGCGAGCTTCGTCCTGCCGCGGGGTGAGGCGGCCGCCGTCGTCACCATCGCCGTCACGGCATTCTTCCTCATCGCGTTCACGACCTCGCACGGCGTCCGGCAGATCGATCGGCTCATCGTCGAGGCCGCGGTCCACTACGGCGCCCGTGGCCGGCGGCTCTTCGCCGCCGTGCTGCTGCCGGCCGCGCTGCCCTTCATCCTCACCGGGCTCCGCCTGGGCCTCGGGTACACGCTCATCGTCGCGGTGGCCGTGGAGATCCTGGCGGCCAGCCGCGGGCTCGGCGCGCTCCTCTGGCTCTCCTGGCAGGTCCTGAAGGTCGAGGACATGTACGCGACGTTCTTCGTCATCGCGCTCCTCGGGGGCGCTCTGTCCTACGGGCTGGCCGCCCTTCGTACGCGGCTCCTGCCCTGGGTCCAGGACGTGAGCGGGCACTGACGTGGCCCTCGCCGTTCCGCTCGTCCTCCTCGCGCTCTGGGAGGTGGCCTCCCGGCTCGCGATCCTCTCCCCCCGGTACTTCCCGCCGCCGACGGCGGTGGGATCGTTCCTCGCGCATCATTTCGTCGGCCAGGACCTCGGCGCGGAGACGCTCACCACCGTGATGCGGCTGGCCGGGGCCTTTGCCATTGCCGCGATCCCCGGCGTGCCGCTCGGCCTGCTCATGGGGATGGCCCGGCCCGTCCGCGACGCCATCGATCCGTACATCGCCTTCCTGTATCCCGTCCCGAAGATCGCGCTCCTGCCCTTCCTGCTCATCCTGCTCGGTGTCGGTGAGCCCGCCTTCGTGCTCACCGGCGCCCTCTCGGCGTTCTTCCAGATCGTCATCAGCACCATGGCCGGGGTGCAGACGATGGACCCGCGGCTTCTCGAAGTCGGCCACAACTACGGAGCGCATGGCGGGCGGCTATTCCGGAAGGTGATCTTGCCTGCGGCGCTGCCGTCGATCTTCACCGGCCTGAGACTCGGCCTGGGTCTGGCCCTCGTCGCCATCGTCGCCGTGGAGTTCATCACCGCCAAGTCGGGTCTCGGCCACCTCGTGTACCGCCACTGGCAGATGCTGAGCACCACCGAGATGTATGGTGCGTTCGCGCTCGTGGGCGCGCTGGGCCTCTTGCTCACGCGCGGCCTGGGCGCGCTCCAGCGGCGCGCGCTGGCCTGGCAGGACGAGATCGACTGATCATGAGGACATGACACGCCGCGGGACGTGGTCGGCAGACGCCGGCCGCGAGCACCATCACACGACGGAATCGACAGACGATCACTGGAGGAGAACGTCGATGAAGACACTTCGCAAGGTGGCGCTCGTGTCGCTCGTGGCCGTGATCGCCATGACGGTGACGCTCGACGGCGTCACCGCGCAAGCCCCGAGCGTCAAGATCGGCTACATCCCGTCCGACTCGTTTGCCGTGCTGTTCCTGCTGGCCGACCGCTACCTGACACCGGCCGGCGTCAACGTCCAGATGGTCCGGCTGCCAGGCGGCGCCGAGATCACCAGCCAGGTGGCGACGGGGCAGCTGCAGATGGGCGGCGCCGGCATGGGCGCCGCCGGGTTCAACGCGGTGGCCGCCAAGCTGCCCGTCGAGTTCGTGGCGCCGCTTCACATGGGCTACCTCGAGGACTACTTCACCGTCCGCAAGGCCGTGTGGGGATCCGAGGTCAAGCGCATCGCGGATCTGAAGGGTCGCCCGGTGGCCCTGAACACCAAAGGGGCCGCCGTGGAGTGGATGCTCGACCAGGTGCTCCGCCGCGATGGCCTGACCATCAAGGACGTGCAGATCAAGATCATGCCGTTCCCCGACATGGTGCCCGCGCTCGAGTCGGGCGCCGTGGACGCGGCCATCCTCACCGAGCCGTTCCCCACCATCGCCGAGGACAAGGGCGTCGGCGTGCGCCCCCTGCCCCGTCCGGCCAATGCCAAGGCCGTTCCCATCACGGCCGCGTTCTGGAACGCCGAGTGGGCGAAGGCCAATGGCGACCTCGCCAACCGCGTGATGGTCGGGTACGTCCGGGCGGTGCGCGATCTCGCCGCCGACGGCGGCAAGGGCTGGTCCGAGGACCGCAACGTGGACATCATCGTCAAGTACACGGGGGCCAAGCGCGAGGTCATCAAGAAGGCGCGCCCCCACGTGGTCGACCCGAACCTCGAGCTGGACGCCTCGAGCCTGGACAGCATGCAGAAGCTGAACGCGGACCTCGGCTACCTGAAGTACACGGAGTTCCTGTCGGCGGACAGGATCTTCACCTGGACGTATCGCGACCGCGCCCTCAAGGAGCTGGGCCGGCGCTGATGTCCCCTGCTCCTCGATCCATCCGCGCGAAAGGTGTGCGAGCCCTCGTGAGGCCCGGCCCGGAGGGCTTCCGCGGCGACTATAATGACCCGCACATCACGCCAAGGAGGATCCATGTCGACGTTCGTGCTCGTCCACGGAGCGTATCAGGGAAGCTGGATCTGGAATCCCGTCGCGGAGCGACTCCGGAAGGCCGGGCATCTCGTGTCTGCGCCGACCCTGGACGGGTGCGCCGAGCGTCATCACCTGATTCGACCGGGCATCACCGTCAGCACCCAGGCGCGCGAGGTGGCCGAGCTCCTGTTCTTCGAGGATCTCCGCGATGTGGTGCTGGTGGGCACCAGCGCCGGCGGCATGGTGATCTGCCGGGCGGCGGAACAGGCGCGCGAGCGCATCGGCCGCCTGGTCTTCGTCGATGCCCTGGCGCTGCTCCCCGGCGAAGAAGTGGGAAAGATCGTGAACCGGCCGTCCCCTCCCCAGCGCACGGACCTGGTCACGGGCCCCAGCCGCGCCGATGCGGAGCAGCGGATGTTCGCCGATCTCGACCCCACGACGCGCGCCTGGGCGCTGGCCCGCTACACGCCGCATCCGGTGGCCGCGCTGGAAGCACCCATGGAGCTGGCGAATTTCTGGGAGCAGGCCTGGCCGGCCATCGTCATCCGCTGCCGTCGGAGCCTCAACCCTCCGGAGACGCACCAGCGCCGCACGGCCGAGCGCCTGAAGGCGGCCTGGCACGAGCTGGACACCGGCCACTACCCCGATGCTGAGTCAGCCCGACGAGCTGACCCGCCTGCTCCTTCAGTAGGAGAGTGACGCCATGACCGATCGCGCGCTGAGCGGCGATCCGGCGTGGCGGGCGTGGTAGCCTGACCCACAGTGATTCGTCAGCCGGCCCACCGGGCGGAGGGAACGAGTGAGCGCGAAACGGATGGTCCTCGAGTTCGGGATGGGCGTGGACGTTCACGGCAATGACTCCACGACCGCGGCGTGCCGCGCGGTGTCGGACGCCATCCGGCACTCGAGTCTGCCGTTCTTTCAGGACGTCCGCGAGCGCGGCGGCAAGATGCTCGTCGACGTCACCGTCGGTGTGCCCAACCCCGGCGCCGTCGACGTCGAGCGCGTGCGGCGCGAGCTGCCGCACGGCGAGGTGACCGTCCACGCCGTCGCCGGCGGCCTGAAGGTGCCGGGGAGCGACGCCCTCATCGCCTGCGTGGGCATCACCGTGAGCGTCGACGAACCCACCACCGGCCGCTGAGACGCCGGGCACTGATTCCCGGGAGGTGACACCATGACCACCACGACCGCCACGACCGGCATCGGTCTCAAGCGCTTGCAGCACCTGGTCCTCTGGGTGTCCAACGTCGAGCGCAGCGTCCATTTCTACCGCGACGTGCTGGGCTTCGAGGTGAAGCACCAGATGCCGCGCGGAGCGTTCCTGAGAATCCCGGGCAGCTCGGACGACCACCACCTCGGCCTGTTCGAGCAGACGGGCGCGGCGCCGCCCAACGAGCGCGTGGCCCGCATGTACCACTCCGCGTGGGAAGTCGCCGACATCACCGACCTCGTGCGCGCGCGGCAGCGCCTCATCGAGGCCGGCGCGCTGGTGGGGTCGTCCGATCACGGCGTGAGCCTGTCGCTCTACGCCAAGGATCCCGATGGGCTGGAGTTCGAGGTCTTCTGGACGGTGCCCGGCGGCACCTCGGTCGGGACCCGCGCGCTCGACCTCGAGGGCGAACTGGCCCGCCGCGGCATCCCGATGCCCTGACCGCCGCGCACCTCACGGAGCGCGGTGACCGCGCCGCCTCGATCTCAGGCGAACTCCACCTGGGCGCTCATGGCCACCGTTCCTTCGGGCGTCACCGCCCATAGCTCGCAGCCCGCGGCCATCCGGCGCTCGGTCGGCCCCGCAGCTCGAAGGGGGCAGTATCGAACAGCGGCGCGCGGGCCTGGGTGGTGTAGGTCAGGAACGTTCGCCCGGGATTGTGATCGCGCGCGAAGTCGATGAGCATCGTCGAGGTGAAGGGGCCGTGCACGACGAGACCGGGATAGCCCTCGACGTCCATGGCCCACGGCCGATCGTAGTGGATGCGGTGGCTATTGAAGGTCAGCGCGGAGAAGCGGAAGAGCCGGACGGGATCGGGCACGACGCGCCGCCGCCACGGGACGTCGACCGGTGCCTCCTCGCGCCGCGGCGCCTGGTTTCGCTCCCCGGCCTTCACCTCCTCGCGAAAGACCGTGCGGCGCTCCTCCTCGAGCGCGAGGCCGTCGGCTCCCACGATGCGACTGACGACCGTGGCGAACACCAGCGTGCCGGTGCCTCCCGTCTTGAGCGCGATGTCCTTCAGCTCGGTCTCACGCGAGAGCGTCTCGCCGATGCGAATCGGCCGGTGGAAGCGGAGCCGCTCGCCGGCGAACATGCGGCGCGGCAAGGGCATCGGGGGGACCACCCCCGTCTCGGCAGGGCTCCCGTCGGGCCGGAGCTGATCCGACGGGAACCGGGGGAGGAAGTAGAGGATGTGCCAGCCGGGCGGAAGCGGATCACCGGGCTGCAACTCGGGTTCATCACGCACGAACGTGAGGCGGAGCTGGTTGGCGGGGCCTGGCGTGACGACGTCGGTCGAGACCTGGCGTCGTCCGATGAACTGCTTCAGATGCTCCGGGCTCAACTCGACGGTGGCCATCGGCGATCCTCCTTCATGGTCCGCTCGGACGTCCCCCGGCAACGTGGACGAGCCGGGAGCCCCGGCCGGTCCCGCGAGGTGATGGACTGCGCGGCTACACTACCCCAGCAGGGCGCGGCTCCCAATGGCTCTCGGAACCACGGCGCCGCTTGCTTTACAATGGACGGCACAAGGCGGCCACGGCGGCCGCCCAGAACTGTCCGCTCTCATCGAATCTTGGAGGGCACCATGGCGAAAGACGACCTGCACGCTCCCGCACCCCCGGCCCAGGCCCAGACGCCGCGCGGGGTCAACCACCTGGTCCTCAACGTGAAGGATCTCGACGTGTCGCATCGCTTCTGGACCGAGATCCTGGGCTTTCACTGCGTCGCGCAGCTGAAGTCGATCCCCGGACGGACACGGCCCAAGATGCGCTTCTACAGCGGCGTCGATGCCCACGGGGACGTCACCCATCACGACCTCGCCCTGTGCGAGGTTCCCAAGAGCGAGGCCGCCGACGGGGAACCCGAGCGCTGGGATCTGATGCCGAGCCGCGTGGGAATCAACCATGTGGCGATCGCGTGGCCCGACCGCGAGTCGTGGCTCAAGCAACTGGCCTTCCTCCAGAGCAAGGGCGTGACCTTTCACCGGCGCGTCAACCACGGCATGACCCACAGCGTCTACATCTCCGATCCCGATGGTCACGGGATCGAGGTGCTGTACGAGCTGCCGCGCGAGGTGTGGGAGAAGGACATCGACGGGGCCCAGAACTACGCCGAGATGCTTCCCACCGAGGGCGACGAGTCGCTCATCGACAAGACCGACAACCCCGTCTTCGGCGCCGCCGCGCCCTCCCTGGCCGCCCGCGCCTGAAAACCGCTAAGGCCGGCGCCGAAATCGAGGAGCGCCCCAGCCAAGGTCGGGCCACTCCAAGCGCCGGCTATCGAGGGCTCCGGCTGCGCCGGGGGCCCGAGCGTCGGGGGCATGGGGGGCCATGTCGGGGCCCCCCATCTAGTCAGAACCTGAGGAATTCCTTCAGGATCGCGAGGACGGCGTCGGGATTGTCCTCGTGCAAGCGTGTGCACCGCCCGCGGAATCTCCACGAAGCGACCGTTCGGCAGTTCCCGCCCCATCCGCTCCGCCACGTCCCGGTCGAGCACGGGGCTGCTCTCTCCGCGAAGCACCAGGGTCGGCGGGGTGATGGACTTCAGGAGCGCCCACCAGTCGACGTCCGCCTGGGTGCGCCGCTCCTTGATGCTGGGGTGCCAGCCCCACACGATCTTCCCGTCCGGGCGCTGGCGGAGGCTGTGCGACACGACCCACCGGTAGTAGTGGATGCCGGGATACGGATTGCTGCGGTACAGGTGCTGGGCCGCCTGCTCGATGCTCTCCCAGGTGTCCGGCTCGGGAGGCCCCGACGAGGGCTGGCTGGCGCGCCGGCTGATCTCCGGACCGATGTCGACGATCACCAGCTTCTGCACGACCTCCGGCCGCTTGGCGGTGAAGTACATCGCGTTGCGGCCTCCCATCGAGAGGCCCACCAGGACGAGCGAGGTCAGCCCGAGCTGGGCGAGGACGCCGGAGATGTCGTCGAAGGCGACGATGGGGTTGTACACATCCGCCGGGTCGCTCTCGCCGTGCCCCCGCTGGTCGAGCGCGTAGACGTGGAAGTGCGGCTGCAGGGCGATGCTCAGCGTGTCCCACGCGTGGGCGTGCCCGGTGAAGCCGTGCAGGAGCATGAGGGGCGTGCGCCCTTCACCGCCCCAGTCGAGGCAGTGGAGCCGCAAGCCGTTGACGACGAGGTTCCGGTCCAGCGGACGCAAGAGGTTCATGGCGGCAGGATAGCAGGACTACGGGCGGTAGCCACGGACGAACCCGGCGCGCGCGACTCCCGGAATCGCCTGCTATGATCCCGGCCGGAGGACGTCCTCATGCTCGTGAACTGCTCCGCCTACGAGGACGGCCGGAAGCTCGCCGACATCCCGGCCGACAAGATCTCCGAGTACTTGCGGCGGCCCGGGTGCTTCGTGTGGGTCGCGCTCAACGACGCCGACGCGCACGAGCTCGACGCGATGCAGCACGAGTTCGGCCTGCACGAGCTGGCGGTGGAGGACGCCCATCACGGCCACGAGCGGCCCAAGGTCGAGGAGTACGGCGATTCGCTGTTCGTCGTCCTGCACACCGTCGAGGTCGGCTCCGACGGCCTCTCGGTGGGCGAGGTCAACGTCTTCGTGGGCTCCAACTACGTCCTGTCGGTGCGCAGCCGCACCCAGCGCGGTTTCGCGGACGTGCGCGCGCGCTGCGAGCGCGAGCCCGCGCTGCTCCGTCACGGCGCGGGCTACGTGCTGTACGCGCTCGTGGACGCGGTGGTGGACCGCTACTTCCCCGTGCTCGATGCGCTGGAGAGCGAGCTGGAGAGCCTGGAGGAGCAGATCTTCACGCGCGGCTCTGGCCGGGCCAGCCTCGAGGCCCTGTACACCCTCAAGCAGAAGCTCGTGACCCTCAAGCACGCCGTGGGGCCGCTCCACGAGGCCACCGGCAAGCTCTACGGCGGCCGTGTGCCCGAGGTCTGCGCCGGGCTCCAGGACTACTTCCGCGACGTCTACGACCATCTGCTGCGGATCAACCAGACCATCGATTCCATCCGAGAGATGGCCACCACGGCCATGTCGGTCCACCTCTCGCTGGTGACGATGCAGGAGAACGAGACGACCAAGCGCCTGGCCGCCTACGCGGCCCTGGTCGCGGTGCCGACCATGATCGCGGGCGTGTACGGCATGAACTTCGAGCACATGCCCGAGCTGCGGTGGTCGCACGGCTATCCCGTCACTCTCGGGCTGATGGCCGCCATCGACATCTACCTGTTCTGGCGCTTCCGGCGCGCCGGCTGGCTCTAGCGCGTCGTCTGCCATCGGCCGGGCCGGTGGACCGGCCCCGGCCGCCAAGGGACTGGCCTTTTCGGCGTCTCTGGCGTAACGTGCCCAGTCAGGCACGGGACGCGCGGCGCAAACCCGCTTAGAGGAGAGACGTCATGCCCAAGATCAAGCACATCGCCCTCTCGACCCAGGACGTGGACGGCACCGCCAAGTTCTACATCGACGTCTTCGGCATGAAGGAGATCGCCAAGATCGACGGCCCCGGGGCCCGGGGCTACTACCTGAGCGACGGCGACCTCAACCTGGCCATCCTCAACTTCAAGAACGACGCGGTGGCCGGCGTCGAGCGCGGCACGGGCTGGAGCGGCATCCACCACATCGGCTTCCAGGTCGAGAGCCTGGAGGAGATCACCGAGAAGCTCGCCGCGGCCGGCTCAAAGCCCCGCGACGACATCAACCAGGCGCTGGGCGTGGGCCACGGCCCGCCGTCACGGCGGCAACGTCGAGGTGAAGTACAGCGGCCCCGACAACGTGACGGTCGACGTCTCGGAAACCGGCTGGGTCGGCACCTCCGGACTGTATTGAGAAGGGGGGCCTCGAAAGGGCCCCCCATTCCCCCCGACGCTCGGGGCGCCCCGGCACAGCCGTGGCGCCCCTCGATTTTGCGCTTGCTTTGGCAGCTCCGAACCACGCTTCGGGCACGCGTTACAGCCGGCGCGCCCTCCGATCTCACGCCTTGTCTCGCAACTCTCCCGACATGGCCTCCAACGGTCGGAGCGGACTCGTCCGTCAGCGCCCTTTGAAGCGCGGCTCGCGCTTCTCTAGAAACGCGCGGATGGCCTCCGGGGCGTCTTCCGTTCCCGAGTTCACCGACTGCGCCATGCCCTCGGCCTCGAGGGCCTCGTCCATGGACATGGCGAAGGAGTTGGTGAGCAGGCGCTTGGTCATCGAGAGCGCGATGGGCGGGCCGGCGGCCAGGCGGCCGGCCCAGTCGTCGACGAACGCATCGAGCTGATCCGCCGGCACCACCCGGTTGACGAGCCCGAACTCCGCCGCCTCCTTCGCGGAGATGATGTCGGCGAAGAAGGCCAGCTCCTTGGCCCGGTGCATCCCGATCAGCCGGGGCAGGAGCCACGAGCCGCCGAAGTCGATGGTGAGACCCCGGCGGGCAAAGATCTCCGAGAAGCGCGCGGTCTCGGAGGCGACGATGAGGTCGCAGCCCAGCGCGAGGTTCATCCCCGCGCCGGCGGCGACGCCGTTGACCTTGGCGATGACCGGCTTGGGAATCCGGTGCAGGGTCAGCACGATGTCCGCCACCCAGCGGAGCCGCGCCAGCGGGTGGCGCGTGTCCTTGCCGCGGTCGCCGAGGTCGGCGCCCGAGCAGAACGCGTCGCCGGCTCCCGTCACGACGAGCACGCGGTCCGAGGTGGAGTCGTTGACCTCCCGGAACACCGCGAGCAGCTCGTTGAACATCGCCCCGTTCATGGCGTTCTTCTTCTCGGGGCGGTTGAGCGTGAGGGTCACGACGCCGTTGGCCGCCCGGTCCACGCGCAGGGTTTCCATGCTCGCTCCTCCTTTCAGATCGATGAGCTCGCGGGCGACGCCGCGCATGTCCACCTCGAACTCGAGACCCTGGATAGGCGGACGGCTCGGGAACCAGCGGATGCCGTGAATCGCGGCGGCGCCCGCCGGCCGGAGGATCTCGTCCAGCAGGGCGCCGTCGATGGGCAACGCGGTGTAGACGTCGATCGCCGTCACCCGGCTCCACTCCCCGAGCGCGCGCAATCGGTCCTGCATGACGCCCATCACGAAGCGCGCCTTCTCTCGCATGGCTTCGGGAGACGTGTCGCCGAGGCGAACGATGCCCTGCGGCGCCTCGCGTCCGATCCCGCATCTCCCCCGCCCCCGCCACCACGAAGGTCTGCATCGGCGTGGCCCCCGGGATCGGTGTAGGCGAATCCGTAGAGCGACGGCTCCGCCGGTGCCGCGATCACCGGCGCCACGTTCGTTCGCGGAATCGGATTCTCGTCGTCGACGAGGATTTGCCAGTCAGCGAGCAGAGCGCGGTAGCCCTGGTTGAAGGTATCGAATCCCTCGAAGGTGAAGGGCGCCGGACTCCGCAGCTCGATGCCGCACAGAGCGCGGTGCGCGGGCGGCCCTGCGCGCGCAGATGGCGCTCGATCTGCGCGAATCCATCGCGCCACGGCACGGGCACGCGGAGCGTCGCGTGGACGATCTCCCATCCGGTGGCGGCGACGACTCCGGACGAGAACGCCGGGATGCCGGGCAGGAAGCGGTAGGTGCGCGCTCGGACCGTCACGAAGCATGGGCGGGTCCCCTGTCGTCAGAGTGTGAGCATGCTACCATCGGTCGCGCATGGCCGACGCGCTCGGGGTGCCGCCAGGCTACACAGCGATAGCGTCCCGCGCGCAGCAAGCCGCCGCGGGCAAACGTCTCGACCCGGTCGAGGCCGAGCCACGCCGCCATGGCGCGCAGCTCGGGGACGAGCGCGGCCGCGACTCTGCGCCGATTGGCCCCCGCTTCTGCGTGAGCGGATGGGACGCGCAACACGCGCGCGGCGCGGTCCGCCTTGAGATCCACGCGCGCCACCAGCCGGTCCCCGAGCAAGAACGGGAGCACATAGTACCCATGCGAGCGCAGATGGGCCGGCGTGTAGAGAGCGATCCGGTAGTGGAAGGCGAACAGGCGCTCCGTCCTCTGGCGCTCCCACACCAGCGAGTCGAAGGGCGAGAGCAGGGCCCGCGCGTCGACCGCGCGCGGGATCCGCGCGGCCGGGTGCAGGTAGGCGGGATCCTTCCAGCCCTCGACGCGCACCGGCATCAGCTCCCCGGCCTCCACCAGCTCGGCGAGACGCGGTCTCGTATCGGTCGCGTCGAGGCGGAAGTAATCGCGCAGATCGCGCGCCGTGGCCACGCCGAGCGCCCGGGCCGCGATGCCCACCAGGGCCCGGTGCGCGTCCTCCTCGCTCGGGGTCGGCGCGGCGAGGATCGTCGGTGGAAGCACGCGCTCGGTCAGATCGTAGACGCGCTCGAAGCGGCGGCGCGCCGCCGTGGTCACCTGGCCGCTCCAGAAGAGCCACTCCAGCGCCGTCTTGCCCTCGCTCCAGCCCCACCACGAGCCGCGGCCCCGCCCGCCGCTGCTCAGCTCGGACGCCGTCAAGGGGCCACGCTCGGCCACCTCGGCGAGGATCGCCTGGACGTAGGCGCGGCGACGACGGCCGAGCTGCGCGAGGGTCCGATAGAGGCCGAGGCCCTGCTCGGCCCGCGCCATGCGCCAGCGCAGGAGCGGATGGAGGGCCACGGGCAGCAGCGAGGCCTCGTGGCCCCAGTACTCGAACAGCGCCCGTTGTGGCCCGCGTACGCGGCGGTATCGAGATGGGCCGCGTCGTAGGCGCCCAGGCGCGAGAACAGCGGGAGATAGTGCGAGCGGACGAGCACGTTCACGGAGTCGATCTGGAGGAGTCCGAGTCGATCGAGCGTGCGATGAGCCGCCGCGGTGTCGGCCGCGTCTCGTTCCGGATGCCGTCGAAGCCCTGGGCCGCGAGAGCGATTCGACGTGCCTCGGCGGCTGACAGTGTCTCGATCCGGCGCCTCATCCCTCGAACGGCCTCGAACCGGCCACCCTTCTGCTCATCGACCGCATCCCGCGATAGTAACCGAGCGAACGGCACTCACGGAGCCACTGGGACGAGTGAATCAGTCGCAATCGAAAAGCGGCCCGGGTTCGTTTGCGGAACGACGAGCGCGGGAGGTCGAGGGGCGGCCCGGCTGCGCCGGGCGCCCCGAGCGTCAGGGGTCGGGGCTTGGGGGGCCCTTCGAGGCCCCCCATCTCAGTGACGCGGCGGCCGCCATCGGCGATACTCTCGCCATGACCTGGGAGATGACCGCGACGCCGAAGGAGGACTGAAGCATGCTCTCACGCGAAGAGAACGCGCTGTTGACCCGCGTCGCTCCCGGCACCCCGATGGGGAGCACCATGCGTCGCTACTGGATTCCCGCACTGCTCGCATGGGAGCTGCCGGAGCCCGACTGTCCCCCGGTGCGCGTGAAGCTGCTGGGTGAAGAGCTGGTGGCGTTTCGCGATACGACAGGCCGTCTCGCCCTCCTCGACGAGTTCTGCCCCCACCGGCGGGCGTCGCTGTTCTTCGCCCGCAACGAAGAGTGCGGCTTGCGCTGCGTCTACCACGGCTGGAAGTTCGACGTGACGGGCCGCTGCGTCGACATGATGAACGAGCCCGACGAGCTGAGCTTCAAGCACAAGATCCGCATCACCGCCTACCCGATGGTGGAGGTGGGGGGCGTCATCTGGGCCTACATGGGACCAGCCGGAGCTGCCAGCCCCCCCTGCCCACCTTCGCCTGGACGCAGGTGCCGGCGACGCACCGTCACGTGTCGAAGGTCGTCCAGGAGAGCAACTGGTTGCAGGGCCTCGAAGGCGGTGTGGACACCTCGCACGCGCCGATCCTGCACCGGGTCTTGACCACCAACACCAAGCGCCCCGGATTCAAGCCCACCGATCCCTTCGTGCGGGGCAAGGCGCCGACCCTGATCGTGGATCTCACCGACTACGGTTACCAGTACGTGGGGATTCGCCCCCTCGGGCAGGACGTGTACATCCGTACGTACCAGTTCGTCATGCCGTTCCATCAGATCCGCCCCTCGCGCACCGAAGGAGGGCTCCCCGCCGTGGCCGGTCACATCTGGGTGCCCATGGATGACGAGAACACCATGGTGTTCAACTGGGAGTACAGCGCGACCGAGGCGCCCCTGACCGAGGACGACCGGCTCGAACGACGCCTGGGCAACGGTCGGCTGGACGTTGACCAGACCACCTTCCGCGGCAAGCGCAACCGAGACAACAACTACCTCCTGGATCGACAGGTCCAGAAGACGGAGAGCTTCACGGGAATCGACGGCGTCAACGTCCAGGACCGAGCCATCCAGGAAAGCATGGGGCGCATCGTCGATCGCAGCCGGGAGCACCTGGGGCCGGCGGACAAGGCCATCATCCAGGCGCGGCGACTCCTTCTGCAGGCGGTGAGGACGGTTCAGGAAGGCGGCACGCCGCGCGGGATCAATCCGACGTACTACGCGATCCGGGCCACCGAAGGCGTGGTCCCGCGCGACGCCGACTGGCGCGAGAGCCTGACCCCAGAGATGGCGACCACGGAGATCCTCCACACGGTCTAGCCACGTCTCTACGGCGAACGAAGTCCCGCCAGCGCGATCGGCCGCCGCTCGGGCTCGATCGCGCCGGTCGGGCCACCACGTCAGGCCCTCGAGGAGACACGATGACGAAGATCACGCCGAGGTTCACGCAGGTGGCTTCAGGGTTGCGCTTCCCCGAGGGGCCGGTGGCCATGCCGGATGGCTCGGTGATCCTGGTCGAGATCGCCCGGCAGACCTTGTCCCGCGTGACGCCCGACGGCAAGATCCACGTCATCGCCAAGCTCGGCGGCGGCCCCAACGGCGCGGCCATGGGGCCGGGCGGCAAGATCTACGTGACGAACAACGGCGGCCTCAAGTTCGTCGAGCGGCCGGGCAAGCTGTTCCCCATCGCCCAGTCCGACGACTACGCCGGCGGGAGCATCCAGGTGGTCGATTCCGACACCGGTAAGTTCGAGACGCTGTACCACGCGTGCGACGGTCAGAAGCTGCGCGGGCCGAACGACCTCGTCTTCGACCGCGCCGGCGGCTTCTGGTTCACCGATCTCGGCAAGACGCGCGAGCGCGACATGGACCGGGGGGTCGTCTACTATGCGAAGGCTGACGGCTCGATGATCAAGGAGGCCATCTTCCCGCTCGAGCGGCCCAATGGCATCGGCCTCTCGCCCGACGAGAAGACACTCTACGTGGTCGAGACGCCCACCGCGCGCTGCTGGGCGTTCCAGCTCTCGGCGCCCGGCCAGATCGAGTCGGCGAACGGACCGTACCGCGGCGAGAAGGGCACGGTCGTGGCCGGACTCGGCGGCTATCAGATGTTCGACTCGCTGGCCGTCGACAGCGACGGCCACATCTGCGTGGCCACGCTCATCACGGGTGCGGTGAGCGACATCTGGCCCGACGGCAGCCGCGTGGATCAGTACATGCTGCCGGACATGATGGTGACGAATGTGTGCTTCGGCGGCCGCCACCTCCGCACCGCCTTCGCGACGTTGTCGATGGGCGGAACGCTGGTCTCCTTCGAGTGGCCCCGCCCCGGCCTGGCCCTGCATCACCTCACCGCGTAGCCATCAACCTCCGGCGTGACGAGAGCGTCCGCGTGACGGGCTGATGGCGCGACCGCTCGCATGGGCGGCGCTCACCCGGCTCCGCCAGGACCAGGCCCGCTACCGCTGGTACGCGCTCGGCATCACCACCTTCACGCAGGCCGCGTCGGCGGCGGTGACCTCGGCCATCGGGCCGATCGCGCCGTTGCTCCAGGCGGAGTTCTCGATCAGCCGGGCCGAGGTCGGGCTGGTTCAGACCTCGCTCTATCTCAGCGCGACCTGGGTGGCCTTGGTCGGAGGGCGCGTCGCCGATCGGATCGGTGAGCGACGCGTGCTCATCGCCTCCGGCCTCATCACGGGCGCGGCGGCGCTCATGGCCACCTTGGTCGGTTCGTTCGGGGCCTTCCTCGTCACCGGCTTTCTCCTGGGGCTCGGCACGGGCGTCCAGAACCCCGCCGGCAGCGCCGCCGTGATGCGCTGGTTCCCACACCGGCGGCGAGGGTTCGCCATGGGCATCCGTCAGACGGGCGTTCCGGTCGGCGGAGTGCTCGCCGCGACGGTGTGGGTATGGGCGGCCACCGCGTGGGGGTGGCGCGCGGCCTACGAGCTGGCCGGCTTCATGGCGCTGGTGGGGACCGGGCTGATCGCCGCCAGTTACTTCGATCCTCCGCGGGAGGGTGAGTCGGCTACGGCTGCGGTGCGCCCGTTGCGCGACCTCATGACCGACCGCCGCCTGTGGCTTCTCGCGCTGACCTACAACGGCCAGATCGTGGCGCAGTACGCCTCGACGGTCTATCTGGTGCTCTTCCTCCACGAGGCGCTGGATTTTCCGCTCGTCCTCGCTTCAGGGCTCTTTGCCCTCGTCAATGTCGCGGCCATCGGCGCCCGGATCGGCTGGGGTCTGCTCAGCGATGCCTGCTTCGGCGGCGCTCGGCGGCCGGTTCTCCTGATCATCATCGTGCTCACCTTCATGAGCATGCTGGCGGCGGCAAGCCTGCCCCGCGGCACCTCCATGGCGGTAGCGGTTGGCCTGGCGATTCTGCTCGGCCTCACGGCCTTCTCCTGGACGGGGATCTACGGGACGCTCACCATCGAGCTGGCCGGCCGCGCCTCGGCGGCCTCGGCGGTGGCCTGGGTCCACGTCCTGGGCGGCGTGGGTTCACTGGGCGGCGCTCCACTGTTCGGCTACCTGGTGGATCGCACGGGCAGCTACCGGGTGGCGTGGCTGGCCGCCGCCCTGGCGGTGCTGGTTGGCCTGATCGCCACGCTGTGTGTTCGCGAGCGACAACATCTCGCGTGAGGCCGTGGCCACGTCGTCACACCTCCCTTTACGCCGGATCGCAGAGATTGGATTCGCTCTGGCCTTCGGTCTGGCCGGCACCACTGGTTCCATCAGGACTGCGACAGGGACCAGGAGCTCTCGCGAACGATCCCTGAGGCGGCCGTCCAGTTCTTCCGGATCGCCCGGGTGTCTGGGCGTCCGACATTCTCCCAGCGCACGTGCAGACATCGCTGGAGGTCGAGGGAGAAGATCGGATCCTCGACGCTGTACGCTCCGAATGGGATCGCTCGCAGGACCGAGGCCCGTTCGTCGGGGTCCTGGACCTCGATGGCATGCCCAGCAGTCTGAAACTCCTCGTCCTCGGCGCCGAAGAAGGCATGAAGGACGGCGCCAGTCGTGGTCCGCCTCGGCGATCGACCGTGGCCACGAAGCCGATGGCGACGCGGCCTCTGTGAAAAAGACGCCATCCGGCCGCGGCCAACTCTGGTGCTTGCTTCTCGAGCGCGAGCCAACTCGCCATGGAGGCTCCTCCAGAATAGCGTGAAGTGCCAAGCCGGCACCGGCTCATCATGCCGAGCTGAAAGTGCCGACTGGTTTGTAGAGTCTTCACGGTGACACCGCTAGGCGAGCGGTGGCAACGACGGCGCTCCACTCGATGTCGCACGACAGATCTGTCAAGAAACTCAGCCGCATGCGTCACACCGAGTGTAGGAGGCACGGCGCTTGCTGCCCCAGGGCGCATGCACCGGCTCACGGTTCTCCGCCCGAGCGCTCTGGTCACCGCGATCGTCCTGACGTCTTTCTTCGTCACGGCTGCCGAGGCAGGCAACGGCCGCAGCCAGGCCGTGGGCGCCGTGGCCGTGCCGGTCCTCCTCGGCGTCTTCCTGGTGCTCCTCGCCGTGGTCATGGTGGGCGGCACGCGCTTCGACCTGGCCGCCTGCCGCGAGGAGGACAACGAGCTGCTCGAGGATCGGATCGCTGAAGCGGTCCGCGAAGCACTCGGCAATGTACCGATCTTGATCCTGGCCGACATTCCCCGCACCAGGCGTTCTCCTGCTGTCATCGAGCTCTCCGGCACCGTACCGACCAGGGCGCGGCGCGAGGCCGTCTTGCGCGTCGTCACGGAGGAGATCTCGAGCATCGGAGGTGACATTCGGGTCGAGGATCGGATCGAGGTGGAGATGGCCGAGCCGTACCATCAGCAGCACCGCTCGCTTCGCGTGACGTGCCCTTCGTGGCCCGCCCTCATGGAGGGCGGGCGGCGCCCCGAGTCCTCCCCGCCCCGGTTCCCCCGCGAGGGGAGAGTCGAGCGACATCGGGTAAAATCGCGCTGCCCGGCACGTCACTGGCGTGACGATCACCGGGGCAAGACGGCGGTCGGCGGAGGACGCGCATGAAGTTCGGTCTCTTCTACGAGCTCTCGGTGCCCCGGCCCTGGACGCGCGAGTCGGAGCGGACGGTCTACAACAACGCGCTCGAGCAGGTGCGCCTGGCCGATGAGCTCGGCTTCGATCAGGTCTGGGCCGTCGAGCACCACTTCCTCGAGGAGTACTCGCACTGCCCGGCGCCCGAGCTGTTCCTCACCGCCTGCGCGATGGTGACCAAGAAGATCCGGGTGGGCCACGGCATCATCGTGTGCGTGCCGGAGTTCAACCACCCCATCAAGATCGCCGAGCGCACTGCCGTGCTCGACATCCTCTCGGGCGGCCGACTCGAAGTGGGCACCGGGCGCTCGGCCACCTGGACGGAGCTGGGCGGCTTCCGCACCGATCCCGACACGACCAAGAAGTCCTGGGACGAGTTCGTGCGCTGCTTGCCGAAGATGTGGACGCAGGAGACCTACGCGTACGAGGGCGAGTTCTGGTCCATGCCGGAGCGGACCATCATCCCGAAGGTGTACCAGAAGCCTCACCCGCCGATGTGGGTGGCGGTGACCAGCCCCGGCACGGAGCTGGACGCGGCGGACCGCGGTCTCGGCAGCCTGGGCCTGACGTTCGGGGGGTTCGCCGAGCAGGAGAAGAAGATCGCCGAGTATCGCAAGCGCATCCAGCTCTGCGAGCCCGTGGGCGACTTCGTCAACGACTCGGTCAGCACGGTCAACTTCCTCTACTGCCACGAGGACGATGCGACCGGCCGCGCCACCGGCCGCCGCATGGCCGACTCCTTCAACTACCTCGCCGCTCAGCTCATCTCGGCGCGCGAGGCCTATCCGTCGCGCTCGTACCAGTCGCTCGGCCTTCTGCCGCAGCTGCGCCGTCAGGCCACCGGCCCCGAGGCCAGCGAGCAGGCCGGCGAGGGACTCGCGCTCGGCGGGCCGGAACGGATCACTCGCGCGCTGAAGCGGTGGGAGGCCGTGGGCGTGGATCGGGTGAACTTCCTCCTGAACACGATGGAGATCATCCCGCAGGCCGACGTGCTCGCGAGTCTGCGACTCTTCGCCCGAGAGGTCATGCCCGCCTTCGCCGAGAGCAAGCCGGCAAACGGCGCGTCGACGGCGGGCGCCTGATGCCGCTCTTCGGCACCCTCGAGCTGACCGCGGTCGCCTCGCGCCTTCCCGCGCTGCGGGACCTCGACACCGAAGTCTGGAGTCTCCCCGGGGCCGAGATCCTCCAGCTCGCCTTCGAGGTTCCGCGCGACACGGAATCGCTCCTGCCGCGGGCCATGCATCCCGCCATCCCGTCCTACGCGACGATCCTCGTCTCCCGCTATCCGGAGAGCCCGGTGGGCCCCTTCGTGCTGGCCCAGTTGAGGCTCATGGCGCGCGCCGGCGCCCACCCGCGCGGCTACCTGCTGGCCGCCGTCGCCAGCACCGCCGAGGCCGCCACCGCGCTCCAGGAGCGCTGGGGCTACCCGACCATCCCCGGCGCGGTGTCGCTCAGGCGACGTCACGATCGGGTCACCGCCACGGTCATCCGCGACGGCGCGACCGTGCTCGACTGCGCCCTCGTGGATCCCCAGCCCATCTCGGGCGGCGACGTCCAGTACATGCACTCGGTGACCCTGGCCCGCGCGCCGCTCGACGGGGTGACCGGGCCCTACCTCATCCAGATCGATCCGCGGTACACCTTCCACAAGGCCGAGCGCGGCCGGCCCGAGGCGAGCCGGTTCGACGCCGCCGCGTGGAACGCCGGCTCGCTCCGGCTGCTCAACCCGATCTCGGCCACCATGTGTACGTGTGACACGGACCTGCCGCGCATCCGCTTCGTCATGGACCCCGAGGTGCCCGTGGTGCGCGGCACCCGGCGGATCCGCGACTCCAGGGAGACCGTATGAGCGCTCGAGGCATCGACATCGTCCGCGCCCATCTCGCCAAGATCCCGCCGGCCACCACCTTCGCCGAGAAGCGCGCCCAGTACGACCGCGCGGAGCGCGTCTTCCCCACGCCTCCCGACGTCGCGATCAAGCACGTGCAGGTGCCTGTCGTGGCCGCCGAGTGGCTCGAGCCGGCGGCGGCGCGCGACGGCGCGGCGATCGTCTACTTCCACGGGGGCGGCTACGTGATCGGCTCGCCGCGCTCGCACCGCCATCTCGCGGCGGCCATCGCCCGGTCCGCTCGCGCCTCGACCCTGCTCCCGGACTATCGTCTGGCGCCCGAGCACCCGTTCCCGGCCGCCGTGGACGACGCGGTCGCCGCGTACCGCTGGCTGCTCGATCGGGGGCACGCGCCGGCGCGTACGGTCCTGGCGGGCGACTCGGCGGGCGGCGGCCTCACCGTGGCGACCCTCCTCGCGCTGCGCGAGCGGGGGCTGCCACTTCCCGCGGCCGGTGTCTGCATCTCGCCGTGGGTCGATCTCACCGGCAGCGGCGCCTCCTACGCCACCAAGGCGGCGAGCGATCCCATCGTCACCCGCGACGGCGTGATGGAGATGGCCCGCGCGTACGTCGGCCAGAACGACGCGCGGGCGCCGCTCGTCTCCCCGCTCTTCGCGAATCTCGCCGGCCTGCCCCCGTTGCTGATCCAGGTGGGCAGCGAGGAAGTGCTGCTCGACGACGCCGTCGGTTCTCGCCGAGCGCGCCAAGGCCGCCGGCGTCGAGGTGACCTTGGAGACCTGGCCGGACATGATCCACGTCTGGCACTGGTTCCTCCCCATGCTCGACGAGGCGCAGGCCGCCATCGATCGCATCGGCGACTTCATCCGGGCAAGAACTGCCTGAAACCCCAGAACCCCTACGACGATCCAGAGTTCTTCGCGGGCTACTCGCGGCTCGAGCGCTTCGGCTCCGGCTGGACGAAGGCGTTCGAGTATCCGAGCTTCATGGCGCTGCTCCCCGACGTCACGGGACGCCGCGTCCTCGACCTCGGGTGCGGCGCGGGCCAGCTCGCTCACCATCTGGCGGAGCGTGGTGCCGCCGAGGTGATCGGCGTCGATATCTCCGAGCGGATGCTCGGGCTGGCCCGGGCCGAGCGGAGCCATCCGCGCCTGACCTACGTGCACGAGGCGATCGAGCAGGCGACGTTCCCGCCCGATCGCTTCGACCTCGTCGTGAGCTCCCTGGCCTTCCACTACGTCGCGGACTACCCCGGGCTCATCCAGCGCATCGCCGGCTGGCTCATTCCAGGTGGCATCCTCGTCTACTCGACCGAGCACCCGGTCTACCTGACTCGGGCCTCCACCGAGGGCTGGATTCGGGACGCTGCGGGACAACGCTTGCACTGGGCGATGGACGCCTATGGCGAGGAGGGGCTGCGCGAGGAACATTGGTTCAAGGACGGCGTGCAGAAGTATCACCGAACGTTGGCGACCCTGCTCAACGGGCTGATCGACGCGGGACTCTCGATCGAGCGGGTGGTGGAGCCGGTCCCCGATGAGGGGCAGCTGAAGCGGCGGCCGGACTGGATCGATGAGCGACGGCGCCCCTTCTGTCTGCTCGTTCGCGCGAGAAAGACGGGAAGGGCGCCTTGAACTGGCTCACGATTCAATAGTGGCGCGGGTGGCCCGGGCACCCGGGAGAGTGTCCGGCGCGTCGCTGATCGGCAGGCCGTCGCGGTAGATGACCACGTTGGTCCGGAGCGCCGGCACCCGCGGGCCAGGCGTGAGGATGCCCACGAGGTTCAGCGGATCCACCGCGGACACTCGGACGATCTCTCCGGTGCGTTCTCGGCGGCGCGTGGAACGCAGCGCGTCCACGGCCTCGGGCAGCGCGTACTGCTCGCCCACGAAGCCGGTCACGAAGCGGCCGCCCCGCGCCGTGCCGCGCGCCTCGAAGCGACGGAGCGCGCGAAGGATCTCCCGCCAGGGCAGCGCCAGCGTCTCGCGAGCCAGGAGATCGCGAAAGACCACACCGTAGCGGGCCAGGAACTGCTCGGCGACCGCCTCCGCCAAGGTCTCGAGATCGGCATCGCCCCCCGGATGGCCCTGGCTCAGCAGCGACCAGCGACCCTCCGCTCCTCGCCCCGCCGATGCGTATCGCCGGAGCGACCCGCGCGTGGACAGGCGATGGGTCCGTTGCGCCCACCGCTCGCGCGCGGAGAGGAGCGCCCGCACGCTGCCGAATCCGTCCGCGGTCACGAGGCCACGCGCCACCAGCTCCCACAGTCCGTCCGCCACTTCGGCCCGCAGTCGTCCGGTGACGGAGACGATCTCGCTGTAGAAGAGCGCGCCCCGGGCGCGCAAACACTCGAGGACGTCGCGGGCGACGCTCTCGCCCGGGAGGATGGGCGCGCCGTCCCCTCGCGCGGCGGCGAGGAGCCAGGGCAGGTTGTCGCGCACGAGGAAGCTCACCGGCGTGGCGCGCGAGGGCGCGGGCCCGTTGAACGGCACACCTGGCGCATCGCCCGGGCTCGCTTCGCCGCTTTCCACGGTGCGCACACCGAGACGCGCCCACATCACGGCGCCCGCCAGGCACAGATCGTCGAGCCAGTCGCGCCGATACTCGGCCACGCGCGCGGGCAGGATCGCTGCCTCCCAGGCCCCGGCGGCGATCTCGAAGCCCTGAAGCTGCTCGATCGCGGCGAGCACGCCCTCCCGCCCTTCGAGCGGGGTGCCCGGCGCCACGTGCTGCCAGCGGAGCAGGAAGCGAATGAAGTCCTGGGCCGTGACGGGCTCGATCTCGCGGCGCAGCCGCTCCGTCGTGTACCGGTGAATGCGGGCGAGCAGGCGCCGCTCGCACAGCTCCGCGGCGGGCTCACGCTCGAGCGAGGCGATCCGAACGGGATCGAACCGCCCGCGGAGCAGGAAGCCATCGGCTTCCAGTCGGGCGACGGCGCACTCCACCGTCGTCGGACCCAGCCCTGTCCGCGCGACTATGTCCTCGGCCGTGCAGGGTCCCAGGCTCGCGAGATGCCCGCGCACCGCCGCCACCGCGGCCGTCTCCTCGTCCACGACATCGGCAGTGTGCGCCGCCGGGAGCCGGACGTCCGGCGCGATGGGCGCGTCAGGGAACAGCGCCTCCACCGCGGGGCGGCGCTCCGTGGCCAGCCACATCGGGCCGCGTGCGGTCTGGGCGGTCGCCGCCCGACCGTCGCGCACGAGCTGGTCGAACCACGGCGTCCACTCCGGCTCCGGCCGCAGCACGATCATCTCCAGCAGGACGTCGTGGAGCTCCTCGGCGTCGCGCGGAGCTGGTCGCGCCTCCTGGCGCACGCGCGCGATGGCGTCGGGGTCGAGCGCGCCCAGATCGCGCGCCGTCTCCGGCAGGCCGCGGCGGAGCGCCACCGCCCGCGTGCGGCGCTCCTCGATGGGCGCGTCGTCCAGGTAGGTGTAGGGCCGTCCGTTGAGGATCTCGTGGGCAAGCGGCGAGGGCTCGGGCGACTCGCGGAAGTGAGTGCGGATCGCGCCCGACTCGACGCCCTCCAGCAGCGCGACCAGCCCATCGACGTCGGTGGCCTCGTGCAGGCAGTCGTGGAGGGTCTGGCGCACCAGCGGATGATCCGGGATCTCGATCGGGCCCCGGCGGAGCGTTGTCCTGGCACGCCGCGAGACCGGGGAACACGGCGACCATGAGGTCGTCGGCCTCCATGCGCTGGATGGGCGGCGGGTTGCGCTTGCCCCCACGCTGACGCAGCACCGCGAGGGCGCGGCCGAGATTCCAGCGCCAGCGCACCTGGAACATGGGCGCGGCGAGAACGGCCTGGGCGAGCGTCTCGCGGACGGTCCGCGACGAAAGAAAGCGCGCGACGTCCGGGAGGGGCAGACTCTGCTGAGGTCCGAGCGAGAGGACCACCGCGTCGTCATCGGCGGCGGCCTGCAGCTCGAAGTCGAAGGACCGGCAGAACCGCTTGCGGAGCGCGAGCCCCAGGGCGCGGTTCACGCGAGCGCCGAAGGGCGCATGCACCACGAGCTGCATGCCGCCCGTCTCGTCGAAGAAGCGCTCGAAGACCACGTCGCGCTGGGTGGGCAGCACTCCCAGCGCCGCCTGGCCGGCGGCCAGGTAGCGCACGATCTCCGACGCGACCAGTCTTCCAGCGCCGGCCTCGCGCTCGAGCCAGTCCACCGCCCCGGCCAGGTCGCCCGCGGCCAGATGCGCGCCCACCTCCTCGCGAAGATCGGAGACCTCGACCGACAGCTCGGCCGTGCGCCCCGGCGCCTCGCCGAGCCAGAAGGGAACGGACGGCGGCGCGCCCGCCGCGTCGATGACGCGCACGATGCCCGGCTCGACCCGGCGGATCCGCCACGACGTGCTCCCGAGCAGGAAGACGTCCCCGCCCATGCTCTCGATCGCCCAGTCCTCGTTGACGGTGCCGACCATGACGTCGTCGGGATCGGCCACCACCTTGTAGTCGGCGGTCTCCGGAATGGCGCCGCCCGAGGTCAGGGCCGCGATGCGGGCGGCGCGTCGCCCGCGGAGCATGCCGTTCACGCGGTCGCGATGCAGATACGCGCCTCGCCGCCCCCGCCCCGTCTGGATGCCCTCCGCCAGCATCTCCACGACGGCGTCGAAATCCTCGCGCGAGAGCGCGGCATAGGGCGCCGCGCGTCGGACCAGCGCGTAGAGGTCGTCCTCGCGCCACGGCTCGGCCGCCGCAGGCCGCCACGATCTGCTGGGCGAGGATGTCGAGCGGCGCGACCGGGGGCTCGATCGCGTCGAGCTTCCCCGCCCGCACGCCGCGCAGGAGCGCGGCGCTCTCGACCAGCTCGTCGCGCGTGGTCGGGTAGAGGCGCCCCTTCGGCGTGGCCCCGCGCGCATGGCCCGAGCGGCCCACGCGCTGGAGGAACGTGCCGAGGCTGCGCGGCGAGCCGATCTGGCACACCAGCTCCACCGGCCCGATGTCGATCCCCAGCTCGAGCGAGGCCGTGGCCACCAGCGCCTTCAGATCGCCCGCGCGGAGCCGCTCCTCGAGGCGGAAGCGCCGGTCCCGCGACAGGCTGCCGTGATGGGCGGCGACCTGGTCGAAGCCGAGGCGCTCGCCCAGCAGATGCGCGATCCGCTCGGCCATGCGCCGGGTGTTCACGAAGACGAGCGTCGTGCGGTGCGCCGTCACCTCGCGCGCGATGCGGTCCAGCACGTCACTCCACTGCTCGTGCGACATCACTGCCTGCAGCTCGCTCTCGGGCAGCTCGATGGCCAGGTCGAGCGCCCGCCGATGCCCGAGGTCGACGATGGCGCACGCCGGCGCGCCATCGCACGTGCTGCGCTCAGGCGCGGCGCCGACCAGGAGCCGGGCGATCGTCTCGATCGGCCGCTGCGTCGCGGAGAGCCCGATGCGCTGCGGGCGCCTCTCGGCCGAGCGCGTCCAGCCGCTCCAGGGTGAGGCTCAGATGGGAGCCGCGCTTGTCCCGGGCCACGGCGTGGATCTCGTCGACGATCACCGTCCGCACGCGGCGGAGCTGCTCGCGGCTCTTCTGCGCGGTGACCAGCAGATAGAGCGATTCGGGCGTGGTCACCAGGATGTGGGGTGGGCGCCGGGTCATGGCGGCGCGCGCGCTCGGCGTCGTGTCGCCGGTCCGCACCTGCACGCGGAGGTCGGGAATCGCCATCCCCTGCTCGCCCGCGAGGGCGCGGATCTCGGCCAGCGGCGTCTCCAGATTCTGGTGGATGTCGCGGGCCAACGCCTTGAGCGGCGACACGTACACGACGTCCACACCCTCGGGCAGGTCTCCCCCTTGAAGCAGCCGATCGATGCAGACGAGAAAGGCGGCCAGCGTCTTGCCCGACCCGGTGGGGGCGGCGATCAAGACATCGCGCTCCGCCGCGATGAGCGGCCAGCCCTCGGCCTGCGATGGCACGGGTCCAGCCGGGAAGCGTCGGGCGAACCACTGCTGAACAACGGGATGGAAGCCGTCCAGCGCATGCATGTGCTACAGCCTACAAGACAACATGCCGTTCGGCGCCTGAACGCCTTGACGCCTCACACTTCCCACCACCGAGCGACCTCACGCTCGAGGGCGGTCGGGTCGCTATGACGGCGTTCCGCGTCGTGGATGAACTGATCGGCCTCCGCCTCGGTCGGAACGAGGTCGAGGGGCGCCACCGCGAAGTCGTACACCGAGAGCCGCTCAGTCGGCAGGATCACGTCGAGGGCGACGACCTCGACGTTTCGGTGACGCAGAACCACCTCGTAGACCCGCCGGTAGACGATCGGATCGTATGGCGTCTGGCCGTCGCTCGGCCACACCCGCTCCTTCGCGGCTGATGGTCGGTGCCGTCCCCGGCGCGCTGATCCCGCGGCCGCGCGCCACGTCCGCGAGGTCGCGCCAGAGATCGCGCAGCACGTGCGGGGGCGCGTCCTCGCGCTCGCGCGGGTGGAGTGGACTCGCGGCCCGGCGCTCGCGCTCGCCCTCGAGATGCTTCCGGACGGCGCCCGAGGGCACGGCGATCACGAAGCGGCAGGACGGGTCGGTGAGGAGCGCCTCGGCCCGGTCGTCGAGACGCCGGGCCAGCTCGACGAGCCGGTTGCCGACGAACGGTGTCTCGCCGACCAGCAGGTGCTCGGCGGCGGGATGGCGCTCGCTCCACCTGGCCAGCGCGTGGCGCACCCACATCCCCGCCGCCTTGCGAATCATGGGATGCGTGACGCCTTCGGCCAGCGGATAGCGCTGGCCGACCGGGCTCGCTTCGAACACCGGCCGGGCCACGTCCCACTGGAGGAGATGGATCTTCCGGCCGGCGGCGCTGGCGAGGTGCGCGAGCTGGTGAACAAGGAGACTCTTGCCCGTTCCGGGAAGCCCGGCGAAGAAGACCATCCGCCGAGCGCTCAGGCCGCGCACCTGCTCCGCGAGCCGCCGGTCGGCATCCACCACGAGACGAGCGGCGTCGCCGTCACCCATCCTCAGTCTCCCCGGGCCCAGCATGACACCGCGATGCCCCTGCGGCGACAACGATGCCTCGTGCTAGCATCCCGTCGGCGGTGACGGCACGCACAGGAGGCGGGAATGGGAACGTTCCGGATGTACGCGGGCGGCGATGGGCAGGCGCACGTCGAGACGATCGACCCGGCGAAGATGCCGGACTGGACCAAGGGTCTGGGCGCGACGCAGATTTCGTTCAGCGTCTGGCCGGTCGGGCGATTCCTCGATTGGCATCCGGCGCCGCGGCGCCAGTTCGTCATCATCCTCTCGGGCCAGCTCGAGATCGGGTTCGGCGACGGCTCCAAGCACCTCTTCGGGCCGGGCGACGCACGGCTGGTCGAGGACACCACGGGCCAGGGTCACACCACGCGCGTGCACGGCGACCAGCCCTGCGTGACGGCGACGATCCCCCTGGCCCAGCAGTGACGGAGGCCGCGCCGGCTTAGATTCTCATCGGCGGCCGCGGCGCGGGCACGCGCTCAGGCCCCGGAGAGAATCTCGCGCGGCGTCCGCGCCTCGGGAGGAACGACGGCACCCGACGGCCGTCCGTCGCCGAGCACGTCGTTGCCGATCAGAAAGCCGAGCCTGCGGTAGCTCTCCCACTGCGCCTCGTCGAAGAACTGGTCGGCCGTCGTCTCCTGGGGGAAGCTCGCGTGCGTCCGGTGGTACTGCGTGACGTCGGCCGGCTCGTCTCCGGTGAGTGTGGGCTTGAGGTACACCAGCCAGCCCGGGCGGTCGGGCTCGTCCGCGAACCTCACCCGAGCCAGGGCGGCGTGGGCGAGCGAGTAGCGAGTCTCGTCGATGGGGTCGTTGATGGAGCGCCGAGCATGACCGGTCCTCGCGTCACGGACGGGCTCCCGCGACCACCTGCCCCGGCGCAGCTGCTCCAGCGTGCCGAAGAGGAGTCGCGGTGTGACGGGGCCACGGCGGCGTCCAGCTCCTCGGCGGTGAGGAAGGTGATCTCGGCGCCGAAGTCGAGCCGCGCCTTCCGCACGAGGTCCGCAAGCCCCTCGAACGTATACGTCGGATCGGCCTCGGCATCCACGAGGAGGATACGCGCCAGACGGCGCCGGATCAGCTCGTACCCACCCATGTTCTCGAAGTGCCCGCCGTCCGACAGAAACCAGCGCGCGCGCGACGTCCCGTAGAAGCGCGACAGGAACTCGCTGAGGAGATAGACCTGGACGGGAAAGGCGCGCTCGATCTGGCGCAGTACGAACGATCCCGCGGGCGGCAAAAGGCGACCGATGGCCGAGTCCCACCAGTACCCCAGCCGGACGTTGCCGAAGCCGCACAGCAAGCTGAGGCCAAGGCTGGTCCTCGCTCCCATGCCGGTCGAGAACGCCGCGCCGGAGATGCCGACCCAGGCGCCCATGGAAAGCTGTTCGCCGCCGCGCCACCGGCCGGGCACGATGTCGAACACGCGGTAGGGCTGGCCCCCGTCGGCCGGGCTCGCGTGCTCCGCACCGGCCGGGAACACCTGCACCTCCTGGGGACGGTTTCGGAGCGCCTCGTGACTGGGAAACACCGCGTGGTGCCTGACCCCGACGCTGAGGGCGCACGGCCCGATCGCGAATCCGAGGCCCTTGCGATCCTGCTGCTGCACCTGCGAGCGACCGTCCATCGTCTCGTTGATCGTCACGTTGATCAGATGAAGCGGACGCTGCTTCGGGTCGGATCCGCCTGCGGGCAGCGTCCAGTAGCCAGCAGGATCGATGTTGTCGCCGGGAAGCACGCGGGTGATCGTCTCGTTGTCCGGCCGCGCGCGCAGCGGGTTCGAGGCCCCGAGGTACGCGCGCGTCAGCCGCGCGCTGTACATCGAGTGCAGCGACGAGTTGTTCACGAACAGCCAGATCCGCCCGAAGAGCACGCAGAAGACACCCACCACCAGCCACACGAGGCCCAGCACGCGCAACGTGTCCGGGGCACCGCCACGGGGACACGGCACCGCGGAGGCCGAGCCACACGAGGCCGCATCGGGCGCCGTCGGGGTGAGGGCCACGCTCGTCGTGACGGTCACCCCGCCCCTCTCGCCTTTCGTGGCCGCCGTCTTGACCGTCACGCCCTCTGGCCCGGCAAGCCAGGTCAGCCGCGGCGTGGGCGACGGGGGCTGGAAGCGCCACGCCACGGCATGGGCTACCACGCTCACCATGAGCAACAGGACACCGATGATGATCAGCGCCGCCACGCCGGCCACGATGGACATCGGCAGCCGCGGCCGCTTGCCGTGGGGCGTTCCGCTCACGGCGGTGGCGATGCGCTGGGCGAACGCGGCGCTCCCGGCCAGGGCGCCGAGCGCGGTTCCCAGATAGGCCGTGAGGTTCGAGTCCGCTTGCCGGGATGCGAGGTACACCGTCTGGCCGAGGGAGTCGATGACGGCGAAGGCCAGACTCCCACCCGTGGCGACGAGGCCGGCCTTGAGCCAGTTCGACAGCCGGATTCCGTTGCTCCTCGATCTCGAAGATCCGCTGCTCTTCCTCCGACAGCCGCACCGCTCCCTCGAGCTTTTCCCGGGCGCGGCTCTTGGCACCCGACTTCGCGGCGGCCAAGGAGAGGATCGTCAGCGCAATGACGACAAGGCTGACGGCCCCGATGGCGCGCCACGACGCTGCGAAGAGGAGGCCCAGCGCCACCACGACGGCGAACGCCACCCCCGCCCCCGGCCGCGCGAACCACGTCTTGTCACCCCACCGACCTGTCAGCCAGTAGGCCCAGGCCGTGGGCACGACCCACGCCGCCAGCAGCACCGCGGGAACGATCAGGAAGGGACTCCACCAGATCCAGTGAGGGCCACACAGGAACCACCCACACACTCCGAACGTGGAGCCTCCGTCGGGCCTGCGGGCGGCGACCTCCGCCCCGACGCGCACCGCCTGCGCGGTTAGAAACGCCAGCAGGACGAAGCTCAGCAGCACGACGTGGATGGCCGCCCAGTTGCGCAGCATGATCGCGCCGCCGAGCAGCGTGTCGCCGGCGCCGTTGGGCGAGAGATAGCGCCCGTTCTCCCGCAACCACCGGATCACGTCGGGGAGCTTGCCGTGAGGTCCCGCCTTGTCGGGTGGCGTGCCGCCGTCCCGATCGGGATCGAGCATGAGCTCCACGTCCGTAGCACTGCGGATCTCCTCCCGGGTAAAGAGGCGTCCCAGGAAGGAGCCGAAATATCCGCCCCCCGAGACCGTCGAGAGGTAGTCGATCCGCGAGAGCAATCTATGACGCGCGAGGGCCTGGAAGACGCCGAGACAGAACGTGGCGCTCCGGATGCCCCCACCCGACAGCGCCACGCCGAGGACGTCGTCGGGCGGCCGGTCGCCCGGGGTGGCGCGCCCGCGTCTGGCTTCGAGGAAGCGGCGCTCGTGCTTCCACAGAGCGTCCGGATACGACTGTTCGAAAGCCTGGGGCCGCACCACCGGTACTATAGCGCCTCGCCCGCTCAGAGTCCTCCTTCGTCGTCGACGGAGACGGTCTTCTGGTAGGTGCAGCCCATGATGCGCCAGTAGCCGTTGGTCTCCCCGCCCACCACCACCACGTGGATGTCCTCGCGGCGAAACATCGGGATCAGCTCGTCGGGAGCGGCGCGCAGCTTCGAGGCCCACGGTTCCTCACCGAAAGTGGCCCGTGGGTAGATGTAGTTCTGGACGAGCTGGTAGTCCCAGTACTGGCCTGCCGGCATGCGCGCGGTGTCGTGGAGCCAGTCGATCAGAGCCTCTTTCTTGGTGAAGCCGCCCCGGTCGATGAACTGGCGCGCGGCGATGGGATCGAGCAGCAGGGTCGGCGGGCCGTGCGGGTCCATGCCGCGCAGGAGGTTGCCGACGTGCTCGCGCCAGTGCTTCTCGCGGAGTCCCAAGGTGAAGGCGGTCGAGCGGCAGCCGCTGAAGACGCTCACCGTGCTCTGGTCGGGTCTGAACCCGTGCTGCACGTGGAAGGGCTCCCACGGGCTCCGCTCCTCGTTCTCCGCGAAGGTCACGCTGTTGTACGCGTAGCTGTTGCCCTGGTTACCCATGTAGCTGAGCCCGGGGACGGAGCCGCCCTGGAGATTCTGCGAGAGGAGGCCGTAGGCGCGGCCGATGGTGGCGTTGGCGTGGTTGTAGGGCCCCATGGCGCCGGTGCCCGCGTTCATCCCGATCGCGTGACGGATTGGACCGTTCACCACCGCCATCGTGGCGACCGCGCTGGAACTGCTGCCCCGCGCCGTCACCCCGGTCGCGGCGAGGGCAAGGATCACCGGGAAGTACTCCGGTCGGGCGCCCGACATCACCGCGTTCACCGCGACCTTCTCGACGGTGTACTGCCAGTACTCGCGGAAATGCGTCGAGCGCATCCGGCCCACGATCTCGTCGGGCTTGCGGCGCGTGTGCGCCAGCATGGCGGCCACGCGCTCCTCGGTGGGGAGGACGATGGGAAGCGCGTCCGTCCAGCGGTTCTCGAGGAACAGCCGCTCGAGGTTCTCCGCGGTGTCCGGCTCGACGAGCCGCGGGGTCGAGCGGTCGAACTCGGTCGGCCCGAGATCTCCCTCGGTGAAGGGCTGCGTCAGTCCCTCGACGACTTCCCGCATGACCGACCGGCCCGTGATGGGGTCCGTGCCGTCGACGTAGGCGCGCAGCTCGGCGTGGGTCTTGCCCATGATGGGCTGGGGCACGAATACCTGCCGGAGGCCGGGCATGCCGCTCACCTCGGCCACCGAGCGGACCACGCGGTCGAACTTGTCGGTGTGCATGGCCACGGTAGGGACGCCGTACTTCGCTTCAACCGTCATCGCGTGCGCGGCGACCGCCGGCGCGCAGGTGCTTCAGTGACCGACGCCGAGGATGGCGGCGTGCCCCTTCGCCTTGATCTCCTCCCAGGTGGCGGGGTCGTCGTTGAGATAGACGCTGGAGATCTGCTTGACGACCGTCCGCACACCGGGCATGTGCTCGCCGAACCAGTTCTGCATCTGGCGCAGGAAGATGTCCGAGTCGTCGAAGCGGCAGTCGACCAGATACACCGTCTTGCCCTCAAGGGTCGACAGGCGCGGCGCCAGCTCCTTGCGGGTCACCTTGGGGGCGAAACCGACCGGGTTCAGGACCGAGATCTTCTCTGCCATCATTGGCCTCCGTGTCTGGCGCCCGGACCCGGGCGCGGGCGCTGGTACGATAGCACGCCCCTTGGGCTCGGACGGCGGACCGGATCAGAGCGCACAGGCCCTGACACACACGAGAGGAGACAGTCATGGAACTGGAAGGACAGGTTGCCATCGTCACCGGAGCGCGGCCGCGGCATCGGCCGCGCCACCGCCCTCGAGCTGGCTCGCATGGGCGCCGACGTGGTCGTGGCCGAGCTGGACCGCGTGGGGGCTGACCGCACCGCCGCCGAGGTCAAGGGGCTCGGGCGCCGCGCCAGCGCCGTGCCGACGGACGTGACCTCGCGCGCCGACCTCGCGAAGATGGCGGAGCGCGCCAAGTCTGAATTCGGGCGCATCGACATCCTGGTGAACAATGCCGGCATCTATCGGGCGGCCTCGACGCTCGAGATCACCGAGGAGCACTGGGACGCGGTGCTGACCATCAACGCCAAGGCGGTCTTCTTCGCCAGCCAGGCCGTGCTCCCCACGATGATCGCGCAGAAGTCCGGCGCCATCGTGAGCCTGGCCTCGATGGCCGGCAAGATCGGCAGCGTGGCCAACCTGCCGTACAACGCGAGCAAGGCCGCGGTGATCAGCATCACCAAGAGCCTGGCCCTCGCCCACGCGGCCGATGGCGTCCGCGTCAACTGCGTCTGCCCGGGCTTCGTCGAGACCGACATGTGGACGCTGGTCTCACGCGAGATCAGTGGGCTGATGGGACTGACCGTCGAGGAGTTCAACAAGCGGCGCCTGGCCCAGGTCCCCCTCGGGCGGATGGAACGCCCGGAGGACGTGGCCAGCGTGATCGGCTTTCTCGCCTCGCCCCGCGCCGGCTACATGACCGGCCAGGCGCTCAGCGTCGATGGCGGCCTCGTCATGCACTAGGAGCGCATGGATTCATGAACGATGCGCGTGTCGTGCACCGCGCGCCTTGACGGCGCGCAGGGGCTGACGCACGATCGCGTCCGAGGCGCAGCGGGGCACGAGAGACACGGACGGGGCGCTGATCGGCGATTCTGTGGCGTGAGGAGGAGTGTGATGGGACTGCTCGACGGGAAGGTCGCGGTGGTGACGGGCGGGGGCACGGGCATCGGGCGCGCGGTGTCGCTCGACCTCGGGGCGGCGGGAGCCAAGGTTGTGGTCAACGACTACGGGGTCAGCGTGGATGGGCGCGATCCCTCCAGCGAGCCGGCCAACCAGGTGGTGGCCGAGATCAAGAAGAATGGTGGCATGGCGCTGGCGAGCCCGGAGAGCGTGGCGACGATGGCGGGCGGACGCGCCGTCGTCGATCTCGCCCTCAAGGAGTTCGGCGACCTGCACATCGTGGTCTGCTGCGCGGGAATCCTGCGCGAGCGGATGATCTTCAACATGAGCGAGGAGGAGTGGGACGCGGTCATCGCCGTGCACCTCAAGGGACACTTCACGGTGATGCAGCCGGCCACCCGGCACATGCGCGAGAAGAAGGCGGGCTGCCTCATCGGCTTCACCTCGACGGCGGGCCTCGAGGGGAGCCCGGGGCAGCCGAACTACTCGGCGGCCAAGGAGGGCATCGTGGGCCTCATGCGCTCGACGGCGCTGGCCATGGCCAAGTACGGCGTGCGCTGCAACGCCATCTCCCCGACGGCGGACACGCGGATGACCCAGCGCCTGCTCGCCGATCGCCGCGCGCAGTCCACCGCCACGCCGCCGGAAGCCATCGCGCCCGTGGTGACGTTTCTCGCGAGCGATCGCGGCGCCCACATCACCGGACAGGTGGTGGGCGTGCGCGGCTCCGAGGTGACCCTCTTCTCGCACCCGGCCCCCTTGCGCACCGTCACGACAACCGGGGCATGGACCGGGGAATCGCTCGCGGAGGTGTGGGACCGCACGCTGGGTCAGGATCGCCTGCGCCGCCTGGATCAAATGAAGATCTCGTGGCCGCCGCAGCCGGCGTGAGGCTCGCCGCGCCATGACCACCGCCATTCGTCGCCCGCTCGAGGGCATGCTCGCTCTCGACCTCGGTCAGATCTACCAGGGGCCGTACTGCGGACTCCTGCTCGGCTTCATGGGAGCGCGCGTGCTCAAGATCGAGTCGCCCGAGGGCGATATCGTCCGCCGCCGCAAGCGCAACGTCGAACCGTACCCGCTGGTGATGCTCAACTCCAACAAGGAGTCGGTGATCCTCGATCTCAAGCATTCCCACGGCCAGGCGCTGTTCCTGCGCCTGGCGCGCCAGGCGGACGTGCTCGTCGAGAACTTTGCCGCCGGGGTGATGGACCGGCTCGGTGTGGGCTGGGAGGTGCTGCGCAAGGAGAACTCGCGCCTCGTGTACGCCAGTGGCACGGGCTTCGGCCTGAGCGGGCCCTATCGGGACCTGCCCGCGATGGATCTCACCATCCAGGCCATGAGCGGGATCATGAACGCCACGGGGTTTGCGGACCGGCCTCCCGTGAAGGCCGGCCCCGCCGTGTGCGACTTCCTGGGCGGCGTTCACCTCTTCGCGGGCGTCCTGGGCGCCCTGGTGCACCGCGAGCGGACCGGACAGGGACAGTTCGTCGAGGTCGCCATGCTGGACGCCGCCGTCCTGGCCCTGGCCAGCGCGCTCGGTGTGTTCATGGACGGCGACGCGGCGATCCCGCCGCGCACGGGCAACCGCCATCCCGCGCTGGCCATGGCGCCCTACAACGTCTACGAGACCAAGGACGGCTACATCGCCATCTTCACCGCCTCGGAGCGCCACTGGCACAGCGTCGCGCGCGTGCTCGGCCGCGAGGATCTCCTGTCAAATCCGGACTTCGCCACCACGCCGGGTCGCGCGGCCAAAGGCGACGAGATCGACGCCATGGTCACGGCGTGGACGCGCCAGCGCGGCAAGGACGAGGTGCTGGCCATCCTCACCGAGGCGCACGTGCCGTGCGCGCCGGTCAGGACGACGCGCGAGGTGGTGAACGATCCCCATCTCAACGCGCGCGGCCTCTGGGCGGACATCGAGCATCCGCGGCGCGGCAAGACGCGCGTGCCGAACTCGCCGATCCGCCTGCACGGCGCCGCGCCGGGGATCGTGACGCGCGCCCGGCGCCCCTGCTCGGCCAGGACACCGACCGCGTGCTGGCGGAGTTACTGGGGTTGACGGCCGACGAACTCACCGCGCTCCGCGCTGCGGGCGTGACGGCGCCGGCGCCCGGCGCCGCCTGAGCGCGACAAGATCGAGAGGACTCCAACGCACGTCGCGCCCCGCGCGAATGGGGAGGTATGGAGGGGGCCGCGCTAGCCCCCTCCATGTCAACAAGGAGAACCGCGTGACCGTCAAGCTTGGGATGTTCACGATGCCCTTCCACCATCCGTCGCGAGATTACGCGACGATTCTGGAGGAAGATCAGGAAGCCATTCTGCTCGCGGATCGCCTCGGCTTCACCGAGGCCTACGTGGGCGAGCACTTCAGCTCCTGGAGCGAGCGCATTACCTCGCCGCTGATCTTCCTCGCTACGCTCGTGAACCAGACGCGACAGATCCGCTTCGGCACGGGCGTCATCAACCTGCCCCAGCTTCACCCGGCCACGGTGGCGGCGCACGCGGCGATGTTCGACCAGCTCTGCCGCGGGCGCTTCATCATGGGCATCGGGCCCGGCGGCCTGGCCAGCGACCTCGAGCTCTTCGAGCTGGGGACGCCCGAGCTGCGCCCGCAGATGGTGCTCGAGTCCATCGACATGATCCTGAAGCTCTGGACCCAGGACCCGCCGTACAAGATCGACGGCCGATTCTGGAAGATCTCGCTCGAGAACCACATCTATCCCGAGTACAAGGTGGGCTGGGTGCCCCGGCCCTTCCAGCAGCCCCATCCGCCCATCGCCATCTCGCTGCTCACGCCGAGCTCCAACAGCGCCAAGACCGCGGGCGAGCGCGGCTGGATTCCCGTCTCGGGAAACTTCTTTCATCGTCGCTACTTGCGAGGTCATTGGGAGAAGTACCTCGAGGGCTGCCAGGCGGCGGGGCGGCGGCCTGACCCCGATATCTGGCGGGTCTCGCGCAGCGTGCTCGTGACCGAGACGGACGCCGAGGCCGAAGACTACCTGGCCGACCCCAGCAATGGCCTGTCGTTCTACTACCGCTTCTTCCTGTTCAGCTTCAGCCAGCTCCGCAAGGCGCTCTTCATGGTGAAGCCTGACCTCGACATGCCGGACGAGGCGGTGACCATGGAGACCATCAAGCGCGGCATGATCATCGCGGGCAGCCCGCGGCGCGTGCTCGACCAGCTCGTGGCCCTGCGCGACGAGGTCGGCCATTTCGGCACCTTGCTCATGGCCGGCCACGACTGGGATCAGCCCAAGCTCTGGCGCCGCTCGATGGAGTTGCTGGCCACCGAGGTGATGCCGCGCTTCAGCGACCACGCCAGCGCGACACATCCGAGCTCGCGATAGGCGGACGGCCTGGGCCGCGTGAGGCACCGCCGGGCTACGACCTGGGCTGTCGCCGGGGGCGCGGGTCTCAGCCGTCGAGCAGGAGGGCGGCGCGACCGACCAGCGCGTTCTTGCGCAGCAGCTCGTGCGCTTCCTCCGCTCCTTCGAGCGGAAACGTCCGGCTCACGATCGCACGAATGCGCTGCTGGCGGAGCAGCTCCAAGGTCTGCTGGATCTCGGTCAAGGTGACGTAGCGCGAGCCATGGATCTCCAGCATGTTCTGGAGCATCCATCCCGGCTCTACCGTGAAGTTCGAATCGACGCCGAAAACATCCTTTGGACGGCTTCCGATGATGACGAGCCGTCCGGCGCGGGCCAGCGAGGCCAGCGAGCCCTCCAGCGTCTCGCGCGAGGCCACGAAGTCGATGGCCGCGTCCACACCGCGGCCGTCGGTGAGCTTGCGCACCTGGCCGGCAAGGTCGCCGCGTCGCACGTCGACGATCGCGTCGGCACCACAGTCCCTGGCCGCCGCCAGCTTGTCGTCCCCGATGTCGGCGGCGATCACCCAGCCTCCGCAGAGCTTGGCCATCTGCACCCCGTGGATGCCGACTCCACCCCCCGCGCCCACGATCAGCACGCTGTCCCCGGGCCCCACGCGCGCCTCTTCGCGGCAGGCGTGGTAGGGCGTGCAGATCGCGTCGGCGGCAATCGCGGCGTCGAGGTCGCTCACCCCCGCCGGGATCGGCGTGACGTTTGCAGCGGGAATGGCCATGTACTCCGCGTAGGCGCCGTCGCACGCCATCCCCACGTAGCCGCGGAAGGCGGTGCAGAGCGTCTCCCGCCCACTCCGGCAGAAGCGGCACACCCGGCAGGTGAGGTAGAAATGGCAGGTCACCCGCTCGCCAACCTTCACGTGGGCGACCTCGGAGCCGACCTCGACCACCTCCCCCGCGACCTCGTGCCCGGGGATGCGCGGAAATGACGTCACGCGGCCCGGGACGGCAGTCATGAGGACGACGGTGAGCCCGACGCCGGCGGCGCGCACCCGCAGGAGCACCTCCCCGGACCCGATCGTGGGGACCGGCACCGTCTCGAGTTGCAGGGCGGCGCCCAGCTTGGGCAGTACCATCGCCCGCATCGAATCGCGGCGTGGCATCGGTGATCTCCCTCGAATCCGACGTTGAGGCGCCTACGCTAGCACGTCACATGCAATCACCGCTATTCCGCACGCCCCCAACAAGAGCGGGGTGCACACGTAGCAACGAATTGCCGCCAGAGTTAGAGTGACGCCGTGTGAGGCGAGACCCAGGGTCTCCGGCAGTAGGCACGGTCCGATTGGCACTGGATAAAGACCTAGGCAGGCGCGATGCCCGATATCTATACCAGGGTCACGGAAGCTGCCCCGAACATCCTGGACGGCCTCATGACGGCTCTGGAAATCCGCGCCGCCGACCCGCAGCAGCGGGCGATGCTGCACACGTATCTGGGCGACGCGGCCCTCCCCCAGGGCGCCCGGGTGCTCGAGGTAGGCTGCGGCACGGGAGCGGTGACCCGTGTGCTGGCGGCGTGGCCGGGAGTGGGGGAGGCGATCGGGGTTGACCCGTCTCCCGTCTTTGTGGCCCGGGCCCGAGAACTCGCAAGAGGGCTGACCACCCTCTCCTTTCAGGAAGCGGATGGCCGGTCGCTGCCCTTCGGGGATGGCGCATTCGATGCGGTGATCTTCCACACCACGCTCTGTCATGTGCCAGAGCCGGAAGCGATGCTGCGCGAAGCGGTGCGGCTCCTCCGGCCCGGTGGGTGCCTGGCCGTATTCGAAGGCGACTACGCCACCGGGACGCTGGCCACGAGCGCGGGGGATCCGTTGGACGCCTGCGCCGAGGCATTTCGGGAGCACTTCGTGCACGATCCTTGGCTGGTGCGGCGTCTGCCGGCGCTGCTGCGAGGGGTCGGCGTGGAGTCACCAGTGCGCGCGCAGCTATGGCTACGTCGAAGCGTCCAAACCTGGATTCATGCTGCCGAGCTGGGTGGACCTGGGCGCGGACGCGCTCGCTGCCTCGGGACGGATTGGGGCGGATCTGGCGGCCGCGTTGAAGGCGGAAGCCCGGCGGCGTGTCGCCAGCGGGCAGTACTTCGGGCACATCGCCTACATGAGCCTCGTGGCTCGCAAACCCGCATGAGCGTGGCGTAGCCGTCGAGTCAGTGCGGTATCATCCAGGGAACTGCAGGACGCGAGGGCCTGCGCACACTCCCACCTCCGTCGGACTTCGGGCCGACGTCAGACCATTGATTGGAGGGAGCCATGCACGAGATCCGCTCCGAAGTCCCACTGCTGGTGGCGTTTGCCGATCTCACCCGGTTCGGTGCTCAGAGCCAGCGCGTCAGCGACGTGGACCTCGCCGACGTGCTCGACGCCTACTACGAGCGCCTGGCGGCGGTCGTCGAGGCGGCGGGGGGCCGGCTGGTCAAGTTCATCGGCGACGGCGCCGTGGTCGTGTTCGACGAGGATGAAGTGGACCGCGGGGTCCAGGCCCTTCTCGACCTGAAGGAGTCCGTCGACAGCTTCATGGGCACGAAGGGCTGGGAGTGTCGCCTCGCCATCAAGGCCCACTTCGGCACCGCCGTCGCGGGCCCCTTCGGGTCGGCAGACGTCAAGCGCTTCGACGTGATCGGCAAGACCGTCAATACTGCGGCGACCCTGGATTCGACCGGGGTCACCTTGTCAGTGGCCGCCTTCCGCAAGCTCGGCCCTGAACTGCGCCGCCGCTTCAAGAAGCACACGCCACCCATCACCTACATCCGCAACGAGGATCCTCGACGCCTCCGGTGAGCGGACCGCGACCGCGACGCCCCGTATCGCGTCCCCGCGCCAGCCCTGATCAGTGGGCGGTGTGGGCGAGCCGCTAGCCGGGCTGGCCCCCGCCTCGCATCACGATTGGTCCGGTGGGAGCGGGGACGCCGCCGGCGGGTTCGACGGTCACCGCGAACAGGTCCGGACGCTCGGCATCGCCGGTGACCACGAGCGCCGTGTGGCCGACGGCGTCGACGTCGAAGACGCCGGCCGATCTCGGCTGCTGGCCCGCGATCACCCAGAACTGGTACTGCTTCCCCGAGGGCAGCGCCGGCAGATGGTGAATGACGAGGAAGCCCTGCTTGCGGGCGGGGCTCCAGACGATCCATCCGTCGGCGCGGTCAGTGGCGCCGGTCCCCTTCAGGGTGGCCACGCTGGTGTCGGTGTGCGAGACGAGCGACGTGAGCGCCTGCTGCCGGGCAAGCTCGAGCTGGAGCCGACCGAGCGCGATCCGCTGCTCGTGGAGCGCTGATCGCGTGTCGTGGATCCCCCCACACCAGGATGCCCGCGAGTCCCGCCGCCACGAGCCCACCCGCCCATGGCCGCACGCGAGGCAGTACGCGGCGGCGCGCCGACAGAGGTGGAGTGTTCGAGGGCGGTCTCTCCTGGGCCACGCGCGCCATGACCCGGCCCCGCAGGCCTTCGGGCACGGGCACGGCGGGCAGCGCCCGGGGGAGGGCCGCCGCGACCGACGAGAATTGCCGCACGCGCTCTTCGCATCGCTCGCAGCCCGCTGCCAGGTGCGCGTCGAAGCGGAGCCGCTCCTCGTCGTCGAGCGCCCCGACGGCGGCCAGGGCCGACCATTCGTCGAATGGCTCGTGGAGCCGCAGGGGCGTGGTCTCCCGGCTCATGGCACCGCCCATTCCCCGCCCTGCAGGGCCTCTCGCAACCGCTCGAGACCGGTCCGGATGCGGGTCTTCACCGTTCCGAGCGGGAGGCCGGTGCGGGCCGCGATCTCCGTCTGCGTCAGCCCCTCGTAGTACGCCAGCTCCAGCAGTTCGCGCTGAGCTGGGGACAGGTCACCGAGCGCTCCCGTCACGCCGTGCCGTTCCGGCAGCCGAGCCGCGCGCCCGGGTTCGGGGTCGGCGATCTCGTGGACCATGGCCACCTCCACTCGCCCCCCGACGCGTTGCGCGGCGCGGAGCGCATCGATGGCCCGCGTGCGCGCCAGCGTGACGAGCCACGCTTCCGGCGTTCCGCGAGAGGGATCGTAGCGGCTGGCGCTGCGCCACGCTTGCAGGAAGACCTCCTGCACCACCTCGTCGGCATCGGCGCGGTTCCGGACGATGCGAAGGACGAGGCGGTACACCAGCGGGACGTAGCGGTCGTAGAAGCGCTCGAGGGCAGCAAGCTGGCCCTGCGCCATGTCGCGGATCAGGGCGCTCACGTGCGGCGCGGCCGCCACCATCCTCAAACCCTGCCGGGCTCCCGCCTCGATCGGCAGCGCCGAACCTCCCCGCCCATCGCCAGCAACGGTTCTCTCGCCATGCACGAAATACACGGTCAGTTCTTCCCGCCCGCTCGTGGCCCACGCACACCCCTCGTGCACGAGGGGCCGCGCCGTCCCGCCTGTCCCTAGAACTACGCGGCCTGGTCGGCCATCGGATTCAGCCTGCTGGACGAGGCTCGGGCGAGGCTAGAGCGCGTGGGAGAATCGAGGAGTGCGCCGGGTTCCCCGTGGCGCGACGACCGCGGGGACGGAACGGGCACCTGCTAGTACGCGGTGGGGGCCCTCTTGATTGGGGGCGTCACCACGATTTCGTTGACGATGCGGCTCACCCCGGGAATCCTCGCGACCGTCTCCTGCACCAGGGTGCTCTCCTCCTCCGTGTCGACGGTCCCGCTGAGGGAGGCGCAGCCGCCGCTGGCGGAGACAGTCACCCGCCCCGGGTCGATCACCGGGCTCGCCATGAACGTGGCCTGCGCCCGCGCGACGATGCTGAGGTCGACGAGCTGGCCACGCCAGGCCGGCGTGGTCTGGAACCGCTGCTCCCTCAGCGTCTCCTGGATGACGCGGGCCCCTTCGTCGGCCGTCATGCGCTCGGTGTTGAGGACGATGTCGTAGAGCAGATGGTCGTCGACATTCACGCGATACAGGAACTTCACACGCGTGGCGCGCTCGTGGTCGGCGTGGCGGACGTGGTCGAGCGCCGCCTCGCGAGTGAGTCCCTGCCGTTGCTCAACGCGCTCCGCGCGGAGGCGCTCAGGGGCGTTGGTGCGCACCCGGAGCGCGTGGGGCACCTGGCGCAGGACAATGGCCGCCGCCATCCCGGTGAGGACGACGTCGTCGCCGCTGGCCATCTCCAAAATGATGGAGTCCACGTAGGCCCGGTACCGGTGCTGGCTGTCCGTCAAGCGCTCCCAGAACCCCGGTTTTCCCTCGGTCCCGTGCCGGAGGTCGCTCAGCTCCGCCCCAAACTGCTCGGCCGCCTTCGCGATGATCTCGCGATCGGCGAACCGGTAGCCCAGGCGCTCGGAGACCCTGCGGCCGATCTCGTTCCCCAGACTTCCTGTCGTCTCGGAAATGGCCACGATGCTCATGCCCCACCTCCTGGGTGTGACGGCGACGAGCGGATTCTCTCGGCCGAGGCGCTGCGCCCGACTAGTACCGGGGCATTGTCCTCCGGGTGGGCGGAATCACGATGATCTCGTTGAGGACACCGCTGACCCCGGGAAGCCTGGCCACCGCTTCCTGCGCGAACGTGCGCGCGTCGTCGGTCGCGACGGTGCCGCTGAGTGACACGAAGCCTCCGCTGGACGAGACGAAGACGTGGTGAGCGTCGATCAGCGGACTCGCCGTGAAGGCGGCCTTGCCTCCGGCCACGATGCCGAGATCCGTCAGCTCGCGCTGGGAGACGGCGCTGGGCTGGAACCGCTGATCCCCCAGCACCTCGCTGGAGGATCCGTGACCCCGTCGTCGACCATCAGGCGGTCGGTGTTGAGGACGAGGTCATAGAACAGCGGGTCGTCGACGTTCAGGTGATACAGGAACTTGACGCGCGCCGCGCGCTCGTGGTCGGTCTGGCGGACGTAGTCGAGCGCCGCCTCGCGGGTGAGCCCCTGCTGCTGCTCGACACGATTCGCACGGATCCGCTCCGCGGCCGTGGTCCGGACGCGGAGCGCGTGGGACACGGGCCGCAGGACGATGGTCGAGGCCAGGCCGGCCAGGACGGCGTTGTCGCCACTGGCCATCTCGAGGATGGTCGCTTCCACGTACGTCCGGTACCGCTGCTGGGTGTCCGTCAGGCGCTCCCACAGGGAGGGTCTCTCCTCGATCCCGTGGCGGAGATCTCGTGGGTCCTCGCCGAACTGCTCGGCCGCCTTCGCGATGATCTCCCGATCGGCGAACCGATAGCCCAGGCGCTCGGCCAGCCGACGGCCGATCTCGTTACCCAGGCTCCCTGCCGTCTCGGAAATGGCCACGATGCTCATGTCGCACCTCCTGTGGGGCACCTGTGTCTCGGGGGCACGTGGCGAGCGTCGGGAGGTCGAACCGCCGCTACCGCGCCCGGATCCTCTCCCACGCGACGCCTTTGCCGACCATACCGGAGAGATCGACCTTGATGCGCTGCTGGGCTTGGAACATGTCTGCGGTCGCCCGCGAGGGCGCTTCCGGACGTTGCGGTCTTCTCGGCGAGGTCCGCCAGGCACCCACGACGCCGAATACCCAAGGCCTCCAACGAGCCGAGCCGTCGACATAGAAGCTCAACCGGAGCGTAGCCCCGTGGCCAGGACCGGTCAAGGGCGCGTGCCGCCTGGGGCGGCGCGCTTCGCGTGTCGGCAGGCTTCGTGTCGCCCGAGTTCAGCCGGCGGCGAGGTGGGCCACGAGCCAGCGCGCGGTGCGGAGCAGCCGGGCGTCGCCATGGCGCGGCCCGACCAGCTGGACGCCGAGCGGGAGCCCGTTCGCGCCCTGCATGAGGGGCACGCTGAGCGCCGGCATTCCGCACAGGGTCCAGAGCACGCAGAACGACGGGATCGCCGGTCGAATCGAGCCCGGGCGGCGCCGTGCCGGATGCGGCGGGCGTGAGGATCGCGTCGTAGCGCTGGGCGAAGAGGTCGGCGAAGCTCTCGACGATCTCGGGCACGTGGCTGAGCGCGCTGAGATAGTCGAGGGCACCAACGGCGTGGCCGTGCTCCAGCCTCTCCTGCAGCGCCGCCGACAGGCGGGGGCGGCCCGTCTCCCACTCCCGCCTGAGGTTCAGGGCCAGCTCGGCGTCGCCGATGACGCTCGCCCACTCCAGGGCCTCCGCCGCGGGCCCCAGCAGCTCCAGCTCCTCCACGCGCCCGCCCAGGGCGCGCACCAGCTCCGCGAACGCTTCTCGGGCATCGGCCATCACGGAGTCCCAGCGCGGCGTCTTCACGAAGGCGAACATCGGGGGGAGCGGCGGTTCCTCGGCCGCGATCTCGCCGTACGGAATGCGCGCGCGGGGCCGCGAGTCGGGATCGCGCTCGTCGTGGCCGACGAGTTGCTCGGCCAGCAGCGCGAGATCCTCGACGGTGCGGGCGAAGAAGCCGACGTGGTCGAGGGTGCGGGAGAGCTGGAGCATGCCGTGGCGCGGGACGAGGCCGTGGGTCGGCTTGAAGCCGTAGGCGCCGCAGTACGACGCCGGCCGGATGACCGAGCCGCGCGTCTGGCTGCCGAGGGCGAGCGGGACCATGCCGGCGGCCACCGCCGCCGCCGAGCCGCTCGAGGACCCGCCCGGCGTATGCGCCGGATTGTGAGGGTTGCGCGTCTTGCCCGGCGTCCGGCCGGCCAGCTCCGCGGTCACAGTCTTGCCCATGATCACCGCACCGGCCGCGCGCAGCATCGCCACCACGCTGGCGTCGCGCGCAGGCATGCGCCCGGCGTGGAGCACCGTGCCGTTCTCGGTGGGCATGTCGGCCGTGTCGAAGATGTCCTTGACGCCGACCGGCACGCCATGCAGCCCTCCGGTCGGCCGTCCCTCGCGCCGCCACTCGTCCGCCGCCCGCGCCTGAGCGAGCGCATGCTCAGGATCGAGAAACGCCCACGCCTGCACCTCCGCATCCACCTCGCCGATCCGCGCCAGGCACGCCCCGACCAGCTCCTCCGAGCTGATCGACGCCCTCGCGGATCAACCGCGCCCCCTCCACCCCCGACAACCCCCACAGATCTTTCCGATTCATATTGCAACGTCGGGGGGAGCGAACGCCGCTCCTCCCCGACACCCCCCACCGTTCAGACTCCGGACAACTCACTCTCGCGCCCGATAACTCTACTTCGAGCGCGGGCTTCGCCCGCGCAATCCTTCCGCAGGGGGAGGCAGGGAGGAGCGCGCCGTCAGGCGCGCGACGACCGTCGGAAGGGGGACGCAGTCCCCCTCCGAGGCTCAGTCTCCGTAGAGAAACGCCGGCAGCCACAGCGTCATACCCGGCCAGACGTACATGAACGCGAGGCAGAGGAGGACGATCAGCATGTAGGGCATCATCCCGGCAAAGATCTGGTTGAGGGTCACGTGCGGGGGCGACACGCCCTTGAGGTAGAAGGCCGACATGGCCACCGGCGGCGAGAGGAAGGCCGCCTGAAGATTGACCGCCACCATGGTGCCGAACAGCAGCGGGTCCACCTGGAAGTGGGTGAGCAGCGGGATGAAGATCGGGCAGAAGATCACGATGATCTCCGTCCACTCGAGCGGCCAGCCGAGCAGGAAGATGATCAGCTGCGAGATGATCAGGAAGCCGAGGGGCGACAGGTTCATGCCGAGCACCCACCGCTCGATCAGCGACTGGCCGCCGTGCAGGGCGAACACGGCGGAGAAGAGCGCCGAGCCGACGAAGAGCCAGCACACCATGGCCGTCGTCTTGGCGGTGAGGAACGTCGATTCCTTGAGGCTCCGCCACAGCTCCGGTGACCTCGGCAAGGCGTAGATCCAGGGCACCAGGGTTCCCAGGAGCACGCCCCCGAGAGCGCCCGACACCAGGACCGTCACCACGTCTGCGCGGGTCCACGCGAGCGCGGCGCCGATGATCGCGCCGACCAGGCTCGACCACCAGACCAGGCGCTGATACTTCGCCATGACGGCCAGGTAGAGCGCGCCGAGGGCGCCCACCGCCGCCGATTCCGTCGCGGTGGTGATGCCGAACAAGATCACCGCGAGCACGACGGCGGTCAGGACCCCGAGGGGCACCACCGATATCACCAGCTCCCTCAGGATCTCGAGTTGCTCGCCGTCCATGCGCCAGTAGTAGAGCGCGAGCAGCAGCGCCGACAGCGCCGCGAATCCCCAGAACCACGCGTGGAAATTCCTGGGGATCTTTCCGGTCGCCGACTCGGCGAGCGGCTCCGACAGGGGAGAGCCCATCTGCTGGGGCGGCGCGTCGGGAGCTTGGGCCTTCTCGGCCGCCGCCTCCGGGCAGACTCCTGCGGCTTCTCGGATGCGGCGCCCAGTTCTTGTGGCTTCTCCGCCGGCGTCCCCAGCTCCTCGGGTTTCTCGGAAGCTGGCCCACGCTCCTGCAGCTTCTCCGCTTCCTCCCCGGGCGGGCGATCCCGAGGGCGCCGGCGGGGCGGCAGGAGCCCGGACCGAGGCGACCGCCGCGGTCGGCGCGTTGTAGACGACGACGTACCACCAGGTCGCGCCGAACGTGGCGACCGTGAGCATCGCCGGCACCATCGCGGTCAAGAGACTGCTGGCGATCAGGCCGTAGCCCACCGGCCGCCCGTCAGGAGCGCGAGCGCCGCGCAACAGGCTCGGGCGGAGGGCGGCGGCGACGAGCGCCCAGCAGAGGCGCCGGGGCTTGCCGCGCTCCAGCCGCTGCAGCCACTCGGGGACGGCGACGCGGTACTGGTCGGGGGGCAGCTTGGGGGCGATCTTCGGATTGAGGATGGCCCAGCCGAGGATGTAGATGAGGTAGAGGAAGGTGAGGAAGAAGCCGGGCAGCATGGCCGCCGCGTAGAGTTTCACGATCGACTGTCCGGCCACCGCCGCGTAGACGATCAGCATCACCGAGGGCGGGATGAGGATGCCCAGGGTGCCGCCCGCGGTGATCGCCCCGGAGGCGAGCCGCACGTCGTAGCCCGCGTGGAGCATCGGGCGCATGGCGATCACCCCCATGAGGACGACCACCGCGCCGACGATGCCGGAGGCGATCCCCCAGAACGCGCACACCAGGAGCGTGGTCACGGCGAGCGAGGCGGGCACGCGCCGGAAGGCGAGCTGCACGCTGTGGAACATCCGGTCCACCAGGGCCGCCCGCTCCATCACGTAGCCCATGAACACGAACAAGGGGATCGAGAGCAGGGTGTCGTTGGTCATCACCCCGTACGTCCGCTGCACCATGAGATCGAACACGCGGTTGTCGTACCAGGGCTGCGCCGCGTTCAAGAAGGCGATGAAGCCGAAGACCATCCCCAGCCCCATCAGGGTGAACGCAGTCGGGAAGCCCATCATGATGGCGATCACGATGAGCCCGAGCATGGTCAGGCCGAGGGAGGGATCGCTCACGGATGTCGCCTCCGGCCGCGGGAGGGATCGCTCACGGATGTCGCCGTTCGGTCTCGTCGATCACGGCCCGGTGGCGCGCCGCCTCCTCGATGGCATGCGCCGACTCGATGGCCGCTCGGCGCGACTCCTCGTCCACGAACTCGCTGCGCGCGAGCTGCTCGCCGACGACGTCGATCTCCTCCACGTCGGCCAGTCGCGCCGGCCAGGCGCCGGTACGGAGGCACAGGACGCAGCGCACGATCTCCGCCACCCCCTGGAGCATGACGAGGGCCCCGGCGATGGGGATCACCGATTTGAAGTGGTAGACGGGCGGCCCCTCCGCGGTCACCGTCGAGTGCTCTCCGATGCGCCAGGAGTCGGCGGCATAGTCGGCTCCCGCGTAGATCAGGGCGAGGATGCCCGGGACGAAGAACAGCAGGTACAGCGCCAGGTCGAGCGCGGCCTGCGCTCGCGGCCGGAGAGAGCCGTAGACGAAGTCGGCCCGCACGTGGCCGCTCTGGGCCAGGGTGTAGGCGCCGCACATCATGAACAGCGTGCCGTACAGCATGTTGTTGAGATCGAAGATCCAGGCCGTCGGCGCGTTCAGGATGTAGCGCTTGAAGACCTCGATGGAGACCACGAGGGTCAGGGCGACGATCAGCCACGCGAAGGCCTTGCCCGACCAGTTGCTGACCTGGTCGATGGCCCGGAGCAGGCGCGAGGCGTTCATGGACGCATGCGGGCCTGGCGGAGAATCGAGGGGCGCCCCGGCTGTGCCGGGGTGCCCCGAGCGCTGGGGGGCATGGGGGGCCATGTCGGGGCCCCCCATTCAACTGGACCCACGAAGCGCTAGCTCTTCTTGGCGGCCGGCTTGCCGAAGTAGTGGTTGTAGGCCATGCGGCGGCTGACGTTGGTGTCGAGATCCCACTTCACCGCTCGCGCGGCAAACGCGCGCTGCGACTCGGCGATCTCTTTGAAGAGCGGGTTGTCGCCCGACTTCTTGTCGGCGGCGGCGTCATACACCTCGAGCTGCTTCTGCAAGAGGTTGTCCGGCGTCTTGTAGAACCGCACCTTGTCCTTCGTCTGCAGCTCGATGTAGTCCTTCGAGTAGCGGTCGATGGCCTTCCAGGACATGTCGGCCGAGGCCGCTTCCACCGCGTACTCGATCAGGGCCTTCATCTTGTCCGGCAGCGCATCGTACTTCGTCTTGTTGAACAGGATCTCGAACTGCTCGGCGTTCTGGTGGTAGCTCTGCAGCATGCAGACCTTGGACACGTCGGCGAAGCCGAGGATGCGATCGGAGGTGGCGTTGTTGAACTCCGCGGCGTCGAGGAGCCCGCGGTCCATGGCTGGCACGATGTCGCCCCCGGGCAGCGCGTTGACCGCGGCCCCCAGGCCCGTGAACACGTCGATGGAGATGCCCACCGTGCGGAACTTGAGGCCCTTGAAGTCGTCGGCCTTGGTGATCGGCTTCTTGAACCAGCCGAGGGGCTGCGTGGGCATCGGACCGTAGGGGAAGGACACGACGTTGGCGTTGATCGACTTGTAGAGCTTCTCGAGCAGCTGCTTGCCGCCGCCGTACTTGTGCCAGGACAGCAGCATGTTGGCGTCCATGCCGTAGGCCGGACCCGATCCCCACAGGGCGAGCGCCGTCTGCTTGCCGTAGTGATACACGAGCACCCCGTGGCCGCCATCGAGGGTGCCCTTCGACACCGCGTCGAGCAGCCCGAAGGCCGGGACCACCGCCCCGGCGGGCAGGACCTCGATCTTCAGATCGCCGCCCGTCATGTCGTTGACCTTCTTGGCATAGTCGAGCGCGTATTCGGTGAAGATGTCCTTCGCTGGCCAGGTGCTCTGCCAGCGCATCGTGATCGGTCCCTGAGCCTTGACGACCGACGGGGCGGCCAGCGCGGCGCCGGTCGCCGCAGCCACCGCCGCACCCCTGAGAAACTTGCGCCGCGACGTTTCGGTGGTTCCCTGCGCAGTGTCCATACAGCACCTCCTCATTGAGGTTTGGCTTGGAGTGCGGGGCCGCGGCCCCGGTCAAGATGCCGCTACCCCTCCACGGGCTTCGGGCGACGGACTTCGGGCGACCTGCCCCGCCCCGCGACGAGCGCCCGTATTGTAGTGCATCCGCAAAGGCTTGCGCCCAGCAGAGACGACGGGCGGCTGGGAAACGTGGCGGGCCGGGGCAAAGTTCCCTGGCTCCGCCCCCCGCGACGCCCCAGAGCATGTCCAGGAGTGTGCCGATGTGTCACGCCGCAAACCCTTCGGTGTCGGTCCGTCCAAGCGTGGTCACGGACCGTAGAGGTGACACGCGACCCGGTGTCCCGAGGCCTGCTCGCGCAAGGTCGGGGCAATCTCCGCGCAGTGGGGGAGGGCTTGCGGGCAGCGCGGGTGAAACCGGCATCCGCTCGGCGGATTGAACGCGCTCGGCACCTCGCCGCGGAGGACGACCTCCTCGCGCGTGTCGTCCGGGTGTGACGGCAGCGCGTTGCTCAGGAGAATCTGCGTGTAGGGATGCAGCGGACGGGCGTACAGCTCCTCGCTCGTCGCCGTCTCCACCAGCTTGCCGAGGTACATCACGCCGATGCGCGTGCTCACGTACTTCACCGCGGCGAGATCGTGGGCGATGAACAGGTAGCTCACGCCCAGCCGGTCCTGAATCTCGCGCAGGAGGTTCATGACCTGGGCGCGGATGGACACGTCGAGGGCGGACACCGCCTCGTCGAGGAGGATGCACTCGGGGCCCGTGGTGAGAGCACGCGCCAGGGCCACCCGCTGCCGCTGCCCTCCGGACAGCTCGTGCGGATAGTCGTTGGCCATCCGCGGCCGGAGCCCCACACGCTCCAGCGACGCGGCGATCCGCTCGGCCACCTCGGCCTTCGAGAGCCCGGGCTGCGTCTGGGCGAGGGGCTCGCCCACCGTGGTGCGGATGGGCAGGCGCGGATTCAGCGAGCTGTACGGGTCCTGGAAGACGGCCTGCACGGCGCGGCGGTACTCGCCCAGCTCCTCGCGGCCCAGCGCGTGCACGTCACGCCCTCTGAACAAGATGCTCCCGCCGGTCGGACGCTCGAGGAGCAGGACCAGACGGGCCGTGCTGGTCTTGCCACACCCGCTCTCGCCGACCAGCCCGAGCGTCTCACCGTGCCGAAGGACGAAGTCCACGCCGTCGACCGCCTTGACCGTCCCCACGGCGCGACTCAGGATCGCGCCCCGCATCACCGGGAAGTGCTTGGTGAGGGCGCGCGCCTCCAGGATCACGTCGCCCTCCTCCCGCACGAGACGCGGTGCGCCCGGCGCCGTGGCGATCGAGACGACGCGACGAGGGCCGGCGGCCGCCGTCTCCCCGGCACGGAAGCACGCCACCTGATGGTCGGGCGCGGCGACCTCCAGCGGCGGCACCGCTTCCTGGCATCGCGCCTCGGCCATCGGACAGCGCGGGGCGAAGCTACAGCCCGGCGGCAGATTGGCGAGGTCAGGGGGCTGGCCCTCGATGGCCACGAGCGGCTCGCGCCCGCGCGTGAGCGTGGGCAGGCAGCTCAGGAGCCCGATGGTGTAGGGATGCCGCGGCCGGTCGAAGATATCTCGCGTCCGCCCGGTCTCCACGATCCGGCCGGCGTACATGACGGCGACGCGATCACACAGCTTGGCCACGATGCCCAGATCGTGGGTCACGAAGATCATGGCGAGGCCGGTCTCGCGCTGAATGTCCTTCAAGAGGCGCAGGTACTGCGCCTGGATCGTCACATCCAGCGACGTCGTGGGCTCGTCGGCGATCAGAAGGCTCGGCTGGCAGGAGATGGCGATGGCACCGGCCACGCGCTGGCGGATGCCCCCGCTCATCTGATGCGGATAGGCCACGACGCGGCGCTCGGGATCACTGATCCGCACCTGGCCCAATAGCTCTATGATCCGCGCGTCCAGGGCCCGCCCGCGCAGACCCCGGTGCAGGCGCAGCGTCTCCGCGATCTGCTCGCCCACCGTGAGCGCGGGATTCAGCGAGGCCATGGGGTCCTGGAGGATCATTGCGATCCGCGACCCTCGCAGCTCCCGCATCTCCTCCCGGCTCTTGGTCAGGAGATCCTCGCCGTCGAAGACGATCTCGCCGCCCACGATGCGCCCACCCGGCTCCGGCACCAATCGCAGGAGCGACAGACACGTCATCGACTTGCCCGACCCCGACTCGCCGACGATACCCAGCGTCTCGCCCCGCCGCACCGAGAAGCTCGTCCCGTCGACCGCCTTGACGACTCCCCGCCGCGTGTAGATGTACGTCCGCAGCTCCCGAACCTCGAGCAACGCGTCACTCATCGCCGCACGCTAAACCTGGCGCAGTTTCGGATCGAAGCGATCGCGCACCCAATCACCAAGGATGTTCAGCGACAGCACGGTGACAAGAATCGCGATGCCGGGGAGAATCGACACCCACCAGGCTCGCTCGATCAACCCGCGCCCGTCGGCCACCATCACGCCCCACGACGGCGTGGGCGGCGGGATACCGACGCCCAGGAAGCTCAACGCCGCCTCCAGCACGATCACGAATCCCACGTGCAAGGTGGCCAGCACGAGGATCGACGGGACCAGATTGGGAACGATGTGGCGGAACATGATGGTCCAGTTCGAGCAGCCGGCGGTGCGCGCCAGGGCCACGAAGTCCTGCTGCTTGATGCCCAGCGTCTCTCCGCGGGTCAGCCGGGCATAACTCGGCCACAAGAGGAAGACCACCACGATGATCACGTTCTTGAACGACGGCTCGAACACCACCGAGAGCAGCACCGCGATGAGGATGCCGGGGAGCGACAGCGAGATGTCGACCAGGCGCATCAACACCGCGTCCACCCAGCCCCCGAAGAAGCCGGCCACCAGGCCGATGAGACACCCGAGGGCGCCGGTCAGGAGGATCCCCACGATGGACACGGAGAGCGAGATGCGGGCGCCGTACAGCAGCCGGCTCAGCACGTCACGGCCGTGCCGGTCGGTGCCGAGCGGATGACCGGAGCGGGAGCCTTCCATGCCTATCGGGGGGATGAGCCGCTCGCCCAGCGAGCCCTCGACGGGCGAGCGCGGCGCCAGCACCGGGGCGAAGATCGCGCAGAGGACCAGGGCCACCACGATCGCGAGGGGAACGGTGGGCGGCCAGCGCCGATCACGACGACGCGGCGCCACGGTGGCGACGGTGGCCGTGGCCGCGGAGGGCGTGCTCATGCGGAGTACCGGATCTTGGGGTTCAGGTACGCGTAGAGCACGTCCACCAGGAGATTGACGCCGATGTACATGGCGCTGAGGCAGAGCACGACGCCCTGGACGATCGGGTAGTCGCGCGAGTCGACGGCCTCGATGACGAGGAGGCCAAGCCCCGGCCAGCTGAATACCGTCTCGGTGATGATCGACCCGTTCAGCAACGCCACGAACACGAGGGCGGCGAAGGTCACCACGGGCAGCGCGGCATTCTTGAACGCATGCTTCCAGATGACCAGCCGCTCCGGTAGCCCCTTGATGCGGGCCAGCTTGACGTACTCGCTGCCCAGCACGTCGAGCATCGAGGAGCGGGTGAGACGCATGAGCCCGGCCACCGCAAACCACCCCAGAGTGATCCCGGGCAATACGATATGCAGCGGCGTGCCGCGTCCCGAGGTGGGCAGCAGATGGAGGAGCACGCCGAAGATGAGCACGAGGAGCAATCCCAGCCAGAACGGCGGCACCGCCTGGCCGAGCGCGGCGAAAGCGCGCGCGGTGTAGTCGAGCTTGCTCCCTCGCGCCACGGCCGCGTAGACCCCCACGGGAATGGCCACGGCGATCACGATGAGCACGGCCAGCCCGCCCAGCTCCAGGGTCGCGCCGTAGCGCTCGAGGATGAGATCCATGGCGGGCCGCCGGAAGCGGATCGACTGGCCGAAGTCGCCCTGGAGTGCGCGCGTCACGAACCACCAGTACTGCACGGGCCACGGGCGGTCGAGGCCGAGGTGCGCGCGCATGGCCGCGATGTCCGCCTGCGACGCCTCCGGGGGCGCCATGATCTGGATGGGGTCGCCGGAGAGCCGCACCAGCGCGAAGACCACGACCGACACCACGAACAGCGACACCAGGGCCTGGACGAGGCGCCCGAGGATGTAGCGGTGCACGTGGCCGCCTTCCCTACCGCGCGATCAGCCCGCCAGGGAGATGTACTCGGTCCGTCTCAGGAATGCACGTCGAGCGCTGACATCAGGCATCAGAAGACCTCCTCGTCGAGTCGTGGTGCGGCATCGTCCACACGGCTTCCTTGCCGAACCGGGCATGAAGTCGGCCGAATGTTAGCGCACGGTCTCCCGGTGTCAATGCCGCCCGGACAAGTCCCCCCACCACGCCCGGGGACGAGGGGAGTGCGCATGCTAAGAAAGTGAGCTAGCCTGACCGGACGGAGGGCACGCCATGACCGAACGCTCGCGCAGTCGGATCGCCTGGTTCAACGGCCGCTTCGCTCCCGAGGGTGAGGTGCTCATCCCGTATCGCGACCGGAGCTTCAACCGCGGTGACGGCTGCTTCGACATGACGCGCACCTTCGACGGCCGGATCTTCCGGCTCGCCGAGCACGTCGAGCGCCTCTACCGCTCGCTCACCTATCTGCGCATCGACCCGGGCCTCGACGCCAAGGAGATGATCGCCATCACCGAGGAGGTGGTGGAGCGCAACGAGCCGCTCCGGGCGGCCATCGGGGACTGGTGGGTCGGCCAGCGCATCAGCCGCGGCGTGGACGCGGTGGGCGACGAGGGCTGGGCCCACACGGGGCCCCAGGTCATCGTGGACTGCACGCCGTTGCCGCTCCGCGCGCGGGCCCGGCTCTTCCGCGACGGCATCGACGTGATCATCCCGTCCATCCGCCGGGTGCCGCCGTCCATGCAGAGCCCGCGGGCGAAGACGCACAACTACCTGAACCTCATCCTGGCTGACAAGGAGGTCAAGGCGCGGCACCCGGAGGCCTGGTCGGTGCTGCTCGACGAGCATGGAAATCTCGCCGAGGGCACCGGGAGCAACATCTTCGTGGTGCGCGACGGGCGCCTGGCCACGCCGCGAGAGCGCAACGTCCTCCCAGGAATCAGCCGACAGATGGTGATGGAGCTGGCCGCGGAGCTGGGCGTGCCGTGCGAGGAGCGCGACATCGACCTCTACGACGCGGTCACCGCCGCCGAGGTGTTCCTCACCTCCACCAGCCTCTGCATCTGCCCGGTTCGCTCCGTCAACAGCTACCTCATCGGCGAGGGTCGCGTGCCCGGGCCGATCACCAGCCGCATCACCCAGGCCTACGTCGCGAGGGTCGGCACGGATTTCGTTGCGCAGTATCTGCGACACCTGCCCGTGAACGCATAGCCGAATCGAGGGCCGCTCCGGCTACGCCGGGGCGGCCCGAGCGCACGGGGGCTTGGGGGGCGCCCGGAGCCCCCCATATCCTCACTCCGCCAGCGGAACACACGCGGTGGGATCGATCCGGAGGCCGACGGCGTCGCCCGGGCGCAGGCGCCATGCGGTGGACGCCGCCACGCGCAGCACCAGGTCGCTCTCCGCGACCTCGATCTGGTAGTCGACGCTGTCGCCCAGGAAGCTGGCGCGCCGAATCGTTCCTCGCAGCGCATTGACCCCGTCCACGGCCGCACTCCCGCTCCGCGGCTCGACCAGCTCGATCTGGTGGGGGCGGATGGAGAGGGCGACGCCCGCGCCGGGTGTGAGCCCGCCGGCGGCGAGGCGCAGGCGGACGCCACCGCACTCGACCGTGTCGGGGGCGACGGCCACGCCGTCCACCACGTTGGTCTTGCCGATGAACTCGGCGACGAAGCGCGTGCGTGGCTGGTTGAACAGCTCGTCCGCCGTCCCCACCTGGGCCACACGCCCGTGCTGGAGGACGGCGATGCGGTCGGAGATGACCATGGCCTCGGCCTGGTCGTGGGTCACGTAGAGGGTGGTGATGGCGAACTCTTCGTGGAGGCGCCGGATCTCGAAGCGCATCTCCTCGCGGAGGTTCGCGTCGAGGTTGGAGAGCGGCTCGTCGAGCAGGAGGATCTCGGGCTCGACCACGAGCGCGCGCGCCACCGCCACGCGCTGCTGCTGTCCACCGCTCAGCTCACCGGGATAGCGCGCGGCGTAGCCGTCGAGCTGCACGACCCGGAGCATCTCCCGCACGCGCCGCTCGCGGTCGGCGCGCGACAGCTCGCGCTTGAAGCGGAGCCCGTAGCCCACGTTCTGCGCCACGGTCATGTGGGGCCAGAGGGCGTAGCTCTGGAAAATCATCGCCATCCGCCGCCGCTCCGGCGGCACCACGCTGGCCGGCGACGAGAGGCAGCGGTCGCCGACCCAGATCTCCCCGGCCTCGGGCTTGAGAAACCCCGCCACCAGCCGGAGCGTGGTCGTCTTGCCGCAGCCCGACGGGCCGAGGAACGCCACCAGCTCGCCCGGCTTGACCTCCAGCGAGAGGTCTTCGACGGCGGCCACGTCGCCGTAGCGCTTGGTGAGCGCGCGGACGATCACGCCGGGCATGTCACGCTCTGGCCGGGGCCCCGGCCGAGCCAGTCATTCGCGTGTCCCCAGCACGTCGCGGCCCAGCGCCGCCTGCACCAGCACGACGGTGGCAAACGTGAGGACCAGCATGACCAGGCCGAGCACGGCGATGGCGCCGAACTGCCCCTCCTCCTTGAGGTCGAAGATCACCACCGACATGACTCGCGTATTCGGCGTGAACAGGATGATCGAGGCCGACAGCTCGCGGATGACGCCGATGAAGATGAAGCACCAGGCGGCGATGAGCCCGCTGCGCGCCAGCGGCGCCGTCACGTCGCGGAGGATGCGAAGCCGCCCCGCCCCCAGGATGCGTCCGGCGTCCTCCAGTTCGGGGGGGATGGCGCGAAACGTCGCGTCGGACTGCGCGTAGCCGACGGGCATCTCCTTGGTGAGATAGGCGATGAAGAGGATCCACAGGGTCCCGTACAGCACCAGCGGCGGCCGCGTGTAGGCGATGAAGAGCGCCACGGCCAGGACGACGCCCGGAACGACGATGGGCGAGAGGGCCAGGAAGGCGACCACCTGGTGACCGATGACGAGCCGCCGGTGGGCGATGTAGGACAGGAGGGCCACGAGCCCGGTGCCGGCGCACGCCGTCATCACTCCCAGCTCGAGGGTGTTGACGATTGCCGCCTGCGTCGCGCTGTACTCGAAGAAGGTGAAGGAAAAGTTCGCCAGGGTGACGTTGTCCCAGGTGAGGGGCTGGGCCCAGGCGCGCGACACGGCGGCCTTGGCCAGCACGCCGTACGGCAGGAAGATCGAGCACGCCATGATGGCGAGGCAGCCCAGGAGCGCGGGGTAACGCCAGAGGCCCAGAACGATCTTCCGGCGCTGCCCTCCCTTCCCGCCGACCGCCGCGTAGCCGCGCCGCCCGAGCAGCTTCTTCTGCACGAGCAGGAGCAGCGCGGTAGCCAGCAGCAGCGGGATGGAGAAGGCCGCGGCCATCTCGACCTTGGGAGGGAAATGAAAGAGCGCCCAGATCTGCGTGGTGATCACGTGGAAGCCCGCGGGCAGGGCCAGGATCGCCGGCGAGCCGAAGAGGGCGAGGGCCTGCAGGACGGACAGGATGAAGCCGCTGACGATGGCCGGCGCGACCAGGGGCAAGGTAATGGTGAGGGCCACCATCAGCCTCCCCCCGCCGAGGATGGAGGCCGCCTCCTCGAGATCCGAGGCGATCAGGGCCAAGGTGTTGGCGATCAGGATGTAGACGTACGGGAACGTGTACATGGTGACCACGAAGACGAGGCCCGACATGCTGAAGATGTTGGCGAGGGCCTCCTCGGCCCCCGTCAGCCGCCGCCACCAGACGTTGAGCATCCCCGCGTTGGGCCCCGCGAGCATCACCCAGGCGAAGGCGCCCAGGAAGGGCGGCGTGACGAACGAGGCCATCACGAGCGCGCGGATCAGCCCGCGCCCCGGCACGTCCGTGCGCACGGTCAGCCACGCGAGCGGCGCGCCGACCGCGACGGACGCGAGCCCCACCCAGAAGGCCAGAACAAGAGTATTCCCCAGGGCCCGCTGCATGGCCGGATCGCTGAACACCCGCCGGTAGTGCGCGAGCGTGACGCCCCCTTCGCCGCCGACGCTGATGGAGACCAGCCAGCCGAGGGGCAGCGCCATGAGGAAGAGGAGGACGAGTCCAGCCCCGATCCACACCGGCAGGGCCCGGTCGATGCCGGAGAGACGGGCTGAGAGCGTAACGGGAGCGGCCTCCCGCGGCGCGGCGCGAACGCTCATGCTCCGAAGAACTCCACGAAGCGCTTGCGAATCTCCTCGTCGCGCTTTTCCAGCTCTTCGGGCTCCACGGTGAGGAGCTTGAGGTCGCCGAGCTTGGGCTTGTCGGCGGGGTACTTCACCTCCGGGTGCCCGGTGTAGAGCCCCTCGCTGTCGGCCAGGACTTGCTGGACCTCGCGGCTGAAGGTGAAGTCGGTGAAAAGGCGCGCGGCGTTCGGATGCGGGGCGAAACTGGTGATGGCGCTCGGCGAGACGACGAGGGGCACGCCCTCCTTGGGGTAGACGACCTCGACAGGATTCCCCTTCTTCTTCGTCTGGTAGAAAGTGTAGTCACCGCCGTTGACCGCCACCGGGCGTTCACCCGATGCGACCACTCCGGCGGGATCGGCGGCCGACTGGACGAGCATGACCTTGTTCTGGGCGAGCTGCTTGAAGTAGTCCCAGCCGTAGAGCTGGACCAGGGCGAGCACGTGGGTGGCGATGACGCCGCTGTAGCCGGGATGCGCCGTCACCTCCTTGCCCTTCCACTTGGGGTCGAGCAGGTCTTTCCACGTCTTCGGCGCCTCCGCCGGCCGGACGATCTTCGGGTTGTAGGCGATGACGTTGACGGTCGCGCGCAGGCCCCAGGCGTAGCCGTCCTTGTCCTTGAAGCCGGCGGGAAAGCCGTCCACGCCCGCCGGGGTGTACTTGGCAAGCAGCTTCTTCTCCTTGAGGAGAACGAAGTGGCCGGCGTCCGAGGTGTGGATGACGTCCACATTCTTGATGTTGGCCTGCAGCTCCTGCATGACGCGCTGGAGGATCCGCTGCGAGCCGGTGCGATGGACCTCGACCTTGATGCCCGGATAGGCGGCCTCGAACAGCTTGGCGACCTTCTCCGCGCTCGGCAACACCAGCGAGGTGTACCAGACGACCTTCCCCTCTTTCTTGGCGGCCTCCACGCGCGGATCCTGGGCCAGCGCGGCGCCCGCAAGAGCCCAGCTCGCGACGAGCAGGGCGCAGGCGGCGATCGCGATTCGGGCACGGCGGTCGGGCATGAGCGGTCTCCTCAGCGTGCGCCCGCCGGGAGGCGTGGCGCCTGGGGTGTGAGCGATGCGAGCAGGTCAGCGAGCGGCGCGCCAGTGGCGAGCCCACTCACGCCGCGGATGACGGCCTCGATCTGTGGGCCGGGCAGGCCCAGCGCGGCATTGCCGCGGAACTTCGCCTCCAGATCTTCACGCGAGAGCGGAATGTCGGGACCACCCCGCGGGCGGTCCTGCCGTTCGCGCGCGACGCGGCCGTCGGCCAAGGTGACCTCAACGTCGCCGACGAACTGACGGGGATAGTCGATCATGGGATCCAGTTCGTAGGTCACCCGCCGGGCCACGCTCAAGACCTCCGGGTCACGGACCGCGTCGTCCGCAAACTCGGCGAGCCCCGCCTTCCCCCTGACCAGGATGACCGCGATCAGGTACGGCAGGCTGAACTTCGCCGCGTAGCCGTTCGGCGGCGCGTACTTGTTCGCCAGCGGCTCCCAGAGACGGGGAACCGGCCCGGCCGCGGTCCGGCAACGGACCGCCGTGACCGCGTCAGGTTGGATGCGGTGCTGCTCGCGCAGGCGTAGCGCACAGTCCATGTACGGCTGGGCGATCGAGCCACACGGGTACGGTTTGAACGTGAGCTGCTCCAGCTCCCAGACGCGGCCCAGGCTCTCGAGCAGCTCGTCGAGCCGGCTCTCCTCGTGACCACCAGCAACCGCCTTGTACAGGCCGTGCTCGCCCTCGAGCACCGTCTGCGGCCCGGTGAAACCCGCGCGGGCCAAGTGGGTGGCGACCACGCCCGCGTGCGCGGCCCACCCGGGGTGAAGCCGCTTCGTCCACGAGCCGTCGCTCAGGTACTCGATGATCCCGCTCGCCTGACTCCCGCAGATCCCGAACGCGCACACGAGTTGATCCTCGGAGAATCCGTGGAGCCGGCCGGCCGCGGCGGCGGCGCCGAAGCTCCCGGCGATCGCGGTGGGATGGAAGTGACGAGCGTGCAGGGCGCCCGGGACGGCCAGGCCAACACGGCACATGACCTCCACTCCGGCGATGAGCGACTCTAGAACATCCCGCCCGGTGGCCCCGACGGCTTCGCCCACCGCCAGCGCCGTGGTGACGGCAACGCAGCCGGTGTGGACGATGGCATCCTCGCGCGTGTCGTCGAAGTCGAGACCGTGGGCGAGCGTGGCGTTGGCCAGCACCGCGTTGGCCGCGGCAACCCGCGCCGGGCTGCCGATCAGCATGCTCTCCGGCGGCCCTCCGAGCCGCGCGGCGACCTCCAAGATGGCCCGCGCGAAGTCCTCCCGCGAGGCGGCGAGGGCGTTGCCGAGGGTGTCGAGCGCGAGCAAGGTGGCACGGGTCGCGACCGGAGGAGGGACGTCATCCAGCGCGAGGCCCGTCACGAAGCCCGCGAGGCGCCTGGCGGCGGTGGAACGCGCCACGGTGAGCCTCTTCTACTGGCCGCCCGCGACGATGTCAACCGCCCTTGGAGGGGGTCCGGGCCCCCTCCAACTCAACCAGGTCGTCCAGGTCGCCGTAGTCCGGCAGCTCGCGGGCAATGGCCCGGCCTTGCCGGAGCACCACGCGATCCGCCTGGGGACGCGAGAGCAGCTCGCTGAAGTTGCGTCCTTTGAAGAGCACGAGGTCGGCCGGCTGCCCGGGGCCGATCCGGCCGGCGTCGGGAAAGCCCATCAGATCGGCTGGCGTCGTCGTGACCGCGCGGGGCCAGTCAGCGTACGGACGGTCGAGGTGGCCGATGCGGGTGGCTTCGCGGAAGACCTCGAGCATGTCGTGATCGCCGTACCCGTGGAAGGCGTCGCGGCAGTTGTCGCTGGCCACAGCGAGCCGAATACCGCGCGCCTTCAACTCGTGGAGCAAGGTGACGCCGCGCCACCGCGGCGTCCGGCCCGGCACTCGATCTTGCAGGTAGAGGTTGCACATGGGAAGGCCGACCACGGCGAGGCCCGCCTCGACCACGAGGTCGAGCGTCTCGGCGACGACGTCGGCGGGCTGGATGGCGAGGCTGCAGCAGTGGCCGCACACCACCGGCCGGTCGAAGCGTCGCCGGAGGACGGCGCGCGCGATGTGGGACAGCGCCCGCGCCCCCACGTCCCCACTCTCGTCGCAGTGGAAGTCGACCTCCAGACCGCGGGCCGCCGCCAGGTCGAGCACGCGATCGAGGAGCGTGTCGATGTCCGGCGTCATGTAGGTGACGGCGCCGAGGACTCCGCCGGTCGCCGCCACGCGATCGGCCAGCTCAACACCCTCCGATCCCCGGAACGTGTCGAGACCGACCAGCGACACCGCCTGCAGGTCGATCCGCCCCGCCCACGCCTTGCGCAGCTCGGCCATCACCCTCCAGCTGATCTCCGCCTGCGGCCGGAAGGAGTCCAGGTGCGTGCGCACGGCCTTCGTGCCGTGCGCATAGCTGCAGGCCAGGCCGAACTCCATGCGTCGCCGCACGTCCTGCGCCGACCAGTGGGCCGCGCGGTCGGCCGAGACCGCCTGGATCGCACCGGCAAAGGTCCCGTCGGGGTTGGGCGCGCGCCCCCAGCTGTGCCCCTTGTCGAGATGCGTGTGCAGGTCGATCAGGCACGGCCAGACCATGCCGCGTCCCAGGTCGAGGCCGTCGTTGCCTCCCGGCGCCGAACCGGCCGGCTCCACGGCGACGACATGCTCGGCGCGGATCATCAGGTCGACGACGGCAAGCCCGTCGCCAGATACCGCAGTGGGCGGCGGCTCGGTCAGCAGCGCAACGGGGATCGTCGCGTTGCGCAGCCGGTACGCTTCCCGCTCCGGGACGGTGATGAAGCCGCGATGCGATTCGTTCACCGCGTTTCAGCCCTCGCGCCGGACCGCGCTCTCGTGCCACTTCCGGAGGACGAGGTAGGAGAGCGCCGTCAGGACCAGGAAGATCATGATCCCGGTGCCGGTGATCATCAGCAGCGCCGCGAACATACGGGGAATCTGAAGCGTGTACCCCGACTCGAGGATCCGGTAGGCGAGCCCCGACTGCGAGCCCCCGGTGCCGGCCACGAACTCGGCCACGACCGCCCCGATCAGCGCGAGCCCACCGCTGATGCGGAGACCCCCGAGGAAGTACGGCATGGCGGTAGGCAACCGCAAGTACCAGAGGGTCTGGCGTCGCGTGGCGCCGTAGAGCTTGAACAGATCCAGGAGGTGGTGGTCGGTGCTGTTGAGCCCCAGGGTCGTGTTCGACACGATCGGGAAGAAGGCGACGATCCAGGCGCAGATGAGCAGGGCGAGCGGAATGTTCTTCACCCAGATGATGATGAGCGGCGCGATGGCGACGACCGGCGTCACCTGGAGGATGACCGCGTACGGGAACAGGCTCAGCTCGACCCAACGGGACTGGGCGAAGAGGATCGCGATCAGCACGCCGGCCACGGTGGCCACGAGCAGCGCGGCCCCGGTGATGGCCAGGGTCACCAGCAGGGATGGAAACAGGGTGCCCCAGTCCCGGACGAGCGTCTGGAGGACGAGAAAGGGGCTGGGCAGGATGTAGTACGGGATCGCGTTCAGCCGCACCACGAGCTCCCAGAGCGCGAGGCCGGCCAGGCCGATGACGGCGGGCGGCGCGATGCGGCGCAGTGCAGCGCGGGCGCCGGGCGGGCGGCCCATGTCCAGGCGCCCGACGGCGCGGGCCGACTCGACCCTGTTCTCTCGCCTTTCGATCGATCCGATGCTCGACACGGCGGGCGCCCGGCCGCTCAGGAGCCCATCGCCTCGGCGAGGCGGGCCGATACCTGCCGGCAGTACTCGTTGTAGAGCGGGGAGGTGCGGAATCCGTCATCGCGAGGCGTGGGCCCTTCGATGGCGATCTCGCCGGCCACGCGCCCCGGTCGCGGGGTCATCACCGCGATGCGTGTGGACAGGTACACGGACTCGTAGACGCTGTGGGTCACGAACACCACCGTCCAGCGCTGGCTGCTCCAGAGCTGGAGGAGGTCGTTGTCGAGCCTGAAGCGCGTGATCTCGTCGAGCGCGGCGAACGGCTCGTCCATCAGAAGGACGCGCGGATGCGTGACCAGGGCGCGGGCGATGGACACGCGCATCTTCATGCCGCCCGACAGCTCGCGCGGGTAGGCGCGCTCGAAGCCGTCGAGCCCCACCATGGCGATGGCCTCTCCCACCCGCGCGGCGGCCTCGCGCGGGAGGGGTCCCGCGGAGCTTCAAGGGCAGGAGGACGTTGCTGAACACCGTAGCCCACGGCATCAAGGTGGGATCCTGGAAGACGAACCCAATGTCGCGCTGCGGAACACCGCCGACGCCATCTGCGCCGTGCCAGTCGACGCTGCCGCCCGAGACCTCCCCGAGCCCGGCCGTGAGGCGTAGCGCCGTGCTCTTGCCACACCCCGACGGCCCGAGCAGGCTCAGGAACTCCCCCTCGCCGACGTCGAGCTCGAGGCCCTGGAGAGCAACCACTCCGTTGGCGAAGACCTTGTCGACATTCCGAAGGCGCACGATCGGTGGGCTGGCCTCGCGCCGCGCGGTCCCCATCCCGTCCGCGGGGGCGAGCGAAGAGGTGCCGCGGCTCACCAACATCCAGGCTCCGGGGTGCGGGTGCCGTCGCTCACGACTTGGTCTTCAGCGGCATCCCGAACTTCTTGTTGACGAACTGGAGGGTATACGCACGCTTGAGATCGAGGTCGGGCGTATAGACTCCGGCTTCCACCATGACCGTGAGGAAGTCCTTCCAGCGGGCGTCGCTCATGGCGCCGATGCCCAGCTTCTCCGCGTCCAGCGACTCGACGAGTCCGTTCTTCTTCATGGCCCCGATGCTGTAGGTAATCTGGTCGTCGTTCATGTCGGCGTTTTCTTTCTTGATGAGCGCATTGGCCGGGCCGGGGTCGCCGTACAAATAGCCGTACCAGCCCTCGATGGTCGCGTTCACGAACCGCTGGACGACGTCTGGCTTCTCGTTCACCAGCTTCCAGGAGGTCTCGATGGTGTTGGAGTAGCTGGAGTAACCGCCGTCGGCGAGGAGCATGACCACGATGTTCGCGCCGGCCTTCTGCAGCTTGTACGGCTCACTCGTCAGGTACCCCTGCTGGATCGCCGTCTTGTCGGCGAGGAAGGGCGCCATGTTGAAGGTGTAGGTCCGGATCTGCTCGTCGGAGTATCCGAACTTCACCTTCAGGAACTGCCAGTACCCCGCCCGCGCCGGGGGCGAGATCATGATGGGTTTGCCCTTCAGCGCGGCGAGCGTGTCGTTGCCCTGGCCGGCGTGGGCGATGAGCACCTGGGGATCCTTCTGGAAGATGCTCCCGACGGTCACCATGGGGATGGCGTTCTTGACGTAGTTCAGGGCACTGAACGAGTTGCTCCCCATGTTGAAGTCGATGACGCCCGAGGCGAGGAGCTGCGGATGGTTGATCTGGGCGCCACCCATCCGAATGGTCACGTCGAGGTTGTACTTCTTGTAGATTCCCGCGGCGACCGCCTGGTAGTACCCGCCGTGCTCCGCCTGGGCCTTCCAGTTCGTCCCGAAGGTCAGCTTGTCGACCGTGGACGCGCGCCCCGGCGCCGCCCCCCACGGACCCAGCGCACCGGCCGCGGCAAGGGCCGAGGTCGCCAGGAACGATCGACGGGTCACAGCCGACTTCGTATGCGGGGTGGCGCTCATGGGGTGTCCTCCTGCGTGCGTGATGCTGCCATCACGGCGTGTTGTCCGGCGACTGGTGAGCACGGGCCGTGCCAGCCTTGCCCGCCAGACGCGCACCAGGCAATGCTCGATCGTCGCCCGACTTCACCGGCGTCGCATGACCAGGGTTCCTGCCGTCGGAACTCGCTGCTCAAAAACGAGGCGAACGTGATCGGGGAACAGGCATCGCGAAGGATCGCGCTGGGGTTGACCAGGAACTGAGGTTGGGCAATGGTGAGCCGCAGCTATTGGCAGGAGATGGCCACGAAGAAATTCGCCCAACTCGACAACGAGGGAATCATTCGCCGGAGCCTCAACCTCCTGCCCGAGAATGTTCCGGTAACCGTACTCCCGATGATGCCGGTGGGCAAGAGCATCGAGCCCACCGACCGGCTGGCCCTCGATCTCATCCCGATCCGACGGGAGGCTGACGACATGGACAGGGACCTGCGCAACCCGCCCGGCGTCCACACGCCCCAGGCGCACTACTCTCACGTGGCGCAGGTCGGCCAGACGCTCTACATCTCCGGCCAGCTCGCCATCGATCCGTCGGGGCGCGTCGTGGGCGTGGGAGACGCCGCGGCCCAGGCGCGCCAGTGCTACGGCAACCTCGCCACGATCCTCGCGCACTACGGCGGCGCCCTCCGCCACCTGGTGAAGACGACGACCTACATCACGCACTGGGGCTACCGCCCGCTGGTGGCCGCGGCGCGCGACGAGTTCTTTCCCGCGCCTCCCTACCCCGCGAACACTCTGGTGGTCGTACAGGGCTTGGCCGAGCCCCACTTCCTCGTCGAGATCGAGGGCATCGCCGTCCTGGATTAGTGAGATGGGGGGCCTCGACAGGGCCCCCCAAGCCCCCCGCGCTCGTCGCGCCCCGGGGAACCCGGGGCCCTCCTCGATGCTGCAACTAGGGCTTGGGAGAGAGGTCCGCTAGTTCGGGGATGACCCAGCGAGGGGTGGTGCCACTGGCCAGGCGCTGGATGTTGTCGAAGCCGTTGCGGAAGCGCGCGGTCCAGTTCTCCCAGGTCGGGCCGGCCGAATGCGGCGTGAGGGTGATGTTGGGAAGCGAGAAGAGCGGATGGCCCGCTTTCGGCGGCTCCTCGACCATCACGTCGAGGCCGGCCCCGGCGATCTGTCCGCTCTTGAGCGCCTTATGCAGCGCCTGCTCGTCGATGACGGGGCCGCGGCACGTGTTGACGATGATCGCCTCCTTGCGCATCAGGCCCAGCTCGCGCGCGCCGATCAAATGGCGCGTGCTGTCGTTGAGGGGCACGTGCAGACTCACCACATCGGAGGTCCGCAGCAGCTCGTCGAGGAGGACGAAGCGGACGCCCAGGGCGTCCTCCTGGTCCTCCGTGAGCCGCGCCACGTCGTAGTACTGGACTCGCGCGTCGAAGGCCGCCGCCCGGCGCGCCACCTTCTTGCCGATGTTGCCGAGCCCGACGATCCCCACCAGGCGGCCGGCCAGCTCGTACATCGGCGTCTCGCCGATGCCTCCCACCAGCCACTTGCCGGCGACGACGTTGTTGTGGTGCCAGACGAGCTTCTTCAGGACGGCGAGGATGAGCATGATCGTGTGCTCGGACACGGCGATGGCGTTGGCGCCGCCATTGTTGGCCACGAGCACGCCCGCCTTGCGCGCCGCCTCCACGTCGACGCGGTCGTACCCGGCGCTGGTGAGCTGGATCAGGCGGAGCTTGGGCGCGGCCCGGAAGAACTCGTTGCCCATCGCCCGGGGAAGCCCGAGGTAGTACTCGGCCTGCGCCGCGGCCTCGTAGAACTCCGGGGTGCCCTGGGTGGCGATGAGCAGCTCGAACCCGCGCGGAGTCAGCGCGCGAGCAATATCGACGATCGACTCGGGGAACGACGGAGCGAACAGGATCTTGGCCGCCATGCTCACACTCCCATCCTTTCCATCTGCGTTTGTCGCCATGCGGCGCGCGACACGAAGCCCTCACGGCTGCGGCACAACGCCTCGGTCTCGGCCAGGATCGTGTCCACGGGGCTCAGGGCAATCGCCGGTGCTGCCATGTCACGCCTCCGCGATGAGGGGATGCACTGCAGGGCTCCCGAGGAATTCACGCACGATCCGGAGGAACTCCTCCAGTCGGTCGTGGTGGAGCCAGTGGCCCGCGCCGTCGATGCCGACGACCCGGGCGTGACGGAAGGGCTCGGCCCGACCATCCTCGGCCGGATCGCCGGACTTGCTTTCCTTGCCGTAGAGCAGGAGCGTGGGGCAGTCGATCCGCGACCACAGGAGCCGGATGTCCCGGCCGCTCATGTCGTAGGGCGGCCAGGCGCGAACGTAGTTGTCGAACTTCCAGCTGTAGGTTCCATCCTCGTTCTGGTTGGCCCCGTGGACGGTGAGGTGTCGCGCCTGGTCCGCAGAGAGATGTGGATTCTCTTCCTGCATGCGGCGGAAGGCATCCTCGATCGACGCGTAGCGCCGCGGCAGGCGCCCGGCCAGGCTGCGTTGCTCGCGGATCCATTCGTCCATGCGGTCGACGATCGTCCGCGCGGCGTGGTCTGCCAGGACGCGAGGCGGCGGGCCGAGCCCCTCGATGGCCACGAGCCCCGCCACCGTCTCCGGGTAAATCCCGGCGTAGCGCAGGGCGATGTTGCCGCCGAGAGAATGCGCGACGATCATGACCGGGGCCAGGCGCTGCTGATGAATGAACTGGGCGAGATCGTAAATGTACCCGGCCATCGTGTAGCTGCCGTCCGGCGACCACTGGCTGTCGCCATGGCCGCGGAGATCGGGCGCGATGATGTGCCAGTCAGTTCCTGAGCGCGGCCGCCGTCCAGTCCCAGTTCCGGCAGTGGTCGCGTCCGCCATGGATCAGGAGGAGCGGCGGCTTCCCCGCGTTGCCCCAGTCCACGTAGTGCAGTCGGAGCCGCTGGGAGAAGTACGTGTGTGAGGTCGGTCCCGGCGCCCCGTCGATCATCGGCTCGGGCCTGATGATACCCCACGCCTCCGCCGACCAACGCTGGAGGCGCTCCGAGCGCAGCGGGGTATGGGGGGCCATGTCGGGGCCCCCCATCTCCCTACTCGCGGAACGAGGGATCGAGGCGATCGAGGCGGCGAAGCAACCCCGGCCACACCAGCTCGCCGCGGCCACTGCGGCGACGCGGAGACGACGGCGCCTGAGCGTACGCCGCGTCGATGATCTCCTTGCCCACCGTGATCAGCTCCGCGCCACCGGCTTGGGCACGCACCTGGATGGCGCAGGACATCTCGAGGTAGTACATCGACAGGAAGGCATCGGCCACCGTCTCCCCCACCGTGAGGAGGCCGTGGTTGCGCAGAATGAGGTGAGTGTTGTCACCGAGATCGGCCACCAGGCGCGGCTTCTCGTCGTCGCGTGTGGCTACCCCCTCGAAGTCGTGGTAGCCGAGACTCGGAAGGACGAAGATCGAATGCTGCGAGATCGGCAAGAGCCCCGCCTGCTGCGCCGCCACCGCGATGCCGCTCGGCGTGTGGGTGTGCATCACGCACTTGGCGTCGTGACGCGCGGCATGGATGGCGCTGTGGATCACGAAGCCGGCCGGGTTCACCGGGAACGCCGACTCTCCCACCTTGTTGCCGTGCAGGTCGATCTTTACCAGGCTCGAGGCGGTGATCTCGTCGAAGAACACGCCATAGGGGTTGATGAGGAACTGATCCTCCGCGCCGGGTACCCGCATGGTGATGTGCGTGAAGACCAGGTCCTCCCAGCCGAAGTGAGCCACCAGACGGTAGCTCGCCGCGAGGTCGACGCGCACGGCCCACTCTTCGGGCGAGACCTTGTCCTTGAGCGAAGGAATCATGGGAGTTCCTTTCGTGTGGAGATTGTCCTGGCCCGATCCTAAACTGGCTGCCGTCTGCGGTCCAGCGCCACCTGATTTGCCCGAGCCGGTCAGCGGCATGACGGGAGGAGGTAACGATCGTGAGTGACGTCCTCACCCTCGACGACCTCACCCCCGATCGCCTGACCGCGGTCCTCCAGCGGAAGGGGCACGTCCCGCAGGGTCGGATCGAGCGGCTCACGATCGAGTCGTCGCGGACGACGCTCATCTCCGCGATCGCCCGGCTGCGCCTGGAGTGGTCGCTCGATGCCGACGGGCGTCTCCCCTCGCGCCTCTTCCTCAAGATGTCGCGCCCCGACCAGAATCCCGAGCTGGCGGCCGCCGTGCTGAAGGAGGTCGCGTTCTACGACACCGTGGCCCCGCTCATGCCTCCGGGGATCGTGCCCCGCTGCTATGACGCGGTCCGCGATCCGGCCGCGAGCACGTTTCACCTCCTGCTCGAGGACCTTGCGGAGACGCACTTCATGGTCACCGAGTGGCCGTTGCCCCCGACCATGGAGCAGTGCGAGCGGATCATCGACGTCTACGCGCGGTTCCATGCCGCGTGGTGGACCGACCCACGGCTCGGCGTCGAGGTGGGGACGTTCATGGATGAGGCCGCCATCGGCCGATGGCTGGAGAACTACCAGCAGCGCTTCGCGGCCTTCGCGGACCGCCTGGGGGACCGCCTACCACCGGAGCGCCGGCGGATCTACGAGCGCGTGCTCGCGTCCTCGTCGAGGCTGCTGACGCGCTATCGCTCGCGCCAGCACCTCACGATCATCCATGGCGACGCCCACGTGTGGAATCTGATGTATCCGCGGGACACGGCGGACAGCCTTCGTCTGATCGACTGGGACGCCTGGCGGCTCGATCTCGGCGCTGAAGACCTCGCCTACATGATGGCCGTGCACTGGTATCCGGAGCGCCGTCGGCGTGTCGAGGCGCCTCTGCTGCGTCGGTACTGCGACGCTCTCGCGAGCAACGGCGTGACGGGCTACAGCTTCGAGGCGCTCTGGGAGGACTACCGGCTCTCCGTCATATGGCGGCTCGCCGTGCCCGTGTGGCAAAGCTCGGTGAAGCTCGGCCCGTGGATATGGTGGAGCCACCTCGAGCGAATCTTAATGGCGTTCGATGACCTCGGGTGCGAAGAGCTACTCGAGTGAACGCGGCGGGTGGCCAGCCCCGCAAGGGTCGCTTCGTCGCTCAGGCGCCCGGCCCCTCGTCGCCGGTGCGCGGGCCGCAGCTCGTCGCGCGCGTCGGCAAGCCGCTCGGCCGCGGCGCGGACCTCCGCCAGGCGATCGTCGCGGTAGGCGAACCGCGCGTCCGTGGCGTAGCCTCCCCAGCTCCCCATGTAGTCGGACCGGGAGAGGCCGAGCGCGAACTCCGAGATCTGTGCCGGGTTGGCGAGGTCCGCCATGATGCCCACCTCGTCGAAGCGCTCGGGGCGCGCGCCGTCCAGGAACTTCGCCAGCGCGGCCGGCTTCGGCCCGTGCGGGAGGCCGACCGGATGAACGGTGACCATGCCCTCCTGCACCACGCCACCGCCGCTGAAGAAATCGCCGAAGTGGTAGCCGATGGTCTCCAGGTAGTCGAGGTTCTTGTGGAAGAAGGGCACCCACATCGCGTCGCGCTCGACCCGCCGCACGGTGAAGACGCAGATGTAGCAGCCGGGAAGCTTGAAGATGGTGTGCCCCGAGGGTGGCACGTGCGAGCGGTCGGCCATGAGCGGCCGAACGTCCTCGACGGCGAACTTGTACGGCAGGTAGTCGCCGCGCCAGCCCATCACGTCGAAGGGATGCGTGGGATGCACGCGCCGCGAGTACGCGCCGTCGATCTTCGAGACGATCTCGAACCGCCCGGCCTCGTTGCGCGTGTCGAGCGAGCGCGGAAAGCGGTAGTCGCTGCGGCTGTGGGTGATGAACTGCCCCGTGGTCGGCGCTTCGCTCTTCTCGGGGTCGCCGGCGAAGCTTTCGTAGACCCAGTAGTACTGCGGGCCCGGCCCCAGCTCGAAGCGATGGGTAATGCCCTTCGGGACGATGAGGAAATCGCCCCGCCGGTACTCGATGGGCCCGAACGTCGTCTCCAGCGTGCCGCCGCCCTGGTGGACGAAGAACACCAGGGTGGCCGCGTGGTGCTCGAAGAAGTAGTCCATTGGTGCACGGGGCGCCGTGACGTTCATGGCCACCGTGGCGTTGGCCACCAGACGCGCCATGCCGCGATAGACGTCACGCGGCTCGGCCGGCGCCATCATGGTCAGCGCGTGATGCGCACCGCCGAGCGGGCGCAGGGGCGAATCCCAGTGCGGCGCCCAGGTCGCCGATTCGAGCACGCGCGCCTCATCGGCCAGCCAGTTGGTGGGCGGATAGAGGTGGTAGGTGTGGCTCACCCGCCCCGCGAAGCCGCCGCGGCCGTGTTCCTGCTCGTAAAGGTGCCGGAGGAGCGGCCCCACGTGGGGCGCGCGCGGCACGAGACCCACTTCCGGGAGTCCGCTGAAGTACTCGAACTTGCTCATGACGTCCCCCCTTGATGGCCCACCCGTCGGCGACGGACCTTCGTCTGGATGATAGAACCCGCGGCGGCAGGACACCAGCGGCCGACGGCCGCTGGGCCGCCGGACGGCCGGGACTCAGATGTGCCCGAGCTCGAGAAGGCATCATGGGAGGAGGAAGTCTGGGTCCTGCCGCAGAAGAAGATGGAGAGGGTATGTGCGAATTGTGCGGCGCTGATCCCTGGCACGGTTCGAGAGCCAGGGCGGGTGGGCCCGCCCTGGCTCTCCTCTTGCGTTACACAGGTCTGCGGGCGCCTCGATCCACGTACCCGTAGCGCGTGTTGCTACGCAGGCCGCCCATGGCCAGGTACTCGGCCTTGATGGCCGCGATCTTGTCCGTCGAGATCGCGCCGAGCGCCGTCCTCACTTGGAGATTGTAGAGACGCGCGGAGTTGCCGGCGAAGATCGCGCTCTTCACCACGCCGTCCGCCGCCCCCAGCGGCGCGAAGCTGTGCTTCTTCTGCATGTCCTCCGGGATCTCCAGCCGCCGCAGCGCTTCGATCTGCCACTGCGGGGAGCCGTACCAGACGGAGTCGCTGCCCCAGATCACGTGGTCGGCCCCCAGGCCGCGCACGAGGGTGCCCATGAACGCGGCCGCGAAGCGGGGATTGGCCGTGGCGCAGGTCGCGAAGGCGGTCCCGACCTCCCCGTAGACGTTGCTGACGCCGAACTTGCTGGGAATCTCGGCGAGGTCGGTCGCCCACTTGATGCGGCCGGTCTGCTCGAACTCGTTCAGCACCGCACTGGGTGATTCCTGGAACGGCCGCAGGGCGCCGTGGTACATGACGAAGTTGATCTGCGGCCAGTCCTTGGCCGCCTTGCCCACGTCGCGCACGGTGGCGTACTCCCAGACACCGGGCCACGTCTTCTCGTAGTCGGCGGGCAGGAGGCCCTTGTGGATGCACACCGTGGTGATCCCGGACTTCACGGCCTTCTCGTAGAACGGGTACATCAGCTTCTCGTCGTCGAGCCACCAGTAGGAGCCGAGCTTCGAGGGGAAGAGCGGGTCCCCGATGGTGTAGCCCTTCCAGCTATCCGGCTTGTCGACGGCGATGGCGCGGTCGACCTCGTCCATCCAGCCGCGCTTCTTGGGCGTGAAGACGGCGTGGGAGAGGAGCCGGCGAGAGTCGGCGATCCGGTTGATGGTCGCCCGCCCCCACGCGATCTGGTCGTTCGTCAGCAGGTCCCACGTCGGGTCGTCGAACGGGGCGCCCGACAGCAGCGCCACCTTGGTGTCGCTCGCGACGAAGATCTCCTTGACGTAGTTCTCGAACTTGTAGCGGGCGAGGGTGTTCTCGCCCACCAGGTCGGGGTTCCAGTTCTGCTTGGCGTACTTGGCGAGGTCGAGCAGCCCCGCCTGCGCGAAGTCGTCGCGGACGAAGTGGGTCTGGGCGTCGACGATGAACTGCCCGCTGAGGGCCTTGGCCCGCGCGTCGGCCGCGCCGGGCGTCTGCGCCTCGGCACGACTCACGTCGTAGAGCGGGCCGAAGACCTCGTTCATGGCCATGAACGCGGCGGCCATGCCAGCGCTGCTGGCCAGGAACTGACGGCGGCTCATCCCGTGGTTGGGGGCCAGCGTCGTCGCCAGCTCGTCGATGCGCGTCTCGACCCGCTGCTGGTCCCGCGTCTGCGGAAGGGGATTGAACTCGCCGTTGGACACGATCTGCGTGGGGATGGGCCCGGCGAAGGTCGCGATCTCGGCCGGGGCTGTTCGTTCGAGTTCACGGTCGCTCAGGTAGTGGGGCATGTCTCTCCTCCTCGTCGCTGAGGACACTCGCTTCACCGCACGCGCCGACCGACATATCGGATGGGCCGCTGCGCAAGTCTCGCGCCAGCCGGGTGCGGTGGGCATTCGGAGATTCAAGCCGTTGCTTTTCGCGATCTTCGCTGGGCGGGCTGCGCGATCGCATCGCGCACGCGGGCTGCACGGGATCGGGCTGACGGAGGGGATAGGGGGCGGCAAGCCATCGTCGTGTCGCACATCCCGGGGCCTGCCCGCGAGCGGTGCAGCCTGCCCGACCGCGGAGCAGCTATGCGCTCGAAGAGCGACAGCCCACTCATCAACCCCATGCCAGTGACGCTCGCGGCGAGGATCGCGTCGACTCAGCTCTCCTCGTCCCAGAACCGGTCGGAGAGATAGCGTTCTCCGCCGTCCGGGAACACGACGACGGCGGTACCGCCGCCCGTCTCCTCGGCCACGCGCAGGGCGCCCACCAGGGCCGCGCCGGACGACACACCGACGAGGAGCCCTTCCTCGCGAGCGAGTCGGCGAGCCATGTCCTGGGCGGCTTCGGTGGCGACGCCGACGCGCCGGTGAGCGAGCTGAGGCTCGAAGATCGGCGGCACCACGGCCGTGGCCATGTGCTTGAGCCCTTCGATGCCGTGCAAGGCGTCATCGGGCTCCACGCCCACGCGCAACGTGCGGGGGCTCACCCGGCTCAGGCAGCGCGAGATGCCGACGAAGGTCCCGCTGGTGCCGAGGCCGGCGACGAACAGATCGAACGGGCGCCCGTCGAGCTGCTCCATGATCTCCGGGCCGGTGGTGGTCTCGTGGGCCCTCGGGTTGGCGGGGTTGGCGTACTGATCCACGTAGGCGAAGCGGTCCGGCTGGGCGGCCGCCAGCTCGCTGGCCTTGGCCCGGGCGCCGTCCGAGCCCTCGAGCGCGTCGGTTTCGATGACCTCGACGCCGTACGCGCGGAGAATGCGCTTGCGCTCGACGCTGGCGTTGGCGGGCAGGCACAGCGTGACGCCGAAGCCCAGGGCGGCGCCGAGCATGGCGTAGGCGATCCCGGTGTTCCCGCTGGTCGAGTCGAGCAGCCGACGGTGCGGCAGCAGCCTGCGGTGAAACGCGTCGAGCACGATGCCGCGCGCGGCGCGATCCTTGACGCTGCCTCCGGGGTTCGCCGACTCGAGCTTGACGTAGACGGTCAGGGCCCGCGGCGGGATGCGTCGCAGCTCCACGAGCGGCGTCCGGCCGATGCGATCGAGCACCGGATGTTCGAGGACGGGTTCCACACTCACGTCCGGTGGCCTCTGCGTGACGCATGACATGACGAACGGCCTCCAATCTCCCGAGAAACGAAAAAGCCCACCGCCGGAGTTGCGGTGGGCCTGGTTGCGTGTCGCGCGTTGGTCTCCTAGGTCGCGCCCCTCACGCCCACGGGCTCACCCGTGTGACGACAACAGCACCGGAGGGCGACGTGCCGCGTCATGGGCACCACGTTAGAGTCGGGACGGCCGCTCGTCAAGCCGCGGACTACCCGCTCAGGATCGCCGGTGTGCTCCCGGACTTCAGCGGGCCGCGGCCTCGGCGCGGACGCCATAGCGGCGGTAGCACCGCGCGGCGTTGCCCCAGAGGAGCTTGCGCCTGGTCGTCTCGGGCAGCGACGTCCAGCCGAGGATCGCGTCCACCGACTTCGGAAACCAGCTCTCGGAGTGGGGATAGTCCGTGGCGAACATCAACGTCTCGTCGCCCAGAGCCTCGATGGCCTGCCGCAGCGAGAGCTCCCCTTCGTGGAGCTGGATGCTCTGGAAGTACTGCGGCCCGCGGATGTAGTCGCTCGGCTTCTGCTTGAGCGGCGGCAGCGCATGCCCGCACATCTCCGCCAGCTCGTCGAGGCGCGAGGCCCAGAAGGCGAGCCAGCCGTGCCCGCACTCGAGCGGCGCCATGCGCAGCTCCGGATACCGGTCCAGCACACCCGCGCCGATGAGCGCGGCCATGTTGCGCTGGGCGTTCCACACGTGTCCGGCCGAGCGCTGCAGGAAGACGCTGTCCCAGTTGTCCCACATGCCGGGGGGATACGGCACGGTCATGGTGAACGAGTGGATGACGAGCGTCAGGTCGTGGTCCTGCGCCGCCGCCCAGATTGGTTCCCACGCCGGATCGTCCAACGTCAGCTCCGGCGCGCAGATGGGAAAGATGCCGACGGGCCACGCCTCGCGGCTGCAGCGGCGGATCTCGGCCACGGAGCCGGCGGCGTCGCGCGCCGTGACCAGGATGACGCTGGTCAACCGGTCCGGATACGGCCCGCAGTAGTCGCTGAGGTAGCGGTGGTAGGCCTGGTACATCGCCAGCTCCAGCGCCACGTCCTCCAGCGCGCTGAAGGCCGGGACGCCTCCCGAGGGCAGGATCATGTTGACGTCGACGCCCTCGATGTCCATGTCCTTCACCCGCGCGTGCGGATCGAAGCTCACGCGGTCGCTGGGAAACGGCGGTCCCTGCCAGCGCACGTCCCACGGCGTCCCGCCGTCCTTGAGGCCACGCGGCCGTCGGAGGGGCGACCCGATCGCGGGAGCCCAGGCGCCGGTTCAGGTCCGGGCGCTTGCCGACCCGATAGCGGGACATCCCGGCCTTGGCGGGGTCGCGCTGGACAAGCGGGCCGAGCGCGGCCAGCTTCGCGCGGTCGGCTGCGGAGAGGTGCGCCTCGATCGGTTCAACGGGCTCGATGATGTGGGTGTCGGCGTCGAAGATCCGATAGCCAGCACGTGCCATGACCGCCCCTCCTTGCTCACGGCCGCGTGATCACGTCGACCAGCGCGGGCCGTCCCTCTTCCTTGACGACTTTGAGCGCCCGTCTGAGCGCCGGCCCGACGGCGTCTGCCGTGTCGATCGGCCCCTCGGCGTGGACGCCGAATCCCTGCGCGATCCGCGCGAAGTCCGGCGCGGGATCGTCGATGCGAATCCCGATCACCTTGTTTTCGACCGGCCGCCCCCGCGCCTTGGCCACCGTGTCCTGGTGCTCTTCGTCGTTCCCGTAGGTGCGGTTGTTGCACATCACGGTCAGGAGCGGCAACCGGTGGTGCGCCGCCGTGTAGAAGCCGCTCACCACGTACAGCAGGTCGCCATCGGCCTGGAGGTTCACGCAGAGCTTGCCCGACCCGCGGTGCGCGAGGGCCACGCCGAGGGCCGCGGGGAGCCCGTAGCCGAGGCCGGCGCCGCCGCTGCCGCCATAGCTTCGCTCGGGCTGCCAGTCCCAGAGCCGCCGCGCCCACCCTTTGGCCGTGCCGTTGGCGAGCACCCAGTCCTCGTTCTTGATGACCTCCCAGATCTCGGCGGCGAGCGCCGAGGTGGCGAGCGGACGCAGCGATCGCTCGAGGTGCGCCGTGGCCCGCCACTCCTCGCGGAGCGCGGCGTGGCGGGCCGCGATGCGCTCCCCTCGCGCCCGCCGCTCCGCCGCGTGCGGGTCGCGGGTCAGGCGATCCTCGACGGCCGCGAGCAGCGCGGGCAGCGCGAGGGCCGCGTCGGCGGCGATGGGCAAATCGACGGGGATCAGCGACTGGAACGTGTGCGCCCAGCTCCGCAGCGCGTAGTCGTCGAGCGAGATCGCGATGACGTGGGCGCGCTCGTTCAGCAGCCGCACTTCGCGCGTGCTCCGATCGGTCTCGCCGAGGGCACTGAGAAAGCTCGTCACGTCGAGGGCGAGCACGACGTCGGCGTCGCCGACCACCTCGTGCCGGGCCCCACTCATGTCCAGCGGGTGCTGGCCCGGCACGCTCGGCCGTCCCTGCGACTCACTGGCGAGATCGACCAGGGGCGCCGCGAGCCGCTCGGCGAGGCGGCAGAGCGGCCCGGTGGCCTGGGGACGGCGGCCCAGCGATTCCGCGAGGATCACCGGGAAGCGCGCCTCGACCAGCCGGCGGGCGGCCTCGTCGATGGCGCGCGGGTCGGGGTGCGGCGGCGTCGCCGGCCCGAAGCGCGCGACGTCGGGCAGGGGCACCGGGCGCTCGAGTGGCTGCTCCTGCAGCGCGGCATCGAGGCAGAGATAGACCGGGCCCTGGGGCTCGGTCTGGGCGAGCCGCCAGGCGCGCAGGAAGCCTTCGGGAATGGCGGCCACGCTCGCCGGCTGGTCATCCAGCTTGACGTAGTCGCGGACCTGCGTCCCCTGCACGAGCGCCGTGTGGATCCAGTCGATCCACGGCCGGCGCCGCGTGGCGTCCATGGGGCCCGTCGCGCCGAGCACGAAGACGGGCGCCCGGTCGCAGAAGGCGTTGAAGATCGCCATGCTCGCGTGCTGGAGGCCGACGATGTCGTGCACGATGGCGGCCATCGGCCTCCCCTTCGCCTTCGCGTAGCCGTGGGCGATCGCCACGGCGATCTCCTCGTGGGTGGTGAGGATCAGCTCGGGCGCGCGGTTGCCCCCGTAGTTCACGAGCGAGTCGTGGAGCCCGCGATAGGTCGCGCCGGGATTCAGCGCGACGTGCTCGATGCCGACGGCGCGCAGAAGGTCGACCACGAGATCGGAGCCGTATCGAGCCGGTGTCGTCGTGGCCACGCCAGGGAACCCTATGTCCGTCGCCGAGGGGTTGTCAAGCGAGGGGGCGGCTGATACCGTCTCGGACTAATCCACGCGTGGCGCCTCGGCCGAGGGGGATCGACGATGATTCCAGCCGCCTTCGAGTATCACGCTCCGAATTCGATCGGTGAGGCGACGGCTCTCCTGGAACGGCTCGGCGAGGACGCCAAGGTCCTCTCCGGAGGCCAGAGCCTCATCCCTCTCATGAAGCTGCGCCTGGCCAGCCCGGGCCACCTCGTCGACATCAACGGGATTCCCGGCCTCGCGTACGTGCGCGAGGCGGACGGGTTCCTCCGGCTCGGCGCGCTCACGCGAGAGGTGGACCTCGAAGAGTCCGATGTCGTCCGCACCCGCTATCCGCTTCTCCACGACACCTGCAAGGTCATCGCGGATCCTCTGGTGCGGAACCTGGCCACGGTCGGCGGCAATCTTGCGCACGGCGATCCGGCCAACGACCATCCCGCCACCATGCTGGCGCTCGACGCCGAGGTCATTGCGACCGGTGCCCGGGGCGAGCGTCGCATACCCATTGCCTCGTTCTTCACCGGGCCGTTCGAGACGGCCCTCCAGCCCGGTGAGATCCTCGTGGAGATCCGGGTCCCGGTCCCACCCGCGCGCAGCGGCGGTGCCTACCTCAAGCTCGAGCGGAAGGTGGGCGACTTCGCCACCGCGGCGGTGGCCGTGCAGGTCGCGCTGAACGCCGACGGGACGTGCGCCCGGGTCGGCATCGGCCTCACCAACGTCGGCCTGACGCCGATCAAGGCCACCGCGGCGGAGGGTTCGCTGCGGGGCAAGCGCCCGGACGAAGCGGCGATCAGGCGGGCCGCCGAGCTGGCCGCCGAAGCGTCGTCGCCCGCCGAGGACCTCCGAGGCTCCGTCGAGTACAAGAAAGATCTCGTCCGGGTGCTGACGGCCCGCGCGCTCCGCCGCGCCGTGCAGCGCGCAGGAGAACGCTGATGCGCGTGGAGCTGTCGATCAACGGCGAGAAGCACGAGGCCGACGTCGAGCCGCGCCTCCTGCTGGTTCATCTGATCCGCGAGGTCTTGCGGCTGACGGGCACCCACATCGGCTGCGACACCACGCACTGCGGCGCCTGCACCGTCCTGCTGGAGGGCCGGCCCGTGAAGTCGTGCACGGTGTTCGCCGTCCAGGCCAACGGCAAGGAGCTGATGACGGTGGAAGGGCTGGAGCAGGACGGCAAGCTCCATCCGCTGCAGGAAGGCTTCATGGCCGAGCACGGGCTGCAGTGCGGCTACTGCACGCCGGGCATGCTGATGACGAGCTACGCCTATCTGAAGAAGCACCCCTCGCCGACCGAGGACGACATCCGCTGGGCCATCTCCGGCAACCTCTGCCGGTGCACGGGCTACGTGAACATCGTCAAGGCGATCCAGTACGCCGCAGCCAAGCTTCGCAACGGAGGGTCGTGATGGCGCTCAGAACCTCGTTCGAAGTCGGCGGCATGGGGCACTCGATCAAGCGCAAGGAAGATCCGCGCTTCATCCGGGGCAAGGGCACGTACGTCGACGACGTCCAGCTCCCGGGGATGCTCTATCTCGACATCGTGCGCAGCCCCTTCGCCCACGCGACGATCAAGAAGATCGACCCCGCCAAGGCGCTCGCCGTCCCCGGCGTCCTCGCCGTCATCACCGGGCAGGACCTCGCCAAGTACAACCTCCACTGGATGCCGACGCTCATGTCGGACACCCAGATGGTGCTTCCCGTCGAGAAGGTGATGTACCAGGCCCAGGAGGTGGCGGCCGTCCTGGCCACTAGCCGGTACGCCGCCGCCGACGGCGCGGCCGCGGTGGAGGTCGAGTACGACCCCCTGCCCGTGGTCGTCGACCCCAAGAAGGCCCTCGAGCCCGGCGCGCCTATTCTGAGATCGGACAAGAAAGACAAGAAGGACAACCACATCTGGCACTGGGAGTGGGGTGATCGGGCCGCCACCGATCGCGCCTTCGCCGAGGCCGACGTGACCGTGACGCAGGACATCTACATTCCGCGCATCCACGTGGCGTCCATCGAGACGTGCGGCTGCATCGCCCACTTCGACAAGGTGAACGAGAAGCTCACCGTCTGGATGACCACCCAGGCGCCGCACGCCATCCGCACCGTGTTCGCGCTGGTCGCCGGGCACGTCGGGCTGGCCGAGCACAAGATCCGCATCATTTCCCCCGACATCGGCGGGGGCTTCGGCGGCAAGGTCCCGGTGTACCCGGGCTACGTCATCGCCGTGGCCGCCTCCGTGCTCACCGGCAAGCCGGTCAAGTGGATCGAGGACCGCATGGAGAACCTCCAGGCGGATTCCTTCGCGCGCGACTACCACATCAGCGCCGAGCTGGCGGCGCGGAAGGACGGGACTCTCACCGCGCTGCGGATCAAGACCCTCGCCGATCATGGCTACGCCGACGCCGCCGCCAATCCGTCGAAGTTCCCGGCGGGCCTGTTCCACATCTGCACGGGGTCCTACGACCTCAAGGCGGCGCACGTCGAAGTCGACGGTGTCTACACCAACAAGCCGCCGGGCGGGATCGCCTACCGCTGCTCCTTCCGCGTGACGGAAGCCGTCCACACCATCGAGCGCATGGTCGATCTCATGGCTCACCAGCTCGGTGTCGATCCCGCCGAATTCCGGTTCAAGAACTTCATCAAGCCAGAGCAGTTTCCGTACAAGTCGGCGCTGGGTTGGGAGTACGACAGCGGCAATTACGCGGCCGCCCTCCAGAAGGCCATGGACCGGATCGGCTACGCCGAGCTGCTGCGCGAGCAGGCGGAGAAGCGGGCGCGAGGCGAGCTGATGGGCATCGGCATCTCCAGCTTCACGGAGATCGTCGGGGCCGGCCCGTCCAAGCACTTCGACATCCTCGGGCTCAAGATGTTCGACAGCTGCGAGATCCGCATCCATCCGACGGGCAAGGCCATCGCCCGGTTCGGGACCAAGTCGCAGGGTCAGGGCCACGAGACGACCTACGCCCAGATTCTCGCCGAGGAGCTGGGCATTCCCGCCGCCGACATCCAGGTCGAGGAGGGCGACACCGACACCGCGCCCTACGGCCTCGGCACCTACGCGAGCCGCTCCACGCCGGTCGCGGGCGCTGCCGCGGCGATGGCCGCACGGAAGATCCTCGACAAGGCCCGAAAGATCGCCGCGCACCTGCTGGAGGCCGCCGAGGAGGACCTCGTGTGGGAGCCGGGGAAGTTTTCGGTCAAGGGCGCGCCCGGCCGGTCCAAAACGATCCAGGACGTCGCCTTCGCCGCCTACACCAACCATCCCCAGGGCATGGAAGCGGGGCTGGAGGCCGTCAGCTACTACGATCCGCCGAACCTCACCTACCCGTTCGGCAGCTACATCTGCGTGGTGGATATCGACACGGGCACCGGCGAGGTGAAGGTCCGCCGCTTCGTGGCCGTCGACGACTGCGGCAACATCATCAATCCGATGATCGTCGAGGGGCAGATCCACGGCGGCCTCACCATGGGCCTGGCGCCCGCGCTCTACGAGGAGATCTCCTACGACGAGATCGGCAACATCCGCGGCGGTAGCTTCATCGACTACCTGGTGCCCACCGCGGTCGAGACGCCCAAGTGGGAAACCGACAAGACGTGCACGCCCTCTCCGCACCATCCGCTGGGCGCCAAGGGAGTGGGCGAATCTGCCACGGTAGGCGCTCCCGCGGCCATCGCCAACGCCGTCGTGGACGCGCTCTGGCATCTCGGCGTGCGCCACGTCGACATTCCCATCACGCCGCCGAAAGTGTGGCGCCTGCTCCGCGAGCACGGTGTGACAGAGTGACGGAGCCCGCGAGACCTCGAGTCCAAGAATTCAATGGGTTCCAGCAGAGCGCCTGAAGATCTCCTCGAACTGGCCGCCGCCCTCCGGATCCAGGGCGAGCCATTCGTGCTGGCCACGGTCGTCCGATGCGAGCCGCCGACCTCCGCGAAGCCCGGCGCCAAGGCGCTCGTGAGGCGCGACGGGACGATCTCCGGCTGGGTCGGGGGCGCGTGTGCGGAGCCAGTGGTCGTGCGGGAGGCTCTCAACGCCCTCCGCGACGGCCGGCCCCGCCTCATCGGGCTCGTCGGGGAAGGCGGCCGGAGCCCGGGCCGGACCGAAGGATTGCTCGAGTACGCGATGACGTGCCACAGCGGCGGCACCTTGGAGATCTACGTGGAGCCCTACCTGACGAAGCCGCTCCTGGTCCTCATCGGCCACGGCCCCGTCGTCGAGACGCTCGCGACGCTCGGCCGGGCTGCCGACTACTCGGTGGAAATCGTCGGCGACGAGGCGATGCGCGAGGAGCGTGGCCGGTTCGCGCTGACGCGACGGGACTCCGTGGTGGTCGCCACGCACGCCGACTCCGACGGGGACGCTTTGGATCAGGTGCTCAGGACCGAGGTGGGCTACGTCAGCCTGGTGGCGAGCCGCCGCCGAGCCACCGTGATCCTCGAGCACCTGAAGCAGCGCGGTGTGCCCCCCGAGCGCCTCGGCCGGCTCAAGGCGCCAGCCGGGCTGGACATCGGCGCGCAGACGCCACAGGAGATCGCGGTGAGCATCCTGGCCGAGATCATCCAGCACCACCGCAGCGACAAGGACATCCCGGCCGAGACGGAGGGTCGCCCGGGTTCCGTCCTGACCGAGGCCCTGGACCCGATCTGTGGCATGCGCGTCGAAATCGCGAATGCCCAGCACCGCTCGGAGGCATGGGGGCGGGCATTCTACTTCTGCTGCCGCCACTGCAAGGAGACGTTCGACCGCGATCCAGAGCACCACCGTGCTGCCCTTGGCACCTGAATCCGTTCCCTTCTAGGCTGCCCCTTTCCTGCTGGGCTCGTGCGAGCCGGCCCCTCTCAGCCGCCGCGCCGACGCTCTCGTCTCGCCGACGTTCGTCCCGGGGATCGCCGCGTCCCCTGGCCCGGCTTGGTCCCCACCCCGCGATTACACTCGTTGCAGAATTTCTGCCTGGCATCCTGAAGTTCTCGATGACACCGCGCGCACCGTTCCATGTCCTGTTTCCCTCTCTGGCGACCTCTGGATCGCTCCGTGTCGCCCCGCCCCGGCTACACCAGAACTCGCGACGGTGACCTCTGCGGGCCCAGCATGAAGCCACCCTCGGGGACTCCGATTGCCACGCGACAGCACGGGCAACTCCATCTGGCCCGTCGAAGGTCGCGCGCCGTGTCATCCCAGAATCCGTTTGCCTTCTTAGCCGGTGATACCTGAAGGTTTCCTCGAACCGCCTCGTCGGCCTGTTGGCGCGTCTGCTCGAAAAACTGAAACGTATCCATCTCAGAGCCTCTGATGCCCAGTTCGGCCACGGTTGGCGCTCTGGGCTTCCTGAAATCGAGTGACGTCTCTTCGCCGTGCCGCCATGCCAAACTGGAGGACCGCACGGCGCACGCCCACGCATCGCGTCCGCACTGCGCAACCGGACACCCACAGACGATATAGGTGCCAAGGGTGAGAGGGGCAGTGGACCAAGGTCCACTGCCCCTCTCGCTCCGTCGACTGGTATGCCGTGTTGCCGTTCCACGGCACCGCCTTCCGGGGGGCATGCTCGCGGGAATCGGACGAGGTGCGCAGGCCGTTTCCGCGGCCTGGCCAGCCACGCGAGCGCCACGCGTCGAGGCCGTGAAGCAGCACCATCGGCGGTACCATGGGGGCGAAGCCCGCGAGGGCCCAGCGGGCCCTCGCGATCTCGGCGCTGAACGGGGGAGACGCGATCTGGATCTGAAAGCTCACCCGGTGCTCGTCGCCGCGGCGGTGATGCTGATCGTCGCTGGCGCGCTGCTCATGGTGTGGCTCCTGCGCCGCGCCGCACAGAGCCGGGCCACCCTCGCGCTCGAGGAGCGCCTGCAGTTCGAGCGGCTCCTCGCGGACCTGTCGGCCGGGTTGATTCACATCGCGGCCAGCGAGATCGAGTCGGCGCTCGAGCGCGGGCTCCAGCACGTCAGCGCGTTCCTGAGGGTCGATCGAGGCACGCTCGACGAATTCTTTCGAGACACCCCGGGAGTCCGCATGTCATGGACGGCGCCGGGTATCGAGCCACTGCCGCCCGTGCTGGACAACGTCGACAAGTTCCCCTGGACGGTCGAGTCGTTGCAGCGCGGGGACATCGTCCGCTTCTCTCGGGTGGACGAACTCCCGAAGGAGGCGACGATCGATCGCGCCAGCTACCTGGCGCGTGGGCACGCGCTCGCACGTGTCGCTCCCGCTGCGGGCCGGTGGGCCCGTGCTCGGCGCGCTGTCCTTCGATGCCGTTCGCGCCGAACGCCCCTGGCCCGATAGCCTGGTCGAGCGGCTCCGCCTCCTGAGTGAAGCCTTCGCCAGCGCCCTGGAGCGCAAGCGGGTGGAGTCCCTGCTCGGCCAGCGCCTGCGCTTCGAGAAGCTCCTGGCCTCCTTGTCGGTGAATCTCAGCAAGGTGTCGGCCACCGATGCGGATCAATTCGATCACGAGGTCCAGCACGGCCTGCGCGAGGTCGCCGCCTTCCTGGAGGTCGATCGCGGCGGGTTGATCGAGTTTCCCCCGGGCGGCGGCGGAACGGCCCGGTCCTGGGCGATCGAGGAACGGCTCGATGTCGAGGAGTTCCCGTGGGTGACCGCCCGGCTGAAACGCGGAGACGGCGTCGGCTTTTCCCGGCTCGAGGAGCTGCCGGACGAGGCGGCGGTCGATCGGCAGAGCTATCTCATGCTCCGCGTCAAGTCGCAGGTCGCCGTGCCGCTGCCGGTGGGGACGAGCGTCGTGGGCGGCCTCGTCTTCAGCACGGTCGCCGCGGAGCGCACCTGGCCCGACGAGGTGATGGAGCAGCTCCACCTCCTGCGGGAGGTCTTTGCCAACACGCTGGCGCGCCGGCGGGCGGAACTCGAGGCGCAGCGGCTCCGGCAGGATCTGATGCACATCGGCCGCGTCTCGGCCATGGGCGAACTCACCGCGTCGCTGGCTCATGAGCTGAACCAACCGCTGACGGCGATCCTCAACAACGCGCAGGCGGCCCAGCTCCTCCTCGCGGCCAAGGCCGTGAATCTCGAGACGATCGGCCGCATCCTCGACGACATCGTCGCCGACGACAAGCGGGCCGCCGCCGTGATCCACGGACTGCGGGCCATGCTCAAGAAGGGGGACTCCACCTATGCCGCGCTCGAGCTCAACGAGGTGATCAGCGAAGTGGCGCGACTGGTCACGAGCGATGCGATCGTCCGCAACGTCCCGATCAGCCTCGAGCTGGCCGCCGACCTGCCGAGCGTGCGCGGGAACCGGATCCAGCTGCAGCAGGTGGTGCTGAACCTGGTGCTCAATGGCCTCGAGGCCATGCCGGAGTCCACCACGGGTGGCCGAAGCCTCGTCATCCGGACGGCCATGGACGGCGCCGGCACCATCACGATCGAGGTCCAGGACTCCGGGAGCGGGATCGACGAGACGGAAACGGACCGCCTGTTCCAGCCCCTCTACACGACCAAGGCCCAGGGGCTGGGCATGGGCCTGGCCATCGTGCGCACGATCGTCGAGGCGCACGGCGGCCGGCTGGGGGCCGTCAACAACGAGCGCGGGGGGGCGACGTTCCAGGTCACGTTGCCCGTGGACACGGAGGCCACGGGATGACCACGGTCGCGCCGATGATCTTCGTCGTGGACGACGACCCCTCCGTGCGAACGGGTCTGGGGCGCCTGCTCGAGGCGGCCGGGTACGCGGTCGAGACGTTTGTGTCGGCCCGAGAGTTCCTGGCCCGCGCCCCGCATGCCGGTCCGGGGTGCCTGGTGCTGGACGTACGAATGCCCGGCCTCACCGGGCTCGAATTGCAGGAGGCGCTGGTCGCGACAGGCCGCCGGATGTCCATCGTCTTCATCTCGGGCCACAGCGACGTCCCCATGAGCGTCCGGGCCATGAAGGGGGGAGCGATCGATTTTCTCGCCAAGCCATTCGACGTCGAAGAGCTCCTGGCCGCCATTCAGCGGGCGGCCGCGCAGGCCGTGCAGGATCTCGCCGAGGAAGCTCACGTCACGGAGATCCGGCAGCGGGTGGGGATGCTGACCCCGCGCGAGACCGAGGTGTTCGCCCTCGTCGTGACGGGCCTGCTGAACAAGCAGATCGCGGCCCAACTCGGCGTGGGCGAAAAGATGGTCAAGGTGCACCGGGCCCGGGTCATGGCGAAGATGCGGGCGGGCTCCGTGGCCGAGCTGGTTCGCCTGGCCGACCGGGTGGGGGTGATCGTGCCGAAGTCCTAGCCTCCCCGCCAGCATAGACCAAGGTCCACTAGGCCGCCCCGAGGCACCTCGCGTAAATTCCTGCATCGTGACACCCCTACGTGCCGCACACGCCACCGAGTCCAACGTCAGACGGCGCCTCGAGCAGGATCTCCGCATCGCGCTCGCCCGACTGTCGACGGCTCGGCGGGGCGGTGGAGCTTGACGCACGGGCGGGCGCGGCGAGCCATGCGTCCTTGCCCTCGTCGTACCTTCCCAACGAGGAGGATCGCGATGAGCCGCATGTCCTCATGCGCCGGCGACTCGTTCGTCAGGGCATCTGGACTTCTCGGTGGCCTCGGTATCCGCTCCGCGCGTGGCGGCCATCGTGGACGACGACCCCTCGGTCCGCCGAGCGCTCCAGCGCGTCGTCGAGGCGGGCGGCTACACGGTGCAGACCTTCGCATCGGCCCACGAGTTTCTCGATGCGTTGCCGAGGTGTCGCGTGGCCTGCCTCGTTCTCGACATCTACCTGGGCGGGATGAGCGGCTTGGATCTTCAGAAGCGTTTGGTGGCCGATGGGCTGCGGATCCCTGTCATCTTCATCACGGCCCACGACGATGCCCCGACCCGCGAGCGCATCGAAAAGTCCGGGGCGGCCGGCTACCTGTGGAAACCCTTCGACGGGCAGGCGTTGCTCGACGCCATGGGGCGAGCCATCGCCTCGAACGACGAGGATCTGGGAGGCAGACCACATCACACCGACGGCAAGGAGGCAGCCCAATGACGACGCGCCCTGTTCGCAGACACGTGGAAGCGCGTTCCGGGCAGCGTGAAGGACTGGTGGAGCACGTTCATTCATGACGACCTCCCGCCGATCCCGCAGCGCAACAGGGATAGGCTGGTCGTCTTCATGCAGGAGCGATACGGCTACACCCGGGAGAAGGCCGAAGGAGAGATCACGCGGCGCTTCTCGGCGTAGACCAGCGACGCCTCGTCGACTCGTGCTGGCATCAACGGCCCTTGACCACGGGGGGCGCCAGACGTCGCGACACCCTACCATGCGCCGGGGCTGTCCCGGACGATGCCACACGGAGAGCAGCCGGAGTGGACGAAGGTCCACTAGGCCGGCCGGTTCACGACGCTTAGACTCAGGCCACCATGAAGACTTTGCGGGTGTTCGAGCAATACAACGAGGGTGACTTCGACACGCACCCTGCCATCGCGCCGTTCCCGCTCGCCCACGCAGTGCTCTGCGTCGACTGCGAAGCGATCTATAGCTTGCCCGCGCGGAGATGCCCACGCTGCGCCTCGTCGGTGTTCTTTCCGCTGGCCCGCTGGCTCGGTACCGATGCCTCTCGGGCTTCGGGGCTGAGCGAAGGGCTCGCTGCTGCGCGAGCAGCTTCGTGAATACCAGATGCATGTGACGAGATGCCTGGCTGAGGTGCTGCTCGCTGGCTCCCTCGTCCTCGTCGTGCCTGCCGGTATCGCGGGAGCCGGAGATTCCTTCAGGGAGCGGACCTCGACGGAGAACGAGACTCCTGAATTCGAGCGGGCGAACCTGGAGCCGACCTGTGCGGACAAGATTGCCAAGCTTGCCTCCGGGACGAACGACGGCGGCCTGGCGGGCGTGATCGCGCCCGACAATCATGCCGACAGCGGCCAACCCCATGACAACGATGCCACTCTGGGCGCCCGCCGGACCCGGTCGGTTCACCGGGCGCTGATGACCGTGGCGATCTGCCAACCCGATTTCGGCTGGCCCCTCCGCCACGCCGGGGGCGCCGTGCCGGGACATCACCCGAGAGGTGCCTCGAGCTGAAGCCGGGCTGCCCCACAGCGGTTCGCCGCTCTCCTGATCACTGACACAGTTGGGGGTGGACTAAGGTCTACTAGGCTGGCCGGAGCATGTCGCCTAGAGTGAGGGTGCGGTCGCTGCCCTTGGCCGCCTGATGACACGTGAACGAGTCTGGCGCCGCGCGGCCGTGCGACTGTTGTGCTTGTTCCATTCCTGCTCGCCGTCACGATCGGCGCACGGGGCTGCAGATCAACCGATCTTGACAGAGGCCGTGCCGATCGCACTCACCCTCCTCGCCCGCCTGATCGTCGTGGGCGGCAGCGCGTCGCGAGTCCTGGCGCGCGCATGATCCGGACATGCCGGGACTGAGAGCCCTCTTGCTCACCCAGAACGTCGGCGTACTCGCCCCCTCGGCGGCACTCATGCCCGAGTCCCAGGACCCCATCCGGGCAGAACTCTTCAGCGCCGAACGGCTGGAACAGCACGCCGAAAGCCTGGCTGGCCTGGGCACCCTCGCCGAGGGTCAGCGCGGTCGCGCCATCTCACCGCGCATGCGAGACAGCGGGCGCGTCTTGCTCCACTGCTATCGATCGATCGCCGCGGTGATCGGGGAGGAAGGCGCCCTCACGCCGGCCGCGGAGTGGTTCCTCGACAATTTCCACGTGGTGGACGACACGCTCCGGTCGATCCAGGCGGATCTCCCCGACGGGTTCTACCGCCAGCTTCCCAAACTTGCCGACGGCCCCCTTCAAGGCTATCCGCGCGTCCTCGGCCTCGCCTGGGCCTTCGTCGCCCACACCGACAGCCACTTCGAGCCCGAGGCCCTCCAGCGCTTCGTGCGCGGGTTCCAGCGTGCGCAGCCGCTCACCATCGGCGAGCTCTGGGCCGTCCCCATCGCCCTGCGCATGGTGCTGGTGGAGAACCTCCGGCGCCTGGCCGAGCGGATCGTGCAAGGACGCGCGGCCCGCCATGACGCCGACACGTTGGCGAACGAGCTGCTCGGGCTCGGCGGGCGACCGGCCCGCCCCCTGGCCTTCCAGCCGCTCGAGGCCGCCGCCTTGCCCGTCGCCTTCACCGTGCAGCTCGTCCAGCGCCTGCGCGAGGAGGATCCGCAGACGACACCCGCGCTGCGGTGGCTCGACGAACAGCTCTCGGCGCTGGGGACGTCACCCGACGAGCTGGTGCGCGTCGAACACCAGGACCAGGCCGGGATGAACGTGACGGTTCGCAACGTGATCACCGCCATGCGGACGATGTCGACCTTCGACTGGGCGGCGTTCTTCGAGAGTGTCAGCCTTGTCGATGCCGCGCTCCGTGCCGACAGCCGGTTCAGCGCCATGGACTTCGCGACCCGCGACCGGTACCGCCACGAGATCGAGGATCTTGCCCGGGGCTCCAAGCGCTCCGAACTCGACGTCGCCCGGCAGGCCATCGCCCGCGCGAACCGTGCCGCGGACGCAGCCCGACAATCCGGCGCTCTGCCCGGGGACCGATCGGAAGATCCCGGCTACTACCTCTTCGCCAAGGGGCGTCCGCGCTTCGAAGTGGAGATCGGCTACCGGGTTCCGCTCACGCGGTGGTTGCTCCGGGCCTTCGTATCCGGCGCGGCGCCGCGCTACCTCGCCACCATCGGCGTCCTCGCGGCGATGCTCCTGGCCCTCCCTCTGCTCGCCGCGCATGCCTCGGGGATCAGTGTCGTCACCCTCGTCCTCCTCGGTCTGGTCGCCCTGATCCCGGCCTCTGATCTCGCCGTCGCGCTGATCAACCGCGCCCTCATGGGCCTCCTCGGCCCGCGGCTGCTGCCGCGCCTCGAGCTGCCCGACGGCCTCCCGTCGGATCTGCGAACCCTCGTCGTGGTGCCGACCCTGTTGACGAACGAACGCGAGATCGAAGAGCACGTCAATCGCCTGGAGATCCACTTCCTGGCCAATTCGGACGGCGACCTCTGCTTCGCCCTCCTCTCCGATTGGACCGACGCGCCCACGGAGACGATGCCGGACGATGATCGGCTCCTCGCCGCGGCGACCGAGGGGATCGCGCGCCTCAACCGACGCCACGGTCCCGCGGCCTCTGACGGTGAGCGCTTTCTCCTGTTCCACCGCCGACGAGTCTGGAACGAGGGGCAGGGCACGTGGATGGGGTGGGAGCGCAAGCGCGGGAAACTTCACGAGCTCAACCGGCTTCTCCGGGGGGCCCACGACACGACGTTCATGGCCACGCGTGGGCGCCCGCCCGTCGTGCCCGCCGCCGTTCGCTACGTGATCACGCTCGATGCCGATACCCGTCTGCCGCGGGACGCCGCCCGCCGCCTGGTCGGGACGATGGCGCATCCCCTCAACCGGCCCGCGTTCGACGCCGGCGTGGGCCGCGTCGTCGACGGATACGCCGTGCTGCAACCGCGCATCACGCCCACGATGCCCACCAATCGTCTCGGGTCGCTCTACCAGCGCATCTTCGCCGGGCCGGCCGGCGTCGACCCCTATGCCGCCGCCGTCTCCGATGTCTATCAGGATCTGTTCGGCGAAGGCTCCTACACCGGAAAGGGCATCTACGAGATCGACACCTTCGAAGCGGCCCTGGCCGGACGCGTGCCCGAGAACTGCCTGTTGAGCCACGATCTGTTCGAAGGGATCTTCGCCCGCGCGGGCCTCGTCACCGACATCGAGCTGTTCGAGGAGTTCCCGTCTCATTACGAGGTCGCCGCCGCGCGGCAACACCGGTGGGCGCGCGGAGACTGGCAGCTGCTCCCCTGGATCATCGCCGGCGGCGCCGCCGGGGCCCGCCGAACACGGATCCCGCTCATCGGCCTGTGGAAGATGATCGACAATCTCCGACGCACCCTCTCGGCGCCCGCCACCTGGCTCACCCTGGTCGCCGGCTGGACCGTGCCCGGAAGCTCAGCCCTGGTGTGGACGACGTTCGTGCTCGTCGCCATGGCCCTCCCTGCGCTGATACCCGCCTTCGTCGACGTGGTCCCCACGCGCAGAGGGATCTCCAAGCGCACCCATCTTCGCGCCGTCGGGACGAGCTTTGCCCTCGCCGGCGCTCAGACCGCGCTCGGCGTCACGTTGCTGGCCCATCAGGCATGGCTGATGGGCGATGCCATCGCCCGGACACTCGTCCGTGTGTACGTGACTCGCCGACGGCGGCTCGAATGGGTCACCGCCGCCCAGTCGAAGGCGGGATCGGCCCTCGAGGTGACGGGCGTGTACCGCCGGATGGCCGGCGCGCTGGTGCTGGCCCTCGCGGCCGCGGCGCTGGTCGCGTTCATCCGGCCTCGCGCCTGGGCGATGGCCGGGCCGTTCGTCGTGCTGTGGGCCCTGTCGCCTCTGGTGGCGCGATGGGTCAGCCAGCCGCCACGCGTGTCCAGCGACCCCCGCCATGTCGCCCCAGGAGGTGGCCACCCTCCGCACGACGGCGCGCCGTACCTGGCGGTTCTTCGAAACCTTTGTCGGTCCGGACGACAGCTTCCTCCCCCCGGACAACTTCCAGGAGGACCCGAAGCCGGTCGTCGCGCATCGCACGTCGCCCACCAACATCGGGCTTTCCTTGCTGGCCACGGTCGCCGCGCGCGATCTCGGCTGGATCGGGTCCCTGGACATGATGGACCGGCTGGAGGCCACGCTCGCGACGATGCGCCGCCTCGAGCGATTCCGGGGCCATTTCTACAACTGGTACGACACGGTCGATCTTCGCCCACTGGAGCCTCGTTACGTCTCCACGGTGGACAGCGGGAATCTCGCCGGTCATCTCCTGGTGCTCGGCCGCGCGTGCCGGAACGCGGTCGATCGCCCGCTGCTGGATCACGAAGCGTTCACCGGCATCCACGACGCGGTGCGCCTCGTCCAGGAGGCTGCGCGCGACCTCGCCGCCGACCAGCGCAGTCAGACGGTCACCCTGGCCGACCTCCGTGACGCCGCGGAGGCCCTGGCCGCCGCGCTCCACGAGCCCCCGGTGAGCCTGATGGACTGGGCCGCCCATCTCCGTCGCCTCGCCGTCCAGGCCGACACGCTCGTGGACATCGCGCGCACCCTGATGGCCGAGCGCGACCACGATGGGGACTCCGACGTCGTGGTCTGGGCCCAGGCGGCGCGCGCGACCATCGCGAGCCACGACCGTGACCTCGCGACGGTCATGCCCTGGGCGCCGGACCTCGAGGCCGCCTTGACCGATCTCTCGAGCGCTGCGCCCCGCGGCCCGCCGGGTGATCGAGAGCCTCCTGGCCTCGTCGCCCACGCCCACCGATCTGGCGGACCGCTGCCAGGCGGCCATCGGCGAGTTGGCCACCCTCCGCGCCTCCCTGCTCGCACGAAGGCGCGGCACGCGCGGGCGACGTCACGCGCATCGATGGGATCATCGAGAGACTCGAACGCTCCTGCCGGGGCCTCCCGGGCGCTCGTCGGCCGCCTGCTGGCCGTCGCGCACGTCACCCAGGAGCTGTTCGACGCGATGCAGTTCGGGTTTCTCTTCGATCCGACGCGCAAGATCTTCTCGATCGGCTACCGCATCACGGACGGCAGCCTCGATCCCGGCGAGTACGATCTCCTCGCCTCCGAAGCGCGGCTCGCCAGCTTCATCGCGATCGCCAAGGGCGAGGTCCCCGCCTCCCACTGGTTCCGGCTCGGCCGTCCGATGACCCCGGTCGCGCTCGGATCGGCGCTCGTGTCCTGGTCGGGCTCGATGTTCGAATACCTGATGCCCGCGCTCGTCATGCACTCCCCGCCCGGCAGCCTGCTCGACCAGACCTATCACCTGGTGGTCCGCCGTCAGATGAGCTACGGGGCGGCGCGCGGGGTCCCCTGGGGGATCTCCGAATCGGCCTACAACGTGCGCGATCTGGATCTGACCTATCAGTACTCGAATTTCGGAGTGCCCGGCCTGGGTCTCGAGCGGGGCCTCGCCGAGGATCTCGTCGTGGCGCCCTACGCCAGCGCGCTGGCCGCGATGGTCGACCCCGGGGCCGCCGCGCGCAACCTGTCCCGCCTCGACGAGGCGGGCGCGCGCGGGCGCCTACGGATTCTACGAGGCGCTCGACTACACGCGATCGAGACTTCCGGAGGGCAGCCCGGTGGCCATCGTGCGGACCTACATGGCGCACCACCAGGGGATGACCCTCGTGGCCCTGCTGAATGTCCTGCGCGATGGCGTGATGCGCACGCGCTTCCACCGCGAGCCCCTCGTCCAGGCCACGGATCTACTCCTGCAGGAACGCGCCCCGCGGGACGTGGCCGTCGTCCGCCCGCCCGTGGACGAGGTCCAGACGCGGGCCCACATCCCCGATTTCGTGGAGCCGGTCTCCCGCCAATACACGTCTGCGCACCATCCGGCGCCCCGGACGCACCTCCTCTCCAATGGGCGATACGTGGTGATGCTGACGGTGGCCGGCTCGGGCTACAGCCGTTGCGCCGACCTGGCCATCACACGGTGGCGCGAGGACGTCACGCGCGACGCCTGGGGAACGTACATCTTCCTGCGGGACGTCCACAGCGGCGCCGTCTGGTCGGCGGGGTACCAGCCCACCGGCGTCGAGCCCGACGACCTACCGCGCGACGTTCTTCGAAGACCGCGCCGAGCTCCATCGACGCGACGGGGCCATCACGACCACCCTCGAGGTGCTGGTGTCGCCGCAGGATGACGTCGAGCTCCGCCGTGTCGCGATCACCAACCTCGGGGGACAGGGGCGGGAGATCGAGGTGACGTCGTACGCCGAGATCGTCCTGGCCCCGCCGGCCGCGGATGCCGCGCACCCGGCCTTCTCCAACCTCTTCGTCCAGACGGAATGGATCGCCGACCTCGGGGCCCTGCTGGCCACGCGCCGCCCCCGGTCACCCGAGGAGCCGTCCGTCTGGGCGGCCCACATCGTCGCCGTCGAGGGTCAGTCCGGCGGAGGCACGCAGTACGAGACAGACCGGGGACGGTTTCTGGGGCGGGGTCGCGGGATCCGCACTCCGCTGGCGGTGATCGACGGCCGCCCCCTGTCGAACACCGTGGGCTCGGTCCTCGATCCGATCTTCAGCCTCCGGCGACGCGTGCGCCTCGGGCCGGGCGAGAGCGCTCACCTCCTCTTCTCCACCCTCGTCGCCCCGTCACGCGAGGAGGCCGTGAGGCTGGCCGAGGAGTATCGCGACCCGGCCAGCTTCGAGCGCACGGTCACCCTGGCCTGGACGCAGGCGCAGGTCCAGTTGCACCATCTCGGAATCGGGGCGGACGAGGCGCACCTGTTCCAGACCCTGGCCAGTCGGATTCTCTACTCCGACCCGACGCTCCGGCCCTCGGCGGACGTGCTGAAGCGCAACGCGTCGGGACCCTCGGCCCTCTGGGCCCACCAGATCTCCGGCGACCTCCCGATCGTCCTGGTCCGGATCGACGAGCCCGAGGATCGCGGAATCGTCCGACAGCTCCTCCGCGCTCACGAGTACTGGCGCCTGAAGGGGCTGGCCGTCGACCTCGTCATCCTGAACGAGCAGGGGGAATCCTACATCGAGCAGCTCCAGACCTCGCTGGAGGCGCTGGTCCGGGCCAGCCAGTCCGCCGCGCGGCACGAACGGCACGCGACCCACGGGAACGTGTTCATCCTGCGCAGGGACCTCCTCTCGGCGACGGACCGCGACGCGCTGCAGGCCGCCGCCCGGGCCGTCCTGCTGAGTCGCCAGGGGACGCTCGCCGAGCAACTCGCGCGCGCCGATCTCACGCAGACCACGGGCGGCTCCCCCGCCGCGCCGCCGACCCACCGTGGAATCATCCGTCGACGCTCCACGTCCCCGCCCCGAGCTCGAGTTCTTCAATGGCCTGGGGGGCTTCGGCGACGACGGACGCGAATACGTCACCGTCCTCGGCCCGGGGCAATGGACGCCGGCTCCCTGGATCAACGTCGTCGCGAATCCCGGCTTCGGCTTCCAGGTGTCGGAGTCCGGCGCCGGATACACGTGGTCGCTCAACAGTCGCGAGAATCAGCTCACGCCGTGGTCGAACGATCCGGTCAGCGACCCGGCCGGGGAGACGATCTACGTCCGGGACGAGGAGACCGGCGCGCTCTGGGGCCCGACCGCGCTGCCCATCCGGGAGGAGGCGTGGCCGTACGTCGCGCGGCATGGTCAGGGCTACAGCCGCTTCGAGCACACCTCCCACGGCATTGCCCTCCACCTCCTCCAGTTCGTCCCGCTCGAGGACCCGGTGAAGATCTCGCGGCTGACCATCGAGAATCGATCCGGCCGGGCGCGCCGACTCTCGGTGACCGCGTACGCCGAGTGGGTGCTGGGCGCCTCGCGCAGCGCCGCGGCGCCGTTCGTCGTCACGGAGATCGACGCAGTCGACAGGGGCCCTGCTCGCCCGCAACCCCTGGAACCCGGACTTCGGCGATCGCGTGGCCTTCGCCGACCTCGGCGGTCGCCAGACGGCGTGGACGGGCGATCGGACGGAGTTCCTCGGCCGCCACGGAACGCTCGATCATCCCGCCCTGCTGGAGCGCGGGAGCCGCCCGTCGGGAAGGGTCGGCGCCGGCCTCGATCCCTGCGCGGCCCTCCAGACGGTCATCGAATTGCCGCCGGGCGGGCGCAGCGAGGTCGTCTTTCTCCTCGGCCAGACCGCGACGGTCCAGGACGCGCGGGCCCTGCTCACCCGCTATCGCGCGATGGATCTGGATGTCGCGCTGCGCGCGGTCACGACACGCTGGGATGACATCGTGGGAGCCGTTCAGGTCAAGACGCCGGACCGCTCGCTGGACGTCATGCTGAACCGCTGGCTCCTCTACCAGACGCTCGCCTGCCGGGTGTGGGCCCGCTCCGCCTTCTATCAGGCGGGGGGCGCGTACGGGTTTCGCGATCAGCTCCAGGACGTGATGGCCCTGACGGCGGCGAGCCGGGAGATCGCCCGCGAGCACCTCCTCCGGGCCGCGGCCCACCAGTTCGTGGAGGGAGACGTCCAGCACTGGTGGCATCCCCCGTCGGGCCGGGGCGTCCGCACGCGGATCTCCGACGACCTGGTCTGGCTGCCGTACGCCGTCGCCCACTACGTGGAAGCCACGGGCGATGCCGCCGTCCTGGACGAGGTCGTTCCCTTTCTCGAGGGGGCGCCCCTGGCCCCGGGGCAGCACGAGGCGTACTTCCAGCCCGGCGTCTCCGCCGAGCGAGGCACGCTCTTCGAGCACGGCGCGCGCGCGCTGGACCGGAGCCTCGCCGTCGGCGCGCACGGCCTTCCCCTGATCGGCACCGGGGACTGGAACGACGGCATGAACCGCGTGGGGCCCGAAGGGCGGGGGGAAAGCGTGTGGCTCGGGTGGTTTCTCCATACGACGCTCTGGGAGTTCGCGCGCCTGGCCGAGGCGCGGGGAGAAACCGCCCGCGCCGACACCTGGCGCGGTCACGTGCACGCCCTCAAGGCGGCCCTCGAACAGCACGGATGGGACGGAGACTGGTATCGTCGCGCGTACTTCGACGACGGGAGCCCTCTCGGGTCTGCCGTCAACGCGGAATGTCGCATCGACTCGATCGCGCAGTCATGGGGCGTGATCTCCGGCGCCGCGGAGCCCCAGCGGGCGGCGCGCGCCATGGCCGCCGTCGAGGAGTATCTCGTGCGGCGGGCCCAGGAGCTGGTCCTCCTGTTCACCCCGCCCTTCGACCGCGCGCCCCTCGAGCCCGGCTACGTCAAGGGCTACCCGCCGGGAGTCCGCGAGAACGGCGGCCAGTACACCCACGCCGCCATCTGGGCGGTGATGGCGTTCGCCGCGCTCGGCGAGGGCGACAAGGCCAACGAGCTCTTCTCGATCCTGAATCCGATCAACCGCGCCAGCACCCGGGCCGGCGTGCATCGCTACAAGGTGGAGCCGTACGTCGCGGCGGCCGACGTCTATGCCGAGCCCCCGCATGTCGGCCGGGGGGGATGGACGTGGTACACGGGCTCGGCGGGCTGGATGTACCGGGCGGGGCTGGAATGGCTCCTCGGGTTCCGGGTGCGCGGCGCGTTCCTCCACCTCGATCCATGCATCCCGCGCGCGTGGCGCCGCTTCGAGATCACGTTCCGTTACCACGCCTCGCGCTACGAGATCACCGTCGAGAACCCGCGCGGGGTGACGCGCGGCATCTCAGGCGTCGAGGTCGACGGCGTGCCCTTGCCGCCTGGGGCTCGTCTCCCGCTCGTCGCAGACGGCGCCACGCATCGTGTTCGTGCCGTGCTCGGCTGAGAGGTGAAGCGCGCGGCGCTTCCGGGCCGCGAAGCTCAAAGGTCGCTTCCCGTCGGGGCGAGGTAGTCTGCCTGGGCGCGCGCGAGCTCGGCGATGATCGCCTCGCGCTCGACCACGAGGCATCGGGCCGCGCGCTCGCGGGTGAAGGCGAGGACGCTGAGGCGAAGCCGGCTGCGCAGGCGGCTGGCACCCACCAGGTAGCGATACGCGATCAGACCACTCAGCGGTAGCAACAGCGCAAAGATCGCGGCTCCCGCCGCCCCGATCAGCCGTCCAACCAGCCACGTCTCGAGCGCCCAGAACAGCGGGAAGGCGACGACACTCGTCAGGAAGCGCACGGTCGCGTAGTTGGTTTCTTTCCCGGCCATCCGACGGGCCACCCAGCGGGGGATCAGGTAGGGGAGGCCGTTGACGACGACGCCGTAGACGAAGAAGGGGAAGCCCAGGATCGCCTCCCACGAGTGGCGAACACGCTCGCCGGCGCAGTGGTCGCCGGCGCCGCGCCTGCACCGCCTCGTCCTTCACGTGGTACTCCGCCAGGAGGGCGCGGTAGCCCTGGATCCGTTGCCAGAGCCGCTCCAGCCGCTCGGGGTCGCGCGTCTTGAAGAAGGTCATGGCGTCGACGATGGCGCGGGACACCCGGAGGGGATCGATCTGCCAGGCACCGAGGCCTCGCGTGGCCAACAGCTCACCGATCAGCTCGCCCCGGGAGAGCTCCTCGACCGCGCGGAGCAGCTCGGTCGCCTCGATGCGCTCGAGGTGGACGAGCTCGGCTTCCATCGCCCCCTGGATCGCTCGCGTCAGGGCATCGACCGCCTTGCCCGGGGCGTCCCGATAGGCTTCGAAGTACGGCGCTACCGGGATCGGTTCCCCGAAGGAGACCAGCACCCGGCCCAGGAAGGACTTGCGCGCCTCGAACGTGAGCCCCACGGGAACGAGCGCCAGCTCGCCCGGGGCGGGCCGCCTCATAGCCCAGCGCGATGCGGGCCGCGCCGCTCTTGATGCGCTGGACGCCCGCCTCGGCATGCGTCGTGCCCTCGGGATAGATCGCAATGAGACGGCCGCGCCCGAGCGGCCTGGAAGCAGGCGGCAAAGGCTTCCGCATTCGGGTCCATCCTGTTCGGGTCGTCCTCTTTCCGGAAAACGGGGATCGCCCCGCACGCACGCAGGAACCGGGCGCCCAGGGGGTTGCGGAAGAGCACCGCGGCGGCGAGGTAGTGGACCTTCCTCCGGAGCGCGGCCCCGACGACCAGCGAATCGATCAAGTTGTTCGGGTGGTTGATGCAGAGGAGCACCGGTCCGGAGGCCGGGCACCCGCTCGGGGTGCCGGACGTCGACGGGCTTGAAGAAGAACCAGAGCAAGAATCGCACGACGAGCCACACGGCGGTATAGAAGCGGCCCATCCGATCGGGTGGAGCAGGCGCCTGTCCTGGAGCCATCCCGGTCTTGCCCGCGCGCCGCCGGATCTGCCGGGTGGCCGTCGCCGATCGGCTCATGGCGGGGCGAGAATGGGCGTCACGGGGCGGGGATCTCTTCCGTCCACACGGTGAAGCCCGTCAAGTTCGCCGTGCCGAAGGAGGTCGTGAGCGCCACGTCGACGGCGTCGCGGCCGCGCGCCATGAGCAGTCGCCCGATGCGAGGGTGGTTGTGCCGGGCATCGACGGTCCGCCAGGCGCCGCCCAGGTACACCTCGAGCCACGCCGCGAAGTCCATCGGAGCGGGACTCGCCGCCACGCCGATGTCGCCGAGGTAGCCGGTCGCATATCGCGCCGGAACGTTGAGGGATCGCAGCAACGTGATGGCGAGGTGCTGGAAGTCCCGGCACACGCCCTGACGCTCAATGAACACGTCGAGGGCCGTCTTCGTCGGTCGCGAGAACGCGTAGCCAAACATCACGTTCCCGTGCACCCAGTCCAACACCGCCTGCACGCGCTCCCAGGACTCGGGAGTCTTGCCGAAGAGGTCCCAGGCCATCTGGGACATGCGATCCACCTCGCAGTACCGGCTCGCCAGCAGGTACGGCCAGCACTCGGGGGGTAGCTCGTGCGCGGCGTGCAACGGCAATCCATCGATGCGCGGTTCGCGGTGCCCGCCGTCGGCCACCACGTTGTCGTAGCGGATGCGCACCGCGCCGGCCGGCGCCACGATGCGCGCCGCCCGGTTGCCGAACCAGTCGGCGAAATCGTCCACCGGCGTCGAGGGCTCGACGCAGATGCGCTCCGGCCTCCTGAGCCCCGGCGCCCGCTCCGGATGCAGGTAGAGCATCAGGAGCATCGCGGTCGGCTGAGGCACCTGGAAGACAAACTCGTAACCGATATGGATCAGCATGGGTCCACCGGAAGCCCCGCGCGCGCGGGGGGCCAGGGCCCGGGCCGATGAAAGGTCTCTGGTAACATGCCGCTCATGCTCGCACGACCGCACACGCCGCGTGTGAACGCGTGAACGCCACGTGACCTACTGTGTCGGCATCTGGACGCGGTCCGGCCTGGTCATGGCCTCCGACTCGCGCACGAACGCGGGTCATGATCAGGTGAACGTCGCTCGGAAGATGCACGTCTTCGTCCAGCCGGGCGAGCGGGTCTTCGTCCTGCTCAGCAGCGGCAGCCTCTCCTGCACCCAGTCGATCGTCACGCTCCTGCGCCGTGACTTCGAGCAGGGCAAGGGTCTGGCCCAGGCCCCGTCCCTGTACGACGCGGCGCGGGTCATCGGCGAGCAGGTCCGGCGGGTTTCCGACACGGACCGCGGCGCCCTCGAGCGCGACGATTTCAAGTTCAACGTGAACCTGATCCTGGGCGGGCAGGTGCGCGGAGAGATCCCCGGGCTGTTCATCATCTATCCGCAGGGGAACCCGCTGCAGGCGAGCGAGGACTCTCCCTACCTGCAGATCGGTGAGACGAAGTATGGTCGTCCGATCCTCGACCGCGGGATCCGCTTCGAGAAGACGACCCTCGAGGAGGCCGCGAAGTACGCGCTGCTCTCGCTGGACTCGACCATGCGCTCGAACGTCACGGTGGGACCGCCGATCGACCTCCTTGCCTACGGGGTCGACGAGCTCGAGATCACGCGCCAGCGCCGGTTCCCGGCGGGCGATCCCGATCTGGTGAAGATCGGGGTTCGCTGGGAGCAGGCTCTCCGGCAGGCCGTGGCGCGCCTGCCCCAGATCCACTTCCGCGCCCGGAAGAGCGGCAGCCAGCCGCAGTCGCCTCAGGAAGAGACCATCCAGCTGGTCGAGCCTCCGCCCGTGCCCGAGGTCGGCTCCGAGCTTCCGTCCCAGGCCGCTCAGCGCCCGCCGGCCTGAGCCGGGCCTCACCCGATCAGCGTTCGACCCTCGGCCCCGGTCTCGGTGGCGGCGATTCGGACCCTGCTCAACGCGAGCCACCCATACGCTCCGCTCCTCCCCGCCGATCGAGGGCGCCGCCGAGTCGGATCGGGACGCCGACGATGACGATCAGGCCGACCGCGGCCAGGGCTCGGATCACGAGCCAGGAGGGATCGAACTCGAACCGTCTCACACTGAACTTCGGCGCGCGCGGGTGGGCGTGGTGATTGTTGTGAAGGCTCTCGCCGCCCGTCACCCACGCCAGAACCCGCAAGTTGTGCGCCGTGTTCCGAAAATTCTGAGCCCCCCGCCAGTGGGCGAGGCCGTTGATCAGCGGCGCGAGCACGAAGACGTACAGCACGGTATGGGCCAGGGCCGCCATCAGGCCGAACCAGAGGCCCAGGACCAGGCACAGAAGCGCGATGCCCAGCCCCAGGCCCAGGAGCCCGTGCGAAAACAGCGCACGATCCCACCGATCCTCGGGGATGTCCGAGGCAAACTTGCGGATGGTCTCGGGATTTCGGACTTCTCGCATGTAGTAGTAGACATTCCAGAGCTGGACACGCCAGAAGCCGAGCAATCGTGGGCTGTGGGGATCACCGACCCGGTCGGTGAAGGCGTGATGCTTGCGATGGACCGCGACCCATTCCTGGCGGCGCTGGCCCGTCGTCAGCCAGAGCACCATCCGAAAGACCACGTCGGCCACCGGCCGCACCGTGAGCGCTCGATGCGCCAGGGCGCGGTGCAGGTACACCGACGTCGCGACGACGGCGGTTTGGGCTACCGTCATGGCAACCACCGGAATGATCCACAGGTCAGTCAACATGAACCGCCCCGCTGCGCGCCGCCACCGCGCTCGGTATCATCACGCCTGTCCGTCTCCACATGCTCGTCTCCCTGCTCAGACGCCTCAGCGCCTGACCGTGCTGCGCTCGGGCGCCGGTGATGCTGACGACGATCCCCTCGCCGATCCCCGCGAGCCACGGCCTGTGTATATCAAGTATTGTTTTATATAACAAGTGTATCATATATAGAGTGAGTCCGGCGATTCGCCCACGCGCAGCGTGGCGCGTCGGGGCGAACCAGGGAGACGGCGATGTCGACATTCGTATCGAACGGCGAGGACAAGGAGGCGCGATGACGCCTGAACAAGGCCGCCGGCGTGCTGCCGTGCTCCTGATCCTCACGGTGGTGCTCTGGTTCCATGAATGGATTCCCGCCGGCCTCGGGGTCGCCTTCGTGATCTGGGTCGTCCTTCACAAGCGTCTGGAAGGCGATCTCGGGCAGCGTCTTCTTCCCCACTGGCGGCGCGCCTGGCCCCCAGCACCCCTCGTGCTCGTTCCCCTCCTGGTCGCCGGCACCCTCTGGTACGGGGTGTCAAACCGGCCGCTCTCGACAAGGGTCTTGCCGATCGCCCTCAGTCTGCTGGGCCTGTCGATGGTCGTGTTCGGGGACTGGTGGCGGATCTTCTCGAAGAGCTTTTGGAGACGGGGGAAGGAACCCTCGATCGTCCTTGCCGCCGCGGCAACCGGGCCCGCCTCCCTGCCCTGACTCCTCGGGAAATGCGCTATGCTGCCGGCGCCGGGCGGCCGCATCAGGCGCCCGAGTCATGGAGGCCGTCATGTTCTTCGAGCTCCGGCAGTACCACATCCGTCCGGGCCAGCGCGACAACTGGGTGAAATGCATGGAGGAGGAGATCATCCCCTTCCAGGTCAAGATGGGCATGGTCATCCTCGGCAGCTTCGTCGGCGAGGAGGACGAGAGCATCTACGTCTGGATCCGCCGCTTCGAGAGCGAGCCGGAGCGCAAGCGCCTCTACGACGCCGTCTACCAGAGCGACTACTGGAAGAACGAGATCTCGCCCAAGGTGCCGACGATGATCGACCGGGAGCAGATCAAGGTCACGCGTATCGTGGCGACACCGCATTCCGTCATCCAGTAGCCGGCCGGCCGACACAGGCGGCGATCAGCGGGCGGCCTGCGGCGCACCGGAGCCCGTGGGCGCCGGAGCCGCCTCCGGCTCGCTACTGATACACGCTAGCCGCGGGGGGCGGATTTCACGTAGCGGGCGATGTCGGCGTGGGTGGCGAACCAAACGCCGGCGTGGCCGCGGATGTGCTCGATCAGGCGCTCCAGCAGGGCGATCCGCGAGCGGTGGCCGATGATGTGGGGGTGCATGGTCAGGAGAAACAGCCCGCCCTCGGCGAGGGCGCCGTCGAACTCCGCAGTGAAGATCTCGAGCACGGATGACGGCGGCGTGTAGGGGCGCAGCGCCGAGAAGCGGTCCATGTTGAAGTAGATCGCGTCGTCGCGGATCCACTCCACGGGCAGCTCGACCATCCCGGTGGGCTGCCCGTCCTCCAGCAGCTCGTACGGGTCGTCGTCGGCCATGAGCGACGAGTCGTAGAGCAGTCCCATCTCGCGCGAGATGGCGAGGGTGTGCGCGCTGAAGTCCCAGGAGGGCGTGCGGATGCCCACCGGGCGCACGCCAGCGATCCGCTCCAGGGTGTCGGCCGACCGCTTCTGGAGGTCGCGCTCGTCCGCGGCGGGCAAGACGCTGTTGCGCTCGTGGATCCAGCCGTGGATGCCGATCTCGTGGCCGGCGTCCACCACGCGGCGCTGCTCGTCGGGGTACAGCGTCGCGATCACGGCGGGGACGAAGAACGTCGCCGGGATGCGCTGCCGCTCGAGGAGGGCCAGGATGCGGGGGACGCCCTGCCGGGATCCGTACTGTCCCTGCGAGAGCTTGCCCGGAGAGGATTCGCCCTCGCGCAACGTCCCGCTCTCGTGGTCGGAGTCGAAGGACAGCGCCACCGCCACGCGCGCTCCGTCCTTCCACTGTGCGGGCTTGAGCGACCGCCCCGCCCTCACCTTGCCGACGATGCCCCGCCAGGTCTCTTCCGGCCACTGCCACGGCAGCGGCATCGCGCCCTTGCTCTTCTTCGCGGCCATCGCTCTTCCCCTTTCGCGCCGGGCCTTCAGGCGATCACACGACGCGGACACCCACCGGCCCGCTCGTCGCGGATCGTAGCACGCGGCCTGGCTCTCCGAGCGCGGCCGCGCGCGATGCGCCCGTGATGCCGACTGCCCTGAGACGCCGAGAACGCCGCGGTGCGTTTGCGGAGGTTTGTGTGGCTGGTCTATTCTGCGCCAGGCGACGACGGCGGCCGCGCGCGGCCACCGCACCGATGCGAGTTCACCCCGAGACTTCGGAGGCAGGTGATCCATGCGACAGGCGGTCACGTGGCCACAGGGCGCGCGGTGCGCCGTCATGATGACGTTCGACCTCGACGGTGAGAGCCCCTGGATCCAGCGCGATTCCGCGCTGGCCGAGCGGCCGCTGCACATGTCCATGGGCTCCTATGGTCCCAAGACCGCCATGCCCCGCATCCTCGACGTGCTGGATCGATACGACATCAAGACGTGCTTCTTCATCCCGGGCTGGATCGTCGAGCGCTACCCCGCTCTCTGCGAGGACATCGTGCGGCGCGGCCACGAAGTGGGCCATCACGGCTATCTGCACGAGAAGCCCTTCTTCCTCAAGAGCCGCGAGGAGGAAGAGGAGCTGCTCCTCAAGAGCCTGGGCATCTTCAAGAAGATCCTGGGCGTGCAGCCCCTCGGCGCGCGCGTGCCGTCGGCCGATCCCAGCCCGCACAGCATGGACCTCTACGCGAAGCACGGCTTCGCCTACCACAGCAACGCCCTCGACACCGACCTGCCCTACTGCCACGAGACGCCCCACGGGCGCCTGGTGGAGTTCCCGACGGCGTGGTGCAACAACGACGCCCCGTTCTTCCTCTTCAGCTCGGTGCCGCCCGTGGGCCACGGGATCTGGAGTCAGCAGGACGTCTGGGAGATCTGGTCGGAGGAGTTCGAGGGGCTCCACGCGGAGGGGAGCTTCTTCAACTGGCTCGGGCATCCGCAAGTCATCGGCCGCCCCTCGCGCATGCGGATGGTCGAGCGCCTGATCCAGCTGATTCGCGGCAAGGGCGACGTCTGGTGGCCTCGGCCGATCGAGCTGGCCCGCTTCTGGCTCGAGCGGAGCCGGGGCGCGCCGAGCGTCGGGGGGCTTGGGGGGCCCGCCCTGGGCCCCCCATCTCACTAATTCAGCGCCAGGTACAGGCGCTCGTCGTACAGAGCGCCGCTCATCGGCGCGAGCTGCTCGCGGAATCGCCGGGTGTGCGCGGCCATCCCGTGCGCGTCGAAGGCCGCCCGGTCCTTCCAGGCCTCCACGACGGTGAAGTGGTTCGGGCGGTTGGTCTGTTGCACCACGTCGAAGCGCAGGTTGCCCGCCTCCTTTCGGCTGTCCTCGGCCAGCTGCTTCAGCACACCAAGGCTGTCGTCCTTGCGCGGGGGAATGACATCGACGTGGGTCACCACGTACAGGGTGCCGCCGCCGTTCGTGGCCGGTGCGGTACCGACGGAGAGGCCGGTGTGGAGTCGCTCGTCGTTCGGGCTGGCCAGGAGCGGCGGCAGCTTGGCGCGAAATTCCCTCGCCGGCGCGGCCGCCCCGTGGGCCTCGAAGGCCTTCTGGCTCTTCCAGGCCGCCACGATGGCAAACTGATTGGGCCGGTCGATCCGCTGAAAGACCTCGAAGCGAAGATTGCCCTCGTCCTTGCGGCTGGCCTCGCGGTATTGCCGGAGCAACGCGGCGGCCTGGGCGGTGGACGGCGGGATCACCTCGACGTAGGTCGCCGTGTAGAAGATCGCGTCGTCCGCCTGCGCGACGTCGGTCACGCCGAGCGCCGCCATGGCAATGCCGAGCAGTAGACGAGTACACGCGCGCATGGGTCGCCTCCAATCATGTTGACCACTCCGCTCCTCGTGCCGCCCTCCCCACCCACCTTGCTCCGGCGTCCCTCCGGGGTCTCACGCCGCGGTGTTCCCGTCGGGACTCACGATCAGGCCATCGAGATGAGCGCCACAGTTCAGCAGGCTCACCCTCCACGGGGCCGGGCCCTCGACGACGGTGAGAGAAGTGTTCTCCCAGCGCTCCGGCGCCACCGTGCCCGGCGAAAGCACGAGGTGCCGCGCGGCGAGGGAGCGGCACACCAGCCCGTGTGTCACCACCGCGAGCGGGCCCTCCGTGGCCGCCGCCACCGCCTGCACGCGCGCCCAGGCGCGGTCGACCCGCGCATGGAACACCTCCCAGCTCTCTCCGTTGGGGGGCTCGTAGTCGGGAGCGAACGCGTCGAAGTCGAGATCGGCGTAGGGCGTTCCCCGGAGGTCACCGAAGTTCCGCTCGTGCAGCAGCGGCTCGTACTCCACGGCGGCGCCCGTGGCACGTCGCAGGGAGTCAGAGGTGGCCGCGGCCCGGGCGAGATCACTCGAGAGGATGTGCGCGATCCGCGCCCCGACCAGGCGCGCCCCGAGTCGCTCGGCCTGAAGCAGGCCGCGGGGGGACAGCGGCGAGTCCGGCTTCTGCACGATGCGACCGGCGTTGCCCACGGTCTCCCCGTGGCGGATGAGGAAGATCGTGTCCGCCATCACGGCTTCCGGGTCTGCCTCAGCCGCTCTCCGAGCGTGAGCCCGAAGCCGCCATCCCTCTTGGCCGTGTCGCGGAGGTAGGCCTGGGTCTCGGCCTGCTCCTCGTGCGCGAGCGCCTTCTCGCGCGAGAGGCGGATGCGCCGGCCTCCCTCTTCGATGGCAAGCACGAGCACCTTGACCTCGCTCCCGGACGGGAAGGTTCTTCGAGGATCGGTTCCGCGGGCCGTCCCCAGCTCGGCGTTGGGGATCAGGCCGGTCTGCCCGGGGCCCAGTCGGACGAAGACCCCGAACGGCTCCACGCGCTCCACCGTGCCGGTCAGCACGGCACCAACCGCGAGAGTCGACTCCACCTGCGCGCCGGGAGCGACGTCGTCCGGGGCCAGGGCCAGCGCGATGCGGCGCTTCTCGACGTCGATGTTGACGATCATGACGCTCAGCTCGGCGCCGGCGGTCGCGCCCTCCCTGATGGCTCCCTGGCGGCTGCGCGGGATCTCGGAGGCGTGCAAGAGGCCGTCCACGCCGGGCAACAGCTCCACGAAGACGCCGAACTCCGTGGCGCGAACCGCGCGGCCCCGCACGACCTGGCGCTCGCGAAGCCGTCCCGGCACCACCACCCAGGGATCGCCCTCGAGCGCCTTCAGGCTCAGCGAGATCCGCTTCTTCTCTTCGTCGACCTTGAGCACCTTCACCATCACCGGCTCGCCAACCCGCAGCCGATCCGAGGGACGCGCGACGCGCGAGTGGGAGACCTCGGACACCGGCACCAGACCCTGCACGCCGCCGAGGTCGACGAAGGCGCCGAAGTCCGCCAGCGACGCCACCGTGCCGGGCAGCACCGCGCCCGGGACGACCTTCTGCAAGGTCTCCTCGGCGATCTTGGCGCCGCGCTCCTCGAGCACCTGGCGGCGCGAGAGCACGATGTTCCGACCCCGCTCGCCATACGTGATGACGCGGAACTCGAGGACCCGCCCGACGAAGTCCTCGGCCGTCTCCACGCGGCGGACGTCCATCTGCGAGAACGGACAGAAGGCCCGCAGGCCCGCCACCGTCACCTCGTAGCCGCCCTTGATCACCGCGGCGACCCTGCCCTCGATGGGGACGCCGGTCGATGCCGCGACCGCGAGGGCTTCCCGGGCGTGCGCCCCCTGCCTGAGCCTGTGGGACAGGCGCATCTCGTCCCCCGTCGAGACGACGGTCGCCTCGACCTCGTCGCCGACCCTGATCTGCAGTCGGCCCTCGTCGTCGGTCAGCTCGCCGCGCTCGATCCAGGCCTCGCCCTTGCCGCCGACGTCGACGAAGATGTTCTCCGCCCCGACCAGGATGACGCGGCCCTTCACCACCTGGCCGACCTCGAGGGCCGGCCCGGTCTGCTCGCGGGCGAACAGGGTGGCGAAATCCTCGGACGGCGTGTCGCCCTCTTCGATCATGAGGATCGTCTCCACACATCACGCGCCTCGGGAGGCGCGAGGGTGATCAGCTGGTGCTCCGAGCACAGCGGAAGCCGAGGTTGCTGGCGCGGGCTGCCGGCTTTCCTTCGACCCGGTGGCTCATGGCCAGGAAGAAGTGCTCGTTGATCCAGGATCCACCGCGCAGAACGCGCTGATCGCCGGTGGGCGGCCCCTTGGGGTTCCGGTCCGGTGACAGCGCGTAGTAACCGGGGGAGTACCAGTCGGCCGTCCACTCCCAGACATTGCCGGCCATGTCGTGGACGCCGTAGGGACTCACGCCCGACGGGTAGCTACCGACGGCGGCGGTCCCCTTGAGGGCGTGCCGGGCGTTGGCACGCGTGGCGTCCCAGTCGTTGCCCCACGGATAGCGGCGGCCATCGGCGCCGCGCGCGGCCTTCTCCCACTCGGCCTCCGTGGGCAGCCGTCCGCCAGCCCATGTGCAGTACGCGTTCGCGTCGGGCCAGGACACCTGCACCACCGGATGCGTCGGAGCCGCGGACGTGCCGGGACCACCGGGAGCACGCCACGTCGCCCCCTTCACTTCCTCCCACATCCACGCGCCGTCCTTCTGACGGCGCACCCAGCCCGAGCCATCGCGCTCCGCCGTCGTGCGGTAGCCGGTGGCGGCCACGAACTTCTCGAACTGGGCGTTCGTGACCTCGTAGCGGTCGATGGCAAAGGCGTCGAGGATGACCTGGTGCTGGGGCCCTTCGGAGCGGAACCACGCCTCGCACTTGGGCTCGTTCTCGGGCTTCGCCCGCTTGCGGCACTCGTCGACTCCGCGCGCGATGTCCTGGGCGCCGCTGCCCATCGCAAACGGCCCAGCCGGGATCACCACCATCTCCGCGCCGTCGGCGCCCCTGACGAGCCGCTCCTGGCCCGCGACGACACTGGCGACCAGCACACCAACCGCACCGATGAACACCGGGAACATCGAGCCCACGACTCTCCTTCGCTCCATGGCCCACCGCCTCGTCGTCGAGCTTGAACAGCCCCACCGGAATCGCACGCTGGCGGGCGCCGCCCCGTCGCCAGTGTAGGATACCTGAACCCGACCGCTTGACTCGCCGTCGAAGGTCGTCCTAGGCTCATCGCCATGGCTCTCACGTTCCGGAAACTGCACCCGTGCTTCGTGGCCGAGGTGAGTCCCGTCGAGCTTCGCCAGGTGCACGACGAGGCGACGCTCGCGCGGATCCGCGCGGGGATGGACGAGTATGCCATCCTCGTCTTCCGCGACCAGTCGTTCACCGACGAGGAACAGCTCGCCTTCGCCCAGCGACTCGACGGCGAGCTGCACGCCAAGACGGGCAGCCGAGTCCTCCGCAAGAACCGCCTCGGCCACGAGGCCCTGGGCGACATCTCCAACCTCGACGAGAACGGCGAGATCATGAAGTCCGACGATCGCCGGCGCATGTACGGGCTCGGCAACCGCCTGTGGCATACCGACGCGTCGTTCCAGGATCCGCCGGGACGTTACTCGATGCTCCTGGCCAAGGTCGTGCCGCCCGTCGCCGCGGACACGGAGTTCGCCGACATGCGCGCCGCCTACGACACGCTGCCCGCGGAGACGAAGGCGCAGCTCGAGGGCCTGCGCGTCCACCACTCGATCGCTCACTCGCGGCAGATCCTCGGGTTCGAGTTCTCCGAGCAGGAGCAGGAGATGCTTGAAGGGCGCGGTTCATCCGCTGGTGCGGACCCTTCCGCGCTCGCGGCGCCAGTCGCTCTATCTCGCCTCGCACGCCTCGCGCATCGTCGACTGGCCGGTCGCCGAGGGCCGGCTGCTCCTGCGCGACCTGACGGAGCACGCGACGCAGCCCCCGTTCGTGTACCGCCATGCCTGGCGGGTCGGCGACCTCGTGATCTGGGACAACCGCGCCACCATGCATCGCGCGCGGCCCTTCGACGACGCGAAGTACCGCCGGGAGCTCCGCCGCGTGACGACCCTCGACATCGAGCGCCCCCTCGTCGCGAGCGGGGCGTAGCCAGGCACGGGGACGGGTCCGATCTCGACGATCGTCAACGCCCCGGGGACAAGCGTGACCGTCTCCACCATCGCACCTCGACCCCCAGGAGGAATCAGCACAGGACCATGACCGCTATTTACACCGACTCGCCACTCGACGCCGCGCGCAAGCTCGCTCCGCAGATCCGATCCTGTGCCGATGAGACCGAGGCCGCGCGAGAGCTTCCGCGGCCGCTCTTCGAGGCGCTGGCCGACGCCGGGATGTTCCATCTGGCGGTTCCCCGCTCCCTGGGCGGCCTCGAGGTGGACCTGCCGACCTATATCCAGGTGATCGAGGAGCTGGGGAAGGCCGACGCCAGCACCGGCTGGTGCGTGAACCAGGGCGCCATCTTCGCGACCTATTCGTCGCGGATGCCGCCGGCCGCCGCGCGCGCGATCTGGATCGACACGCCACGCGCCGTCGTCGCCAACACGCCCGCCGCGACCGCCCAGGCCGTGGTGGTTCCCGGCGGCTACCGGGTCACGGGCCGTCAGGGCTTCAGCACCGGCTGCCGGCACGCGTCCTGGGTCGCCGCACACGCCCAGATCATCGAGAACGGCCAGGTCAGGCTCGAGGGCGGCCAGCCCGAGACGCGCTACATGTTCGTGCCGGTCGCGGAAGCCCAGCTCCTGGATACCTGGCACGTGCGGGGGATGCGCGGCACGGGCACCCACCACTTCGCCGTCGACGACGTCTTCGTGCCCGAGGCGCGCACGGTTCGTTCCGTCACCGCACCATTGCTGGAGACCGGGCCGCTGTACCAGATTCCCCGGACGTTGCTGTTCGCCTCCGGCGATGCCTCGGTCGCCCTGGGCCTGGCCCGGACCTGTCTCAACACGTTCTTCGAGCTGGCCGGGGCCAAGATCCCGCGCGCCATGCCGGGGTTGCTACGGGATCTGCCGATGGTCCAGGCCGACATCGGCCACGCCGAGGCTAACCTCCGATCCGGCCACGCGTTCCTCGTCGAGGCGGTCCGCGAGATCTGGGAGGCCGCGGTGAGCGGCACCGTCACCCTCGACCACCGCGCAAATTTGCGCATCGCCACCACGCACGGGATCCGGCTGGCCGTCCAGATCGTCGACACCCTCTACAACGCGGCCGGTGCGACCTCCGTCTACGAGAGTCATCTCCTCCAGCGCCACTTCCAGGACGTGCACGTGATCAGCCAGCACATGCAATCGCGCCTCGCCAACTACGAGATGGTGGGGCGCCACTGGCTCGGCCTGAAGATCGACGAGGCGAGGCTGTAGACATGGGGGCCCCGACATGGCCCCCATACCCCCCAACGCTCGGAGCGCCCCGGCTTGGCCGGGGCGCTCCTCGATTCCACGCGAACCTGGCCTGGGGGCGGGTTTGGTCAGGCGCTCGCGGCGAGGGGGTAGAGGCGGGCGCAGTTGTCCCAGAGGATCTTGGCCTTGCTCTTGTCGCTCACGCCTTCGAGGCGCACGAACTCGTCAATGGCTTCGGGGAACAGCCCGTCGGAGTGCGGGTAGTCGGTGGACACGACGATGCTGTCGTCGCCGATCGATTCGATGACCTGCTTGAGCACCTTCTCGTCGGCGTCGGTGGCGATGGAGCACTGACGGTGGAAGTACTCGCTGGGCAGGCCGGTAATCTGCACCTCTGAGCCGGGCCCGAACTTCTCCCACGCCTCGTCGAGGCGCCAGAGCCACCACGGGAGCCATCCACACGTGCCCTCGAGGAACGCGCAGCGCAGGCCGGGGTGACGCTCCAGCACTCCCCCTGCGGCGAGGCTGGCGAAGGCGAACATCAACTCCACGGGATTGCGCCCGGCCACGCCGATCACCCGGCCGTTCGGGTGATCGAGGTAGCGCCGGGCGATGTCGTCGCGCAGGGACGACTGCCCGGTCGGGTGGAAGCCGACGGGCACGCCCAGTTCCTCGATGGCGTCCCAGAGCGGCTCGAACTCCGGGTCGTGGATGTGGCGCCCGTTGATCGGGTTGGGATTGCCGATGACGGCCACGGCTCCCAGCTCGCGCACGGCCCGGCGGGCTTCCCGGGCCGCGAGCGCCGGATCGTGGAAGGCGACCTGCGCGGCAAACCGGAGCCGCTTCGGATCGTACTGGCAGTAGTCGTGGGTCCAGTTGTTGTGCGCACGGGCCAGCGCGTCCGCCACGTGAGGATCGAGATCGTCGTGCATGAGCACCTGCCGGCCCCGCGTGCCGTAGAGGATGGCGACATCGATCCCCTCGATGTCCATGGCCTGCACGTGGCTCTCGGCGTCGTAGTCGCGGGCGTGGGCCACCGCGTAGTGCGGATGGCGCTGACTCGAGCGCCGGAAGAGGTCGGCGCCCGCCGCCGCCGTCCGCGAGCTCTTGGACATCTCGCCCAGCGCCAGCTGGCCGATCTGGATGATCGGCTGGTTCGGCGATACCTCCGGCCGTCGCTCGAATCGCGGCGCGAACTTCTTGAACGGCTCCTCGAGGTAGCGCTCCCAGAGCCCATCCGGCTCCATGGTGTGCAGATCGCTGTCCATGACCTTGAACCCGTTCTTCATGGCTTCCCCCTCGGCGAGAGGTCCCTCGACAATCGACCGCGGATCCCGCCAGCTCGCCCCGCCGCGGATCGTAACACGTCGCTCCGCTGGCCTCGGGCCCTTCCCGGCTCGATCATGGCCCGACCATCCTCTCGCGCCAGGTTCGTGGGGGCGCGTGTAGCGCCTCGCGCAAACGGGGAGGTTTGGAGGGGCGCATGTAGCGCCTCGCGCAAACGGGGAGGTTTGGAGGGGGTCCAGGCCCCCTCCAATTCAATAGATGCCCAGGTGCTGGTGCAGGTCGACGCCGCTCGCCTTCAGCTCGGCCGCCGACCCTTCGACCACCACGCAGCCGCTGTTCAGGATGACGATGTCGTCGGCCACGTCGAACACCAGCTTGGCGTTCTGCTCGACGAGCACGATGGAGAGCCCCTGCTCCTTGAGGCGCCGGATGGTGGCCATGACCTCGGCCACGATCTGCGGAGCCAGACCCTCCGACGGCTCGTCCATGAGGAGCACCCGCGGGTTCGACATCAGCGCCCGGCCGATGGCCAGCATCTGCTGCTCGCCCCCGGAGAGCGAGCCGGCGATCTGCCGCTGGCGCTCCTGGAGGCGCGGGAAGGTGGCGTAGACGGAGTCCAAGGTCCACAGCATGGGCAGGCCGCCCCGCGGCTTGCGCCCCGCCACCGCGAGGTTTTCGCGCACGGTGAGGCTGCGAAAGATGCGGCGGCCCTGCGGCACCAGCGCCACGCCCTGCGCGGCAATGGCCTCGGGGGCGCGACCGGTGACCGCGCTGCCGTAGACGGTGACGGCGCCGTGTCGCGGCGGCAGCAAACCGACGGTCACGTTCATGGACGTCGACTTGCCCGCGCCGTTGCGGCCGAGCAGGCCGAGGAGGCGGCCCTCGCCCAGGCGCAGCGACACCCGGTGCAGCACGTGGCTGTCGCCGTAGAAGGCGTCGATCTCGCTCAGGACGAGGGCATCATTCGCCAAGGTAGATCTCCTTGGTGCGCGGGTGCGCGACCACCTCGGCGCGCGTACCTTCCACCACGACCTGGCCGAAGTGCAAGACGGTGATGCGCTCGGCGAAGTCGAGGGCCACGTCCATGTCGTGCTCGATCATGACGATCGTCACATCGCGCGGGATGCTGGTCACCAGCTGCAAGACAGCGCGCCGCTCCTCGACGGAGAGCCCCGCGAAGGGTTCATCGAGCAGCAGGACTCGGGGGTTCTGGGCGAGCGCCATGGCCACCTCGACGCGGCGGCGCTCGCCATAGGAGGTCTGGGCCAGCGGCCGCTCGGCGAGGTGGTCGAGGGCCACCCGCGCCAGCACCTGGCGCGCCTGGGTGATGAGCGCCGTCTGCCCATCGAGCCTGACGAACGGGTTCCAGCGCAGCCGCGACAGGCCGAGCAACGACAGGGTGACGTTCCGCAACAGGGTCTCGCCCGGGAAGAGCGTGATGATCTGGTACGTGCGGGCCATGCCGAGGTGGAAGCGCCGGCGGCTCGGGATCCGGGTGATGTCGCGGTCGAAGAGGGTGATGGCGCCGTCGTCGGGCCGCAGCTCCCCGGTGATCAGGTTGAAGAGCGTCGTCTTGCCGGCGCCGTTCGGGCCGATGATGAGGCGGCGCTCGCCCGGCTCGACGGCGAGATTCACGGCGGTGGTGACGCGCAAACCTCCGAAGGACTTGTCGAGGTTGCGCACGGCCAGCGCGGTCATCCGGATCTCTTCACGCTCATCGGGAAAGGTCCCGGAATTATGGCGTGCCACCGCGACGATGTCGACCACCGGAGCCACGCCCATCACCCTGGACGAGCACCTCCCGCGCTATCATCGGGCATTGCGGCGCGAGGTTCCGAGGAAGGAGCGAGGCCAGTGCTGAGCGAGGAACAGAACAGAGCACTGACGGCAGGTCGGGGCCGGCACGCGCATGGGCGAGCTGCTGCGGCGGTACTGGATGCCCATCGCGTCCGTGGCCGAGCTGGACGACACTCCGGTCAAACCCGTGCGCCTCCTGGGCGAGGATCTCGTCCTGTACCGCGACAAGCGCGGCACGTTCGGACTCCTGGATCGGCACTGCGCCCATCGCCGCGCGGATCTGTCGTACGGGTATCGTCGAGGACGGCGGGCTGCGCTGCGCCTACCACGGCTGGCTGTACGGCGAGCACCGGGCAGTGCCTGGCCCAGCCGTTCGAGGAGATGGCCCACCCCGAGGCGCGCTTCAAGGACCGCATCAGGACCAAGGCCTACCCGGTCGAGGCCAAGGCGGGGCTCGTGTGGGCGTACCTCGGGCCGTCGCCGGCCCCGCTGGTGCCGACCTGGGAGCCGTTCACCTGGAAGAACGGCTTCGTCCAGATCGTGTTCTCGGAAGTCCCCTGCAACTGGCTCCAGTGCCAGGAGAACTCCATCGACCCCGTGCACTTCGAGTGGCTGCACGGCAACTGGTCGCGCGTCCTGCGCGGCCTCGACGGGCCCAGGCCCCCCACGCACCTCAAGATCGGCTTCGACGAGTTCGAGTACGGATTCATTTACCGGCGCGTCCTGGAGGGTCAGTCGGAGACGAGCGAGCTCTGGTCGGTCGGGCGCACGTGCCTGTGGCCGAACTGTCTGTTCACCGGCGGGCACTTCGAGTGGCGCGTGCCCATCGACGACGAGAAGACCCTGAGCGTGGGGTGGTTCTTCGATCGCGTGCCCAACGAGATGGAGCCGTTCGAGCAGGCGCGCATCCCCTCCTGGGTGAGCCCGATCAAGGATCCGCTGACCGACCGCTGGATCACCACCCACATCATGAACCAGGACTTCGTGGCGTGGGTCGGACAGGGCGCGGTGGCCGATCGCACCCAGGAGCACCTGGGCGAGAGCGATCGCGGCGTCATCATGATGCGCCGCAAGCTGCTCGAGCAGACCGAGATCGTCCTCCGCGGCGGCGAACCAAAGGCCGTGATCCGCGACGTCGAGGCCAACCGCTGCATTGCCCTGCCCATCATCGACCGCGAGCGCTACATCAAGGGCTTCCCGCGCGCCACGCTGTATCGCGAAGCCAGCGGAACTCCCGGGCCTGTCCTCCCCGACGGGTTCGTGTTCCAGGCGGGTCAGCCGGACGAGGTCCGGATGGCGTATCGGCGAGCGATGGGCCTGGAGATCGAACCGCCGCGCCACGCCCGCGCGGACGCGCGCTAGCGGGAGCCGCCATGGCAGACATCGTCCTCGGCATCGGCACTTCCCATACGCCCCTGCTCACCCTCCCCGCCGACCTCTGGCCGGCCTATGCCCGGCGGGACGAGCGCAACCCGGAACTGGCCTATCCACCGCATGGGCAGGTGATGTCGTACCAGGAGGCGCTGGACTCCATCGCTCCGGAGGTCCGCGCGAAGTACCGCGGATCGGAGCCCTTCCGCGAGCAGGCCGAGACGTGCCAGCGCGCGCTCGACGAGCTGTCGCGCGCGTTGCGCGAGCATCAAGCCGGACATCACCATCGTCATCGGCGACGACCAGGACGAGTGGTTCTTCGAGGACAACATGCCGGCCCTGGCCGTGTACTGGGGCGACACCGCGCCCGCTGATCCCGCGCCAGGCGGCAGCCTCGATACAGGACAAGGACGTTGTCGAGGCCATCCGGCGCGGGTACGGTGACGTTCCCATGGACGTGCCCGGTGGCCAGCCGCTTCGGCCGCTTCCTGATCGAGTACCTGATCGAGCACGACTTCGACGTGGCGCACATGCGCTACGTCCGGCAGCCCTACGGCGGGCGCGTGGCCCGGCGGTACCCGACGCGGCAGGGCGAGCTGGACTACGTGCGGGAGACGCCTCCGCACGACCAGGGGCTGCCGCACGCCTTCGCGTTCATCGTCAAGCGCCTCTTCGACAACGAGCCGGGGATGATCCTGCCCGTCTTCCAGAACACGTGTTACCCGCCCAACCAGCCGACGCCCCGCCGCTGCTTCGCGGTGGGCGAAGCCATCGCGGCGGCGGTGGCCGCGTGGAGAGAGCCGGCCTCGGTCGCCATCATCGCCTCCGGCGGCCTGAGCCATTTCGTCGTCGACGAGGAGCTCGATCGGATGCTGCTGGACGCGCTGGAGCGGAAGGACGCGGTCGCGCTGCGCTCACTTCCGCGCCACCGGCTCTACTCGGCCGGCTCGGAAACGTTGAACTGGGTCGCCCTCGGCGGGGCCATGCACCAGACGAGCCTGAAGATGGAGCGGCTCGCCTACGTCCCCGTCTATCGGACGCCGGCAGCCACGGGCGGCGGCTGGGCCTTCGCCCGCTGGCGCTGATGCCGACCGGAGGAGCAGGGTGATCCTGATCGTCGGCGGCATGGGGTTCATCGGGCTGAACACCGCGCTGCGCCTGGTCGAGGTCGGGAAGAAGGTCGTCATCACGCAGCACAGCTCACACCGCGTGCCGGATGTTCTCAAGAGCGAGATCGGCAGCCGCGTGTTCATCGCGCGGATGGACGTGAGCAACCCCTACGAAGTCTTCGAGGTCGTCCGCCGCCATCAAGTCGACAGCATCATCAACCTGATGGCCCCGCCGGCGCGGAGCGTCTCCACCCACGCTGACTATCACCTGTACACGGCTGGCCTGCAGAACGTGCTGGAGGCGGCGCGCACCTTCGGGCTCCGGCGTGTGTCGCTCGGCAGCTCGGTCGCCGTCTATGGCGGCATACCGGCCGGGCCCTATCGCGAGGACCTGCCGCTGCCGGTGCACTCCCCGACGCAGGTCTCGGCCTTCAAGAAGGGTATGGAGATGCATGCCCACTACTACGCGGCCCAGCTCAAGCTCGACGTGGTCGCGCTCCGGATCGCCAGCATCTACGGGCCGCTCTACTACAGCATGCACAACCCGATCGGCCGCCTGTGCCATGCCGCGGTCAAGAACTCGGGGCCCGACTTCAGCGATCGGCCCGACGGTAAGATCTTCGAGGACGACCAGGCCGACTGGACGTACGTCAAGGACGTGGCGCGGGGCATCCAGCTCGTGCACACCGCGGAGACGCTCGCCCATCGCGTCTACAACATCGGCTCCGGCCGGGCGACCTCCAACCGGGACATCTTCGAGGCGGTGCGCAAGGCCGTGCCGGGCGCCCGCGGCGCGGCGCTCAAGCCGGGGCGGACACCCGGCGCCTCGAAATCCGGCCACGGATCTGTCACGTATCGAGGAGCTCGGCTACCAGCCGGAGCACACGCTCGAGACGGGTATCGCCGCCTACGTCGAGTGGTTGCGGGCCAACCCGCAGTAGAAGCCGAGCGAGGACCCGCGACATCAGACAGCTGGCAACGCGGCCACCTCCTGAAGGACCTTCTCGGGCTCTCCCAGCGTGCCGAGGCGTTCGAAGATTGCCAGAGCCTGGATCAGACACTCGCGAGCCTGGGCGATCTTGCCTTGGTGTGCGTGCAACCGGCCGTAGCCGGCATAGGCCAGCGCCAGCTCGTTCTCGGCCTTGATCCGTTCGAGGGTGGAGATGCTCGGTCTCGAAGAAGGCCGCGGCCTTCGTCGGGTTCTCGTGCGTGGCCAGTTCACCGAGGAGGCGGCGCGCGGAGCCGACGAGAAACTGCATCCCGCAGCGCCGGGCGGTGTCCTCGACCTCCTCGAGCGTCTGCCTCGCCTTGTCGTGCTCTCCCAGCCGCCAGTAGCCTTCCCCAAGCCACAGTGCACACACCTCGCTCCAGATGAAGCGCGCCGCGCGCTGCATGGCGACGGATTTGGCAAGGAATTCGACGCCGCGCTGCGGCTGTCCGGCCCGGCACAACGCCCAGGACAAAGTGCTCTGCGACCACACTTTGTCTCCCGGGGTTGGCGCCTTGTCGACCGCCAGTTCCCCGTACGCGAGCGCCTGCCCGAGGTCGCCCTTGGCGGTATAGGCAATTGACAGGGTAAAGGCGGCGAAGGCGATCACGCTGTTGTCGGCAGACTCTGACCCCATCCGGAAGGCCTTTTCGGCCTCCGCCACTGCGCCATCCCAGCGCCCGAGCCAGCTATGGGCGAGTGAGGCTCCGGTCACCGCAAACAGGTACCAGCGAGGATTGAAGTGATCTTCGAGCGTCCGGAGGACCTCCGCTTCGAGACTCAGCACTCCGTCGTAATCGCCGGTGCACAAATGGCTCCACTGCCAATGGACGTAGGCCTGCGCGGCGTCTTCCCGGTTCCCGGCCGCTGCACACTGCTCCACGGCCTTGGCCGCGGTGTGCACAGCTCGCGCGAAGTCACCGAACGACCACTCACTCCAGGCCAGACGCGCATAGAATGCGCCCAGCAGACCCTGATCGCCTATCGCTGCCGCCACCGCCTCGTAGCGGGTCAAGAGACCGTGATACTCGGGAAATCTCAGAAGCGCATTCATCACCCATCCCTGGTGTACGAGGAGCAACACGCGCCGGCGTTGGTTCACCTCGGTGGCCGGCAGAGTATCCAGCAGCCTCATGGCCTCGTCGAAATGACGCTTGGCTTCTTCCATGGCGCTGGCCTTGGCCGCCTTGCGGTTCGCCCGGTAGAGGTACTCGACGGCCTTGTCCTTGTTGCCGCTGCGCACATAGTGGTACGCCAGGAGCTCGTAGTACTCTTCCAGGCGATCCGGGTAGAGGACTTCCAGCGCTTCCCCGACCCGTTCGTGGTACATCTCTCGCTGCGGCCGCAGCAGCGTGCCGTACACCGCCTCCTGGGTCAGCACGTGCTTGAATGAGTACTCCCCCTGGAGAGCGCGACTGGTCAGGTAGATGAACTCAAGATCCAGCAGTTCCAGCAGCATGGGTTCCAGGCGCCGCTCCTCCGCTGCGTCGCGTGCGCCAGCAGTGGGTAGGTGAACACTCGTCCAATCACCGAGGCCACCTGGAGGATCTCTTTCAAATCCTCGGGCTGACGATCAATGCGAGCCAGCAGCACGCCCTGCACCGTGGCCGGCGGGTCCAGCGTCTCCGCGGGCCGGGTGACCACGTAACCCTCCGGCGTCCGCGCCATGGCCCCACGCTCCACGAGGGATCGGGTCATTTCCTCGATGAAGAGTGGATTGCCATCGGTCTTGCTGACGATGAGCTCCTCGATTTCCGTTGGGATCGTCGCGGTTCCCAGTAGGGCCTGCGCCATCGCGGTGCTCTGGGCCGGCGGCAGTGGCGTAGAGGGACACCTGGGACGCATACGCTCTGTTCAGGACGGCGCGCACCATCGCCGCCCCCCCGCTCTGGGCGAGCGCGCTGAGACTGATCCTGGCGTGATGTGGCCGGCCCGCCCAGCCGTGCAGGTATTCCGGCCGGTATACCAGCACCAGCAACAGTGGGATGTCGACCATGGCCTCGACCACGATTCCCATCACTTCCTCGGTCGCCTTGTCGATCCAGTGCACGTCTTCCAGGATCAACAGCAGGGGACGGTGGCGCGCCTCGGCCATCACGAGAGTCTTGAGGGCGTCGACGGTCCGCTGCCGAACCAGATTCGCGGTCAGCCTGGAAAAGATCTGGTCGTCGACAGGGAACGACAACACGTTGTGTAGATCAGGGGGACACCGCCGCCGACTCCAGTCCCCGCGACGTCAGATGCACCTCGATCTGGCGCTTCGCGGCAGCCTCGCCGTCGCTCTCCATCAGCCCGCAGACATTCCGCACGATATCCAGGAAGGGCAGGTAGGAGATGCTGTCCCCGTAGTTAAAGCACGTGCCCTCGACACAGCGCGCTTCCTCCTGCTCCAACTGGAGCTTGAACTCGTACAGCAGACGGCTCTTGCCCAGGCCCGCTTCTCCGACGACGGAGACCACCTGGCCGTGACCAGTCTGGGCTTGCCGCCAGGCCGCCAGGAGCCGCTGAAGTTCCACGTCGCGCCCGGTAAACTGCGTCAAGCTGCGCCGCGCCATTATGGATAGCCGGCCACGAGTCTCGCGACGGCGACGCAGCTCGTACACCCCCACTTCGGCGGTTTTTCCCTTGACGCCCATCGGCCCCAACGACTGCCACTCAAACGCCTCGGCGGCGGCCCGGTAGGTCGCTTCCGCCACCCAGATTGCCCCGGCGATCGCCATCTGCTGCATGCGGGCGGCCAGATTCACGGTGTCTCCCTGAGCCGTGTAGTCCATCCGCAGATCGTCCCCGATGCGTCCCACCACCACCAGCCCGGTGTTCACGCCCACGCGCATCTGGAACGGCACCCCCCACTGTTGCTGGACCGCCTCGCCGTAGCGCTGCATGGCCGCCTGGATGTCCAGCGCCGCGTGCAGGGCGCGCACGGCATGATCTTCATGGGCGATGGGAGCGCCGAACAGCGCCATGATGCCGTCGCCCGTGAACTGATTGATCGTTCCCTCGTAGCGGTGCACGTGCTGTGTCAGGTTGGCGAAGCATCCGTCCATGACCTCGTGAATCGCCTCGGGGTCCAGCCGTTCGGCCAGGGCGCTGAACCCTGCCATGTCCGCGAACAGTACGGTGACCTGCTTCCGTTCGCCCTCGAGTGCGCTTCGCGGCGTGAGGATCTGCTCGGCGAGGTGCCTGGGTGTGTAGGAGTCGGGCGCGCCGAAAGGCGGCTCACCAGGAGACGTTGGCCGGTCTTCCGCGGGATGCCCGCACTCGGCGCAGAATCGGGCTGAGGGCGAGAGCTGGGCGCCGCAGGCCGAACATGTCCGGGTCACACGAGTCCCGCACTGCTCGCCGAATTTCGCTTGAGGCGGGTTCTCGTACCGGCAGCGGGCACAGGTCATACGGCACTCCTCCGGCCCCGGGCGTTCCTTCGAAGTTGGCCGAGGTTATCGCAGCACATGGTGGTCGCCAACGAAATAGAGTGCGTCACAACTCAAACAGGAACTAAATGGGTGGCCCCAACGGGAACCGCGCGCCCGTGGTACGTGGAAGTGACGAGAATGGTTGACCTGGCGGCCTAGACGCCGCTCCCCGCGGCCACTCTTCAGCCTTCGCCCGTTCCTCAGTCTAGTGGTGCCGATCGTGAAGGCGACCGAAGGTTGCTCGAGTTCAGGTTCGAGATCCGAGTTTGAATCCGTGTTCCCGTGACTGGCGCCTTTCCGGCTCTACCCGCGCAGCCCAGCGAACAGGTCGCTCTCCAGACCTGAGGCGCCGGACTGCCCTCGCGCGAGCTGAAAGCTTTCCCGGCCGAAGATTCGGTAGAAGAGCGCCGGTGGCATCTTCGCGAAGAAGACCTCCGGTCCCATCTGGCTGGCGTGCGCCATGAGCGCCTGGCGCTTGCGCTCGACCTGAGGGGAGACGTCGACTTCCGTGGTGATCAGCTCGTCGGGCGTGCCGATATCCGGTTCTCGCGCCTCGCCGCCCTCGAACGGCGCCTCGATTCCCGCCTCGCGCAGGAGTCGGCCGAAATTCTTGATCTTGGAGCGGGCCACCGCGGTGTAGTACAGCTTTGCCGGCTGCCAGGCCTCACCCGCCTCGGGCCAGCGCGCCGGATCGCCGGCCGCCTCGTACGCGGCCACGGTAATCTGGTGCGCCTTGATGTGGTCCGGGTGACCGTAGAAGCCGTTCTCGTCGTAGGTTACCAGCACCTGGGGTCGCTCCTGCCGGACGAGGGCCACCAATCTGGCCGTCGCCTCGTCGAATGAGGCCTGGTAGAAGCTGGCCGGGTGCTCGTTGTCGGGCGTTCCCATCATCCCTGAATCGCGATAGCCCAGCAGGTGGAGCCTCCCGACGCGCAGGATCTCGCAGGCCTCCCGCAGCTCTCTCCGCCGAACTTCGACCAGCGTCTCGGGCGTCGCCAGTCCCGGATCCGCTATCTCGCCGACCTCGCCGCCGGTGCAGGTGACCAGCACCGTCCGGAGGCCCTCCTCCGCGTAGCGGGCCAGCACGCCGCCCGTGCTGATTGACTCGTCGTCCGGGTGCGCATGGACCGCCATCAACGTCAGGGCTTCCGCCATTTCGCCTCCAGGCTGCCGATCGCCGCCGCCCCCCTGATCCTAGCCCGATACCCTTTGCGCCGCCCGCGCTTCCCTGGCTTGCCTCTAAGATGCTCGACGCTTTCCCTGCAAAACTTGACGAGACGAACGAAGCCGATCAGATGCTGAGCCTCGGGCTCTCCAGCGGGGACTGGAATCGGATCTCCGGGTGTCACAGGACCCTCTTTCTTCTGCGC
>CAWKCA010000005.1:0-67843 GCA_963848005.1 uncultured Candidatus Rokubacteria bacterium
GTGTCCCTGACGGAGAAGGTCAGATCGTAGAACGGGCTCCGAAGCATCCAGCCGCCGTGCCGTCACCGACACCACCAGCCTCCCCCACCTCGGTGAACTTGACGGCGTTGCTGAGGAGATTCAGGAGAATCTGCCGTAGCCGGGTCACGTCACCCACGATCGCCGACGGCGTGTCGTCCGCGATCAGGTACGCGAGATCGAGACCTTCTCGGCCGCCACCGTGACGCCACCAGGTCCAGGGCCCCCTCCACGCCCTCGCGGAGGTCAAACGGCTGGGCCTCGAGGTCCATCCGCCCCGCCTCGATCTTGCTGAAGTCCAGCACGTCGTTGATGACGGTCAGCAGGGCATCCCCGCTCGAGCGGACGATCTCCGCGTAGTCGCGCTGCTCCGCGGTCAGCTCCGTGCCGAGCAGGAGACAACTCATCCCGATCACCGCGTTCATCGGCGTGCGGATCTCGTGGCTCATCGTGGCGAGGAAGGCGCTCTTTGCCTCGTTGGCCGTCTCGGCCTCGCGTCGCGCGTCGACGAGGTCGCGGAAGAGCCGGGCGTTCTGGATGGCGACGGCCGACTGGCTCGCGAAGGTCTTGAGCAGGTCGATGACGTCGGCGAGAATTCTCCTGGCGTCTTCTTCGTGACGGTCAGCGCACCGATGAGATGGCCCTCGCGCAGCAGCGGAGTGCCCAGGAGCGCCCGGGCCCCCGTTCGCAGCAGGACGTCGCGGAGGGGTCCATGATACGCGCCCGGCGCGGCGATGTCGGTAATCTGGACCGGCTCGTGGGTCACGGCCATGCGTCCGGCGACGCCTTCGCCCCGGCGGATCGCCGTGCGCCGGGCCACGGCCACCACCTCCTCGTCGAGATTGTGAGTGGCGCGCAACAAGAACGCCTCGGCGTGCTCGTCGTACTCGTAGACGGTGCACGAGTCGGTGCCGGCGAGCTGGCTCGCGCGGGAGACGATCGTGCTGAGCACGGTCTCGAGGTCCAGCGTGGAGCCGAGGGCCTGGCTGACCTCGCCGAGCGCTCTGAGCTGCTCGACCGAGCGGGTGAGCTCGGCCGTGCGGGCCTGCAGCTCGCTGAGCAGCCGCGCGTTCTCGATGGCGATCACCGCCTGATCGGCAAAGGTCTCCATCAGGGCGATCTGATTGTCCGTGAACGGCAGAACCACCGTGTCCCGCTGGATGACGATCACCCCAAGCAGCTCGTCCGCCCTGAGCATGGGGATCGCAAGCACGGTCCGGGAGGGGAGCTGCCGGGCCCCGTAGGTGTACTCGGGGTCGGAACCGATATCGTGAATGTGAATGGCGCGCCGCTCGAGGGCGGCGCGCCCGGCGGCGCTCCCGCGTCCGGGCGCGATGGGATTCCGCTCGGTGAACTGTCTGTTCTCGGGGGTGAGGTTGTGGGTAACAACGGCTCGAAGGAGCCGACCGTCGAAGCGGAAGATCACCGCTTGCGTGGCCGCGCACAGCCGGACCCCGTTCTCGGCCAGCGTCTCGAAAACAGGCTGCAGATCGAAGGTGGACCGGCCGATCACCTTGAGCAGCTCGCTGGTTGCCGTCTGCTGCTCGAGCGCGACCCTCAGCTCGCTGTTCCGCACCTCCAGCTCCCTGAACAGGCGAACGTTCTGGATGGCGATCACGGCCTGTGCCGCGAAGGTCTGGAGGAGCGTGACTTGCTTGTCGGTGAATGGACGCACCTCGGCGCGGCGGATTGTTATCGCTCCGATCACAGCGCTCTCGCTGAGCAGGGGGACGGCGAGGGAGGTTCGATGTCCGAACTGGCGCGCGGAGGCGGCGCCCATCGGGAACTCTTGGATTTCCGTCTGCAAATCGGCGACTTGGATCGTCTGGTGCTCGATGACCGAGCGACCGGTGAGGTATCCTCGCTCGAGTGGAACGGTGAACTCCCCGATGCGGCCGTAGGGGAGGGGCCCGTGGTGGGCCACGAGTCGCAAGGCGTTCGCGTCGACCAGGAAGATAACAGAGTCGAACGCGCCGCAGAGCTGGACGGCGCTCTGGGCCAGGGAATCGAGCACCGGCTGGATGTCGGTCGGCGAGCTCGAGATGACGCGCAGGATCTCGCTCGTTGCCGTCTGCTGCTCGAGTGCCTCCGTGAGCTCGGCGTTGGTCGCGGCGAGCTCACGAGTCCGCTCCACGACTTTCTGCTCGAGGTTGGCGTACGACTCCTGGAGCTGGGCCGCCGTCCGGTTGAACTCGTCGCCGAGGGCCTCGAGCTCATCGCCGGTCCGGACCTCGATGCGGTGGCCCAGGTCGCCGGCGCCGATCCGTGCGGCGCCTTCCTGGAGCACCCGGATCGGCGCGACCATGCGCCGGGCCAGGAGGATGCTGGCCAGGATCGACAGCCCGAGGCCTAGGACAAAGATGACGGCGCTCCGGATGATGGGGCCTGCAGCGGAGCGTAGGCGTCAGCGAGTGGTCGCTCCACGAGCACGAGCCATCCCAGCGGGGCGATCGCGGCATGCGCCGCGAGGACCTCCCCTCCCTGCAGGCCGTCGGCGACGGTGACGATGCTCTCATCTCCCGGGACGGGCGAGCGCCCCGCGCGTGCCGACGTCACCTGGGGCAGGGTGGAGAGATCCCGGAGCTGGCGGGCGAGGCCGAGGTTGGGGTGCGCGAACAGACGGCCACGCGAGTCCACGACGTATGCATAGCCGCCCGGGCCGACCTCGATCTCGGCGATCAACTTCAGGACGGGCTTGAGATTGATCTCGGCGACGGTGACCTCCACCGCATAGGTGCCCACCGGCACGGCGAGGGTGACATGAGGCTCCGAGTCGTTCCGGAGGTATACCGGGCTGACGTAGGCCTTCCCTGATCGTGTCTCCAGAAATTTCGGCGTCCGGGCGAAGTCCTCCTGGCTTCCGATGGCGTCGGGCTCCCGGCGGGACACGGATTTCGTCGAGCACCGCCGGGAAGGCCGCCGGTATCCGCCACTGGAACTTCGCTGGGCGATGACGCTCGGAGCCTCAATGACGACGGCCGCGCCGCCACCGTGAGCACGCTCTACCTGCCTGGTCACATGGCCACGAACTGGTAGTACGCGCCTTCCGAGATGCGGGACCAGCCGGCCTGCTGCGCCTGGAACTTCGTGAAGGAGGCGTACACCTTCTTCGCCATCGGGCTCTTCTCGGACGCCTCCTTGACGACCTCGGCCGCCAGCTTCTTGAGGTCTCGTAGCACCGGCGCCGGCAACTGGAGGATCTCGACCTTGCCCTTGAACTCGGTCTTGAGCCTCTCGAGGCCGATCGCGTTCTTGACATCGTATTCCATGAGGCCGGACAGCTGCGTGGTGCCGGCCGCGTAGTCGAGCATGCGCTGCAGGTCGACGGGCAGTGTCTCGTATGCCTTCTTGTTGAAGACGAACTCCAGCGTGGCGCCCGGCTCGTGCCAGCCGGGGTAGTAGTAGTACCGCGCAGTGTTGTGAAGGCCCAGTTTCATGTCGTCGTACGGGCCGCTCCATTCGGAGGCGTCGATCACGCCCCGCTCGAGGGCGGCGTAGACCTCGCCCCCCGGCATCAGGACGGCCGTCCCGCCTGCCCTGTCCACGACCTGACCGCCGAGGCCCGGGATGCGCATCTTCAGGCCCTTGAAGTCGGCGAGCGTGTTGATCTTCTTCCGGAACCATCCGGCCATCTGGGGGCCGGTCGACATGCCCGGACGCGGCAAGAGGTTGAAGGGGGCATACGCCTCCTCCCAGAGCTTGAGACCGTCGCCCTGGAGGCACCACGCCGCCATGCCCGCGGCGTTCAGACCGAAGGGGACATTCGTGAACCAGGGCGCGGCCGGCTCCTTCGCCGCCCAGAAGAGCGACGCCGCCTGGAACGCCTCGATGCTGCCCTGCGAGGCGGCATCGAAGATGCCGAGCGGCGGCATGAGCTGCCCCGCCGGGAACACCTCGATCCGGAACCGCCCGCCGCTCATCTCGTCCACCGCCTTGGCGAGCCGCTGGGCTGAACCCAGGAACACGTCGGTCGCCGGGGGGTAGGCTGAGGGCATCCGCCACTGGACCTTGGGCTGGGCGATCACGTGCGGGGCCTCGATGGCGGCGACTGCGCCGGCGGCCGCGAGCACGCCACCCGCCTTGACGATGAACCTGCGTCGTTCCATGGTGATGACCTCCTCTTCATATGGGGGCACTGCCGACACCCGCCTGACCCACCTGGACAGCAACTGAAATGCCACAACGCGTTACGTATGAGTTATCGGCTAAGGGTAGTTAGAGCTGTAACATCCCTCGACACCCGTGCCGGAGCCCCTGTCTTCACCTCAGGGCATAGGTGGACAGAAATGTCACTTTTGTACCCACCCCGGTCACAACCGTGAGGCAGGGAGGTAATCGAGTCGTTAAGCGGCGACCCCGAAACGGGCTGCTGCTCGCCGCTGCGCTGCTCGTGCCGGGCGTCTCGGCCTGCTCCATCCCGCCGCGGGTACCGGCGGTCGGCACCCTTGCTGGCCAGGCTGTGGCGACCACCGTGGATTCCGAACTGGCGAAGTACTTCGCCGAGCACCTCCATGCCCGAGAACGCCTCTTTCGCACCTGTCGCCACCCGTTCGATGACCCCGCTGACCTGGACCCTCCGGTCTTCGACCGCCCGGACGACGAAGCTGGCGCGGCTGACCTGGCTCATACGAGAGACCTCGTACAGAGTTCTTAGCAAGGAGGGCGTGCACGTTCCGTGTGGCCGAGCGTGAAAAAAGCGTGAGCGTGCGGCGGGCGGCCGTTTTACGCGGTGGGGAACCGGGTACAGTGGGCCACTCCCAGACACAGCGAGGCTCCGATGGTCGGCCTGCGAGTAACCTTGCTGGGTGGTTTCGAAGCCCGGCTCGCCTCGGGCGCGCCCCTGAGCCTGCCGACCAGCGCCGAGCCCCGACACTGCGTGCTGCTCGAGGAGTGAGCCGCGAGGTCACTCGCGGACGCCCCGTCCGGCGGGTCAGCTGTCCCCTGGCATCACCCTCAACAGGAGTCGCCTGAAGCCGCCGTTTGCGGTCCCACCAGTTCCGCGAGCACGACGCAGGCGAGGGCAAGGGCTTTCAGGTCGATGGCCGCGTCGCGGTAGAAGTGGTCGAGCCCGACGTCCGTCACCACGATGCCGCCCGGGATGAGCTCGTCGGCGAGGAGCGTGAGCCCGTCGTTGGGCCCGAGCGGCCGGAGGGCCTCGTAGCGGCTCGCAACCGCGTCGCCGATGTGGCCGGAGAGCGGCACGCCGACGTACTGCAGCGTCAGGACGTGGTCCGGCAGCTTGACGCGGTCGAACGCGGGCCGCCGGACGGCGGTACTCAGGTTCTCGATCGCGTCGGGTCGGAGGCCCTCGAACGCGAAGGCGATCCGGGCCACCCAGTTCTGCGGCCAGCCGACCCAGCGGTCAGCATAGGGACTTCCACGCAGAAGCCCGCCGACACTGATCCAGGCGCGGACGTGCCCGAGGGCATCCCCTGACATCAGGGTGCCGAGCGCCAGCGCCACCTCGGGCCCACCTTTGCTCGTGCTCACCACGATGACCTTGTCGTGGTGCTTGCCTAGACGCGTGATCTCTCGGGCCACGATGGCGGCGTTCTCCTCCACGGTCCCGAGTTCATCCGTGTCGATGAGCACGGTCGAGAACCGGTGGGCCGCCATGACGTGGCGGGGTCGGGCGAAGTCCGCGCCCGTCCAAGGGTCCCTCCTGTAGGCATAGCCCGGCACAAAGGCCATGAGGTAAGCCGGGTACTCCTCGGGGATTCGCGGCGCGGAGGCCTGAGACATGAGCCGCTGCAGGGTGGCGTGAAACGCGTCCTGCGCCCGGCGGTTGGCGGGGATCTCGTACAGGCGCGCGACGAAATAGAGGGTGGCCAGGTCCGTCGACGATCGGCGCGTGAGACGCCGCATCGCCTCTCGGTCGGTCGGATCAGCGCGCACTTCCCCGACTGCGCTGTCGATGACTGCATCGCGCTCGGGGTCGATCCGCCGCCCGCGCACGTAGTTCTCCAGGTAGTACTTGGCCAGCTCGGAATCCACCGTGGTCGCCACGGCCTGGCCAGCAAGGGTGCCGACGGCCGGCACCCGTGGCGGGATCGAGCAGGCGGAGAAAGCCAGCGCGACCAGGGCAATGGAGAGCGGGCCGCCTCTCAGTCGCCGTTCAACGACCCAATTCCTCTGCCCACGCCTCCATGTTGTGATCGTCGAGGGGATAGAAAGTGACATATCTGTCCACCTATGCACTGAGGTGCAGACAGGCTTCTGCAAGGGGCCTCGACAGAGAATACCACCCTAAATAATTGATTCTAAGAGTATATTCCGGTAGATGACGCGTTGTGGCATTCCTGTTGCTGTTGTAGAGGTTTGGAGCCAAGACGATGGATTTGGCCATCGTGAGGTGCCTCGATCTGGGCGTGCGGTCGGTGAATGAATGACTGTTCATTCACCCCAGCGTCTACTCCGGGGCAGGTAGCGCGGTTCAGGGACACGCCCACATTCAGGACATCCCGCAGGAATTGGCCGCGCACTCAGGCAGGCGGGTTTCGAAGGTGGCGCTTCCGAACGGGAATTGAGTGTGAAGGAGGGATTTGCTTTGAACAGGCACCTACTTTTGGGATTGGCGGCGGCGCTGGCCGGGCTTCTCGGCGCCGGCGCGGCGCAAGCGGCGGACTGTGGCGCGCTCGGCGGGACAGTTGAGGCTGGAGAATGTGTGGTATCGGGGCCGGTCGCCCCGAGCGGGCCCACGTACACCTTGACCGAGACGCTGCACATCACCAGCGCCGGGAAGATCACGGTGGCATCGGAGTTGACCCTGAACATCACCAAAGGCGCCGGTCTGATCATGGAGTCGGGCGCCCAGATCGTCGGCGACGCGAGCGGCGCCGCGGGTGTTGGCGCCACCATCGTTGTCGACGCGGAGGGCGACATCATCCTGCGCGGGAGCGGCGCGACGGGCGCCACGATCACGGCGAATCAGGTGGGTGCCGGCAGCTGCTCGGGTGGTCACGGCGGCAACATCATGATCACCACGAAGGGCAGTCTTACCACCGAGGCGGGCTCGTTGATCGCGACGAACGCGAAGTGCTCCGCCGGGGAGATCGAGCTCCAGCGGCACCAAGATGACGATCGGCGGGATCGTCGAGTCGGTGAGCACGGTTGAGCGGCACCGGTGCCAAGCAAGCCCCGGGGGCGGGCCGATCACCGCCATCGCCGGCTGCGACTTTGTTCTCACCTCGAGCGGCAAGATCAGCAGCCGCGGTGGAGATCCCGGCGCCGACCTGGTTCATGTCGAGGGCGGTTGCAACGTCAGCATCTACGGCCTGATCGAGTCGAGCGGCAGCGGTGGTCATGCCGCACCGAACTGGCCGACGAACCACTGCTACTACCAGAATCCGGGATTCCCTCGCCCGCCCGCCACGGCAGGTCAGGGGCTGCCAGTGCCCACCGATGCCCGCGCCGACAGTCAGCGGACGCGACGGGCTGCGTAGAGGTCTGGGCAGGCAAGAATCTGCTCATTGACGCGACCGCCGGCAATGGCGGCCAGGTGAGCGCCGACATGGGCAAGGGTGCTGGCAAGTCGCTCTGGATCGATCTGTTCGCTGGCCTCGACATCACCATCAGCAACGACAGCCAGACTGCCTTCGTGGTGCATGCCAACGAAGGAGGAAGCAACGGCACCGGCGGCGACATCACGGTCAAGTCGGTGAAGGGCAAGATCACCATGAGCGGCGCGGCCATCCAGGCCGATGGTACCGGGTCCAACTTCCCGGACGGCGGCAAGATCGTGGTGGAGGCGGCGTCCTCGGTGAAGTGGACGGGCTCTCGTCTACGCGCGGGGAGCTTCCCTCTCCGGAGGCCTCGGCACGGGTGGGTCCATTGCATGTACTCCTACACCGGCAACATAAGCTGGACGACGGGAACCGGCGACGTGCGGCCCACCGGTACCGGAGTCGCGACCGCCGACCGCGGTACGATCATCCTTACGTGCGGACCGCCGTCACGCCGACCGGCACCACGTTCCCGTGGACCCCGGCCGCCGCGGGAAAGCCAGCTACGAGCCCGACCGCTCCCAGCGCCGGGACCTGCAGCGGCACTGCGCCGACACTTCCAGCCTACGTCACGCTTCCGACCTGCGGTTGCGACGTGCCGCCACCCCCTCCATGCAAGTGGTGCGCAAAGGGCCGTCCTCAGCCAGGTCGTCCAGAACATGGGCAAATGCTGCGCCGTGCCCGACATCCTGGTCGATCTGCGCTGGACCTCGATGACGACGGTGGACCCGAGCAGGGTGGGGACGGACCAGCCGGCCACCGGTTCGCTCCAGGCCGCCGTGGACTACATCATGGCCCACGGAGACATTGACGGCGACGGACAGCTCTTCATCGGCGTAACCGCTCAGAACTGCGGAACTGGCACCGTCGGCGAGGGCAGCGAGTGCGAGGGCCAGGGCGGACGCGGCCCGAATGGCGGTGGTATCGAGAACGTCGTGATCCAGAACACGCGGCAGGAGCGGCTGAACGTCTTCGGCTGTAGCGTGAATCTCGCCGCCGCCGACGTCACCAAGCCCGGTCATCACCATCGTGAACGGCCTCGGCAAGGTCACCGTGATGGACATCCATGTGTCTGGCAGCGGCGTGGAGGGCTACCTGATCAAGAACAACGATGATCTGGTGGTGGTGAAAAACGCCCGTTCGATGAACAACGGCGTTGGCTACCGCATCCTCGACGATAACGTGGAGATCACCGGCTCCCCGGAGATCACCGGCAACAGCCAGGGCGTGGTCATCGACGGCGACAACGTGATTCTGAGAACAAACAAGGTGCTGGCCAAGCGGGCCCCGGTATCGTGGCCACCGGCGACAACCTCGTCATCCGCGATGAGCAGGTGAACGAAAACGGGGGGGCCGCCATCCGCCTCAACGGCTCCGACAGTGAAGTCACCGGCAACGATGTCTCCCAGAACCAGGGGGCCGGCATCGATGTGACGGGTGACGACAACGAGATCATCGGCAATGACGTGGTGACAAGGGCACGGGCAACGGCGACACCGGCATCCGCGTTCAGGGCAACCATAATACCGTTGACGGGAACGACGTGTTCGCGAACCGCGGCGCCGGGATCTTCGTGGTGGGAAGCCGCAACCTCGTCACGAAGAGCAAGCTCGGCGACAAGGGTAAGGGCAATGACAACACCGGCCTGATCGTCGAAGGCGCTGGCAATCTCATCGAGGAAAATGACGCCTACGCGAACGGCGGCGACGGCATCAATGTCAGCGGCGGCACCAGCGCCAGCCCGAACATCCTCCTAAAGAACCAGGCTGGCGACCGCGACAAGGGCAACCTCAAGAACGGCATCGTCGTGGCCGGAGCGGCAGTGGGATATCCGACCCGGTCGAGCTCGACCAGAACATCGCCAAGAGCAACACGCTCGACGGCATCAAGGTCTCGGGACCGGGCCACGAGCTGAAGAAGAACCAGAGCGGTGGTAGCAGCGCTGCCGACCAGAACGGCGGCTGCGAATTCAGTGTCACGACTGGCAACTTCAACGCCAAGGACAACAAGTCCAACAACGTCACCGTGACCCCGAACACGGATGGTGCTCCCTTCCCGGTGGGGTGCCAGAACTGCCTCTCCGCCATCGGTGCGGCGCCCGGATAGTCGGGGCGCCGCACCGGTTCTCCCCTCGCCAGAGAACCATCAGCCGTATCGTTCGCGACCTCGAGTTGCTTGACACACCGGACGGGCGCGGCGTATTTCTGCGTCCGTGCCTACGAAGTGCGACGACATCTCGCTAAATCTGTCGGCGGACACGTCCGCCGGGTCGGCCGCGCCGCCCTTCGAGTTCCATGGAGCGCTGGCGCATCAGTCGCGGGGATGCCACCAACGCCTCGGCGGTGACCATGAGCGTCCACTCCGGAACCCACGTCGACGCCCCCGTTCACTTCCTTCCGGACGGCGCCCCCATCGATGCGCTGCCCCTGGAGGCGTTCATCAGACCCGCGCGCGTGCACGCCGTCGACGCCCAGCGATACATCACCGAAGAGCACGTGAACGCGATGGAGCTGAGCGGAGATACGCGGATCCCCTTCAAGACGCGGAACTCTGCCCTCCTGGCAAAGGCCGCCCACGACCCGGACTTCGTCGCCTTCTCCCTCGAGGGGGCACGCGCCCTTGCGCAGCGGGAGGTCACGCTGGTCGGCCTCGACTATCTCCCCGTGGCCCACGCGGACGAGCAGGTACCGTGCATCGCGCGTTCCTGGACCACTCCGAGGCAGAGATCGCGACGCTGTATGCCAGCGACGTGATCTGGAAGCTGGCATGCACGACGACACACTCCCCGTCGAATCAGTTTCAAATCTGGGGGGGACCTGGACCTTCTCGCCGCCAGGAAATTGGGCGGACCACGCGAATCTGCTTGACCTTGCTCAGGCCTCCGGCGTAGGTTGATTTGCTATCAGGCACCTGCAGTTTTGTTCGTCTTTCCCCCTCAGCGGGGAGAACGAGAGCCGTGAGAAACGCAACCGCGGCTGCCCTCCCATCGGTGTTCATCAGCATCACCATCGCGTCTCGCTCAGACGGGTACGCCACCGCCGGACTCGGCGGCCGTGCCGTCCGAGGCTGGACGCTTCAGCATCAGCGCCGAGACCCTGCTCATCCGATCGGGCAACCAGATCAACCGCACCTTCAAGCCGACCCAGCGCACGTCGTACACGGAGAATCCAGCGGCCAGGCTCCAGAGCCCCGGCCCGCCGTCCTTCAAATTCAACAGCTCGGACTTCTGGGGCCAGGGCATCAACGTCGACCTGGCCTTCCGGTGCTAGCGAGGACGCCATGAACAGAGCGAACAGGACGATCGCTGGGGCAGCGCTCATCGTGTCGGTTCTTCTGGGCGGCATGCTCGGAGCCGCCGAGGCGCAGCAAAAGTGCCTCGCGGGCCAGCTGACGCCGACGAAGCCGGAGGACCCCGTCGAGGATCTGCTGATACAGGGCGCCGCCCAACCCCTCGAGTGCAAGGTTGGACCGGGCACCTATTACTTCGGGAACGTGAACATCCTCAAGGGCGGCACCCTGAGATTCACGGACCCCCCCACGAAGGACAACCCGATCCACTTCTGGGCCAAGTCGATCCTCGTGGAAAACGAAGGCGCGCTGATGGCGGGGAGCCAGAGCATGCCCATCGGCGCCCAGAGCGGCGTGGTCACCATTCACCTCTACGGTGCCGACCAGGGGACTGGGAAGAACGGCGAGCCGGGGCCCGGAAAGGGCATCGTCTGTGCGACCCCCCCCACGGCCAAGGGGTCACCCTGCGGAATTCCCGACAATGTGTGGAGGCCGGGCGAACCCGACGGAGCCATCAAAGTCCCGATTCCCGGCGTGCGCGGTGGCGACTACTTCTACCGCTACGATGCCTTGCCGTACGACGGGGCGTGCCCACGGCTATTTTGGCTATAAGGTCCTCGCGGTGTCCTACGGGGGAACGCTGCGAGCTCTTCGGCAAGAAGGGCGTGGCCAACCCTGAACCCACCTCGTCCTCGGACTCGGGAACGAGCTGGGTCCGGCTCAAGGGATCAGTAAAGAAAGGCGACAAGACGCTCACGGTGGAAGTCCCCGGCGGGCGCACCCTGGACTGGGAGTCAGGGACAAGATCGTCCTCACCACCACGGACTATCTGCCCGGGCACTCCGAGGAGCTGACGATCGACAAGTTCCTCACCGCCGACAAGACGTCGTTCGACGTCATCGAGTCGCTGCAGTACGCCCACAATGGAGTCGCGTACGACATGAGCCGCGTCCCCGCGGGGGTCGGACCTGATGTGAAGTCGGCCGAGACCCGGGCCGCGGTGGCCCTGCTCTCGCGCAGCATCCAGATCGTCTCCGCGGGAGGCGAGAAGCCACCCAACCGCCGCCCCCCGACTTCCCCGCCGACAGCTTCTTCGGCGGCCACACCGTCGCGCGCCAGGGGTTCAAGAGCTTCCAGGTGCGGGGGGTGGAGTTCAAGCAACTGGGGCAAGGCGGGCGCCTCGGACACTATCCCGTTCACTTCCACATGGCCCGCAAGACGCCCGCCGACACCTTCGTCAAGGACTCATCGATCAACGAGTCCATGACCCGCTGGTTCGTCCTTCACGCCACGCACGGCGTTCTCTTGGCTCGCAACGTCGGCTGGAAGTCCATCGGCCATGGGTACTACCTCGAGGAAGGCAGCGAGGTCAACAACCGTTCCTCTCCAACATCGGGATCTACGCCCGCGCCGCGGTGACCAACGCCGATGGATCCGCCCAGCGCGACAACCCGCGCAAGGTCCCGGGCATCCTGGCCGCCCAGCGCGCCGCCCCGCCCGCCTTCACCGACAACGTCCCCTTCCACACCGACGTCGACCATCCGACCGTGTTTTGGATCATGAACGGGTGGAACGACTTCGAGTACAACATGGCCGCCGGGGCCGGCACATGCGGGGCGTGCTACTGGCTGGTGCCCGGGGCCAACAGCGGCATGTCGCGGCACATGCAGTGGGAAGGGTACGCCTCGCTCCAGATGTGGGACAACAACGCGACGAGCACCTGAGGCCGCTCGACCGCGCGAGCCTGAGCCCGCTCAGGAAGTTCGTCGGCAACTACTGCTCGACGGCCCAGAATTCCTTCAATACCGTGGGCGACACCACGCCTTGCAAGGGCGTGGGCGGGCCGGGCGACGAACCGTTCCCGCATCTCCAGCCCGTCCCGAACCCCCTCGCCCCGCCCTCGTGCTTTCAGGACAACCGGAATCTGCCTGTCCCACCGGGACCGCCGAACACCCCAGATCCAAACGGATGCCAGTTCCACCCCGACGCCGACGACTACTACCCCAAGGTAGACCCTGGAGGCGGTCGGTTTGCCACCAAGTGCGACCTCACGGACTGCCGGGGCAGCCGGGATCTCCAGCAAGAACGTCCCGCGGTGCAGCAGCGGGGCCGAGGCGAACTGCACGGTCACCATCCTCGACCGGTACACCTCGTCGTTCCACTGGACGGAGACGAACTTCGCCGCCATCTGGCTGCGCCCGTATTGGTACCTGGTGACCAACAGCGTCCTCTCCGATGTGCAAAACGGTGGCCTGACCTTCATCACTGGCGGGGGCTACACGCAGTCGGATGTCATCAACGGGCACTGGGCCCTCGCCCGCACCACCGCCTTCATCGGCAACACCCAGACGGGCAACCCCTTCTCTTCCAATGCCGGGCCATTCAGCGCGGGCGGTCTCTCCTGCGACACCCAGGCGGAAACCAGTGCCTCTCGCAGAGCGAGGGAGTGGCCTTTCCCATCAGTAACTTCGGGGTGAACCAGCGGCTGTTCAACATCTACGACGGCCCCGCCTACCAGGAATCCAACGCCTACCTGGACATCACGCCCACCGTGCTCGCGGACTGCCACGCGTTCAGCAACGATTGCGCAGTGACTCCGTGCGTATGTTCAGTGAACCGTCAGTGCCCGACGGGGGTGTGTACCGCGTCGGGGCAGTGCACCTGCAGCGACAGCAAAAACGGCCCAATGGGTAACCCAGATTGCCCGGGGAAAGCCGGATGCGCGAATGGTCTGTGCCCGTTGCCCTCCTCGCTCTGTACGGGCAGCGCATCGATGTACGGCCGGGTAATGGGCGTCACCCAGGACGACAATCACGTCTGCTACCTGCCCAATGCCGCCATCGCCTGGAAGCAGCCGAACGGCTTCTACTACCCCCCGCCTTCCACTCGCGAAATCTCTTCTTCGATCCCGACAGCAGGACGAAACCCGGCACCCACAACGTCGACATCCGTCACTTCGTGATCGTCCCGTTCTTCAAGGCGCGAGCCTCCGAGGGCGACCCGCTGTTCAAGACCGACGTGTTCAAGGTCATGGACCGCTACTGCACCTGGAACCCCTCGCTGTTCGAGGGCTACACGGACGTCGATCGCCAGACCGAGCTAACGACGACGATGGATCACTCACCGGGTACGTCAACACGATCTCGGTCAACGAGGACCCGTTCTTCAAGGCCCCGGTGGAGGCCTTCGAATGCCTTTCCGACCTCACCGCCAAGACGAGCCCCTACGACTACGTGACCACCGTCGTGTACCCGGGTTTTGCCGTGGCCGGGAATTGCGTGGACAGCATCTGGTCGCAGGACTGCGCGAATCCGAGCTGCTTCGGGGTGCCTCTGTACCGGCAGTACCGGACGGCGGACGAGGGCAAGACCGAGGCTCATCAAGTGAAGCTGATGGGACAGTCCATCTATCAGCGCAGCACTCTGTCCGTCAATGGCGGAAAGTACTACGTCGACACCACCGTCGGCCAGGGCACCCAGCAGGCCAGCCGCGCTGCGCACTTCAGCGTCTTCCAGGGTGGGCAGACGTACTACCTGTTCCTCCTGTTCGGCAAGTCGACCACCACGCAGACGTACCAGATCTACGTGGGCGACGGCTTCAACAAGGACGACCCCCTCCAGCTCTCCGCCCGCCGCGCCGTGGTCGACAGCCTTCCGATCAAATTCCCCACGATCACGCCCTGGCCCAGCGGCTGGACGAAGAGGTACGGGACGGCGGACGGCCTGCCCAGCGGCATCCTGGAGGTGACCATCGGCCTGGGGGCCTACAGGTCGGTGTTCGACGACTCCGGTGCGAATCTGTGCCGCCCCAAGCGCTTCTGCAAATGGGATACTCGCGAGATGAACAAGTGCCAGTGCGCGCTGTCGCCGGGCGACTATTTCTATGACGAGTGCAAGGCCAACGATAGCGAGATTTGCTCGTGGTCTGTCAAGGACTTCGCCTGCCCGGACGGAGGCTGCTACGGGATCGCGGTGACGTTGCCAGGCGGTTTCGACAACCACAACCTGGCGAGCCAGCGGCCGCCCACGACGTGCTTCCCGACGAGCCAGACGCCGTGGAACGTGAACTTCGTGCCGGCGCCAGCAGACCTGGCCGGCGCGTGCCACCAAGGTGCCCCGCCACCAATTCCCGTCTGCCAAGAGTGAAAGTCCGGGGGAGCGAGCGCCGCTCCTCCCGGAACCCCCCACCGCTGTTTGTCGACGGCGGGGAGTGTCGCTATCGATGTGACGGGGTACCTGTCCCCGAAGCTGGCCCCCTAGACCGAGGCCATGATGGCGGCCTCTCAACCCGAAACCTCTGACAGAAAGGTGACGACGATGCCGACTCGGGTGCCGAGGCGCGCACGCCCGGACTCTTGCTGCCGGTGATTCTGGCGGGTTTGTCCCAGGGCCCCGCTTCTGCGTGGGCGGACGGGCCCTTCAACACGTTCACGGTTGCCCCGTGCCGCGTCGTTGACACACGGAGGGTGGGCGGGCCCCTTCTTGCGTTCGGTACGAGGAATTTCCTGGTGGCCGGGACCATCCCGGACCAGGGCGGGCAAACTGACTGTGGCATCCCTTTCCCGGAGGCGAAAGGCGTCTTCATCAACATCGTGGTGGTGGAAGCGAGCGGTCCCGGGTGGCTCACTGCCTATCCATGGCCAAGTTCGTTGCCTCTGGCGAGCGCCGTGAACTTTTCGATGGGCCAGACCATTGCCAACGGCGGGCTCATTGCGATCTGCGATGAGAACGAGGTCCAGTGCATCGCCGATTTGACGCTGACCATGGGGCCCGCCGGCGCGAATATCGTCATCGACGTGACGGGATATCTCCAGGGCAACACGCCATCACTGGCACCGACCGGCCGGCCTCGGGGGCGCTGAAGGTGTAGGCGTACAGGAACTCGTTGGTTGGCCGTCAGTGTCCGGGGCATGTTCCCGGTTCGCTCACTGCCGGTCACGCCGAAGATAGCCCGAGGGGTTGAACGTTACTAGCAGCCGCTCGCGGTTTCGGTCGACGGTCCACCGAGGCGACTCGATCAGGAACTGGCTGACGGCCTCGTATGGGCCGGGACCGAAGTCGGGGAAACACCGGGTGCCCGGTTACGCCTTGAAGGTCGACGTCACCGCCTGGTGACTCCCGTTCTCCGCAAACGCCTCTTCCCGGTACAGCCCGAGCGCCTCCAGCACCGGCCGGTCCTGGATCGAGAAGAGGACGGCGGGCTCCCGCGCGAAGGGTTGGCGTGCTCGTGGAGGGCCCAGGGCGGGAGGGTGATGATGTCGCCCCTGCCCCACGCGAAGCGGCAGCCGTCGATGATCGTCTCCCCGGCGCCCTGGACGACGTAGTACACGGCGCTGCCCGTGTGGCGATGCGCCTTCAATCGCTCGCCGGGACGGAGCATCTGGATCCAGCAGGCCATCGTCGGCAGGAGGGAGCGGCCCGTCTGCGGATGCGTGTACTCCAGAGCGATGCCGTCGTGCTCGTCTCCCTCGGCATCGCGCAGGGCGGTCAGCGACGGCCACGTCTTCTCCCAGGAGTAGAGAAGCAGGGGCGAGGACTGCGGCCGCTCCTTCACCCAGGTCGGGCTCAGGCTGACGTGGCCGTGGAGCTGGACGGAGGCGTTGGTCGGCTTGCTCAGCGGCACCTGGGGCTCTGCGTAGAACTGGAAGAACATCGCGTTGAGGGCCTGGACGAGGGGGATGTCGAGGCCGTCCATCCAGACCACCGGTTTGTCGGTCTCGTTCCCGTGGTCGTGCCACGCCCAGCTCGGCGTCAGGATGAGGTCGCCGGGCGCCATGTAGACGCGCTCGCCGTCGACCGAGGTGTAGGCGCCCGGCTCCTTCCATGATGAAGCGGATGGCCGTCGGCGTATGACGGTGGGCGCGGGCCACCTCGCCGGGCAGGAGGAGCTGGACGGCGGCGATCATGGTGTTCGTCGTCGCCCACCGGCCGTCGAGGCCGGGGTTGAAGAGCTGGAGCGCTCGGCGCTCTTCGCCGACCGGCACGACCTCGCCCGCCTCGCGGACCATCGTCTCCAGCTGCGCCGACGTCCACATGTACGGGATCGCTCGCGGCTCGGGGCGCGGCGTCATCTGGCTCGCCAGCTCCCAGAGGCCGTAGACGTGGGCCCCGTGCATCCGCTCGTGAAAATCCTTCTCGACCGGGGTGAGGGTTTGATGAGTCACCGCAACCTCCTCGCGCGAATCACGGCGTTCCTAGCCGGGATGATAGCCGAACCACGCCCCCCGCGACGCGGTCATGGTTGCCCGCGAACCTTCCGTGGCATGGCGTCGAGGTAGGCGCCGAACTCCGCCTCGCTGGCGAAGATCTGCTCGGGCGGAAGCGCCTTGACGATCTCGAACACCGTCCGGACCGTGGCTTGTGGGTTGATGAGCGCCACCAGTCCGCCGCGGTTCGCCAGGGCCTTGTTCGCCCGGATCACGCAACGAACGCCCGCGCTGCTGACGTACTCCAGCCCGTCCAGCTGGAACACGAGCGATGTCACCTCCGGTGCGTCGAGCAGCGCGGCGAGCTCCCCCTCGAGCTGCGGAGTGGTGAGGGTGTCGAGACGACCCCTCAAGGTCACCCGGCGCCCGGCCGGCTTCTGGCTGGTGATTCCGATCTCGAGCGCCATGACTCCTCCTTGCGCACGCTGTTTCGTCAGCTTGAGCGACGCCTCACCCGAGGGCGCGGCCGGCCGCCTTCGGTGCACCGTGAGGACGTTGGCCTCCGCCTCCCGGGCATACTCGCAGCGGTCGACGAGGTGTTCGACCAGGACGATGCCACGCCCGCCGAGAAGATGCGCCGCGTGCGGAGCGTCGAGGTCTGCCGCGGGCGGCTCGAGCGGATTGAACGGAGGCCCGGTGTCCTCGAACCGGATCTGAATCTCCTCGGCGAGCAGCCGGACCTCGACGTGCATCTCACACCCGCTTCCGCCTCCGGACGCGTGCGTGGCGATGCTCGTCAACACTTCCTCGGCCATCAGCGAGCAGTCGTGAACGATCGGTTCCGGAACGTCCCGCGCGCGCAGAATGGCCTCGATCCGCCGTTGCGCGCGCGCCGTGTCTTCGGGCTCGCCCGAGACCGAGAGCCGCCATGACTCTGCGCCGAGGCCGCCCACCTCGACATCGGGTGGCCGGTACTGCACCGCGAGGACCGCCAGGTCGTCGCGCGGGCCCCCGCCCTCGGAGAACCGCTCGACGGCCTCCACCAGCCGATCCGGCAGCGAGCCCAGGGCGTCGGCCGGGGTGTCGGCCACGACGCGCCGGAGTCCTTCCAGGCCGAAGGCCACGCCTCCTGCGTCGAAGGCCTCGGTCACCCCGTCCGTGCAGAGGACGAGGGCGTCACCGGGCGCGAGGTGTCCCGTCCACAGGGGAAAGTGGAGGTTCATCTCCAGGCCGAGGGCGGGTCCACCCTCCAGGGCCATGACCGCCGTCGTGCCGTCGACTCTCCGCAGCAGTGGCCGCTCGTGGCCCGCGCTGGCATACCAGAGCTCGCCGCTCTCGCCGTCGAGCTCACCGCACGCCGCGGTGACAAACATGCACGTGTCGTTGCCCTCGGACAGCCTGGTGTCCAGCTCGCGCAGGATCCCGTCGGGACCGGTCCCGCCCCGGCCGATCGCCCGGAAGAGCCCGGTGACGCGCGCCATCAGGAGCGCGGCGGGCACGCCCTTGTCGGTCACGTCGCCGATGACGAACACGAGCCGGTGGCCATCCAGCAGGAAGAAGTCGTAGAGATCGCCTCCGACCTCGCGGGCCGGCCGCAAGGTCGCGGCGATGAGGTACCGCCCATCCAGCGGCTCGTGAAGGGGCGAGGGCAGCATCGACCGCTGGATCTGCCGAGCAATGTCGAGTTCCTGGGCCCGCCGTTGCTCGTCCGCGAGCCGGCCGACACGCTCCTCGATGTGATCCTTGAGCTGTACGCGCATCCGGTCCGTCACCTCGATCAGGGAGCCAACCTCCACCGGATTCCAGATCTCCGGCAGCGCCGCGTCGAGATTCCCCCGCCCGATCTCCGCCACCGACCGGGACAGATCCTCGAGGGGCCGGGAGATGCGGCGCGCGGACAGCCACACGAGGCCGAGGGTCAACCCGAGCACGCCGAGGCCGATGAGGAGCTGTCGCTGCGCCACGCCCCGGGCCTGCGCGACCAGCTCGGCCCGGGGGGCCGCCAGGAGGAGGATCAGCGGATCCCCGGCGTCAGCCGCGATGGAACGCTTCATGCCAATCCATGCCCGCCCCTCGATCCGCAGCGGGGTTCCGCCCCCTGCCTGCACGGCGGCGGAGAAGAGCGGCCCGAGCGCAAGGTCGGCGAGGTCGTCGAGCCGAGTGACGTCGGGGGTACCGCCGGGCGAGGAGCGGACGAGCTGGTTGACGTCCGGGTGAGCGATCACCAGACCTCGCCGATCGACGAGCGCCATCCGCGCGGAGGGGGTGACCCGGGACTGGGCGAGGAGGCGCGACAGGTCCTGGAGCGTGATGTCGACGCCGACCACGCTCCCGCCGTCCGCGCTCCGCTGGGCGAGCGTCGTGCCGACCTCACGCGTGGTGAAGAACACGTAGGGGCTGGTCCGCACCGGCGTGGAGCTCGAAAGGGCCTGTCGATACCACTCCCGCGCCCGGGGGTCGAAGCGGTAGTCGGGTCGGGGCTCGTCGCGCAGCACCCCGAGGCGCGCATCCAGGAAGAGGTACCGGCCGGCGGCCGCTCCCTCGGTGGCCGTGCGGCTCTGCACGAGGAAGACGGCCTCCGGTGGCCCGCGGAGGCTTTGCCGGGCGGCGTCGTGCAGCGAGCGAACGAGGAAGAAGTCACCGCCGCCGAAGCCCACGTAGACAGCGGAGATCTCGGGGTGCTCGGCGAGGGCGGCGGTGAGCAGGGGGAGGGCCTCGAGACGCGCGCCCAGGCTGGCCGTGTCCGTGAGCCGGTGTCGCGCGAGGAGCTGGACGAGGAGGTGGGCGGGGGCGAGCAGATCCCGGACGTGGCCGGCGGTGCGCTCCGCCACGTGGAGGAACTCCTCGTCGCCGGCCGCAAGCAGGAGCTGTGAGGTGGCGACATACCCATAGCCGACGATGGCGAGACCGGCGGTGGCGATCAAGGCGACGAACAAGGTCGCGATGTGCACGCGGAGCGGGAAGCCCCGGCGCGCGCGGCGGCGGGACTCGACGGAACCGGCGCGAGTGGTCGAACCCGCCCCGATGGATTCGCTCGCCGGCATCAGCGTCGACCTTCCGCCTACGACCGAGGGGCTACGGGGCGCCGCCCGCCCCGGGACTTCGGCCCATCATCGCCGCGCGGCGAGCACGCTGATCGGATAGAGGCAGTAGTAGTCGCGATCGTCGAGGATGAGCGCCGGCGAGGCCGCATCGCACAAGGTCGAGCGCTCTGCCCAGTCGGCCGGGCTCAGGAGGTCGCGGAGACGCGGGCCCCAGTTGCGCTCGAACACCACGCGCAGGAGGTAGTCGCGCGTCGCCTCGGGCAGCGGCGCTCGGCGCTCCAGCAGGTACGTCCGGAAGCTGTCGACACGAAGGCCCGCCGCGCGCAGGGAGGCGAGCGTGCGCTGCCGGCGCTCCTCGAAGGAGAACTCGCCGCCCTCGTGGCGGCTCGTCTCCATCTCGGCCTGACGCAGGCGCCGCTCCAGCGCGGGGTGTCCGGGGAGAAGGAGGCCGTGAAGGAGCTGCGATTCCTTCACGATGAGCCGGCCGCCCGGGCGCAGGACCCGAACGAACTCCCCGAGCGCGCGGCCCGTCTCCTGGACGTGATGCAGGACATCCCCGCACCACACCCAGTCGAACGTGGCGTCGGCGGCATCGATGGCGGTGGCGTCACCCTGGCGGAACTCGCAGACTCGCGGTGGGCCACGCGTGGCCCACGAGGGCACGGGCCGCCTCGACACGCTCGGCCGACGGCTCGATGCCGACGACGCGGCCCTGAGGCCCGACGGCCTCGGCCAGCCAGAGCGCGTAGAGCCCGACGCCGCATCCCGCGTCGAGGCCGTGCGAGCCCCTGGGCAATTCGAGATCCGCGATGAGCGCGCGCGCCTCCGGCTCCTGGAAGCGGTTCATGCGCTCCAGCACCTTCGCGAATGGTTCGGCCTCGGGGACGGTGGCTCCGATCGGCGTGTGGCTCATGGCGCCGCATCCTAGCATGTCGCCACGGTCTTGGCGGGGCCGGCGGGGCCGCGCGCGGCGGGCCCGCCGCCTCTGCCGGCGTCGGCGCCTCGTGCGCCCCCCGGAGGCGTGCGGCAGGCCGGGGCGTATCATGCGCACGCGGAGGTACGGTCATGGCCATTCGACCCGTGTGTTTCGTGCTCATGCCGTTTCGGCAGAAGGACGATCCGGCGCGGCCCGGGAAGAAGATCGATTTCGACGGCCTCTACGAGCGCGCGATCAAGCCGGCCATCCACGACGCGGGGCTCGACCCCGTGCGCGCCGACGAGGAAAAGACGATCGGCATCCTCCACAAGCCGATGGTCGACCAGCTCCTCCTCTGCGATTTCGCGGTGGCGGACCTCACCGTGCCGAACCCGAACGTCTTCTACGAGCTCGGCGTGCGGCACGCCTCGCGCCACAACACTACCCTGCCGATCTTCGCGGATCACACCAATCCGCCCTTCGACGTGGCGCTCTTGCGGGCGCTTCCCTACCACCTCGGGCCGGCCAACGAGATCGGCGATGGCGAGGCGACCACCCTGCGCCGCGCGCTGGGGACCCGGCTCAAGGAGTTGCGCCAGCTTGCCCGGGGCGGAGGCGCCACCGATAGTCCGGTGTTCACCCTGGTCGAGACGACCCAGCAGGGCAACCTTCCCGCCGACGCGCGCCTGCGCCGGGTCAAGGAGGCGGACGGCGCGCTCTACGAGCTCCTGCAGCGCTACGGGGGCCACGAGAAGACCGACGTCTTCCGGGACGTCGTCGCGTACAGCGAGGGGCGCAAAACGCAGCTGGCGGCGGCGCGGGCGCGCAAGCCGAAGGAGGCCGCGCTCGAGGAGCTTGCCCGCATTCGCCAGGAGCTCGCACCGCTCGAGGACATGGAGGCGGCCGTCATCGTGGACCTGTACTTGTCCTACCGGGCCCTCGGCGCCTTCCGCGAGATGCTGTCTCTCTACGACGAGATGCCGAAGAGCCTTCGGCGCAGCGTGCTCGTGCGGGAGCAGCGCGCCTTCGCGCTCAACCGGCTGGCCGGCGCCTCCGCCGCGGATCGGCCGCTGCGCACCGAGGCCGTGGCGCTGCTGCAGGAGGTCCTCAGCGAGATCGGCCCCAGCCCCGAGACCTATGGGCTGCTGGGGCGGATCCACAAGGACCAATGGCAGGAAGCGCTCGCCACGAGCGCGCGCGCCGAGGCGCGCGGGCACCTCCGGGCCGCCATCGACGCCTACCGACGAGGCTTCGAGGCGGATTTTCGCGATGCGTACCCCGGCATCAACGCGGTGACGCTCCTGGACGTGCAGGGCGACGCCGACAGCCTGCGCGACAAGGACCGCCTGCTGCCCATCGTTCGGTTTGCCGTCGAACGGCGGCTCGCCGGCGGGGCGCCCGACTACTGGGACACCGCCACCTTGCTCGAGCTCGCGATCTTGCGAAACGACCGCGCCGAGGCCCGTCGCCTCGGCGACAGCGCGCTCGCAGCGGTTCGCGAGAGCTGGGAGCCGGAGACGACATCGAGGAATCTGACGTACATCGCGGAGGCCCGCGGGGAGCGCGGAGAGGACGTCGGCTGGCTGGACGAGATCATCGGCGACCTGCGCGAGAAGGCGGGCCTCCGCCGCGCGCGCTGACCGCCGCGCTGTCCACCAGGGCTCCGGACATGACCGCCGCGCGAGTCAGGAGGTCCGGAACAGCGCGATGGCGTTGCGCCGTCCGACCTCGTACCGGAACTCCGAGACGCCGTCGGCCTCGGCGAAGGCGCGGAATTCCTCGAGGCTGAAGCGCTTCTGGTAGTCGCCCACGCCAGGATTGGTCAGCGAGTTGGCGACCCGCGCGAACACAGGGTTCGCGTGAGTCGACAGATTCTGGACGGGCTCGCTCACGATGACCGCGCGGCCGGCCGCCTGCTTGAGCCTGGCCAGGACCTCGTCACCGCGGCCAAGGAAATGGTAGAAGCTGGAGCACATGACCACGTAGTCCGCGGGGGAGAGGTCGTCGGACAGGGCATCGACGAATCGGGCATCGATGCCCCCCGCGCGCGTCCCGAGGATGAAATGCGTGTTGAAATCCAGTCCGATGTACCGGCAGTCCTGGTCCTTGAGGTGGTGTCGGTAGAGCCTGCACGTTCCGCAGCAGACTTCCGTGACCGAGGCGCTCGCGCGGGTGTGGTCCAGGCTGGCGTCGTCGACGAAGACGACCTCGTAGTGGAGCCGCGTGGTCCAGTAGCTCGAGCAGCGTGGCCACGCTGGCCTTGAGGTGCGGCGCCTCGTTGTAGCACGGGATCACCAGCGAGAGGTCGAGCTCCGCGCCCCCGCCGCTCACGAGGCTCCTTCGCCCGCCAGATGGGCTAGCCGCCGCGGACGTAACGGCGGCAGACCAGGCGCAGGTGGTCGCGAAAATGCGGCTGCAGGCGGCTGGTCCATTCGCTCTGGCGCGCCGTCTTCCACTCGGCGGACTCCTGCACCTCGGGCGTGGCGAGGTGGTAGAGCGCGACATATTTTCGGTCACCGCTGGTGCCGCGGAAGCGGCGGGCGCACAGGACACCCGGGACGGCGCTCAGCGCCGGGATGTGCTCCTTGTCGTACCACTCGTTGAACTCGGCCTCGAACTCCGGGGCGATGTTCATCGCGTTCAGCAGCAGCCCGCTGGCCTTGTCGGGCGGGAGCTGGTCGCCGGGCAGAATCTGGTCACCCTCGAAGCGCATCAACCGCTCGACTCGGCCGGTGACGCGTTTGGACCACGGCGACAAGTTCTCGCCGCCGATGGCCCGATAGGCCGGGCTCTTCAACACCGCGACCGTGTCCAGATCGTAGGTCGCCACCGAGACCTTGCCGTCGTGCGCCCCGATCCAGCGCTGGCACACCAGGAACCCCGGCACCCGCTGCCGTTCCGGCAGGTGCTCGGTGTCGTACCAGTCATGGAATTCGTCCTCGGCCGCATGCGCCATGTTCATCGCCGCGATCAGCGTGCCCTTCGCCATGGTCCGAACCCTCCCATCTGCCGGCTGCGCCGGGTTGCCCTGTGGGGGTGAGGCCCTTCCTCCGTCAGGTCTTCGTGAAGAACTCGAGCATGAGGCGGTTGACCTCGGGTGCGTTCTCGTAGGCCGACCAGTGCCCGGCTCTCGAGATGCGGTGCAGGTCGAGCTCGGGGATCACGGCGCGGATCTGCCCGATCAACACGTCAGCCGGCCGAAACGGCGAATCGTCCTTCTCGCCCCATAGAAGGCGCACCCGGCAGGTCCGCCGAGCGAGGTCGTCCAGCAAGGTGCCCCCGCCGCTCACCTTGCGGCTGTTGAACCGCGCGTGGCGCACGCCGTAGGCCTGGATGTCGACGGCGTCGTCCGTGACGCTCTCCGGGCTCGCCAGCATGTTCACGAGCAGGTTGTGCCGGCAGATCTCGCGAAACTTCGCCTCGTCGTCCCCCGCCTCGCGATAGCTGCGGGTCGGCCGGTCGGCATTCGTGCGGGGAGGAAACCCCGCCGGCGAGACCAGGCAGAGATGGGTCACCCGGCCACCGAGGCGCCGCGCCAGGTTCGCCGCGATCGCTCCCCCGAAGGAAAATCCTGCGAAGCGGAGCGGCGCCGCGCCGGGAAACATCTCGCCCAGGGCGCGGTGCATCAGATCCAGATACTCGGGCCCCGTGGTGTCCCGCGGCACCGGGGCCGCGGCGCCGTACGAGGGGTGGTCGAGCGCGTGCACGGTGAACTGCTCGGACAGGGGCCCGATGTTCCGGATCCAGTGCTTCCAGCACCCCATGCCTCCGTGGAACAACACGAGATCCGGTCCACGGCCCCGGGTCTGGACGGCCACCACGGGACCCTGGTCTACCGTCATGAGACCATCGCGAGCCTGCCCGCAACGGTGTGCTCCTTGATCGAGACGCGCCAGTGGATGCGGTCTTCCTCGGGCGGGTAGTCGCCCGCCGCCTTGTGGTACGAGCAGCGGTTGTCCCAGATGACGATGTCGCCCTTGCGCCATGCGTGGCGGTACTCACCGTCAGGCTGGATCATGTAGCCGGTCAGCTCCTCGATCAGCGCGTCGCTCTCCTGTTCCTCGAGACCCTCGACCTTCACGATCTTGCCGGGATCGAAGTAGAGCGCCTTGCGCCCGGTCTCGGGGTGAGTCCGAATGATCGGATGGAAGACGGGCTTCCAGTCGCGGTCCTCCGCGTTGAGCAGCGCGGTCGCCTTGCGGCGGCCGCCGTAGGTGAAGGCCCCGTTCCGCCCGTCGAGGCGCTGCGTCAACCGGGGCGGCAGCGCCTCGTACGCCGCATACATGCTGGCGAACAGCGTGTCGCCGCCGGCGCTCGGAACGGCCAGCGCATAGAGCTGCGTCGCCTTGAACGGCTCCTGATCATACGCGCCGTCGGTGTGCCATCCCTCGGCGCCACGTCGATAGATGGCCAGATCCAGCTGGCCATCCGGCCGGAACTTGTCGACGCCCAGCAGCGTGATCTCGGGATAGTCCGGATGGCGGGTCATCTTCGACGGGTGCGGGGACACGACTCCGAAGCGGCGGCTGTAGCGCAGGAAGTCCTCGATCTGGAGCTCCTGGCCCGGCACCACCACGACGTTGTAGTCGAGCCACGCGCGATAGATCGCGCCGAAGCTCGCGTCGTCGAGCGTCTTGACGTCGACCCCCTGGATCTCAGCGCCGATGCGCGGCCCGAGGCGGCGAACCTCGATCATCGATCTCTCCTCTCGTCGACGCTCGAAGTGCATGTCAGAGGCCTCGCGCCGTCAACGTAGCCCAGAAGGTAGCACAGGGCCCCGTCGCGAGGGTCAGTAGCGCGCCCCGGGGGACGGGTCCATAATCGGGCGGCTCAGGGAGGGACGCGATGACACCGACCGAAGAGACCGCCTGAGAGCGCGTCGGATGGCGAGACTCGCCCTCACCCTCGCGTGCGGCGATTACGATCGCACCCGTGCCCTCGCCACCGGGGCCGTGCGGCCCGACGGGGTGGAGCTGAACGTCATCACCCTGGATCCGGAAGCGATGTTCTACCGGATGGCACGGTTCCGCGAGTTCGACGTCTCGGAGCTCTCACTCTCCACCTACACGGTGCTCCGCGGCCGCGGCGAGCCCCTCGTGGCTATCCCCGCCTTCCCGTCGTTCAGCTTCCGCCACTCGTCGATCTTCGTGCGGGACGGGATCCGCGAGCCTCGCGATCTCGCCGGCAAGCGTGTGGGCGTGCCCAAGTACCACATGACAGCCGCGGTGTGGATCCGCGGGATGCTCGAAGACGAGTACGGCGTGGCGCCCAAGGACCTCCACTGGTTCGAGGGGGGCGAGGGGGCGAGCGTCAAGGAAGTGGATTACACGCTGCCGCCCGAGATCCGCCGCGAGCCCGTCCCCGGCGATCGGAACCTCGGCGACATGCTGGCCTCGGGAGCGCTGGACGCCTACATCGGGGCCCGTCGCCCCGCGGCCTTCGGGGATGGCTCGGGGCCCGTGCGCCGGCTCTTCCCCGACTTCCGCCGCGTCGAGCGCGCGTATTACGAGAAGACCGGGATCTTTCCGATCATGCACACGGTGGTGCTGCGCGAAGAGCTGGCGCGCCAGCACCCCTGGCTCCCGCGCAGCCTCTACGACGCCTTCGTGCACGCCAAGCGACTCGGCTATGAACGCCTGAACTTCACGGCCGCGCTGACCGTGAGCCTGCCCTGGGTCGTGGCGGAGGCCGAGGAGACGCGCGCGCTGATGGGCGACGATCCCTTTCCCTACGGGGTGGCCCGCAATCGCAAGACGCTGGAGACGTTGGCTGGCTACACCTTCCACCAGGGCCTCGCTCCGCGGCGCCTCGCCGTCCCGGAGATGTTCTGGGAGTCGACGCTGGCCACCTGAACGCCGGGGACCCCTCACCTTTTTGGCCTGGCCCGGGGCTTCGCTTGCACCCTCTCCGGCCTTTGGCCTAGTATTCGCCGATCTCGTTCCTGACCGGACAGTCCCAGATCGAACCTCCAGGAGGGCACGTCCATGATGAAGCGACTCCTCACGGTACTTGCGGCGCTGGTCCTGACCACCGCCTGGGCGGAGGCCCAGGAGGTGAAGGTCGGTGTCAACCTTCCGTACACGGGCATCGGCGCCGAGTTCGCCCAGCAGGTGGATCGCGGCATGGAGCTCTACCTCAAGCTCAATGCCGACAAGGTGAAGCCCTACAAGATCACGCTGATCAAGCGCGACGTGAAGGATCCCGGCGGCGCCAACGCCAAGATCGCGGTCCAGGAGTTGCTCACCCAGGACAACGTCGACATCCTCGCGGGCTGGATCTATTCCCCGAACGCGATCGCCTCGGCCCCCATCGTCACCGCCGGCAAGAAGCTGGCCGTCATCATGAACGCGGGCACGGCCCACATCACCAATATGTCGCCATATTATGTCCGCACCTCGTTCAGCATGTGGCATGCCGGGTACGCCATGGGCGAAGCCGCCGCCAAGCTTCTGAAGGCCAAGACGGCGGTGGTGGGGTATACCGACTTCCCGCCCGGCAAGGACAGCCTGGCCGCATTCAAGCGTGGCTTTGAAGCCAACGGTGGCCAGGTGATCGACGAGATCCCGATGGGCGGCGCCGCCGCCGTCCCCGACTTCACGCCGTTCTTCCAGCGCGCCAAGGACAAGAAGCCGGACGTCTTCTTCGTCTTCGTGCCGGCCGGTGATCACGCCGCGGCCGTGGTCAAGACCTACGCCGCTCTGGGCATGCGCGAGGCCGGCATCAAGCTGATCGGCCCCGGCGACATCACCCAGGACACCAAGCTGCAGGCCATGGGACCGGCCGCCGTCGGCCTCATCACGATGCACCACTACACCGCCGACCTCGACAACCCCGAGAACAAGCGCTTCGTCGAGGCCTGGAAGAAGGAGTACGGGGCCAACTCCACGCCCGACTTCATGGCCGTGGGCGGCTACGACGGCATGGCGGCGATCGTCCACGTGGTCCAGGCACTCAAGGGCAAGATCGATACGGACAAGGCGCTGGAGGCCCTCAAGGGCTGGAAGTTCGCGAGCCCGCGCGGCCCCATCATGATCGACCCCGTCACCCGGGACATCGTCATGAACGAGTATCTGTCCGAGGCGGTGATGAAGGACGGCCGCGTGATTCAGAAGACGATCGGCAAGATCGACGGGGTGAAGGACGCCTGCAAGGACCAGAAGATCGGGCCCTGCGCCCCCAAGTGAACATGGGGGGCTCTAGGCGCCCCCCAAGCCCCCCGGCGTTCGTCGCGCCCCGGGGGACCCGGGGCGCTCCTCGGCCGTGATCTTCGGCACCGACCTCGCCGGCATGCTCCTGGGCGGAGTGGCGGCGGGCATGGTGCTCTTCATCGTGTCGGTGGGCCTCTCCGTCACCATGGGCTTGATGGGCTTCGTCAATCTCGCCCATGGGGGCTTCGCCATGCTCGGGGGCTACGCGATCGTGCTGGCCATGAAGCATTGGGGCTTCGGCTTCCTGCCCGCCCTGGCCTTCGGGTTCGTCGCCACGGCGGCGGTGAGCGTGGCCTTCGAACGCCTCCTCTACGCGAGGCTCTACCGGGCGACCGAGCTCGATCAAGTACTGTTCACCATCGGCCTGGTCTTCATCATGATCGCGTCGGTGACCTTGCTGATCGGGCCCGAAAACCAGCCCCTGCCCCTGCCCGCGATGCTGCAGGGGCAGGTCGATCTCGGCGTCACGCGGTACCGCACCTACAGCGTCGTCCTCATCGCGATCGGAGTCGCCATCGTGGTCGGTCTCTGGCTCGGTGTCGAGCGCACGCGCATGGGCGCCCAGATCCGCGCCGCCGTCGACAACCGGCGCATGGCGGAATCGCTCGGCATCAACATCGATCGCCTGTTCACCGTCACCTTCGCCCTGGGGAGCGGCATGGCGGCCCTGGGCGGCGGGCTGGGCGCCGAGTTCCTCGGCCTCGACCCGCAGTATCCACTCAAGTATCTGGTCTATTTCTTGATCGTGGTCGCAGTGGGCGGGCTGGGGCGCGTCACCGGCGTGTTCTACGCGGCCCTGCTGATCGGTGTCCTCGACTTCGCGCTCAAGAAGTACCTGCCCCAGGGCGGGACGCTGTTCATCTACGCCCTCACGATCCTGCTCCTGCTCTGGCGGCCGCAGGGCCTGTTCGGGGGCAAGGCGATATGACCGCGCCGTCGCCCGGCGGGGCTGCTCACCCGGCGGCGCTCGAGCTGGCCGGGCGCCACCGGCTGCGGGTGTGGGAGCCGATCCCCTGGGTTCTGGCCGTCGCGTTCTACTTCGCCTTTCCCCGACATCTCGGCTTCGGCACCGAGCTCTTGATCACGATCCTCTTCGCCATCTCGCTGGACCTCATCCTGGGCTATGCCGGAGTCGTGACCCTCGGCCACGCCGCGTTCTTCGGAGCCGGCGCCTATGCCGTGGGCATGCTGGCCAAGCACGGACTCTGGACCGAGCCGATCACGGGCCTGATCCTGGCGGCCCTGGTGGCGGCGGCCGTCGGGCTCGGCTCGGGCCTGGTGCTCCTGCGCACGCGCGGCCTCACCCTGCTCATGCTCACCCTGTGCACCATGGCGTTGCTCGAGGAGGCGGCCAACCTGGGCCACGCCTACACCGGCGGCTTCGACGGCCTGGACAGCTTGCCCATCGCTCCGCTGTTCGGGGTGTTCGACTTCAATCCGCTGTATCCGAGGACGCAGTATCTCTACGCCCTCGCCGTGCTGTCCGTGTGCTTCGCGTTCGTGCGCACCGTGGTCTATTCGCCCTTCGGCCAGAGCTTGACGGGGATCCGCGAGAACACCCTGCGCATGCATGCGGTCGGTGCGCCGGTGCGCAAGCGGCTCGTCGTCTGTTACACCATCTCGGCGGCCATCGCCGGGGTGGCGGGTGGCATCTGGGCGCAGGCGAATGCCTACGTCAACCTCGGCACCCTCGGCCTCGACCGAGCGGCGACCGTGCTCATCATCCTGGTCCTGGGCGGCCATGGCCGCCTCTACGGCGCTTTCATTGGGGCCGTCGCCTACATGGTGCTCTCGCACTTTCTGTCGAAGATCTACCCCACCGCCTGGCAGCTCGGTCTGGGGCTCCTGCTCGTGGTCATCGCGCTGTTCGCGCGCAACGGCATCCTCGGCATCGGCGAGGCGGCCTTACGAGCCCTGGGGCGTCGGTGAGCACGCCCCTGCTGGAGACGCGCGGTCTGTGCCGCAACTTCGGGGCCCTGGCCGCGGCGCGCCACATCGACTTTCGGCTCGAGGCGGGAGCGCGCCACGCGCTGATCGGGCCGAACGGCGCCGGCAAGACCACCTTCGTCAATCTGCTGACCGGCGTCATCCCACCGACCTCCGGCGAGGTGCGGCTGAAGGGGCGCGACATCACCGGCGTCGTCCAGGCCGAACGAGTCAAGCTCGGCATCGCGCGCACGTTCCAGATCAACCGGCTGTTCCGCCGGCTCTCGGTGCTGGACAACGTCGCGATCGCGGTCGGCCGAGCGGGTGGGAGCGGCCCCGTCCATGTTTCGGCCGGCCGGCCGGCGCCGGGACGTGGTCGAAGAGTCGATGCATCTGCTCGAGACCCTGAAGCTCACCAATGACGCCGGTCACCGCATCGCCGAGCTGCCCTATGGCCGCCAGCGGCTGGTGGAGCTGGCGATCGCGCTCGGCCTGAAGCCCGAGGTGCTGCTTCTCGACGAGCCCGCGGCTGGCGTGCCCAGCGCCGAGAGCCACATCATTCTCGACGCCATCGAGAGCCTGCCCCGGCACATCGGCGTGCTCATCATCGACCACGACATGGATCTCGTCTTCCGCTTCGCGCAGCAGATCACGGTGATGGTGAACGGGGCCGTCTTCGCCAGCGGGAGCCCCCGGGAGATCGGGGCCAATCCCGACGTCCGCGCCGTGTATCTGGTGGGGGGCCTCGAACGGGCCCCCCACACCCCGACGTTCGGCGCGTCCCGGCGGAGCCGTGACGCGCCTCGATCTCGCGCGAGATTGGGCGCCCGACCGGCCGTCCCGGACGTTCGCGCTCCTCGGCTCCCAGCGCGCTGGAGCTGCGGCAGGTCTCGGCGGGCTATGGCGAGACCGTCGTGCTCGAGGACATCAACCTGGCCCTGGCCCCGGGCGAGAGCATCAGCGTGATCGGCCGCAACGGGGTCGGCAAGACCACGCTGCTGACGACCGTGATGGGCCATACCACCTTGCACCGGGGCGAGGTGATGCTCGGCGGCACGAGCCTCAATCGCGTCCCCGTCTTTCGGCGCGCGCGCCATGGCATCGGCCTCGTCCCCCAGGAGCGGGAGATCTTTCCCTCGCTCAGCGTGCGCGAGAACCTGGAGGTCGGGGCCCGACCGGGGCCCTGGACCGCGCCGCGGGTCTTCGAGCTGTTCCCGAACCTCGAAGCGCGGCTCGCCAACATGGGCCACCAGCTCTCGGGCGGCGAGCAGCAGATGCTCTCGATCGCGCGGGCGCTGCTGACCAACCCCTCGGTGCTGCTCATGGACGAGCCGACCGAGGGCCTGGCCCCGGTGATCGTCGAAGCGCTCACCGCCGTGCTGGTGCGCCTGCGCGGGGAGGGCGCGCTCTCCATCATCCTCGTGGAGCAGAACAGCCGCGTCGCGCTCGCCTTCTCGGCCCGCGCCGTCGTCATGGCCAAAGGCCGCATCGTCTACGACGGCCCGTCGGCCGCCCTCAGCGCCGATCCCGAACGCTTGGCCCAGCTCGTCGGCGTCGCCGAGTAGGGCTCGGAGGGGGCGTCCTTCGAAGTTGGAGGGGGCCTGGACCCCCTCCACACCTCCCCATGCGCGCGAGGTGCGACACCGTTGCCCCTCCAAACCTCCCCGTGCGCGCGAGGTATGACACCGTTTGCGCGGGCGGAGCCCGCGCTCGAAGCCACCACCTGACCTGCTCGCAGAGGTCACAAAGGCGGAGTAGTGTAGGCCATCACGTCGACCGGGCGGCCGTCGATCGAGGGTGCGGCCTTTGACTCTCGCGGCGCGGCCGGGCGGTCGTCAGGAGAGCGCCATGCCGGCACGTACGGGGCAGGAGTACATCAAGGGCCTGCAGGAGCACGATCGCGAGGTCTGGCTGCGCGGCGAGCGCGTCGTGGACGTGACGACTCACCCGGGGTTGCGCAACGGGGTGCAGGCGATCGCGGCGCTGTACGACATGCAGCACGACCCCGAGCTGCGCGAGGCGATGACCTACGTGTCGCCGACCAGCGGGGACCGCGTGGGGTTGTCCTTCATCATCCCGCGCACCCGGCGGGAACTGGAACAACGGCGCGTGATGATGCTGCACTGGGCGCGGGCCACGTGCGGCATGATGGGCCGGTCGCCCGACTTCATGAATGTCACCTTCGCCGCCTGGGCCGGGGCGGCCCAATACTTCGCGCAGAACCGGCCCCAGTTCGGGGAGAACATACGGCGCTACTACGAGTACATCCGGGAGAAGGACCTCACCTTGACGCACGCCCTCATCAACCTGCAGCGGAGCCGGACCGTCTCCGGCGCCTTCAACCTGGAAGAGGGGACGGCCCTGCGCGTGATGCGCGAGACGGATGCCGGCGTCGTCGTGCGCGGGGCGCGCGTGCTGGCCACTCTCGCGCCCCTGTCCGACGAGATTGCCGTGTACTCGCCGCGCCTCGGGCGACTGACCGAGACCCATAGCCCGTTTGCGCTCAACTTCGCCATCCCCTGCAGTACCCCGGGGCTCCGGTTTTTGTGCCGCGAGAGCTTCGATCTGGGGCGGTCGCACTTCGACCACCCTCTCGGCTCGCGCTTCGAGGAGATGGACTGCGTCGTCTTCTTCGACGACGTGCTGGTGCCCTGGGAGCGCGTCTTCCTGCTGGGCGACGTCGCGCTGCTCAACGGGACGGCCCTCACCACCCACTCGTCAATGCATTCCGCTCACCAGGGCGCGGCCAAGAACCTCGCCAAGTGCGAATTCGTCCTGGGGGTGGCCCTGCTCATGACGCAGACCTTGGGAACCGCGCAGCTCCCCCACTCCGAGGAACGCCTGGGCGAGCTGATGATGCACACCGAGCTCATGCGGGCCTGCATGCGAGCCGCCGAAGCCGATGCGGAGCTGGACGAATGGGGCGTGATGTGCCCGGCCCGGATGCCCGTGGAAACCAGCCGCAATCTCTTCATGACGGCCTATCCGCGGATGGTGGAAATTCTCCAGTTGCTCGGGTCCAGCAGCTTCATGATCATCCCCAGCGAGGCGGACTTTCGCGGCCCGCTGGCTCCGGATATCGAGCAATACCTGGCCACCGATGCCGCCACCGCCCGCGATCGGGTCAAGCTCTTCCGCCTGGCCTGGGACATCGCGGGCAGCGCCTTCGGCAGCCGGCAGGTGCTGTACGAGCGCTTCTTCGCCAGTGACCCGCTGACACGCGCGCGCATCCTGAACGCCATCTACCCGAAGGAGGAGGTGACCCGGCGCGTGCAGGATTTCCTGGGACGGAGCGACGAGGCCCCTTGAGAGCGACCTCGACGTCCCGCGCGAACTCCGGCGTCACCTCGGCTTGAGACGCACCTCTTCCAGGGGCGCCGACCAGGGATAGGGGTCGATCAGCATCAGCGCGGGCTCCGCCACCCGCGGTCCCACCGCGCTGGGCCAGATGTACTCGTAGATCGGTCCGAAGCGCACGCGCTCGTAGAGGAGCTGCTGGATCCGATGCACCATCGCCTCGCGCTTCTTGCGGTCGGTCTCGCGCCCCTGCTGCTTGTAGAGGTCGTCGACGTCGGGATCAACGCCGCGCGAGAACATCCCGGTGCTGGGCACGAACTCCGACAGTCGTGAGGCGGCGTTGCCGTACAGCGCGCTCACGCAGACGCACACGCCCGAGAGCTTCTTCGACGCCCAGGCCGACACGAACGCCGCGCGCTCCATCGTGCGGATCTTCGTCTTGATGCCCACGGCGCCGAGATACCCGGCCACGGCCTCGCCCATCGAGACGTAGGGGGGATACGGATAGAGGTCGCCGGCGTCGAAGCCGTTGGGGTACCCCGCCTCGGCGAGGAGCTTCTTGGCGCGGGCCGGATCGTAGGGGAACGGCTCGAGCGGCAAGGTGAACTCGAACGAGCGCGGGGCGAGGGCCCCGGTGAGCCGGGAGGCCCCGAGGTTCTCCGCCTCGTTCACCGCGCGGGTGTCGACGGCGAGGATGGAGGCCAGCCGAACCCGGCGGTCGTGCCAGGGAGACTTGGGATCCCACTGATCGAAGTAGTCCAGGAAGAACACCCCGATGCCGCCCGAGAACGCCAGCTTGAGGTTGGGATCGCGCTTGACGTCCTGGGCCATGGGGGCATCGAGGAGATACGCGAGGTCGACCTCTCCCCGCTTCAGCATGGCCAGCCGGGTGGTGGCTTCCGGCACCATCTTGTAGACCAGCCGCTTCACGGAAGGCATCTTGCGCCAGTAGCCCTCGTAGGCCTCCAGGACCAGCTCGACGCCGGGCGTGTGGCTGACGAACTTGTAGGGGCCGAGGCCGATGGGATGCTTGCGATAGGCCTCGTCCCCCACCTGCTCGACGTGCTTCTTGGGGACGATCCAGCCCGCGCCGCTGACCAGGGTGCCGTAGAAGGTCATGAAGTCGGGCCACGGGTCGTGCAGCAGGAAGCGAACTCGATAGGGCCCGACGACCACGACCTCCTTCACCTTCTCGCGCAGGATCTTGGTGCCCTTGGCGCGCTGAAAGCTGAACTTCACGTCCTCCGCGGTGAAGGGATCGCCGTTGTGAAACTTCACACCTTCGCGCAGCTTGAACTCGTAGGCGCGCTGATCCGCGCTCACCGTCCACGACTCGGCCAGGCTGGGAGTCATGAGGTTGCCGGGCATCGGCTTGACCAGCCCGTCGTGCAGGGCATACAGCACCCAGAACGGCGTGATGGTGCCCGTGACCTCGCCCGGATCGAACCAGGCCGGGGGCATCGTCACGTACAGCGCCCAGCGCATCTCCCCTTCCGGCTTGGCCTGGGCATCCGCCCGGTCGACACCGCCGGCCGTCAGCAGGACGCTCGCCACAACGATGGCAACCATCACGGACCGTGTTGCACGACCCCGATCAAGGCTCACGCTCATGCCCTCCCGCGGTGCCGCTCACAGCGACATCCGCTCCCCAGTTGGTAGTCAGCCGACAATCACGCCCTCTTTTCCCATCGCCTCGTCACGAACCACGAACTCGCGCCCCGCTCCCCGGGGCGGCGCCACGCACGCGCCGAGGTCTCGCTACAACACGGAGCGGACGAGACCGCCGTCGACCAGGATCGTGGTGCCGGTGATGTAGCTGGCTTTGTCCGAAGCCAGGAACGCCACCAGATGCGCCATCTCCTTGGGTTCCCCGATGCGGCCCACCGCGGTCTCGGCCGCGCGCTGGGCGAGCGCCTCTTCCACGGGGATGCCAAGCTCCTTGGCCCGGGCGGTCACGTTGGAGAGCATGCGCTCGCTCAGGATCGAGCCCGGGCACACATTGTTCACGAGAATGCCGTCCCGGCCCACCTCATCGGACAAGCTCTTGGCGAACGCCACCACCCCCATGCGTGTTGCGCCCGACAGCGCCAGGTTGGGGATGGGCTGATACACGGTGCTGGCGAGGATGTTGATGATGCGGCCGCCACCGCGCTGCTTCAGGTGCGGAATGGCCTCCCGAGACATCCGCGCGAAGAACAACAGCGATCGCTGGAGCGCCGTTGCCCACTGTTCCTCCGTGGCGCTGGCGGCCCGGGCCAACGGGGGACCGCCGGAGTTGTTGACGAGGATGTCGAGACGTCCGAACCGGCTGACCGCGGCGGCGATCAGCGCCCGAATGGTGTCGTGGTGATCGAGATCGCCGGCGAAGGCCAGAACGTCCGTACCGGTTCCGTCGCGGATCTCCTGTGCCGTCCGCTCCAGCTCGGCCTGCGTGCGGCTGCACAGGGCCACCTTGACTCCTTCTTCCGCCAGCACCTCAGCACAGGCCCGTCCCAGGCCCTTGCTCGCTCCGCCAACGATGGCCACTTTGCCTTTCAATCCGAGATCCATGGGGAAGACGTGCCCTCTCTTTCACCGTCGCGACAGCGAGGCGGACCCAGCCAATACAGGATGGGCGTCTCGCCCCCGACCGGGCACGATACTCGTGCGGCAGCGCCGCGCTGTCAAGGCGCGCCCAGAAGCGCGTCGGAGAATCGAGGAGCGCCCCGGGTTCCCCGGGGCGCGACGAGCGCGGGGGGCTTGGGGGGCCCGGGCTAGGCCCCCCATCTTAAACAGCCGTGTAGCCTCCGTCGACGAGCAGGTCGCTGCCCGTCATGAACGAGGAGGCGTCGCTGGCGAGGAACACGGCCGCCCGGGCGATCTCCTCGGGCAGGCCGAGCCGGCCCAGCAGATGCTTGGGCCCCATCCCCTGGCGCGCCGCTTCCATGTCCTTCCAGCGCCGCAGCATGCGTCGCGTCTCGATCGCGCCCGGCGAGATCGTGTTGGCGCGGATCCCCTGCGCGGCGTGGTCGGTCGCGAGGGCCTTCGCGAGCTGGATCAGCGCGCCCTTCGTCGCGCAGTAGGCCGGGCGCCCGGGGGAGGCCACGCGCCCGAGCTGCGAGGCGATCAGGATCACGCTGCCACCACCGCGCGCAATCATCGCGGGAATCGCCGCCTTGACCATCAGGAAGGCGCCGGTGAGGTTGATCCGGATCACCCGATCCCAGGCCGCCTCGTCCATCTCCAGGACCGTGGCGGCGCTGTCACTGTCGGCGGCACCGTACATGAGAACGTCGAGGCCGCCGAAGCGCTCGACCGGTTCCCGCGACGGCCGCCCGGCACGAGGCGCCGTCCGTGACGTCGAGGTTCACCGCACGTGCACGCCCACCGCCCTTCTCGATCTCCGCCGCCACCGCGTTCGCGCCTGGCGCCTCCACATCGGCACACGCGACACTCGCCCCAGCGCCCGCGAAGGCGAGCGCCGTCGGCGCGCCCGATCCCGTTCGCCGCGCCGACGACGATCGCGGTCTTCTTCTCGAGGCTGAATGCGGGGTCGATCATCGGGGCCTCCTCTCACCGGCCCTTCGCGCCGGCGCGGTCCGGCTACCGCGGCATCGCCTTCACGACATAGCCGAACAGCTCGCGGCCGAAGTCGGAGGCGATCTGCGCGGACGCCACGTCGACGTCCACCTCGTTGAGGTACTGCAGCCTGAGCACATCGCCACCGGCCAGCTCGGGGACGACCCCCGCGAAGAAGAACCCGAGGGCCTCGAGCGGCGCGCAGAGGGAGGGCAAGCCCGGATCGGACAGCGGCAGGTCGAGGCCGATCCACGCGATGTGGCGCAGGCAGAGCTCGCGCAAACGGAAGCGCACCAGCTCCGGCAGGTCGCGCCCGCAGGCGGCCACGCGGATCACGGCCTCGCTCCACTCCGGATAGATCCCGACCTTCACCTGCGAGGTGGCCGGCAGCTCCGGGGGGAGGGCCGGCGTGGGTTCGAGCGTCCGTCGAAAGCCGCCCTGCCGGTAAATCCGCTCGATCATCGCCCGGTGATGCGGCGGAGCGTGGACCGCCCGCGCCGGACCGTCGCCGGTCTTGAGGTAGTAGAGGATGGTGGCGGTCCGCTTCCGCGGCGCGCCCTCGTCGATCTGCTTCATGGTCACCGGGGCCTCGTCGCCGAGCTGGACACCCGTCTCGGTGAAGCCCAGCGCGATGTTGCCCTTCTGGGAGAAGAGGTGGACCGTGACGGCCTCCCCGAAGAGCCCGAGCATCCGTTTCTCCACCGCCCGCTCCCGGGCCAGCACAATCATGCGTTCGAACAGGCCGTGCCCGCGGAACCGCGGATCGACCATGGCCTCGCCCAGGTTGCCGACGACCGCGCCCGGGTGGTCCAGCTCGGCCGTGAGGACGCCGACGATCTCACCCTCCGCGGTGACGGCGACGCACACCTCGAGGAGTCCGCCGTGAAGCATCTCGCGCAGATGGTCGGGATAGTAGAGAAACTGATCGGGGATGCTGTAGCCGTAGCACCGGTACGTGCATCGGGCGACCCCCACCGCATCGTCCGGCCTCATCAGCCGCAGGCTGATCGACACGTCCGGCGCCGCCGGGGGCCGGACCACCGACGGGTGGTCTTCGGGACCCACGCGGGTCTCGATGTGCTCGAAGGCCACACGCTTCACGATCTCCACGCGGTTGCCGCGCGGCCCGAGGTTCGTGAAGTGCACCGCGTCCGCGGTGGCGGCGAGCGAAGGCGCGGCCAGAGCCGAGCGGGTCCCCGCCTGCAGATCCGTGTAGTCGAACGGCAGGCCTTGGTCCTCGATGGCGACCACGACCTGGCCCGGCTGACGCAGGAGGACGATGTCGAAGGTCGCGCGCTGGCCAGGCTCGAAGGCGTGCGCGATGACGTTCAGGGCCACCTCTCCGGCGGCGCGGGCCAGCCCATCCACGTCGGTCGCCGCCAGTCCGAGCCTCGCCCCCGCCTCCCGGAGGAAAGCGAGCGCGGCGGCAACGTAGTCGCTCTCGGCGGCCAGGGTGACGCGCGCCACCGACTGGCCGTGGGGCTCGCCAGCCATGGCCGTCACGCCGCGACCCGGGGAACCCGGGGCACTCCTCGATACTCCGACACGCTCCTAGTCCGCATCCACCGCATCATCCTCGTCCGCCCCTGGCACGATACTGCAGGCGCCTCGGCACGTCACCCGGCATGTCAGCACCATCCGCTCCGCCCGATTCACGGCCCGGTGCGGGCGGCTCGCGCTCAGCCCTGGGCCGCGCGGATCGCTCGCCAGATGGCATACGGTGTCGCCGGCAGAGGGATGTCGCTGACCCCGAGGGGCCTGAGCGCGTCGGCGATGGCGCTGATGACCACGGCGGGTGCCGGCGTGGTGCCGCCCTCGCCGCCCGCCTTGACCCCCAGCGGTTGGTCGGTGAGGGCACCTCGTTCAGACGCGTGGCGAAGGCCGGCACGTCGGCCGCGCGCGGTAGCGCGTAGTCCATCAGCGAGCCGGTGAGCGTCTGGCCGCTCTCGCCGTCGACGACGCACGCCTCGCCCAGCGCCTGCCCGACCCCCTGGACGATGCCGCCGTGGGTCTGCCCGTCGACGATCAGCGGATTGATGGCCCGACCGACGTCGTCGACCGCGGCATAGCGCACGAGACGGACGGCGCCCGTCTCGGGGTCGACTTCGACTTCGCACACGTGACAGCCGTTCGGGAACACGGGCTCGTTCATCTCGTTGTCGCGTAGGACCTCGAGCCCGCCCGGCAGCTCGAACAGGCCGATGCCGCGGTCCGTGCCAGCGACGATGAAGCGGGCGAGTTCGTACCGGATGTCGCTCTCGGCCGCCTCCAGCACACGCGCCGCGCGGCGCGTGCCCTCGGCGATCAGGTCGGCGGCCGCGAGCGCGATGACCGCCCCCGCCATGCGCATCGATCGCCCCGAGTGCGTCCCCCCGCCGAAGCGGACGGCATCCGTATCGCCGAGCAGAATGAGGATCGCCTCGACGTCGAGGCCGAGGCGCTCGGCCGCCACCTGGGCGAAGCTCGTCTCGTGCCCCTGCCCCGCTGATTGCGTGCCGATCACGACCTCGACGATCCCCTCCGGGCGCACCGTCATCCGCGCCTGCTCGCGCGGCGTGCCGACGGAGGACTCGACGTAGTTGGCGAGGCCACGGCCGAGCAGCGTGCCCCGCGCGCGCGCCTCGGCGCGGCGCCCGTCGAACCCCGCCCAGTCGGCGAGGTGCATCGCGAGCGCCATGTTCTCGGCGTACCGCCCGCTGTCGTACACCATGCCGAACGGATTGGCGTAGGGCATCTGGGCATCATCGATCAGGTTGCGGCGGCGCAGCTCGAGGCGGTCGATGCCCGTCTGCCCGGCCGCGAGGTCGATCAGCCGCTCGATCGCGAAGGTGACCTCGGGCCGGCCGGAGGAACGATAGGCCTGGGTCGGCGCGGTGTTGGTGAAGACCGCGCGCGAGCGCACCCGGGCGACGGGGATGTCGTAGTTGCCCGTCACCAGCGCCGAGCCCTTGCCGAGCGGCGAGAAGGAGACGGCCCGCGCGCCGACGTTGGAGACGTTGTCGGCGCGCATGGCCAGGAAGCGGCCGGCGCGGTCGAGCGCCAGCGCCACGCGGGTGACGAGGTCGCGGCCTTGATAGTCGCTCACCAATGTCTCCGTGCGCGTGGCCGTGTACTTGACCGGACGGCCGACCTTCCGCGCCGCCCACAGCACCAGGCCGTATTCGACGTAGACGCGGTTCTTGGTTCCGAAGTTGCCGCCGACGTCGCGCGAGATCACGCGCAGCCGGTCGGGCTCGAGGCCCAGCACCTCGGCAATCTCGCGGCGCTGGCGGAAGGCGCCCCCGCTGCCGGCGTGGAGGAGGTAGCGCCGGCTCGCTTCGTCGTAGACGCCAAGCGCCGCGCGTGGCTCGATCGGCACGCCGGTCACCCGGCCCACGTGGAAGTCGCGGGCGACGACGTGAGCGGCCCCCGCGAATGCGGCGTCGACCGCGGGCTCGTCGCTCCCGAACGCGGCATCGACGCAGACGTTCGTGGGGACCTCGTCCCACACCGCGGGCGCATATCCTTCGGCCGCCTCCGCGGTATCGACGACGAAGGGCAGCGGCGCCCAGGTCACGCGCACCGCCTCTGTGGCGTCCTCCGCCTGGGCCCTGGTCTCGGCGACCACCATGGCGACCGCCTCGCCGACGTGGCGCGCCTTGTCCGCCGGCAACAGGACGTGCGGGCCAACGAAGATCGGGCCGCCGCCCGGGGCGCGGAGCTTGAGGTCGTACCGGTTGGACGGCACCGGGCTGTGCGGGATGGCGCCGAGGCCGTCGTGGGCGGCATCGGCCCCGGTGAATACGGCGAGCACGCCCGGCATCGCGCGCGCCGCGTCGCTCTCGATCGCCACGATGCGGGCGTGCGGGTGAGGCGAGCGCACCATCGCCGCATACACCTGGCCGGGAGCGGAGAAGTCGTCGCTGAACCGCCCCCTGCCCCGGAGCAGGCGATCGTCCTCCTTGCGGCGGAGGGGCTGGCCGATCAGGCGGGGAACCGGAGGGGCGCTGGTCCGAGCATCGTTACTGGCGACTTCCACCGACGAATGGCTCCGCCCGATCGCGCCTGCGCCTGCCTATGCGGGGCCGGTGTCGGGCCCGCTCAGGAGCAGCTCGAGGTCCTCGCGGGTGAGGGTGCGGATCAGGCTCTCGTCGGCGGTGATGATCGCCTCGGCGAGCGCGCGCTTGCTCTGCTGTAGCTCGATCACCTTCTCCTCCACCGTGTCGCGCGCGATCAGCCGGTAGGCGAAGACGGGCCGGCTCTGGCCGATGCGGTGGGTGCGGTCGATGGCCTGCGCCTCCACCGCGGGGTTCCACCACGGGTCGAGCAGGAAGACGTACTCGGCGGCGGTGAGGTTGAGGCCGAGCCCTCCCGCCTTCAGGCTCACCAGGAACAGCCGGCACTCCGGATCGCCCTGGAAGCGCTTGACCCGCGCCGCCCGATCGTGCGTGCGGCCGTCGAGGTACTCGTAGACCAGCCCCTGGGCGTCGAGCCGCGTTCGCACGATCGAGAGCAAGCTCGTGAACTGCGAGAAGACCAGCGCCTTATGGCCTTCCTCGACCACTTCGGCAAGCTGCGGCAGGAGGGCGTCCAGCTTGGCGCTCGACTCGCCAACGCGCCGGCGGTCGATGAGGCCGGGGTGGCAGGCGGCCTGGCGCAACCGCAGCAGCGCCTCGAGCACCTGGAGCTTGGAGCGTCCCAGACCCTCGCGGTCCACGCGGCCCAGCAAGGTCTGGCGATAGTGCTCGCGCAGCTCGTCGTAGAGCCGCCGCTGGGTGGCGTCCAGCTCGCAGTGGATGGTCTGCTCGGTGCGGGCGGGCAGCTCCGGGGCCACCTGCTCCTTGGTCCGGCGCAGGATGAACGGGCGCAGGCCACGGGCGAGAAGCTCCACGGTCTCCGGATCGGGCGACCGCGTGAGAACGGCGTCCCGTCCGAGCCCACCGGTGCCGAGCAATCCCGGGCTCAGGAACTCGAAGAGGCTCCACAGCTCGCCGAGGTGGTTCTGCACCGGCGTGCCGGACAGCGCGAGACGGTACTCGCCGCGCAGGAGGCGGGCGGCCTTGGCCGAGTCGGTCGCGGCGTTCTTGATGGACTGGGCCTCGTCGAGAATCACGTAGTCGAACGCCACGTCCTTGAGCGCGGCGACGTCGCGCCGCAAGGTTCCGTAGGTCGTGAGCACGAGGTCGTGATCCGCGAAGTGAGCGCCCGGCGGGATGCGCCCGGCGCCGGTGTGGTCCAGGACGCGCAGGGCCGGAGCGAAGCGCCGCGCCTCATCCTTCCAGTTGAAGACGAGGGAGCGGGGCACCACGACCAGCGAGGGGCCGCGGCTGTCCGCCCGCCGTGCGGCGAGAAGGGCCAGAACCTGCACGGTCTTGCCGAGCCCCATGTCGTCGGCGAGGCAACCGCCGAACCCGAGGCGGCGCAAAAAGTGGAGCCAGCCGAGCCCCTCCCGTTGATATCCCCGCAAGCGGCCCACGAAGCCGGCAGGCTCGTCGGCGGGCTTGATGCCGTCGAACTCCGCCAGCTCCGCCCGGGCCTTCTCGAACATGGCGTCGACGCGGGTCTCGGGCAAGGTAGAGAGCATGGCGTCGAGCAATCCCACCTGGGCGCGACCGAAGCGCAGGTGGTCGCCATCCGCCGTGCCGGCGGCGGCGAGAGCACCGTACCGCCTCAGCCACTCTTCGGGGACGATGCCGAAGGTGCCGTCGTCGAGCCGGACCGCGCCATCCCCGCGGCGGAGCGCGGCGAGCAGCTCGGGCAAGCGCGCTACCCGGTCACCAAACTCGACCGTGCCGTGCAGGTCGAACCAGTCGACGCCGGAGGTGACCTCGATCTGGATGGCGCCGGGGCGGCGGTAGAGCTTGCCATCGGCCTCGACGTGCCAGCCTTCCCGCACGAGCTCGACGACGACTCGAGGCAGCGCCCGGGGAGCCAGCTCGAGACCCATCTGGTAGCCCTCACGGCCCCAGAACGAGCGCGGCTTCCAGCCGAGAGCGCTCAGACGATCGGCGGCCACCTGCTCGGCAGCGGCATCGCGCCGGACCAGGCGGCGCCGGCCGGTGTCGAAGCTGCCGAGGCTCGGCTCGCCGGCCGGCACCGGCGTGCCCGCGTAGTCGAAGGACAGCTCGCCGAGCAGCTTGGTCCCGCCCCACTCACGCGGACCGGGACGGATGCGTAGCCTCGGCTGCGGTGTGCCGCCCACCTCTTCAAATCGGAGCGCCTCGGGCACCTCGAGGTGCGGAAGCCTCGGGAGCCGGAACAGCCGGGCGAGCAGCTCGTCCGCCTGGGTGGCGGGCACCCGGAGGGGCCCGTGGTCGCGCAGATGGACGATCCAGGCAAAGGCCCCGCCGTCGTCGAGCCGGGCGACGGTGTCCTCGACGAGGAGGACACCGCCGGCCGAAAGAAAGAAGGGGGCGGCCAGATCCATCCGCGCGTCGCCCCGCTGAAGCCATCCTGTGATGCGGTAGCCGCTCGACTCCGGGTCGGCCTCCACGGTCAGCGTGAACTGCCACGGACCTCCATCGTCCCAGCGGAGCGGCCGCCAGTTCTCCGCCACCTCGTCGACCTGCAGCCGGCAGCGTCCCGTGGCGCAAATCAGCGAGAGCAGCGTCTCCAAGGTCGCCGGCGGCAGGACATAGCGCCCGACGGCATCCCCGTAGCGCGGATACCACGCACCATAGATATCGGGCGCACCTTCGAGGAGGCCGATGATCCGCCGATCGGCCGGGTCCGGCAGCAGCCGCACGCGCTCACGGTCGAGGCCGGCCGGCTTGGCCTTGCCCCAGGTCCCATCGCGCCGGCGCTCGCGATAGACCACCGCCAGAGTGAGGCCGCGCGCCTGGGCGCTGGTGTGAGCGTCCACGACGTACAGGATCTCGCGGCCCTCGGGCCAGGGCCGCGCGCCCGGGGCCGGGGGCAGCCGCATCGCCGCGTCGACGGCGGCCAGGCGCTCCTGCCACGTCAGCGGCGGCGGGGCCGGAGCGGCGCGAACGGCCGTAGGTGGCACATACGACGGCTCAGCGAAGTCCAGGTCATCGTCGAAGGCCAGATCGGCGTCGGGGTCGAAGCCTTCGCCGGGCTCTATCCGGTAGGGCTGCGGGCGCCAGCGTCGCGAGCGCGCCATCACGCGCTCCTGCCCGTTGCCGAGGATGACACCGGATACGAGCAGATCCTCCCGGCCCCTTCCCTGGCCGCCGGGCAAGCGAGACCGAGGACCTCGTCGTGGTGGCTCATTGGGCCCGCATCTTACCACTGCAGGTGGGGGCCGGACCCGGAACACCCCCAACTCCGCGGGGTGGAAGCCCCCCGAAAGCTGAGGGCCGCGCTTCAGCCCGCTTCTTCGTCAGCTCGCCAGCGGGTTGGTCAGGCGGCCCGCGAACAGGATGCTGCCGGTCCGGTTGTCGCGGATGAGAAAGAAGAACGGGTGATCAGCGCGGAAAACAGCCTTGGGCCAGCGTGGAGCGGCCGAGGTCGCCCTCATGGTGATACCCGTCGCGGCCGCCGCCTCGGTGCCCTTCTCGTTGACGTCCACATAGGCCTTGTGGATGACGGCACCCACGAAGACCTGCTGAGCCTTCACCATCGCGGAAAAGTCGGCGCGCTCGCGGGAGAACGCCAGCTTCATGCCCAGCTCCGCCAGCGGCTGCTCGAGCTGGAACTCCGCGGTGACCTTGAATCGCGGCAGCGCGACGTCCACGTCGTGGGAGGTCATCTTCGCCAGCCAGTCGTTGACGCCCGCGACGGTGAGGGTCTTCTCGACATCACCGAGACCGTCCACCCGGCGCGGCAGGCAGATGATCATCGACAGCTCGTGGGCTTGGTAGGGCAGCTCGAGCACTTGGTAGGTACCGCCGTCTAGGTACCTATAGATGTTCTGCTGGCGCATCAGCAGCACCTGGCGAGCCGCGCCCTTCGCGCCCCCCATGAAGTCCGCCGGCTGGGTCGCCGGCTCGAGAAAGGCGTTCACCCAGGCGCCCTTGAAGTAGATGGCGTTGGTCAGGACCAGCACGGTGTCGGGCTGGAGGACCCCTTCCCGAATGAGGTCCTTGATCTTGTCCTGGGTTTGCTTCTCGACCCACGCGTTGATGGTCCGCCGCGCCGTCTCGGGGGCGCGCTTGAAATTGAGTTCCTCGAGGGCGGCGCTGTAGCTGCCCTTCGCGATCTGCTGGAACTCGGGGACGAACGGATAGCCCTTTTGAGACCAGAGCGCGTTCGCGGTGTACAGCTCGTACTGCCGCTTCCGCTCCGCGCCGTTGATCTCGCGGATCAGATTCCCGAAGGCCGGATGGAGGCGGGCCGGCGCGAGGGAGAACCGCAACGTCTTCGCCATCTCGTTGGCCGTCGCACCGCGGGCCCCGGCGTAGGTCATGGCGAGCGCGTCGGAGATGCTGTAGGGCGAGTAGAACAGGTTGTCGTCGCCGGCGCGGAGCCTTGTGTAGAGATCGAGACCGAATTCGCTGTTGCCCGTGACCAGTGCGGCCGTGTCGGCATCGGACACGCGACCGGCCGCCCCCACTCTGCCGGCGGGCAGCAGCGCTCCCCCGAGCAGCCCGAGGACAACCCGGCGGCTCACCGTCCTTCGCGCGGTCCCATCAGTCATGCGGGCCTCCTGGCTCACGGCGCGGCGCGCCCTTGCACGCCTGGGCCTTAGACCCCGGAGTCCCGGAAGAAATTCTCAGCCGATCTTCACGCCGTACTTTTCCAGGGTCTCCTCGCGCAGTTCGAGCCCGAGCCCCGGCGCCTCGGGGAGCGCCATGAACCCGTCGACGATCGGCGGGCGCTCGCGGAACAACTCGAACCACAGGGGATCACGGGTGGGGTCGGCGAACGATTCCAGGATGAACCCGGTCGGGCTCGCCGCCACGGCGTGCACGTGGATCTGCGGGTCGTGATGCGCGGCCAGAGGTACCTGATACAGCTCGGCCACGACCGCGGCCTTCCGCCACGTCGTCAGCCCTCCGGCCCAGGTCGAGTCGATGATCAAGTAGTCGACCAATCCCTCCACGACCATCGTGCGCAGGCCGAACGGGCTGTACTCCGTCTCCCCGGCTGCGATCGGGATGTCGACCGCGGCCTTCAACCGCGCGAGCGTGTGGCGTTCGTCGTACCACGGCATCGGATCTTCCAGCCAGAAGATGTCGTGGGGCGCGCACAGACGCGCGGCGCGCACCGCGGTGGGCAGATCCCAGCCCTGGTTCGCATCGAGCATGATCGCCACGTCGCGCCCCACCGCCTTGCGGATCACGCCCACGCGCTCGGCATCCGCCTCCGGCGTCAATCCGCCGACCTTTACTTTCACCGTGCGGTAGCCGTGCTCCATGTACATGGCCGCCTCGCGCACGAGGTCGTCCGGCCGCTCCCCATCCCGGTAGTAGAAGCCGGTCACGTAGGCGGGCACGCGCTGGCGGAGCGCCCCGCCCAGCAGGGCGTAGACCGGGCGGCCGATCGCCTTCCCCTTGAGGTCCCACAGCGCGATGTCGATGGCGCTCATGGCCGTCACCAGGGGGCGCTGCTGCCGGGACAGCGCGGGAATCCCTCGCACCGTGCGATACGTCAGCGCGAACAGGTCCTGCCAGATCCGCTCGACGTCGAAGGGATCGCCTCCGACGACGAGCGGCGTGATGGCCTGCAGAATCTCGTTCACGGTGCGCAGCCCCTCGGCCCCCTGGAACAGGAAGGGGCCGTGCGCCTCGCCGATCCCCACGAGGCCGGCATCCGTGGTGAGCTTGACGATGACCTCGCTCACCGCGCGGATCGTATGCGTGGAGGTGCGCACCGCCTGCGGCAAGGGCGCGGACAGGAAATATGTCTCGAGAGCGGTGACCTTCATGGGCCCGGGCGCGTGCCTCAGTGCGCGGCGACGGCCTCGGGCATCTTCCCGACGACCACGGTCGGGTGGACGGCGGGCGAGTAGATTTCCAGGACCTCGAGGTCATCCGAGCAGTCGAGCTCGTTGTGCACGATCCCGGCCGGCTGGAGGACGCAGTCGCCGGCGTGGAACGTCGCTCGCCCTGGCCGTCATAGATGAACTTGATCCAGCCGTTGAGCACGTAGAACATCTGGAAGTCGCACTCGTGCTTGTGCAGGCCGGTGGTGTGCAGGTCGTGCGTACCGGCGTCCTTCTTGATCCGGATCACGTGGGCGCGGAATTGCCCGTGGGTCGCCGTCTCGATGCCCAGGTCGCGGTATTCCATGAAACTGCGCAGGCCGGTCTTGTAGACGGCGTCCTTGGCCAGGTTGGCGCTGAAGAGCTGTTTCCCGTCGCTCATGGTCGCTCCTCCTTCTCCGTGTCGAACCTCAGCCTTCGAGCCCGATGTAGAGTTCGCCCCTCTCCTCCTTGAGCCGATAGCTCGTCAACCCTTCCTGCGCGTCGCCCATCGGGGCGCCCGTCCGGAGGTCGAACTGCCACAGGTGCTCGAGGCAGGTGAGGACGGAGCCGTCGCAGATTCCCGCGGCGAGCGGCACGGCTTCGTGGGGGCACAACGCCTGAAAGGCCACGAACGCGTCCCCGGTATTGACGACGAGGACATTGACCTTGTCGACCGGGAACTCCTTCATGCCGTTCGCGGGCACGTCACCGGCCGCACACACGCGGATCCACTTCGGCTCCGGTGGCGCGGCGGGAGCCGCCGGGGCGGCCTTCTTCCCGATGTCGTCCGTCTTGTTCGCGCCGCGCACGCCGGGCGCGTAGCGAAGTCGCTCGACGGGCCGTCCCCCGAGGATGTGCGAGCTGAGGATCTCCGCCAGGTCCGACTCCTGAACACCGGAGTACCAGACGTTGTCCGGATAGATGACGAGCATCGGGCCGTGCCCGCACTGCGAAAAGCAGCCGGCCTTGTTGACCCGCACTTCGGTCTGCTTGCCGGCTTGTCGGGCGCCGTCGCGCAGCACCTTCACGTACTTCTCCACGTCGCCCTGCTCCGGACACGTCTCCCCGCTCGTGCAGACGAACACGTGACAGTCGTACTGTCCCATCGCCGCTCCTTTTCCTCACCGGTTGTCACTGCCCATGACCACGGTTTCGACCATTCTACCACCCCTCGCCCCATGTCCCTAGCTGAACTTGTCGTAACGGATGTCGGCGGGCGGCAGCCGCGCCTCGCGCAGCAGCAGCCGCAGGCTCGCGTCGACCATGGGGGGCGGCCCCGCGACGTAGGCGCGGACGTCGGCGAAGCGACCCTGCATGCGCTCGCCGGCCACGGCGTGGACGAGGCCCCGCGCGAAGGCGAACCCTGGATAGTCCGCGGCCAGCGACGCCGGAACCTCCTCGTCCGAGAGGGCCACGGTGACGGAGAGCCGCCCCGGGTATCGCGCCCGGAACGCCTTCAGCTCGTCGAGGAAGAAGCCATCGCGCGCGGTGCGGACACCGAAGAAAACGTGACCGTCCCAGTCGGCGAAGTGACCGTCCTGGCAGGCGAGCGAGAGGATCGACATCATGCCCGCGATGCCGCTCCCCCCCGCCACGCAGAGGAGGTGTTTGCTCAGGCCGGGATGGAACGTCGCGTGCCCCATGGGCGCGAAGAGGCCCAGGCGCGCGCCCTCGACCCCCTCGCCGAAGAGCCATTCGCTGACGGCGCCGCCTGGCTTCTTCTTCACCACGAAGGACAGGCGTTCGGCGCCGCGGTCGAAGTTGACCATGGAGTAGGCGCGCGCGCCGGCGATTCCCGGCACGGTGACGAGGGCGAACTGGCCGGCGGCGAAGTCGAGCGGCTCGTCGAGGGCGAGGTCGAAGGCGGCCACGTCGTGCGTGAGGCGACGGAAGGCGCGCACGACACCCCCGAGGGCACGCGGGGTGGGGACGCCCGCCTCGCGCGACTTCAGGGGGACGTTGACCTCGAGCGCGCAGTCGTCGTGGGCCAGGCTCTGGCACATCAGCAGCTCCGCCGCGCCCTTGAGATACCGCGTGCCCGGAGCCTCGGGCCATTGGCTCTCGGCGCGCCCACTCGCGAGCCGGGCCTTGCAGGTGCCGCAGGTCCCCGTACCGCACTCATACGGCAACTCGACGCCGCGCCTGAGCCCGGCGTGGAGGATCTTCTCCCCGGGGTCACACTCGAAGTCGCGCGGACCGTTCCGGGCGTTGACGACGATCTTCATGGTTCCGGCGGCTACCCGTGCATCGCCGGCGCACGCCGTCGCGTAGCGGGGCATCACCTCGGCGGCGAAGAGCTCGAGGGATCGCATGGCCTGCTCGTGGGTGAGATCGCCCCACTGGAAGGAGCAGACGAAGTAGTTCGCGCCGGTGGCCAGGTACTCGTCCATGTACTCCTGAACCGCGCGCGGGGAGCCCGCGAGGGCCACCCCGCCCACCCGGTTGGGATGGGGCCGCTGCTTCTGCTGGTCGAACCGTTCCAGCTCGGCGTCGATGTCCCGCCGCGTTTCCCGGGTGGGCAGGCCCGCCGGGCGCGCGCCGACGAAGCCGAACGAGCCGTCTTTCGTGCCCATGAACTGGGTGAGATTGCGCTTCTCCGCCTCGAGGCGGCGCGGGGCGGCGAGGTTCCAGCGGTACTTCTCCCACGCCGGCGTGGCGATCCTGATCGCCTCGTCGTCCGTGTCCGCGACGACCAGGTGAACCACGAGGCCGATCATCGGCTCGTCCCCTTGCGCCGTGAGGGCCCCACCGCCCTGATGCTCTTCCCAGGCCGCGCGGTAGCGGGGAACCGCCGCGGCCAGGACATCGAGGGAGCCGACGATGATGGTATGCATCCCCTCCATCGCCGCGGTCACGGGATTGCGCATGTACCACAGCGGGGGATACGGCTTCTGGAGCGGGCGCAAGTACATCGGCAGGTGGTCGAAGCTGTGGAAGCGGCCGGCGTACGTCAGCTCGTCGTGGCTCAGCCCTTCGCGCACGATGGCCAGGGTCTCGACATATCGGGCGTAGTTGGTCTCGGAGTCGGCCTCCTGACCCCAGAAGTAGGCCTCCATGACGCCTCCGCGGCCCACCCCGATCTCCAGGCGCCCATCGCTCAGATTGTCGAGCATGCTGATCTCTTCGATCAGGCGGAGCGGATGGTGCAGCGGCAGCACGTAGACGCACGGGCCGAACCGCATGCGGCGGGTGCGCTGGGCCACGCTGCCCAGGAAGACGTTCTGCGACGGGGCCAGGCTGTGGATCGCCGGCGTGTGGTGCTCGGCCAGGTGATAGGCATAGAATCCCGCCGCGTCGAGCCGCTCGATCTGGATCAACCGCTCGCGGTAGATCTGGTCGAGTCGCAGCCCGGGCACCGGCTCGATGTGGTCGAAGACGCCGAATCGCACACTCATATCGTCTCCTGGTTCATCGCGGCAGCTTCCAGTCGAGCCACGTCAGCTGCCCGCCCTCGGATATTGGAACGCCCCGACATCCTACACCGCCCCAGCGTGCTGGCGTGCTTCGTGCACGCGCGCTCGCCGGCTGGGCGGGCCAGCGCGGTCAGCGTCCTCCCTGCTCCGGCGCGGCCGGCGCCGTGGCAGCCCCGCCGGGCCGCCACGCCGCCATCGCCCAGCGTCCGAGACGCGCCGTGCCCGGCACCAGTCCTTCCGGCATGAAGACGACGATCACAACGAAGATGGCGCCGAGAACGAAGTTCCAGCGCTCGATGTAGGCGCTCGCCACGTTCTTCATGACGACGACCAGGGCGGCGCCGGCGATCGGTCCGAGCAAGGTCCCCGTCCCGCCGGAGATGACCATCAACAGCGCTTCGGCGGAGGCGGTGAGGGCCACCGCCTGGGGGCTCACGAACTGGTTGTAATAGAGGAACAGGAGGCCGGCCACGCCGCTCCACAGGCCCGAGAAGAGGAAGGCGAGGAAGCGGATCATCCAGACGTGGTAGCCGAGGGCATTCATGCGCCGCGGCTGGTCGCGTGTGCCGCGCAGGCTGGCCCCGAACGGCGAGGCGACGAAGATGGCCATCGAGCCCACGGCCAAGAGAAACACGACCAGGGTAGCCCAGTAGAAGGCCGAGGGCGAGGCGAGCGACAGCCCGAACGGGCTGGGCCGCCCACTGACGGTGATGCCGTTGTCGCCGTTGGTGATGCTGATCCAGCGATAGGCGACGCCCCAGACGATCTGGCCCAGCGCCACGGTGATCATCACAAAGCCGAGCCCGGTGCCGCGCAGCGCGAGCACCGCGAAGATCGCTGCCGCGGCGATCGTCACCACGAGCGCTTCGGTCACGACCACCGCGTGGCCGTGGCCATTGTTCAGCAGGCGCCCCGCCGTATAGGCGGCGATGCCGAAGAGCCCAGCGTGGCCGAGCGAGACGAGACCGCCGTAGCCGGCCAGCACGTTGATGCCGAGCGCGAAGATCGCGTAGAGCAAGATCTGGCTGGCCACGTTGACGTAGTAGGTGCCGCCGATCCAGAGGGGCACCGTGGCCAGCAGGACGAGCGCGGCGGCGAGGGCGAGCCGCTTCACGCCGCGGGCCGCCCGAAGAGACCCTGGGGTCGCACCACCAGCACGACGAGCATGGGCAGGAAGAGCACGACATAGGCCAGCTCCGGGAACATGGCCTGGCCGAAGTTGTAGAGGAAGCCCACGACGAAGCTGCCCACGAGTGAGCCGATCAGGCTGCCACTGCCCCCGAGGATGACGACGACGAGAGCCAGGGGCAGCATCTCGCCGTCCAGCCCGGGATAGACCGACAGGATCGGCCCGCCGATGACGCCAGCGAACCCCGCCAGCCACGCGCCCAGGCAGAAGACGATGGTGAAGAGCTGCGAGACTCGGATACCCACCACCCGCGCCATGGCCGGATCATCGACGCCGGCGCGGATCATCGCGCCGAGCCGGGTCCGGTCGAGCAGGGCCCACAGCGCGGCCGCGAAGATCACCGCGATGAGGCTGATGGCGAGCCGATAGGTGGGAAAGGTCATGCCGCCCGACCCCGGTGGCGCCGCGCAGCGCGCTCGGCGTGGCGATGCGGACGGGATCGCCCGTCCACACCATCAGGCAGACGTCGGCGACCATGAAGGACAGGCCGAGCGTGACCAGCACCTGCGCCAGCTCGGCGCCGGCCAGCCGCCGCAGGATGAGGCGCTCCACGATGCCGCCGAACGCGGCGACGCCGATCCCGCTGAGGACGGCCGCCGTCCAGAAGTCGAGCCCCCATCCGATCAAGGTCGCCGCGAAATAGCCGCCGAGCATGAAGAACGACCCGTGGGCGAGATTCGGGATCTTCATCAAGCCGAAGATCAGCGAGAAGCCGGCGGACAGGAGGAAGAGCAGGCCGCCCAGCGCGACGCTGTTGACGGCCAGCACGAACCAGAGATTCATGCGCTCAGTCCCTGCGGCGGCAGAGCCGCCGCAGGGACCATGTCACACCCCGCGCGAACGGGGAGGTTTGGAGGGGGCCCCTGCCCCCTCCAATTCCAACGGGAGGTTTGGAGGGGGCGGCCTCTGCCCCCTCCAACTGACTAATCATCCCATCTAGCTCTTCAGCGGCGGATAGTCGCGCGAATAGACGGGCTGGGCGAGGAACCACTTCTCGTCGTACGTCCAGAACTGGCCCACGTTCGGATAGGTCTTGATCGTCGTGTTGACCAGCTTGTCGCCCTTGCGCTCGCACTTCCTGATGTAGAAGCTGCCGATCACGTTGCCGAGGTGGTCGAAGCGGAACGGTCCGCGCGGGGTGTCGGTCAGCGACACCGAGCGCAGCGCCTTGATGAGCACGTCTTTGTCGTCGGTCTTGCCGCCCGTCTTCTCGAGCGCCGCCTCCGCCACCATGCCGTTGATATAGAGGCCGGCGGCATAGATGCCCGGGGTGTTGCCGTAGTCGCGCACCATCCCCTCGACGAACCGCTTGTTGCTCGGTGTGTCGAGATCGGCCGAATAGCCGGAGCACGAGATCACGCCGATGGCCTCGTCGCCGAAGCTCTTCATGAGCGCATCGTCGCAGGCCACGCTGCCCCCGAGGACCGGCAACGCGAGTCCCTGGTCCTTGTACTGCTTCATGAACTTGAGCGGGTTCGATCCGGCGAAGCCGGCCACGACCGCCTCCACACCACTGATCTGCGCGATGTAGGGCGTGTAGTCGGGGGTCACGAGCGGCGGCCACAGTTTCTTCACGACCCGGCCCCCGGCGTCCTCGAAGACGCGCTGGAAGCCGCCCATCTGCTCGTGGCCGAACGCGAAGTCCTCGGAGATCGTGATCACGCGCTTGAATTTCAGATCTTTGGCGGCGTAGTCGGCCAGGGGGTGCATCGCCTGCGCGGAGGTCGCGGAGGCCCGGACGAAGTAGGGGTTGGGCTTTCGCTGGGTCATGTCCTCGGCGGCGGCGAGGCTCAGGATCGGCACCTTCGCCTGCGCGGTGTAGTCGCTGATGGCGAGCAGCTCGAACGCCGCCAGCGGGCCGAAGATGATATCGACCTTCTCGCGCTCGACCAGTTCCTGCGTCTTGGTCTTGGTGCCCGCGGGGTTGCCGCCCGTGTCGGCCACCACCAGCTCGACCTTGCGACCGGCCAGCGTGTGGTTCTTGTCCTTGAGGAAGCGAATGGTCCCCTGCTCCATCTGGATGCCGCCCTGGGCGAGCGGCCCGGTCTTCACCGTGAGGAGACCGATACGGACCGGCTTGCTCTGGGCCAGAGCCGGCATCGGCATCGTCGCCGCCAGCGCCGTACCGGTACCGACGAGGAATGTCCGACGAGTGAGTCTCAGCGCCATTGCTTTCTCCTTCGCCAGGATGTCCGGGGCGTTTCGCCGCCCCGTAAGCTAGAACGGTTGAGCGTGTCCGTCCAGTCCAAACGGACGGGATGTTCCGCCGGATCCGCCGAGCGTCGGGGGGGCCTTGCGGGGCCCCCCATGTTCCTATCCGAGCGGGTCGATCTCATCGGGCGCGATCCACTCGATGCCGTCACCCGCGCCCTTGAGCGCGGCCACCTCGACCTCGACCAGCAACTCGGGCAGCGCCAGGCCAGCGATACGACAGCCCAGGGACGCCGGATGGCTGCTGGCAAACCACGCCGGCCCCTCGCCGTGCGGCCGGTTCACGTGGGCACCCTCCACCGTGAACGTGCGGCGACGGATGACGTCACCGAGCGTCGCTCCCGCTTGCGCTCAGAGCCCACTGGATGGCCGAGTGAGCCACGTCCGATTGGGCCGCCCAGTCCCCCATCGCCTCGATCTCGCTCGCCGGGTTGATCGACGTGCAACCGCTCACGTAGACCCGATCGCCAACTTCCACCGCGCGGGCATAGCCCCGGGGTTTCTCTCGTTGCCGCTCGGTGTAGATGTCCCGCCGTGACCGGGCGGCGCCGATGATGGCCTCCGCCTCGATCTCGATGAGCATCTCGGGGCGCAACAGCGCGGGGATCCCGAGCAACGTCGACGCGGGTCGAACGTCCCCGAGCGCCTCCAGCCAGGCCCGGGTGTAGTCGGCCGTCTTCGCGAGATCGGTCACAAAGGTCTTCGTGTAGACGAGATCGCCAGGGTGCACCACCGGCCTCTGCCAGAGCCCGGAAGATCGTCTCCATGATCGCCCGGGTCTGCCGATACATGTCGCCCGGCCCCTCGACGATGCCCTGGGGATTGAGCGCGGTGGTGCCCGCGATGAACACGCGGTCATCGATCCGGACCACCCGGGAGTAGGCGTACTCGTTCTCGATGGCTCGCCCGGAGGAGAAGCGCTGCGCCTTCTCCTTGGCCCCATCCACTGCGTCGAACTCGATCTCGATGAGCTGCTCGGGCCGGGCCAGGCGGTTCACCTGGACCAGGGTGGAGACCGGGCGCGCGTCCCGGAAGTATTTCGCGTGGGCGCGGGCAGCCTGGTCGGCCAGCGAGATGTCGGTGACGTAGATGCGGCTGCGCACGACGTCCGCGAGCCGGCCGCCGGCCTTGCCCATGCTCCACTCGGCGATGCGCATGATGGCGTCGACCTGCGTGGTCACGTCCCCGACGCCGCGGACGGTTCCCTGCCGATCGATCGCCGTGGTGCCCGACTGCAACACCGTGTCGCCGGCCCGCAAGGCCCGCGAGTAGTGCGCCAGCTTCTCCAGCGGTCTGCCCGAGGCGACGTTGATGCGCCGATACGCTCCCATGGATACCCTCCTGGTTCAGGTAGCGACGTGGGGCCCAGACATGGCCCCCCACACCCCCGACGCTCGGAGCACCCCGGCAAGCCGTGGCGCTCCTCGAATCTCCGCCGATGCTCCCACACGAGGCCCGCGCGGATTCTACAGCGCGCGCCGGCGGCGCGCCCCGACAATGTTGACAACGTGGATGGGCGAGCCTAGGGTTGCGCAAACGCTTGCAGAGATGGTCGGACTTGCGTGAGGAGGGACACGACATGGGCGAGATCCTCGGCCTCGGCGTGACGCACTACCCGCCGCTCATCGGTGCGGACCAGAACATGGCGACCATCCTGCGCACGGTCCTCCGGGATCCCGGCCTGCCCGAGCGCTACCGCGACCCGCGAACTGGCCCCCGGCCATGCGCCGGGAGTACGGAGACGACGGGGGCACCGCGTCTGCCGCCGTGCACCGCGCGAGCCTCGTCTCCCACTTCCGGCATGCGCGCAAGATCCTCGACGAGTTCCGCCCCGACCTCGTGATCATCTGGGGCGACGATCAGCACGAGAACTTCACCGAGGACGTCATTCCTCCCTTCTGTGTGCTCGCCTATGACCAGATGGAGGCGCGGCACCGCCAGCGCGATGCCTCGAGCAACGTCTGGGGAGAAGGGCCGGACACCGTGTTCCGCATCGCAGGACACCGGGAGGCCGGCAAGCATCTGGCGCGGCGGCTCCTCGAGGACGGCGTCGACATGGCGTACGCCTACCGGCCCCTGCACCACGCCGGTCTCGCGCACGCCTTCCTCAACACGATCCTCTATCTCGACTATGACCGGGTCGGCTTTCCCTACCCCGTCGTTGCCTTCCAGGTGAACTGCTACGGCCGTCGCGTGATCTCCCAGCGGGGCGGGCGTGGCAGCCTCGCCCACCCGCTCGCCGACGCCGATCTCGACCCACCGTCGCCCACGCCGAAGCGCTGCATGGAAGTCGGGGCCGCGACGGCACGCGCCATGCGCGAGAGTCCCTGGCGCACGGCCCTGATCGCCTCCTCGAGCTGGTCGCACGCATTCCTCACGGACAAGAACTACCAGCTCTACCCCGACATCGAGTCCGATCGGCGGCTCTACGACGCGCTGCGGATGGGCGACTACGAGACCTGGCGCGCCACGCCGCTGGCCGCCATCGAGGCATCCGGTCAGCAGGAGATGCTCAACTGGTACATGCTGGCCGGCGCCATGGAAGCGCTGGGGCGCAAGCCCGACGAGTGCGACTTCGTCGAGACGTGGTCGTTCAACTCCAACAAGTGCTTCGCGGTGTTCAGGTCGTGAGTCCTCACGAGGAGGCGGGTGTGCTGAAGAACGACTCCCCGCGAGCGCCTCACCTGCACGTGGCCGGCCCCGACGCTGCACGGCCCGTCAACGGCGCCATTCCCAAGCTGAGCGGGGACATCCGGAATCACATCCCCAAGCTCGGCCTGCGCAACTACTGGTACCCCGCCCTGGACGCGCGCACGGTGGGCTCGCGCAAGCCCGTGAAGGTCTCGATGCTCGGAGAGGACATCTGCCTCTTCCGCGGGGCGAACGGCGACGTGGTGGCCATCCAGGACGTCTGCCCGCATCGGGGCGCGCGCCTCAGCGAAGGCGATTGCCACTACCGCGGCACGGTCGCCTGCCCCTATCACGGCTGGGTGTACGACGAGTCCGGCAAGAACGTGGCGGTGCTCTCCGAAGGGCCGGACTCGGGCGTGTGCGGCAAACCGGGCACGGAGGCGAAGATCTATCCGACGCGCACCTTGAAGGGCGTGGTGTTCGTGTGGATCGGCGAGGGTGAGCCCGCGCGCATCGAAGAGGACGTCCCCGAGGAGTTCTTCGACGAGGACGCCCTCGTCCTCACCGGCCAGGTCTACTGGCGGTGCAACTGGGAAGTGGCCCTCGAGAACTCGATGGACTCCCACGTCAACTACGTGCACCGCAACGCCCTCGTGGTGGCGCGCACCGGCTTCATCGCCCGCGGCGCTCAGGGCGAGCACCCCATCTTCGTGGGCAACGGCTTCGGCGGCGACGTCGCCGAGAGCAACTACATGCGCCGGAACCCTACGTTCGACGTGTACGCCAACGGCTGGCGGTGGCCGAAGACGAACTACCGCCGCTCCTGGACCTGGTTGCTCCGGCCGTTCGCCGACCGGGCGCGACAGCACATCCCGCCCCCGCGGACGGCGCGATGGTGCAGCGGCCATCATCTGCCCGGCATGTTCCGCGCCGAGTTCGCCTACGACTTCTACACGCGGATGTGCGTGCCGGTCGAGGAGCACCTCACGCGAGTCTGGTACTACCACTACCTCCGGCCCAAGAGCGCACTCCAGCGCACGTGGCAGCGCTTCCTGTACTTCGCCCTGCACCGGTGGATCATCGAGTACAACTTCTCCAGGCAGGACGAGCGCGTGATGCTCAACCAGCGCTACGACACGCCGGAGAAGCTGTCGGCGACCGACGCCGAGGTGATCCAGTGGCGCCGACTGGTGGTGACCAAGCACTACGGCGGCCGCGATGCCCGCTTCGAGTACCGCAACCCCGACGGCATGGCACCGGAGGAGGTGCCCGTCAGCCGCGTGTCGGTGCGATACCTCCAGGAGCAGATGAGGGCGAAGGCCGCGGCGCGGTAGCGGGACGCGCACTGACAGCCCTGACCTCTGTGCCCATGGGAGCATCGACATGTCCTACGAGCAGACTGAGCCGGCGCAACCTGATTCGCACGGGGTTGCTGGCCGGCGCGGCCGCCGCCGTTGCGCCCACGGCCGCCACGGCGTCCACGCCGGAGTGGACAGCCGCGGTGGCCGCGGGCAAGAAGGAAGGCAAGGTCGTCGTCAACACCTTTCCGGGCGACGGCTTCGGTCGGGCCCTCAAGGCCTTTACCCAGGCCTATCCCGAGATCAAGCTGGAGCACACGCAGCTCCACTCGCAGAACTTCGCGCCGCGCATCCTCCAGGAGCGCCAGGCCAACCTCTTCACCTGGGACGTGGCCACCATCCCCACCAGCACGGCGTTCCAGGTGCTGCGGCCGGCCGGCGTGTGGGATCCCGTCCGGCCGGCGATCATCCTGCCCGAGGCGAAGGACGACGCCGGCTGGGAGGGCGGGTTCGAGCGAGGCTTCTCCCTGGCCAAGGACCGCGCGCTCACCTACGGCTTCGTCGCGAACCGCGGGGGCGGCGTCACCGTCAACACCGACATGGTGAAGGAGGAGCTCAAGGGGCTCACCGACCTGCTCAATGCCAGGTGGAAGGGCAAGCTGCTCCTGCCCGACGTGCGCACGATGGGCGACGCGTTCTGGCCGATGACGAGCGCCCGCCTCAACCTCGGCGACGACATCATCAAGCGCCTGTTCGTGGACCAGGAGCCGGTGCTGAGCCGCGACACCCGCCAGATGGCCGAGTTCATGGTGCGCGGCCGCTACCCCATCGGTCTCGGCATCAACCCCCTGCTCCTCGGGCAGTTCCAGCGCCAGGGTCTCGGCAAGAACCTCAAGCTCCTGCACTTCCCCGAGCTGGACACGGTCAACTTCAGCTCCACGCTCTGGTTGATCAACAAGGCGCCACACCCGAATGCGGCGAAGGTGTTCATCAACTGGCTGCTCACCAAGGAGGCCCAGGTCCTCTGGGCGAAGGACGTCGAGACGAACAGCCGCCGCACGGGGGTCGAGCCCGGCAACCCGCAGCTCGTCGTCCCGCGGGGCGCCAAGTTCTTCCAGGTCGATTCGGAAGAGAACCTCCCCGAGGTCATCAAGACGCAGGACATCGCCAAAGCGGTGATCAAGTAGGGTCGCCGCACGGTGGGGGCGACGGAGCCCGGCACCCGCGACACGGTCCTCACGCTCGACAGCGTGAGCAAGCTGTTCGGGGCGGCGCGCGGCCGTCGACCGGGCGTCGCTCGAGATCAGGCGCGGCGAGGTGTTCACCTTGCTCGGGCCCAGCGGCTGTGGGAAGACGACCACCCTGCGCCTCGTCGCCGGCCTCGAACATCCCGACGATGGCGAGATCACCCTGCGCGGGCGCGTCGTGGCCTCGGTGCCGCGGCGCCTGTTCGTGCCGCCGCACAAGCGCAACCTCGGCATGGTCTTCCAGTCGTACGCGATCTGGCCGCACATGACGGTGTTCGAGAACGTCGCCTACCCGCTGGAGCTGCGGGGGGCCAAGCGCGCCGTCATCCGCGAGAAGGTGGCGCGCGTGCTCGACCTGGTCGGCCTCACCGGGCTGGAGACCCGGGCGGCCACGCTGCTCAGCGGCGGTCAGATGCAGCGGCTGGCCCTCTGTCGCGCGCTGGTGTACGAGCCCGATCTCCTGCTTGCTCGACGAGCCGTTCAGCAACCTGGACGCCAAGCTGCGGGAGCAGATGCGGGTCGAGGTGAAGCTCCTCCAGCGCCGGCTCGGCATCACCGTCCTCTTCGTGACCCATGACCAGATCGAGGCGCTCAGCCTGTCCGACCGCATCGCGGTCATGCAGCGCGGGCGTGTCGAGCAGGTCGGGCCGCCCCGCAGCCTGTACGACCAGCCCGCGTCCGCATTCATCCGCGATTTCCTCGGCCAGACGGTGATCCTGCGCGGCCGCGTCGGCAGCCCGGCGGCTGGAGATGCGACCTCACGCGCGGCGACCGTCAGCGTGGAGCTGAACGGAGCGCTCGCCGGCACGACGCTCGCCGGCCGGGCGGCGCCCAGCGTCGCCCTGGCTCCGGGCGGAAGTGCTCACGTCGCCATCCGCCCGGAGGACATCGAGGTGGCGCTGGACGACCGCTCCCAGACGGCCGAGAACACGCTGACCGGCGTGATCGACACCCTGCTGTTCGTCGGCGACCGGTACGAGGCGCGCGTGGCGCTGGGCGGCGAGCAGGGCATCCTGCTCCTCCTGCCCCGCGCGCGGGACTGGCGGGAGGGGCAGCGCTTGCAGCTCGCCTTCCCGCCCGCGATGGTAAGCGTGTGGCCGGCGTAGAGACGCCGGCAGGGCCGCGATCGACACGTCGTTCGGCGCGTGGCGCGGCGGATCGAGATGCAGGCGGTGCTGTGCACCGTCGTCCTCGCGGTCGTCGCCTTCTGCGTCGTGTTTCCCGTGTTGCTCGTCGTGCTCCAGAGCTTTCAGGTCGCGGCGCCGGGAGAGGCGGCGCGATACGGGCTCGACGGCTGGCGGGCCGCCTTCAGCGAGCCGGGGCTGCGCGCGGCACTCCTGAACACGCTCACGGTGACGTTCGTCCGCCAGCTCCTGTCCCTTCCCCTCGCCGTGCTGATCGCCTGGCTGCTCGCACGCAGCGATCTGCCGGGCCGAAGCTGGATCGAGTTCGCCTTCTGGGCGGCCTTCTTCTTGCCCACGTTCACGGTGACCCTGAGCTGGATCCTCCTCCTCGATCCCGAGTACGGCCTGATCAACACGTGGCTGGCCAAGCTGCTGTTCCTGGGCGCCGGCCCCTTCAACATCTACTCGTTCTGGGGGATCGTCTGGGTCCATATCGTCACGGGATCGCTGACGGTGAAGGTGATCTTGCTGACGCCGGCCTTTCGCAACATGAACGCGTCCTTCGAGGAAGCCTCCCGCGTGGCCGGGGCGAGCACCGTGCGCACCGCGCTCCGGATCACGGTGCCCGTGATGGCGCCGGTGATCCTGTCGGTGCTGCTGCTCGGCACCATGGTGTCGCTGCAGACCTTCGAGGTCGAGCAGGTGCTGGGCTTGCCCTTCCGCTTCTTCGTGTTCAGCACGATGATCTACGACCTCATCGTCACCCGCGTGCCCCGTTACGATGCGGCCACGGCGCTGGCCGTGGTGATCCTGGCCGCCATGCTGCCCCTGGTGCTCGCCCAGCAGGGGCTGACGCGGGGACGCCGCTACACGACGGTCACCGGGCAGTTCCAGAACCAGCCCCACCGGCTGGGCCGCTGGCGCGGGCCGGCGATGGCCCTGGTGCTGACGCTGGTCCTGATCGTGCTGGGCGTGCCCGTGCTGTTCGCCCTGCTCGGCACGTTCATGAAGCTGTTCGGCTTCTTCAACATCGCCGAGCCCTGGACCCTGGCCAACTGGAAGACGGTCCTCGCGGACGAGCTCTTTCTCAGTCGCTCCACAACACCCTCGTGCTGGCCGTGGGGACCGCGGTGGTGACCATCGTGGTGCATTCGCTCATCGCCTACATCGCGGTGCGAACGCGCTACGCCGGGCGGCGCGTGCTCGACTTCATCTCCTGGCTGCCCTTCACGGTGCCCGGCATCATCCTGGGCCTCGCGCTCCTGTGGCTGTTCCTGGGGGTGGAGATCCTGAAGCCGCTCTACGGCACCACGGCCTTGCTGATCATCGCCGGGGTGATCGCCGGAATGCCGCTGGGCGTGCAGATCATCAAGAGCGGGCTGATGCAGCTCGGGGGCGAGCTGGAGGAGGCCGCGCGCGTGGCGGGGGCGTCGTGGTGGGCGACCTATCGGCGCATCGTGCTGCGGCTGATGGCGCCGACCCTGATGGCGGTGGGGATGATCACCTTCGTGGGGGCCGCCCGCAACATCGGCAACTTCGCGCTGCTGGCCACCAGCGCCAACCGACCGCTGTCGATCCTCCAGCTCGACTACATCGCTCAGCGGAAGTTCGAGGAGGCGGTGGTCGTCGCCTGCATCATCATGTTCATCTCGCTGGGCGGGGCCCTGCTCGCCCGCCTGCTCGGCCTGCGCAGCAGTGTCGGATGAACCGTACGAGGAGCCTCGACGCGACGGTGTGTTGGAGGTGACCCCTCGCGCCTCCAGACCTTGCCGTCTGCGCGCGAACGCGCCAGACGGGCTGGTGCCGGCTCCGCCGGCTCCGAGAAGAGGACGAGAAAGCGAATGAAGCGACTCGAAGGAAAAGTAGCGGTGGTGACGGGGACCAGTCCGAACATCGGTGGGGGTATCGCCGGGGGACTGGCGGAGGAGGGGGCGACGGTCGTGTGCGTGGACGTGGTGGCGGAGAACGCGCACCAGTGCGCCGACTGGATCAAGAGGCAAGGGGGCGTGGCCCTCGGCGTCGCCTGCGACGTCACCGACGAGGCGCAGGTCGAGGCCATGGTGGCGCGGGCGCGCGACACGTACGGCGGCGTCGACATCCTCGTCAACAACGCCGGTATCCTCGGGTGGCCTCAGCGTGCTGGAGATGTCGCTGGAGCGCTGGAATCGCCAGATCGCGGTCAATCTCACGGGAAACTTCCTCTGCATCAAGCACGCGGCCCGGTCGATGGTCGAGCAAGGGCGACGGGGCAGCATCATCGTGATCGTCTCGACGGCGGGGCACCAGGGGCAGGCCGGCAACATCGGCTACTGCACGAGCAAGAGCGGGCTGCTGAACTTCACCCGGGCCGCGGCCATGGATCTGGCCAAGCACGGCATCCGCGTGAACAGCCTCACGCCCACCGCGACCGATGCCGAGGAGGGCCTCGCGCGCGGGGTGGCCTGGGGACGGCCTCGACCGGAGCGGCGGGGCGGTGGCATGCTCGACTTTCGCAAGATGGTCCCCATGGGGCAGCTGCCCAGCCCGCGTCACTACGCGCGCGCCGCGGTGTTCCTGGCCTCCGACGAGGCCGAGATGATCACCGGGTTCGACCTGCGCGTCGATGCCGGAGCGATTGCCAAGTACTGGCCCTGGATCCCCCACGCCTGAGGCGCCGCACGAGGAGGAGGAACCATCGTGGACACACGCGCTAGCGCGAACGGCGAGCGGGGCGAAACCCTGATGGCGGAGAGCACGGCGCAGGAAGCGTACGGCGCCTCCCAGATCGGCCCGTTCGACTACTGTCCCAAGCTGGGGTTCCGGGAGTACTGGTACCCCGGCCTCGAGGCGCGCCAGGTGCGCGGCAAGCCGGTGCACCTGAAGATGCTCGGCGACGACCTCGTCCTCTTTCGCGACAAGGCCGGGAAGGTCGTGGCGCTGAGCGATTGGTGTCCCCACCGTGGAGCACGGCTGTCGCTCGGCGTCTGCGAGTTCGAGGGCACCGTCACCTGCCCGTATCACGGCTACGTCTTCGACGGGACCGGTCAGTGCGTGGCCGGCCTGATCGAGCGCCCGGACTCGCCGTTCATCGGCAAGCTTCGCGCGCGCGTCTATCCCACCGAGGAGCGCATGGGCATCGTCTTCGTCTGGATGGGCGAGACGGAGCCCGTGCCGCTCGACGAGGACCTGCCCGCGGATCTGTGCGACCCAGAACTGACCGGACGGCGCTACCTGCGCGTCAAGGTGTGGGAAGCGAACTGGGTCGAGCCCATGGCCCAGGGCATCGACTTCCACGAGTTCTACCTGCATCGCGGCGTCAACATCTGGCGCCTGTTCAACTACCGGCTCGGATTCTTCCGACCCAAGATCGCCTACACCGGTGGCGTCAAGATCGCCAGCGAGGGCGAGACCTGGGTGAACGCCTCCTGGATCGCGCCGCACTTCGGCCAGGCGTACTACCCGGGCCTGGAGGCCAGCTGGCCACGGCGCGTGTGGTGGCGCCGACTCCCCGGAGGTGCGCAGTTCCGGGGCGGTCAGCCGCCGCTGCCCCGCTACCGGGGCGTCCAGCACAACGTCGAGCTGCCGAGCAAGATCCGGGTGATGATCGGCGCGAGCATTCACCTGCGCTGGATGGTGCCCGTCACCGAGCACGACACGCGGGTGTGGACGTTCACCCTGGTGCGCAAGCCGAAGAACCTCCTGCACGCCGCGTGGCAGGCGCTCTGGTACTACGGCTACCGCAAGCCAGCGGTCATCGTGGCCACCAACGAGAAGGAGGATCTGGTCGTCTTCAAGCGCGAGCGGTTGAATCTGGAACGCCCTCAGAAGCTCGGCCCGCTCGACGTGGGGCTGATCTACTTCCGCCGCCACCTGGCCCAGCGGGCACGCGACTACCAGCGACTGGGCTTCGCGCGCGGGGCCCTCAAGCCACTCCCGCGCCGCGCGGACGAAGGGCAGCGACTCGCGGAAGTGTAGGGGCCGCCCCCGGCAGGTCTCGGCTGTCCATCGCCGGTGCCGGCGTCGTGCCTTCGCCTGCACCATTTCGACACGCTTGCTATGCCGACAAACGGGGCCGTATCCTCTCGCCATTGCGATGATCCGGGTCAACATTTCCGTTCACTACCGGTGGGTTCCTGGCAAACCGATCGGGGTCCACGTGCCGCGACTCATGGTCTTTCTGCTCTACGGGGCCGGCCTTCGCGTCCCCGAATCCTGCGCCTGCCGTCCAGGACACCGACTTCACCACCAGCGAGCCCATCGGCCGCGGTGGCCAGGGCGACAAGGACCGGGTCGCGATGCTGCCGGCCATCGCCAAGGCTGATCTCGGCCGGCATCTCGAAGCGGTTCGCACCCAGCACCAGGAAGACCTTCCCGCCGGCGCCTGGTGGGTGGAGTTGTCGACCCCCCGCGATGCCTCCCAGTCCAAACGCCACGCGATAGGCAGCGTCGCCCGCAGCCTAGCGCGGCATCGTCGGGCCACTCCTAGCGGGCACATCATGCCGAGAGAAAAGGCGGGGCCGTGCCGTCGGACCATCGAGGCTCGGTCGTCATAGGCTGCAGACTGTGGCTGGGGCCGCCGTGCAACGCGGATCAGCCTATCCACTGGCCGAATTCGAGTTGGGCCGACCAATGACACATGCAACAGTATGACTATTCGAACGGTTCTCGTTATCTTTCCGTGATGCGCTCGTATCCCAGCCCGAGTGCCAGTCTTGGCGCGTCGATCATTTGGCTCATCAGCATCGCGCCCGTTCTGCTTCTCGCTGCGGCGCCCGTTAGCGACGCGCAGTCGCCTGGCCCGGTGCCGCGCATCGGCTACATATGGTCGGGCCTACCAGGCTCCGATCCGGAGGAGGTCAGAGGGTTTCCGGCCAGGCCTCCGGGAACTCGGCTACGTAGAGGGTCGCAACCTGCTGATCGAGTATCGCTACGCAGGGGCGACCTCGAGCGCGTGCCACGCCTCATCGCCGGGCTGCTCGATCTCAAGGTCGCACTCCTCGTCACTCCAGGGACGTCGGTCACGGCTATCGCGAAGCGCGAAGCCGGCGCGACACCCATCGTGACCGTCGTGAATGATCCTGTAGGCGCCGGGTTTGCGAAGAGCTTGGCGCGGCCTGGCGGAACCATCACCGGACTTTCGATCGCCCAGGACGAGGCCTTCGCTGGCAAACTGCTGGAACTCGTGAAGGAGACGCTGCCCAAGACTGCGCGCGTAGGCGTAATCTGGAATCCGGCCAACCGATCCAATGTCGCCGCCGAGAAGGAGATCGCTCGGCTGGCGACAAAACTCGGCTGCAGCTCTTGTCTTACACGCCGCAGCGGTCCGCGGACATTGACGCAGCCTTTGCCGGCATGAAGGGTACCCGTACGACCGCGATTATTATTGCGAATGACCCGTTTTTCTCGGCTCAGCGCCGCAGATCGCGCAGCTCGCCGCTGCGCACCGGATCGCCGCTTTCGCCGGGCTGGGTCACTTCGCTGAGTCTGGCGCCCTGATGTCCTACGGCCCGTCTCTTTTCGACCTCTTTCGGCGCTCGGCGCTGGTGGTCGACAAGATTCTCAGGGGCGCCAACCCCGCCGATATCCCGGTCGAGCAGCCGACGTTATTCGAGCTGGTGGTCAACCCGAAGGCCGCAAAGGCGCTCGGGCTGGCCGTCCCCCGATCGTTGCTGCTGCGGGCGGATGAGCTCATTGACCGATAGTGCATGCCCAACTTCAGGCTGGAGCGGGCCGGCGAGACGCCGGCCGCTCAGCCCAGCGTTGGCAGACAAGCCATGATCAAACGCTGCACGGACGACGGTCGCGGAGCTTGCTCGTCCGCGGACCGCCCACCAGCGACACGAGAGCTCTCAGCGTTGCCGGTACGCGGCTCGCTGCTGTGTTGTTTTGTTGCTTTTCGGTGTTGCGCTCGTCACCGAGGCGCAGCAGAAAACGGAGAAGGTGCCCCGCATCGGCGTGCTGACGTTCACCCGACTGACAGCCGGCTTTCAGGACCCGTTGCGTCAGGGCCTTCGAGAGCACGGATACGTCGAGGGACAGAGCATACTTGATCGAATGGCGAGCCGCAGAGGGACGGCCTGAACGGCAGCCACGGCTCTCGCCGCGGAGCTGGTCGAGCTGAAAGTCGACGTCATCGTGGCCAACCTAACTCCGGCGGTGCAAGCGGCCAAGAACGCGACAAGCACGATCCCCATCGTCATGGCGTCGGCCGGCGACCCCGTAGGGACAGGCTTTGTGGCGAGCCTTTCCCGGCCCGGAGGCAACATAACTGGTATGACGGGCATCTCAGCAGAGTTATCGGGGAAGCGAGTGGAACTGCTTCGCGAACTCGTCCCGGGGCTCGCGCGCGTCGGCTTGTTGGTCAATGCCTCGAATCCATTCGTCAAGTCGCTGGTTGACGAAACTCAGGTCGCTGCAAAGAGAGCCGGCATTCACCTCCACGTCGTCGATGTGCGGCGCGCCCTTGAGGTCGATGCAGCCTTGTCTGGACTGACCAAGCAGCACATCGGCGCCGTTATCATCGACGCCGCTCTCATCCCCTGGCGCGCTGCGGAGCTGGCGCTTCAGCACCGCTTGCCTTCGATCTCGAACCAAAGATCCTTTGTCGATTCGGGTGGTCTGATGTTCCACGGCGCAGAACCCGCCGATGTGCAGCGGCGTGCGGCAAGCTACGTCGCCAAAATACCTCAAGGGAGCCAAGCCCGGAGACTTACCGGTGGAGCAGCCTGCACCCCGATTTGAGCTGGTCATCAAAAACAGGACGGCGAAGGCGCTCGGCCTCACTGTCCCGCCATCATTGTTGCTGCGAGCGAGTCAACTCGTTGAGTGAGCCGTACCGGGCTGCCCAACATCACAGGCTCCCAGCGAGCGCCCGGGGCTCGCGTTGCTCGCGTCCGGCCGCTGAGCGCAGGGCGTTGGACGGACAGAGGTCACGCGAGTCGTCTTGAGGTGCTGATGCAACCAGTCGGTCAGTTGGGCTCCGGCCGATGCGCCCGGCGGCGAGATCCAGAGTGACGCGTTCCTGATCATCAACAGGGGGCGTCGATTTCGGCACCGTTGAGCACGAGAAACGTCTCCATGGCGGCGTGCCCCACGCGCTAGTTGCCATCGACGAACGGATGACGCTGGACCAGCGCGAGGCACACCGCCGCCGCCTTTTCAATCAGCGTGGGATACAAGTCGACACCACCGAAGGTGGCTTTAGGTTGGGCGACCGCCGACTCGAGCGCCCCGAGATTTCGGATACCGGATGCGCCGCCTGTCGCTTGGAGAAGACGCCGATGGAGTTCGACGACCTCCGCCAGCGTGACATACCGCATCAGGCCAGACGCCGGTGCGGCTCTTCATTCTCTCGGCAGCACGCGCGTGGCGGCTGCCTCGGAATCCGCGCCGGGGCTCGCCAGCAGGTCGGCAATCGCAGCCCGGGCCAGCTCCTCGGGTGTCAGGCCCAGGCGCCCCGCCTCTAGGCGGCGGCGTTCGGCCTGCGCCGGCGAAAGGTCGATGGAGATCTTCACGCGCCTACTCTATCGTGTGCCGCTGTCTCGTCCAACAACGCGCTAGGTCCTCGAAGAATCTGATAGAAGTGGAGCGGGTCCATGCCTGAGCTTCCCGGCGGCACCCTCACGCTGCTGCACACCGACGTCGCGGCGAGCACCCCCCTGACGCTGCACCTCGGGGACCGATACCCCGAGGTGCTGGCCACCCACCGCACCTTGTCCCGGCGGCGTTTGCCGCGCACGAGGGCCACGAGGTCGATACCCAGGGGGACTCGTTCTTCGTGGTGTTTCCCGCGCCACGCAGGCGGTCGCCGCGGCCGTGGCGATCCAGCGCGCCCTCGCGGCCGAGGCCTGGCCGGAGGAGGGCGGGGCCGTGCGGCTGGCGTCACCGGCATGCACACGGGGGAACCCATCCGGGCCACGGAGGGGTACACCGGGCTCGACGTCATCCGCGGTGCGCGCATCAAGGAGGCCGGCCACGGTGGGCAGGTGCTGCTGTCCAAGTC
>CAWKCA010000006.1:0-90770 GCA_963848005.1 uncultured Candidatus Rokubacteria bacterium
CTCAGGGCGCGACGTGGGCCGGTCAGCACGTGGGAAGCTTTGGGCGCGCCGCCATCTACTCGTTCTACCCGTCCAAGAATCTTCCGGTGATGGGCGACGGTGGGTGCGTGCTCACCAGCGACGACGAGATCGCGAGCCGCTGCCGCCGGCTGCGGGACCACGGGCGGCTGAGCAAGGATCGCCACGCCGAAGTGGGTTTCAACCTGCGCTTCAACGAGATCCAGGCCGCCGCCGCGCGCGTGCTGCTGCGGCGCCTCCCGGCCATGAACGAGCGCCGACGCGCGCTGGCCGCGCGCTATGGTACGGCCCTGGCCGACCTGCCCCTCGAGCTGCCCGGCGAGCGCCAGCACGCGCGGCACGTGTATCACCTGTACGTCGTCCGCACTCCGCGTCGAGCGGAGCTGGCAGGCTATCTCAAACAGCGCGGAATCCAGACGGGCATTCACTACCCTGTGGCCACCCACCAGCAGGCCGCCGTGGCCCACCTCGCACCTCCGTCGCTTCCGGAGACGGAGCGGTTAGTGAACGAGATCCTGACCCTCCCCCTCTCGGCCTGCCACACCGAGGCCGAGATCGATCAGGTGGCGGAGGCCATACGGGCGTTCTTCGGGCGTTGAGCCCGGCCCGCCGCGCGCGCGCGACGTTCTTCGTAGCCCCTTTCGGCGGCTGACTCCGTACCTGCGCGCGCACGTGCCCAGCTTGCTCGTGGGCGGTCTCTGCGCGGTCGTGGCCGGAGCCATGGAAGGCGCGATCGCGTGGCTGGTGAAACCGGCCATGGACGAGATCTTCGTCAGGCGCGACCTGCTCATGCTCAAGGTCATCCCCCTGGCCGTGGTCGTGGCCTACGTGGTGAAGGGGGTGGCCAGCTACCTCCAGTGGTCTCTCATGGCGTCCGTGGGACAGCAGGTGGTCGCGGGCCTGCGTCGCGACCTCTACCGGCACATTCACGGTATGCCCCTGGCCTTCTTCAGCGGCACGCACTCCGCGGAGTTGATGTCCCGGATGCTGAACGACGTGACGCGGCTGGCGCGCCTGTCCTCCACGGTGCTGGTCCAGGTTGTCCGCCACGCGGGAACCATCGTGGCGCTGCTCGCCGTGATGCTCGTGCGCGAGCCCCTCCTCACCGTGGCGGCCCTCGCCACGTTTCCTCTCATCGCGCTGGTGGTGCAGGTCATCGGCCGGCGCCTCTACCGCATCAACAAGCGCGAGCAGGAGCAGATGGCCCAGCTGGCCGTCTTCCTCCAGGAGTCCTTCACGGGCGCCAAGATCGTGAAGGTCTTCGGTCGCGAGCGCGACGCCCAGAGCCGCTTCGACCGCCTGAACGAGCGGCTTCTCCGGTTGTCCCTCAAGAACATCCGGACGGACCAGCTCAGCCAGCCGCTCCTGGAGATCGCCAGCGCCCTCGCCATCGTCGGCATTCTCTTCTACGGCGGCTACCAGGTGATCAGCGGGGACGCGCACGCCGGGCGTCTTCTTCTCGTTCATCGCCGCGGTGATCATGCTGTACGGTCCCGCGCGCCAGCTCGCGCGGATGCTCAACACCGTGCAGCAGACCACCGGGTCGGTGGAGCGCGTCTTCGAGATCCTCGACGCCCCGGCCGCGGTGACGGATCGCCCGGGAGCCCGGACCCTGGACGGCTTCCGGGAGACCATCGCGTTCTCGGGCGTGAGCTTCGAGTACCCGGGCTCCAGCGGGCCGGTCCTGCGCGACATCAACCTGACCATCACGAGCGGCGAGGTGGTGGCCTTCGTGGGGATGAGCGGGGCCGGGAAGTCAACCCTGCTGGACCTCCTGCCCCGCTTCCACGACGTCACCGGGGGACGCATCACCCTCGACGGGCACGACCTGCGTGACGTCACCCAGGACTCGCTGCGCGCGCTCATGGGCGTGGTCACCCAGGAGACGTTCCTGTTCAGCGGCTCCATCCGCGAGAACATCGCCTACGGGCACCCCGAGGCCTTTCCCCCGCAGATCGTCGAGGCGGCCCGTCACGCTCACGCGCACGAGTTCATCGAGGCCTGCCCCCAGGGGTACGACACCCTGGTCGGCGAGCGCGGCGTGCGGCTCTCCGGCGGCCAGCGCCAGCGCATCGCCATCGCCCGAGCCTTTCTGCGCAACCCACCCATCCTCATCCTCGACGAGGCCACGTCCGACCTCGACGCGGAGAGCGAGTTCATCATTCAGCAGGCGCTCAGCGACCTGATGAAGGGGCGCACCGTCCTCGTGATCGCGCACCGGCTGGCCACCGTGCGCAACGCCGACCGCATCATCGTCATCGACGAGGGACGCGTCGTGGAGACCGGGCGCCACGAGGAACTCCTCGCGCGCGACGGCCTCTACCGGCGTCTCTATTCTCGACAGATGGATGGAGCCCGAGCCTGACCGAGCCGGCCGGGATGTGCCGGGGCGCGTGTCACACCTCGCGCAAACGGGGAGGTTTGGAGGGGGTCCAGGCCCCCTCCAACTCAATGGGACCCGCGGCAGGCGAGGGCGACGCCGAGCACGGAGGCGGCAATGGCGAGGGCCTGCCGCTCGTCCTGGTCCAACCCGTGCGCGTCTCCCTCCCAGAGGTGCAGCGCGAGGGCGCCATGCTCGGTCGGAACGCGGAGGCATCCACCTCCCTCGGGAAGGCGCAAGCCCCGATCGCCGAACCGGTAGCGGGCTTCCCCGAGCGCGAAGAGCGTCTCCGGATTCAGCTCCGCCTCCGCCCGCGCCGATGACTCCGTCCCCTCCGGCGCCACCGCGAGGACCCGGTCGTTGGCATCCCGCAGCACGATGCGTCCCAGGCCGAAGGCCCGGCGCAGTTCATCCAGCGCCGGCGCGGGCCCGCCTCCGGTCTCCAGCGGCTTGAGGACGCGGCGCAGGGCGAGGAGATCATCGCGCACGCGGCTGACCGCCTGCGACGATCGCTCGCGCCGCGAGCCGAAGGCGGCCGCGATGAGACCACAGGCAGCCATCGCGACGAAGGCGATCACGTCGTCGGTCTTGCTCATGGTCAGGGTGAGGTAGGGCTCGGTGAGGAAGAAATTGAGGCTCATGGCCGAGACCACGGCGGCAACGAGGGCGGCCGCGCGCCCGCCGAACTCCGCCACCGCGATCACGAAGGCCACGAACACGAAGGCCAGGTTTGACGCCGAGGTCAACGAGCGCAGAGGGACCAGAGCGATTCCGAGCGCGATGGCGCCGAGAACTCCGGCGGGAATCCAGACCCTGCCCCGATCGTCAGTGCCCATGCATCACCCCGTCGTGAATGGGCTCGACCCCCGCACGAGGGCTATTGTACGCGCCGCGACCTCGTGATCTCCGCTCCTCACAACCGCGAGATCACCGACGCTCTCCGCGCTCTCCAATCCCATCAAGGAGGAGTCCAGCCGGACCGCGGTGGTCGACGTCCGCGACGCTGGCGCCGCGGCGGCGTTCGTCGCGCGCGCGGTCGAGGCGGCCGGACGCGTCGACGTGCTGGTCAACACGGCGGGCGGGGTGGCGGGCCAGACCATGCGGCCCATCGAGGAGGTCGCCGACGCCGACTGGCGCGTGATCTTCGCCATCAACCTGGACGGCGCGTTCCACTTCACGCGCGCGGTGGCCCCGGCCATGAAGCGGGCCGGCGGGGGCGCCATCGTGAACATCTCGTCCGGGGCCGGCCGCTCCTACAGCCTCACCGGCATCCAGGCCTACGCCAGCGCCAAGGCCGGGCTGATCGGCTTCACCCGCCAGACCGCGCGTGAGCTGGGTCCGCACGGCATCCGCGTGAACTGTATCGCCCCCGGCTTCGTGCGCTCGAATCCCGCCTCCGAGCAGCAGTGGCAGGCCATGGGTGAGACCGGCCAGCGCGCCCTGCTCGACTCGATCGCGCTGCGGCGTCTGGGCACGCCCGAGGACATCGCGCGCGCGGTGCGCTTCTTCGCCTCCGACGACGCGGCGTGGATCACCGGCCACACCATCAGCGTGGACGGCGGGCACTGGATGCTGGGGTGAGCCGGCCCGAGCCCGCGCTTCCCACCCGCTGCGCGCACCACGGGCCCGCGCCCCGGCCGGCGGCGCGAGCCCGAACCCCTGGCGACACGCCGGGAGACGTGGTATAGCTTCGCCACTCGGTCGTCCGCCCACGGAGGATCACCATGATGGCCAGACTCCTCGCCCTCTTCACGCTCATCGCCGTGCTCGCCGTCCCCGTGCCCGCGGCGTGGGCACAGGCCAAGGACACGCTCACCGTCGGCCTGGTGTGGATCAACGACACGCTCGATCCGCACATGCACTTCCAGCGAGTCGGCATCCTGATCAACATCAACATGTTCGACTCCCTGCTCCACAAGAACACCAAGCTCGAGTACGAGCCCTCGTTGGCGACGTCGTGGAAGGCCGTGAACGACACGACCTGGGAGTTCAAGCTCCGCAAGGGCGTCAAGTTCCACAACGGCGACCCCCTGACGGCCGAGGACGTGAAGTTCTCCTTCGACCGGGTGCTGGAGCCGGGCAAGGAGACGAAGAAGTCGCCGCAGTACGGCAACGTCAGGGCCATCAAGGAGGTCCGGATCGTCAGCGCCGACACGATCCACCTCGTCACCGACAAGCCCTTCCCGCTGCTGCTGGAGCGGCTCGTGTTCTTTCCGATCGTCCCCAAGAAGCACCTCGAGAAGGTGGGCGACCAGGCCTTCGCCGAGTCCGCCACGGTGGGCACGGGCCCCTGGAAGCTCGTCGAGTGGAAGCGGGGCCAGGTGCTGCGGCTGGAGGCGTTCAACGACCACTGGCGCGGCAAGCCCGCCTTCAAGAACCTGGTGTTCCGGGAGATCCCGGAGGTCGCCACCCAGATGGCCGAGCTGAAGACGGGCGGGGTCGACATCGTCCGCAACGTGTCGGCCGACCTCATCCCCGAGCTGAAATCGCACGCGCAGACGTACGTCAGCTCGGCGCCGATCCTGCGCACGCACTACGTCATGCTGGACATGCGGAGCGAGCCCTTCAACAAGAAGGCCGTGCGCCAGGCCGCCAACTACGCGATCGACCGCGACGCGATCATCCAGAAGATGATGGCGGGCCTGGGGCGCGTGGTGCCGACCGTCGTGCACCCGTCGGCGTTCGGCTACGACCCGGCGGTCACCGCATACCCGTACGACCCGAAAAAGACCAAGGAACTGCTGGCCCAGGCCGGCTACCCGAACGGCGTGGACATCACGCTGCACAGCGCTTCACCGAGTTCCGGCCGGTCTACGAGGCGATGGCCCAGATGCTGACCGACGCCGGGCTGCGCACCAACGCCAGGATCTGGGACCCGGGACCGGCGTACAACAAGTTCTTCCAGGCCGACGGCAAGGCCACCCACGGGGCCTACGGCAGCTGGGGCTACTACTCCGTGTTCGACGCCGACGCGATCCTGCACCCCCTCTACCACACCGAGCCCGGTGGCTGGATCGGCAAGCACTACGCGCGGGTGGAGGGTCTCGACCAGCTCATCGACCAGGGCCGCTCCCTCCTGGATCCGGCCCGGCGCAAGCCGATCTACTCGCAGATCCTGAAACTGATCAAGGAGGAGGCGCCCAGCATCTTCCTCTTCCACCAGTACGACACGCTCGGCGTCAGCAAGAAGGTGGAGTACGCGGCCCGCGGCGACGAGTGGCTCTGGCTGTTCGACGCCAAGCCCAAGCCGTAGCGCCGCCCGGCCGTGACCGTCCTCCTGGTGCGGCGGATCACGCGCCTGGTGGTGGTGTGCATCGGCGTGTCGCTGGTGACGTTCTCCATCCTCCAGGTCAGCGGCGACCCCGTGGCCCTGATGCTTCCGGAGGCCCCCGAGGCCGATCGGGTGGTCCTCCGGAAGGCCCTGGGCTTCGACCAGCCGCTGGCCACGCAGTTCGCGCGCTTCCTGGCCAGCACGGCCTCCGGCGACTTCGGGAACTCGTTCTACCACCGAAAGCCGGCGCTCCCGCTCGTGCTGGAGCGCATGCCGACCACGCTGACGCTCACGCTCCTGGCCATGGGCATCGCCATCCTGGTGGCGGTCCCCGCGGGCATCTACGGGGCGGTCCGTCGCGACTCCGCCGTGGACCACGGCGCGACGCTGGTCGTCTTCCTGGGCCAGTCGATGCCCGTGTTCTGGACGGGCATCATGCTGATGCTGCTGTTCTCGCGTGCAGTGGCGCCTGCTGCCCGTCTCGGGGTGGGAGACCTGGTCGGCGGCGGTGCTGCCCGCCATCACCCTCGGCACGTTCACCGCGCCGCTGCTGCTGCGCATCGTGCGGTCCAGCATGCTGGAGGTCATCAATCTCGACTACGTGCGGACCGCCCGGGCCAAGGGCGTCTCCGAGTGGCACGTGATCCTCCGGCACGCGCTGAAGAACGCCGCGCTGCCGCTGGTCACCGTCGCCGGCCTCCAGTTCGGACTGCTCCTGGGCGGCGCCGTCGTCACCGAGAGCGTCTTCGCGATGCCGGGGGTGGGCCGCCTCATCGTGGACAGCATCCGTCAACTCGACTTCCCGGTGGTGCAGGCGGCGGTGTTCCTCCTCGCGATGATCATCGTGTTCGTCAACTTCGCCGTCGACATGCTCTACGTGTACCTGAACCCCCAGATCCGGCTCCGCTGATGGCCATCGCGGTCCCGTCCGACCGCGCGACGGTCCCGATGGCCGCCGCCCGGACTCGCGAGGGCTCGCGGGCGTGGCGGAAGCTGATCCGGAACCCGGCCGCGCTGGCGGGCGCGATCGTGCTGAGCCTCGTGGTCGGCTGTGCGCTGGCCGCCCCCTGGGTCGCCCCGCACGATCCCGCCAAGCAGAGCCTCATCCGCCGCTTCACGCCGCCGGCGTGGGCCCCGGGCGGCAGCACCGCGTACCTCCTCGGCACCGATCAGGTCGGCCGCGACATCCTGAGCCGCATGATCCACGGCGCGCGCATCTCGCTCCTGGTGGGCGTCTCGGCCGTCGCCGTGAGCCTCGTGGTCGGCGTCGGCCTGGGGCTGCTGTCCGGCTTCGTCGGCGGCCGGACCGACACCGCCATCATGACCGTCGTCGACGTCACCCTGTCGTTCCCGCCGCTCCTCCTGGCCCTGGCGTTCGTCGCGGCGCTGGGCCCGAGCCTCACGACCATCATCGTCGTGCTCGGCCTCACGGGGTGGGAGCGCTACGCGCGCGTCGTCCGGGCCGAGGTGCTGGCGCTGCGCGAGAAGGACTTCGTCGAGGCGGCGCGGGCCATGGGCGTGGGCTGGGGTCGCGTCCTCGTCCGCCACGTGCTGCCCAACACGTTCTCGTCGATCATCGTGATGTCGACCCTGCAGGTCGCCCAGGCCATCCTCCAGGAAGCCGCGCTGTCGTTCCTCGGCGTCGGCACGGGCAACACCTACCCGACGTGGGGCCAGATGATCTCGCTCGGCCGCAACTTCGTCACGGTCGCCTGGTGGCTGCCGACGTTCCCGGGGCTGGCAATTCTCTTGACCGTGCTGGCGATCAACCTGGTCGGCGACCGGCTGCGCGACGCGCTCGACCCGCGGGCGATCTAGGCCGGGGCCCTCGCGGACCAGGGGCGCCGCGGCGCAACCCTCATGCCAGGCCTCCAGCAGGGTGATCTCGCCGTACGCTCGATCACACGCGTCAGTCGTCTGGAGACGGGCGCGTCAGGTCACGTGCGCCGTGAAAGAAGGCCAGGATGAAAACGGTTCTGGCGATCAATCTCGTGGGCAACCGATTGCGCGACGCCCTCGACCCCCGGGTTTGACGACACGGGAGCGCCCGCAGGCGCAATCTTCCAACCGAAGTCGCGAGTCCACTTCCGAGCAACATCGAGGAGCATTCCGGGGGAGAGGCGGCCGGCCTCCAACCAACATCGAGGAGCGCTCCGGCTTGGCCGGGGCGCTCCGAGCGCTGGGGGTTTGGGGGCCATGTCGGGGCCCCCATGTGAATGATAAGATCGCTTCCGATGCCCGCGAAGATCCCGTGGCTCCCCTCGAGCATGCAGGCCGGCGCCCACGCCGAGCGCTGCGGCCGCTGCGGGCGGCGCGCCTTCATGCCCTGGACCCTGCGCCGTGACCCGCAGACGAAGCAGGTCTTGCGCACGTGGGTCTGCACGGAGTGCCAGGTCACCGAGGAGCGCGCGGAGCCCGACTAGCGCCCGATCGCGGCCCGGGCGAATGCGGGCCGGCAATCCTGGGTGAGCCCTCAGTCCTCCGTGGAGTTCACGAAGTCGATCAGCTCGCGCAGACGGGCGTACGACGCGCGATTGAACGGCAGCACGAGGCGCGCCAGCTCGGGAAACTCGGGGTGCTCGCGGCGGACGGGTCCCGCCACCTCCTCCACGGGCCCGCGCAAGATATCCGCGAAGCGGTGCTGGATCTCCAGCACGGCGGCGGGGCCGAGGGGACGCTGCAGCCGGAAGACCAGGTTCTGACCCACGATCCGCGCCGAGTGATACACGCGGTAGAAGCGCGTGACCTCCTCCACCGCGTCCTCCACGGAGCCGACGATGCGGTAGAACGCGGCGTCTTCCGCGGAAATCAGTCGCTGCGCGACGAGAACCTCGCGCACCCACGCCTCCCAGCGCGACCAGTAGGGCCGCTCTCCCGCCTCCACCATGACCATCGGGATGATGGTGGCCTTCCCCGTCTGCATGAGGGTCAGGACCTCGAAGGTCTCGTCCATCGTCCCGAAGCCTCCCGGGAAGAGGGTGAGGGCGCTGGCCTCCTTCACCAGGAAGAGCTTGCGCGTGAAGAAGTACTTGAAGGTGACGAGCTTGGGGTCGGTGGCGATCCAGGGATTGGCTTCCTGCTCGAAGGGGAGCCGGATGTTGAGGCCGAAGCTCTGCTCGCCCCGCGCCCCTTCCTGGGCCGCGCCCATGATCCCATCGCCAGCCCCGGTGATGACCATCCAGCCGGCCTCGACCATGCGCTGCCCGAATTCCCGCGCCGCCACCGCCGCCGGCTCGGTGGGGGCGGTGCGCGCGGAGCCGAAGACCGTCACCTTGCGCGCGTGGCGGTACGGCGCGAAGACCTTGTAGGCGTAGCGCATCTCCTTGAGGGCGGTGTTGGCGATCTTGAGATCGCCGACCAGGGCCCCATCGTCGTGAAGCTTGAGAACGGTGGTGAGGAGCTGCTGATACACCCCGCGGCCCTCGAGGGGAATCCCGGCCACCTCGAGCAGGTCGAGGATCAGGCGGTTGGCCGCGTCGCTCTTCGACTGATACCGGCGAACTTCAGCCACGGTCTCAGTATACCGTCACGTCGCCGCGCGCCTCACGGTCACGACGAGACCCGCGACGATGAGCGCGCCCCCCACCGCGGTGAAGGCGGTGAAGGCCTCGCCCAGGAGGACGATCCCCAGCCCGGCGCCGAGGACTGGTTGCAGGCTGAGGAAGATGGCTGCCCGCGGCGCCGGGATCCGGGCCAGTGCCCAGTTCCAGATCAGATAGCCGAACGCGGTGATGACCAGCGCCAGGTAGATCACGCCGAGCAGGAGGCCGGGACTCCACACGACGGTCCGCAGCGCCGCCATCTCCAGGGCGGCCACGGGCGCCATGGCCAGCGCGCCCCACAGGATCGATTGCGCCGTCACGCGGAGAGGATCGTGGCGGAGGAGCACCTCACGCCCGAACAGGGAGTAGGAACCATAGGCGATTCCCGCCAGGATGAGGAGCGCGTCACCGCGCCAGTGCGGGACGAGGTGCTCGCTCAGTCCCGGAATACCGTTCACCACCACGAGCACGGTGCCCGCCAGGGCCAGGATCGCCCCTGCCCCTTCCCGGCGCGTCAGGCGCTCGCCGAGGAGAGACGGGGCGAGCAGGATGACCGACATCGGCTCCACGATGATGAGCAGCGCGGCGTTGGTGGCCGTCGAGCGCACGATGCCCCAGTGCGAGAGCGCGAAGGCGGCCGCGAACCCGACGATCCCCATGGCCGCGATCCGCCAGCGGTCGGCTCCGGACACCGGCGTGCGACGCCCCAGGCCGAGGCGTCCGCGGCAGGCCAGGATCAACACGAGCGCGCCGAGGCTCAGCCGGATGAGGGCGAGGGTGGCCGGCGGGATCTGCTCGAGGACAACCCGCGAGGCCACGTACGAGGTCGAGTACACGGCGTTGGCGGCGAGGAGGACCAGGTCAGGAAGGCTCACCGCGCTCAGAATGTGCCATCGGGAGGCCGTGCGATCAGAACGGGGGCTATGGGATCAGTGCCGCGGCGATGCGGGTCGCCACCGCCGGCTCGGCCGGCGGCGACACCGTGCCCCGACAGGTGTCGACGGCGATGATCGACCAGGCCGGCCGGTCCGCGGCGGGGTCCTGCCAGCGCCGGCGGATGTCCCGATAGACGGCGAGGTCACTCGCCTCGCACTCCGGCTCGCGCTCCCGCCCGCGCCGCGACGCGAATCGGCGCTCGATCTCCTGCAGGTCGTCGCAGCAGCACAGGACCATGACGGTGGCGGCGCCCCCTCCTCGGAGACCCGCCGCACCGTCTGCCGATGCGTCCGCTCGCCGTGCACGGCGTCGAGGATCACCATCCCCTCGTCGGTGGCAAGCGCCTCACGCAGGCGTCGAGCCATTTCCACGTAGGCGCCATCGCGAGCGGCGTCGTAGCCGCCAGGTCCCGCGTGAATCCCGCCGTCCGCTCCACCCACCCCGGCAGGTCGATGCCGAGGGCCGTGTAGACGTCACAGCTCCGGATCAGGACGCCCCCGAGGCGGCGGTGGAGACGTCCCGCGACGGTCGTCTTGCCGCTGGCGGGCAGCCCCGCCAGCACGACGACCAAGGAGCGCCCCGGGTCCGCCGGGGTGCCCCGAGCGATCGGGGGGCTTGGGGGGCGCCCGGAGCCCCCCATGTAATCACGCCAGCGTATGGCGGACCATCTTGCTCTCCACCATGTAGATCACCATCTCGGCGATGTTGGTGGCGTGGTCGGCCACGCGCTCCAGGAAGCGCGAGATGAGGATCAGGCGGATGGCCCGGGGGATGGTCTTGGGGTCTTCCATCATGAAGGTGAGCAGCTCGCGGAAGATCTGCTCCTTGAGGGCGTCGACGGCATCGTCCTCGCCGCACACTTGCCGGGCCAGTTCGGTGTCGCGCGCCACGAAGGCGTCCAGGCTCTCCTTCACCATGCGCTGGGCCTGCTCGGCCATCCGCGGCAGGTCGATGTAGGGCTTGAGCTGTGGCTCCCGGTTCAGCTCGAGCACGCGCTGGCCAATGTTCACGGCCTGGTCGCCGATGCGCTCCAGATCGGTGACGATCTTCATCGCCGTGGTGATGAAGCGCAGGTCGCCGGCCGTCGGCTGGTGCAGGGCCAGCAGCTCCACGCACTTCTCGTCGACCTCGACGTCGTACGAGTTCACCTCGCGATCCCGGTCGATGACCTCCTGGGCGAGGTCGCTGTCGCGCTCGACGAGGGCGCGCAGCACCCGACGGATCTGGTCTTCGACCAGCCCGCCCATGGCCAGCAGGGTCTGCTTGAGCGTCTCCAGCTCTTCGTGGAAGTGTCGCTGCATCGTGTCCCCCGAGCCTAGCCGAAGCGGCCCGTGATGTAGTCCTCGGTCCGCTTGTCGCGCGGATTGGTGAACAGCTCCCGGGTGACCCCGAACTCCACCAGCTCCCCGAGCAGCATGAACCCCGTGTAGTCGGAGACCCGGGCGGCCTGCTGCATATTGTGCGTCACGATCACGATCGTATAGCTGTTCTTCAGCTCCAGCATCAGCTCCTCGATCTTGGCGGTGGCGATGGGGTCGAGGGCCGAGCAGGGCTCGTCCATGAGCAGGACGTCGGGCTCCACGGCGATGGCGCGGGCGATGCACAGGCGCTGTTGCTGGCCGCCGGAGAGCCCCAGCGCGCTGTCGTGCAACCGATCGTGCACCTCGTCCCACAGGGCGGCGTCGCGCAGGCTGCGCTCCACGAGGCCGTCGAGGTCGCTCCGGCCGCTGACCCCCAGGATGCGCGGGCCATAGGCGACGTTCTCGTAGATCGACTTGGGGAAGGGGTTCGACTTCTGGAAGACCATCCCCACGCGCTTGCGCAGCTCCGTCACGTCCAGGTCGGGCCCGTAGATGTCGGTCCCGCCGATGCGAATGGTCCCGGTGGTCCGCACACCGTCCACGAGGTCGTTCATGCGGTTGAGGCAGCGGAGCAACGTGCTCTTGCCGCAGCCCGAAGGGCCGATGTAGGCGGTGATGCGGTGCTTGGGCACGGACATCGAGATGTCCTTGAGGGCCTGCTTCGCCCCGTACCAGAGGTTCAGCTTCTCGATCTCGACCATCGGCGCTTCCATGATACCGGCCGGGGCGGCGTGTGGATTCAGGCTGGCCGTCACTTGCATCGATGGTCTCCCCTCGACCGCGGGCGCGGTGGGCACATGCTAGACAGCCGACGTCGCGTACTTCCGGCGCAGCCGGTTCCGCAAGGTGATGGCAAACAGGTTCATGAGCACGACGATGAGCAGCAGGAGCAGGGTCGTGGCGAACACCATCGGCCGCGCCGCATCCACGTTGGGCGACTGGAAGCCCACGTCGTAGATGTGAAAGCCCAGGTGCATGAACTTGCGGTCGAGATGCAGGAACGGCCAGAAGCCGTCGACGGGCAGCGCCGGCGCCAGTTTGACCACGCCGGTGATCATGAGGGGCGCCACCTCTCCCGCCGCCCGCGCCATGGCCAGGATGAGCCCGGTCAGGATCGACGGCATGACCGCGGGCAGGACCACGCGCAGGGTCGTCTCCAGCTTGGTGGCGCCCAGCGCCAGGGAGGCCTCGCGCATTCCCCGTGGGATGGCGGCCAGGCCTTCCTCGGTGGCCACGATGACCACCGGAATGGTCAAGACGGCCAAGGTGAGCGAGGCCCAGAGGATGCCCCCCGTCCCGAAGGTCGGCGTGGGCAGCACCTCGGGGAAGAAGAACCGGTCGAGGGTGCCGCCCACCAGGTAGATGAAGAAACCCACGCCGAAGACCCCGAAGACGATCGACGGAACGCCCGCCAGGTTGTTGACGGCGATGCGGACCGTGCTCACGAAGGTGCCTTGCTTGGCGTACTCGCGCAGGTAGAAGGCGGCCAGCACGCCGAGCGGCGTCACGATGATGCTCATGATGAAGACCATCATCACGGTCCCGAAGATGGCCGGGAAGACCCCGCCCTCGGTATTCGACTCGCGAGGATCGTCAGCGACGAAGTGCCAGAGGCCAGCCAGGTAGTGCCCGCTCTTGGCCAGCACGCTCATCCGATTGGGGAAGTACACGTCCACGATCTGGGCAAACGGCAGGTCCTTCTCCTTGCCGCCGTCAGCCGCCACCACCAGGCTCAAGGTCTGCCGCTTCTTGAGCTCGGCCAGGCGGGCCTCCTCCTGGGCGTAGCGTTCCTGAGCCCGCGCCATCTCCGTGCGCAGGGCCTCCACCCGCGGGCCGCTCGATTCGCCCTTCAGCTCGAGCTTCCGCAGGCGGAGGCGGATCTGCTCCTGCTGATGATTGATGGCGCCGATCTCGCTCTTTTCGATGCGCGTGATCTGCCGCCGGAGCGTCCCCACCTCGGGCAGGCGCCGGTCGAGCTCGGCGAGGGCCGCCGCGAATCCGCTGGCCACCACCCGCCCGCCGTCCTTCACGGCCGTGATGGTGCCGATCAAGGTGCCCCACTCCGTGCGGTCGATCACCGCGACGTCGGTGGGGTAGGCACGCGTGGCGATGTTCGCCTCGTCCACCCACACGAAGTCCGCCCCGTAGAGGTCGCGGTTACCGACCTTGATCTTGATCCGGTACTCGCCGAGTTTTCCGTGAATGCCCTCTCGCGCCACCACGAGGCCCGTCAGGACTTTGCCGTCCTTCAGCGTCACTTGCAGGACACTGGCCGGCCAGAAGAAGCCGAGGCCGCTGTAGAGGATCAGCCCGATCAGACCGACCACCATGAGCAGGGAGACGGCCAGGGCTCCACCGGTCAACCAGATGAAGGGCTCGCCGCTCGTCCAGAGCTTCTTCATCTCGTCCCCGGGCGTCGTCATAGGTAGCGGAACTTCTGACGCAGGCGGAGCCGCACCACCTCGGCGACCGTGTTCAGGGCGAAGGTCAGGCAGAAGAGCAGAAACGCGGCCAGGAACAGGACCCGGAAGAGCGTCCCCCCCTCCGGCGCCTCCGGAAGCTCCACGGCGATGTTCGCGGACAGGGCTCGAAAGCCGTTGAAGATCGACCAGTCCATGAGCGGCGTATTGCCGGTGGCCATGAGCACGATCATGGTCTCCCCCACCGCGCGCCCGAAGCCGATCATGACGGCGGAGAAGATGCCCGGGCTGGCCGTGGGCAGCACGATACGCATCGCCGTCTGCCAGCGGTTCGCCCCCAGGGCCAGCGACCCCGCGCGCAGGTGCTGGGGGACGTTCGCCAGCGAGTCCTCGGCAATCGTGAAGATGATGGGAATCACCGCGAAGCCCATGGCCACGCCCACCACCACGGAATTCCGCTGGTCGTAGGTCAATCCGAAGGTCGACAGCAGCCAGCCCCGGTAGTCACCACCCAGGAGGCGCAGCTCCACCAGACCGCCCAGGCCGAACGCGATCCAGGCGCCCACGATCACCACCGGGATCAGCAACAGGATCTCTGCACCAGGCCGGACCCGCCCGCGGACGGTGAGCGGAAGGGTTCGCCACAGCAGCAACGCCCCGACGATGCAGACGGCCTCGACCAGCGGAAGCAGGGCCAGTCCCGGCACGATGCGCTCGAGCACCGGAGCGAGCCAGAGGCCGGCGAGGAAACCCAGGACGACGCTCGGCAGCGCCGCCATGATCTCGACGGTCGGCTTGACGTACGCCTTGATCTCGGGGTGCATGAACTCGCTCACGTAGAGCGCCGCCAGCAACGCCAGGGGTACGGCGAGCAGAAGAGCGTAGAACGTTCCCTTGAGCGTTCCGAAGACGAGGGGAGTCAGGCTGAACTTGGCCTCGAAGTCGTCCGTCCCGCCGGTCGACTGCCACACGTAGTCCGGGGCCGAGTACCCCTCGTACCAGACCTTGCCGAACAGCGTCTTCAGGGTGATCTCGGGGTGAGGGTTGTCGACGCGCCATTCCCCGACACTGCCCCGAGCATCCGCCACCAGAACCCCGTCCGCCTTCGGCGCGTAGGCCAGCGACCGCACCGAGCCGCTCGCGGCCCGCAGCGACAGGAGGGTGGCGCCCGACGTGCCGTAGTTGAGGTGCACGCCACCCTGGGCGTCGCCACTCACGAACCCCTTGTCGCGCTTCGAGGCGGACAGCGCCACCACCGGCGCGTCGTGCTTGGTGAAATCGTAGATGCGTGTGAGCCGGGCCGCGCCCCCTTGCGGCGGGGGGACCACCTGCCACGACGACACGCGGCCGGCGCCGTCGCCCACCACGAGGCTTCGATCACCGATGAGAAACTCCATGGCCGTGATGGGCGCGCCGCCCCCCGTCGCAGTCTCCACGACGTCGGTTTTCGTGGGCGTCGCCCGGTCGCGCATGCTGTACCACACGACGTGACCGCGGGAGGTCCCCAGGAAGAGGTCCTCTCCGCGGCCATCCAGCTTCAGGGCGGTCACGTCGCCATCGACGTCGACGGTCAGCGGCGCCAGGGACTCTTCTCGCGTCCCCCCTCCGATCAGTCCCTTCTTCTCGACCACGGTCTGGACGACCAGCTCTCTGGGACCGAGCTGGGCGACGGTGAGCGGTCCCTCCTTCGTCGCGGCGTACGCGGCTCTCAGGATCGGCCGCTTCCCGGAGGGATCGACGACCGCGGGAGGGCCGAACACCGGCTGCGGGACGACGGTTCGCCCCCCGTCCTTGAACTGCACGTCGAACTTCACGTCGAGGGGGATGACGCGACCATCGCTGGTGCCGAGCGCGAAGCGGTCCTTGCCCGTGGGATCGACGGCCACGATGCGGGCCCCGTCCAGGCCGGGGACGGACACCGCTGGCAAGGCGGCACCCGTCCGCAGATTCATGAACCTCACCTCGGTGCCCGTCACGCCGAAGGCGATCTCGCGATACTCGTCGACCCCGAGACCACCCGCACGGAGGGCCTCGTCGGGACCGACCCCGGCCATCTGGTGCGCGGCCATCCAGTGGGCCACCGGAGCTTTGAACAGCGGGTAGATCTCCACGATGATGACGAACAGGATGGCGAGGATGGCGGCGATGATGATGAGGCCGCCGCCCACCACGAGACGCGAGGCGAGGCGGTCGAGAAGGACCCGTCGGTCCGTCCGCGCCTTGGAGACGACGAGAGGGCGGGCCCTTGTGCCCGGCCCGCCCTCTCGTAGGGCCTCGACGTTAGCGGCCACCTACTGAACCTTGGCCAGCTCTTCCTTGGCGATCGACGCGGGGATCGGGAAGTAACCGTCCTTGATGACCGCCTCCTGACCGTCCTTGGACACCATGAGCTTCACGAATTCCCGGGTCAGCGGATCGAGCGTCTTGCCGGGAGCCTTGTTGACGTACACGTAAAGGAACCGGGCGAGCGGGTAGGAACCGCTGTACGCATTGTCCGCCGTGGCCTCGATGCACTTGCCGCCGTCCTTCTCGGAAAGCGGCACGGGTCGCACTCCGGCGGTCGCGTAGCCGATCCCGCTGTACCCGATGCCATACCGATCCACCGTCACGCCCTGCACCACCGACGCCGAGCCGGGCTGCTCCTTCACCTCATCCTTGTAGTCGCCGTTCTTCAACGAGTGCTCCTTGAAGAACCCGTAGGTGCCGGAGGCCGAGTTGCGACCGTAGAGGCTCAGCGGCTTGCTGGCCCAGTCGCCCGTCAGGCCGAGCTGGCCCCACGTCTTGATGTCCTCTTTGCCGCCGTGACGCCGCGACTTCGAGAAGATCGCGTCGACCTGGGCGATGCTCAGACACTTGATGGGATTGTCCTTGTTGACGAACACGGCAAGCGCGTCGACCGAGGTCCGGATCGGCGTGGGCTTGTAGCCGTACTTCTTCTCGAAGGCGTCGACCTCGGTGCCCTTCATCTCGCGAGACATCGGCCCGAGCTGGGCCGTGCCCGAGATCAGCGCGGGCGGGGCGGTGGACGAGCCCTTGCCCTCGATCTGGATCTTCGCGTTCGGATAGAACTTGCCGAAGCTCTCGGCCCACAAGGTCATGAGGTTGTTGAGGGAGTCCGAGCCGATGCTGGAGATATTGCCGCTCACGCCAGACACCGCCTTGTACGCCGTCAATCCGGGATCGAGCTGCGGCGGCCCCGACGCGTAACCCCAGGCGGTCGTGAGGGCCACCGTGGCCACTGCCGCTAAGACACTCTTCATCTTCATATCCTTCTCCTTGTGGACGTCATGATCCACCGCATGTGTTTCGTTCCCATGACCGTGGCGTTACAAACGTGTTACGAAGACGCTCGGGGCTCGTCGCGAAAGCGATACCCCACGCCCCGGACCGTCTCGATCCCGGGCGCCGGCAGGTTGGCCCCGGTGAACTTCCCGCGCAGGCGCGCCACGTGAACATCGACCGTCCTCGGCTCGACGAACCCGTCGTGGCCCCAGACGAGGTCCAGCAACTCTTCCCGCCCGAACACGCGGCCGGGCGTGGCCACGAGCGCGGCCAGCAACTCGAACTCCTTGCGGGTCAGCTCCACGGGCGTGCCGCGCATGGTCACTTCGAAGCGGTGGCGGTCGATCTCCAGCTCACCGGAGCTGAGATGGCTCTTCTTGGCGGGAGATTCCGCGGACCGTCCACGCCGCAGCACGGCGCGCACGCGCGCCACCAGCTCGCGCGGCGAGAACGGCTTGGTGACGTAGTCGTCGGCGCCCAACTCGAAGCCGAGGACCTTGTCGCCCTCTTCGACCCGGCCCGTCACCATGATGACGGGGATGGCTCGCGTCTCCGGCTCCTGCTTGAGCCGGCGGCACACCTCCCAGCCGTTGAGCTGCGGCACCATGATGTCGAGGAGGATGACCTCGGGGCGGAACTCGCGCGCCTGGCGCAGGGCCTCGGCGCCGTTGAGGGCCACCTGCACGTCGTAGCCCTCGCGCGAGAGGTTGAACCGGATCAGCTCCGCCACGTCCTGCTCGTCCTCTACCACCAAGACGCGGGCGAGCCGTGGCGCCACGACCAGCTCGCGAGATTCGGATCGGCGTCGACCGGCCATACCTGGGCTAGTGTCCCGGCTCGTGGTTGTCATGGGCGGAGTGTCCCTGAGAGGGGTTACAGGACGATGACGGGGAGGTAAAACTTCCGCCACCGTCCACGCGTCGCCGCGCTCTGCGCGCCGCCCGCCTCGGGCGCGGCGGTCAGGCGCCGATGATTCCGCCGTCGGTTCGCCGGATCACGATGGTGGCCGAGCGCGGCCGTCCGCCCGTGGCACCCTCGGGCCACGAGCTCACCGCCGTGGGCGAGGCCGGATTACTCCGCTCGCTCGCCGTCTCCCCCGGGTGCTGGATGTTGACGAACATGCTGGCTCCATCCGGCGTGGCGATGACCCCGGTGATCTCGCAGCCATTCGGACCCGTGAGAAAGCGGCGCACCTCGCGAGTGGCGGGATCGGCCGCCAGCATCTGGTTGTTCCCGGTCTTCGCGTAGTCCCCCTTGTTCAGCACGCTCGTGGACACGTCGGTCTGGATCCAGAGGACGCCGCGGGCATCGAACCACAGGCCGTCGGGAGAGCCGAACACGTCGCCCCTGATGTTCCCGTGCTTGTTGGCGTCGGCCAGGGTGTGGTCGCCACACAGGACGAACACGTCCCAGTCGAAGCGCACAGACGCCGGGTCGCCACTCTTCTCGCGCCACCGGATGATGTGGCCAAAGGCGTTGTCCGCGCGCGGGTTGGCCCGGTCGGGTCCGGGGGCGCCCGCCTTGCCGCGGTTGACGTTGTTCGTGAGAGCGCAGTAGGCCTCGCCCGTCTTCGGATGCACGGCAATCCACTCCGGCCGATCCATCTTGGTGGCCCCGGCGCGGTCGGCGGCGCCGCGGGCGTTGGTGACAATCTCGGCCTGGGAGACAAAGCCCGCGCCGGCGTCGAGACCATTCTTGCCGTGGACGAGCTCGAGCCATTCACCGGAGCCGTCCGCGTCGAAGCGGGCGACGTAGAGTGTCCCGTTCTCGAGGACGCCCATGTTGGCGGCCCGGTCCCGGCGGGGTCCCAGGGGTCGCGGCTCACGAACTTGTAGATGTACTCGAAGCGCTCGTCGTCCCCCATGTAGACGACGACGCGGCGGTCCCGCGCCACCGTGACCGTCGCGCCCTCGTGCTTCAGACGGCCCAGCGCGGTGTGCTTCACCGCCTCGTGCTGGGGATCGTACGGATCCACCTCGACTACCCAGCCAAACCGGTTCGGTTCGTTCGGGTGCGCCGCGGCGTCGAAGCGCGGGTCGTGCTCGTGCCACCGGTAGCCGCCTCCCCGCTCGGTGACCCCGTAGCGGCGCTGGAGCTCGGGGACGGTGCCGGAGCGGTTGATGAAGTAGCCGTTGAAGTTCTCCTCGCATGTGAGATAGGTCCCCCACGGCGTGTGACCATGGGCACAGTTGTTTACCGTGCCGAGGAGGCTGCGCCCGGTGGGGTCGGCGGCAGTCTGCAGCCATGCGTGCTCCGCCGCGGGGCCGCTCACGCGAATCGGCGTGAACGCGGTGATCCGGCGCGCGTAGGTCGACGGCCGCACCACGCCCCATCGGCCATTCTCGAGGCGGACCTCGACGACGGCGACCCCGTGAGCGGCCTGGCTCTTCCGCACTTTCTCCGCCGTCCATGGCTCCATGCCCCCCGGGTGGAGCAACCCGTCGTCCGTGTACTCGTGGTTGACGGCGAGGAGACCGTGCGTCGAGCTGGTGCCGCCCGCGGGGAGCGGGAAGAAGTGGATACCGTCGTGGTGCATGCCCGCCTGCGCCATCTGGTCTTCCACGCCATTGCTGGCGTCGGGCTTGAATGCGGGACCGGACGAGATGGGATCGCCCCACGCGTAGAGGACGTCCACCGCATAGCCCGCGGGCACGGCGACACTGTCGGCTGTCGACAGGGGAATTCCGGCAAAGCCGAGCAGGCTGCCCTGGCCCGCCGCGCGGCCGCCGGGCAGGGCCGGACCCAGAAGTTGGGCGCCCGCGGCGACGAGGCCGCCGGTCAGAAGGTGCCGGCGCGAGAGCCGCGCTGACACGAGATCGGCAAGGCTGCGATTCGAAGACGTGTTCGAGACGGGCTCGGCGTCGAATGACATGGACGGCCTCCTGCTGGGATGGATCGAACGCGGCGGCGACACACCACGGCCCACTCTTGCGGGAGGACGTTTCAGCGTGATGACGAGCGCGTGACGTCTGCGTAGCGAGCGCGGCCGGGCGGCCCACCTCGGCGGCCTTGCTGCCTCAGCGAGCTTGCCGGCTTCGGCGGGTTGGCTGCTTCAGCGGCTCACCGCTACCAGTGCGGCTCGCCGCGCTCAGGCGACGCGCCGACCGGCGCGCCACACCGACTGCACCACCGGCAAGCCGTCCGCGACCCGCACGCGAACCAGGTCCGCGCGGCGTCCGGGCGCGATCTCGCCGCGGTCGTTCAGGCCGCGCGATGGGCCGGCGTTGCCGTCACCGTCGCGACCGCCTCGGGCAACTGAACGCCCTGCTGATGGAGCATGAAGGCGGCGTGGAGCGCGCTCGCCGGCACGTAGTCGGACGAGAGGATATCGAGGAGCCCGTGCGCGGCCAGCTCGGCCGCCGAGACGTTGCCCGAGTGCGAGCGGCCGCAGGACGAGGTTGGGCGCGCCGGCCACCCGGATGGCCAGGTAGGCGCGAGCGGCGCGCGCCGCCTCCACCGTCGTCGGAAACTCCGCGATGACGACGCCCGGCCTGCACCGCCTCCTCGACGTGGCGCAGTGGTGGCATCGTCGTGGCTGGCCATCGGCAGCCCGTGCTTGTGGCAGAGCCGGACGATGGCCGCGCGATGCCGCTCGCCGAACGCGCGCCTGGTCCTCGCGCCGCTTGGCAATCAGCGCCGCGATCTCGGCGTCGCTCAGCCCGTACTTGCCCTGGTTGTACTCGCGGTACTTCGTCCACGTCACGAACTGCCGCTGTCCCGGCGTGTGGTCCATGAGGGAGACGAGCCGGACGAGCGGGTCTTCGGCGAAGGGCTCGAAGTCGTCGAGCACGTACTCCGTGCTGACCTCGCACCGCATGTGGAGGAAGTGCTCGACGCGCAGGAGGCCGCGGCTCTGGGCCGTGCGCGCATGGCCTCGGCGAAGGGCCGCGGGTCGCGCGGCCGCGCGTGGCTGTCGATCACGTAGCCGACCGCGAGGCCGTCGAGCACCGTGGTGATGCCCGCGGCCGCGAGCTGCGCGTCGTGGGCGACGACGGCGGCGAAGGCCGGCCAGCGGACACCGGGGCGGGGTACCAGCGTGCTTCTCGAGCATGTCGGTGTGCAGCTCGACCAGGCCCGGGAGCAGGAAGTCGCCGTCGAGGTCCACGCGCCCGGAACGCGGGACGCGGCCGCGCTCGACGGCCTCGATGGCGCCGGCGACGATGCGCAGCGTCCCCGTGAACGGTGGCGTGGCGCGTCGACCACGCGCGCGTTGGTGAGGATGAGCTCGCCTCATGCCGCGGCCTCGTCGAGGGTCGACCACGCGGCGTGCGCGATGTCGCCGCGCACCTCGGTGCCGTCGTGGAAGGTGCCGAGGATGGCCGTGCCGCGCCGCGCGGGCCTCGTTGATGAGCTCGCACGACGAGGGCGCGGCTGACCGCGTCGAGCGAGGCGGTGGGCTCGTCGAGGAGCAGGATCGGGTAGTCGCGCCACGAAGACCCGCGCGACGTTCACGCGCTGCTGCTCGCCGCCCGAGAACGTCACGGGCGAGAGCGTCCAGAGCCGCTCCGGGAATCCGCAGCCGGGCGAGCATCGCGCGCGCCGCGCTCGCGCGCCTCCTCGCGCGCCACGCCGAGCGCGCGCAGCGGCTCGGTCACGACGTCGAGGGTCAGGCACGCGCGGGATCACGCGCAGGAACTGGCTCACGTAGCCGATGGTCCGCCGCCGCACGTCGAGCACGTCCGCGGCTCGGCGCCGACCATGTCGACGATCGCCGCCGCCGTGGCGCACGAGGATGCGCCCGGCCTGCGGCCGGTAGTTGCCGTAGACGGCGCGGAGCAGCGTGCTCTTGCCCGCGCCCGACGGGTCGGCGAGCACGACGCACTCGCCAGGCTCGACGGCGAGGCTCACGCCGCGCAGGACGGGCAGGCGGACGCCGCCCTGCGTGTGCAGCGTGAAGGTCTTTTCGAGGTCGAGGACGGCGACGGCGCCCTCGGTCGACCGGCGCGCTCATGGGGGAGCACCGAGGCGACGAGGAGCTGCGTGTACGGGATGCTGGGGATCGTCGAGCACCTGGTCGGTCAGTCCGGACTCCACGATCTCTCCCCGCCGCATGACGAGCAGCCGGTGCGCGAGCAGCCGCGTGACGGCCAGGTCGTGGGTCACCACGACCGCGGCCAGCTCGAGGTCGCGCACGAGGCCGCGCAGGAGGTCGAGGAGCCGCGCCTGCACCGAGACGTCGAGGCCGCCCGTCGGCTCGTCCATGAGCACGAGCCGCGGCCGGGTGACGAGGTTGCGCGCGATCTGCAGCCGCTGCTGCATGCCGCCCGAGAAGGTGCTCGGGCAGGTCGTCGAGCCGGTCCCCGTCGATCTCGACGTGGTCCAGCCAGTCGAGCGCCTCTTGCGCGGATGCGTCCATAGTGGCGCTCGCCGATCGCCATCAGGCGCTCGCCCACGTTGGCGCCCGCCGTCACCGACATGCGCAGGCCGTCGCGCGGGTTCTGGTGGACGATGCCCCAGTCGGTGCGGAGCAGCCGCCGGCGCATCGGCTCGGGCAGCCGCAGGACGTCGACGACGCGGCCGTCGCGCGTGCGGAACTCCGCGCTGCCCGCGCGCGGCGTCGAGCCGCCCGGCCAGCAGCGCGAGCAGCGTGGTCTTGCCCGACCCCGACTCGCCGACGATGCCGAGCACCTCGCCTGGCCAGAGGTCGAACCCCACGTCCAGGCAGCCGAGGCGGGCGCCGTAGTGCTTGCGTCAGCCCGCGCACGCGCAGGAGCGGCCGGTCGACGCTCACGACGTCGACTCCGCCGGTCGCCTGGCGCCCGTCGCCGCGCGCAGTAGTCGGTGTCCGAGCACACGAACATGCGCCCGCCCTTGTCGTCGACCACGATCTCGTCGAGGAAGGCTCCCGGCCGGCGCCGCAGAAGCGCGCAGGGCTGCTCCCACGCTCGATCGTCGAACGGGTGGTCCTCGAAGTCGAGGCTCCGCACCGCCGTGTACGGCGGCACGGCGTAGATCCGCTTCTCGCGGCCGGCGCCGAAGAGGAGGAGCGCCGGGTTGCGGTCGAGCTTGGGGTTGTCGAACTTGGGGATCGGCGAGGGGCGCATGAGGTATCGCCCGTTGACCATGACCGGGTAGTCGTAGCCGGTCGCCACCCGGCCGTGGCGCGCGATGTCCTCGTAGAGCCTCACGTGCATGACGCCGTACTCCTCGAGCGCGTGCATCGTGCGCGTCTCGGTCTCGCGCGGCTCGAGCCAGCGCAGCGGCTCCGGGATCGGCACCTGGAAGACGACGATCTGCCCTTCCCGCAGCGGCGTCTCGGGAACGCGGTGTCGCGTCTGGATCAGCGTGGCCTCGTCGGTGCGCGTCGTCGTGCGCACGCCGGTCGTCGGCTGGAAGAAGCGCCGGATGCTGACGGCGTTGGTGGTGTCGTCGGCGCCCTGGTCGATGACCTTCAGCACGTCGTCGGCGCCGATCACGCTGGCCGTGACCTGGATGCCGCCGGTTCCCCACCCGTACGGCAGCGGCATCTCGCGGCTGCCGAACGGCACCTGGTGACCCGGAATGGCGATCGCCTTGAGGATCGCGCGGCGGATCATCCGCTTGGTCTGCTCGTCGAGGTAGGCGAAGTTGTAGCCGTTCATCGGCTCGGGGACCGCGTCGACGCCCGGCGCGCAGCGTGCGCAGCAGGACCAGCTCTGACTGGAAGTCCACGTGGTGCGGCAGCTTCAGGTGCTGGACGAAGCCCGACGCCTCGACGTTGTCGCTGTGGGAGAGGACGAACTCCTCGTCCTGCGTCGGCGACGTCCGTGTCTCGCCGAGCTCGCCGGCGCGCGAGCGCGCGATCGACCAGCGCCATGGCCATGGCCTTGCGCTCCGCGTGTCCGAACGCCAGGCCGTAGCCGCGCGTGAACTGCGGCGGGGCCGTCGCCGAGCCCGAGAACTGGTTCACCATCTGGCACTCGGTCACCGTGATCTCGCCGATCGCGATCGGCGAATCCCAGCTCCTCGGGCTGCGAGCTCCACCGTCGACGTCGCCGCTGGCGGATCTCCCCGGCGAAGGGGTGGTGATAGCCCGTAGCCCCGCTGGGTCGCGTAGCCCAGCGCCAGGAGGAAGCCCTCGTCGCCCCGCGCGAGGCTCTGCAGTCGCACGTCGCGCGGCCGCGGGGAAGCGTGAGCGGCTCGCCGCGTGAGATCCGCCACCGGGTCGGTCACGCCGTCGGGCGGCTCGCTCTCGATGAGCCCCTCGGAGTCGAGCAGGTCGACGACCCGCGGCAGCGGATCGAGCCACGGAGTCGCCGCGGCGGCAGGGTCCCCTCCGCCGTCGCGGTTCGCCGGGGCGAGGGGTGCCGTTGGCCCGCACGCGCAAGGACGAAGTCCAGGAGCCGGTGCGTGTAGTCGAAGGTGGGCCCGAGGATCTGACCGCCGGGCAGATCCTTGAACGTCGCCGAGATGCGTCGGTGGAGCGACATCGCGGGCGTGTCGAGCGGCAGCTCGCGCCGAAGCGCGGCAGCGTCGTCCGGTACGCGCGCAGCAGAAAGATCGCCTCGACGAGATCGCCGCGCGCCTGCTTGATGGCGAGCGCCGCCAGCTCGCGGTCGTAGAGCGAGCCCTCGCTCATGACGCGATCGACCGCGAGCGCCGAGCTGCTCGTCGATCTGGCAGGAGCGACAGCTCGGGCGACGCGGGATCGCCGCGGCGCTCCTCGGCCAGCAGGCGATGCGCGTCGTCGATGGCGCCCTCCCCGCCCTTCACCGCGACATACATGGCTCGGGCTCCACGCGCGTGGTGCGAGGCAGCGCGGCCACCAGCATGCCCGCCGCGAGGAGGACGTCCACGCCGCGCGGGAACATGGCGTGATTTTTCAGCAGCATGGCCCAGAATTGCTCGGGGAGCCCCTCAGCCCCGAGCGAGGACTCGCCGGCGATCCCCGGGCCCGTGAGCCGGTGGCCCACCGGTTGGAGGCGTCGACCTGGACGATCAGGGTGACCGAGCGGTCGGGCTACTCGTCCGTGCCCGACGCGAAGACCTCGAGCGGCGGCATCCGACGCGGGCTCGACAATCAGCGCGAACGCGGCGCGTCTGCGGGCGTCGCCACGATGGGCGCGCCGCAATGGAAGCGGAGGTACTCGATGGCCCCGGGCGTCGCGGCGGCTCCGATCGAGCCAGAGCGGCGTCTCGAAGTCGAGCAGGGCCAGGCAGATCGCCGCCGCGCCGGCCATCGAGCGGAGGCGGCGGCTCGGTCGGAGCAGGCAGAGTCACGACGCGGCCGGGATGGGCCATGGCCTCGAGGACGTTCGCGGAAGATCCGCTGGCCGTCCAGGACCGGATCGGCCAGACCGCCGAGCATCCGCTACTCCTCGCCGCGCACCAGCGTGAAGAACTCGACCCGGGTGGGCGCGGAGCGCCCGAGGCGGCGCGGCGACGGGCCTCCTGCCGTTCCACGAGAGGTGCCACGACCTCCGCCTCGGCCCCGGTCCGCGATCGCCGCTCCTGGAGAAGCGCGTCGAAGACCGCGGCAAGCTCGGCGTGGCGCAGGCTGCGCCCGCCGACATAGGCGTGCCCGACGGTGCCGTCGGCGAGCCGCACCGAGCAGCGCGCGACGGGCATCTCGCCGAGGTTGAAGCGCAGCCCGGTGCCTCCCGCGCGACCGCGGACCATCACGAGCCCGACCTCGGGTCTTCGCACGAACGTGTAGCGGGGTGGATCCGCGAGGCGCTCCCACACCCGCTCGAGGTCGGCGGGCGCGGCGGTGGCCAGCGCCGACATCCAGCACCGCCTCGCGGCCGACGTCCATCACATGCCCCGCTACTGCGGGCCACGCCCATCACTCGCGCCGCTACTTCTGGGCCGCGAGCTTCTTCGCGGTCTCGTTGAGGTCGCGGATCACCTGGTACTTTCCGTCGTCGGCCGGCACGAATCCGCCTAGCCAGGCGCCGATCTCCTTGAACGTCTCGGGGTGGCGATCCTTCATGGAAACCAGCGACTCCTGGATCGCGCCCTTGAGGCTGGCCGGCAGATCCTTCCTCACCACGACGGGATCGTTCGGGATCAGCTTGGACACCCAGATCACGCGGAGGCCGCCCCGGGGGACCTTACCCTCGCGCGTGAGCTGCTGGAGATCGGGAATGTTGGTCGACGCCACCTCGACCTTCTTGTTGGCGACGGCCAGGATGGAGGCCTCGTGCGAGCCCGAGAACGTGACCTTGGAGAAGAGCTTCTTGGGATCGACCCCCATCTCCTGCATGAAGAAGGTCGACGGCACCAGGTAGCCCGAGGTCGAGTTGGGATCGTTGAAGGCAAAGGTCTTGCCCGCCAAGTCCTCGGGCCCGAAGATGTCCGAGTCCGCGTGCACGATGAGGCACGAGCGGTAGCCGAGCGACCCATTGGCGAGGCGCAACTGGGCCACCGGCTCCACGTTGGCGTAGTTGTTATTCGACGCCTCGACGTAGGACTTCGGCCCGAGGTGACCGATCTCCGCCTTCTTGAACTTGAGCGCCTCGATGCTGCCCCGATAGTCGGTCGCCGTCACCGACTTGACCTTGACGCCGAGATCCTTCTCGAGCTGGGCAAGGATGGGCCCCCACCGCCGCGTGATCTCCGCCGCGTTCTCGGTGGAAAGCAGCGCGAAGGTGATCTCCTTGGGCCACGACGGATCCGCCGCCCGCGCCCCTCCCACCACCAACACCACCCCGGCCACGATGAAGGCGAACAGTCGAAACGCGCGCATAGTAGGACCTCCCAATCTCGCGGAGAATCGAGGAGCACCCCGGCTCCGCCGGGGCGCTCCGAGCGCCGGGGGGTATGGGGGGCCATTTCGGGGCCCCCCATCACGGCCCCCCATCTCTACATCCACGCCCGGCGAACCCGGGACGACACGACGTCGATGCACATGACCATGGCCACGATGAGCAGGATCACCGTGGCCGCCTCGCGGTCGTTGAAGGAGCGGATGGTATCCCAGAGGTAGAAGCCGATCCCCCCTCCGCCGACCATCCCGATGACGGAGGCGGAACGGATATCGGACTCGAAGCGGAGGAGGACGTAGGACAGGAAGTTCGGCATCACCTGGGGGACCACCCCGAAGGCGATGACGTGGAGGCGCGAGGCTCCCGTCGCGGCCACGCCCTCGGCCTGGCCGGGATCGATGGCCTCGATGGTCTCGCTGAGCAGCTTGCCGAGCACGCCACCGGTGTGGATGCCCAGCGCGAGCATGCCCGCGAACGGCCCGAGTCCGACCGCGGTGACAAACATGAGCGCGAAGACGAACTCGTTGACGGCCCGCAGGAGATCCATCCCCCGCCGCGCGACGAAGTAGACGAACGGATGCGGGGCGAGATTGCGCGCGCCCAGCAGCCCGAGGGGCACCGAGATGACGATGGCCAGCAAGGTGCCCCACAGCGCGATGCAGACGGTGACGACGCACTGCCAGGCGTACTCGCCGAGGTGCGCGAAGGACGGATTGAGGTAGCCCTTGAGGAACACGGCGATGTTGCCCGCGTCGCGGATCAGCTCGAGTGGGCGGAGCTCGATGACGCGCGCGGCGAGGGCCAAGACGACGCCCAGCGAGAGGACGACGAAGAGATTGCGTCCCGTCTCGGTGTGGCGCGCCGGGATCTCCGGCACCGCCCCGGACTGGACCGCCGCGTAGCCCCCGCTCACGCGGTGGTCAGCTCGGGCGCCGTCGGGGCCGTCGGCGGGGACACCTCGGCTGCCTCGGAAACGTCGCCGAAGATCCGGCCGAGGACGCTCCCGTGCAGGTCCGCCGGGGGTCCGTCGAAGACCAGGTGGCCTTGCCGAAAGCCGAGCACCCGATCCGCATAGCGCCGGGCATAGTCCACGTGATGGAGCGTGGTGATCACGGTGACGCCGGCCTCGGAGGCCACGCGCCGCAAGGTGTCCATGACCATCGTGCCGTTGGCCACGTCCAGACTCGCCACCGGCTCGTCGCCAAGAATGATCTGCGGCTCCTGGGCGAGGATCTTGGCGATGGCCACGCGCTGCTGCTCGCCGCCCGACAGCGTGTCCGTCCGCTGCCAGGCGCGCGGCAGGAGCCCCACGTGGGCGAGACCGCGCGCGGCGATGGCGCGATCGCGCTCGGGGAACCGGCGGGCGAGGGTCGCCCAGCGGCGCCAGCCGTCGATGTGCGGCAGCCGGCCCACCAGCACGTTGTCCATGACGTGGAGTCGCCGCACCAGGTTGAACTGCTGATAGATCATCCCCACGCGGGCCCGGTGCCCCCGGAGCCTCCGCCCGGACAAGGTGGCCAGGTTTTCGTCGCCGAACCAGATCGCGCCCTCGGTGGGGACGATGGCGCAGGAGAGACAGCGCAGGAGCGTGGTCTTGCCGGCCCCGGAGCGGCCGATCACGGCGACGAACTCGCCGGGGTGGATCGTCACCGACACCCGGTCCAGCGCGCGCCGCTCGCCGAACCGCTTGCTCACGCTGTCGAGCTTGACCACGGGGGAGATCGCGCTCGCCATGACCGCGCTCACCTTATCGGCGCCCGATTGCACCCGCACTGCAGTCCCGTGAAGCTTTCGTGACGGCGATTCGAGGCGAGCAGACCGCCGATGGTCAGCGCGACTGGAGCGCCAGCGAGCGCGCCTCCTGGGGCGTGCGCGAGACCTGAGCACTCTCGGCGGCCAAGATCTCCAGCGCGATCTCGACCATGGGGCGCCGGGTGTTCATCGCCGTGGTCCGGAGACGCCGGAAGGCCTCGTCCTCGCTGATCCTGCCGTGCTCCATGAGGCGCCCCTTCGCGCGCTCGATCACCTTGCGGTCCTCGAGGGCGCGCTTGAGCTGCTGCGTCTCGCGGAAACGGGCGACGACCAGGTCCAGGGTCAGCGCGAGCTGTCCGCGACGGAGGGGCTTGAGCAGGAATGCCATGACGCCGGCCTCGAGCGCGCGCGCCACCAGCGAAGCTGTCGCGTGGCGCCCGATCAGGACGACGGGACAGCCGACCATCGTCGTGGTCTCCGCAGCGACCGCGATGGCGTCACCGTCGGGCAGGTGTGAGGCCACGATGGCCACATCCGCCTTGGCCCGCTGCACCAGCTCGAGGGCCCCGGTGCACCGTGTGCTCTCGGCCGTCGTCCGGCCGCCTGCGACAACGATCGCGGCTTCGAGTGCGGCGCGGGAGCGGTCGTCGTGGTCGAGGACCACCACGCGCCAGCGTGGAGATACGGTCTTGAACGCGGTGTCGTATGCCATGGGGCGAGCGTCGAGCAGCGGGCGCACTGCGTCAAGTCACAAGTCTGCGACGCGCGAGCGCACGACGAGCGACTCGGGCGCCGAAGTCGCACCTCCAAACCTCACGCGAGATCGAGGAGCGTCCCGGGTTCCCCGGGGCGCGACGAGCGTCGGGGGGCTTGGGGGGCGCCCGGAGCCCCCCATCTCTCTGCTGGGAGGATCTATCCTCCCAGCAGATCGGAAACGAGCTTGACGAGGCGCACGAAGTCGGGAGCGCCGCTCACGTCCACCAAGGTCACCCTCCTCAGCAGCGCTCGGTAGCGGCGCTCGACGTCCCCGGGGACCGGGGCGCCCGGCTCGCGGTCCAGGTCGAAGGCGCCCAGGTCCTTGTAGTAGAGCGGCAGCTGCGAGAGAGCCTCGCTCACCTCGAGGGGGCGAACGCGCACGTCGCCTCCGTCGCGACGCCAGCGCAGGAGGACGAGCGCGCGCATGCGGGCCCGGAGGTCGACGGTGCCCGGTCCGTACACGGCATCCAGGTCGACGTCGCTCTTCCGCTCGAGCAGCCAGAGGTCGTCCGACGGCAGCGCGTCGAGGGACGCGCGCTCCTCGGGCGACAGCAAGGACCACAGGCGTGCGTGCGTGAGCAAGGTCCCCGGATTCACGCGAGGCTGCTTCGGATAGCCAAGGACCTCCACCCCGTCGGCCAGGAGCTTGGCCAGCACGCGATCGTTGGAGACGAAGCGGAAGCCGTGCTCGACGCAGTGGAGGGCCGCCGTGGACTTGCCGGCTCCGGGAGGCCCGGCGAGCACCGCGGCCTGGCCGCGCCAGGATACGGCCGAGGCGTGGAAGAGCACGTGCCCGCGGCGGAGCACGGCCTTGGCGTACACCGCGTTGATCAGGTTGATGCCCTGGTTGAGGTTGGTGTGCAGGTCGCCCACCGCGAACGCCCGGTCCGGGAGCAGTCCCATCAGGACACCGGTCGCACGCTTCAGGATGAGTCGCCCTCCATCGGTGTCCCGGATCGCCTCCTTGACCCTCCGCCCCCCCGGGCGGACGAGGTCGCGAAACTCACCTTCGGCAGGCACGCGACCCTGGATGAGGCTCACCACGACACCTCGGACGCCCCGCCTCGTCCGCCACGGAGGGCGCGTAGTACCGAGCGAGCCGAGTGGCGATCTCGCGATCGTTGCTCAGCACCCGGATGGGGACGCCGGCAAACCTGAGATCGAGGACGTGGGGCGTCTCGAAGGGGGCGATCAGCGCGGCCAGCGAGGTCATCGTCCCTCCTGCACCCGGCGCATGACCACCTCGGCGAGCAGCGGCGCCGCGTCGATCCCGCAGGCGACGGAGAGTCCACGGAAGCCGCCGAACGCGCTCACCTCGAGGACGACGAAGCCCCCATCCGGCGTCTCCATCAGGTCGACGCCCGTGAAGAGGAGGCCGAAGTGCTTCGCGGCCGCCACGGCAATCTCGATGGCGGCCGGCGGAGGCGCCGCGCGCTCGTAGCGGCCGCCGGCCCGAATGGTCGTCATCCACTGATCCGCGCCGGCGACCCGCCAGTAGGCACCCAGATACTGTCCGTCGAGCACCGCCACCCCGAGGTCGCGGCCGGGATGCTCGATGGCGCGCTGCAGGTAGAACGGTCCGAGGCCCCAGGCGCGGTGGCGGGCGAGAACGGTGCGCACGTCGCGGTCGGGCTGGAGCCGCTGCATCCCCCGCCCCTTGGAGGTGTAGAGCGGCTTGAGAATGGCGGCGCCGAAGCGCTCGACGGTCGCCATGGCATCGTCGATGTCCTCGGTCACGACGGTCTCGGGCAGCGGCAGCGCCGCCCGCGCCAGTTCGAGCGTCATGCGATACCGGTCCACGGCGACCTCCAGCCGATCGGGCTCGCTGAGCACGAGTACTCCCGTGCCCTCGAGCTGCCGCAGCAAGTTGATCCGCTCGCGCACGACCCAGCCGCCCGCGGTGTCGCCGATCTTCTTGACCACGGCGCCGTCCAGGCCCTCCACCGGCGCGCCTCGGTGGTAGAGCCGTGGATCCGGAAGCCGCAGGGTGCACAGCGACAGATCCATGACCGGGACGGCACACCCCGCGAAACGGAGGGCGGAGGCCAGTCCCTCCGTCGACCACGCGCCCCGGGTCCCGATGACGGCGATCTTCATGCGGCCGTCGCCACCCGCTCGAGGAGCCGGATTCCGTTGAGAAAAATACCGCGCGCGAAATCGAAGTCGGTGATGAGCCGGGCGGAGGTGATGAACGATCGCGCCTGCGAGAGGGTCAGGCGCGACTGGAAGTGATCGTCGCCGACCAGGGCGGCGAACTCGGCGGCGAAGCGGACGACCATGTCGTTCAGGCGCGCGAAATGTGCGGCGAGGCCATCGTCCTGGATCGGACTGCGCAGATTGGAGACGAGGAACACCCCGATGTCCTGCACGTAGTCGCCGGACCGGCTCCGGTGCACGTCGATGAAGTGCACGCGATCTCGCGGGGCGACGTAGATGACGTTGGTGGTGTTGAAGTCGCCGTGGAGTCGGACGGCCACGGGCGGGGCCAGGCTCCCCTCGACGCGCTCCACGGCGTCGAGCAACTCGCGCAGGGACCGGTGTGTGATGCCAAAGACCCGAGTCTGGGTCTGGCGCAGGCGGGCCAGCCGCGGGTGGACCGCATAGAGATCGGACAGGCGATCCCGGATCTGCCGCACGTAGTCGACGGGAGGCGATTCCTTGACCGAGGTGGCGACCCAGATCTCCCGCAAGGTCTCCAGCAGGCGGCGGGTGGCCTTCACCTTCTCCTCCCACGGGCGCGCCAGGTACACGTCGCGCAGGAGCGCGCCCTCCAGGAACTGCCCCAGGAACGACTCGCGCCCGTCGCGGTGGTAACGCGCCTTCACGTCGGGGACGAGCCCCGGCACCAGGCGGTTCCACTCCTCCATCTCGCGCAGCTCTTCCTCGATCTTCCGCTCCGCCCCCTCCTTCCAGATGAGGGGCCCGCTCCGCCCGACGGCGACCCGCCCCAGCCGCGCCCCGCTGATCCCGCCCCAGATCTGACGGAGATCGAGGGTGGTGGCGTCTGGCTCCGCGGCCAGGGCCCCCACCATCTCTTGAAGATGCAGGTACTGGTGAAGCTTCAGGCGCTCCCCGGTGAGGAGAAAGAGGGTGGACTCGCCGATGTTCAGGATGGAGTCGCCGATGCGCTCGAGGAACTTCAGCATGAACAGATTGGTGATGACGAACGCGGGATCGGCGTTCGGCTCTCCGAGCAGCCGAAAGGCTTCGGCCAGGGCCTCGCGGTAGCGCCGGTCCAGCTCGAGCTCACAGCGGCAGGCGTGCTTGGCCTTCTCCACGTCAGCATCCGTGAACGACTCGATGACCTCGTCGAGGGCGGCCAGCACAACCCGCGCCGCCCCGGCCAGGTCGAAGGGCACCGTGCGGGAGGGGAGGCGCGAGGCGTGAACGGCCTGCTCGGCCACGTTCACCGCGTAGTCTCCGAGCTTCTCGAGACTCAGGGCGACGCGGAACGCGCCGCGCAGCTGGCGGAGCCGCACACCCCCGGGATCGAGGGCGCCCTCGGCGAGGCGACGGAAGCACGCGTCCTCGATCCGCCCAAGCAGGTTGTCGACCTGGTCGTCCTTCTCCGTGACCTTGCCGGCCAGGCGAACGTCGCGCTGGAAGAAGGCGGTGACCGCGCTGCTGAGCTGCGACTGGACCAGGCGGGCCATCATGACGAGGTCTTGGCCCAGATCATCCAGCAGGATGGCCATCGCTAACCGCGGCCGATGCGCGAATCCACCTCGACGCGCAGGTCGCTCGTCCGCGAGCCCTCGCGCCGCTTCCAGGCGACCTCCACCTCGATCTTCCCCTTGTGCGCCTTGGTGCCGATCTTCAGCTCGAGCTTGATCTCGTCGGGCGGAACGAGCCGCAGCGCCCGCTCACCTGACTCCAGCGAGACCTCGCCCCGTTTGAGTCCGGCCGCGAGCGACGTCAGGTACTCGGCGATCTCGTCCGCCGTCCCGATCAGCTCGAACTCGAAGCGATCCTTGGCCATGATGGCTCCTCCGGTGCATCGACGTCGGGGGAGGCGAGGGCGCTCCCCCACCGCGTCAGGAATTCTTGTCGTCCTCGTCGCTCTTCGGCTGCCGCCAGGCGATGGCGATCTCGATCTTGGCCTTGCCCTTCTTCTCGCTCGCCTCGATCTCGAGGGACAGGTCGCCGTCCGGAAAGACGGTGATCCGCTCATCGCCCATCGACAGCGAGAGTCCCCGCGCGCGGATGCCCTCGGCGATGCGAGTGAGCGTGTCCGCCGCCTCCGACGGCGACGCGGCCCCCTCGAACTCGAACTCCCGGCTATCCCCCATGACGATCCCCCTTCGGCCCCGCGATCCTGATCAGCGGGCGGTTGGGCCACTGGAGCTTGACCTCGACGCGCGTGGCGCGTCGCTTTGGCTTGAACTCGATCTCGAGCACGAGAAACTCCGCGGTGGCGATCGATGTTTGCTGTTCTCCGGCTACGAAGGTCAACTCGCCGGCGAGGACTCCGCGGGCGAGCTCGGACAGGTAGAAGGCGGCTGCGTCCCGGCGAGCACGCACGCGAAGCTTCGCCGGGATCTTCGGCACCGCTCCATCTCCTTCACCCGGCGCTCACGCGCCGAGGCGATCAGACGCTGGCGGGTACTCCGAGAGACTGACTCCGCCCGGTCCGCACGTCGCCGCCGTAACACTTACGTAACATTTTAGTAATGTTTTTCAGTGACTTAGCGGCTTTCACGCGGAGCGGAGTGTACGGGGAGGTTCCGTAGCCCGTCAAGCCCTCTTTGATCGTCTTGATGATCGCGCGCACCGTGATCTCTTCGGTGTGCATCGTGGTGTGGCGCACGCCGAGCTGAAGCCAGTGGTGCGCGTCGCTGCCGGCCACGATGGGGAGCCCCAGCGCCCGCGCTTGCACCAGCAGCATCATCTCGGTGCCGAAGTCCTTGCCGTTCACCTCGAGGGCATGCAGGCGGCGCAGGTCAACGGCCGCGAACTTCCCCAGCTCCTTGGTGGGACGGAACATGTGGGCCCCGATGCGCGCGACGTCGAAGTCGTCGGTCACGTCGAGGAACTCCCGCAGGGACGGCTCATAGCCATGCGACAGAGGCTCGGGAAACGCCCCATCGAGCCGCCGGATCTCCGGCGTCTCGCCGAGCACGATGACGTGGGCGCCTTCCCGGATGTTGACCTCCGCACCTGGGATCAGGGCCACGCCGTCCGCCCAGTACACGCCGCTTGCCAAGGGATAGGCCGCCTCGAGATGCGCGTGAATGTCCCAGTACCCGGTGGCGTGGAAGTGCTCGGTCAGCGCCACACCGTCGAGGCCGACGCGCATGGCCATGCGCACCATGCGAGCAACCGCGCCCGGATCGAAGGCAAAGTGCTTCGAAATCTTGGGGTGCGAGTGCGTATCGATTCGCTTCAACCCGGGCCCTCCTGTCTGGCGCAGTCCACGCTGTCCACACCCATCCACATGCCCGAAGCGCTCATCCGTAAGGCGGATTCGCTCGGTGCCATCATTGGCGGCTCAGAATACACAATATAGTGTTGCGGCTTTGCTACGTCATAGCAAATCTTGTGTTACTGGGGATGAACGTGCGTTACCCGGTGGACAACTGGGGATTGCGGCGAGCCCCTGCGAGGGGGCGTTCAGCGGGCGCTCGGGACCTGGATGCCCAGCCGGCGGAATCTGGCCGTGAGCGGATGGCTGGCGTCTAGACGGCAGCCCTCGGCGATCCCGAGGACCGGTCCGCGTGGATGCGTCGCCAGCGTCCATGGAGCACCCGCTCGAAGGTCTCGCGAAGGAGCACGCCGTGGCGCACCCCGTGCTCGGCCACCAGCAGACCGCTGTATCCGCCCAGGCGGAGCAGCTCCTCGAGCACGACGGCCCCCGCGACGATGACGTCAGCGCGCGTGGGCTTGAGCCCGGGAAACTGCCGGCGCTGATCGAGCGACAGGGAGGCGAGTCGCATGCGCATGGCTTCCAGTCCATCCCGCGGCATCCGGAGCCGTCGCGAGGCGCCCCGCCTGCTCTCGCGCTCCCCGAGCCGGGCCAGCGCCCGCGCAGTGCCGCCGATCCCGACCAGAGGCTCGCCATTGCGCGCGAGGGGAAGAAGATCCCGCGCGGCCAGGTGCACGGCGTGGCGCAGGGCGTCGAGCTCTGTCACGGTGGGCGGATCGCTCTCGAGAAAGTGCTGAGTGGTCCGCACCGCACCGAGAGGAGCGCTGCCCAGCGACGCCGGTTCACCGTCACGGATCTCCGAAATCTGGAGACTGCAGCCGCCCAGATCGACCACGACGGCGTCGCGCAGCTGGAGGGAGGCGCGCGCGGCCATGGCTCCGAGCCGCGCTTCCTCGTCGGTGCTCAGAACCTCGACCTCGAGCCCCGCCTCGAGACGCAGCCGGTCGAGCAGCTCGTGCGCGTTGGCCGCATCCCTCACGGCGGCGGTGGCGATGGCGACGAGTCGGTTCGGCACCTCCCGTCGCGTCACGCCGAGGAATCGGCTCACCGCCTCGACGGTCGCCGTGATCGCGTCGCTCGGCAATGTCTCATCGCGCCCCGATCCGAGACGCGTCTGAGCCCGCTCGTCGAGCAGGACGCGATAGCCGACGCCGGACTCGAGGCGGACGAGCATGAAGCGGACGGAGTTGGAGCCCAGATCGACGAGCGCGATGATCTCCTGGCTCATGAGCCCCACGCTACGGCGTTGACGGCACGGGCCTCATGACGCCTGCGTAAATTTCTCGTGACGAAAGCTCCGCGGCGGACGGCCCCGGCGGGGAACCCGTCAGACGAGGGCGACGGCGCGGGGCAGCTCCGACGCCCTCGACCCGGTGGCGAGGAGGCCCTCGGCGAGGGAACGATCGTTGGTGACCCGGGGAACCTTGTGCTGATCGCCGAGCTTCCCCCGCTCGCGCATCCAGCGGTAGAAGGCCCCCGCGGGCAGCTCCATGAGCCGTGGCTCGATCATCCCCACGCCGGCCGTCCGCTTCGTGCGGTAGTCGGTGTTCAGCTCCATCAAGGCGGCGTCGAGGGCTCCGGTGAAAACCTCCAGCGGGCAGCGCGGAGGTTCCGCGAACTCCACCAGCCAGTCGTGGCCGCCTCGTGGCTCCTGCGGCGAGGGATAGCGGGGCGCCACCGTGAACTCCACGACTTCCGCGTGGGCGCGCCGGCAGGCCGCGACGAGCGCGCGCTCCACCTCCTCCACGATGACGTTCTCCCCGAAGGCATTGACGAAGTGCCGCGTGCGCCCGGTGATCTCCAGGCGCAGCGGATCGCGCGCGATGAAGCGCACGGTGTCGCCCAGGAGATACGACCAGAGGCCGGCCGCTGTCGTCACGACCACGGCGTAGGCCTGACCCAGCCTCAGGTCGGCCACGGTATGGCGGCGCGGGGCCGCGGTCCCGAGATCCTCCACCGGGATGAACTCGTAGAACACCCCGTAGTCGAGCATGAGGGTGAGCCCGGCGCCTCGCTCGGTCTGGAGCGCCACGAATGCCTCGGAGGCGGGGTAGACCTCCACGAGATCGACCTTGTGTCCGATCCAGTGTTCGAACACGGTGCGATACGGCGGAAACGCCACGCCGCCGTGCACGAAGACCTTCAGGTCCGGCCAGCACTCACCGAGCGTGGCCACGGGCTGACCGGCCAGGGCGCGGACTCGCGCGATCCGATCGAAGAGGATCAGCACCCACGACGGCATGCCGCAGAGCAACCGCACGTCCTGCCGCGCGGCCACGGTGGCCACCGCCTCGATGCGCGTCTCCCAGTCGGCGATGGCCGAGATCGACGGTCCGGGCGAGTAGCGGCGACGAATGATCGGAGGCAGTCGACGGACGACCAGACCGGAGAGATCGCCGACCAGGCCCCCCTCACCGATCGGCGTGAGGGCACTGCTCCCGCCCGGAAACAGCAGGGCGCCGCCGAGCAGCGCTGTCGCACCGGCTCGTTCCACAGCCATGAGCAGCGCGTCCCAGCCACCGCGCCGGTGGGAGGCCAGCGCGTCGGGCGTGATGGGCAGCACCTTGTCCCCCGCGGTGGTTCCTGACGTCTTCACCCAGTACTGCGGACGGCCCGGCCACGTGAGGTCGCGCTCGCCCCGCAGCGCGCGCAACCACCAGGAACGGAACTCGAGGTAGTCAGCGACGGGCACGCGGGCCTGGTAATCCGCCACCGATCGGACGCCATCGAAGCCGTGAGCGCAGACCGAACTCCGTGTCGCGGGCCCGACGGACGAGTGACAGCAAGGTTTCTTCCTGGACGGCCGCGGCCCGGCGGGCCACGCGCTCGAGGGTGCGCCGCCGGCGGGGCAGGTACCACTCGAGCGCGGCGGCCGTAGCGCGTGCGATCACCGCACCACCTCGGCGGCCGCCACGAGCTGCGCCCGCCGGGGCCACGTCTCGTGGAGCCACTCCCGCACGATGGCGTTGAAGGCGTGGGGCTGTTCGAGCATGGGGGAGTGGCCGCAGTTGGTGAGCGTCCAGAACTGCGAGCCCGGGATCAGCGCGTGGAATCGCTCGCCGACCTCCAGCGGTGTGATGCGGTCCTCCTTGCCCCACACGATGAGCGTGGGCACGCGGATCTCGCCGAGACGGCGCTCGATGTTGTCGCGCTTGGCGGCCTGGGCGAAGCGCAGCACGCGGAGGGCGGTGACGCGCTCGGTGACGAGGCGGCGCACGGCCTCCACCCAGGCCGGGGTGACGAGCGAAGTGTCGTAGAAGACCTCTTCCATTCTTGCCCGCACGTACTCCGCCGACGGGCGATGGGGAGCGCGGCCGGTGACGCTCCGCTCGAAGAGACCGGAGGAGCCGGTCAGGATCAGGCCCGCCACCCGCTCGGGAAGGGTCAGGGCGACGTGCAGGGCCACGTGTCCGCCGAGCGAGTTGCCGCCGATGACGACGCGCGCGATGTCCAGGGCATCCAGGAAGCGCGCGATGTGCCGGCCCAGCGCCCCGATGGTCGGCTCCGCCAGCCTCGCATCGAAGACGGGCAGGGTCAGCGCCAGCGGGACGACACGCGCCCGCCAGCGCCTCCAGCGAGGCCTCCCAGTGATACATGTCGCCGAGCAGCCCGTGCAGGAACAGCACGGGCTCCCCCTCCCCGCTCTCGATCCACCGGAACTCGGCTGCGTCGGGATCATGGTCTCCTCCTTGAGGGCCCCGAGGGCGCACCGACATCGTCGCCATCCGCCGCTCGGCGGTCAGCGCCGAGCGACGAGGAACCGCATGCAGGCTCGCGTGATGCTGGAGTGCGGAGATGGCGCGGGAAGCTTGCCGGTCCGTCCAGCGACCAGCGACGTGGGCGCGGGTGGGGCCGGTCAGGAGCGAGCGCCGCAAGGACTGGGCGTCGCGGCCGGGGAAGCGGGTGACCGCGCTCCCCAGGTACCAGACGTCGTGGGCATCGCTGCCGGCGGTCACCGGGAAGAGCCACTCGACGTTGCGAGCGGCCGCCCACGCGTCGTAGAGCCACGACCACACGCCGGCGTTGTTGACGACCTCGATCGCGTCCACCGGCAGGTCGGGCAGAACGCGCGCCAGCGTCCGGTGACCCCGCGCGCCGCCGCGGTAGGGATGGAACGGGTGGGCGGCGACGGCGAGGCGCAGGGGGGATCGTCATTCGCGGCCAGTGTGGCGACGGCGTGTTACGGTCGTGCGAGATCACGCATGAAATTCTCGTGACGAGGGAGGACCACGATCCGATGTCGTCTGCCCCGGCGCGTGGGGTCCCGCAGTGAGCCGGCGTGCGCTGTTTCTAGACTGGGGGGGACGCTCGTTCGCACGAGGAACAATCGCACCGTCCTCGATCCCCACGGCCATCCCGTGCTCCTGCCGAACGTCCCCGAGACCTTGGCGCGCGTCCGCCCCGCGTTCGACGCCTGCTTCATCGTGAGCAACCAGGGTCGCATCGCGCGGGGAGAGATCACGGACGCGGAGGTCCGCGCGCGCTTTCGCTGGCTTCACCACCGCCTGGGGTCGCCCTTCACGGACTGGCGACTCTGCCCACACGACGACGGCCACGGTTGCGCGTGCCGGAAGCCGGCCCCCGCCATGTTCCTCGACCTGGCGGCGGCCTGGGATCTCGACCTCGCGGGCTCGACACACGTGGGTGACTCCCCCAAGGACCGCGAGGCGGCCCGGGCGGCAGGAATCGGCGCCTTCCGCTGGGCCCACGAGTTCTTCGGCTGGGACGAACAGGCCTGAGCGCGCGTCGCGCTCGTGGCTGGTCAGGACGAGGTCGCGCCCGGCTCCGCCAGGGCGGCGGTCAGCGAGCCGCGATCTTCTCGCGGTAGAGGTGTACGGCGTCGCGGATCACCCGCTCCGCGTCGCGAGGCCCGCGCATGTTCTCCACGTTGACCTTCTTGTTCTCGAGAACCTTGTAGTCGAGGAAGAAGCGCTCCAGCTCCCGCGCGCGGTGCGGCGGCAGCTGGGCGACATCGCGATAGTCGGCGTATTCGGGGTCGTCGACGTGGATGGCGATGATCTTGTCGTCCTGCCCCTTGTCGTCGCTCATCGTCATGACGCCGATGGCGCGGGCGCGCAGGATGCAGAGCGGCAGCACCGGCTCCTGGCCGAGCACGAGGATGTCGAGAGGATCATCGTCGTGGCAGAAGGTCTGCGGGCAGGAAGCCGTAGTTCGCCGGGTAGTGGACGGCGCTGTAGAGCACGCGATCGAGCCAGAGCAGCCCCGTGCGCTTGTCCAGCTCGTACTTGAGCTTGGAGCCCTTGGGGATCTCGATGATGGCGCGGAAGTGCTCCTCGATGTGCTCACCCAGCTCGACGTCGTGCCACGGATGCATGCCTCACCTCCCGAGCGCTCTGCCACTCCCCACTGTACCGGCACCCCGGTGCGGCCGAACAGCCCTGAGCGGAGGGGCGCCGCGGTCAACCCGTCGAGCCGTGACGGCGCCGGCGCCGTTCGCTGGCCCACGAGCTCTTCGCCTGAGGGCGAAAGCCCTGATTTCTCTCGTCGTGCCCGTCAGGCCAGGAGCAGAATAAATCCGGCCATGGATCGCCCGGGACGCCTCCGAGGTTAATGCTGGCACGAGGGGCCGGGCCGGCGCGCGGGGGTCAACCGAGATATCTCGGGCGGCAGATGAAGGGCTTCGAGCGGCTAGCGTACGTCTGGGCTTCCCACCCGCTCTTGAAATGAGGATCACCTCGTCGTACGGTCCATACCTTGGGAGGAGTCGAGTGACCACGCGACGTCTCGGCGGCTGGCTGGCGGGTGTCAGCATCGTGGCCCTGGCCGCGGTGGCCGGCGCTCAGGCGCCCCCACCCCCGCTGAAGGCCATGACGGTCAACGGTCTCGGAGCCGTCCTGGCAGGCCCCAGCGGGATGACCCTCTACGTCTACGTCAACGATCGCGAGCCGGGGAAGAGCGTCTGCACCGGCACGTGCGAGAGCAACTGGCCACCGTTTCGGCCCGGGTCGACCGACCCGGCGCCCCAGGACCCGCTGTCGGTGATCAGCCGCCTGGACAACTCGAAGCAGTACGCCTACAAGGGCAAGCCGCTCTACTACGCCAAGACCGACAAGAAACCCGGCGACACCACCGGACACAAGTTCCGCGACTTCTGGCTGGTCGCTCAGCCATGAGCCATCGCCTCGCGCCTGGTCTCGCCGCCGTACTGCTGAGCGCGTCCCTCATCGCCGTGGCCGCTCCTGCCGCGGCTCACCGACAAGCCGAGCGTCACGCGACCTTCGACGCCGGCGCGATGCTCGGCGGCGACCCGATCGGCGAGGCTCAGGCTGACCTCCCACGCGAGCGGAGTCGCGCGGCGTGGATTCGGGCGGACGCGCCCGAGTCTACGCTTCCCGGTGCCGTTGCCGCGTTCGCGGTGTTGCTCGTCGCGCTCGTCTCGGCACGAAGACCCCGCTGGGCCATCTCGGTGATCGCCGTGCTCGCGCTCGTCGTTCTCTCCTTCGAGGCCGGGCTCCACTCCGTCCACCACCTCGGGGACGACCGCGGCGCGTCGCAATGCTCTGTGGCCTCGACGTCGGGCCACCTGGCCGGCACGATCGCCGAACCGCCGTCGGTCAACGTGAACGCGCTTCCCAACGCGGAGCGTCTCCTCGTGTCCGAGTGCTCGGCGCTGTCGAGCCGTCCCTTCCGGCCTGACGCCGGCCGCGCCCCGCCGCCCCCGAGCCCCGCCGCCTAGTCGTTCGTCGTACACGCGCCGTGCCCGAGCGTTCGCGCTCGGGGCGCCGCAGATTTTCCATCGCCGTACCGGAGGTGCCGTGACTCACTCGTTGAGGCGATTGTCGCGCGGAGCGCCCTTTGCGCTGTCCTGCGCGATCCATCTGGTGCTGGTCGGGAGCGCGCTGAGCGTCGCGGCTCGCCTGATTCCGCGGATCGAGGCCGTGATTCACGCGGAGCTGGTCGCCCTCGAGACCGCCCCTCCCAGCCCCATCAGCCCGAAGCCCGAGGTGAGAGCCCCGGCCCCCCGGCCGCAGATCTCGCCGGCCAAGAAACCGCTCGAGTTGCCGAGGCTGATCCAGGCCGCGCCCACCGTCGATCAACCTGCACGAGTCGAGGAGCCACCTCCCGTGGCGCCGGAGCCCCCGGCGAAAACGCTCGACACGGCCGTGGAGAGACCGCGGCCCGAGGTTCCTCGGACAGAGCGACCGGCTCCGGGCGGTGCCTCAGCCCCGGGACCGCAGCGCCCTTCCGCTGCCCTCAGCGCAACGAGCGACTCGACGTCACCTGACGCGCTCCCCTCGGGGGTCTCGATGCTTGCTGCCATCGAGCGTCCCTCAGGCGGCGGAGCGGCGGGCGCGACCGGGGGCGGCGGCGCGGCTGTGGCGTCGACCTCTGCCGGCTCGGGCAGCGGCATCACCCGGACGGCGATCCCGCGTGGCGGATATCAGGTCCATCCTCGCTATCCGGCCAGCGCGCGCCGCCAGGGAATCCAGGGGACGACCTTGCTGCGGGTCTTCGTGGCGAGCGACGGGCGTGTGACCGACGTGGGCGTGGAGCGAACCGCCGGTCACGCCGACCTCGACGAGGCCGCCGCCGACGCCGTTCGCCGGTGGCGCTTTGATCCCGCGCGGCGGGGCGACGAGCCGGTCGGCATGTGGGTGTTGCTGCCGGTGGAGTTCCATCTCAAGTGATGATCGCGTCCGCTCGTCTGGTCCAGGACCGCCACGGGCGCCGCACGCTGGCCGCGGCAATCCTGGTCGCTGCCATTGCAGTCGCGGCCGGCAGCGCACCCGCGTGGGCGCACCCGGTGCGATCGCCCGAACGCAGCGCGCAGGAAACGCCCGTCGCGACCGCGGACGTCGTGTCCGACGAGCGCCAGCCGGTCTCTCCCGACCCGGGCGCCCCGCCCGACGAATCCGCGCCTCCGGTGGGCTTGGCGCTAGCCTTCCTCGCTGTCGCCGCGCTTCTGGTGGTGGTCGGGCGACGGCGCCGGCTGCTGACCTTGGGCCTCGCGCTCGTCACTCTCAGCCTCGCCTTCGAGAGCGGCGTCCACTCCGTCCACCATCTCGGATCACCGCAAGACGCCTCGCAGTGCGCCGTCGCCGTCGCCACGACGCACGTTCAGGGCACCGTCGGCGAGCCGGTCGTCCCGCCCAGCGCGCCCCTCTACGCGGGCACCGCGCCGTTCGTCCGTGAGCCCGTTCGCCTCGCCTCGCCGGCTTGGCGCGCGTGGCGGGGCCGGGCGCCGCCCTTCCTCTCGATCGCCTAGTCGCTGCTCGTGGCGCGCCGTGGGCTGCCGGCCCCGGCGCCGAGACACATCCATCGCCCAGGAGGATCGCGCCATGCTCTGGCGCTCGCTTGCCGTCGTGATGCTGCTGCTTCAGCCCGGCCTTGGGGGCGAAACCCACGGTGCTCCCCGCGGTCATGCGGTTCACCATCGGAGTTCGGGACGTGCTGGTCCTTCGCAACGAGGACGACGTGGCGGCGACGTTCGGCCCCGTGCGCCTCGAACCGGGACAGACCTATCGCGTGCCCTTCCGCGCTCCCACCTCGTTCCAGCTCGCGTGCTCCGTGCATCGCGAGGGCGAGGTCGGAATCATCGTGAGTGCCCCGCCGTCGCGGGGCTGGGAGCGGCTGCACTGGCGCGCACGGCATCTCATGGGGAGCTGAGCACGGTGAGAGCGAACGCGCTCGGCCCCCCGTTCTCCTCATCCGTCACCGGCATCCGGGAGATTTTCGTCATGCGAATCCTGACCCTCGCCGCCAGCCTGGTCCTCGCCACGTCGGTCTTCGTGACCTCGGCCCTCGCCCAGCAGCCGACTTCCCCGGCTCCGCTACCCTCGGCGGCCCCCCCGGCCCAGGCGCCCCCCGCCACGCAGGAGTCGCCGCCGACACTGGCTCCCGTCCTGGTAGAAGGCCCGCGCTTCTTCCCCGAGCGCAGGGCTACCACCGAGCAGGCGCGCGAGGAAATCCAGAGCACCGTTCCCGGGGGCGCCGAGGTTGTCGGGGAGACGACGATCCGGGAGTCGGTGGCCGCGAACCTCCGGAACGTGCTCGACTTCATCCCGGGAGTGCTCGTGCGGCCCCGCTTCGGCCTGGCCGACGAGAGCCAGTTCTCCATACGGGGCTCGGGGCTGCAGAACAACTTCCACCAACGCGGCGTGAACTTCCTCTTCAACGGCTTCATGTACGGCAACGCCGATGGCTTCAGCGACTTCGAGTCGATCGAGCTGATGGACGTCAAGCACATCGACGTCTACAAGGGGGCCAACGCGCTTCGCTTCGGCGCCAACTCCATCGGCGGCGCGGTGAACTTCGCCACCAAGACCGGCTACGACGCGGGCCCCTTCGAGTACTGGGGCGAGGCCGGCTCCTACGGCTTCTTCAAGCAGCACATCGCCACCGGGCAGGTCTACGGTCCGTTCGACCTCTACGGCGGCTTCACCGCCACGGGCCTCGAGGGTTACCGCCAGCACAGCCAGCAGCAGCGCTACCGGCTCAACAGCAGCTACGGCTGGGACTTCGGCGGCGGGATGACCGCACGCCTGGACCTCGGCTGGGTGCGCAGCCTGGAGAACCTTCCCGGCGCGCTCACCCGGCCGCAGTTCGAGGCCGATCCCCAGCAGCGCAATCCCTCCACGGCCTTCGCCAACGAGCAGCGCAACTACGATTATCCGAACGGCGCCTTCACCGTCCGGCTGCCCCTGACCGCCAACCAGCAGCTGGTGTCGCTGACCCAGCTCAACTACCAGGACCTCTTTCACCCGCTGTCCTTCGCCATCATCGACCAGACCACGTACAACTGGAGCCAGGAGTTCCGGTACATCAACACCGCGTCGATCGGCGGACACCGCAACCTCCTCACCGCAGGCTTCCAGTACTTCGCCACCCAGATGAACAACTCCCAGCAGCAGAACCTCGGCAACGCCGTGGCCGGCCCCCTCATCAAGAACGAGGTCGACTACTCCAACAACTTCGGCCTCTACGGCGAGGACGTCTTCGCCATCACCCCGACCGTCTCGCTCGTCGGGGGGCTGCGGCTGCAATACTCGACCCGGGTCATTCGCGACCGCCTGTTCAGCGATCCGTTCCCCGACGTGGACGGCAACGACTCGGGAAGCGTGGACTTCTTCGGGGCCACCCCGAAGGTCGGCGCGATCTGGCAGGTCACGCCGACGATCCAGGTGTACGGCAACGCGAGTCGCGCTTACCAGCCGCCGATCCTGCTCGAGCTGACCGCCCCCGGCCAGATTCCCGGTACGCTCAACGACCTCAAGGCGACGTACGGATGGCAGTTCGAGATCGGCACGCGGGGCAACATCGGCCAGCGCGCCAACTGGGACATCTCGGTCTACGACTACGAGCTGTGGGACGCGATCCAGAACGTCAACGTCCAGCCCTTCCCGGGGGCCCCCTTCACCATCCCGCGCTTCCAGAACATCCCGCGCTCGCGCAACCTGGGCGTGGAGGTGGGGCTCGACGTCCAGCTCCTCACGGACCTGGCCCGTTCCATCGGCCTCGGAAGGCCACCGACCAGCTCCGGGCCCGCGTGGCCTACACCTACTCGAACTTCCGCTTCGTCGACAACCCGACCTTCAACAACAACTTCCTCCCCGGCGCGCCCGAGCACTTCATCCGCGCCGAGCTGCGCTACGAGAACGCGCTGGGCTTCTACATCGCCCCGCAGTTCGAGAACGTGCCCCAGCGCTACTTCGTCAACAGCACCAACACCAACGGGACCTCGCCGTATATCCTGGTTGGCGTCCAGATGGGCTACACCTACAAGCCATGGAACATGAGCGTGTACTTCCAGGGGAGCAATCTGAGCAACAAGTCGTACATGTCCGCCGTGGTCACCGACGACGCGCTCGGCCAGTCGTTCTACCCCGGCGATGGTCGCGGCTTCTACGGCGGGCTCCAGTGGAGATGGTGATGCATGCCTGCTCGCACTCTTGTTCGTCCTCAGCCCGGCGGCGGCCCTCGCCGCCGGGCTGACCCCCGGCCCGCGTCAGGAGATCGCGCATGCCGGCAAGGGCCACGAGGTCCACCTCTCGGCCCCCGCGGTGGCCGTGGGACGGGACGGCCAGCCGCTGGTGGCCTGGATCACACAAGAGGGACACCAGGCCAACGTCTACGTCGCGCGCCCGGGGTCTCCCGACGCCAGGCCCGTGCGCGTGAATCCCGACGGCCTCTCCGCGGAATCGCTGCACCAGTCACCGGGGATCGCCGCGGCGCCGGCCGGCGAGGTGTACGTCTCGTGGTCGTCGCTCAAGCCGAAGCCGGCCGGCGTGCTGTTCGCGTCGGACCTGCAGCTCTCGCGCTCGCTCGACGGGGGCCGCAGCTTCGCGCGGCCGCTGCGCGTCAACGAGGACCGGCCGATCTCTCACTCCTTCGAGGGGCTCGCCGTCGGGCCCGACAGCACCGTCCTCGTGAGCTGGATCGACACCCGCGAGGGCGACGGGCGCCCGCGCTCGTACCTGTCGCGCATCACCGACCGGGGGAGCAAGGTCGAGCCGGCCCTCAAGCTGGACGACGGCGAGACGTGCGTGTGCTGTCGCATCGACCTCGCGGCCGGCGACGGGGTGGTCGCCGCGCTCTGGCGCAAGGTCTTCCCGGGCAGCATTCGCGACATGGTCCTGGACCTGTCCCGCGATGGCGGGCGCTCGTTCGCCCCGCCGGCGCGGGTCAAGGTCGATGGCTGGAAGATCGCCGCTTGCCCACACCGGGGAGGGCGGGTGGCCCTCGATGGCCGCGGTCACGCCCACGTGGCCTGGTACACCGAGGGGCAGGACGAGACGCCGCGCGTACTCTACGCAACCTCCCCTGACGGCCGGGCGTTCACCCCTCCTCTGCCGATCACCGGGGCTGCGGGTTCTGTGCCCGACCACGTGCGGCTCGCGGTGAACCGGGCGGGGGCTGTCGTCGTCGTGTGGGAGGAGTCGACAGCCGTCCGGCGCCGGATCAAGCTGCGCCTCTCGCTCGACGGCGGGAAGACCTTTGGCGAGGCGCAGTCGCTCTCGAGCGGCGATCAAGGCCTACGCTCCGGACGTCGCCGTCACCCCGACGGGAGACTTCGTCGTGGTCTGGCACGAAGAGCAGTTTCCGCTCACCAAGACGGTGGTCCAGGCACTCCGCGTCGGCCCCCTACGCTGATCGAGATCGCGTGGCCCCGGCGCGGCGGCGAAGCGCCGGGGGATCGAGGGAGTTAGGATGCTCTCATGCGATGCGAGCGCGCTGAGGGCTAGCCCTGCGGATTCTCCGCGTCATCCGCGCCCTCGCCCAGGCCGTCGTCGCGGCGGGCACTCCCGCGTGGGCCGATCACGGCATCGGCCTTCGCGAGGCTCCCATGAACCCTTGGCTCGCCGCTCTCCTCTGGGGCGCTCTGGGCCTCGCCGTGGCCATGATCATCGCCATCATCGTCATGGTGTTCACGCGGGCTCCGGTAAAGCAGGAGCGGGACGAACGCCCTCGCCCATGAGCGCCCTCGTCGCTGCGCTCGTCGCGGTCCTCCTTGCCCTCGCCGGCCTGCCCCGCCGGCCGAGGCGCACGCGTCGCTCGTCAGCTCCGCGCCCGCGGCACGAGCCACCTTGAACACGCCGCCGGCCCGGGTCACCCTGACCTTCAACGAGCGGCTCGAACCCGCCTACGCGCGCGTGTCGGTGTGGGATGCCGTGGGCGCTCAGGTCGACCTGAAGGATGGGGCCCTGGAGCGGGACAACCCGAAGGTTCTGGTCGTCTCGCTTCCCCCGCTGGCCCCGGGGCGCTACACCGTGCGCTATCGAGTGCTTTCCGTGGATGGCCACGTGGTCGAAGCGAGCTTTCTCTTCACGGTGAGGGGGCAGGAGCGACGTCAGTGACGGGCCAATTCTTTGCAAATCGATTGCAGTCAGGCTAGACTGCCGACCGGCATGAGGATGCATCGTCGGCACTTGGCCGTGCTCGTCCTGGCCTTCGTGGCGCTCGTCCTGCGGGACAGCTCCCTGCCCCACCAGCACGCCGGCATCGCACCTGGGCTCTACAACCACGACCACGACCTCTGCACGCTGGCCACCGTCGCCGGCGGTCTCGTTCCCGATACTCCTGAACCGGGGCCCGTGCTCGTCGTCGCCCTGGCGCCGGCGGCCGCTGTCGCCGTCGCCGTCCGGGCCGAGGCGCCCCGGTGTCTCGCCGACCCCCGCGCCCCTCCGCACAGAGAGCCTCCGCGCGACTCCTGAGACAGCTCCCGGCGGGAGCTGTCCGTCCGCCCCGTCTCTCTCAGCCGGAGGACTGTCATGCGCAGATGGATGGTGGGAGTGCTCCTACTGGGCGCCGTGCTCGCGTCCGGGCCTGCCCAGGCTCAGGACGCGGAGACGCTCCGCAAAGAGCTGGACCAGATGAAGAAGCAGTTCGACGACATGAAGCGCGAGTATCAGAAGGCCATCGACCAGATGTCGGAGCGCCTGAACCGGGTCGAATCCAAGCCTCAGCAGGCGGCCACACCGCCCGTGCCGGCGACCGTCGCCCAGGTTCCCCCGGCCCCCGCGCCGGCGGCGCCCTCGATGCCCTCGGCCGCCGATCTGCTGCGGCCCCGCGAGCCCTACGCGCTCTACGGCGCCGGCGGACGCGGCCAGCTCCTCTTCGACATCGGGGTGATCGGGGACTTCATCGGGGACTTCAGCAACAAGAGCTCGACCCCCTTCCAGCCCCTCGCCACCTTCCCCGGCCAGGCGCAGCGCTTCTTCCCTCGCGAGGTCGAGCTGGCGTTCTTCGGGGCCGTCGATCCCTACGCCCGCGCCTACGTCATCATCGAGGCCGGCGAGGAGTTCGATACGACCAACAACACCTCGACCTTCAACGTCGAGCTGGCGGAGGCGGCGGTGACCCTCACCGCGCTGCCGTGGGGCTTCCAGGACAAGCTGGGCCTCATGCGCGTTCGCTATGGTCTCTACAACGAGTATCACGATCACGACCTCCCCCAGCCCGACCGCCCGGCGGTCCTGGTGAACTTTTTCGGTCAGGAGGGCCTCGGGAGAGCGGCAACGAGCTGACATGGGTGCCCAATCTGCCCTTCTACCTCCAGGGGATCTTCGGCATCTTCAACGGCGACAACGATGTGGCCTTCGGCTCGGCCAGCTTCCGGAACCCCCTCTTCACCGGCCGCCTGAGGACGTTCTTCGACTTCGGGGACTTCGGCGCCCTCCAGATCGGCGGGTCGGTAGCGGCGGGCACCACGAGCCAGGGCCTCTCGGACACCATCCTGGGCTTCGACGCGAAGTACAAGTTCACCCCCGAGGGCTGGCGGCATCCGCTCCTCACGGTGGCGGGCGAGTGGCTCCAGGCCTGGCGCAACAACCAGGTCGTCAATACGTCGTTCAATCCCGACACAGGTGAGGAGATCACGACGACAAGCACGCAGAAGACGACGCCCTTCGGGTACTACGTCTTCGCCGAGGTCCAGCCGTTCCAGCGGTGGCTGGGCGGCGTCCGCTACGACAACTCCGAATACTTGCAGTTCTCCGGTCGCCAGTGGGCCGTCGAGCCCTACATCGCCTTCCAGCCTTCGGATTTCCTGCGCTTCCGGCTGGCCTACAAGTACACGCACTTCAACGCCGCCGCCTCCACCAATCTGGGCGGTGCCGGCGAGCGCGCAGAACATCCAAGAGGTCTTGCTCCAGGCCACGTTCATCCTGGGCGCGCATCCCTCGCACCCGTTCTAGAGAGGAGGACACGCGTATGCGACGTCTGATGTGCGTGCATTCTCGGGGCGCTCGCCATCGCCGGCCTTCTCGCCGGGAGCGCGGGCGCGGCAAGCAAGGTCAAGGTCGTCGCCTCCCTGCCCGATCTCAAGGCGCTCACGGAGGCGGTGGGCGGCGATCTCGTCGAGGTCGAGAGCCTGGCGCGGGGAACCCAGAACCCGCACGACATCGAGGTGCGGCCGAGCCTGATGCTCAAGCTCCGGCGCGCCGATCTGCTCGTCGCAATGGCGTGGGGGGCGATCCGTGGGTGGAGCCGCTCCTGATGGGCGCCCAGAACTCGCAGATCTTCCCGGGGTTCCCCGGCTACGTGGACGCCTCCGTCGGCGTACGGATCCTCGCGCCGACGGGGCCCGTCGACCGCTCGCGGGGCGACGTCCACCCCGAGGGCAACCCGCACTACACGCATCGATCCCGGCACGGCGGCGCAGGTCACCCAGAACATCGTGGACGGCCTCAAGCGCGTGGCGCCCGCGAATGCGGCGAAGTTCGACGAGCAGCGCCGGACGTTTCTGAACCGCCTGGAGGCCGACATGGCCCGCTGGCAGAAGACGCTGGAGCCCGCGCGGGGGGGAAAGGTCGTCACCTACCACGAGGGCTTCACCTATTTCCTGAACCGCTTCGGTCTCGTGCTGGCCGGCGCCATCGAGGACCGGCCGGGCATCCCGCCGTCACCGACGCACCTCGCCAACCTCATCCGGCTGATGAAGGAGCAGAATGTGAAGGTGGTGATCGCCGAGCCATACGCGGACCGCAGCGTGGTCGAGTTGGTGGCCCGCGACAGTGGAGCGCGCGCCCTGACCCTGCCGTCGGCGGTAGGTGGGGTGAAGGGAGTCGACACGTACGTTCAGCTGATCGACTACAACGTGAACGCCCTCGCCGGGGCTCTCAAATAGGCGGGCGGACTGATGGCCGATCTCCTGTCGTTGCTCTGGGCGCCCTTCCTGATGTGCCTGGTCCTGACAGGCATCCACGCCTATCTCGGCATCCACGTCCTCGCCCGGGAGGTCGTGTTCGTCGACATCGCCCTCGCCCAGATCGCGGCACTGGGAGCGACGGCCGCGTTTCTCTTCGACTTCACCCTCGAATCGCCGGTGTCGTACGTCTTCGGGCTCGGCGCCACGCTCCTGGGAGCAATCGTCCTCGCCCTCACGCGCAGCCGGGAGCGCCACGTGTCCCAGGAGGCCATCATCGGCGTGGTCTACGCGGTGTCGGCGGCCGCGACCGTGCTGCTCATGGCCAACGCCCCGCACGGCGCCGAGCATCTGCGCAGCATGCTCGTCGGCAACATCATCACCGTGTCGCGGCGCCGAGGTGGCCAAGGTGGCCCTGCTCTACGGGGCCATCGGCGCTCCTCCACTGGCTCTGCCGGCGGCCGTTCTTCCTGATCTCCACCGATCCCGAACGGGCCTTCCGCGAGGGCTGGCGGGTCCGCGCTCTGGGACTTCATCTTCTATGCATCGTTCGGCCTGGTCGTCACCAGCTCCGTGCGCATCGCCGGAGTGCTGCTGGTCTTCGCCTACCTCATCGTGCCGGCCCTCGCCGGGACGGCTCTCGGCGGGGCATCCATCGGGAGGCGTCTCATGATCGGCTGGGGCTTCGGTACACTGGTGAGCGTGTTGGGGATCACGGCCTCGGCGACGCTCGACCTGCCGACGGGAGCCACCGTGGTCTGCATGTTCGGCCTCAGCCTGCTGCTGGGATGGGCCGCTCGTGGTGGGCCACGGGACGGATCTCCTGGTCGATGCCCACGGCGAGCGCGCACGGTCTCGGCCGCGCGAGACGATGCCGACCGCGAGAAAGTCAAGCCATGACCCGACGCATCTGTTCGCGTTCGCCATCGCGGCGCTGCTCGCCGCATGCAACCAATCGCCCGAGGGCACGAGCCCGCCGCAGGCGAAGTCGCCGGCCCCGGCGAAACCCAAGCCCACGGTGGTGGCCAGCTTCTATCCGCTCTACGAATTCACCCGCCAGGTGGCCGGCGACTCTGCCGAGGTCACGTCTCTGGTCCCCCCCGGGGTCGAGCCGCACGACTGGGAGCCGGCACCCCAGGACGTCGCGCGCCTCGAGAAGGCCCGGGTCTTCGTCTACAACGGCGCCGGCTTCGAGCCGTGGGCCGACAAGCTGCTCGCCAACCTGGGCGGCAAGGGCCCCATCGTGGTCGTGGCCACGCAGGGGATCGATCTGCTCGGGGCTGACCTGCCCGGTCACGGCCACGAGCCGCAAGGTGACGCAGGCGACCAGGCAGGATCCGCACGCATGGCTGGATCCGGTCCTCGCTCAGAGGCAAGTCGAGAGCATCCGCGCCGCCCTCGCCCAGGCGGATCCCGAGAACGCCCAACGCTACGCGGCGAATGCCAAGGCCTTCAGCGAGCGTCTCGCTGCGGTCGGCGACCACTACGAGCGAGGGCTTGCCGCAGTGCGCGCGGCGCGAGATCGTCGTGTCGCACGCCTCGTTCGCCTACCCGGCCAAGCGCTACCGCCTCACGCAGGTGCCCGTCATGGGGCTGTCGCCGGACTCCGAACCGAGCCCGGCCCAGCTCGCCCAGATCGTCCGCTTCGCCCGGCGCCACAAGGTCACGTTCATCTTCTTCGAGACCCTGGTCAGCCCGAAGCTGGCCGAGACGCTGGCGCGCGAGGTCGGGGCCCAGACGCTCGTGCTCAATCCCATCGAAGGCCTCACCAAGGACGATCAGGCCGCCGGGAAGGGCTACGTCGAGCTGATGGAAGACAACCTGAAAAATCTCCGCACGGCCCTCGGCTGCACATGACGCCGCTGCTCGAGGTCGACCGCGTGTCCTACCGCTACGGGGACACGCTCGTCCTCGATCGGGTGAGCCTCGCCGTGTCCCAGGGAGAGTTCCTCGGCATCATCGGCCCCAACGGCTCCGGCAAGACGACCCTGCTCCGGGTCATGCTCGGCTTGCTGCGACCGACCAGCGGCGAGGTGAAGCTCTTCGGCCAGTCGGTGGCAAGCTTTCGCGGCTGGGGCCGCGTGGGCTACATGCCCCAGAGGACGGCGTTCGACGGAGCCCTCCCGGTCACGGCGGCCGAGGCGGTGGCCACGGGGCTCATTCCCCTGCTCGGCTTCCGGCGGCGCATCGGCCCGGACGAGCACCGACGAGTCACCGAGAGTCTTGCTCTGGTCGGCATGGAGAAGCAGGCCACCGTGCGCCTGGGCGCGCTCTCCACCGGCCAGCAGCAGCGTGTTCTCATCGCGCGCGCCCTCGTCTCCGACCCCGAGCTGCTCCTGCTCGACGAGCCGACGGCCAGCATCGACGTCGAAGCGCAAAGCAGCTTCTACACCCTCCTGCGCTCGTTCAACCGGGAGCGCGGCGTCACGCTGGTCATCGTCAGCCACGACATCGGGGTGGTGGCGCAGGAGGTCAGCCGCGTGGCGTGTCTGAACCGCCACGTCATCTTCTGCGGACGCCCCGCCGACGTCCTCACTCAGGAGGCGCTCAGCACGGTCTACGGCTCGTCCGTGCGCGTGGTGCCGCACCAGGATCCGTGCGCGCATGCTCCCTGAGTTCCTCGAGTACGGCTTCATGCAGCGGGCGTTCGCGGTGGGCATCGTGACGGCCCTCATCTGCCCGGCCATCGGGGTCTTCCTCATCCCGCGCCGGCTCTCCCTCATCGCCGACACCCTCGCGCATGTGGCCCTGGCCGGTGTCGCCCTCGGGCTCATCCTGGGCCTCTCCCCCCTCCTCGGCGCCCTCGTCATCACCGTGGGCGGCGCCATCGGGATCGAGCGGCTGCGGGCGCGGGGCGCCCTGCAGGGAGACGCCTCGCTCGCGGTGTTCCTGTCCGGGGGCTTCGCGGTGGCAGTCGTGCTCATCAGCCTGGCGCGCGGCTTCAACGCCGATCTCTTCGCGATCCTCTTCGGGAGCATCCTCACGGTCAGCACGACCGACGTGCTGGTGGTCGTGGCCCTCGGGCTCGCCGTCGCCACGGCGCTGTTCCTCTTCTACCGCCACCTGCTCGCCATCACCCTGAACGAGGACCTGGCCCGCACGGCCGGGGTCCCCGTGGCGGCGCTCAACCTCATGCTGACGATACTGACGGCCCTCACCACCGTGGTGTCGATGCGAATGGTGGGCGTGCTGCTCGTGAGCGCCATGATCGTCATCCCCACCTTGACCGGGTTCGCGCTGGGGCGAAGCTTTCGCCAGGCGACGGGCATCGCCATCGCCGCCGCGCTGGTGTCGGTGATCCTCGGTCTGATCGCCGCCTACTACCTGAGGCTGGCCGCAGGGGGATCGGTGGTCCTCACCGCCTTGATCATCTTCGGAGCGGCCACGCCTGGCCAGTCGCACGACGGCGCTGCGCCGCCGGCCGGCCAGCGCATGACGGCGCGTCCAAGACAAGGCGCGCTGCTCGGACGCGATGGAGATCCCCGCCGGGCGGCCTGCGCCCTGGGCCTGGCCGTCCTCCTCGCCGCGCTCGCCGTGGCCGCTCCGGCCGGAGCTCATCCGCACGTCTTCGTCGATCACACCATCACGGTGATCGTCGGCCAGGACGGTCTGGAAGGCCTCCAGTTCGCGTGGACCTTCGACGAGATGTTCAGCAGCATGGTGGTGCTGACCTTCGATGCCGACAAGGACAAGCGCTTCTCGGCGGCGGAAGCGAAGAGCGTCGAGCAGAAGCACTTCGCGAATCTGAAGGACTTCAGCTTCTTCGTCCAGCTCCGCGTGAACGACAAGCCGGTGGCGGTGACGACGTTCAAGGACTTCCAGGTGAAGCTGGCCAACGGCCAGGTGGTCTATACCTTCACGGTCCCCGTGAAAGCGGCGGAGGGCACCCTCGACGTCGCCGTGGAGGATCCCACCTACTACTCGGCGTTCGCCATCAACCAGCGCTCGCCCGTCCAGGTCCAGAGCGCGAAGAACTACCGGGTCGACTGCCGCGTGGCCAGAGACGGCGGGAGTATTGCCGAGCTGGTGAAGTGCGCCTTCACGCGCCAGGCGAAGTGATGCGCCTCGGTGTCGCGCTGGTGGTCCTCGCCGCCGGGCTGGCCGGGCTGGCCTCGCTGAGCGCCGCCAGCCCGCTCCAGCTTGGCCCGCCCCCGAGCGACTCCCCGCGGGAGGGATCGGCTCCGCCTCCGGCACGGAGCCGGATCCCGGGCGCGGGCAGCGAGGGTGCCGGCGTCATCCCCGCCCCGGCCTTCGTTCAGCGGCTCACCGAGCACATCAGCCTGGCCCAGCGCCAGCTCAACCAGACGCTCTCGCGAGAGATGCGCCAGATCCGGGAGACGGGCTCGCCGGTCGCCATGCTCACCGTGGGCCTGGTGGCCTTCGTGTACGGCGTGCTGCACGCGGCAGGACCAGGGCACGGCAAGCTCGTGGTCTCCGCCTTCTTCCTCGGCCGGGAGGCGCGAATCATCAAGGGCGTCATCATGGGCGGCCTCGTCTCCGTGCTGCAGACGTTCTCGGCCATCGCCATCGTGCTCGTCCTCGTCTTCATTCTCGGGCGGGGCGGCTTCGACGTGGTCCAGCAGTCCGTGTGGGTCGAGGTGGCGAGTTACGGGCTCATCGTGCTGGTCGGGCTCTACATGATCTACGCCGCGGTGACGGGCCGTCACCTCGGTCACCACCATGGTGAAGGGAGCACGAGTCCGCCGACGATGGCCACGTCCACAGCGGCATGGTGCGTCGCGGCCGGCCTCACGCCCGTGCGCCAGCGCCATCATCATCCTCCTCTTTGCCCTCGCGAACGGGGTGCTCGCCATCGGGATCGCGGCCACGCTGGTCATGGCCCTCGGGCATGAGCGTGACCGTCTCTCTTCGTAGGGAATCTCGACCATCGCCGCTCGCCGGACGCTCTTCGGCGTCCTGGGGGCGCGGCCCCGGGCGGCGCTCTGGCTCCGCCGGGGGCCTGACCTTCACGGGAGCGCTCCTGATCACGGTGGTGGGCTCGCTCTTCTTCGCCAGCGCCTGGAGCCGGCTGCATTGATGACCCGGGCGCACGGCGCACCGCTCGCGGCGGCGGCCGTCCTGGCCCTGACCGCGGCGTGCGCAACAGCGCCGGTGGTGCCCATCTCCGACCCGCGCGAGCTGGCCGGGCGCGCTGGCGCGGGCGCATGACGGGCCGCTCGGGGTACGCGATCGCCTCGCTGACCATCAAGGAAGACGGCGGCTTCACCGCGGCACGATGTACCTCGACGGCGAAGACAAGGATTTCAGCGGGGCCATCGTCTGGTCCGCCCGGGCCACGGCCTGCTACCGCAGCAGCCAGGGGTTCGGCAGCCTCGTGCTGGAGGAGCAGGATGGCACGCGAGCGCTGCGCTTCCAGCCCGATGGCGGAGGCGTGGCCTCGGTGTTCACGCCCGCCCGGTAGCGCCACGCTGGACCGGCGCCCGGCCTCGCGATGAAGCGCGTCTGCTTCGTCAGCTGTCTGCGCTGGCCCGAGTATCGGAGAGCGACGGGTTCGTGAAGCGCGCCCTGGAGAGGCGCGGCGTGGCGGTCGAGGACTCGGCGCCTGGAACGATCCGGCCGCGCACGTTCGACGGCTTCGACGCCGTCGTGCTGCGCTCGAACTGGGACTATCACTTCACCCCGCAGGCTTTCCTCGAGTGGCTCGGCCGCCGGGAGGCTGCAGAGATCCCCGTCTGGAACCCACCGGGCCTCGTGCGCTGGAACCTGAGCAAGCGCTATCTCCTCGATCTCTCCTCCGCCGGTCTTCCCGTGGTGCCGACCGTCGTGGTCGACGGCGACGCCGAGCAGCTCCCGGCGCTGCTCGCCGAGCGGGGTTGGGCCACCGCCGTCGTCAAGCCGCTGGTGTCCGCCTCGGCCCACGACACCGTGCTCGTCCCGACGGCGGACGCCCCCGGCGTGGCCGCCGCCATCGCCCGGGGCGAGATTCGCACCCCTGTGCTCGTCCAACCCTTCGTCGAGGAGATCCGGACGCGCGGCGAGTGGTCGCTCGTCTTCATCGACGGGGCGTTTAGCCACGCCGCGCTCAAGCACCCCGCCCCCCACGACTTCCGCGTCCAGCCGCGCCTTGGCGGGCGCGCCGCGGCGGCCACCCCGCCCCTACCCGTGCTGACGACGGCCTGGAGCGCGTACTCACGCCCGCTCCTCCCGCTCCCCTCGCTCTATGCCCGGATCGATGGCGTGGAGTGCCGGCGGGGCGTTCCTGGTGATGGAGGTCGAGCTGAACGAGCCGGGCCTCTTCTTCACGCACGCGCCCGGGGCCGCGGAGCGCCTTGCCCACGCCATCGAGCAGCGCCTGCGCTGAGGCGCGCCGAATCTGCAAATGATTGTCCGGGTCGATGCCCGGTGCCCTGGGGAGCGGCGAACCACCCGTCACATCGCCGCCCTGTCGTCTCGGGAGGAAGGAGCGTCGTCCGAGATGAGCAGGGGCGAGCCACGGCCCGAGGACGCGAACGTCCGTGATACGCTAGCGCCGTGCCAGTCACCGCTGCCCACGCGCGGCACGCCATCCCGACGGCCATCGCCAGCAAGGGCTTTCGTCTCACCGGGCCCCGGCGCGCGGTCGTCGACGCACTGGTCAACCATGCCGCGCCCATGTCGGTGGCCGAGATTCACGCCCGCCTCACCGAGCGGCGGGTCAATCTCGTCTCGATCTACCGCGCGGTGAAGTTGCTCCGCGGGCTGGGGCTCCTGCGCGTGGCCGACACGTCCAAGGGCACCCAGCGCTTCGAGCTGGCCGAGCAGTTCACTGGCCACCATCACCATCTCGTGTGCCAGCAGTGTGGCGGCGTCGAGGACCTCGACGGCTGTCTCCTCGAGGGTGAAATGCTCGACGCGATCCGCCAGCGCGTGCGGCGGGCGCGGAGCTTCCGGCTGACCGGCCACGATCTCAAGCTCTTCGGGCTCTGCCGTCGCTGCAACTCGCGCTGATCCCGGCGACGAGCACCATTCTCCTGCCTGAGCACGTCACGCCGGAGCTGCGCTGCGCGCGGGGGGTCCTGATACTCGGCGCCGCCGCCTTCGTGGTGCTGGCCTTGGCCGCCGTCCTTCTCCCGACCCCTGCTATCGAGATCGCGCTCCGGCAGGCCCTGCTCAGGCTCGACGCGGGAATCGGGGCCGGCCTGCTGCGCACGATCGATCACGCGGGAACGTGGCGCGTGATCCTGCCCGGTACGCTCGTCCTCTTCGCCCTGTCACGCCGGGCCCGCGCGCGCTGGTGGATCTGGGTCGTGGCGCTCCTCGCCGCGCCCACCGCCGAGACCCTCTTCAAGTTCGCCATCGGGCGGCCCCGACCCGAAGACCTCACCATGGGCTTCCCGAGCGGCCACGCGACGGCGGCAGCGGCCTTCTTCGGGTCGGTGATCTACCTGGCTGCGCCGCTTCCTCGCGCGGCGCGGTACGGAGTGCGGGCGCTGGCCATCGCCTGCATCCTCCTCGTCGGGATCGCGCGCGTGGCCCTCGGCGCGCACTGGCCGACGGACGCCCTCGCGGGAATGGCCCTGGGCATCTCGCTCGCCTCAGCCGCCCGCCTGCTGGCCGACTCGCCAGATCGGACTGGCGGCGCCGAAACAAGCGTGTCCGAGTAGCTGCTGTCCGAGCGCGGGCTTGGCCCGCGCAATCGTCCTGGGGGGGTCTCGGAGGGGGCCGTCGAGGCCCCTCCGAAGACTACATTCGGTGGGAGCCTCGACCGGCAGCGCTCGGCGATCAATAGCTCTTCGGCAGTCCCAGGACGTGCTCCGACAGGTAGTTCAGCACCATCTGCTGCGAGACGGGCGCGATCTTGTAGAGGCGCACCTCCCGCCAGAGGCGCTCGACGTGGAACTCCTTGGCGTAGCCGTAGCCCCCGTGGGTCTGCAGCGCGACGTCGCAGGCCTCGAAGCCGGCCTCGGCCGCCAGGAGCTTGGCGGCGTTGGACTCGGCGCCGCAGGGCCGGCCGTGGTCGAAGAGCCAGGCGGCCTTCATGCACATGCAGCTCGGCGGTCTCCAGCTTGGCCCACGCCATGCGCCAGCGGGATGCGCGATGGCCTGGTTCTGGCCGATGGGCCGGTCGAAGACCACCCGCTCCTTGGCGTACTGCACGGCGCGCTCGAGCGCCGCGCGGCCGATGCCCACCGCCTCGATGGCGGTGATGATGCGCTCGGGATTGAGCGAGTCGAGCAGGTGGTAGAAGCCGCGCCCACCTCGCCCACCACGTCCTCGGCGGGCACCTCGAGCCCGTCGATGAAGATCTCGTTCGAGTCGACGGCGGCGCGGCCGAGCTTCTCGATCTCCCGCACGGTGATCTGCGCGCGGTCGAACGGCGTGAAGAACAGCGTCAGGCCGCGCGAACGGGCTTGGGCGGCGTCGCGCGGGGCGGTGCGGGCCAGGAGCAGCATGTGGGTGGCCTGCTGCGCGTTGGTGTTCCACACCTTGCGGCCGTGGACGATGAAGCGGTCGCCCTCGCGCTCGGCCCGCGTCTGGATGCGCGAGGTGTCGGTGCCCGCGTTGGGCTCGGTGACCCCGAACGACATGACGATCTCGCCGGTGGCGATGCGCGGCAGGTACCGCTGCTTGAGCGCCTCGGTGCCGTGCTTGATGACGGGCATGCGGCGGGAACATGTAGAAGTGGATCGGCGAGGCGCCGCTCGTGCCGGCGCCCGCCGCGCAGATCTCGTGCAGCAGGAGCGCCGCCTCGGTCACGCCGAGGCCCGGAGCCGCCGTACTCCTCGGGGACGATGATGCCGAGCCAGCCGCCCGCGGCGAAGGCCTTGACGAACTCCCACGGGTACTCGGCCTTGCGGTCCTTCTCCAGCCAGTAGTCCGGCGGAGAAGCAGCGGGCGAGCGTGGCTCACTTCCTTGCGGATCAGCTCCTGCTGCTCGGTCAGGGCGAAGTCCATGGGCCCGATTCTACTCGACCGCTGACCGGGCCTCGCGGGTGACTTCGTCCGGGAGGCCTGTCGTACACTCCGCCGCGGGCGGCCACTGCCGCGTGAGGAGCGTCGATCATGAATTCGTTCGCGGACCGGATGATCCGAGCAGCACGCCTCGACGCGTCGCTCTACGAGGAGGTCGAGCGCGACCGGAATGCGACAGGTCAGGCGCTCGGCGTGGTGGTGCTGGCCAGCCTGGCGACGGGGATCGGCGCGGGCGGAGGCCTGCTCGGGCTCGTCGGCCGGCGTGATCGCGTCGCTCCTCGGCTGGTGCCTCTGGTCGACCCTGACCTACTGGATCGGCACGCGGATCCTCCCCGAGCCGACCACCCGGTCGAGCCCCGGCGAGCTGCTCCGCACCATCGGCTTCGCGCAGGCGCCGGGCATTCTCCGCGTGCTCGGCGTCATCCCCGGACTTCAGGTGATCCTGGCCCTGGCCACGGCGATCTGGATGCTGGTCGCGGCCGTGGTGGCCATCCGGCAGGCCCTCGACTATCAGAGCACTGGGGCGCGCGCGTGCTCGTGGTGATCGTCGGCTGGCTGGCTCAGCTCGCGTTGCTGGCCCTCGTCTTCATGGTCCTCCTCGCCGCACGCTGAGGGCCACGCGAGCGCCGTGCTAGCATAGCCGCTCATGGCCGTCCAGGCTCTGCATGCGCTCCAGAACGGATTCCTGGGACTGCAGCGCTCCGCTGCTCTTCTACGGCGAGTACTCCGAGGCGGAGTCCAGATTCCCATCACCTGCTACGTGGTGCGACCTCGGAGGCCGTGGTGCTCTTCGACACCGGGGTGTCCCCCCGCGCCGTGCCTGGCCTGCTCCGCAACGACTCCCTGGCGCGCTTCACCGACGCGGATCTCCTCGTCCATCGGCTCGACGCCCTCGGGCTCCGGCCGGACGACGTGGACCTCGTCGTCATCTCGCACCTGCACTACGACCACGCCGGGGGCGCGGAGTTCTTCGCGAAGCGGAGCTGCTCGTCCAGCGGGACGAGTACGCGGCGCGCAGTATCCCGCGCCGTTCTTCGCCTCGTTCTACTACCGGAAGAACTTCGACCTGCCGGGGTATCGCTGGCGTCTGCTCGACGGCGATACCGAGCTGGCTCCCGGCCTCACGGTCGCTGCGCTCGGACGGCCACACCCCGGGCCATCAGTCGCTGCTCGTCGAACTGCCGCAGACGGGGCCGGTGATCCTCGTCCGGCGACGCCTGCTACTGGCAGGAGCACGTCGACGCCGAGCGCGTGCCAGGCGTCGTCTGGAACCCGGCGCGGGCGCTTCACTCGATCAAGCGGCTGAAGACGCTGGCCCGGCTCGTGGGGGGCCGGATCTTTCCCGCCCACGACCCCGTCTTCTGGCGGACCGTCAAGCAGTCGCCGGCCGCCTACCGCTGACCGCGCCGGGGCCGGCCCCGCTCAGGCCGAAGGCGCTGTCCGCGGCCGGTGCGCGAAACGGAAGTCGCAGTGCGGCGCTCCCTCCATGATGGTCTGCGTGCGCGTGAGCGCGATGTCGGGGTTGAAGCCCTCCACCAGGGAGAAGTCGCGGTTGCAGGAGAGCAAGGCGCCGACCTCGGGAATCCCCAGGCTGCGGTACATCTCGGCGTAGCGACAGCGCGTGACGTTGAAGGAGTAGCGCTCGTCCGTCTGCTCGAGCGTCTCCATGCGGTAGGCGTCGCCCTTCTTCCAGTTTTCCATGGACGCCACGAAGTGTGTGAGACTGCTGCCGCCCATCTGCCCGGCCAGCTCGCGTCCCTGCTCGCGCGCCACCCCGATGATGACCTCGCGGGCCACGGCGAAGACGCGCTCCTCGCCGAACTCCGCCCCCAGCCGCTTGAGCACGGGCATCAGGACCGGTCCTTGAAGCGGATGCTCCCGCCCCGTGGCGCATTCAGTCCCATGATGGCGAGCAGGGTCGTCGTCTTGCCCATGCCGTTGCGACCGAGCAGCGCGACCGCCTCTCCCCTGCCGATCGCGAACGACACGTCCCACAGCACGGTGGTGTCACCATAGCCGCCGCGGAGGCGGTCGACTGCGAGCATCAGGCGGCCGCACCTCCCCCCAGGTAAACGGTCTGCACCTCGCGATTGCTCCGGATCTCCTGGGGCGTGCCCTCGGCCAGGATTTCCCCGCGGTGCAGGACGGAGATGCGGTCGGAGATCGACATCACCACGCTCATGTCGTGCTCGACGATGACCAGGGTGACGGCGGGAGCCAGGGCACGGAGGAGGAGCGCCGTGTCGCGCGTCTCCTCGGGTGACATGCCCGCCGTCGGCTCGTCGAGCAGCAGCAACTCGGGCTCGGCGGCGAGGACCATGGCGATCTCGACCAGACGGCGATCGCCGTGGGCAAGCGTCCCGACGATCTCGGCGCCCCGGTCGCGGAACCCGACTCGCTCCAGGGCGAGCTCCACCTTGCGGGCTGCCTCCCCGCGCGCGACGCATGCTCTCGCGAACGGGCGGCCCGAGCCTCGAACCCGCCCGTACACCATCAACTCCACGTGCTCGCGCACCGAGAGCTTGGGGAAGATCTGCGAGATCTGGAACGAACGCACGATGCCGAGGCGAAAGATGGCGGCCGGCGCCCATCCCGTCACGTCGCGCCCCTTGAAGACGATGCGCCCGGAGGTCGGCGCCAGGGCCCCGGTGACCAGGTTGAAGAACGTGGTCTTGCCGGCACCGTTGGGGCCGATGACCGAACGCACCTCGCCGCGCGCCACCTTCAGGCTGACCCCGTTGAGGGCGGCCAGCCCGCCGAAGCGGCGCGTCAGCGCGCGCGTCTCGAGCATGCCGCGCTCAGGACTTCATGGCCGGTTCGCACTTGGTCTGCCCACACGGCACCAGGAGCGCCTCCGGCTTGGCCACCTCTTCGACGTAGGCGGGATAGAACTTGTATTCGTCGTTGTACTTGCCTTCCACCACGAACACCGAGCTGACCGCGGCGTGATCGCACTCGCGGAAGCGGTAGTCCCCTTCCACGGAGTTCTTGAAGCTCAGCGTCTCCATGGCGCGCACGACCGCTTCGGGCTTGGTCCCTCCGGCCTGCTGGAAGGCCAGGGCCAGAACCTCGACCGCGTGATAGCCGCGTGCGGCCGAGGGATCCGGCCAGCTTCCGTACACCTGCTTGTAGGCCTTGGCGAACTGCGCGGCGCGCGGCACCTTGGGATTCTCGAAGGTGTAGGCCTCCCCGGCCGTCATGCCGAGCACGGCGTCGCCGGCGGCATTGGCGTCCACCTGGGACCAGAAGTTGTGGTGGATGTGCGCCTTCATCCCCATCTGTCTGATCTGCTTGATGACGCGCGCATAGCCCGCCCCGAACACCACGAGGCCGATGACGTCGGGCTTGGCCGCCATCGCCTTGGTGATGTAGGGCGCATAGTTCGTCGTGCCCAGCGGCGGATACTCCTCGCCGACCACCTCCAGCGGCGAGCCGAGCTTGATGGCGTCCTTGGTGAGCTGAACCGTGAGGCGACCCCACGTGTAGTCGTCGCCGATCAGGAACCACTTCGGCCCGTACTTCTTCGCGGCGTAGAGGCTGGGGAGGGCCAGGATGCGCGAGTTCGGCGTTCCCTGGAAGGTGTACTTGCCGCAGGCCGGCGGCTCCGACAGCGCGGGGTTGCCCGAGCCCGCGTTGAGGAAGGGGACCTTCGCGTCCTTGTTGATGTACTCCTGCACGGCCAGCGAGATGGCCGAGAAGATGACGCCGGTGAGGGCGTCCACCTTGTCGCGCTCCACCAGCTTCTTGGCCTTGGTGACGCCCGTCTGCACCTTGCTCTCGGTGTCCTCGATGGTCAGCTTGATGGGTCGCCCCCCCACCCCCGGCCCCTTGCCGAGGATGCCGCCCGTCTTGTTGATCTCGTCGACCGCCATCTTGATGCCATCCGCCTGGGGCACCCCGATGGTCGAGGCCACCCCCGACAGCTCGCACAGAGCCCCGATGCGGATCTCCTCGGCGGCGAGGGCGGGCTTCCAGAGGGGGCTGGTGCCCACGAGCACGGCGCCGCCCGCAGAAATCTGAAGAAATCGACGACGCGAGACATTGGTCATCACGCTTCCTCCTTGCTGGGGCCCGTCGCGCTTGTCGCCGTTGTCGACGATCGAGGCGATTCAGCGACTGCTCCGCTCCGCGGCGAAGCGTAGCATCCACGCCCCACCGCCACTAACGTACCGCGACTATCGCGCACTTCCACGTCGGCCACGCTCACCGTGCGTCCCACGCGCAAGGTCCGCCCCACGGCGAAAAGATCGCCGCGCCGGGCCGGGCGCAGGTAGTCGACGCGCAAGTCGATGGTGGGGACGCCGACGTTCGTCTCCGTCATGACCGCGTAGTCGCCCACGATATCGATGAGCGCGCTCACCACGCCCCCGTGCAGCCAATCGGAGTCGTCATGGCGCAGGAACTCCTCACGGAACGGCAGGCGAATCTCCACCTGGCCCTTCTTCGATCGGACGAGCTCCAGGCCAAGGAAGCGCATGTACGGCGAGTGGCCGAAGCCGAGCACCGTCATTCGCCGATCGCTTCGACGCTCGCGCGCGCCTTGAGGGCACTTCGGTCGAGCTTGCCGGTGCCGCCAGGGGCAACGCCTCGAGGAAGCACGACCCGTCGCGGGTGCGCGTACGGGCGCTCCGCGCTGCAGGAAGAACGCCTTGACCTGCGCCTCGTCGTCGGCCCTGCTCCCGCTCGACCACGAAGGCCACGGCACCTCTCCCTTCAGCCGCATGCGGCGCCGGCACGACACAGGCGTCCGGAGGTTGGGATGGCGGAGCAGGATGTCTTCGACTTCCTTCGGATAGACGTTCTCGCCGGCAACGTTGATCATGTCGTCCGGCGGCCGATGAAATAGTAGTAGCCGTCGGCGTCGCGGCGCATGCAGATCGCCGGTGTGCAGCCAGCCATCCGGAATCTTCCGGGCGGTGACCTCGGGCAGGTTCCAGTAGCCTTGCGCCACTCCCGGGATTGCGGGTGACCAGCTCACCGACGCCTTCGCCCGCCACCTCGTGGTCGTGCTCGTCGACGAGCCGGACGTCGCAGCCGGGAATGCCATGCCCGCAACTCCCGCGCTTTTGAGTCGCCCACCGGGTGTTGCACGATGGCACCGGGCCGCCTTCGGTGAGCCCGTAGCTTTCCGCGATGTCGGCGCGCCGGGAACACGCGCCTGAACTCGCGAGCAGCTCGTCCGGCACCTCGGCCGAGCCCACAGGGCATAGCGAACCGCACACTCGACACGTCGTGACGGGCCAGAGCTCGCGCTCCGCGAGGACCATCTTGTACATGGCGGGGACGCCCGTCAGGTACGTCACCTCGTAGCGGTCGATGGCGTGGATGACCTTCTTCGGGGTCGAAGCCGTGGCAGGATCACCAGCGAGCCCCCCGCGAGCAGGAACGGCTTGACCACGCCGGCCATGGCGTTCTTGTGGAAGAGCGGGACGGCCACGAGCCGCGCTCGGTGTGATCGCAGAGAGAGGCTCTTGCGAAGGATGTCGGCGTTCCAGATCTGACCGCGGTGGCCGAGGAGCACCCCCTTCGGCTTCCCCGTCGACCCCGACGTGTAGGGCTGCATGCAGATCTCGTCGGGGTCGCGTCACGCGCCGATCGAGGGTGGGCGATGCGGCCGCCAGCGAGTGGCTCGTAGGCAGAGCGCGTCCGGGCGGGCTCGCCATCGGCGATCAGATGGTCGAGGCGGGGCGCCGCTTGGCCTCAGTCGCCTAGGGCGCGCTCGAGCCATGGCGCGGTTGAAGCGACATCACGCCGGCCTCGGCGTCGTCGACGACGAAGCGGAGCGCCTCGTGGCGCAGCCGGGTATTCAACGGCACGGCGACCGCGCCCAGGCGCATGGGGCCGAACAGCGACTCGAGGAAGCGGAAGTCGTTGTTGAACATCAGTGCGACGCGATCGCCCGGGCCGACGCCGAGGCCGCGCAAAGCGTTGGCCATGCGGCTGACGCGCGCATCCAGCTCGGCGAAGGTGAGCACGACGTCGTCCTGCAAGCACGGCCGCCGGTCCGGAGTCAAGCGCGAGCGGCACGTCGAAGAGATGGCCGAGATTCTCGGGCAGCATGCGGTCAAGTCGGATCGAATGATGACCTTGCCGAAGACCTGTCGCCGCTCCAGCGCGATCTCGCCCTCGACGGTGCGCTCGAGCGGCAGCACGCGGTCGATGGCCGGGCGCAGCCGGCCTTGGTAAATGCCAGGTGCGTCACACGCAGCAGCTCGTCGTGCGTCCAGCCGTTGCTGCCCATGATGCGTTGCTCGCGGCGGAACAGGTAGCGGATGTCGGTGGGCCCGATCGGTCCTGAGGTGGCGCCGCTGGTGACCAGCCGTCCGCCCTTGCCCAGTGCGCGGATGCTGCTCTCCCAGGTGGCTGTCGCCGACCGTTTCGATGATCACGTCGGCGCCGCGTTTGCCCGTGAGGCGACGCACGGTGATGTCCCACTCCTCGTCTCGCGCGTAGTTGATGAGGTCGTCGGCGCCGAACAATCGTGCGCGCGCCAGCTTGTCGTCGGTGGAGGCGGTCGCGATGACCCGAGCGCCAACCAGCTTGGCAATCTGCATGGCGGCGAGGCCACGCCGCCTCCCGCGCCGAGCACCAGCGACAACGTCGCTCTGGGCTGCGGCTGCCGTGGGTGACCACCATGCGCCAGGCCGTGCCCCACGCCATGGGCAGGCAGGCCGCAAGTGTCGAACGGATACCCATCGGGAACGGCGATGGCCTGGCCGGCCGGGCATTTCACGAACTCCGCGAGGCCGCCGGGGTCCATTTCGCCGAGCATGTGCGCCCGAAGGCAGCGGGGTCGCTCGCCCGTCACGGCAATACTCACAGACACCGCAACCCCAGTTGGGGTTGAGGAGCACGCGGTCACCGACGGCTGGACGCGCCACTCCGGCCCGACCGCCGCCACCACGCCCGCGATATCGCCGCCGGTGATGTGCGGAAGCGGCGTGGGCTCACCTGGCATGCCCTCGCGAGTGAAGATGTCGAGGAAGTTGAGGGCGCACGCCCGTACCTCGACCAGGATTTCGCCGGGCCCAGGCTCGGGACGCGGCCACGCGCGCTCGAGGGTGAGCACTTCGGGGCCGCCGTGGCGATGCATCACCATGGCGCGCATCGTCCTTCTCATCTGTTCACAGACATGTCGCTCGGCGGAGAATACGGACCGCCGTCACGGGCGTCAAGAGCTACCGGTCCCTGCCGTATGGATGGTGATTTCGCCACCGGTCCCTGCGCGCCGTCACCATCCTCGTGATATGGTCGGGCCCATGCCCGTCCGGATCATCGGCGCCGCCGCCCTGGCCGTGACGGTTCTCGCCGGCGCCACCGCCGAGGCCCTCCCGTGTGACGACCTCGCGCGCCGGCTCCACGGCCAGCCCATCAGCGAGCTGCGAGTGCTATGGCGCCAGCTCGGGGTGTCGTCTCGTCTCTTCGCCACCGCCGCGCCCGGCTCGCTGCGGGTGGCCCGTGACACCCAGTCGTCCTACGTCGTGGTGAGCATGACCAGTGACGCCGAGACCGACTGGCAGTACCTGGTCTTCACGCGGCGTTCCGACGGCTGCCGCTTCGTGGGCGCGGTGGACGCTCCGGCCCAGGTTCTGGAGTCGCCGTCGCATCGAGTGGTGGCCCTGCCTGACGGACAGACCGCCCTCGCCGTCCGCGCCCTGGTGCGCAGCGGCACCGGTCTCGCCCTCGTACGGGAGACCTGGTATCTCCTCACCGAATCACGGTTGCCCATCGTGCTGGACTATCCCGTCCGCGGCCAGATGATCGGCTGGCCTTCGACGTTCGACCGGTCCTTCGCGACGACGACGGTGGCGCACTCCGGCGCCACAGGCGTGGACGAAGTCCAGGTCGAGTTCCGCGCGTCGTACACGAGCGGCAGCTACATCTACTGGATGCCCGTGGAGCCCCTGTTCGCCTCGACCCGACGGGCGTACTACACCTGGAAGCGCACCCCCCGGCGCTTCGTCCTCGATCCCGTCCGCTCCGATGTCTACGACGACGAGATCGAGGGACTCTTCCACGATGCGGAGGAACAGTTCCTGCGGCACAACGTCCAGGAGCTGGCCCAGCTCGCCGAGGGTGGCAACGACCGGCAGCAGGCCTGGCTCCGCCATTTCCTCGACTCCGTGCCCGACGGCCCGGAGAAGCGCGCCGTGATGGAGAACCTGCGATGACGGCAAGCACACGACTGGCCGAGTTCACGCTGTCCACGCGCCTCGCTGACTGCCCGCCCCAGGCGCTGGTGGCCGTTCGTCGCGCGGCGCTCGATACCATCGGCGTGACCCTCGCGGGGGCGAGCGAGCCCGTGGCGCAGATCGTCCGCCGGCTCGTGCGGGCGGAAGGGAGCATCCCGCTCTGCACGGTCATCGGGACGCGCCTGCGCGCCGGCGCCACCGCGGCGGCGCTGGCCAACGGCGCGGCCGGCCACGCCCATGACTTCGACGACACCAACTTCGCGCTGTTGGGACATCCGAGCGTCCCTCTCCTGGCCGCCGCGCTCGCCGTGGCGGAGGCGGAGACGGCCGATGGAGCCGCGGTGGCCCTCGCGTACATCACCGGCTTCGAGGTAGCCGCCGCCATCGGCGCCGCCGTCAACCCGGCCCACTACGAGCGGGGCTGGCACGCGACGTCGTCGATCGGCACCCTGGCCTGCACCGCCGCCGCGGCGAAGATCCTCGCGCTCGATCTGCACACCACGCGAATGGCATTCGGCATCGCCGGATCGCTGGCGTCCGGATTGAAAGAGAACTTCGGCTCGATGACCAAACCCTTTCACGCCGGACACGCCGCGCGCAACGGCGTGTGGGCGGCCATGCTCGCCCGCGAAGGGCTCACGGCCTCGGCGTCGGCCCTTGACGGCCCTCAGGGCTATCTGGCCGCCTTCGGCGGCGGGAGCAGCCTGGACGCCGCGCTGCAGGGACTGGGTCAGCGCTGGCAGCTCCTCGAATCCGGAATCGCGGTGAAGCCCTATCCATCGTGCGCCCTGACGCATTCCACCATCGACGCGCTCCTCGACCTGCGCGAGCGGCACCAGCTCGATCCCGACCAGATCAGCCAGGTGGAGGTCGGCGTCACCCGCGTGGTCCCGACGGTGCTCATCCACCCGCGACCGGTCACCGCGCTGGAGCGGAAGTTCTCCATGGAGTACTGCGCGGCGGCGGCCCTGGCCGACGGGCAGGTGACCCTCGACAGCTTCGACGACGGGCCGCCACGGCCGGCCGTGGAGAAGCTGATGTCGAGCGTATCGATGGTCGTGGATCCCACCCTGCCCGCCAGTCGCGAACAGCATGCATGGAGCCGGGTCACCCTGCGCCTCTCGGACGGGCGAACGCTCGAGGCGCCGCCGCGGGGCGCGCTGGGCCATCCCGATCAACCGCTCTCGGACGCGGCGCTGCGTGCCAAGTTCCTGGCCTGCGCCACGCGCGTCCTGCCGCGCGACGAGGCCGAAGCCGTGGCCGAGCAGATCGACGGTTTCGAGGACATTCCGGACATTCGCGCGCTGACCGCGCGCCTGGTCGGGGCGATCGACGAGCCGGAACGGCTCGCCTGAAGGGAGACGATCGATGGGAGTGCTCGACGGCATCAAGATCCTCGAGATCGCGCGGGTGGCGCCGGCGGAGATGCCCGGCATGATGCTCGCCGATATGGGCGCCGACGTCCTCAAGATCGAGACACCCGGCCACGCCGGCCCGCGTGACCTACAGACGGAGCGGCGAGAAGCCTTCGCCTTCGTGAATCGCAACAAGCGCAGCATGACCCTCAACATGAAGACCCCCGAGGGGCAAGAGATCTTCAGAAAGCTGGCCACCGGGGCCGACGTCATCGTCGAGGGCTTCCGGCCCGGCGTCATGAAGCGCCTCGGCGCCGACTACGAGGCGATCCACGCGCTCAACCCACGCATCGTCTACTGCTCGCTCTCCGGTTTTGGCCAGGACGGGCCGTACCGCGACTATCCGGCCCACGACATGAACTACCTGTCGCTGGCCGGCGTGCTCGGCCTCATCGGCGAGGCCGACCGCAAGCCGGCCATCCCGTTGAACCTCGTCGCCGACTATGCGGGAGCGAGCCTGCACGGCGCGCTGGGCATCATGCTGGCCCTCTTCGCCCGCGAGCGAACCGGGCGCGGGCAGCACGTCGACGTGTCCTACCTCGACACCACGCTCTCACTGCTGGCCGCCACGCCCAACATGCGCTTCTTCTTCAGCGACGGCCTCGCCCCCCGGCGGGGGGCCGGATTCCTGGGTGGGTCGTACCCGTACTACGCGATCTACGAGACGCGCGACGGCAAGCTCCTCACCATCGGCTGCACCGAGCCCTGGCTCTGGGAGAACTTCTGCAAGGCCATCGGCCGCCTGGACTTGGTGCGCTTCGCGCGCACGTCCGATCAGTTCGTGCGCGCGGCCAACGCGGAGGAGGACGCCGCCCGCCGCGAGATCGAGGACATCATCAAGACGCGCGACCGCGACGACTGGTACGAGTACCTCGCCAAGGCCGACGTCTGCGTGGGCAAGGTCTACGACCCGGAGGAAGTGGTCCAGGATCCTCAAGTGTTGCACCGGGAGATGGTCGTGGAGGTCGACCATCCCAAGCATGGCCGCGTCAAGCAGTTCGGCACCGCCATCAAGCTCTCGGAGACCCCGGGAAGCGCGCGCACCGCCGGAGCGGCCAGCGGCGAGCACACCGACGAGGTGCTGCGGGAGATGGGCTACGGCGAGAGCCGCATCGCCGACCTGCATCGGAGTGGCGTCGTCTGATGCGAACCGCTCGCCGAGCCGCATCGCTCATCGCCGCCCTCGCCGCCGCGCTGGCCATCGTGGCCACCGCCCCCGTGCCCGGCCACGCCCAGGACTCCGACCGGGTGCGCTACTACTTCGACATCCGCGGCGGAGAGAGCAATCCGCTCGTCAAGGCCGAGGATCACTTCGGGTTCTCTCTCGGTGTGAACTTCGGGCTCCACACCGGCGCCGAGCTGTCCGCCGACTTCTACGAGCTCAAGCTCAAGACGCCGGGAATCGGCCAGATCGGCGAGTACGGAGTGCTGGCCTTGGCCCCGCAGGTCCGCCTTCGCTATCCCCTGTTCGGCCGTCGGCTGGTTCCCTACGTGTTCGCCGGAGCGGGGGTCGCCATCGGTCAGTTCAACGACCGCAAACCCCCGGCCTTCGGCCTGGCCGTCGACGCCGACACCGCGGTCCCCATCGGCGTGGTGGGCGGCGGCATCGAATACTTCTTTGCCGACAACATCGCGGTGGGCGTCGAGGGCAAGTACATCGCCGCCGGCGACCAGAGCTACACGGTCAACGGCGTTCGCGAGACGCAGAACATCAGCACGGGCCTCTTGACCGTGGGGCTGCGCATGTTCTACCCCGAGCTGGCGCCCAAGCCGCTGGCCGACTCCGAGGCGTCCCCGCCCGTGCGCTTCTACCTCGGCGTGAGGGTGGGCGGCGCCGTCCTGCTCGACGACCAGATCTTCTCCGGGCTTGGCACGACCCCGGAGCCGCCAGCCTACGGGGGCACCGTCAACCAGATGTTCGGGATCGCCGGCGGCGTGAACTGGGGGCGGTACTGGGGCGCGGAGGTATCCCTGGAGGGCTTCGAGACGCAGCTCACCATCCCCGGACTCGGCACCATCGGCGAGTACGCCGTCTACGCCGCCGTGCCGCAGTTCCGCTTCCGGTATCCGCTCATGAACGGGATCCTGCAGCCGTACGTGCTGGGCGGGGTCGGGGTCGGCTACGCGGAGTTCAACGACCGCAAGCCACACGGCGCGAACGTGACGGTCAGCGGTACCGAGGACTATACCCTGGCCGCTTCCGTGGGAGCCGGGGTGGACTACTTCATGATGCGGAACATCGCGGTGGCCTTCGAGACGAAGTTCGTGACGGTCCGCGATCAGTCGATCAAGATCAACGACGGCCCCACGCAGAAGGGGAACATCAACGCGTTCTTCTTCTCGCTGGGCCTACGCATCTTCCTCGGGGAGCTGTGACCGCGTCATGGCCTCCGGGCGAACGAGCGCGTCGAACTCCTCGCCGGTGAGGTAGCCGAGCTTCACGCTGGCCTCCCGCAGGGTGAGGCCCTCGGCGGCCGCCAGGTGCGCGACCGCGGCGGCCCGATCGTAGCCGAGTCGCGGGCTGAGCGCGGTCACCAGCATCAGGGAATCCTTCACGTGGGCGGCGATCCGCGCGCGGTCGACGTCGAGCCCGATCAGCAGGTGATCGACGAAGCTGTGCGAGGCGTCGGTGAGCAGCCGCGTCGCGTGCAGGAAGTCGTAGATCATGAGCGGCCGGTAGGTGTTCAGCTCGAGATGCCCCTGGGAGCCGGCGATGGTGATGGCGGTGTGATGTCCCAGGACCTGCACACAGACCATGGTCATCGCCTCACACTGGGTGGGGTTCACCTTCCCCGGCATGATCGATGACCCGGGCTCGTTGGCGGGCAGCACCAGCTCCCCGAGCCCGGCCCGCGGACCGGAGGCGAGGAGCCGGATGTCGTTGGCGACCTTCATGAGCGATCCCGCGAGGGTGGCCAGGGCACCGCTGGCGAACACCAGCTCGTCCGACGCGGACAGCGCGGCGAACGCGTTGGGATGCGGGCGGAACGGCAATGCCGTCAGCTCCGCGATCCGGGCCACCACCCGGGCGGCAAACCCCGGAGGGGCGTTGAGACCCGTCCCCACCGCGGTGCCTCCGATGGCCAGGTCGTAGAGCCCGTCCAGCGCGGCGCGCAGGCGATCGACATCGCGAGCGAGGAGGCTCGCCCAGCCCGACATCTCCTGGCCCACCGTCAGCGGTACCGCGTCTTGCAGGTGGGTCCGGCCGATCTTGACCACGTCGCGCGAACTCTCCCGCCTTGGCCTCGATGGCGTCGTGGACCCGCTGCACGGCCGGGATGACGTCGCGCCGGAGCGCGATGGCCGCGGCGATGGACATCGCGGTGGGGAAAGTATCGTTCGACGACTGCGAGCAGTTCACGTCATCGTTGGGATGAATCGGCCGCTTGCTGCCGCGCCCGCCCCCGGCCAGCTCGTTGGCCCGGTTGGCGATGACTTCGTTGACGTTCATGTTGGTCTGGGTCCCGCTGCCCGTCTGCCACACGCGCAGCGGGAACTGATCATCGAGCGCGCCGGCCGTGACCTCGTCGGCCGCCTGGACGATGAGCTGCGCCTTGGCGGCGGCCAGCACGCCCAGTTCCGCGTTCACGAGGGCGGCGGCCTTCTTGAGGACGCCGAGGGCGTGGAGGACCGCGATCGGCATGGTGTCCTCGCCGATCGCGAAATAGGTCAGCGAGCGCTGGGTCTGCGCCCCCCAGTACACACGGGCGGGAACCTCGACCTCGCCCAGGCTGTCGGACTCGACGCGGGTGGCGCCGGCAAGAGGCTTCGGGTCCATGCCGCCCCTGATCGACCGTTCCGGTCAGGGCAGCTTCAAGAGGACGCGGAACTGCTCCAGCTCTCGCTGGGGGACGTCAGGACGCTCGCGCAGGCTGGCGTACACCGCGGCCGGCTTCTCGTCGACCGCCTGGAGCACGCGGGCGAACAGCCGCACCAGCCGGTGCGACTCCTTCTCGGCCTTCTCGGTGGCCAGCGAGCCGGCGAGCTTGGCCACCAGATCCCCCAGCGCTCCGCCGATCTTGACCTGGCTCGAGATGGCGGCGGAGAGAAGATCTCGCCCGTCGGCCGCGGGTTGGACGTCGTAGTTGATCGTCACCACCGCCTCGCCGGGGATGGCGGGAAGGAGCCCGTGCTGGAACTCGCCTCGCGCGTAGAGCACGCGCGTGCCGCTGGCCGCGTAGACGACGAACACCCGTCCGGTCGCGCCCCATCCATCGTCGAGGAACAGTCCTTCGTCCGTGCGCCACATCCGGTAGCGCGCCAGCCGGAGAGCCCGGCTGACGTGGGTGGCGAAATCCGGGTGGTCCAGAAGGAACTCGAAGACATCCCGGCGCCCCACGAAGGGCTGTCCTTCCGCGCGGGCGGAGACCGAGGGGTTGCGCGTCACCTCGTCGAGGCGCGCGAGGTTCATCGGGAGCCCGGGACCGCGGGCGACCCGTCGGGGACGTGGGCGGGGGCGTCCGGCGCCGCGGGGATCGCCTGGTCCTCCGCGCGAGCCACCGTCTGCGGCTCCGTCCGATCGGCGCCAGACTCGCTGGCGAACCTCCCCTCACCGGCAGCAGTCTCCGAGGCGAGGGCGACAGTCTTCTCGGAAACCGTCGGAGCGGCGGGGTCCGAGGCAACCTCGATATCCGAAGTCGAGACCTCGGCGTCGGAGGTCGGGCCCGCGGCCTCGGAGGGAACGTCCGCGGGCACCGTGCCCTCATTCGTCACCACCGGCCCGCGCGGCGGCACGAAGGGCCTGCCGCCGGTCGGTCCGCTTCGCGCTGGCCGCATCGCGGCTGACGCCGGGACAGGCCGGGCATCCCCGGCGACGATCTCGACGACCAGGGGAGAGCCATCCTCGGTGATCGCTGTCAGCAAGGTGCCGAGGAGCACCGATCCAACGAGGGAGACAACGGCGATGTGGAGGGCGACCGACGCCCCCACGGCCGCGGCGGCGCGCCGAATCAGCGCTCCGTACTCCTCCCGCATGACCTTGCATTATACGGCCGATGCCCGCCCGCCCCCTCCCGGAGTTCATGGCCGCCGGCGATGGCCGTGGGCTTACCTCACCTCGATGGTGACCCGACGGCGCGCAGGAAGTCGAAGTCACAGCCGGCGTCGGCCTGGAGCACGTGCTCCGCGTAGAGGCGCCGGTAGCCGCGCGCCGGGACCGACGACGCGCGCGGCGATCTGCGCCAACCGCCGCTGGATCTCCCCTTCCTCGACGAGCAGATCGAGGCGGCGATCCTTCACGCTCAGCCGGATGCGATCCCCGGTGCTGCACGGCAGCCAGTGGCCCGCCGGCCGCAGCCTCCGGCGTCACGTGCAGCACGATCGTGCCGTACGCCGTGCCGCTCATCCGCGCGTCCGAGATGCGCACCATGTCCGTCACGCCCGCCCGGCTCAACTTCTGTGGGATAGGCAGGTAGCCCGCCTCCGGCATGCCGGGCCCGCCCAGCGGGCCTGCATTCTTGAGGACGAGATAGTCGGTGGGTGTCACGTCAAGCGCGGGATCGTCCACGCGCGCGGAGAGGTCATCGAGCGACTCGAAGACCACGGCGCGCCCCTCGCCCTCGAAGAGCCGCGCGTCAGCCGCCGAGCGCTTGAGGATGGCCCCGCGCGGGGCCAGGGATCCGAAGAGGGCGACGAGTCCACCGACGCTCTGGAACGGCTCCGTGGCGCTGCGGATCACCGCGCGATCCACGTAGCGGTCCGCGGTGTCGATGCGCGCGCCCAGCGTCTCACCGGTCACCGTGAGGCAGTCGAGATCCAGCATGGGGCGCAACTCGCGGAGCACCGCGGGCATGCCACCGGCCGCGAAGAAGTCTTCCATGTAGTGCTGGCCAGACGGCTTGAGATCCACGAGGACGGGCGTCTCGTCGCTGATGCGGTTCAGCCGCTCCAGGGTGAGATCGACGCCACAGCGCCCGGCGATGGCCGTCAGGTGCACGACGGCGTTGGTGGAACCGCCGATGGCCAGGAGAACGCGCACGGCGTTGTCGAAGGCGGCTGGGGTCATGACGCGTTCCGGCGCCCGGCGCGTGCGGGCCAGCTCCACCGCGGCAACGCCCGAGGCCTCGGCCACGCGGAGACGGTCGGCGTGCACCGCGGGGACGGCGGCGGCGCCCGGAACGGTCATGCCCAGGGCCTCGGCGAGACAGGCCATCGTGCTCGCCGTGCCCATCACCGCGCACGTGCCCGCCGTCGTGGCCAGGCGGGTTTCGACGCCGTCGATCTCCTCGGTGGAGAGTTGTCCTGCACGGTACTTCCCCCAGAAGCGCCGGCAGTCCGTGCAGGCGCCGAGACGCTCGCCCTGCCAGCGGCCGGTCATCATCGGTCCCGCCGGGACCTGGATGGCGGGAACGCCCGCCGACGCGGCCCCCATGAGCTGCGCCGGAACGGTTTTGTCACAGCCGCCCACCAGCACGACCGAATCCATGGGCTGGGCGCGGACCATCTCCTCGACGTCCATCGACATGAGGTTGCGGTAGACCATGCTGGTGGGCTCGAGGAACACCTCGCCCAGTGAGATGGTGGGGAATTCCAGCGGAAGCCCGCCGGCCGCCGTCACGCCGCGCTTGACCGCCTCCACCAGCTCGGGCAGATGGCGATGGCAGTTGTTGAACGCACTCCGCGAGTCGGCGATGCCCACGATGGGCCGCGCCAGCGCGTCCGTGGAGTAGCCCATGGAGCGCGCGAAGGAGCGTCGGAGGTAGAGCGCGAAGTCCCGGTCGCCGTAGTTCGTCAGGCCGCGTCGAATTCCCTCGGTCATGCCCGCCACTATGGCGTCGGCCCGCGTCCTGGTCAACGGATCAGATCGGCAGCCCGGATCGGCAGTGCGGTGATGGCCACCCCGGCGTGACGAACGGCATCGGCCACCGCGTTCGCGACCGCGGCGGGCGCACCGATCGTCCCTCCCTCTCCCATGCCCTTGACGCCGCCCGGGGTCAGCGGCGAGGGCGTTTCGAGGTGACCGATGTCGATGGGGGACAGATCGGACGCCTTGGGAAGCGCGTAGTCCATCAGGGTGGCGGTGAGGAGCTGGCCGTTGTCGTCGTGCGCCAGCTCCTCGAAGAGCGCCTCGCCGATGCCCTGGGCCACCGCGCCATGGATCTGCCCGTCCACCAGCAGGGGGTTGATGAGGGGCCCGCAGTCCTCGACGACGGCGTAGCGCAGGATGCTCACGCGTCCGGTGCCAGGATCGACCTCGACGACGGCCAGGTGCACCGCGCCCGAGAAAGTCGGGCCGGGAGGATCGAAGTGCACGGTCGCCTCCAGGCCTGGCTCCGGGATGTCGGCCCAGCCGCCGGGCGGGGGCGCATAGGCACGACGCGCGATCTCGGCCAAGGTGAGACCGGAGCCGGGCGCGCCGCGGACACTGGCGCGACCGTTGGCCAGGACGACGTCCTCCGCGCTGGCCTCGAGCAGGTGCGCGGCCAGCCTGACGATCCGCTCGCGCAGCACCTCGGCCGCTGCCACGACGGTGCCGCCCAGGGCCACCGCTCCGCGGCTCCCGAAGGTTCCACTTCCCGACGGCGCGGCGGCGGTGTCGACGGGCAGCACGCGCACGAAGTCCATTGGCACCCCGAGCCGATCCGCGACGAGCTGAGCCACGGCCGTGGCGTGTCCCTGCCCCTGAGAGGGAAAGCTGACCGCACAGTGCACGGTACCGTCCGGCTCGACGATCACCCGCCCCGCCTCGATCCCGGGCACGTCGACCATGCCCCGACGCCGGAAGACGGCCGATCCCATGCCGGTGTACTCCGTGTAGCACGCCAGGCCGATGCCGACCCACCGCCCCTGGGCGCGAGCTTCGGCCTGCTCGCGCCGGAGTCGGTCGTAGTCGGCGAGGGCCAGGAGCTGCTCCAGCGCCTTCGGGTAGTCGCCGCTGTCGTAGACCTGACCGCTCGCAGAGGTGTACGGATACGCATTGCGCGGAATGAGGTTGCGGCTTCGAACGTCTTCAGGGGTGAGGCCCAGCCGGTCGGCGACCAGGTCGAGCATGCGCTCCATGACGAAGGCGCCCATCGTCATGCCCACTCCGCGATAGGCGCCCAGCGGGGGTTTGTGCGTCCGCACGGCGACGGCCTCCCACGCGTACGCGGGCAGCAGGTAGGGGCCGGGCAGGATCATGGCCGTGCCGAGAGGCTCAAGGAGCTGGGTCACGGGATACGCGTGATAGGCGCCCGCGTCGGAGCGCACGCGCGCGCGCACCGCGAGGAGGCGCCCGTCGGCGTCCGCCGCCATCTCGACCGCGGTGTCCCCCTGTCGCGCCTGCGACGCGGCGAGCAGGTTCTCGCGCCGCTCCTCCACCCACTTGACCGCTCGCCCGAGCAGGCGCGCCGCCGCGGCCACGGCGACCTCCTCGGGGAACACCTGCATCTTGAGCCCGAATCCGCCGCCCACGTCCGGCACCACGACCCGCACGCGCGTGGCCGCGAGGCCGAGTGACGAGGCGAGGCCGGCGCGGAAGATGGACGGGGCCTGCGTCGAGGCGTGGACGGTGAGATTCTCGCCGTCCCACTCCGCGACCACTCCGCGCGGCTCCATCGGCGACGGGGCGCAGCGGGCGTGGCGGAAGGTCTGGCGTAAGACCACCGCGGCGCGGGCAAAACCTCCGTCCACATCGCCATTGCGCCCCGTGCGGTGGAAGAGGACATCGCCAGGCGTCTCGGCAGGGAGCGCGGCGATCACCGGGCGTGGCTCGTACTCCACGCAGACCTCCTCGCGGGCGTCGGCCGCGATATAGGCGTCCTCGGCGAGGATCATGGCCACGGGCTGGCCGCAGTAGCACGCCTCTGCGTCGGCGAGGATCGGCCAGGCGGTGGCCATGAATCCACCGCCTTCGACCGACGGCGCGAGCGGGCGGACGAGGCCGCGCAGATCGTCCGCGCTGAGAATCGCCACCACGCCTGGGCGCGCGCGGGCGCGCGCGGCATCGATCGCGCGAATGGTGGCGTGGGCGTGCGGGCTGCGCACGAACGCCACGGCGAGGCTCCGGACGGGTGTGAGGTCGTCGAGAAAGCGGCCGGCGCCCCGCAACAGCCGGGGATCCTCGAGCCGCTTGATGCGGGCGCCCGTGTAGCGGATGGGTGTCAGGGTGAGTTCACGCCCGGCAGGACCGCGCGCACCGTCACCAGCGTGCGGACCGCGATCATGGCCTGTCCTCTCCGAGCCGGTGAAACACCAGCCCATCCAGGAGCTTGGGATAGAAGTGCGTCGACTTCTGTGGGAGCACTTCCCCGCCCCGTACCACGGCCTGAAGCTCCTCCGGCGTCGTCGGAGCGATCAGGAACGCCGCCTGGTAACGACCTTTCCTGACGAGCTGCACCGCTTCGGCCTGGTCGGCGGTGTAGTCGACGTGGGTCTTCTCGTCGAGCATCGCGTCGGTGATACCGAGAAGCGGACGCAGCAAGCCCTCGTGCAGGATCGACACGGACAGCTCCCGCCAGGCCGATGACGTTCCCGCCGGCCAGGTGATGCGACCCGCGGCGTCATCGCGCAAGGTGAAGATGGCCGCCCGATCGGCCGCCACCACGCCAAGGCGCCGGTTCGTGGGCCTGAAGCTCTCAGGATCGTCGAGAGGCGCCACCTCGAACCACTCCCGCGCCCCCGCGATCAGCCGTGTCAGTGAGAAATCCCGCAGGCCGTGGACCAGGCGATGGTTGGGAAAGATCGTGAGGCCCGGCGCTTCCAGCGCGAAGAAGGCCATGAGCTTCTCGGTCGCCGCGGGGTGCCGCCGCGCGTACTCCACCGCGGTCTCGTAGCGATGATGCCCGTCGGCGATGATGACCGGTCTCGGCGCCATCAGCGCCTCCACGCCGGCGACGACGGCCTCGTCGGTGATCCGCCAGAGCCGGTGCCACTCGCCCCGCAGGTCGCGGGCCTCCGCGATGGGCTCGCCCGGAGACGCGGTGGCGCGGAGGATCTCGCCCCGCGGATCGCTGACCAGCATGAAGAGCAGGCCGATGTCCGTCGCCGTCGCTTCCAGCAGCCGCAGGCGGTCGAGCTTGGGCCCCGCGTGCGTGCGCTCGTGCGCCAAGACCACGCCTTCGGCGTAGTCACTCACCTCGCCGAGCGCGATGAATCCGCGGCGCGTCACCGGCTGGCCGCCCGCGATGTACGTCTGATGGTACGGGTAGATCGCCGGCTCGGCGTCGCGCGCCCACACGCCCCCCGCCCGCCAGACGTCGAGGACCTGCCGGGCACGCTTGTATTTGTCGGCGCCAACTTCGTCGCGGCCGAAGGTCGCCCGGACGATGTTATCGGGGCTCATGGCGTACAGGCCTTCCTGCATCTCGGGGCTGATCTGGTCATAGGGAGGCGCGACCACTCTCGACACGTCTCGGGAGCTGGCGCGCGCATAACGGTACCCGCGCAGCGGCCTGATCTTCACATCGCCATACTAGGTGAGGGCTGCACACCTGACAATGCGGAACCCGGCCGAGGGGGACGGTTCGCGCGTGCTACGGCACCACGGTCACGTACCCTTGACTGGCCAGGCAGTTGTTCGTCTCGTTGGCCTCGCGCACCGCGCCGGTAGCATCGGCGCAGACGAGGACGCGATACGTCGCCAGCGGGGTCGAGGCCGGGACGCCGACGGTAACGGTCCCTTTCGAGGCTTGCCCAGCGCGTAGCGCCGGCACCGAGCGCGTGCCGGACAGGGGCGGTCCGGGAAGGGCGTCGAGGGTGAGGTAGTAGCGGGTCTTGAAGGCTGTCGCGTTTGCGACGCCTTGATTGCCCATCGTGTCGGTGATCGGGAACTTGAGCCCGCGCCGGATGCTCGTGGGCGGATCGCTTGCGGTCAGGGTCACGAGATCCGGCCATCCGATGGCGATGGGTGCGGTCGCCCGGCGGCAGTTGTTGCCCTCGGCGGACTCGACGAGGGTCTGCCGGTCGTCGGCGCAGCCCTCGAAGGCGTATTCACCCACAGGCGTCGACGTCGGAGCGCTGACCGTGGTCTTCCGCGAAACTTCCTGCCCCGGCGCGAGGTTGGGGATGGAGGCGGTGCCCGGGAGGGCGATGCGCGTTCCTCCCGACGGCGGAACGAGGTAGAACCGCGTGTGCGAGGACGGCGAGACAATCACCCCTTGGTTCCGGGTCGAACTCGTCACGGGAAAGGCCTCTCCCGGGCGCACCGCGGCGGGAACGTCGGCGAGCGCGGTCAGGACGAGGTCGGCCACGGCCGTCGACGAGGCCACGGTGTTCGAGGTGGTGGACTGGCCAAACGCGTTGTAGGCATGGACGCGATAGGCATACGTCACGGTCCAGTCAAGACCAGCATCGGAATACGCGCTGGCATTTCGTGGCCGCGAGGTGACCTCGGCGAAGGCGCCGCCGTTGGCGGACCGTTCGACGACGAAGCCGCGCTCGTTGTCGGACCCATCCGTCCAGGTGAGGTCGATCCGGGTGGCGGTCACCGCCTGGGCCTTGAGCGCGGTGGGGGCGCCGGGAACGCCGGCCGCGGTCGTCGTGGCCGTCGCCACGGGAGAGGGTGGCGAATCGCCAGCAGCGTTTCGGGCACGCACGCGGAAGTGGTACGTCGAGAGCGGATCGAGGCTCCCCAACGGGTGGCGCGTGACGTTGCGCCCGAGGCCCGCGAGCGGCGTGAAAGTCGAGCCGTCGGTGGAGACCTCGATGGCTATGTTCTGCTCGTTGCTCGCGTTGTCGACCCAGGCGAGGTCGACCTCACTCCCGGAGATCGTCAGTGCCGACAGGTCGGTCGGCGTTGCTGGCACGTGCGTCGAGGGCGAGGCATACAGGGTGTACGTGTCCACCAGCCCACCCCCGCGGGAGAAGAACTGGAACGTGATCTGCTGGTCGTCGGCGTCCACCAGCATCGCGCCGTGGTCCGCGGCGTAGCGCACCTGGCTCCCCTCGACCGGGGTCCGGAAAGCGTAACGTCCGGCGCCGCCCAGGCCGTTGACCAAGTAGGGGAAGTCGCCGACGGTCACGCGCTCGTACAGGTGATCGTGCCCGGCGAGAACAGCGTGCGCACCCCACGCCTCGAACGGCCATTGCATCGCGATGGTGGAGCCATGCGTCCCCGACGAGTACGGCGGGTGGTGCAGGACGGCGACCTTCCAGCGCGCGGACGACGCCGCCAGGCCCGCTCGAAGCCAGGACGCTTGCACGGAGTCGACCTCGATCCCGTCAGGCTCCGACCAGTCGCTGTCGAGCACGAAGATGTGGACGGGGCCACGCTGCACGTCGTAGTAGCGCTCGTTGCCGGGCAACGTGAAGTAGTCCAGGTACGGCCGCGCCCCGGGCGTCTCCCAGTCGTGGTTGCCAAGGGCGGGGAAGAAGCGGTTGGTCGCGGCTCCCGGCCCGTAGTGGCCATAGTACGGGCTGATGTAGGCGTGATAGTACTGCCCGATGTTCTGGTCGATCGTCGAGGCCGCCCCGTAGTAGTAGTTGTTGTCGCCGGTGGTCACGATGAAATCGGGTGCCCACGACGTGACGAGCGCGGCGACGGCGGCGGCCTCGGGACCGGCGAGACCGTAGTCCCCGATCACCGCGAAGCGGACAGGATCGGTGGACGCTGCCTCCAGCCGCGGCAGGACGAGGATGACCAAGGCCATGATGATGGCGAGCAGAACCACCTCGCGGCCGACGCGCCGTCGTGCACCCATCTCGTGTCCTCCCCGCGCCGTCCTGGCGACACGCCGCCTGCTTTTCCTACGGCCCCGCCGCTGGACGTCCCGAGCCGCGGGCATGAGAAGAGGGCGAGCAGGAACGAGCCAACTCCCACGAAGCACATAGACGAGGGGGAGCTCGCCAGTTCCGTCGCGGCCCTGGATCTCACGAACAGCCGTGGCACGGCCCCTCGGGGCCAGACAACTCCTCGCTCACACGACCATCAGGCGAGCAAGGGTAGCAGAAAGGAGGGACCGCGGTTCGCAGGCTTCGGTGGCGCGAACAAGCCCGCCCCTACCGCTCCCGTCCACAGCCGTATTGATGATAGATTTGCCCGGCCGGACATCTGGGCCGAGCGCCGCGGAGCAGGGCCGCGGTAAACCGCACGTTCAGAGGAGGCACGGGCATGGCGGAGACTCCACTAAGTTCCAGCTGCGCAAGATCGGCCACGTCGTGCTCAACGTCAGCGACCTCGAGGCGGCCGTGCGCTTCTACACCGAGGTGCTTGGGCTTGAAGTGAGCGATCGCTACCCCGACACCATGGTGCCGGGCGGCATGGTCTTTCTGCGCTGCAACACCGACCACCACGGAGTGGCGCTGGTGGGCGGCGCCCAACCGCTCGATCGGAGCAGTCTCAATCACTTCGCCTTCGAGGTCGGGGGCCCCGACGAGGTGTTCCGCGCCCGCGCCTGGCTGCGCCAGCGTGGAGTCCCCATCGTCTTCGAGGGACGGCGGCGCGCCGGCTGCCAGCTCGCGGTGGAGTTCCGCGACCCGGATGGCAACAACCTCGAGATCTACTGGGGCATCGACCAGGTCGGCTCCAGCGGCTACGTGCGTCCCCCGAGCGAGTGGCGGCAAGCCCGCACCCTGGAGGACGCCGTCGCCAACCCCGTGGTCGACCAGCGCATGCCCGCCCTGTCCGGCGGCGCCTGATCCGCACCCATCACTCGAATCCGGAGGCTCTCATGGCGAGCAACGTCATCCGCGTGGGCAACGTCGAGATCATGGCGCTGACCGACGGCATGCTGGAATTCGATCTCTGCAACTTCTTCCCGACCATTCCCGAGGACAACTGGCAGCAGTACGAGTCGCACCTCACCGACGAGCACAAGGTCCGCTTCAATCTCGGCTCGTATCTGATCCGCTCGGACGGGCGGACGATCCTCGTCGACACGGGTCTCGGTCCGAAGCCCGCCGACACGCCCGACGTCCCGTGGGGCCAGCTCCTCCACGACTTCCAGGCCAATGGCGTGCGTCCCGAAGAAGTGGACATGGTGGTGATGACCCACCTGCACCGCGACCACGTCGGCTGGAACCTCCTGCCCCAGGGCGGGAAGCACGTGCCGACCTTCCCGAACGCCCGCTACTGGATGAGCGCGAAGGACTGGGAAGCGTGCCACCAGCCCGACGTGCAGCCGCAGCGCTTCCCCAACGCCCCCACCTGCGTGTGGCCGCTGGCCGAGCTGGGTCTGGTGGAGCTGATGCAGGGCGAGCACACCCTCACGCGTGATCTGACGGCCGTGCCCACACCGGGCCACACGCCGGGGCACATGAGCATCCTGATCACCTCGCGCGGCGAGCGCGCGCTCGTCCTCGGCGATGCCGCCCACAACCCGGTGCAGATCCACGAACCCGACTGGGTCTCCCGCGCCGACATGGACCCCGACCTGACCCGCCAGACGCGACGGGCGCTGATCGACCGGCTCGAGCGCGAGGAGATCCTCGTGGCCGCCGGACACTTCCAGGCGCCGGGCTTCGGGAGGATCGTCCGCCTGGAGGGTCGCCGCTACTGGCGCGGGCTGTAGCGCCGTCGCGCATCTCACGTTCCGCGCGGCGGGCCAGGATCCATGGCTGCCGCGCGGTGGGTCGGCGGCGTTCGAGCGCGGGCTTCGCCCGCGCAATCCGTCCTGGGGGAGGCATCGGAGGGGCCGTCGAGGCCCCTCCGAGTGTCTAGCCGGGCACCCCGCCGGTGAGCCCCTGGATGAAGTAATCGACCACGAAGGCGTAGAGAATAGCCACGGGAAGACCGGTCAGGAGCGCGGCGGCCATCAGCGAGCCCCAGTAGTAGATGTCCCCGCGGATCAGCATGGTGGGCACTCCGACGGTCACCAGCTTCTCGTCGGTCGAGGAGACGAACACGGCGGCGTAGAGGAACTCCTGCATCGAGAGGGTGAACGCGAAGATCATCGTGATGAAGATCGCCGGCCGACTGTTGGGCAGGACGATGCGCACCAGCGCGGAGACCAGTCCGCACCCGTCGACTCGCGCCGCCTCCTCGATCTCCAAGGGAACGGTCTTGAAGAAGCCCATCATCAGCCAGGTGCAAAAGGGGATGGTGAACGTCGGGTAGACGACGACCAGGGCCCACCAGGAATCGTAGAGGCCGAGGGTGGCCACGACGCGCGCGAGGGGCAAGAACAGGATGATCGGCGGGACGAGGTAGGTCAGGAAGATGGCGATCCCGGTTCGCTCGGCTCCCGGCAATCGCAGTCGCGCCAGGGCGTAGCCCGCCGGCACCGCCGTCACCAGGGTCGTCACCACCACGCACCCGGCGAGCACCAAGCGTGTTGAGAACCCATTGCCCGTAGTCGGTCTGGTAGAAGAGCACCCGGAAGTGCTTCAAGGTCGGCGGCAAGTGGAACCAGAAGGGAACGTGGTCCATCCGGTACAGGTCGGCGTCCTGCTTGAAGGCCGTGATCGCCATCCACACGATCGGAAACAACGCAATGACCACGAAGGGGACAAGGCCGGCGTAGACCAGAAGCTGGCGCACGACCGGTGCGCGGCAACGGGCCGCCAGTCTGGTCGTCGCGCTGTTGCTCAGATGGCCTCCGCCGAGCTGACCGGGCTCTGCCCCGCGGCGCTCGTGGCCAGATCACTGAAGTCCAGCGGGATCAGGCCGCCCGGCTGGCCCGCCAGCATCCAGTCGATGAGCAGACGGTACTGCTCGACCGGCACGACGCCGACGAGGGACACCGTCTCGTTGAAGACGACGGTGGGCAGGGCGGAGACGCCGAACCAGGCGACGGCCTCGGCGTAGTCGTCGAGCACCGCTCGATACGGCTCGCCGCCGTCACAGTCCTGCTGGAAACGCGCCATGTCGAGACCGCACGCCTCGGCCAGACGCCACAGCACGTCGGCCCGGCCGATGTCCAGATTGTCGCGAAAGTGCGCGGCGAAGAGCTGGTGATGGAACGCGGTGCCAAGGTCACGGCCCTGACGCGTGGCGGCCTTGGCCGCCGTGAGCGCGGGCAGGCTCGAGGCCGGGAGCGCGGTTCCGGGCGCCGGCAGGATGAACTGGGCGCGCGGCTCCTCCGCGCCGACCTTCCGTCGGCCCTCGCGAGTCTGCTCGGTGCTGAGCCGCCCGGGGCGGTTGTCGGGGATCAGCGGGAACGCGCGCCACTGGATCTCCACCCGGTCGCCGTACGCGCGCTCGACGTCGGACAGTCTCACGGCGGCGTTGTAGCACCAGGGGCAGAGGTAGTCGGAGAAGACGTCCAGCCGGATCGGTCCCGTCACGGGGCCTTGAAGACCGTGGGCTGCGCGACATCGGCCTGCAGCGCCTGCAAGGCCCGCTCGACGATCCGGCGGCGGAGCGCCTTCTCCTCTGCCGGCGCCAGCTCGGCATTCCCCAGCGGATGAATGATGCCCGCCGCCGGCACGATGCGATTCGCGCCGACCATCACGGCCACCGGGGTCATCGTGGACACCTGCACCGTGGGAAGGCCGGCCCGCTCCAGCTCCTTGGCAATCGCTGCGCCGCAGCGAGTGCTCGTCCCTCAGGTCGAGGTGAGGATGACGCCGTGAACGCCGGCCGACTTGAGCTTCGCCGCGATCTCGCGGCCCATGCGCTGGCTGTGGGCCAAGGTCGTCGCGACGCCCGTCGTCGAATAGACCACCTCGTGGAGCTTGCCCATCGCGCCGGCCTGCTCCAGCTCACGGGCGACATCCACCGGCACCAGGCGATGCGGGTCTTGCTTCACGTAGGTCGTGTCATAGCCGCGATGGACGTTGTCGTACTGGGTCGGATCGAGCTCGGTCAGGCCCGCGATCTCGTACGCGCCGTAGCGCGTGGCGGCCAGCGCCTCGATCCCATCGGGGTTCCCGCGCGGCACCAGTCCCCCGTCGGTGACCAGCGCGATGGTGGCTCGCCGCATGTCCTGAACGCGCGCGGGCGCCGGCACCGGCGCGAACGTCGGCAGCGGGACCTCGCTCGTCACCGGACCTCCCGCCAGCTTCGCCAGCAGCATGGCCGTGGCGCGCTGGGCGGCATTCGTCTCGGCGAGGACGTTGTGGGTAAGCCCGCGAGCGAAATAGCCCTCCGAGGCCGGTGAGCCGATCGACTCCTTCCGGGCGAGCTTGAGCCCCAGACCCACGATGCGTCGCACCTCGTCGAGCATGCGCGCCGTGTCGCCGCCGGTCTGCGCGATGTGGACCTGGCGGCGATAGAGATCGACTCCGGGGTTCTCCTCGTGCATACCGGTGACGGCTGGAACGCCGAGCTGGGTCTGCACGGCGGCACACAGGGCGCCGCACGCCACGCCGTAGCGACCGGCCTGAAACGCCGGTCCCGCGACGAGCAGATCGGGCCGCTGAGCGGTGACGAGGGACACCAGCTCGGCGATGGCCGTCGCGTCCCGCTCGGCGACGTAGTTGTCCCCACACCGCACCGTCGCCACCACCGTTCCCGCGTCTCCCAGCGCCTGCTGCACGGCGCGCGCCGCGCCCACGGCGCCGGGCACGACATCGGGCCCGACGCCGGCTTTCTCCTCGCCACCGAGCTGGCCGAAGAACTGGTTCAGGTAACAGACGACGCGCAGGGTCTGCATGGCTCGCTCCTTCGTTGGACCAGCGCTCACTGGATCAGCGCCACGAGTCGGGACGCCCCGGTCTGCTCGATGGCGCCACAGAGACCCGTATAGCTCGTCGACACCTCGCCCTGGAGGGTCGGCGCCAGGTCGTCGGCACCCAGGACCCGAGCCACCGCGGGCAAGGTCAGCACTTCCTGAGAACTGCCGACGTTCACCAGCGCGTCGAGTCCCGGGAAGTTGAAGAGCAACATACCCTCGCTGCTGCCGTCGGTCGACATGTCCTCGACGATCAGCGTGGTCTTGACTCCCAGCGCTTCGCACTGCGCCGCGGCCTGCGCCATGTCGACGTGCGGCGCCCCACCCCCGATCTTGGTGAAGACGGCGCCGTCGGCGCCCAGCACCTCCGCCACCAGCCCGGCCGCCATCGACGCCGAGCGCACCCGCTCCGGCTCGGTGGCCTGGGCGACGGTCAGCACCACGCCCACGAACCAGAGCGTCTGCCCGTGCTGGGCGTAGAGCGCGCGAATGATCGGATGGTTCTGGATGGCATACGTCGTCGCGTTGCGCCCCATGAAGCCGCGCATGACGGCGCCGTCGAGCACCTCGTTCGGATGCACGAGGGTGGGCAGCATGCGCCGGATGGGATCGCCGTAGAGGATGCCCTCGTCGACTCCGGTCGGGCGCTGGTGCGAGTGGATCTGGAACACGTAGGCCACGCGCGGCAGATGCTGCGCGGCCGGAGGCACGCGGGTGGGCGCCGGCAGGTCGAGGACCTCCTCGCGGTCGGGAGGCCGATTGCCGGCGGCCCGCGCCAAGTAGACAGCCGCCTTGAGGCCGGCCAGCCGAATGGCCGCGAGATATTCCGAGCGGCCCGTCTCCGCCGCGGGCCAGGCCGAGAGCACAACGTTGTGCGTTCTCGCGAACTCGGTCAGCGCCGCGCCGGGTCCCGCCATGTCGATGAGCGCGAGTGTGCCCGTGCTCTGGAGTTGCTGGTCGGTGACCACCACCGCGACGTTGGCAAGCGCCAGGGTCCGGCCACTGCCAGCGCGCGCCAGCGCGCCCAGCACGCCGGGAAAGTCCTCGCCGCCGTCCAGCTTCGCGCGTGGGGCCATGACGTCGAACACGCGTCCGATCCGGCACGACTCCCCGGGATGCGCCAGGTCGAGGCGGACCCGCTGCAGGCGCGGATCGGCCTCGACGAGCGCCTGGAGCTCTTCCAGGCTCACCTCGAGATCCTGCCCGACGAGGCGTGTCACTGCGCCCGCGCGGAGCCCGTTAACCTGTGACCACAGACAGGTGAGTCGCATCGCCTCTCTCCCGTGAGGTCAGCGCACGAGGGGCCTGACCTTCTCGCCGACGAGCCGGAGGCTTCGCATCACCGCCTCGTGCGGCGAGCCCGGCCAGTGGAGGCGGAAGATCATCGCGGTGGCGCCGGTGCGCTCCAGGGTGCGCTGGATCTCCGCCGCGCATTCTCCTGGATCGCCGATGACGAACCGGTCGCGGGCCAGGCCGTCGAACGTCTGAGTCATGTCGTCGTCGCCCGGCAGCATCTTGTGCTGTCCCCACGAGACGTAGGCCTGGTACTTCCGCTCGAGGTGCGGGCGCGTCACCCGCAGGGCCTCATCGCGCGTCTCACCGATGCACAGCTCGCGGATCACCGGGATCTCGGCCGGCGCGGGCTTGCCGAGTCGGGCGCGCGTGGCCCGGAAGAGGTCGACCTGTCGGGCGACGGTGGCGATCGTCGCATGCGGGTTCACGATCCAGGTGTCGCCGATCTCCGCCGCTCGCTCCACCGCCCGGTCGTTGTTGGCGGCGACCCAGATCGGGGGCCGCGGCGTCTGCACCGGCCGCACGAGAGTCGTCGCGCCGCGGAGCGTACAGGACGGCGAGTCGTAGTCCACGGGCTTGCCGGCCCACAGCTTGGTGATCACGTCGAGGTGCGCGAGGGTCCGGGGCACCCGCGCGCCCGGGGGCAGCCCGAAGGCATCGTCCTCGACCTTCCGGTAGCCGAGGCCGAGCCCGAAGATGAAGCGGCCGCCGGTGACGATGTCGAGCGAGGCGGTGTCCTCGGCGAGCTGCACCGGGTTGAGGAGGGGCAACAGGTAGATCGTCACGCCGATCCGCATCGACCCTGTCTCGCCGGCCAGGCGCGCCGCTGCCACCGTGGGCTGGAGCATCTGGAACTCGGTGGCCAGAAAGTGCTGACCGAGCAGCACGAGGTCGAACCCGAGATCGCGCGCCAGCCGCACCTGCTCGATCGACTCCCGCCAGCGCTCCGCGGCGGACTCGCCGGGCGGATGCTGGTTCGTCACGAAGAGCCCGAATTTGGTCGTCATGGCGCGCATCTTACTCCACCCGCATGGGAGCACGAACGGTGGCCCGGGCCACGGTCCCGTACCGACGCCCGGGTGTCGCTGCCCCGTCGCTGCCCCCTCGTGATGCGCGGCTCCGCCCTCAGCGCTTCCGGCGGCGCGTCGGCCTCCGCCCGAGGTGCACGCACGGCTTCACGCGGCCGTCGCTGACGCCGATGCGAGTGGTGCCGGCCAGGAGGGCCTCCGCAACCGTTGCCGGCCAGTCACGCTCGCGCCGACGCCGCGCGTCGGCGGCGAACCGGTCCACGGAGTCCGCCACTGACTTCACGAACACGGTGTACGCCTCCATCTGGCGTACGCTCGCATCGACGATGACGTCGAACACGCCCTCGATCAGACCGGCCACGAACTGCGGGAAGTTCACCTGGCTGATGAGGCAGGCGGCGAGCGCCGGGCCGAGGCGCACCTTCACCATCGTCGTGCCGATCCGGATGGCGTCGCGAGTCAGCCTGGCCCGGGTCGCCGGTGGCAGCTGGGACGCGGCGTGAGCGCGCGCGAGCAGCGCCTCCACCTGGCGCGAGACCTCCGCGATGACGTCGCGGTCCCGTGGTCTCCAGTGCCCATCGGGCTCGCCACTGACCGCGAGCCAATGCTCCACCGCGTTCACGAGCGACTCGTCCGCGACGTCGGGCTCGGTGGCGGCCGCCGAGTCGGCCAGCCACTGAAAGATACGGTGACCCGCATCAAGCCGGGCGCGCCGCCGGCTCACGTCGGGCACGGCGCCGAGGTAGAGGTTGCTCACGCGCTCGACGATTTGCCACATGTCCCGGGCGCCGTAGGCCCGGCTGAGCTCGGGCTCGGAGAGCAAAGTCACGGCGTCGCGGACGTCGCCGGCCAGCCGCGTCGCGGCGAACCTGGTGCCGCCCCAACCATGGAGCGAGAGGTTCACGGTCAGGTCCCGCCCGGCCGATCGCGCAGCGTCCAGCGCGCTCGCGCCGGCCTGCCGCGCGCACCGGCTGACTGCGGAGACGAACCGCAGCCATAGGCCCTCGAACTCGCGGTTCGCCGTCGCATCGGTGTCGGCGCCCGGGCTCAGGCCCAGCGCTCGGCGGTAGAGCCGCCGCCGCTCCGCTTCGTTCAGCCGCGCGGGCTGCCCCGTCCAGTACTGGTACAGGCGCTCCCCGGCAGGACCGTGGCCGAGGGGCAAGAGGCCGGTGTGGAACTGCTCCACGACCCGGTCGGCGACACCGAAAACGCGCATCTCCTCGAGCATCGCCCCACCGTAGATGGTCTGCATGGCGCGGATGTTCTCGGCGACGATCTCCATGGCTGGTGTCCTCCTCTGGTTGCGGGCGTATGGCGCCCCTTCAAACGAGATTCCGGCGGAGGATGCTCGCCGATGCTGTCCCCGGGCGTCAAGATAATCACGGCCGCGCGGCGTGATGCCCGTTCTCCTGCCCATGGGCTCCGGAGTTCGGGATATCGTTGTCCGGGTTCCTGATTCGTGTCTGCGGAAGGAGGAGTAGAGGCCATGCTGGGCTGGAAAGCGCGTATCGGCGTGCTGGTCCCACCGGGCAATCCCACCGTGGAGCCCGAGCTCTACCGCATGGCGCCGCCCGGCGTCACGATCCACTTCGCGCGTTTCGATCCGGGCGACGACACGGGCGAGCCCGGCGGCGCCGAGGGTATGGAGGAGCGCACGCGCGCGCTGCTCGCAGGGCTTCCCGCACCGGCGCGGGCGCTCGCCGCCGTCAAGCCCGCGGTGGTCCTCCTCGCCCACACTGGAGCGAGCTACGTCAACGGCTTCGCCAACGAGGGGACGCTCATCGAGCGCCTGGCGTTGCTCGCCGGAGCCACGGCGCTCACCGCCGCGCGCGCGATCTCGACGGCGCTCCGGCACCTCGGCGTGAGGAAGCTCGCGCTCGGCACGCCCTACCCGGAGGTCATCAATGCGCTCGGCCGAGCGTACTGGGAGGCCGCGGGCTTCGAGATCGTCGGCCACCGGCGGCTGGAGGGCGTCACCAGCATCTACGCCGAGAGCGCAGAGCGCGCCTACCTGCTGGCCCGCGAGGCCGA
>CAWKCA010000007.1:0-94246 GCA_963848005.1 uncultured Candidatus Rokubacteria bacterium
GGCCACCAAGTTAATTTCGTTAGTGTTTTTCGCTCCGGGTTTCAGGAACATCGGATGTTCCTGAAACATGGAAACCTCGCATCCCATCCTGAACAACTCTCAGCCTCCCAGCATCCGTCGTGCGTGGTCGTCGTAGAACGCCACGGCGCGCTTCAGCTGCGGCGGCCGGATACTCGTGTAGACCTGCGTCGTGTCGATGTGCGCGTGGCCGAGGAGCGAGCGCACCTGCTCGAGGTCGTGGTGTTGCTCCAGGACCTCCATGGCCACGCCATGGCGCAAGTCGTGGGGCTTCAGCTTCGCATAGCCGATCATCCGGCCGTAAACCTTGCAGAGGCGCCAGATGTTTTTCCCGGTCATCGGCGCGCGCACCTTGCCGACCACGCGTCGACCCCACGTCGACCAGAACAATGACGCCGTTGGCCGTGTGCGCGACCTCCGTGGCGAGCGAACGCTCGATGTACGCGTCGAGAAACCGCATCACTGTGGGGGGCAGAGGGGGATGTCCGGGTCTTTCCGCCCTTCACGCTGGGAGACCAGCGTGTCGGGCCCGTTCGACCGCTCCCGCGCCAGGGATTCGACAATTGGTTTGCCACGCACGCTTTGTTTACCGCCGAGACACTTTGGCGCCTGGTTGGCGAGGATGAGAAATGGCAGAGAGCTATCGACTCAATCCTCCGCCAACACCACGGGTATCTGGGGCAAGGCGTATTTCCGTGTGACGATTTCTGCCCGAGTTCGTGAGTTACGTGAGGAAACGAGTGCCGGAACTCAAGTGCACCACTGGTCGCTGAATGACATGATTAACCACCCACAAAACCAAACCATGAGAGCGAAGCCGACATTAGCGGCATCTGGCGGTAATCGCTTCGTCCGTGGGCCTTCGTCATCGCGACATAATCAGCCAGACTCAGACCCGCCGCCCCAGGAGCCGGGCCGCCCCAGGAGCCCCGCGTCACAGCTTCGCGAGCCGACGCGGGAGGAGATCAAGGCCGGTTCGTGAAAGCGCCGAGCGCTTCGCCCTGCCTCCCGGCGCCTCGTTTCGCCACCTCTATTTCTCTCCGGACCGGCGGGGGGGCGCGCGCGAGAGGACGCCGCGCGCGCTCGATGAACTCCGCCGCACGCCCGCACGCGAGCGGGAGCACCTGGTCTCGCCGACCCCTTCATGTTCCAGGACTACTACCGGTGATCGCTCGTTCGGGGAAGGATGGCTCAGCTCTTTGGGCCGCGCTTCGTGGAGACGCTTCTCCAGCAACGGCCCGGTTCCTGGCAGGGACCGAGCGAATCCGGCTACGGCTGGCATCTCGTCTGGGTTGACTCGGTCACGCGGAGCCGCGTGCCTGCCTTTGAGGAGGTCGAAGCGGAGATCAAGACCGAATGGATGGCGGACCAGCGGGCTGAGACCGGGCGTCGAGCGTACGAGGCGATGAGAACCCGCTACGAGGTCGTCTTGCCGCCCGCCGCGAGGAAGGATGCTTCCGCTGCAGGCTCGTCGTCTCGCAGGACGCTTCCGTGAAGGTCGTGACGTGGCGGCGCGCACGTGGTTCCTGGATTCCCCTTCGATCGAGAGGACAGCTCGTCGGCGTCTCCCTCGGGCCTATATCTGTGTCTTTGCTGCTCGTCGGCTGCCAGATGCTGGGGCCTGCGGCGCTGGGCGTAGGACGCAGCGCGTACAACGACGTCATCGCACGCACGGAGGCGGAGCAGACGCTTGGCCTGATCGTGCGTGTGCGTTACGCGGACCCCTTCGGTCTGCTCATAGTCAGCAGCGTCACTGCGGGACTCAGGTTCAGCGCCGGCGCCAAGAGCGAGGTGGGAATCGGGTCGCAGACGAATTACGCCGGCAACTTAGTGCCATTCTCGGCGGTTCTCGGCTACGAGGACAACCCGACGATTTCCTATAGTCCGGTAGATGCGCAGTCCTTCCTAAGCGAGTGGCTCGCGCCCATCCCCATGGAGACGTTGGTGCTGGTGCTGCAGTCGGGGTCCCAGAGCACGTTCGTGGCTTTGCTCGTTGAGCGCATGAATGGTTTGCGCGCCGGTGCCCATGCGACGCTCGAGGAGCGCACCGCATACCGCCGCGCGGCGACGCTCCTGGCAGAGTTTCGCGAATACGGGATAGCCTCCTGGATGAAGCACAGCGACGCGGCCGGACGCTATGAGCTGATTCTCTCGAGTACTCGCCGGCCCACGTCAGCGAGGTGGAAGAACTCTTGCGGCTCCTCGATCTGCGTGGTGACCCGGCGCACGAGAGCATGATCCGGATCCCAGTGGTTCTTGGTGTGCGTGAGGGGAAATTCGACGGTCTGGCCATAGAGACTCGCTCGGTCGCTGACCTCATCGAGAACGCGGCAGCGGCAATCGAGGTCCCCCGCGAGCATGTCGAAGCAGGTTTCGTGGAGGCAGGCGCGGTTCCTCCGGGGGCTTCGGCAGCTCTGGGCCCCACGTTGCGAATCCGCTCGAGCAGAGATGCGCCGGAGAGGGCCAACGTGGCCGTGAAGCATCGTGGCTGGTGGTTCTATGTGGACGACGCTGACCTGGCAAGCAAGCGAACGTTCCACCAGATTCAGATGCTCTTCCTGACTCGTCTCTCACATGCCAGGCGTGGGACGCAAACTACACCGGTCTTGACGATCCCAGTCAAGTGAGGGTCAAGACCGAAGGGGATAGCCAACATTAGCCCGGTCCCCGGTGACATAAGCTGCCATACTCAGACACTGGCCGCCCAGGAGCCGATTCCACAGCGCACATGAGCAGGCTGCTGGCGCACTGACCGCGCCCGCCCGGTTGAGCGGCATGCTATGCGGGCACACTGCCGCCGTCGATTCGCCGCAAGAACGCGTCACTGGTATCGTGCGGCAGCTCGGCATGGCATCGGGCGAAGAGCGGCCGCCCGGCCTCCTCGGGCGGGATCACGACGGCGAGCAGGTCCGCGAAGGGGACGGTGCGCGCCGTCGTGGGCTCGCAGACCCAGTCGGCGATCGGCACGCCCCGCCGGCCGAAGCACGTATCCTTGGCGACGACGGCCACGCCAGACGCGATCTGGACGACGTCGACCACGCCGGGAATCTTCCTTGCGTCGCCGGCATCGAACGAGCTCACGGTGGCGCCGAACCGATCTGGCCGCTTGACCACAGCCGTCAGCATGTGCGGCGCCTGACATCGAGCGCGTAGACGGCCCGGCCCGTCGTCTTGCCGAGGAGTCTAGTCGGGGGACCCGCTTGCCGATGAGCCTCCACTCCTTCGGCGACTTCAGCTTCACCTCGGCCGGGACCGGAACCCGCATTGCCGCGGGGGCCAGTTCGCCGAGCGTTGCCCGTCGACGGAAGCGCCGAAGACTGACAATGCTTCTTTCCACCGTGATCTCGACGGCGGGAACGTTCCACGTGGTTGCCGCGGCGGTGACGAACATCAGGTGTGCCGCCGGCCCGACCTTGCGCATCTGCTCCCACGAGTTGGCCATCGACGTCGAAGCGCCGGTCGCCTGGTTGGGACCGAAGAAGAGGTTGTTGGAGAGCTGAGCGTTGTTCGGGGCGAACTCGAATCGCATCTGGGACCAGTCGGCGCCGAGCTCTTCGGCTACCAGCGTGGCCAGACCCGTCGTGACGCCCTGGCCCATCTCGAAGTGCTTGCTGATCACCGTGACGGCGTTGTCGGCACCGACCCGGACGAAGACGTTTGGGTCGAACACGCCGGGCATCGGCCCCTCGGCGGCGAACGCGCGTCCGCCAACGGGACGTAGCTGCCGAGCACGAAGGCGCGGGCCGTCGCGGCCGCGCCCTGGAGGAACCTTCGGTGCGCGACGGCGCGAGGCACCACCCCTTTCACGCCAACCTCCGCGCCGCCGTGTGAATCGCCCGCCGGATGCGGACGTACGTCCCGCAGCGACAGATGTTGCCGTCCATCGCCGCGTCGATGTCGGCATCGGTTGGTTTTTTGGTCTCGCTGAGCAGGGTGATGGTCGACATAATCTGCCCCGCCTGGCAGTATCCGCATGGCACGACGTCCAGCTCTTGCCAGGCCCTTCTCACCACGTCGGCCACCTTCCCCGAAACCCCCTCGATCGTCACAATCGGGTGCCCGGCGGCGTCACCCACCCGGATCGAGCATGAGCGCACAGCCTGACCGTCGAGATGCACGGCGCATGCGCCACATTGCGCGCGCCCGCAGCCGAACTTGGTCCCGGTCAGGCTGAGCGTGTCGCGTGGCGCCCAGAGAAGCGGCATGTCCGGGTCCACCTCGAGCTGACGGAGCTTGCCGTTGACGGTCAGGTTGATCATGCGATTGCCCCCTCAAGAGAAACGTGAATGACGCCCCGTAGACCGCGCGGTCGGGCCAGCAGGGATTTCAGCTCGGACACACGCCGCCAGCGGCAACCCCCACCTTGAAGACATCGACGAACTCCCGATGAGCGATAGGGATCGGCGCACGGTTCCCCCCGGGATCCCACCCCCAACGAACGAGGGCATCGTGCTCCACGTGCTCCACGAGGTCCGGGAGCGCGCGGCCGCCGTTGAGCTTGGGATCCTGGATAGCTTGACAGGGCCCGCCGATCGACAGGCCGTTCCAGCCCATCGATGCCGGCGCAAGCTGCCACCCGAGCACCCCTGGTACTCCGGACGCCGGGTTGTTCGAGGCGCGATGACAATTGGCGCACCGCATCGCGCTCACGCCCATGCTTTCTGGCCCGCGCACGACGCGATCGCTTACGATGTGGGCTTCTCGAGCCAGAGCCATCTGACGGACGTCCTCAAGAAGTGCTCCGGTATGACGCCGCGCGCGTTCAGGAAATCCTCGGCGTAGGGTTCCCCGCACAGTCCGTTGGCCAGACGGTTCACCCGCGCGTAGAGTTCGCGGGAAGGTCAAGCGGTACTCGCCGAAGACGATCGTGCCGCTCGACGAGCCGCCCGGCCAGAAGCCCGGCCAGCCACGATTCCCGGAGACCGGATCCCCCTGATCAGGAGATTCACGTCCTGCGCGGGAATCGTCACCGGCTCCGCGCCCCCGCGTGGCCCAGCCAATGCGGAGCTGATGGCGTGCCGAATCGGCGATCGGGAGCGCTCCCGGAAGATAGCCATCCAGGCTAGCCGTCCTCGCCTCGCGCATAGCGTGCGCCAGGCGTGCTCCACGCCGACGGGCGACTGGGTCGAGTTGACCATGAAGAAGGACCCACGGCGCGTGCCGCGGCGCCCCTCGACGCCCGCGCGACGTAGGGGCGCGTGTGCCTCATACGGGGTACCGCTGCCCCCGCCGATCGCCCGCACTCCGTGCCGTGCTGATGGAATCGGCGACCTCCGCGGTGGCAGTCGTGTTGCAGTGAGCAAAGACGGTCATCGAAGCACCGTTCTGTCCGCGAACTCGAAGACGTTGTGGACCAGCTCGGCTTCGATCTTCTCGAAGATGCCCTTCGAGGCGCCTTCCCGCACGAGGTATCGCTCCGCTCCAACATCGCCGACTGGAGCCCCGAGGACCTGTGGCGCACGTACATCCAGCTCACCGAGGCCGAGGCCGCTGTCCGCATCCAGAAGAGCGAGCTGGCCATCCGACCGATCTGGCATCAGCGCGAGGACCGCGTCAAGGCCCATATCCTCGTCTGCTTCCTCGCCTACGTGCTCTGGAAAACCCTGGAGCAGTGGCAGCACCGGGCGGGCCTGGGGCGCAGCCCCCGCACGATCCTCGAAGAGCTGGGGCGCATCCAGAGCACGGACATCGTGCTCCCAACGACCGACGGCCGCGACGTGCGCCTGCGCTGCGTCGTGCGCCCCGATCTGGCTCAGGCCCGCCTCCTCGATCGCCTCGGCCTCGTCCTGCCCGAACGCCTACGCATCCGCGCTCCTGCCCTCTCAATCGGCGAAATGTAGTGCCGACTTTTTCGCTAAGTCCTTGAAATCCCGACTTTGACCCCTCGAACTGCGGAAGTTGGGTTAGCTTTTGCTAGCGTTTCTCCTCCCCGTGTTTTGGGAACATTCGAATTCCTCGAACACGGAATTGACGTCACCTCTTAGGTGCTCAGCATTCGCGACGCTTTTTCCTCGTAGAACCGACCACGCGCTTGAGCTGGGCGGGGCGGATCGACTTCCGGCAGCGTCCGGCTTCGGCACCCCCGGCAACGGGGCCGCCTTCATCCTGCTCGCCTTCAGAGGCATCTCCGATCCCGATACCGACCATCCGTTCTGGAAGCGGCCGCAACAGCCAGTCGATCCTGGGCGATGTGTCGGTCGTCGAGTCGTCGTCGCCTCATTCGCGCAGGGCGCCCGCGAGCAGTCCGCGCACCAGGTAGCGCTGCAGGACCAGCACGATGAGCACCGGCGGCAGGCTGGCCAGGATCGACGCGGCGGCGATGTCGCCCCACGGCACCTCGAAGACGCCGGGAAAGAGCGCCAGGGCCACCGGGACCGTGCGGCTGGCCTCGGTGGCGCTGAACGTGTAGGCGTAGAGGAACTCGTTCCAGCTCAGAAGGAACGCCAGGAGCGCGACGGAGGCGGCGCCCGGCGCCACCAGCGGCAGGACGACCCAGCGGACGACCTGTGCGCGGCTCGCGCCATCCAGGGCTGCGGCCTGCTCCAACTCGACGGGGATCTCGCGAATGAAGCCCGCGAGCAGCCAGATGACCAGCGGCAATCCGAGCGCGGTGTGGGCGAGGACGAGCGCGGTCCACGTGTCGCGCAGGGCGAAGGCGCGCATCACGAGGTACAGCGGGCTCACGGTGGCGATCTGGGGAAAGGCCGTGGCCGCTATTACGCCGAGCAGGAGCCAGCCCTTGGCCGGCACGGGCAGCCGGGCGATGGCGTAGGCGGCGAGCAAGACCGAGCGATCACGACGAGCACGGTACTCATGACGGCGACGGCCAGGCTGTTGCCGAGCGCCCGCGGGAGCGCGCTCTGGGCGAAGACGACCTGGTAGTGCTCGAGGGTGAACCGGGTGGGCAGCAGGGGCGGGAGCCGCAGCAGCTCGGCCTCCGGCTTCACTGACGTCAGCACCTGCCACGCGTAGGGGATCGCATAGATGCCCAGCAGGCCCAGGACCACCGCGTCCCAGATTCGGTGGCGCGGCTTCACGCGGCCAGCCCCTCGCGCCGCAGCAGGCGCAGGTAGCCCCAGGCCACCACCATCACCGCGGCGAACACGGTCACGCCGACGGCCGAGCCCAGGCCGAGCTGCAGGATCTGGAAGAGACTCCGGTAGGCATACACCGTCAGCGTCTCGGTCGTCGCCGCGGGACCGCCCCCGGTGAGAACGAACATGAGATCGAAGGCGCGCAGCGCATCCAGGGTCCGGAAGAGCAGCGCGATGAGGAGGACCTGGCGGAGCATGGGCAGGGTCACGTAGACGAACGTCGCCACGCGCCCGGCGCCGTCCATCTGGGCGGCCTCGAACAGCTCCCCGGGGATCGTGAGGAGTCGCGCGTAGCAGAGCAGGGTCACGAACGGCATGGTGCGCCAGACGTCGGCCAGCACGAGGCCGGCCAGCGCGAGCGTGGGATCGCCGAGCCAGTTGATGGTCCGCCCGCCGAGAACGAAGTTCACGAGCCCGGCCGCCGGGTGGTAGAGCCACTCGAAGATCTTCGCGGTCACGACCGACGGCAGGGCCCAGGGCAGGAGGAGCAGCGCGAGCGCGAGCCGCACACAGGTCTGCTGAGCGCGGAGCGCGAGCGCGGTGAGCGTGCCGAGGGCCAGCTCGAGTCCCACGGAGACGGCGGTGAAGACGAGCGTCACGCGCGCGGCGTTCCAGAAGCGCGTGTCGGTGGCCAGGAAGTGGTAGTTGTCGAGCCCCACGAAGCGGTTGATCCCGAAGATGGGCACCCGCTGCTCGAGCGACAGCCACAGCACGGAGAGCGCCGGATAGACGGTCAACCCCGCCAGCCCCACCAGTGCGGGCGCCAGCAGAAGGAGACCCAGCCGGCGCTCGCTCCGTTCGCGCCCGGTCACCGCGTCGCCCGGGCGAGGCTTCCCAGCAGGTATGCGAGCTGATGTCGCGCGTCGCGCACGCTCGCGGCCGGGCTCTTCACCCCCACGAGCGCCGCCGACAGCTCGGGCTGCACGGTGGTCGACAGCATCAGGTAATAGGGAGTGATCGGACGGGCCCGCGCGGTGAGCGACAGCGCGTAGATCTCCTTCACACCCGGTCGTCCCGCGATGAAATCCGGATCGGTGTAGAGCCGGGTGCGGGTCGGCCAGAGCGCGGCGCGGGCGATGCGCCGCTGAGCGTCCTCGCTGGTGAGGAAGCGCGCCAAGGCCACCGCCTGCTCGGGGTGGCGCGTGTGCCGATAGACGCCAAGGTGCGAGCCACCCGTCGAGCCCGGGCTCGTGGTCCCGTGGCGGTGGCGCGGCAGCGGGGCCACGCCGACCTTGCCCCGCACACGCGAGTCCGGCATCTCGAACAGGTCGAGGGCATACGGCCAGCCGCGGTAGAAGACGGCGCGGCCGTCGCCGAAGGCGCGTCGTCCCAGCTCCTCGTCGGCCGCGGTGATCCACGCCGGGCTGATCCCGCTCGTGAGCAGGCCTCGCATGAAGGCGAGAACTTCCTCGGCGCGCGCGGGGTCGGGAAAGAAGACGTCACGAGGCCCGAGGAGATCCGTTCCATCGGCCCAGAGCTGCTCGAGGACGTTGACGACAAGGCCCTCGTACTGCTTGCCCTGCCACAGATACCCATCGAGCGCCGGCTGCTCCGAGGCGCGGATCTGTCGGACCTGGGCCACCAGCTCGTCGTACGTGCGCGGCGGCGCGAAGCCGTGGCGGGCGAGGAGGTCGGCCCGGTAGTAGAGCAGGCCGACGTTCATGTTCCAGGGAAAGCCCCAGATCCCGCCGCCCTGGCTCGCGGCCTCGATGGTGGACGGAAAGAACGCCGTGCGCTCCTCCACGGGAAACCAGGGACCGAGGTCGAGCAGCCACCCGGCGCGGGCGAACTCGGGAACCCAGATGACGTCCATCATGAGGACGTCGAGCCCGGCGCGGCCGCCCTCCATGTTGATGACGTAGAACTGGTGCTGCTCGTCGGCGTTCCAGGGCAGCACCTCGCTGGCCACACGCACCCCGGGATGCCGTGCCTCGAACTCGCGCAGCAGCTCGGGAATGGGGTTGTCGGGTCCGAGGATGCGCGCGTGCTTGAAGACCAGCCGGACCGGGCCGGCGTCGCGCGCGGAGGGCTCGCACCCCGCGAGGAGAGTCGCGGCGAGGAGGACGACCGCGAGGAGCGCGCCCCAGATCGTCACGGAGCTGGCGCCGCCAGCCGCGCCCGCCGGACGCGTACCTGGACGTCGCGCACCACGTCGCGCTCCAGGGTGATCTCGATCTCTTGATCCTCGACGTCCCAGCGGGTGACGTGGGCGAGCCACGCGAAGATGAGTCGGCGCTGGGGCGCCACGTGGCGGCCGCGATAGATCAGGGTGCGCTGTTCGGGAGCTCGTGAGCCGCTCCGCGATTTCCGTCGCCGGTCCGCACAGGCGGATTACCTCGTCGTAGGTGGTCTTCCCGGGCACGATCCGGGCCAAGGTCTCACGCGAGATCACCACCCCGCTGTCCTGACCGAGGTCGGCATTCCGGGGCCGCGCGATGTGGAAGTGGGCTCGTAAACTTCGCGCCGTCCAGGCTCCGAGGAAGCGGAGGAGCGGGGCGGCCAGGTTGCCCAGGACGAAGAACAGGGCGGGAATGATGACCGGCGCCCACGCGCGCCAGCCCGAGAAATAGCCGAACTGCACGCTCAGTACCTGAGGGGTGATGCCCTCCGAGCGGTCGAGGAACAGCGAGACGACCTCGGTGCTGTCCAAGGTCTCGCTGAGGTGGCGCCGGGTCGCCGGCGGTGTCACCGAGTCGATCTTCACGTGGCCAGCGTCGGCGAAGTTGACCATGAGCTGCGAGGGATCCTCGGCCAGCCGAACCAGTCGGTCGCGATGCTCGAAGTAGAGGGGAAACAAGCCCCGCTGGCGGACGTCGTTGAAGGAGAGCGAGATCAGGAATCGCTTTCCCCAGAACACTTCTTCGATCCAGCTCGCGCTGCGGGCGCTGATCATCCCCTTGGCGTGAAAGCGCAGGTCCATCAGGCGCGCCCGGTTCACCTGGTACGGCGTCCAGGGGATGCGGAGGTAGGAGACGGGTGAGGTGAGTCCGAGGGCTCCGCCCTGGCGGACGAAGGTCACGAACGGTGCGCCTCCGGGAATGGGCGATGGGGGCTCGTTCGAGTCGACCTGGAACAGCGACTGCGAGAACAGGGTGGCGCGGCCCTCGCCGATGACCGTGAACCCGCGCTGCTCCACGTAGCGCGCCAGGGCGGGCTCGGGAGGCCCGGCCTTCGGATCGGCGACGATCTTCACCTGGCCACAGGAGAAACAGATCCTGTTCGAGCCCCGACGCGCTCTTGTCCGGTGGGATCACCAGGCTCCATAGAATTTCCATCTCGACCGGCCCCAAGGTGGGCGCCACCGTCGCCCGCACGAAAAGCGGCCCGATGGTGAATTCGGGATGGGCCCGGGAGGCGAGAAAAACCTGAGCGCGCGCCGGGGCCGGGCTGAGCGCCACCAGCGCGAGGACGATCCCAATGATCGCGCCGCGACGGCCATCACGGCGCGTCAAAATGTGCACCTCACCCTCGCGTGAATGTGCCCCACCCTTGACATTCTGACTGCTAGTCCATACCTTTAGCCGCGCCCTCCATGACTGCCGCAGTGCTGCACGGTCGTCGCGCGCGAAGGCGTGCCCGCCCTTCCCGGAACCCGGCGGCACCGCCGGGCGTTCCGTGGGCCGAGGCACGGCGATCCTACAACCTCCCCGGCAAGCGCGACAATCAGAGACGAGCATGACATCGTCACGGGCCGTCACCTACCACGCGAAGGAAGGTGTGGCCTGGATCACGCTCAATCGCCCGGCGCTGCTGAATGCCCTCAACACGGAGCTCGCCGCGGATCTCGCGGATAGCGCGGAGGCCGCGGCCGCCGACCCCGACGTGATCCTCACGATCGTGCGCGGCGAGGGGCGCGCCTTCTGCTCGGGCATGGACCGCACGGCCCTCGCCGGCGGCACCATCGGCGAGGAGTTCTACCGCCACTGGATCCGCGGGCTGAACTGCCTGGAGGACATGCCGAAGATCTCCGTGGCCGTGCTCCACGGCTACTCCATCGGGGGCGGGCTCCAGCTCGCGCTGGCCTGCGATCTCCGCATCGCCACCACCGACGCCATCCTCGGGCTGGGCGCCACCCTGCACGGGATCATCCCCGACGGCGCGGTGCTGAGGCTGGCCCGCACCGTCGGCATCGGGCGCGCCAAGGAGCTGGCCCTCCTCAACGAGAACCTCGCGCCCGAGGACGCACGCGCCATCGGGCTCGTGAACTGGGTGTGCGCGCCCGAGGCCCTCGGGACGACACTCGCCTCGCTCGCCGAGAAGGCGCGGCGCCAGGCGCCCACCGCGACCGCGCACACCAAGCGTCTCCTGCACGAGTCCTTCCACCGCGACCCGCGCGCCAGCATCGAGGACGTGCTGCGGGCCCAGGACGACTGCATGCGGTCGTGGGAGACCGACGAGGCGAACCGGGCGTGGCAGGAGAAGCGCGAGGCCGTGTACTACCCGCGTCCGGGACCGGCCGCCAGCATGGCCAGTGACGTCATCCTCGAGACCGAGGGGCTGACCAAGGAGTTCCGCGGCTTCGTCGCGGTGAAAAACGTCAGGCTGGCCGTGCGGCGCGGGAGCATCCACGCCCTGATCGGCCCCAACGGCGCCGGCAAGACCACCTGCTTCAACCTCCTCACGCACTTCTTGACCCCGACGAGCGGGCGCATCCGCTTCAACGGGCGCGACATCACCGGCTCGCGGCCCTCGCAGATCGCGCGCCTGGGGCTGGTGCGCTCCTTTCAGATCTCCGCCGTCTTCCCGCACCTGTCGGTGCTGGAGAACGTGCGCATCGCGCTCCAGCGCCGCCGCGGCCGCTCCTTCGACTTCTGGCGCTCCGAACGCGTGCTCGACGGCTTGAACGGCCGGGCCCGGGAGCTGATCGCGGCGGTGGGGCTCGACGATTTCCTTGCCGTGCCGGCGGTGGAGCTGCCCTACGGGCGAAAGCGCGCGCTGGAGATCGCCACCACCCTCGCCCTCGAGCCCGAGATGATGCTGCTCGACGAGCCCACCGCGGGCATGGCCCACGAGGACGTGGCCCGCATCTCCGCCCTCATCAAGCGCGTGGCCGCCAACCGCACCGTCCTCATGGTCGAGCACAACCTCAGCGTGGTGGAGAACCTGTCCCACACCATCACCGTGCTGTCGCGCGGTGAAGTCCTCGCGGAGGGGGACTACGCCAGCGTGTCGCGGAATCCCGACGTGATCCAGGCCTACATGGGATCGGACGATGCTGAGGGCCAGGCCTGCATGGATCGGACGATGTCTGAGGGCGCGCTGCTGGCCGTGCGCGACGTGCACGCGTGGTACGGGGAATCGCACGTCCTGCACGGCGTGGAGCTGGACGTCCAGCGGGGCGAGGTGGTGACCCTCCTCGGGCGCAACGGAGCCGGGAAGACGACCACCCTGAAGTCGATCATGGGCATCGTGCCGCGGCGCCGGGGCTCCATCCGGTTTCGCGACGAGGAGCTGATCGCGCGCGCGTCGAACGCCATCGCCCGGCTGGGCATCGCCTTCTGTCCGGAAGAACGGGGGATCTTCGCCAGCCTCAACGTGGAGGAGAATCTGCTGCTCCCGCCGCGGGTGGCCGACGGCGGGCTCGGCGTGGAGGCCATCTTCGAGCTCTTCCCCAATCTCCGGGAACGGCTGCGCAGCCAGGGCACCAAGCTCTCGGGAGGCGAACAGCAGATGCTGGCCATCGGCCGCATCCTCCGCACCGGGGCGCGCCTGCTCCTGCTCGACGAGCCCACGGAAGGACTGGCCCCGGTCATCGTCCAGCAGATCGGCCGCACCATCCGGCGGCTCAAGGACGAGGGCTTCACCATCCTGCTCGTGGAGCAGAACTTCCGCTTCGCCGCCACCGTGGCCGACCGCCACTACGTGATGGAGCACGGCCGCGTGGTCGACATGATCCCCAACGCGCAGCTCGCGGCCAGCATGGACAAGCTGCACGACTATCTCGGGGTGTAGCAACGCCGCTCATCAAGAGGAAAGGAGTGTCTTACATGCGTCTGACACGTCTCATCGCCGCCCTCGCCGCCCTGGCCCTCGCGGCCGGGCCCGCGTTCGCGCAAGTCTCCGACGGGATCGTCAAGATCGGGGTGCTCAATGACCAGTCGAGCCTCTACGCCGACCTCGCCGGCCAGGGCTCGGTGGTCGCCGCCCGCATGGCCGTGGAGGACTTCGAGGCGGCCAAGAAGGGCCTGAAAGTCGAGATCATCTTCGCCGACCATCAGAACAAGGCCGACGTGGGCTCCCAGATCGCCCGCCAGTGGTACGACGCCGACAAGGTGGACGTCATCGTCGACGTGCCCAACTCGGGCGTGGCTCTCGCCGTCAACCAGATCACTCGCGAGAAGGCCAAGGCGTTCATCGTGTCGAGCGCGGCCAGCTCGGACCTCACCGGCAAGGCCTGCTCGCCCAACACCGTGCACTGGACCTACGACACGTGGGCCCTGGCCAACGGCACCGGCAACGCCATCGTGAAGACCGGTGGCGATAGCTGGTTCTTCATCACCGCCGACTACGCCTTCGGCCACGCCCTCGAGCGCGACACCGAGAACGTGGTCCTCAAGAGCGGCGGCAAGGTGCTGGGCAAGGTGCGCCATCCGCTCAACACCCAGGACTTCTCCTCGTTCCTGCTGCAGGCGCAGTCCTCCAAGGCCAAGATCATCGGGCTGGCCAACGCGGGCGGGGACACCACGAACGCCATCAAGCAGGGGGCGGAGTTCGGCATCGTCAAGGGCGGCCAGAACTTCGCCGGCCTCCTCGTGTTCCTCACCGACGTGCACGCCCTCGGCCTCGAGAAGGCCCAGGGCCTGATCTTCACCGAGTCGTTCTACTGGGACATGAACGACAAGACCCGCGCCTTCGCCAAGCGCTTCGCCGAGCGCAACCGCGGCATCCACCCGACGATGATCCACGCCGGGGTGTACGCGGGCGTCCTGCACTACTTGAAATCGGTGGAGGCCCTGAAGAGCGACGACGGCACCAAGGTCATCGCCAAGATGAAGGAGCTGCCCACCGACGATCCGCTCTTCGGCAAGGGCGTGATCCGGATCGACGGCCGCAAGATCCACCCCATGTACCTCGTCGAGGTCAAGAAGCCGGCCGAGTCCAAGTATCCGTGGGACTACTACAAGATCCGCACGACCATCCCGGCCGACCAGGCCTTCCGCCCCCTCGACCAGGGCGACTGCCCGCTGGTGAAGAAATGAGAATACGTGAACGGCATCTCGCCGGTTCAACAAATCGGTGAGAGGAGCGGAGCCGGGGAGTGCCTTGAACAGGCCACCCACGCTTCAAGCCGAGCACGCGCTCCTATACAGTGATTCCCACCCAGGCGCTGTTCGGTCAGCTCCTCATCGGGCTGATCAACGGGTCGTTCTACGCCCTGCTCAGCCTGGGGCTCTCCGTCATCTTCGGGCTGCTCAACATCATCAACTTCACCCACGGCGCCCAGTACATGATGGGCGCCTTCGTCGCCTACTTCCTGCTGACGTGGGCGGGCCTCGGCTACTGGTGGGCGCTGCTCGTCGCGCCCCTGGTGGTCGGGGCCCTGGGCATCGTCATCGAGCGCACGATGCTGCAGCGCCTGTACAAGCTCGACCACCTCTATGGACTCTTGCTGACCTTCGGGTGCGCCCTGGTCATCCAGGGGCTCTTCCGCCACGAGTTCGGGTCGTCCGGGCTTCCCTATGCGATGCCGGCTCAGCTCACGGGAGGCCAGAATCTCGGCTTCATGTTCCTGCCGAACTACCGCGCGTGGGTCATCGTCTTCTCGCTCACCGTGTGCCTGGCCACCTGGTACGTGATCGAGCGCACCAAGCTCGGGGCCTACCTGCGCGCGGCCACCGAGAACCCGACGCTCGTGCAGGCCTTCGGCGTCAACGTGCCGCGGATGATCACCCTGACCTACGGCTTCGGCGTGGCCCTGGCGGGAATGGCCGGCGTGCTGGCCGCGCCCATCTACCAGGTGAACCCCCTGATGGGCGCCGACCTCATCATCGTCGTCTTCGCGGTGGTGGTGATCGGGGGCCTGGGCTCCATCATGGGCTCCATCGTCACCGGCTTCACCCTGGGGTTGGTCGAGGGCCTCACCAAGGTCTTCTACCCGGAGGCCTCCAACACCGTGATCTTCGTGATCATGGCCGTGGTGCTGCTCGTCAAGCCCTCGGGCCTCTTCGGGCGCGCCTCGTGACGGCGACGGCCAAGCCCTACGCGGAGACTGCGCCGGTGGTGACGGCGGCCGCCGTGCCCCGGCATCAGGTCGTGGCGTTCCTGGGGATGGTCGCGTTCTTCGTGGCCGCGCCGTACTTCGTCTACCCGGTGTTCCTCATGAAGGCGCTGTGCTTCGCCCTCTTCGCCTGCGCCTTCAATTTGTTGATCGGCTACGTCGGCCTCCTGTCCTTCGGCCACGCCGTCTTCCTCGGTGCGGCGGGCTACGCGACGGCGCACTCCGCCAAGCTCTGGGGCTTCTCGCCGGAGCTGGCCATCCTGTTCGGCGTGGCGGTGGCCTCCGTCCTGGGCGTGGTCATCGGGGCGCTGGCCATCCGGAGTCGCGGCATCTACTTCGCCAACATCACCTTGGCCTTCGCGCAGATGGCCTACTTCTTCTGCGTGCAGGCAAAGTTCACCGGGGGGGAGGACGGCATCCAGGCGGTGCCGCGCGGGACGCTCCTCGGCATCGTCGATCTCCGCCAGACCCTGCCCATGTACTTCACGGTGCTGGCCATCTTCCTGCTGGGCTTCCTGGTCGTGTACCGCGCCATTCATTCCCCGTTCGGCCAGGTGCTGAAGGCCATCCGCGAGAACGAGCCGCGCGCGGTATCGCTCGGCTACCAGGCCGAGCACTACAAGCTCATCGCCTTCGTCCTCTCGGCCACCCTGGCCGGCCTGGCCGGAGGGACCAAGGCGATCGTCTTCCAGCTCGCCTCGCTCACCGACGTCCACTGGACGATGTCGGGCGAGGTCGTGCTCATGACCTTGCTGGGCGGCCTCGGCACCGTGTTCGGGCCCGTCGTCGGCGCTCTCGTGCTCATCACCCTCGAGCACTACCTGGCCCAGCTCGGGTCGTGGTTCACCATCGTGCAGGGGGTGATCTTCGTCGTCTGTGTCCTCACCTTCCGCCGGGGTATCGTCGGGGAGCTGGGGCATCCTCTGTAGGTATAGAGCGCCCGCGAAAGCCGGGCGCTTCGAGTGGGGCTGCCATGCCATAGGGAGGCACCATGGCCTACACCGACATCCTCGTCGAGAAGACAAGACGGCGTCGCCTGGATCACCATCAACCGACCCGAGGTCCGCAACGCCTTCCGGACGCGCACCGTGCGCGAGCTGACCGAGGCCTTCGAGGACGCGAAGTTCGACCGGACGATCGGCGTGGTCGTCCTCACCGGGGCGGGGGACAAGGCCTTCTGCTCCGGCGGCGACCAGAAGGAACGCGGGCAGGGGGGCTATGCCGCCGACGAGCGGCCCATGGACGTGGACGCCCTCCACAACGCCATCCGGCACATTCCCAAGCCCGTCATCGCCATGGTCAACGGCTTTGCCATCGGTGGCGGCCACGTCCTGCACGTGCTGTGCGACCTCTCGATCGCCGCCGACACGGCCATCTTCGGTCAGACGGGGCCGCGCGTGGGCAGCGTCGACGCCGGCTTCGGCACCGGCTATCTGGCCCGCGTGGTGGGCGAGAAGCGGGCCCGCGAGATCTGGTACATGTGCCGCCAGTATTCGGCCCAGGAGGCGCTGGGTATGGGGCTCGTCAACAAGGTCGTAGCGCTCAAGGACCTGCGATCCGAGGTCGAGAAGTGGTGCGCGGAGCTGCTCGAGAAGAGCCCGACCGCACTCGCCCTGGCCAAGCAGTCGTTCAACATCGACTCCGAGCAGCGAGCCGGCGTCTCGGAGTTCGCCCACACCGCGCTCGATCTCTACTACCAGACCGACGAGGCCATGGAGGGGCGCAACGCCTTCGTGGAGAAGCGCCCCGTGAGCTTCCGGAAGTTCCGGATGTAGAGAGATGGGGGGCCTCGAGAGGGCCCCCCAAGCCCCCCGCGCTCGCAGCACCCCGGGAAACCCGGGGCGCTGCTCGATTCTCTTGATGCGGTCCTCTGGCGAGGCGGGCGGTGAGTCGTAAGTACCGTGAAGTCAAGACGAATCCTTGACACGCCGTTCTGCCGTCATTACACTCCTGCCACCCTGTTCGACCTTCGAGACTCCAAGCCGGCCGGGAGCGTCGTCGGGAGGATCGCAGCGAATCGATGACAACGAGGCCGACCCCTGGGTATGCGGCGCTGGCGGGGCCGGACGCCCTCCACCCCGACACCTTCCCGAAGCTGGTCCGCTTCAAACATCGAGCCTGGCCGCGACGGGGGAACTGGGTGGAGCGCCGGGGTGTTGCGTACACGAGCTACACGGACCTCAGCCAGAAGCCCGAGGTCTCACCCCCATGCTGGTGGCGGAGATCGTCGAGATCGTGAGCCGCCTGAACCGGGAGGAAGCGGTGGCCGTGCTGCTCGCCGAGCAGGACGCCACCGTCGCGCTGCGCTTCGCCCAGTACGGATACGTCATGGAGAACGGCCGCATCGTGCTCGACGGAGACGCCAGGACCATCAGCGACAACGAGGACCTCAAGGAGGTCTACCTCGGCCTGACCGGGGTCGGAGCGCGCAAGAGCTACCGGGACGTCAAGCACTACCGGCCGCGCACGCGGTGGCTCGTGGTGAGCGCGCAGCTCGCGCTCCACGACGTCTCGAAGCACTTCGGCGGGGTGCGGGCCGTCTCCGGGGTCAGCGTGGAGGTGCCGCCGGGCGAGATCATCTCGATCATCGGTCCCAACGGCGCGGGCAAGACCACCCTGCTCAACATGATCAGCGGCTTCTACCACCCCGACACCGGTCGCATCACCCTCGAGGGCGACGACGTCACGCACCTCAGCCCGCAGCCGCGTGGCCCGGCGCAGCGTGGCCCGGACGTTCCAGAACATCGCCCTCTTCCGCGGCATGACCGTGGTCGACAACCTGATGCTCGGCCGGCACGTGCACATGCGGAACGGGGTGTTCCGCTCCATGCTGTACTGGGGGCCGGGCCAGCGGGAGGAGGTCGCTAACCGGAAGGTGGTCGAGGACATCATCGACTTCCTCGAGATCGAGGCCATCCGCAAGCGCCCGGTGGGCTCGCTGCCCTACGGTCTGCAGAAGCGCGTGGAGCTGGGGCGGGCTCTCGCCCTCCACCCGAAGATCCTCCTCCTCGACGAGCCAATGGGCGGCACGAATCACGAGGAGAAGGAGGACATGGCCCGCTTCATCCTGGACGTCAACGACGAGTGGGGCACCACCATCATCCTGATCGAGCACGACATGGGCGTGGTCATGGACATCTCGAGCGCGTGGTCGTGCTCGACCTCGGGCAGAAGATCGCCGAGGGGAGCCCGGCCGAGGTGAAGGCGAACCCCGCGGTGATCAAGGCCTACCTCGGGACGAAGACGCGCGACGGCGTAGGAGGCGTCTATGGTCGAGGCGACCTTCCCCCAGTTCCTGCGTGCGCAACGCCCGCGAGCATCCCCGCGCCCCCGCCCTCCGGGAGAAGGACCGCGGCATCTGGCAGGAGTGGACCTGGAGCGAGTACCTCGATCACGTGCGCGCCATCGCCCTCGGCCTGGTGAGCCTGGGCTTCCAGCGGGGAGACAAGATCGGCTTCCTCAGCGACAATCGGCCCGAGCTGTACGCGGCCATGGTGGCCGCCCAGGCGGCCGGCGGCGTGCCGGTGCCGCTCTACCAGGACGCCATCGCGCGCGAACTGCAGTACGTGATCGATCACGCCGATACCCGGTTCGTCTACGTCGAGGACCAGGAGCAGGTCGACAAGATCCTCGACCTGAAGGACAGCCTCCCCGGGTCGAGAGCGTCGATCTACGACGACCCCAAGGGACTCCGGCACTACAAGGACCCGCTGCTGATGAGCCTCGAGGAGCTGGAGACCCGAGGACGCGGGCTCGACGCGGAGCACCCGGGCTCTTCGAGGAGCTGGTCGCCGCCGGGCCGGCAGGACGACATCGCGCTCATCTCGCTACACCTCGGGCACCACGGGGGCGCCCAAGGGCGCGATGCTCACCCACGCCAACTTCACTCACGCCGTCCGCGGCATCCTCGACGATCGAGCGCTACGAGTCGACGGACGAGATCCTGGCCTACCTGCCCGCGGCCTGGATCGGCGACACCTTCTGGTCGCTGGCGGGTTCGCTGCATCGTCGGCTCCACCGTGAACTGCCCGGAGCGTCCGGAGACCGTCCATCGAGAACCTCGCGCGAGATCGGCCCGCAGGTCCTGGTGGCGCCGCCGCGGATCTGGGAGAACCTGGTCTCGACCGTCCAGGTCAAGATGGACGACGCGTCCTGGGTCAAGCGCCGGCTCGCCCGCTGGCTGATGCCGGTGGGCGAGGAGGTGGCCCGCGCGCCAGATGGAGAAGCAGCCGGTCCCGTCCGGCCTGCGGCTGCTCCACGCCCTCGGCGAGTTCTTCGTCTTCGGCCCTCTGCGCGACCACCTGGGATTCCGGCGCACCCGCTACGCCTACACGGGCGGGGCCCCCCTCGGCCCGGAGGTCTTCCTGTTCTTCCGCGCCATCGGCATCAACCTCAAGCAGGTGTACGGCCAGACCGAGATCACCGGGCGTCGTCCTGCGTCCAGCGCGACGGCGACATCAAGCTCGGGCACGGTGGGCAAGCCGTTCCCGGACACGGAGGTGCGGCTCGACGGAGACGGGCGAGGTGATCGCGCGGAGCCCGAGCGTCTTCCTCGGCTACTACAAGAATCCGGAGGCGACCGGCGGCCACCATTCGCGACGGCTGGCTCTACTCGGGCGACGCGGCCATGCTCGACGCGCGACGGCCACCTCATCGTGATCGACCGCGCCAAGGACGTCGGCCACCTGGCCGACGGGGTCAGTTCGCGCCCCAGTACATCGAGAACAAGCTGAAGTTCAGCCCCTACATCAAGGAGGCGGTGGCGGTCGGCCAGGACCGGCCCTACGTGGCGGCCATGATCAACATGGACATGGAGAACGTGGGGAAGTGGGCGGAGCGCCGGCAGATCGCTTACACGACGCTACGCCGATCTCGCCCAGAAGCCGGAGGTGCACGACCTCATCGGGCAGGAGGTGGACCGGGTGAATCGCGACCTCCCCGAGGCGCACCCGCATCCACAAGTACGTCCTCCTCCACAAGGAGCTGGATCCCGACGACGAGGAGGTGACCCGGACCCGGAAGGTGCGGCGCGGTTTCGTGGCCGAGAAGTACGCGGACATCATCGACCGCGCTCTACTCCGAGGCGCCATCGGTGGCGGTGACGGCGGTCATCACCTACCAGGACGGCCGCCAGGCCACCATGCAGACGGAGCTGGCGATCCGGCGGGCCCAGGCCGACCGCGAGCCGGTGGCGGTCTCAGGAGGCCGCATGACCTTCTTCTTCGATCTCTTCGTCAACGGCCTCATGAACGGCGCCATGTACGCGCTGGTCGCGCTGGGATTCGTCCTGATCTACAAGGCCACCAGCGTGGTCAACTTCGCCCAGGGCGAGCTGGTGATGTTCGGCGGCTACGTGGCCGCCGCGCTGCTGACCCTCTATCGCCTGCCGCTGGCCATCGCGGTGCCCGTCTTGCTGGCGGTCATGGTGGCCCTGGGGTTCGCCGTCGAGCGAGGCGTGCTGCGGCTGATGATCGGGCAGCAGGTCATCTCGGTGGTCATGGTCACCATCGGGCTGGCCCAGGTCTTCCAGGGCTCGGCGGCCATGATCTGGGGGTCGTCCAGACGAACATCGCGCTTCCCATTCGCCTGGAGCCGTGGGTGATCTGGGCAAATCTTCCTCTCCCCGATCAACGTCGTGGCCGCCCTCGTGTCCGAGTCTTCCTGGTCGGCTTCGCCTGGTTCTTCCGGCGGAGCCGGATGGGGATCGCCATGCGGGCGGTGGCCGACGACCAGCAGGCGTCGATGGCGGTCGGGATCAACATCCGCCTCGTCTTCGCCCTGTCCTGGGCCATCGCGGGGCTGACCGCCGCCGTGGGGGGGCTCCTCTGGGGAGCATGCTGGGCGTGGACACCCAGCTCGCCCTCGTCGGCCTCAAGGTCTTTCCGGCGGTCATCCTGGGGGGCCTCGACAGCGTCCCCGGCGCCGTGGTGGGGGGCTCATCATCGGCGCCGTCGAGAGCGTGGCCGCCGGCTACGTCGATCCCTACGTGGGCGGGGGCACCAAGGACTTCCTGCCCTATGTCCTGATGATCGTCGCGCTGATGATTCGTCCCTATGGGTTCTTCGGCCGCGAGACCATCGAGCGGGTGTGAGATGATCAATCGAGAGTGCGGCGTCTACCAGACCACCTATGAGGGCGACATGGCGCTCTACCCCGTGCCCCTGGCCCGCTACGCGAGCCTCGGCGTGGTGATGGCGCTGGTGCTGCTCCCGCTGGCCCTCGACAGCCATGCCATGTCGCTGGTCAACCTCATGGTGCTGGCCAGCGTCGGGGCCATCGGGCTCAACCTGCTCGTCGGCTACACCGGGCAGGTGTCGCTCGGGCACGGCGCCTTCATGATCGGTGGGCTCCTACACGGCGGCGCTCGTCACCCTGAGGCTGGTCGCACCCTTCTGGGTGGGCTTGCCGGCGGGGGCGCGTGGCCGCGCTCGTGGGCACCTTCTTCGGCATCCCCTCCCTCCGCATCAAGGGCCTCTACCTGGCCATCGCCACCTTGGCCGGCCAGTTCATCATCGAGTGGACGATCAACCACTCGACCTGGATCAGCGGCGGCGTGCAGTCGACCATCGACGTGCCCACGCCGACCTTCTTCGGGTGGAAATCAACAGCGAGTACCGGCGCTACTTCATGCTCCTCTCCGTCGCCATCCTCGCCTACGTGGCGGCGATGAACCTCGTCCGCAGCCGGGTGGGCCGCGCCTTCATCGCCGTCCGGGACCGCGACGTGGCCGCCGAGATCATCGGGGTCGACATCTTCCGCTACAAGCTCCTCGCCTTCGCCGTGAGCTCGTTCTACGCGGGGGTGGCCGGCGCCCTCTGGACCTACTACCTCAAGATCGCCAACTACGAGCAGTTCACCCTCGGCGACCTCGGTCTCAGTACCTGGCGATGATCATCATCGGCGGGCTGGGCAGCGTGCTGGGGTCGGTCTTCGGCGCCGTGTTCATCACCCTGCTGCCCATCGTGCTCGTCTACGTGGTGGAGGGCTCGGCCGCCTCTTTGGCTTCCAGTACGCGGCCATCGCGCAACTATCCTGGCCAACCTCAGGCTGATCATCTTCGGCGGGCTCATCATCCTGTTCCTGGTCATCGAGCCCGAAGGGCTCTACCGCATGTGGCGGCAACATCAGGCGGTACTTTCGCCTGTGGCCGTTTTCGTACATTCGGAGGAGGCCTCGACGGCCCCCTCCGATGCCTCCCCGGAGGATTGCGGCGGCGAAGCCGCCGCTCGGACGTGGCAGTTCAGAGCTGGACATTCAGCATGGTCGATGAGGTAGACGCAAGGAGGGTGAACATGCGAAGCAAGCGATGGGTAGCAGGGATGCTCGCAGCGGTGCTGCTGGTCGGCCTGGCGGCGGTGCCGGCGATGGCGCCAGGTGATCAAGGTCGGGGGCCAGTGCGACCGCACGGGGCCGACCAAGAACGTCGGGGTGGAGCTTTGCCCCGGCCTGACCGACTACATCGCGCTCGTCAACAAGAAGGGCGGCGTCGAGGGTCACAAGTCGAGTACACGGAGATCGAGCACGGCTACACGGTGGACCGGGGCGTGGAGGCCTACGAGCGGCTGAAGCGTGACGGCGCGGTGGCCATGCTCGACTACGGCACGCCGATCGTGTACGCGCTCACCCCGCGGCACATGGACGACAAGATCCCGGCCATCACGCCGGGTTTCGGCCGCGCCGACTCCACCGACGGCACGCGTCTGGCCCTACATCTTCCCGATGGCCGCCACCTACTGGTCGCAGGCGGGCGCGGCCATGAAGTACATCAAGGACAACGGGGCCAAGCAGGGCACGAAGGTCGCGCACATCTACTACGACAACCCCGCCGGTCGCGAGGGCATCCCCGTCGTGGAGACCGTGGCGAAGAAGGAGGGCTACCAGCTCCGGCTCTTCGCCGTCCCGCCGCCCGGCGTCGAGATGGGAGCCCAAGTCATCGACATCACGCGGCGCTTCAAGGCGGACTGGGTGATCGGTCATCTCTTCGGCCAGTCGCCCGCGGTGTCGATCAAGGAATTCAAGCGGGCCGGGCTTCCCCTGAACCGCTTCGTCAGCTTCGTGTGGGGCGCCGGGGAGGCCAACATCGAGGGGCGGGGTGGGACGTGTCCCAGGGTTACATCGGCATGCAGTACAGCTCCACCGGTCGCAACCTGCCCGTGATCCAGGAGATCATGCGAGATGCTACAAGGACGAGGGCAAGGAGGTGCCCAAGTACGTCGGGAGCGTCTACTACTGCCGGGGCGTGCTGAACGGCGCCATCCTCGCCGAGGGCGTCCGGCTCGCCGTCCAGAACCACGGCCTGCCGGTGACGGGCGACAAGGTGCGCCAGGGGTTCGAGGCGATGAAGAACTTCGACCTCCAGGGATTCCTGCCGCCCATGACGGTGACCCCGCAGGACCATGAAGGCGGCGGCTGGGTGCGGATGTACCAGGTCAAGGGCACGGAGTGGGTCCCGGTGACCGACTGGATCCGCGGCTACCGCGACGAGGTGATGGCCGAGGTGAGGAAAGCCAACAAGAAATAGGCGGCCCCGTGCTGAAGCTCAACAACGTCGAGGTCGTCTACGACCGCAGCATCCTGGTCCTCAGGGGAATCTCCTTCGAGGTGCCAGAGCAGCGTATCGTCACCCTGCTCGGGTCCAACGGGGCCGGCAAGAGCACCACGCTCAAGGCCATCTCGGGCCTCCTCAGACCCGAGCGGGGTGAGATCACCACGGGCTCGGTCGAGCTTCGCGGCGAGCGGATCGACCAGCCGCGCCCGCGAAGAGATCGTGAGGCTCGGGGTCACGCAGGTCATGGAAGGGCGCCGGGTGTTCGACGACCTGACCACGGAGGAGAACCTCATGTCGGGCGCGCACACCCGGCGCGGCCTCGCCGAGATGCCGGAGCGACCTCGCCGCCGTCTTCGAGTACTTCCCGCGGCTGGCCGAGCGGCGGACCCTCAAGGCCGGGTACCTCTCGGGAGGCGAACAGCAGATGCTGGCCATCGGTCGGGCCCTGATGGCCCGGCCCCGGCTGATGCTGCTCGACGAGCCGTCGCTCGGGCTGGCGCCGCTCCTGGTCGAGGAGATCTTCGAGATCATCCAGCGGCTGAATCGGGACGAGAAACTCACCGTGCTCCTCGTCGAGCAGAACGCCGCCATGGCGCTCACCATCGCGGAGCACGGGTACGTGATGGAGAACGGGCGCATCGTGCTGGAGGGCACGGTCGAGGCCCTCCGGGCCAACCCGGACGTGAAGGAGTTCTACCTGGGACTGACGGACGTCGGGTCCCGGAAGTCGTACCGAGACGTCAAGCACTACAAGCGCCGCAAGCGCTGGCTGAGCTGAAGCGCCGGGACGCGCATGATCAGCAGGCCCTGGGAGCATGTCGGAGAATCGAGGAGCGCCCCGGCTTTGCCGGGGCGCGACGAGCGCGGGGGGGCTTGGGGGGCCCGCGCTAGGCCCCCCATCTTCTAGGGGAGGGAACGATGACACGAGCGTGGGCAGTGGTCGGCGGGCTGCTCCTGGTCAGCGCGGTGGCCCTGGAATCGCCCGGAACGGTGGATGCGCAGTGGTGCCAAGGGGCCTTTCAGCCCGGGGCAGGGACCAACTTCAGCGGCTCGTGCCCGACCGCCACCCCCGAAGGCGCCGCTCTACGAACGGCTGGGCGGTCGGCACGCCATCGCCGTCGTGGTGGGCGACTTCGTGGGCATCATGGTGGCTGATCCCCGCGTGAACGCGCGCTTCAAGGTCCTGAAGCCCCCGGAGGTCGAGAAGTTCAAGTCGAACCTCTCCGACCAGATCTGCGATGCGACGGGGGGGCCGTGCTCCTATCTCGGCAAGGACATGAAGGCCGCGCACAAGGGCATGGAGATCACGGACGCGGAGTGGAACGCGACCGTCGAGAATCTCGGCAAGGCGCTCGACAAGAACAAGGTCGGCGCCGCCGAGCAGAAGGAACTCCTCGGCGCGCTGGGGCCGATGAAGCCGGACATCGTCGGGCAGTGAGCCGCGGTCGATGAACGCGGGCGGCGGCGATGAGCCCGCCGCCCGCCCCCGCCGTCGCAACCCATCGTGTCTCAAGACTGACAGGCCCTTGTAGGAATTGCCTCGCTTCTGGTCGCATGCCACCCGGCCTACGGTCGCCGACCGAATGAATTCAGGGAGTTACGACTCCACGACTTGCTGGCAGGGTGTTTGCCCGACTGAGACGACCAGTGGTGCAAATCCGATCCATCGCGAGGAATCGAGGATTGACACGTCAGCTTGACGTCTCGACGTCTGTCCCATATCAGATCACGCCCAGCATCAGACCAGTCCCGAGCACCGGCCGCCCACGCGTCGCCGGCAAGTTCCTGCAGCTCGACGATCAGAAACTCTGGATCCGCGGGGTCACCTACGGCACGTTCCGCCCCGACGAGCGCGGTCATCAGTACGGGAGCCCCGACACGGTGGGGGCCGACTTCGAGTCCATCGCGGCTCACGGCTTCAACGCCGTGCGCACCTACACCGTCCCGCCGCGCTGGGTGCTCGACCTGGCCCACGACCACGCTCTCCACGTCATGGTGGGGCTGCCCTGGGAGCAGCACGTCACCTTCCTCGATCAACGCCTGCGCGCCGGGGACATCGAGCGCAGGGTGCGCGAGGGGATCCGCGCGTGCGCGGGCCATCCGGCGTTGCTCTGCTACGCGGTGGGAAACGAGATACCGCCGGGCATTGTCCGCTGGCAGGGCCCGCGGCGCATCGAGCGCTTCATCACGCTGCTCGCCGACGCCGCCCACGAGGAGGACCCCGGCTCACTCGTCACCTACGTCAATTTTCCCTCCACCGAGTACCTCGATCCCGCCGGCCTCGACCTCGTGTGCTTCAACGTCTACCTGGAATCCCAGGATCGCCTGGAGGCGTACCTCGCTCGCCTCCAGAACCTTGCCGGAGACCGGCCACTGCTCATGGGCGAAATCGGCTTCGACAGCCACTGGGCCAGTGAAGAGACGCAGGCGCGCGTTCTCGAGTGGCAGGTGCAGACGGCGTTTGGCGCTGGTTGCGCGGGCGCCTTCCTCTTCGCCTGGACGGACGAGTGGTACCGCGGCGGCTACGACATCGAAGACTGGGACTTCGGCCTCACGCGCCGCGACCGAGCGCCGAAGGCGGCCCTCGCCCGCGTGCGCGGCGCGCTCCAGGAACTTCCCATCGCTCGCCAGCGCCACTGGCCCTCCATCTCGGTGGTGGTGTGTAGCTACAACGGGTCCGCCACCATCGCCGATTGCCTGGACGGTCTCTCGCGTCTCGACTATCCCGACTACGAGATCATCGTCATCGATGATGGCTCCACCGACGCCACGCCCCAGATCGCCCAGTCGTTCGGCGTTCGGCTGATCAGTACGCCTAACCGGGGCTTGAGCCGGGCTCGCAACATGGGACTCATGGTCGCCCGCGGCGAGATCGTGGCCTACACCGACGATGATGCTCGGCCGGATCCCCACTGGCTGACCTATCTCGCCGACACGTTCCTTCGCACGGATCATGTCGGGGTCGGCGGTCCCAACATCGCCCCTCCTGGCGATGGCTTCATCGCCGACTGCGTGGCCAACGCCCCCGGCGGCCCCGTGCACGTGCTCCTGTCGGACCGAGTGGCCGAGCACATTCCGGGCTGCAACATGGCCTTCCGCCGTGAGGCCCTGGAGGCGGTCGGCGGCTTCGATCCCCGTTTTCGCGCGGCCGGCGACGATGTCGATATCTGCTGGCGGCTCCAAGAGCGCGGCTGGACACTCGGATTCCATGCGGGCGCGATGGTCTGGCATCATCGCCGCAATTCGGTTCCTGCCTACTGGCGCCAGCAGGTGGGCTATGGTCGCGCCGAGGCGTTGCTCGAGCAGAAGTGGCCGGAGAAGTACAATGCGTGCGGGCACGTGGCCTGGGCCGGCCGACTGTACGGCAAGGGGCTGGCGGAGACGCTCGGCTGGCGCGCGCGACGCATCTATCACGGCGTGTGGGGCAGCGCATTCTTCCAGCGCGTGTATCAGAACGAGTCGGGAACGCTGGCGTCTCTGCCGCTCATGCCGGAGTGGTACCTGGTGGTGCTCATCTTGGCCGTCCTCTCGGGACTGGGTGCGCTGTGGGCGCCGCTCCGCGCGGCCTGGCCGCTCTTCGCGGTGGCGGCAAGTCTGCCCGTGCTGCAGGCCATTCGGGTGGCGGCGCGGGCCCGCTTCACGACCGCGGCGTCGACTCGCACCGACCGGGCGCAGCTCGTCGGACTCACGGCCGCTCTGCACCTGATCCAGCCGGCGGCACGGCTGTGCGGACGGCTACGCCACGGACTGACGCCGTGGCGTCCGACGAGCGCAGCCAGGTTCGAGATCCCGCTGGCCCGGCGATTGCGCGTGTGGAGCGAGAAGTGGCTGTGCTGCCGAGGACTGGCTGCGCCGGGCCGAATCCGCGCTGGGCACGGCGGGACGACGCGTGGCGCGCGGGTCCGCCTGGGACCGCTGGGACCTCGAGGTTGGGGGCGGGTTCCTCGGCGGTGCTCGTCTCCAGATGGCCGTCGAAGAACACGGTGAGGGCCGCCAACTGATCAGGTTCAAGGTGTGGCCACGCTGGTCGGCAACGACGCTCGGAACCCTGGCGTTCCTGGCGCTGCTGAGCGCCGTGGCCGCCGCCGGGCAAGCCTGGATTCCCGCGTTGGTGCTGGCCGCCGGTTTGATGGGGCTGCTCGCCGCTGCGCTCTACGAGTCAGGGCGGGCTCTCGGGGGGATCGTCCAGGCGATCACCCCTCTGATGGAGCAACCCAAGTGAGGCGAGATCGGGAAGGCACGCTCACCGTGCTGGGGCGTCTGCTTGCGCAAACGCTCCGGGGAGAAGCTGCGCGCACCGTCGCCGGGGTCGGGCTCGTGATCGCCTCCTCGGTGGTACTCGTCCTGGAGCCGTGGCCGCTCAAGCTCATCGTGGACAGCGTCCTCGGTGATCGCCCGCTACCGCCGGGTCTGGCGTCCTTGATGACGGGCGTCGCCGATCGTCTGGGCCGGCGGCCAGCTCTCGGCTCTTCGTCCTGGCCTGGCTCTGCGCCGGCATCGTGGCTCTTCGCCTGCTCGCGGGCCTGCTCACCATGCTGAGCACGAACGTGCTGGTGGCGGTCGGATTGCGGATGGTCTTTCGCCTGCGCTGCCGGCTGTTCGACCACATCCAGCGGTTGTCCCTGGCCTTTCACGACACCACGCCCGTCGGCGACTCGCTCTATCGCGTGACGTGGGACAGCTACGCGGCCCAGACGATCTTCAACGCAGGACTGGTGCCGGCCGTCACTGCCCTGCGTGACCCTGGTCGGCATTCTGGTGATGATGGCGCAGGGGGACATGGTCATCACGGTGACGGCGCTCGCCGTGTGCCGTGCCGCTCATCTTCCTCATCCGCCAGCTCGACCGTCCCATGACCACCCACTCATTGCGCGTGCACGAGCGCGAGAGTGACGTCAGCGCCCGGGTCCAGGAGACGCTGGTGGGAATCCGGGCCGTGCAGGCCTTCGGTCGCGAGGAGTTCGAGGGCGCGCGGTTCCGCGAGCACGCGCGGGCCAGTCTGGCCGCCAACGTGCGACTCACCGCGGTGCAGACGGGATCACAGGCCGTGGCCAACACGCTGATGGCCGCCGGCGCGGCGGCCGTGGTCTTCCTGGCCGCCCGTCGCGCTCTCGACGGTCACATCACCGCCGGCGATGTGGTCCTGATGGCAGCCTACGTGGCCATGCTGTACCGGCCGCTGGAGACGCTCACCTCCACGGCGGGCACGATCCAGAGCGCGACGGCCGGGGCGCGGCGCGTGCTGGCCCTCCTCGACACGAAACCCGATATCACCGAGGCGCGCGGGGCCATCGAGTTCCCCGGTCGCGCGCGCGGACACGTGAGCTTCCAGGGCGTCAGCTTCGGTTACCGCAACGGCCGCCCGGTCCTGCGCGACATCGACCTCGACATCGCACCCGGCGAGACGGTGGCCCTGGTCGGGGCGTCGGGGGCGGGGAAAATCCACCTTGGCCAGCCTGCTGCTGCGCTTCTACGACCCCGATGCAGGCGGCGTCTGCCTCGACGGGCGAGACCTCACGACGCTCACCATCGCCTCGCTGCGCCGGAACATCGCGCTGGTGCTGCAAGAGCCGGTGCTCTTCGGCGCCACCATTCGCGAGAACATCGCCTACGGGCGCCCGGGAGCGAGCTTCGAAGAGATCCGCGCCGCCGCCCACGCGGCGGGCGCCCACAACTTCATCACCGCACTCCCTCACGGATACGAGACCTCCATCGGTGAGCGGGGGGTGATGCTGTCCGGCGGACAGCGGCAGCGGCTGTGCATCGCCCGCGCCTTCCTCAAGGACGCGCCCGTCCTGATCCTCGATGAGCCGACCAGCGCCCTCGACGCGGAGACGGAGGCCTTGCTCCTGGAGACGCTTCGGCGACTGATGCGAGGGCGCACGACCCTGATCATCGCCCACCGTCTGTCCACCGTGCGGGAGGCGTCCCGCATCGTCGTGCTCCAGGAGGGGCGGATCGCGGAATCCGGAACGCACGAGGATCTCCTGGCCCGACGCGGCGCCTACGCCAAGGCGCATCGCCTGCAATTCGAGGGCGACGCCCCACGCAGCGCGCAGCTCGTTTGAAGGTGACGGGTGGGCGTCTTCGTTGGCGCGCCGTTCGTGCCCCGCGCCCCTCCCGCGATGGCCAGGGTCACGGTCGACCCCGCGCGCGCTCACCTGCTTCGCGCTCTCGCTGTTCTCGTTCCCGTTCCCGCGCGGCGCGCTCGCGCTCCCATCTCGCGCTGAGCCGCTCACGAGCCTCGGTCGCCTCTGCCTCGATCCGGGCGACCTTCTCGAGCACGCCCGACTGCTCCACGCGTATCGTCATCGCCCCGGCCGCCTCGGTCGCCATCGCCAGGTTCGTACTGATGAGCGCGAGGTTCTTCTGCAGCGCGGTGATGGCTTCTCTCAGCTTCTTTCGCTCCGCACCGCCCGCTCCCCACTCGCCCGTGACGATGTCGAGGTGCTCGCTCTGTCCTTTGTACACGTCGACCAACGCCTTCGCTTCACCGGACGCCTTCTCAGCCAGTTCCGCCAGGCGCTTGCCCGCGCCGCCCCCGCCCTTCAAGGAGGCCCTGATTTCGGCGACCCGATCCCGCGTGATCCCGTCCGCGCGCTTCTCCGGATCGGCCGAAACGCCGCGCCCCTTTGCCTCGATCTCGGTGATCCGCTTTTCATGAGCCCTGAGCTTGTTGTCATAGCTCTCACGCATCTTCTCCAGCTCGCCGGCGAGCGCGTCCGGGACCGGGATCAGGGATAGCAGAAGGAAGGCCACCAGGGTCCCGAGACATCGCCTACCGGTACCGCCGTGATGCATCGCCCGCTTCACTTGATGTTGCGGACCATGCCCTGAAGGGTATCGAGCCGGCTCGCCAGCTCCTTGAGCTGGCTGGCCAGGCTTTCCGAGAGCTGGCGCATCGTGTCGGCCAGCCTTGCCGAATTGGCGGTCAGCTCCTGGCTGGCCGTCGCCACCTTCCGAATGCCGCTGGCGTTCTCGACATTCAGCTCGTGATTGAGCCAGCCGAGCTGGGCCGTCTGCAGCATGAACTTACGTGCGGAATCGAGATCCTTGGCCAGCGAGCTCAAGGCCTTCTGCACGTCGGCCCTCGCCACGGCCAGGGACCTGTCCGTCTCCTGCTTCGTCGCCGCGGTCGACTCGGCGAGCTCGCGCTGGACGATGTCCAACCGTTGCTCGGTGCGCCGGTGCGCGTCGCGGAGCTCGGTCTCGAGCGCGGCCAGGGACGTCCGGAGGGCCTGCTGCTGTTGCAGGACGCTTTGGGTCACGGTCTCGGGAGCCTTGGGTACGTCTGCTCGATACACGAAGGTGACCACCGCCGGCACCGACACGCGGCCTGTCCCGCTCTCGGGCGACGTGGCGTAACGCGCCCAGGCATCGGCCGGACTGTCGCCAGGCAGGACGACCAAGCGGCCATCCTTGGCGTCGAGAAAAGCCAGGGCGCCTACATTCCCGGACTGCCGGATGGCCGCCTGAATGGCGGCAGCGTGGGACATGAGAGCTCGGTCTCGGTCGTCGATCGCTACGGCCTGCTCTTTCGGCATCAGCGTGTGGCTCGCGCAACCGACGACCAGCAACGCGAGACTCAGGAGACGAAGACCCGCGCGCAGGGTGGGCGGGACTCCTCGCCGTGTGCTTCCGAGCAGCAGTTGGCACATCGTTGACTCCTCCGTCGCCTGAGCCGTCGCCCGTGCTCGCCGGCGCCTTCGCGCCGCCGCCGCGTCCGTCCAGGGCGGCCCTACGTGCGGTACGCCCGATGGTTCCTGTAAAATCTTCACGTTAGATCTCACTATGGATCACCATTTGCAAGTGTTTCAAGCGCCTGCTTTCGCGCAACACATGGAGTCGCCGGTGGCGGCTCGTGGAGAGGAACCTGGACAATAAGGAGGAGCCCCAACCCGCCGCCATCGGCGATGGCCAGGGCCTGGCCGGCCACGGTCCGGACGCCCCTCACGTCGCTCCTCCCACCCCGCCCGGAGATCCGGCCAGAACCAGCCTGCGCCGAACGCTTGCCCATGCGTGGGCCATGATCCGCCCGTACTGGTCTTCGGAAGACCGATGGGCGGCCTGGGGGCTACTGCTCGCCGTCGTGCTCCTCACGCTCGGCATGGTCTACATCAATGTTCTCTTCAATCAGTGGAACAACGCCTTCTTCAGCGCCCTGCAGGAAAAGAACCAGACGGCCTTTCTCGCGCAGCTCATCCGTGTCTCGTGGCTGATCGCCGTCTTCATCATCTTGGCCGTGTACCAGCTCTATCTCAACCAGATGCTCGAGATCCGCTGGCGACGCTGGCTGACCGACCGCTACCTCCGCGCCTGGCTGGCCGATGGCGCCTACTATCGGATGCAGCTCGTGGCGCGTGAGACCGACAACCCCGACCAGCGCATCGCCGAGGACCTGCACCTCCTCGCCTCCCACACGCTCAGCCTTTTCGTCGGAGGCCTGCGCGCGAGCGTCACGCTGGTGACCTTCGTGGCGATCCTCTGGGGGCTTTCCGGAACGCTCACCGTCCCGGTGGGCGGGTTCTCCGTCACGCTGCCCGGCTACATGGTCTGGGTGGCCGTCCTGTACGCCATCGCCGGCACCTGGCTCACCGACTGGATCGGCCGCCCCCTCGTCCGGCTGAACTTCGATCGGCAGCGGTACGAAGCCGACTTCCGGTTCAGCCTCGTCCGCTTCCGCGAGAACACCGAGGGGGTGGCCCTCTACCGCGGCGAGGCGGACGAGCTCCGTGGCTTTCGCGAACGGTTCGAGGAGGTGGTGCTCAATTGGTGGGGCATCATGCGACGGCAGAAGCGACTGACCTACTTCACCTCCGGCTACGGGCAAGGAGCGTGGATCGTCCCGTCCGTCGTCGCCGCGCCCCGCTACTTCCGGGGCGAGCTCGGGCTCGGCGGGCTCATGCAGACGATCGGCGCCTTCCAACAGGTCCAGGATGCGCTCAGCTTCTTCGTCCAGTCGTACAAGGAGATCGCGGCCTGGAGCGCCGTGGTCGAGCGGCTCGCCGGCTTCGAGCGCGCGCTCGAGCGCGTGCACCTGCAGGCGGCGCGCGGCGGCGGCGTGCGGCGCGCCGAGGGGAGCGCCACGCACCTGACCGTGGAGGGCGTCGATCTCTATCTTCCCGATGGCCAGCCGCTCATGGCGAACGTCAACCTCTCGCTCTTGCGTGGCGACACCGTGCTGCTGGGCGGCCCGTCAGGCTCAGGGAAAAGCACGCTCGTCCGTGCCATCGCCGGCATCTGGCCGTTCGGGCGCGGCAACGTCCGCGCGGCGCCGGACGCCCGGGTCCTCTTTCTGCCGCAGCGGCCGTACCTGCCGATCGGCACGCTCCGGGACGTGGTGACCTATCCGATGCCCGCCGGAGGTGTGGACGATGCGACGCTGCGCGAGGCGCTCGAGGCCGTGGGGCTCACGGAGATCGCCGGGCGCCTCGACGAGGCCACGAGCTGGGCGCTCCAGCTTCCCCCGGCGAGCAGCAGCGCATCGCCTTCGCGCGGGTCCTGGTCCAGAAGCCCGACTGGCTCTTCCTCGACGAGGCGACCTCGTCGGTGGACGAGGCAACGGAGACGCGCCTCTATGGGCTGGTGCGCGAGCGGCTCGCCAAGACGACGATGTTCAGCATCGGCCATCGGGCGACGCTGCGCCCGTTCCACGCGCGCCTGCTCGTGGTGCAGCTCAGCGGGAGCGGCCCCGCGTCCATCGTGGAAGTGCCCACCGTGCCCGACGCCGGACCGGGGCACGGCGCTCTCAGGAGCGACAAGGGGACGGCGAAATCCCGGTAGTGACGCTCTCCTGAGCGCGTTCGGGCGCATCGGTCGGGCTATCCGCCAGGCAGAGCGACCAAGTGACCATCCGTGGTCCAGTGGCTCTTCCAGATGGACCGTACGCCCACCGCAGGGTGCACGATCGCGCTCATCGTCCGTGTTGAGCCCCGTGCTGGCGGTCGCGGACACGTGCGTGGCCCCCGGGCATGCCGTACACTCGGTTCAGCCAGGCATAGCCATGCTGGGCACGGCGGCCTGACGCACCCATGGCGAAGCGCATCCTCTTCTCCGGTTCTCTCGCCGGCCACGCCGTCGGTTATGGCGGCAACACATGGGCGTTCCTGCAGTGGCTCCTCGGCTTCCGACGTCTCGGATTCGACGTCTACTACGTTGAGGAGCGCCCAGCCCACGAATCCACGGACGAAACTTCGAAGGCGGCGCCCTTTATGGCGAGCGCGAACGCACACCACTTCCGCCAGGTCATCGAACGCTTCGACTTAGGCGACCGGGCGGCGTTGCTCGAAGCTGGTAGCCCAGCCCACATTGGCCTGTCGCGGGAAGACATCGAAAAGGTCGCGGCCGACGTCGACGTCTTCTTCAACCAGTTCGGCGCGTACACCGCGGTTCTCGGTCGCGTTCGCCGCAGCGTGTACCTCGACCTGGACCCGGGCCATACCCAGATCTGGCAGGAGAGGTATGGCGTCGACATGCGCCTGCGTGGTCACGACCTCTATCTCACTGTCGGCCTGAACCTCGGCGAGCCAGACTGTCCGCTGCCGACGTGCGGAATTCGCTGGGAAAAGACGCTGTACCCGATCGTGCTGTCGGAATGGGCGACCCCCGAGCCACCGGGACCAGCCTTCACGACCGTCGGGAATTGGCGAGACTATGGTTGGGTCGAGTGGCGGGGCGTGTGGTACGCCCAGAAGGCCGAGGCGTTCAAGGCTGTGATCGATCTGCCGCGCCGCGTCTCGATGCCGATCGAAGTGTGCTTGTCGATCGCCGACGCCGATCCCGATCTCCCCATTTTGCGGGCAAACGGTTGGCGTGTTACTTCTCCTTTAGAACACGCCAAAGATCCGGATTCGTATCGTCGTTACATCCAGCAATCTCGGGGTGAGTTCTCCCCGGTGAGGCCGATATGTTCGCTCGCGAAGAGTGGGTGGTTCAGCGACCGCAGTGGTTGCTACCTGGCCGCCGGCCGCCCGGTGGTGATGGAGGACACCGGCCTCGGCAGGCACGTCCCCGTGGGGGTCGGCCTGCTGACCTATAGCGATGTCGAGACCGCGGCGCAGTGCCTCGAAGCCGTGCAGCGGGACTATGCGAGACATGCGGCAGCCGCGCGGGAGTTCGCGCGCGAACATCTCGATTCTGATCGCGTGCTCGCGCGGGTCCTGGCCCTGGCGCGGCTCTAGGCTGACGAGCGACGATCAACAGGATGGTGAGCAGATGCGGATCGTCGTGACAGGGCTCGTGGCAACATATCCGATGGGGGGTGTTGCCTGGGATTACCTCGCCTACGTGGACGGGTTTCGCCGGCTCGGTTGCGACGTCCTGTACCTCGAGGACACCGGGCAATGGTTCTACGATCCGGTGCGACAGACCTTCACCGACGACGTGACGGCCAACGTGCGCTACCTCCTCGACGCTCTGCGCACCATCGACGTGGCCGAAGACGCGTTCTCGCTGCGCGCGCCCGATGGCACCCATCACGGAGCCAGCCAGCACGCGGTGGCGAACTTCTGCAGGTCCGCCGATCTGTTCCTGAACGTCTCCGGGATGCTGCTGGTTGCGGGACGAGTACCGCGGCGCCAAGCGCACCGCCTACCTGGATTCGGACCCCGGATACACGCAGTCCAAACTGCTCGCGAAGGAGCGCGGGTATGCCACGCGAGACGACCTGTTCTCGGTCGATCTGATCCATCAGCACGACCGGTTCCTCACCTTTGCCGAGAACATCGGTCAGCCGAGCTGCCTCGTTCCCTCGTGCGGTCTACGCTGGATCCCCACCCGCCAGCCGGTCGTCCTGGAACGCTGGCCGTATCACTTCGACCCGCGTGCCGAGAAGTTCACCACGGTCATGTCGTGGAAGACCGACGTCAGTCTCCCGATGATCGACGGTGTCCGCTACGGGGGGAAGGACGTGGAATTCAATCGATTCCTCGATCTCCCGCAGCGTACCCGCGTCCCGATCGAGGTGGCGATCGCCGGAGCGGCTCCGCTCGCCCGCTTGCGCGACCACGGATGGCACGTAGTGAGCGCGCCGGAGCGATCGGCCACCATGGAGTCCTACCGCTCATATCTCCGCGAGGCGCGGGGAGAGTGGAGCGTGGCGAAGAACGTCTACGTCGCGCTGCGCACCGGCTGGTTCAGTTGCCGGAGCGCCGTCTACCTCGCGCTCGGCAAGCCCGTGGTCGTTCAGGACAGCGGATGGCGGCAGTACTATCCGACCGGTCACGGGCTGTTCTCCTTCGAGACGCCCGAGCAGGCCGCCGCCGCCCTCGAGGCCATCGACGGAGACTATCGACGTCACTGCGAGGCCGCGCGGGCGATTGCCGAGAGCGAGTTGGCGGCCGAGAAGGTCCTGTCCAGGCTGCTCGTCGATTGTGGCGTGGGGTGACGCCCGAAGCGGCCCTGATAGCGGCGGGGTGACGTCGGCATGCCGATGGAGACCAAGACGTCGTGAGCTATAGCGTCTGCATCGGCGTCCCGAACGCACTGCGCTATCCCCAAGGTGGACACCTGTGGGTGTTCCTCAACTGGTCGCTGGGCTTCCGGGCGGCCGGGGCCACGCGGGTCATCTGGCTGGACGTGATCGATCCGCAAGAACCGCCGCCGGTGTTGCGGGATCGAATCTCGGTCTTGAAGGCGCGAATCGCGCCGCATGGCCTGGCGGATTCGCTCGCGCTGGTGACGCCGGACGGGCGTCGCGTCGAGACCGACACCGGATGTCTGGGACCTGACGAGGCGACGGCGTCGGCCGACCTGCTCTTCGACGTCCGCTACGACCTTCCCGAATCGCTCGTCCGGCGATTCCGGCGCTCCGCGCTCCTGGATATCGATCCAGGCCTGCTCCAGATCGCCATGCAGCACAAGCACATGAACCCGGCGCCGCACGACGTGTATTTCACGATCGGCGAGGCCCGGGGGCGGGCGGAATGGCCTTTTCCCACGCTGGGGCTGGAATGGGTGCACGTCCCCCCCTGCGTGAGTACCGACGATTGGCCGGTGCGGCCGCCGCCGGCCTTCGGCGCGTATACCACCGTTTCGCACTGGTATATGAATGAGTGGATGATCGACGAGGATGGGTCAGCGTACAAGAACGACAAACGGGCGGCCTTCCTGTCGTTCGTCGACCTGCCCCGGCGCGTGCCGACGCTCCTGGAGCTGGCCATCCACTTGGCCGGGGACACGAGCGAACGCGAGATGCTCGAAGCGCACGGCTGGCGGGTGAAGGAGGCGCACGAGGTGGCGGCATCGCCGCAGGACCTTCAGTGGTATGTCCAACACTCGCGCGGGGAGTTCGGCTGCGCCAAACCCGCATACGTGAAGATGCACACGTCGTGGATCAGCGATCGGACGCCATGCTACCTGGCGTCGGGACGCCCGGTGGTCATCCAGAACACCGGGCCCAGCCGCTATCTCGACGGGCGCGAGGGCGTGTTGCGGTTCAGCACGTTGGAGCAGGCCGTGGAGTGCTTGCGCGCCGTCGAAGGGAACTACGCCGCCCATGCCGCGGCCGCCCGGACACTGGCCGAGGAGCATTTCGCCGCCCCGAAGGTGGCATCGCGTGTGCTGGATCACCTCATCGGATAGCGGCGGGGATGAGCGGGAATGGAGTCCGGGGAATGGATCACGCGGGCGTTTTCTGGAAGATCTGATGCCCCCAGAGCCATTCATCCTGCCAGACCCTGACAAAGCCCAGCGCCTGGAGGCGCTCGAACGTCGGTCCAAAATCTTGGACGATGTGTTGTGGCCGGTCGCGGTCGGCTTCCGCGGCAAGCCGGGCACACAGGAAGCCTCCCGGCTTCAATGCCTCCCAGAGGCGATCAACCGTCCTGACCGGATCCACCAGATGTTCGAAGACGTCCATGGCGGTCACGAGATCAAAGGCGTGCCGGGGAGGCTCACTGGTCTTGAGGTCGACGTAGGCGGCCGAGAGCCTGCGCCGGGCAAGCCGCCATGCACTGAAGCGGAGCAGGGTTGAGCTGATGTCGGCCAGGGTCACGTCGAGCCCATGGCGGGCAAAGAGAATCGCACCCGAGCCGACTCCGGCGCCAAAGTCCAGATAGCTGCGACACCCTCGCTGCCTGGCAAAATGCAAGGCGGTCACATAGGCCAGCGGGGAGACGTCATCGACCAAGCCGTGCCACCACATGAGCTCATAGATGGTGTTCTGGCTCTCAGCGTAGAACTGCTCGATGGACCGGCCATCACCCGGAGTGACCTTGGCCTCCCATTCGCCCTTCAGCATGGCCACGGCCTGCGTGCACCGGGCCTGGATCTCGGCCAGATCGGCACAGTGCGTGTACAGGCCGAGTTCGGAGAGGAGACTCTCCTGGAAATTCTGGTGCCCTTCGAGAACGAGCGCCTCTTGCCAGGTGTGCCGGTATCCGGCGAGCAAGCGCGCCTGCTCGCCGGTGAAATGCGTCCGCGGTGAGCTGCCCTCGGTCAACGGCCTGCCACAACTCCTTCAACCGATCGGGGAGCAGCGTGTCCATCCAGGGACCCCGGGGTTCAGGTTCCATCGCGAGCCAGCCGAGCTTCGTAGGACCGGAGGAGCGTCTCCTTGTCGAGAAGCTGCCGCGGTCGAGACTTCCTTCGCGCCACGACTCTCACGCTGCCGAGTCGTCCCCAGCTATGGGGCGGATGGTGGTCGGTCAGCGTCGCCACTTCGAAGTGTTCCTGCAGGAGACGGCCAAGGCTTTCCACCGAGAACACGGTCGGCTCGTCCGGAGTCGGTGGTCCTCCGATATCCACGCTGGCGAACATTACTCCATCGCGCTTGAGAATCCTCGAAATCTCGTTCAGGGTGGTCCGCGGATTTGGCATATGGTCGAGGGCGTTGCGGCATATGATCAGGTCGGCGCAGTCGTCCAGTAGGGGGAGATTCTCGGCGCCGATCGACAAATACACAGTTCGGCTGCCCACCTCCTCGCTCGAGGAGCAGGCCGAGTTGCTGGTAGACATAGAGAAGGGGATCGATGGCGATTTTGACGGCGCCCGGGAATGCCGTCAAGGTCACCGGTGCAACCACAACCGAGACTCACGATCGTCTTGTCCTCCATCCACGTTGCGTCTCGTCCCACGTAGGCAAGGACCTCGTCCAACAAGAGGCGCGAGTAGGCGAGCCGTTCGGCCTCGTAGGAGCCGCCAAACTGGTCGCGTCCATGTTTCTCGTGGTGGAGGAACCAGCCAACCTCATCCAGGTAACGAGGGTCGGTGAGGTCAGGGATCTCGGGCATGGCGCTACCTCAACGTCCGATTCGTGATGCAAAAAAACAGGGCAGGACCCGCCGGAGCAGGACTGGCGATCGCCGTCGATCAATATGGGCAGAGGCTGCTTGGCGGCGCATCAGGTCGACGAGCGTGGCCACGATAGCTCCTCCCAGAGAGATAGAGTGTGTCGGGCGCACCGCGCGAGGCGGCGCGGGACGCTTGAAGGTGGAGCGACTGGCGGTCAGCCCTGGACCCGCTCCTCGCAAGGTTCCCGCTCGCCACCGCGAGCTTCCGATGTCCAGCGCCCGACAACGCCGTTTCTCTGGGCCCATTCTGCCCGGGCCGTCGAAGGCCCGTCAAGGGCCGACAGCCCTGCTGACGCGCGCTGGGCCCTCCGACCTGTCGGTTGATCGCCAGCCAGGCTGAGGCCTGGCTAAGATCCGAGGCGGCGCACCGAACACGGCCGTGCCGGGAGAGGGATCATGAAGGTGTTCGACGAGCAACACGAGATGTTTCGCGCCGCGGTGCGGAGCTACATCGAGAAGGAGATCGCGCCTCACATCGAGGAGTGGGAGGCGGCCGGGCGCATTGCCAAGTCGATCTGGCCGCGCATGGGGGCGCTCGGCTTCCTGGGCGTGGAGTACGACGAGAAGTACGGCGGAGCGGGGGCCGACTTCCTGACCAGCTGTGTGCTCCACGAGGAGTTCGGACGCTCGCGCTCGGGCTCGGTGGCCATGGCCGTCGGCGTCCACACCGACATGGCCTCTCCGCACCTGTACTGGACGGGGAGCGAGGCCCTCAAGGAGAAGTACCTGCCCGGGATCTGTCACGGCGAGAAGCTCACGGCCATCGCGGTCACCGAGCCGGGCGGGGGCAGCGACGTGGCGGCCATCCGCACCCGCGCCGCGCGCGACGGCGACCACTACGTCCTGAACGGCGCCAAGATGTTCATCACCAACGGGGCGCTCGCCGATCTGTACTTCGTGGCCGCGCGGGTGGAGACGGGCGCCGCCGAGCGCCGGCACCAGGGCATCTCGATGTTCCTGGTGGAGCGGGAGACGCCGGGCTTCACGGTGAGTCGGACGCTCGAGAAGATGGGCATGCTCGCCTCCGACACGGCGGAGCTGAGTTTCCAGGACGTGCGGGTTCCCGCGGAGAACCTTCTCGGGCGCGAGGGCGTGGGCTTCTACGAGGTCATGCGCGTCTTCCAGCGCGAGCGCCTGGTGGCCGGGCTTCACGCGGTGAGCATGTCCCAGCGCGCCCTCGAGGACACCATGGCGTACGTGCGAGAGCGCCAGACGTTCGGCGGCCCGCTCGCCGACAAGCAGGTGATCCGGCACCGCCTGGCCGACCTCGCCACCGCCATCGAGGCCGGCCGCTGGCTGACCTATGCGGTCTGCCTGAAGTACGCGGCCGGCGCGGACGTTCTGCGCGAGATCTCCATGGTCAAGCTCTACACCGCGGAGATGGCCAACCGGGTGGCCTACGAGTGCGTGCAGATGCACGGCGGCTACGGCTACATGCGCGAGTACCCCATCGAGCGCTTTGCCCGTGACGTGCGGCTCATGACCATCGGGGGCGGCACGAGCGAGATCATGCGGGAGATCATCGCCAAGCAGCTCCTGTCGTGACCTGGCCACTCAGTCCGCTTCGCGACCGGAGCGCCATCGTCACCGGCGGGGCCAGCGGGATCGGCCGCGCCATCGCGCTGGCCATGGGCGCGGCCGGAGCGCGCGTGGCCATTGCCGACCTCAACGAGGCGGGCGCCGTGGAGACGGCGAGTGCCATCGTGGCGGTGGGAGGCCAGGCGCAGCCCTACCAGGTGGACATCACGCGGCGCGCGGTCGTGGAGGCCATGGTGGCCGACGTGGTCGCGCGCTGGGGGACCGTCCACGTCTTGGTCAACAACGCGGGCTGGGACCACCCGATGCCCTTCGTGGAATCCACCGAGGAGTTCTGGGACAAGGTGCTGGCCATCAACCTCAAGGGGCCGATCATCTGCACCAAGGCCGTGCTCGATCCGATGATCAGGCAAGCGTACGGCAAGATCGTCAACATCGCCTCCGACGCGGGGCGGGTGGGGTCGACGGGCGAGGCCGTCTACTCTGCCGCCAAGGGCGGCATCATCGCCTTCACCAAGACCATCGCCCGCGAGGTGGCGCGCCACCAGGTGAACGTCAACTGCGTCTGCCCGGGGCCGTCCGACACGCCGCTTTTCCGCAACGAGTTCGCCGCCGCGAGCCCCAAGCTCGCCGAGAGCCTCAAGCGCGTGATCCCGTGGGGCCGCCTGGGGATGCCCGAGGACGTGGCGCCCGCCGTCGTCTTTCTCGCCTCCGACGGCGCCAGCTTCATCACGGGACAAACGCTGTCCGTCTCCGGCGGGCTGACGATGATCTAGGAGCATGTCGGAGCATCGAGAAGCGCCCCGGCGAAGCCCGGGCGCGTGTAGCACCTCGCGCACGCAGGGTGGCTTGGAGGGGGTCCAGGCCCCCTCCAACTCAATGGGAAGCCATGTCGGGGCCCCCATGTGATGGCCAGCCTGACCCCGGAATTCGTGACCGTCGGCCACGTCACCCTCGATCGATTCGGAGACGTGACTCGCCCGGGCGGTGCCGCCCTCTACGCGGCCCTGACCGCGCACCGCCTGGGGTTGTCCGCGGCCATCCTCACCTCGCACGCCGACGATTTTCCCCTCGACCTGCTCCCGCCCCGGATCGAGGTCGTGAGCGTCCCCGCGGCCGAGACCACCCGCTTCGAGCACCGCGCGGAGGGGACGGAGCGCGCCATGCGTGTCACCGCCGCCGCGGGGCCCCTGGCTGTGCGCGACGTGCCGGAGGACTGGGGCGCGGCGGACATCGTGATGCTGAGTCCCGTCATCGACGAGGTCGATCCACTCGTGATCACGGCCTTCACCGCGGGAAGCATCGGAGCGGCCGTGCAGGGGTATCTGCGCCGCCTCGACGTCGACGGCCAGGTGATCTTCCGGCCCTGGGCGAGTCCCGACGTCGTCCTCGACCACGCGCAGGCCGTCTTCCTCAGTCTCGAAGACGTGAACCATGACATGGAGGAGGACGTCGAGGAGTGGTTCCAGCGCGTGCCCGTGGGCGTGGTGACCGACGGCCATCTGGGCGCCCACCTGTACGTCAACGGCGAGCGCTACCTGGTGCGTCCCCGGCGCACCCGCGAGATCGACGCCACCGGCGCGGGCGACGTCTTCGCCGCGGCCTTCATGGTGGAGTACCGCCGGCACGGCGATCCGTGGGAGGCCGCGGCCGCCGCCGCCTGTGCGGCGTCTCTCAGCGTCGAAGGCGAAGGCTGGGCCACGGTGCCGGACCGCCAGGCTCTCGACGCCGCCCTGGCCGACTATCACCGTTCCGTGTAGCGGGATCGTCGGGCGGGACTGCGCTAAGCTGAGAGGGGCCGGCGCGCGCGTCGTCATCGAGCGCCCCGAGCCCCCAGGAGGTCGTCATGAAGTTCTTTCTCGATACCGCGAACGTCACGGAGATCCGCGAGGGAATCGCCCTCGGCCTGGTCGACGGCGTGACCACGAATCCCTCGCTCATCGCCAAGGAGAAGCGACCTTTTCGCCCGCTCGTCGAGGAGATCTGCGCCCTCGTGGCGGGCGACGTCAGCCTGGAGGTGGTGGCCACCGACTTCGAGGGGATGGTCAAGGAGGGCGAGGAGCTGGCCCAGATCGCGCCCAACGCCGTGGTGAAGTGTCCGCTCACCAAGGACGGGTTAAAGGCGGTCCGCTACCTGAGCGGCAAGGGCATCCGCGTCAACCAGACGCTCTGCTTCTCCGCCACGCAGGCGCTGCTCTCGGCGAAGGCCGGGGCGACGTACATCAGTCCCTTCCTGGGCCGCCTCGACGACATCGCCCACGTGGGGATGGATCTCGTGCGCGACATCTGCGCCATCTACCGCAACTACGGCTTCACCACCCAGGTCCTGGCCGCCTCCATCCGGAATCCTCTGCACGTCGTCGACGCGGCCAAGGCGGGCGCCCACGTGGCCACCATGCCCTTCGCGGTGCTCGAGCAGCTCATGAAGCATCCCCTGACGGACATCGGACTGAAGCGCTTCCTCGACGACTGGGCGAAGTCGGGCGCCAAGATCTGAGTTCGCCTCCCGGTGGCGCAGACCGCCGGGCGGGGCTCGCCGCCCGGCCGGGCGACGGTGAGAGCGCGACGGCCGGCGGAGGCTGGGTCGCGGCGGCCCTCGACGCCGCGCTGACCTTCATCGTCGTCGCCCAGGTCCTCGAACACCTCCGGCTGCCCCTCGCGCACGCGCCGGACGGCATCGTGTCCGCCATCACGCGGATCGAGTTCGATCCGCGCACGAACTACGTCAAGTACGCGCTGGCCGCCGGCGGGGCCTTCGCGGCCTTCGGCCTGACCCTGTGGCGAGGCACCTCGCTGCTGGCCACGATCGGGCTTGGACTGCGACGGGCGCTGCGCATGGTCGGGGTTCGTGCGCGGACCGGATCTCGCCATCGCGGGGCTGACCGCGGCGTTCGCCGTCGCCGCCATCAACCTCACCGCGACCCCTCCCGCGGCACCCCTCGTCGACACCTTCCACGAGGGAGAGCGGCTCGGTTTTCTGCCCGCCGTGCGCGGCGCGCCCCGGCCCTTCGAGCGGATCTTCCTGGTTCACGGCTTCGGCCTCAACGTGCTGCCCGCGCTCGTCGCCGATCGGGTTGCGCAGGGATCGGATCGCATCGCGCTGGTCCGTCTGGGCGTGGTGGTGCTGCATCTCCTGGGCTACCTCGGGGCCCTCGCCACGGTGGTGCTCGCGGTGCGCGGGGCGGCACCGTCAGCCGCCTGGCGCCGGGCGCTGGCCGCCGCGCTCGGCGCCCTCGTGCTGGCCGCCCTCGTTTTTCGCATCGACGTCCGCGACACGATGTTCCTCCTTCAACTCCCGTTCCTCATGGGATTCCTGGCCGCCGTTCGCCAGGGGCGCGCACGCCTTGCGGTGGTCAGCGCCGTCGTGCTGGGAGCGAGCCTCCCCGTCGCGTTCCTCTACGTCTACGATCGGGCCGTTTACATGGCCGTGATCGCGGGACTCGTGACGATGGCGATGCCCGCGCTGGGGGGCGGGCTTTCGGACGGTGGCTCGGCGGGATGGCCGCCGGGGTCGCCGTCGGAGTAGCGGCGGTGTTCGCCCTCGTCGGGACAGCGGGGGTGCAGGGCATCGCGGAGCAGGTCGCCTACTGGGCGCGCTACGGAAGCTACATCTGGGCTCAGGCCTGGCTGGAGCCGTGCTGCGGCATCCGCGACATCGTCCTGCTCGTCGGGGCGCTCCTCGTCCAGTTCGTCACCGTTGGCTATCTGTGGCGGCAGAGCCGGGCCGCGCGGAGTCTCCGCACGGCCGTGGCCAACGACATGCCGGCCGTGGTCCTGCTGGTCGCCAGCCTCGTCTTCACCCGCATCGCGCTGGAGCGCGCTGACCCCCCGCACTTCTACTTCGCCACCATGCCATCGATGCTTCTGGTCGCCGTCCTCACCGGGGCGATGGTCGGGCGGCGGAATCCTGAGCGCACCGCCTCCGCCACCGTCACGCTTCCGCGGGGGCAACTCGCGCTCCTGATCATGGTGAGTGTGGCGCTGGGAGTCGTGGGAGGTCGAGGCCGGATCCTTCTTCCCTCGTCGCTGGTGAAGCCGCTGAATCCGGTGACGGCCGTGTCGACCATCATGCGGTACGGCACGGACTTCGCGCGGCCGGACGCCCTGATCCTCGCCGAGGGCGATTGGGCCGCCGTGGAGGCGCTCCGGGCGGAGGTGACGGCGGGCCGCTGCTTCTTCACGCTCACCTCCGAGGGCGGGTGGTATCAGCTCTTCGACCGGCGTTCGTGCTCGCGCTTCCACCATCTGGTCTACGCCCGCACGGCGACGGCGCAGGCTGAACTGATCGCGGCGCTGGAGCGCGAGCGGCCGCCCGTGATCCTCTTCGCGAACGGCCGGGCATCGAGCGCCATCGACGGCGCGACGATCTTCAACACCAATGCGCCCGTCCTTCGCTACGTGATGACCGCCTATCGCCCGTACAAGGCCGTGGGCGGCCACTGGTTCTGGCGCCGAGCGCAGGAGCCCTATCGCGTGCTGGATGTTCCCGCGGGCCGGATCGACGGTGTGCCGCCCCAGGTTCCCCGGTCGCGAGACCTCGTGGTCACCGGCACGATCGACCAGGGACTCGCCACTCCCGAGGCCGGCGCCATCCTCGTCACCGAGGCGCCCGGCGACGTCCCCATCTGGGCCGGGCAGGCCGTCAGCCGGGAGGGGGAGGCGATGCGCTTTCGCGCCCAGATCCCCACGGCGGCGCTCGCCTCCGGACGTCATCGGCTTCGCTTCTGGCTGATGACGGAGCCCGGGCTCCGGCCTCTCGGCGAGGCCGAGGTGGACGTCCAATAGGCCCTCGACCGGCCATCGAGCCCTCGTCGAGGGGAGGCCGCTGCCGAACGCCCGGCTCAGCGGCCTCCCGTGTACACGAGACGATCACGCAGCTCGTCGGCCTGGACCATCTGGGCGAGCCGCGCGCGCTGGATCTTCCCGCTCGACGTCTTCGGAATGCTGCCCGCGCGCACCAGGAGCACGCGGGCCGGCCGGTGTCCGCGCCCGGCGTGGACGCGGTGGACGATCTCGCGCACGAGGTCGTGGTAGGTCTCCGGTTGACCGGCCTCATCCCGGACCTCGGCGACCACGTGCAGCCGCTGAGAGCCCGTCCGCTCGCTGTCGATGCCGACGGCGGCCCCGTAGCGGATGCCGGGCACGTGGTCGACGATTTCCTCCACGTCGGCGGGAGCGACGTTCTCGCCCCCGAGGATGATGATGTCCTTCACCCGGCCCGTGATGTAGAGATAGCCCTCGCGTGTCGAGGAAGCCGAGGTCCCCCGTGCGGAGCCAGCCGTCATGGGTGAGGACGCGCGCCGTCGCCTCGGGGTTGTTGTAGTAGCCGCGCATCACGCCCGGACTCTTCACACAGACCTCTCCCTCCACGTCCGGTCCGAGCACGCCTCGCGCCGGCGCCGTCCTCGCCGAACGGCGGCATGATGCGCACCTCGACGTCCAGGCAGGGGCGGCCCACGGAGACGAAGCGGCCGGTGGCATCGAGGCGCAGAGGTGTGTTGCGGGGCCAGATGGCCACCGCCAAGGTGGCCTCGGCGAGGCCGTAGCAGGGCAGGATGAGGTTCTTGAGTCCGAACTGGCGCTCGAACGCCTGGATCGTCGAGACGCGCACCGGCTCGGCACCGCACAGGGCGCCCTTCAGGCTCGAGAGGTCGATGTCGCTCGTGTCGCGCACGTTGCGGATGCAGTTCCGATAGCCGAAGTCCGGAGAGACGGTGAACGTGGCGCGGACCGCGGTGATCAGCTCCAGCCACTGCCGAGGATTCCGGAGGTCCGGCGGAAGCAGCCAGAGTGGGGTGGCCGTCAGCGGGGGCGTGAAGGCGCACCCGATCAGCCCCATGTCGTGGTAGAGGGGCAACCAGGAGACCACGCGATCGTCGGCGGTGATCCCGGCGGCCGCCGCCATGGAGCGCACGGTGCTCATCACGTTGCGGTGGGTGAGCATCACCCCGCGGGGGTCCCCCGTGCTGCCCGACGTGTACTGAAGGAAGGCCAGGTCATCCTCGGCGGCCGGGTGCAGGGGAGGGGGCGGGGCGTCCACGTCGAGATCAGGCGGCTCGAGCACGGTGCGGATACCCGGGGCCAGCGCCACGCTCTGATCCACGCCCTGCCGGAACCAGCCGATGGTCGCGACCGCGACCGCCTCCGAGTCACGAAAGATCCGCGCCGTCGCCTCCACGCCCAGGGTCGGGTAGAGGGGAACAGGAACCGCGCCCATGCGCAGGGCCCCGAAGAACGTCGCGAAGAACTCGGCGCACGTCGGGTAGATCAGGCAGACCTTGTCGCCGGGCGCAAGGCCGGCCCGGGCCAGCGCCGCCGCGAAGCGACCGCTCTGCTCCCACAGCCGGCCGTAGGTCATGGTCTCGCCGTACAGCTCGAAGTATTGCTTCTCCGGCGTGAGCGCCGCGCGGCGGCGCATCATCTCGGTCAGCGTGCTGGCGGTTCGCGGCTCTGCGTCGGCCATGCGCGTCCCTCTCGGTAGACGGGCGGAGGACGGACACCGTCGGGCCTGACGCCATTCTATCGTAGCCGTGGGCGCGGCTCCGCGATCTGCGCCACGTGGCCACCTGTCATGGCCAGCAGATCGCGGGGCGTCACCCGAAAAATCGAGTTCGGCGTGCCGGCCGCTGCCCAGATTTCTGCCCACCCCAGAAGATCCTGATCGATGAGGGTGTGCGGCTCCTCGAGGTGCCCGATGGGAGGCACGCCGCCGATGGCAAAGCCGGTCCGCTCTCGCACGAAGGCCGCATCCGCCTTGGCAATCTGCTCGCCCACGAGAGACGCCACCTTCGCTTCGTCCACCCGGTTGGCGCCGGACGCGATGACGAGCACGAGGCGGCCACTCTCGGCGCCGCGAAAGACGAGCGACTTGGCGATCTGGTCCACCTGGCACCCCACGGCGGCGGCGGCCTCCGCCGCGGTGCGCGTGGGCTGGACCAGCTCGCGAATCTCGAGCTCGAAGCCGCGCGCGGTGAGGGCGCCCTGGACCTTCTGAACGCTCGGACTCAACGCCATGATGCAGAAGGGATGGTGGGCCTTCTCACCGCTGCATCACGACATGGTCGAAGGTCTCCGCGTAGGTATAGCCCTTGGGAGCGCCGCATTCGTGCCCCCGTTCGCGCACCCGCTTCTCGACAGCCTCGAAGCGATTGCCGACCTGACTGACGTGGCAGGCGAGGGCCTTGAGCTTGAGGTCCATGGTCTCGGAGATGTCCACCACGAGGTGAGGGTTTTCCCACTGCATGACGTAGACTTCAGCGACCTTGTGGGGCTCGAATTCCGGCAGCAACTCGGGGAACGCCATGTGGTCCCGGGCGAGCGGGTAGACACAGTCGAGCACCACGCCGCCCGCGATGCGGTGATCGCGGTGGGAGATGCCCAGATTGTAGGAGCGGTTGGGATTCTGGGCGATGACCAGGTCCGGCCGCCAGCGGCGGATCTCGCGGGAGACGTCGCGACGGAGGTCGCGCGTGTCCTCGAGATCCCCGTCGGGATAGCCGAGAAACTGTACGCGCTCGACGCCGAGCGCGCGGGCCGCGTTGCGCTGCTCCTCCTCGCGAATGCGGGCCAGCCGCTCGGGGGCCATGGATCGATCGCTGGAGCCGTTGTCGCCGTTCGTGAGAATGACGTAGGTGATCTCGCAGCCCTGCCGGGCCAGCTTCGCCACCGTGCCGCCTGCGCCGAACTCGGCATCGTCAGGGTGCGCCGTCACCACCAGGACCCGCTCGATCTTCTCCGCCATGCGCGTCGTTCTCCTTGTGATCGGAGGGGGCGCCTCGCCCCCTCCGATACCTCCCCGTGTGCGCGGTGTGACGCTGCGCTCATCCAACCTGGGTTGCTGATCAATGCCCTCCGATACCTCCCGTGTGCGCGGGGTGTGACGCAGGGCTCAGGCTACCTGGGTTGGTACAACTTGTTTGGATGCGTGGGGACCCCGGGTTGGTTGCTGGCGTTCGCTACGCGGTGGAGCAATCGGGGAGAGCAGATGAGCTTCGCGGTGTGTGGTCGGAGGACGCTATAATCGCGCAGTGCCGATCGCGGGTGGGCGCCGGACCGGGATCGTGATCCTCGTTGTCCTCTTCGCGATCGCCCTCGCCCTGTCCCAGGCGCCCTTCGATCTCGGCACCCTACGTCTCGCCGGCGTCGGCCTGCTCTGGTGGTACACGCTGGTGATCGCTCCGGCCGCGGCCGTGCTGGTGGTCGCGGCCCTGCTGCTCCGGAGGAGTGACTGAGCCTCCTCGGTCGCGTCGCCGCCTGGGCGAGCCCTGGCCTGCTCGCGTGGCTCGCCACGAGCGTCGTGGTGGGCGATCACAACGCGCCGCTCCTCGCGCTCCTCGCCGTGCTGGCCGGCCTGGGCGGTCTCCTCGCGGGCTCCCGTCGTGATCCTGACCCCACGGCGCTGATGGCCGGCGACGGGAGGCGTGGCCGTCGGTATCGTTCTGACGGGCAGCATCCTCGCGGCCACGGAGACCGGTGTGGCATTCGGTCTATCCTCCGATCATGCGCTCGCCGTGGCGACCGCCGTGACGTGCGCCGGCATGCTCGTACGCCGCGCATCCGCCGTGCTCTCGGCTGTTCTCGTGCTGGGTGCTCTCGCTCTCACCGCGCTCGTGGCGGCCATGGCGATGGGGACAGGGGCGCCGCCGTGGGTAGCCTGGGCGCGTCTGGCGTCGGAGCCCGTCCGCGTCTTCCCGGTCACGGCCGAGTGGGTGACCGAGGGGCGGGCGGTGCAGCGGACGACCACCATTGTCTTCACGGAGACTCATCGGATCATCTCCCTCGACACCGGCGTCTTCCGCGTCGCGGAGCCCAGCCCGAACGGGCCCACGATCCGGGAGTGGCGGCTGGGTCCGGGCGGCTCGCTGACCGTCCGCGCTGGCGACCAGCTCACCCTGACCCCGGGAACGCGCGTGCGCTTCGAGGCAGGCAAGCGCATGCCGGGCGTGGCCGAGTCCGGAGTGGCGTGGGCCGATTCACGCGCGCGTGTCGAGCCGCGCGCGCTCGGCGATGCGCTTGGTCTCGCCGTCACGCTTGCCGGAGGCGCCCTGGTCCTCGTCGGGGCTCCCCGTCGCGTGTCCCGGCTGGGCGCCGTGGTGGCGCCGCTGGTGCTTTTCCTGCTCGTTCTCGGTGCGGCGTCATGGGGCGTGTATGCGGCATGGCTCGCGCCCGATCTCGAGATCGGCGCCTCGCCTCTGGCGGCGATCGCGGCCGCGCCCTTGGCGGCCACTTCTCCTGATGTGGCGCGCGAGGTGACGGTCGTCATCGCCTTCATCGTCCTCGGGCTCCTTTTCGCCAGCGCGGGAAGCCTGATCCGCCGTCTTGACGGCTCTGGTGGCGCCGTGGGCGTCCTCACGGCTCTCGGTCCGGATCGTGCCTGGCCTGCTCGGAGCCGGCGCCCTGGTGAGCGCGGTAGGGCTCTCCTGGGGTGGGGTGGACGCCGAGCAGGTTCTGCGTCTCGGGCTCGGTCTGGGCGCCTCGGCCTGGGCGGCGCCGTGGCTGGCGGGCGCCGGGCGCGGGGTGGCGATCGGCGCCGTCGTGGGGGGCGGTGCGTTCGCGGTGCTGTCGCTCGCGGCGCTGCTCGGAGCGGAAGGGATGGCCGTGCTCGGCGTCTTCCCCGCGCTCGTGACGGTACCCCTGGCCGCCGCGGTCGCCGCGCTCGTCCGGACGCCGACCGCGGCGCGCTCGCGTTGCGCATCGATCGCGTGCCGCCCGCGTCGGTTGCCCGGAGGAGGGGACGCTGCCACAATAAGCTCCACCATGGCCAGCGATCGGATCATTGTTCGCGGCGCTCGCGAGCACAATCTCAAGAACATCGATCTGGAGATCCCGCGCGATCAGCTCGTCGTCATCACCGGGCTGTCGGGATCGGGGAAGTCCTCCCTGGCCTTCGACACGATCTACGCGGAGGGGCAGCGGCGCTACGTGGAGTCGCTGTCCGCCTACGCGCGCCAGTTCCTCGAGCAGATGGAGAAGCCCGAGGTCGATTCCATCGAGGGGCTGTCCCCGGCCATCTCCATCGAGCAGAAGACGACCTCGAAGAATCCGCGGTCGACGGTGGGCACCGTCACCGAGATCTACGACTACTTGCGCGTGCTGTTCGCGCGCATCGGGGTGCCGCACTGCCCGACCTGTGGCCGGGTCATCGCCGCCCAGACCGTGCAACAGATGGTCGATCGCATCCTCACCCAGGCCCCGGGCACCCGGCTCCTCGTCCTGGCCCCCGTGGTGCGTGGCCGAAAGGGGGAATATCGCAAGCTCTTCTTCGACCTCGCGCGCCAGGGCTTCACGCGGGTGCGCGTGAACGGCACCGTGCACGAGTTGCCGGCGGAGATCGAGCTGGCGCGGAACCGCAAGCACACCATCGAGGTGGTCGTCGACCGGATCGTGGTGCGGGAGAATCTCGGCTCGCCGGCTGGCCGACTCGCTGGAGACGGCGCTTCGAGCTGGCCGACGGGGTGGCCGTGGTGGAGCCGGTGGCCGACGGCGCCCCCATGGTGTTCTCCGAGCGGCTGGCCTGCGCGGACGTGCGGCCTCTCGTTCCCCGAGGTCTCGCCGCGCATGTTCTCCTTCAACAGCCCGTATGGCGCCTGCCAGGAGTGCAGCGGCCTCGGCACGCGCTACGAGATCGACCCCGAGCGCCTGGTCCCGAACGCCGAGCGCTCGCTGAAGGCCGGGGCCCTGGTGGCCTGGCAGGGGCGGGAGACGCAGTACTTCAAGCGGACCTTGGAGGTGCTGGCCAAGCGCCACGGCTTCTCGCTCGACACGCCGTGGGGCAAGCTCAAGAAGTCGGTCCGCGACGTGATCCTGCACGGCGAGCGAGACGGCGGCTGGGAGGGCGTGGTGGCCGCGCTGGAGCGGCGCTATCGCGAGAGCCAGTCGGAGGACACGCGCCGGGAGATCGAGCACTTCATGGCCGAGCGCCCGTGTCCGGCGTGCGGCGGCTCCCGTCTGCGCCCGGAGTCGCTCGGGCTCAAGATCGCCGGGCGCTCCATCGGCGACGTGGTGCGCCTCAGCGTCCGCGACGCCGCCCGCGTCTTCGACGAGCTGACGCTCTCCGAGCGCGACGCCACCATCGCGCGGCGCGTGCTCAAGGAGATCCGTGAGCGCCTGGGTTTCCTGGTGAACGTCGGCCTCGAGTACCTCACCCTGGACCGGCCCGCCGGCACCCTGTCGGGCGGTGAAGGGCAGCGCATCCGCCTGGCCACCCAGATCGGCTCGAGCCTGGTGGGCGTCCTCTACATCCTCGACGAGCCGTCCATCGGCCTGCACCAGCGCGACAACCGGCGCCTGCTCGACACCCTCAAGCGCTTGCGCGACCTCGGCAACACCGTGCTCGTCGTCGAGCACGACGAGGAGACGATCCGCGCCGCCGACTTCGTCGTCGACCTCGGGCCGGGGCGGGCGAACTGGGTGGGCACGTGGTGGCCACGGGCACGCCGGACGAGATCGCCGCCAACCCCGCGTCGCTGACGGGGCGCTACCTGTCGCGCGCTCTGGAGATCCCGCGGCCGCCCGTCCGGCGCAAGGGCCACGGGCAGTTCATCACCATCCACAACCCGCGCGAGCACAACCTCCAGGGCATGTCCGTCCGTATCCCCCTGGGGACGTTCACGTCCGTGACGGGCGTGTCCGGCTCCGGCAAGTCGACGCTCGTCAACGACATGCTGTACCGCGCGCTGGCCCAGATGCTCCACCGGGCGCAGGAGCGGCCGGGCGCTCACGATCGGGTGGAGGGCGCCCAGCATCTCGACAAGGTCGTGGACATCGACCAGTCGCCCATCGGGCGCACGCCGCGCTCCAACCCCGCCACCTACACCGGGGTGTTCACCTTCATCCGCACGCTTGTTCGCGCGCACCCCCGAGGCGCGCATGCGCGGCTACCAGCCGGGGCGCTTCTCCTTCAACGTCAAGGGCGGCCGCTGCGAGGCCTGCCAGGGCGACGGCCTGGTGAAGATCGAGATGCACTTCCTGCCCGACGTGTACGTGACGTGCGAGGTGTGCAAGGCGCGCCGCTACAACCGCGAGACGCTGGAGGTGCGGTACAAGGCCATGTCGATCGCCGACGTGCTCGACATGACCGTGCGGGAGGCCCTCGGCTTCTTCGACGCCGTCCCGGTCATCCGCGACAAGCTGCGCACGCTGGACGAGGTCGGTCTCGACTACATCCGCCTCGGCCAGTCGGCCACCACGCTCTCCGGAGGCGAGGCGCAGCGGGTCAAGCTCGCCACCGAGCTGTCCCGGCGCGCCACGGGTCGGACGTTCTACATCCTCGACGAGCCCACCACCGGCCTGCACTTCGCCGACATCCAGAAGCTGCTCGAGGTGCTCAACCGGCTCGTCGAGCAGGGCAACACGGTGGTGATCATCGAGCACAACCTGGACGTCATCAAGACGGCGGACTGGGTGATCGATCTCGGGCCCGAGGGCGGGGATGCCGGCGGACGCGTGGTGGCCACGGGAACGCCGGAGGGGATTGCGGCGCAGGCCGACATCTCCTACACCGGGCAGTTCCTCCGGGGCGCCCTGACCGCGTCGACCCCGCGGCCGGGGCGACGCGCCACCGAAGCTGGCGTGCGCTAGCATGCGCCGGACGCGGACGAAGATCGTCTGCACCATCGGCCCGGCCAGCGCCAGTGCGGAACAGCTCGATCGCCTCGCGGGGGCGGGGATGGACGTCGCCCGGCTCAACTTCTCGCACGGGACGCACGCGGAGCACGCCAACGTCATCCATCGTCTCCGCGCCGGAGAGGCGCGGTGGGGGCGCCCCATCGCCATCCTCCAGGATCTCCAGGGACCCAAGATCCGGCTGGGAACGTTCGGGGTGCGCGGAGGCCGTCGCGTCGACCTCGAGCCCGGCGCCCTCTTCACCTTGACGGCGGAGCCCGTGGTGGGGACGGTCGAGCGCGCCTCGGTCATGCCCGCCGAGGCGCTGCGTGAGGTGCGCCCGGGCGACCAGATCCTCATGGACGACGGCCTCATGCAGTTGCGGGTCGAGGCGGTGGATGGAGGCGAGGTCCGCTGCCGGGTCCTGGTGGGCGGGCGCCTCAGCGATCACAAGGGCGTGGCCATGCCGCGCGTGCCGCTTCCCGCGTCGTGCCTGACCGAGAAGGATCGCGCGGATCTGCGCTTCGGGATCGAGCAGGGCATCGACTTCGTGGCCGTGTCGTTCGTCCGCTCGGCGGCCGACATCGAGGAGGTGCGGACCTTCCTGCGCGAGCTGGGGGCGCAGGTGCCCATCGTGGCCAAGCTCGAGCGGCACGAGGTCATCGGCGATCTCCCGCGAGATCCTGCCCATCGTCGACGCGGTGATGGTGGCCCGGGGCGACCTCGGGGTCGACGTGCCGCTGGAAGAGGTGCCCCACATTCAGAAGGAAGTGATCCGCCAGGCGCGGGCCGCGCGCGTGCCCGTGATCGTGGCCACCCAGATGCTGGAATCCATGACCACCCACGCGCGTCCCGACGCGGGCCGAGGTGGCCGACGTCACGGCCGCCATCTTCGACGGCGCCGACGCCACCATGCTCTCGGCGGAGACGGCCTCCGGTCGCTTCCCCGCCCAGGCCGTGGATTACATGGCCCGCATCGCCGCCCGAGCCGAGCAGTCGGTCGTCTGGCGCGACAGGCCCCGGCGGCAGGAATCACCCGGCTTCGCGGAGACCATCTCCGATGCGGCGGCCACCGCGGCGCGCGACCTGAACGCGCGCGCCATCGTGGCCTTCACCGAGACGGGATTCTCCGCCCGCCTGATCTCCCAGGAGCGGCCCGGGGTGCCCATCATCGCCCTCACGCCGCACCCGGCCGTGCTCCGCCGCCTCGCCCTGTGCTGGGGCGTGACGGCGCGGGTGGTGCGCAAGGTCGAGGGCACCGACGAGATGATCGACGAGATCGAGGCCGCGCTCGTCGGCCGACGGGATCGTGCGCCCGGGCGACGTCATCGTCATCATCTCCGGCGCGCCGATGTGGGTGAAGGGAACGACGCAACCTCCTGAAGCTCCACCGCGTGGGCGAGCGACGATGACGTCTCCCCACACCCTCTCCTTCACCATCGCCGACGAGGCGGCTCGCTTGCTCGGGGTGGACTGGGCGTGCTTCCGGCTGGTCGAGGGCGATCACTTGGTCCTCACCGCCGTCTCCAGCACGGTGCCCTCCGCGCTCGTGGCCGATCGCATTCCCCTGCACGGGACGGTGGGGGGACGGGTGGTCCTCGACAGACCGCTCGGTCGTGTCCGAGGTGACGGCGGTCACCCCTGCGATGGAGGAGTACGTCGCGAGCATGCGAGCGCTCGGGTACAGCGCGTACCTCGGCGTGCCGCTCCGGATCGGCGACCGCGCGGTCGGCGTGCTCAACTTCCTCGGCCGGCGGCCCTTCACCGACGAGGATCGCGAGCGCGCCGAGGCCTTCGCGGGACAGGAGGCCGTGGCCATCGAGCACGCCCGGCTCTGGCGCGCCGCCGCCCAGCACGCCGAGCGGATGCAGGCGCTGGCCGACCTCGGGCGATTGCTCTCGGAGACGCTCGATCCCGACGTGGTAGGCCAGCGCGCGGTGGACAGCATCTGCACCTTGCTGTCGGCGAACTCCGCCGGCCCTCTATCGACTGGATCCGGAGTCGGAGTCTCTGCGCGAGCTGGCGCACTCCCGCGAGACGATGCTGCCCTTCGAATGGACGCCTCTCCTTCCCCCGGGGGTGGGCATTGCCGGCCTGGCCGTGCGCCTGCGGGCGCCGGTGGCATCGCCGAACGGTCTGGCTGATCCTCGGCTCGTCTACACCCCGGAGATGCGCCTCCGCGTCGATCGCTCGCCCTACCGCGCCTTCATGGGCGTTCCGTTGCTGGCGAAGGATCGCATCCTGGGCGCCCTGGCCGTGGGCGCCCGGGTCGGCCGCGTCTTCTCGGACGCGGAGATTCGCCTCGCCCAGAGCTTCGCCGACCAGACCGCCCTGGCCCTCGAGAACGCGCGCCTCTTCGACGACGCCGCGCGACGAGGACGCGAAGCCGAGCTGGTGGCCGAGCTGGCCCGGACGATCAACGCCTCGCGTGACCTCGACACCATCCTCCAGCGGGTCGTGGAAGGCGCACGCGATCTCTGCGCGGGCGACTTCGCCCTGATCGCCCTGCGGCCCACCGGTGGCGACGAAGCGCAGGCCCGATACTGGGTCGGCGCCACCCAGGACTACCGCGATGTCGTCATCCGTCCCGGGCCGGGGTATCGGAGGGTCGCGCTGGCCACCGGCCACCCTCAGCGCACGCGAGGTGGTCGTGACGAGCTGCGCGCCAGCGAGGAACATCGGGAGCTGGCCCGCCGGGAAGGTCTGCGCGCCACCCTGGCGGTGCCCATCCGTGGCGAGGACCGCGTGGAGGGGGTGCTGTTCCTGGCCCGGCGCGCGCGCCGCCCCTTCACCGACCGGGACGCGGCGACGATCGCCCAGCTCGCGGAACACGCCGGCCATCGCCATCCGCAACGTGCGCCTCTTCACGGAGGCGCGCGAGCGACTGCGCGAGACCCAGGCCCTCCTGGCCGTGGCGGACATTCTCTCCGCGGGGGGGCCCTCGCCTGAGGTCATGCGCCGCGTGGCGCGGGAAGTGACGCGAGCGGTGGGGGCCGACATGGTGGGCGTCTACGAGCTCGATGCGCGCGGAGAGAACCTGGTGCCGGTCGCGGGCTACCACGTGCCGCCCGCGCTGGTCCGGGCGTTCCTCACGCGTCCGTTCGTCCTCTCGCGCTTCCACGAGCTGTGCCAGCCGTGGCAGTCGGGTCACGCCGTGTGGTCGGCCGACATGGGCAACGACCCGCGATTCTCCGGGTTGCTCATCGAGGAGATGGCCTCCACCGCCGTCCTCTTCGCTCCCGTCATGATTCGCGGCCGGCCCGAGGGAGCCATCTTCGCGGTGTGGTGGCGGCCCGGTCGGGTATTCCTGCCCTCGGAGGTTCGCCTCATCGAGGCCGTGGCCAACCAGGCCGGCGCCGCCGTGGAAAACGCGCGCCTGTTCGAGGAGAACCGGCGGCAGGTGGAGGAGCTGACCGTGCTGCACGAACTGGCGCGTGCGCTCACCGGCCAGCTCGACCGTGCCGCCGTGCTCGATGTCATCGTCTCGCAGGTGCCGAGAGTCTTCGCCGTGCCCAGCATCGTCGTGCTCCTTCTCTCGGAGGACGGCGAGCGTCTGGAGATCGTGGCGGAGCGTCGGCATGGCGTGGATAGTCAGACCGTGCCGCAGCCGTGCCCGGAGCGCCCCGCGGGCGGGCTCAAGCGCGTCGTCTTCGACGAAGGGCGCGCCATCCGCACCGATGACTACGCCGGGGAGTGCACACGCCAGGGCGTGCAGCCGGTGGCGGAGGTCGTGGAGTTTCCCCACTGGATGGGCGTTCCGCTGCGCGCGGGCCAAACCGTGCTCGGCGCCATCACGGTGGCGGGCGCCGACCGCCCCTTCACGGAGGCGGACGAGCGGCTGCTCACCAACGTCGCCGGTCTGGCCGCGCTCGCCCTGCGCAGCGCCCACCTCTTCGAGGAGCGGACGCGCGCCTACGGCGAGCTGGCGGCGGCGCAGGACCAGCTCGTGCGCACCGAGAAGCTGCGCGCGCTGGGAGAGATGGCGTCGGGGGTGGCGCACGACTTCAACAATCTGCTCGCCGCCATCCTCGGCCGCGCCCAGCTCCTCCAGCGGGAGGTCACCGAGCCGCGCCTCCGGCAGTGGCTGCAGGTCATCGAGCGGTCAGCCTTCGACGGGGCCCAGACGGTGCGCCGGCTCCAGGAGTTCACGCGCATCCGGCGCGACCATCCCTTCGTGACCGTCGACCTGAACCGGGTCGCCCGCGAGGCGCTCGAGATCACCCAGTCGCGCTGGCGCGACGACGCGCGCCGGCGCGAAGTCACCATCGACGTCCGGACCGACCTTCGCCACCATCCCGGAGGTGGTCGGCGATCCCGTGGAGCTGCGCGAGGCCCTGACCAACATCATCCTGAACGCGGTCGACGCCATGCCCGAGGGCGGTCTCCTGACCCTGGCCACCTCGGCGGCGGGACGCGAGGTGCACCTCACGGTGACGGACACGGGGGTCGGGATGACACCCGCGGTACGGCGCCGGATCTTCGACCCCTTCTTCACCACCAAGGGACCGCAGGGCACGGGACTCGGCCTGGCCATGACCTACGGGATCGTCTCCCGCCACCGGGCTCGTATCGAGGCGGAGAGCCAGGAGGGGCACGGCTCGACGTTCCGGCTCATCTTCGCTGCCGCCACCGCCGAGGCCTCGGCGGCGCCTCCGCGCGAGGACCCGCCGAGCGACGCGCCTCCGCTCACGTGCCTGGTCGTCGACGACGAGGAAACCGTCGGGACCCTGCTCGGGGATGTTCTGGAGTCGGGAGGTCACCGCGCCGTGGTCTGCGTTGACGGGGCTGACGCCATCGCCCGGTTCCGCAGCGAGCGCTACGACGTGGTCTTCACGGATCTCGCCATGCCGGGCCTGTCCGGCTGGCAGGTCGCGCGCGCCATCAAGGCCATCGAGCCCGACGTTCCCGTGTTCATCGTCACGGGCTTCGGCGTGGAGCTGTCGCGGGAGGAGAGCCGGGCCAACGGCGTCGACGCCGTGCTCGTGAAGCCCCTGAGCATCCAGGAGGTCCTGGACGCGGCGGCCCGCGTGGCGCGGGCGCGGAGGGTCCGCGAGACATCCAGTCAACGGAGAGAGCGATGGCCTACCAGCACCTCATCCTAGAGAAGGCGGCCCAGGTGGCCACCATCACCCTCAACCGCCCCGAGGCGTTCAATGCGCTCGATCTCGCGCTGGGCCGCGAGCTGTTCCATGCCGCCCTGGACGTGGACGAGGACCCCGGTGTGCGCTGCGTCGTCATCACCGGCGCCGGGAAAGCCTTCTGTGCGGGCGGCGACGTGAAGGGCTTCGCCGACAACTTGCCGCGGATCGGCGTCCTCATCAAGGAGTTGACGACATATCTGCACGGCGCGGTGTCGCGCCTGTGCCGGAGCGACAAGCCCGTGATCATGGCCGTCAACGGGGTGGCCGCCGGGGGCGGCTTCAGCTTCGCGCTCAGCGGGGACCTCGTGGTGGCGGCCGAGTCGGCGCGCTTCACCATGGCCTACTCGAGGATTGCCGCCACCCCCGACGGCTCGTCGTCCTATTTCTTGCCCCGTCTGATCGGCCTGCGCCGGGCCATGGAGCTGTACGTCAGCAACCGGGTGCTGTCGGCACGCGAGGCGTTCGAGTGGGGACTGGTGACACGGGTGGTGCCGGACGCCGAGTTCACGACCGCCGTCGACGCGCTGGCCCGCGAGCTGGCGCAGGGGCCGACGAAGGCGTTCGGCGCGGCCAAGCGCCTGCTGCACCAGTCGACGTGGGAGAGCCTCGAGACGCAGATGGAGCTGGAGGCGCAAGCCATTGCCGCCAGCGGCCGCACGCGCGACTTCGGCGCCGGCGTGACGGCCTTCGCCAACAAACAGACGCCGACCTTCGAGGGACGATGATGATGCCACGCGCGCGCTTCTTCTACCGACCTGGCTGATCCTCCTGCGCCAAGACGAAGGAGCTGATCTCGTCTTGGGGGATCGAGTTCGATCCCGTCGATGTCCAGGCTGATCCCGCGGCACTCGAGGAATTGCGGCGCCTGAACGTGCCAGCCGTCCCGGCGGTGGTCGTCGGCGATCGGGCTGCGCACGGCTGGAACCCACCAGCCTACGCGGCCGTGCTCGGGGTGGACTACAAGGCGGCCGTCCAGTTGTCTCCGGCGATCCTCGCCGCGCGCCTCGACGTCATCCTCGGTGCGGCCGAGAGTCTGCTCGGCCAGATCCCCGACGAGCGCATGGACTGGAAGCCGCCCGAGCGCGATCGCACCCTGCGCGATCTCGGCTATCACGTCTTCCGGCTCAGCCTGGCCTTCACCGAGGCCATGGACAGTGGGCGGCTCCCGAAGTCCTGGCTGGGGGACTCTGCACCGGCCGACATGCGCGAGAGCCGCGCCGTGGCCAGCTACGGCGCGCTCGCGCGTGGACGGCTGGCCGGCTGGTTCGAGGGCACCGCAGCTTCCGAGTACGCACGCGTCCTCGACGTCTACTACGGGCCCCAGTCAGGGCACGACCTACTAGAGCGCACGACCTGGCACGCCGCCCAGCACCTGCGCCAGCTCTACGTCCTCGCCGACCGCATCGGCGTCGCCCCGAAAAGGCCGCTGCCCACCGACGCCTTCCTCGGACTCCCACTCCCCGACGCCCTCTGGTGATGATGCCAGGCTTGGACGACTTCTGAACGATCAGGAGCCGTCCAAGCCGAGCGAGTCAGAGGCTGCCAGGACATCGAGGAGCGTCCCGGCTTCGCCGGAGCGCTCCGAGCGCTGGGGGTTTAGGGGCCCATGTCGGGGCCCCCATGTACTCAGTCCTCGTCGGAAAACGCCTCGGTCATGCGGTGAGCGAGCTGGCGATGCCCTTTGAAGAAGTACGCGAGCATGGCGCTGGCGGCCAGGAGGTTGCCGGTGAAAATCTGCCAGCCCGCCACCTCGTCGAGCACCGACTTGGCGAGAATGAGCACCGCCCCGAAGAATCCCACCTCGAAGGCCGTGAAGAGAATCACCAGGGGGAAGACGAACACGGGCTGTCGCTCCGCGCCCGCGATGAGCAGCGCCCCCACCACGCCGAAGAGGATGAAGGCGAGCCCGTGCACCACCGTGTAGTGGAGTAGGGCGGGAATGCCCGGCGCCTGGCGGAGCAGCGCGCTCCCCAGCAGCTCGGGCGTGCGCAGTGGGTCGCCCCGAATCCAGTCGAGGGCCAGGAACCACAGGGCCACGACCGCGGCGCCGACCAGCCCCGCGATGAGCCCTTCGCGCAGCACGGTCCCCGCGGGGCCCACGAGCGTGATGGGAAGCCCGGGGTGCTCGCGCGCGAGATACCAGAGCATGGCCCCCGCGGCCAGGAGGTTGCCGATCAGGATCGCCCACCACACGAGCGCGCCCAGCAGGGACTTGCCGAGTGCCCCCACCACGCCGAGCACGAAGACCTCGAAGCAGGCAAACAGGATGACGAAGGCCACGAACACGGCCGGTTCGCGCTCGCTCACGGACATCACGCTGGCGGCGATGACGCCGAAAGCAATGAAGGCGAGGCCGTGCACGATCGTGTAGCCGATGACGGGCCCGAGCGTGATCTGGAGGCCCGCGGGGTTGTTGACGCCGTGGAAGAGCGCGTTGCCGAGGAGGGCCGGCGTGAAGAGCGGTTTGCTGCGGGCAAAGTCGAAGGCGAGAAACCACAGCGCGACCACGGCCGCCCCGATGAGCCCGGTGATGATGCCTTCCCGCAGCACCGAGTGTCTGTGCGCGAGTCATGGCGATTGGTGGCTGCATCTTAGCGCCCGGCCTCCGGGGCAGCAACATGTCTGGGAGCGTGGCGGTGCATCGAGGAGCGCCCCGGGTTGCCGGGGGGCGCCGAGTGCGGGGGGTGGGCGCGGTGTCGCGCCACCCAACCTGGCGGTGCACCGAGGAGCGCCCCGGGTTCCCCGGGACGCGACGAGTGTGGGGGGGCTTTGGGGGGCCCGTTCGAGGCCCCCCATCTCACTGGACGTCGCGGACGACGCGCACACCGTAGTCGGAGTAGCGCAAGTCCGGCGGCAGCGACGAGCGGTGGGCGACGGGGCTCCACGGGTCGGCGTGGCGCCAGGCCCCGCCCCGGCTCACGCGGCGCGTGCCCGCCACTGGACCCACCGGATTGCCGGCGGCTCCGCGCGTGTACGCCTGGTCATCGAACCAGTCGGCGCACCATTCGTGACAGACGCCGGAGAGGTCGGTGAGCCCGAGCGGATTGGCCGGAGTGGTGCCGACCCGGGGTGGGAGCCTGAAGCGAGCCGAGGGGCGCGCGTCGCCCCAGGGGTAGCGGCCGCCATCGATCCCGCCGCGCGCGGCGCGTTCCCACTCCGCCTCGGTGGGAAGCCGGCCGCCGGCCCACGCGGCAACGCCCTTCGCCTCGTCCCAGGAGAGCCCGACCACGGGCTGCTCGGGATCCGAGAAGTCGGACGCTCCCCAGAAGCGGGGCGGCGCGGCACCGGTCGCCGCCCGGTAGGCGGCGAAATCGGCGTTGGTCACCGGGGTGCGGGCGATGAGAAAGGCGTCCACCCACACGGCGTGGACCGGTCGCTCGCACGGGTGGCCCTCCTCCCAACCCATGCGAAACTCGCCCGCCGGCACCCACACGAAGTCCATCTCGCCCGCGCCTCCTCGCGCTGCCTCTATAATGGCCGCGGATAGTTTTCAGAGGGAGGCCGTCCATGCACGTCGCGCCCCGGATGTCTCGCCTCGGTACCGAGTCTGCCTTCGAGGTGCTCGCCCGCGCCCGCGCGCTGGAGCGCCAGGGCAAGCGCATCATCCATCTCGAGATTGGCGAGCCCGACTTCGACACCCCGGAGCACATCAAGACTGCGGCCAAGCAGGCCCTCGACGCGGGGGCCACGCACTATGGCCCCTCGGCCGGACTGCCGGAGCTGCGCGAGGCCATCGCCAAGCACATCGGCGAGACGCGAGGCGTGCCGGTTTCCCCGGAGGAGGTCGTGGTGACTCCCGGGGCCAAGCCGATCATGTTCTTCACGATCATGACCCTGATCGGGGAGGGCGACGAGGCCATCTATCCCAATCCAGGCTTTCCCATCTACGAGTCGGTGATCCGCTTCGTGGGCGGCGTGCCGGTGCCCATCCCGCTCCGCGAGGAGACGGGCTTCGGCTTCGACATGGCGGAGCTGGAGCGACGCGTGTCGCCGCGCACGAAGCTCATCATCATCAACTCTCCGGAAAATCCGACCGGGGGTGTGCTGGAGCGGGCACAGATCGAGCGCATCGCCGCCATCGCCGTCGAGCGCCGCATTCCCGTCCTCGCCGACGAGATCTACCGCCAGTTCCTCTACGAGGGCGAGTTCCAGTCGATCATGACCTTGCCCGGCATGCGCGAGCACACCATCTTGCTCGACGGCTTCTCCAAGTCGTACGCCATGACGGGCTGGCGGTTGGGCTATGGGGTCATGCCGGTGTCGCTCGCCGAGCACGTCACCCGGCTCATGGTCAACTCCAACTCCTGCACGGCGTCCTTCGTGCAGCTGGCCGGCATCGCGGCGCTGCAGGGTGACCAGACACCGGTGGCGGAGATGGTGGCGGAATTCAAGCGGCGGCGCGACCTGATCGTGGATGGCCTGAACGCGCTGCCTGGCGTGCGCTGCGCCCGGCCGCCCGGCGCCTTCTACGTCTTTCCCAACATCACGGGGACGGGCCGGTCTTCGGCGGAGGTCGCAGAACGGCTGCTCAACGAGGCGGGAGTGGCGGCGCTGTCCGGGACCGCGTTCGGTGAGTTCGGCGAGGGCTACCTGCGCTTCTCCTACGCGAACTCCGAAGCCAACCTGCGCGAGGCGCTGGAGCGCATGCGCCCATTGTTCGCCTCCCTCGCGCGCTGAGGCACGCACGCGAAGCTGCCGCGCGTCGGCTGCGCCGGGCCGGGTAGCCGGAGGCGGGACGAACCCGATGTCGCGAGTCGCCGACCTGATTGCCGAGACGCTCGCGCGAGCAGGGGCGCGGACGGCGTTTGCCACGAGCAGCGAGAACGCGACGATGACGCTGGTCGATGCGGCGTCCCGGGGCGGTCTCCGCGTGGTCCACGCCACGCGGGGGGCGGCGGCGTGCGCGATGGCGGCGGTCACCGGGCTGCTCACCGACGCGCCTGGCGTTGCCCTGCTGACGCTCGATGATCGCGAGGACCAGATCGTGGCGGCGCTGGACCAGGCCTGTCGCGATGGCGCGCCGCTCGTCCTCGTGACGGAGCGCGCGTTCGCGAGGCCCGTCGAGGGCATCGTCAAGGCAAGCCTCGGCGTGCACGCGGACGCCGGGGCGCACTGGAGCGCTCACGCGTGCCAGCTTGCCCTCACGGAGCCGCGAGGTCCCGTGCACCTCGTGGTGACACCGGACACGGCCGGTGCGGGTGCGGTGCCCCTGGCGACCGCCGTACGCCCCGCGCCGCTCGCCACGCCCGGGCCCGCGGTGCTCGACGGGGCGGCGGATCTCCTCGCCCAGGCGCAGCGGCCGGTTCTCATCGCCGGGCGGCAATGCCGCACGCTCGACGTCGCGACGTGGCTACGTGCCCTGGCGGAAGCGCTGCCGGCGCCCGTGCTGATGACGGCCGCAGGCAAGGGAGCCCTGCCGGATCCGCATCCACTGAGTCTCGGGCTCGTGAGCGGCAGCCACGCCGTACATGGGCTCCTCGAGCGTGCCGACCTCGCCGTCGCGATCGGCGTGGATGCGCGCGAGCTTCCACCCGGGGCGCTCCCCAACGCGCTCCCGATGCTGCATCTGGCGGCTGCTCCGTGGGGGCGGCCGGAGCCGCGGCTGCGGAGGGAGGTCGTCGGCGAGATCGCGCTCCTCATCGAGGAGCTGGCGCCGCGCGTGCGTGGGCGCCTGCGCGCCGACTGGGATGTGGCGGAGCTGGACCGTCTCAAGCGCGCGGCCGACCGGCCGCTGCCCGCGGACAGCGCCCTGACCATCTCCGCCGTCGTGCGCATGGTCCGTGAGGCGACGCCGGCGGGCACGGTGGCCGTGGCCGCCGCCGACCCCGAGACGGATGCCGTCGTTGCCGCGTGGCAGGTTGTGGCGCCCGGTGAGCTGGTGGTGCCGGCGCCGCCCGAGAGTCCTGGCTTCGTCCTTCCCGCGGCGCTCGCCGCCGCGCTCGCGCGCCCGCAGGATCGAGTGGTCTGCTTCGCCAGTGCACGACAGGTGCTCGATTCGGAGGACGCGCTGGACCTGGCCGCGAACCTGGCTCTTCCTGTTCTCGTCCTGGTGATCGGCGCGCTCGATGACGCCGCCGCGGAGACACTGCGATGCCGGGCCGACCGGCACGCATGGCCGATGATGGCCGCGCGCGACCCGATGGGCTTGCGCGTGGCCATCGAGCGCGCTCTGTCCGCGGGGCGCCCGGCGCTCCTCGACGTGCGGGGCCCCCGCGGGTGATCCCGCCCGGATCGCGCCCGCGACGGGCGACGGTATAATCACCTCATGGCGTTTCTCAACGACCGCGATCGTGCCGCCGTCCGCCAGGAGTTCGCGAAGCTCGCCGGGCCAGTCAAGCTGGTGGTGTTCTCCCAGGAGCTGCTCGCCGGGGATCTGTGCCGGCAGAACGAGCAACTCATGCGAGAAGTGGCCGAGCTGGCCGACGGCAAGGCCACCGTCGAGGTGCTCAATCCGGCCATCGACCGCGAGCGTGCCCAGGCCTACGGCGTCGACCAGGTGCCGGCCACGGTGGTGGAGGGCGCGCGCGACTACGGGCTCCGCTTCTATGGGATCCCGTCGGGGTACGAGTTCAGCAACCTCATCGATGCGATGATCGTCGCCTCCACGGGAGAGCCCCAGCTCTCGGAGGCCACGCGAGCTTCTCTGACCGCGCTGGCCGGGGACGTCGAGATCAAGGTCTTCTCCACGCCCACCTGACCGCACTGTCCCCGGGCCGTGCGCCTGGCGCAGCATATGGCAGTGGCCTCCGAGCGCGTCACCGCGACGGCCATCGAGGCGACCGAGTTTCCCGAGCTGTCGCGGGCTTACCGCGTCATGGCCGTGCCGAAGATCGTCATCAACGACCGCGTGGAGTTCGAGGGCGCACTCCCCGAGCCACAGTTCCTGGAAGCGGTGCTCCGGGCGGTCCCGCCTGCCGCCACCGCGTAGCGCGAACGGTTCGATTCGCGCGAGCGCCGGCGGAGCGCGCGCAGAGCGGGTGGTGATCGGGCTTCTCTTCGCGTACGGGACGCTCATGCGCGGGTACGCGTTGCATCCGGTCCTCGCGCGCGGCGCGACCTACCTCGGCCCCGGCCGCGTGCGGGGGACGCTCCTCGACCTCGGGTCGTACCCGGGGCTCGTCGCGGGGAAAGGCCTGGTGAGCGGCGAGGTGTATCGCATCGACACGCCGGAACTTCTCCCCGCCGTCGACCGCGAGGAAGGGTACAATTTCGAGCGCCGGCGGCGAAAGGTCGCGTTGGCAGATGGCGATACGGCGTGGGCATGGGCATATCACTACCGGGGGGCGCGCGAGCGAGCCCGCGTTATTGCCGACGGCGACTACTGGCGTGCCCGCCCACCGCGAGGCCAAGCGCTCGGGCGAGCAGCGGACTCGCGCGCGCCCGAGGGGTAGCCGATCCGATGTTCATTCACTCAGGAGGATTCTGATGGCGCTCACCGCTGCGGAACTGGTGAAGTCGGACCACGAGCATCTCATCCATCCGCTGCATCACCCGGTCGACACGGCGGAGCCGATGATTTACGTCCGAGGCCGGGGCGCCACCCTCACCGACATCGGGGGCAAGGAGTACATCGACGGCCTCGCCGGGCTGTGGAACGTCAACGTCGGCCACGGGCGGGCCGAGCTGGCCGAGGCGGCGTCGGACCAGATCAAGGAGCTGGCCTACTACTCCGGCTATGCCGGATTCTCGAGCGTGCCGGCCGTCAACCTGGCCAGCAAGCTCGTGCAGCTCGGTTACTCCAACATGCAGGCGGTGTTCTTTACCTGTGGGGGGGCCGAGGCCAACGAGTCCGCCTTCAAGACGGCGCGCTTCTACTGGAAAGCGAAGGGCAAGCCCAGCAAGGTCAAGATCATCGCCCGCCAGAACGCGTACCACGGGGTGACCTTGCAGACCATGAGCGCCACCGGGATGGCGGCCTACTGGAAGATGTTCGAGCCGCGGGTGCCCGACTTCCTCCACATTCAGTCCTGCTATCCGTATCGCTTCCAGGGCGCGCGGCCCGGCGAGACGGTCGGACAGGCGGCGGCGCGCGAGCTGGAGGAGGCCATCCTCCGCGAGGGGCCCGACACGGTGGCCGCCTTCATCGCCGAGCCCATCCACGGGGGCGGCGGCGTCATCTATCCGACCGACGACTATTTCGCGCGCGTGCGCGAGGTCTGCACCAGGCACGAGGTGCTCTTCATCGCCGACGAGGTGATCACGGGCTTCTGCCGCACCGGCAAATGGTTTGCCCTGTCGCACTGGAACGTCTTGCCCGACATCATGTCCTTTGCCAAGGGCGTGACCTCCGGCTATCTCCCGCTTGGCGGCATCATGATCACCAAGGCCATCAAGGAGGCCATGGAGGAAGTGGCGCCGGGTGACCGCTGGATGCACGCCTACACCTACTCCGGGCATCCCACCTGCTGCGCGGTCGGGCTCAAGAACGTCGAGATCATGGAGCGCGAGCGCCTGTGGGAGAACGCCGCGGTCATGGGAACGCGCCTGCACGAGGGACTCACGAGAGTGTTCGGCGGGCATCCCCACGCGGGCGATATCCGCGGGGGCAAGGGCCTCCTCGCCGCCGTGGAGTTCGTGGAGGATCGTGCCACCAAGGCCAACTTCCCGGTCGACAAGAAGATCGGCAATCGCGTGAGTGCCGAGATGATGAAGCGGGGCGTGGTGACGCGCGTGCGCCCCACGAGCGGCCCGCACCCGGCGAACGGCGACACGCTCTTCTTCGCCCCGCCCCTCGTCATCACGGCGGGCGAAGTCGACCGGCTGGTGGAGGTGGCGCAGAGCGCGGTGAAGGCCGTCGTCGGGGTGTAACCACGCCGTGCGGCTGATCACGGCGCACCGCATCCTGATCGCCGCCGCCATCGCGTTTTTCCTGTTCTACGCGAGCGTCCAGCTGCGCCGCTACGTCTCCTCGGGAGACGTAGCGGCGCTGGCGCAGACCGTGGTGTCCGTGGTGGTGGCCGGCCTCCTCGTCCTGTACTACCGAGGACTCGCCAAGCGGTGGAACCGGCGGTCCTGATCTATGACGGGGAGTGCGCCATGTGCCGGGCGAGCGCGCTCTGGCTCATGCGGCGGGCGCGGGTCAGCGATCGCCTGGAGATCCTGCCGTGCCGCTCGGGTCCGCGGCGCGCACGCTATCCGGGGATCAGCGACGAGGTGTGCATGCGGGCCATGCAACTGGTCCTCCCCGACGGCCGCGTTCTCTCGGGCGCCGACGCTGTTCCCGAGTTGCTCCGGCGGGTGCGCGGCTGGCGCTGGGTGGCCTCGATCCTCGGTCTCCCGCCGGTCCTGCCCGTCACGCGCCGCCTCTACGCGTGGGTGGCGCGCTCCCGCATGAAACTCTCGTGCGGCCTCAGCGGGAAGACTGACTCAGCTTGACCGCGATTCAGCGGGAGACTGACTCAGCTTGACCGCACCGCCGCGGACCCGTCCGCGGCAGTGCGGGCAGAAGTAGCCTACCTCCAGCGGGGTCTCGCAGTCGGTGTGCACCAGGGCCGACTCGCGGTGCAGATGACGCGATCCCCAGACCGCGAGGGCTCCCACCACCACGCCCAGCTCCTTGCCCCGATCGGTGAGCGCGTACTCCGCGCGTGGCGGATGCTCCGAGTAGAAGCGCCGGGCGACGATCCCGTTCGACTCGAGAACGTGAAGCCGCGCCGAGAGCACGTTGGGCGCGATGCCGGGCAGGGAGGCGAGGAGATCCTGGAAGCGCCGGGGCCCGGGCAGGAGGTCGCGGACGATGAGCAAGGTCCAGCGCTCGCCCAGGAGCTCCACCGAGCGGGCCACGGGACACTGCTGACCGTACTGCTTGGGCATAGCGCCATTATAGGGATTGACTGATTCGATAGTCACTAGTATTTTACTACTCAATATGACCCCCTCCTCCTCACCCCTGAGCGTCACCGCCGTGCCTCCTGACGCAGCACCACGCGAGGCCCACCGGGCCAGGACAGGGGCCGTCACGCAGCGGCTGCTCGAAGGCCCGATCGCGCCCACCCTGCTGCGCCTGGCCGCCCCCAACGTGGTGGTCCTCGCCGTGCAAACGACGGTCAACGTGCTCGAGGCGTACTTCGTCGGAGGCCTGGGCACCGACGCGCTGGCGGGCGTGTCGCTCGTCTTCCCCTTGATCATGCTGATGCAGACGATGTCCGCAGGCGGCATGGGCGGCGGGGTGGCGTCGGCCATCGCCCGGGCCCTCGGCGCGGGCCGGCGGGAGGACGCCGATGCCCTCGCCGTCCACTCCCTCATCATCGCCGCCGGCATGGCCGCGCTCTTCACGGGCGGAATGCTGCTGGGCGGTCGTGCGCTCTTTCGCTTCATGGGCGGGCGCGAGGGGGCGCTGGCCGCCGCGGGGTCGTACTCCACGGTGATCTTCGCCGGCGCCATCGCCTTCTGGATGTTCAACATCCTGGGGAGCATCGTGCGCGGGGCCGGCAACATGATGCTACCCGCCGCCGTGGTGGTGGGCGGGGGCGTGGTGGTCGTCCCGCTCTCGCCGGCGCTGATCTACGGCGCCGGGCCGCTGCCCTCACTGGGCGTGATGGGGGCGGGCCTCGCGATGCTCAGCTACTATGTCCTCGGCACTGCGGTCCTCGCCGCCTATCTGCTCTCGGGACGTGGCCTCGTCCAGATTGGTGGACGCTGGCCCGGTCTGCGACGAGACCTGTTCTGGGAGATCCTCCGGGTGGGCGCGCCGGGCGTGTTCAACACCATCCAGACCAACCTCACGCAGATCCTCCTCACGGCCTCGGTGGGAGCGTTCGGGACGGCGGCGCTGGCCGGCTATGGCATGGGCGCGCGGCTCGAGTATCTGCAGATCCCGCTGGTGTTCGGGATGGGCTCCGCCCTCGTCACCATGGTGGGGACCAACTTCGGGGCCGGGCAGCGGGCGCGGGCGCAGCGCGTGGCGTGGATCGGTGCCGGTGTCGCGGCGGCGGTGACCGGGACGATCGGCCTCGCCGGCGCCCTCGCGCCTCACCTCTGGCTCGGTCTCTTCAGCCACGAGCCCGAGGTGCTCGCCGCGGGGGCGACGTATCTCCGGATCGCGGGCCCGACCTACGGATTCTTCGGCCTCGGACTGGCGCTCTACTTCGCCTCGCAGGGCGCCGGGCGCCTGCTGTGGCCGGTGCTCGGCGGCTCGGCCCGCCTGGCCATCGCGGTGCTGGGCGGCTGGCTGGTCGTCCACGTGCTGGGCGGGAGCCTGGCCGCGCTGTCCTGGATGATGGCCCTGGCCTTCGTGGTCTTCGGCTCGACGATCGCGCTCGCCATTCGCGCGGGCGCGTGGAGGTAGCCATGCCCGGATGCTCGATTCATCCAGATGATGATGCGCGGTGAGATTCCCCCGCCACCGATTGCCGCGCTCATCGGCTTCAATCTGAAGGCCGTGGAACCCGGCCACGCCGTGATCGAGATGGAGGCGACCGAGCGCCACGCCAATCCCATGGGGACGCTGCACGGTGGCGTCCTCTGCGACATCGCCGACGCGGCCATGGGCATGGCGTACGCCTCGAGTCTCGAGGAGGGCGAGACTTTCACCACGCTCGAGCTGAAGGTCAACTTCCTGCGCCCGGTGTGGACGGGCAAGCTGATCGCCGACGGGCGCCTCGTCAAGGGCGGGCACACCGTCGGACTCGTGGAGTGCACCATCACCGACGACCGCGACCGGCTCGCGGCGCGCGCCTCGATATTCCGACGTGCTCCTCGTGCTACTGGGGCCGGCCGCCCGCGCTCCCGGATCGGATGGCCGCGGTGGTTGCCATCAGGGCACGAGGACGATCTTGCCGTGGGCGCCCGAGGACATCACGACCTCGTGAGCGCGGGCGGCGTCCTTGAGCGGGATCTCCTGGCCCACGACGGGGCGCAGAGTCCCGTTGGCCAGGCCGGCGCCGAGCGCGGCCTGGATGCCGGCCATCTCGTCCTCCGGCGTGTTCCACAGCTCCATGCCGAGGATGGCCGCGTCGCGCACCATGGCCTGGCGCGCGTTGATCTCCACGGGGCCGCGATTGTCGATGACCACGATGCGCCCGCGCAGGGCGAGCACGCCGAGATCGCGGTCGAGGTTGACGTTGGCGAGCATCTCCATGACGAGATCAACCCCGCGCCCATCGGTGATTGCCATGATCTCGGCGAGATAGTCTGCCTTGGAGTGGTCGAGGACGTGGTGCGCGCCCTCGGCGATCACGAGCTGGCGGCCCCGCTCCGTGCCCGCGGTGCCGATGATCCGGAGTCCGTGGGCCCGGGCGAGCTGCACACACGGGATGCCGACTCCGCCGCTGGCTCCGTGAACGAGCACCCACTCGCCCGGCCGGGCGTAGGCACGCTGGAACGCGGCGCCAACCGGGGCCGAGCGGCGCGGCGCTTGCCGCCCCTCGCAAGCGCCGTGACGCGAAGGACCGACGGGTTCAGCGCGTGGTTGGACGGCCTGTTGTCACGGGTGGCCATTCGTAGTACGTTGTACGACATGAGATCTGCAGTTACCATTCGGCTGGACCCGAGCCTGGAAAAGCTCCTTGATCGGCTCTGCAAGCAGACCGGCCGAACGCGAAGTGAGCTTGTGCGCGATGCCCTCCGGCGGCAGCTGAGCCTGATGAGATTCGAACGGCTCCGACGTAGAGCACTGCCGTTCGCTGAGGCGCGGGGATACTTGACGGACGAGGATGTCGCGCGCGATGTCTCTTGAGAGTTTTTCTCGACACGAACGTCTTGGTTAGCGCCTTTGCCACCCGGGGAGTCTGCGCGGATGTACTGCGCGTGGTGCTTGCCGAGCACACTCTCGTGACGGGCGAGGTGGTGCTGCGAGAACTGGGGCGGGTACTCAGGGTGCGGATCGGCTTGCCGCCAGGGACCATCGGGGAGATTGACGAGCTTCTGCGGGAGCAGGAGGTAACTGCCAAACCGCGGGCGCGAGCGGCGGTTCCAGAACGCGACCCCGATGACCAGTGGATCGTAGCCTCCGCGATCGAAAGCCGCGCAGACGTGCTGGTCACGGGTGATCGGGACCTTCTGGACATCGCTGCCACTGCTCCCATCAAGATCGTTGACCCTCGAGGGTTTTGGGATCTCGTCCGCAAGAACGAGTAGCAGCCTCTATCCGTCCGTCCAACGCCGGCATCGGCCGCGCGGCTCAGCGCGTCGGCTGCATGCAGAGTTGGGCAGACAGGCCTCCCAATTCACTTCACTGGTACCGCACCGTTGGCAACGATAACTACCGTGCCGGCGGAACTGCGAACGAACTCGACGAACTTGGAGACCACCAGAGGAGGCGTCGCCCTCGTCACCAGGAACGAGTCTCGGGTCAGCGTGTAGGTCTTGCTTCCCACGTTCTCCGCGCTGGGGGCGACGCCGTTGAGCGACACGGCCCTGATCTGCCCCCGGCTCTGCTCCACGACCGTGGTTGTCGTCATTCCGACAGCGCCCACAGTGGCGGCGAGCTCCTTCGCCATGTCCCCGGATCTTGGCATCACCCTCACGCCGTCAGGCATCTTGAGGTCTTTCAAGCACGCAATCTTCCCTCTGACGACCTCAGCATCAACCTCTGAGTCGGGCCGCGTGCGGGGAGCAATAGCGATGTCGGGTCCCCCGAGCTCCTTCCAGTTGGTGATTCTGCCCGCGTAGACATCACAGATGTGGGCGTCAGTGACATTCGTCGCGGGCACGCTCGCGTTTACGCCAAAGACGACAGCCACCTTAGCGATTTCGTGCACCGCCAGTCCTCGGCGGGTCAGCTCCTCGACAACCAGGCCATGGCTGGCCAAGGCGATGTTGATCTTGCCTTCTTCCAAGGCCTGCAGCCGCGCCTTGGTTCCCAGCCCCTCGCCCATCTCCACCGCGGCGGCTGGATAGCGCTCCTGATAAGCCTTGGCGAGCGCCGCCACCAGAGGCATCACCCCCGTCGAGCCGTCAACGACGATCTTCTCGCTCGTTGGCGCGGGAAGGGGAGCTACCAGCGTAAGGCCCAGCGTCAGCGCGCTGATACGGCATGCCCATTGAAGTCGCATGGTCCACCCTCGCTCAAGCGCCAGTGGTCTCATCACTGGCACATTGACTTGACGTTGGCATCCTGCTGCCCAACGCTCGCGTTGACCGGCCGCGGCGAGCGGATGCGAGCCAGCGGTCCGGTCGAAGGTGCCTAGACAGGATGACTTCCACGGGGTGTGGTGGCTGACCCCCGGCGTTCTCCGCGGGTTAGCCTGGAGGGGCCAGAGCCGCCCTGTGCGCAGGGCACAGCACGAACGTGGAGGTCAGCCATGGCCGAGTCTAGCAAGACCCTGTACGTCGGACTCGATGTGCACAAGGAGTCGATCACCGTCGCCGACGCCCCGGAGGAGCGGGGCGCCGAGGTCGCGACGCTGGGGGCGATCGGGACGCGCCAATGCGACATCGACAAGCTGATCCGCCAGCTGCAGTCGAAGGGCGCACACCTGGTGTTCGTGTACGAGACATTGCATGGCCGTCCTCCCTACTGAGTTGCGAGGGCTGCCCAACGCGCACGTTCACCAGCCGCGGGCGAGCAACGCGAGCGCGCGGCCTGGTGGAACGTGAAGTTAGGCGGCTTCCACATCGACGAACTCGCCCTCCGAGCTTGGCGCCGGCACGGGCAGACCGTCTTCCTTGAGGCCGTTGATGTGAAACTCGATCGCCTCCCGGATCAGGCGTCGCACTTCCTCCCGCGTCTCACCGACCGCCACGCAGCCAGGTAGGTCGGGGACATGAGCCCCCCAGCTCGTCTCGCCCCGCTCGATCACGACCATGTAACGGAGTCTCGCCATCGTCACTTCTCCTTCTTGAGGCCGGCCTGCTTGAGCACAGAGTTGAGCGTACCAGCAGGTACGTCCAGGCTCGGCTTGCCAGCCACCGTCACCGTTCCAGGCTTGCTCTGATGCTTGTACTGCCGATGGCTGCCGCGGGTCCGCGCCAGGCCCCATCCATCCTCTTCGAGGAGGCGGGCATCACCAAGCACGGCGGCATTCACGTGCTCGGTGGCTCGGCCCGCCTGGCCGTGGCGGTGCTGGGCGGCTGGCTGGTCGTCCACGTGCTGGTTCCAGGCCATGTGGTGTGGCCCAGGGCGCTGGCGCCGTTCTTCTGCGCCGTCACCCAGCAACGGATCCTGGGCCTCGGCAGCTACGAGACGGCCTGGACGTGGCTGCACAAGCTGCGGCGGGCTATGGTCCGGCCCGGCCGCGCGCGCTTGGCCGGCCAAGTCGAAGTCGACGAGACCTTCGTCGGGGGCGCCGAAGAAGGCGGCGGGCGGCGCCACGTCGGGAAGAAGGCGCTGGTCGCCATCGCCGTCGAGGTACGTGGCACGGCGATTGGGCGTATCCGCCTCCAGCGGATACGGGACTCCTCGGCCGCAAGCCTGCTGCCGTTCGTTCGCCAAGCTGTCCCCCCCGGCTCCCGCGTGGTCACCGACGGCTTACAGTCCTACCGTGGCCTGGCCGCCGCCGGGTACGTCCACGAACGCAAGGTGATCCAAGGCAGTGGAGAGACGCCCGACGCCCTGCTGCCACGCGTCCACCGGGTGGCCTCGCTTCTGAAGCGATGGCTGCTGGGAACCCACCAAGGCCGGCCCGCCCGAGCGCATCTGCCTTACTACCTCGACGAGTTCACTTTTCGCTTCAATCGCCGGACCGCTCGCCATCGGGGGCTGCTCTTCTATCGCCTCCTCCAGCAGGCCGTCGCCGTCGACTCCCCAATTCCCTACGCGCGGCTCATTGGCGGTTCGCCGACCCCTGGCACCACCATGCGCGGCGCCGTCACCAAGGTGGTGGGCAGCGCCAGGGCGTGGACGCGCTCGAACAGGCCTGCCATCCGCAGGCGGAACGCCTCGCGCAGGCGCTGCGCTGCCAGGTACAGGCCGCCGGAAGCCGCGAGGCTTCGTCGAGCTGGGCGAGCGTCTCCGCGGTATAGCGGTCGGCGCGCTCGGCCAGGAAGCGACGGTGCAAGGTCGCCGCCTCGCAGCGGCTCACCACCATGCCGGCGGCGCTCGTCATCTCGAGGTCGCCGGCACTGGGCTCGTCGAGGATCTCGATCGACACGTCGAGGCTCCGCAGGCCATCGAGGGCAACCTCGAACGCTCGCGCCACGTCGGGCTCAGCCCCTTCCAAGCGTCGCGGCGGGGACGCCGACCCGGAGGCCACGGACAGGCACCCCCGCCCAGGCGCGATAGGACGCGACAGGCTGTTCGACGGAATTCGGATCGCGGAGATCGCGGCCGGCGATCACGTCCAGGAGGAGCGCGGCGTCGCCCACGCGTTCCGGCCATGGGAGCGCAGTGGTCCATCGACCAGGAGAGCGTCACCACGCCGTGGGTCGGCACCAGGCCGAACGTCGGCTTGAAGCCGACGACGCCCGAGAGCGCGGCGGGCACCCGGATCGAGGCGCGCGTGTCCGTGCCCAGTGAGCCTGGGGCCATGCCGGTGGCCACCGCGATGGCTGAGCCTCCGCTGGAGCCGCCGGGGATCCGCGTCGGATCCCAGGGGTTCCGGCTCTGCGGCGTGGTGACGCCAAGGGCGAATCGTGGGTCTCGCGTCTTGCCGATGATGATGGCGCCGGCGGCGCGGAGGCGGGCCACGGCCGCCGCGTCCTCCGTGGGGACCAGATCGTCGAGGACGCGCGAGCTCGCGGTGGTCGGCACGCCGGCCACGTGGATCACGTCTTTGATGGCGACGGGCACGCCGTGGAGGGGTCCCCGCCAACGCCCCGCGCGCGCCTCGGCGTCCAGGATCTCCGCCTCTCGGCGCGCCCGCGCCGTCCAAGGTGACCACGAAGGCCCGCAGTCGACCGTCGAGGGCGTGGATCCGCGCGAGGGCGCGCTCCACCACCTCGCTGGCCGGAGGTCTGGCCCTGTCGTATCGACTGCGCCGTGTCGGCGACCCCACCGGGCGCGTTGGCAGGTGGGCGGGTCGCGGGTGAGCGACGTCCAGGCAACCCGGCCTGCCGAGGCGGCCCGCGAAATGAAGCCCGGACGGGCGTCCAGATCGTACGAGCGTGTGGCGAGCGACCCACTCGGCCGCGCCCCGGAAGAGATCACGCGTGTTCATGCGAGTCGGGAGGGTCGCGGGGCAAGAGCTATGCCCAGGTCTCGTCAGCCTGGAAACACTTGGATTCACGGACGATGATTCCGGGATGGTTGCCTGAGACGACGCCCAGCGGCCCCTCGAAGTGCTGTTCGAATAGGCAGGCGCCTCGAGTTGCCCGCGTTGACAGCAGATTGCCGATGCTCGCGGCGCCGCGTGACTGGAGGCAAGTCCCCGCCATCGTTGACCTGACCTGATGGCCATCCAACGGCACACCCCTTGCTCCACCGGAGCGACGCCGGTCGCGTCGAGGGCTGCTACGTCCGAGGGGATGGCATGACGGGAACTGGCGGCAACGCGACACTGCTGGATCAGTCCGTCGAGTGTGTCGTGTTTGGCGGCGAGATCGGTCGTCGTGAGTTCATCCGGTGCATGGGAGCATGGCGCCGCCCAGCGCAGCTCGTAGTGAGGAGCGGCGATGAAGAAGATCGAGGCGATCATCAAGCCCTTCAAGCTGGACGACGTGAAGGAAGCGCTCACGGGCGCCGGCATCCTCGGGATGACCGTCGACCGAGGTGCGAGGGTTCGGGCGCCAGAAGGGACATACGGAGCTCTACCGGGGCGGCGAGTACACGGTGGACTTCTTGCCCAAGATGAAGATCGAGGTGGTCGTGCCCGACGAGCGCGCGAGCGCTGTCGTGGCTCTCATCACCGGCGCGGCCAAGACCGGCAGCATCGGCGATGGGAAGGTGTTCGTGTCACCGCTCAACGATGCCGTGCGCATCCGGACGGGCGAGCACGGCGAGAGCGCACTCTGAGGCTCACTCACAAGGAGGATGTCACGATGACAAGATGGCGAAGGTGGGTAGCTGCGGTTGCCGGACTCGCCCTCGTGGGGACGGTCGCGGGCGCGGCGCCGGCATGGGCGCAGCAATCCTCGACTGAGGTGCAGGTACAAGCGCAGGCCCCGGCCCCGCCTCCAGCCCCGGCCCCGCCTCCAGCCCCGGCCCCGCCTCCAGCCCCGGCCCCGCCTCCAGCCCCGGCCCCGGCGCAGCAAACCGAAGTGCAGACGCAGGGCCCGGCCGCGGCGCCCGCGACCGGCGCCGAAGCCGCGGCCGAATACCGGGCGCGTCTCGCTCCTCCTCGGTGCGGACTGGGCGTCGGCCTACTACTTCCGCGGCATCCTCAACGAGCAGAACGGCGGCAACAACGTCCAGCCCTACGCCGAGATCGGTTTCAAGCTCCTGGAGAACGCGGGACCGCTCACCTCGCTCGTCATCGCCCCGGGGATCTGGAACAACTGGCACTACGGAGGCGGCACCGTCGTCGAGCCCTCCGACCCGAAGTTCTGGTACGAGGCCGACCTCTACATCAAGCTCACGGCGACGTGGTGGGAGGTGTTCTCGACCAGCGTGACCTACACCTACTACACGAGCCCCAACGACAGCTTCGCGAACTACGCGGACGTCGGACTCAGCTTCAGCCTCGCCGACTCGAAGTGGCTCGGGGCCTTTGCCCTGAATCCGAGCCTCCTGTTCGCGTTCGAGACGAAGGGGGAGGCCCTGGCCGCGGATGGCAAGAAGGGCATCTACATGGGCATCGGCCTGGCCCCGGGGTACACGTTCTTCGCGGACTCCTCGTTCCCCGTGAACATCAGCGTGCCCATGACCTTCGGCTTCAGCCTGAAGGACTACTACACGGTGAACGGCCAGAACCAGACCTTCGGCTACTTCTCGGGCGGCCCCCTCATCACCATGCCGCTCAAGTTCATCCCGGCCGCCTTCGGCAACTGGGCCCTGAAGGGGGGCGTGCAGTTCCTGGTGCTCAACTCGAATCTGAAAGCGATCAACTTCAACGATAACTTCGCGCCCATCGGGAGCGTCGGCCTGTCGCTGACCTACTGATGCCGGTGCCAAGAGGTGGGATAACGTCGTGGTGGAAGAACATGACCGCGCCGATGGCTCGGGCGGGACGTTGCCCGCGCTGACGCGTCTCATCGCCAGTGCGATTCCCCCACTGATCGACCAGCTCGCGACCTCGCGGCCGGGGAATGTGTACCGCGAGGCCCTGGCGCTCCTCGAGCGTCCGCTGCTGGCTCACGTGCTCACGGTGACGGGCGGCAATCAACTGCGCGCCGCCCGTCTCCTCGGGCTCAACCGCAACACGTTGCGCAAGCGCTGTCGCGAGCTGGAGCTTCCCCTGCCGCGCGCCGCCCGGCGCACCAACGGGGTCGGGCTCTGATCGTCTGAGGTCGGAGGCAGGCCTGGCGCCCAGGCGCCAGGCCTCTTTCTCTCCTCGCGCGCTGATCGGTCGGGCATCAGCGTCCGACCTCGATCGGCCTCCGGCCGGAGGCTGTCCTTCCGCTTCGATGCTGTCCTCGCGCTGTAATCGCAGCGAAATCCTGGGCAGCCACGAACACCGCGGGCGAGGGCCGCGTCGAAGTCCTTGGAGCGCGCAGATCCGACAAGGGCTTGACAGTACACTCAACTTGTGTTTAGTATTGGCCTTCCCGGTTGGTGGGGAGTGGAGGTAGCTGATGAACTCGATGGAGCGCCTGCTGCACGACGAGATCACACGGCTTGTGGACCGCCTCGCCACCTCGGTGCCCGAGGGCGGTATCGAGCGGATGCGCGCGGTCAACCCTACGCTCAGGCTCCGGCTCGACGAAATGGAGACGGCCCTGGCCGGGCTTCGCAGTGCTCTGGTCGAGAGCTACGGACGGTGGGGTCGTGCCCTCGACGACCTCGAAAATCTATGGGCGCTCGCCGCCTGGCGGTCAGCCGAGTCCGAAGAGGCGACGGAGAAGACCGCGGCTCTCGCCGCTTGAGGCCGAGCGTTCCGCGGCGTACTCGAGCCGGACGGTGTCGAAGCGCTGCCAGTAGTCCGGCAGGGTCCGGGCAAGGGCCACCTGTGTGGCCATCAGATCGGCTACGGGATCGCCGGAGCCCTGCGTGGCGCGCACCCCGGTGCGCCTGACGTCCCCTTCGACGAAGGGCGCGAAGTGCGCGTGGAGCCGCTCGAGGAGCAGCCGCACTTCGGACTGATACTCCGCGCGGTCTCGCTCGCTGTCCGCTACCGGGGGAGGCAACTGCCGGGCTTGCCGCACCCTCACCAGGGTATCCAGGCATGCCGCGTCCAGCGCTTCCTCGATACGCTCGCGGAGCTCCGATTCGATGCGGCTGGCCAGATCGCCGCCGCGGGGGTCGCGGAACGGCATTCCGTGGCTGGGGTCAACCGAGCATGCGGTTGAGTCCCGCCTTGAGCGGGATGGGCGTGAGCCCGAACGTGCGGAAGAACGGTTCCGGGTCGCAGGTGTTGTCGACCTCCAGCATGCGAATCTGATCCGTGGTGAGTGGGAACGACGGAATCGCCTGCAGGGCCCCGGCGACGATCCGCATGAGCCTGATCGGCATGTGAATCTTCCGGATCCGAGCATGACCGAGGGCCTTGCCGATGGCGTCGATCAGCTCGTCCATGGAAACCGCATCCGGCCCGCCCACCTCGTAGGTCTGCTTCACTGTTTCCGGGCGCCCGAGGGCGCGACGGAACCCCTCCGCAACCTGTTCGACCGGTACGGGCTGGACCTTCTGGCGGCCTTCGCCGATCACAGGCACCACCGGAAGCTTCTCGACCATCTGCGCGAGCATCGATACCAGCCCGTCGCCCTTTCCGTAGATGACCGACGGGCGAAAGATCGTCCAGGGCAGGACGCTCGCCCGCACGGCCTCCTCGGCGAGCCACTTCGTCTGGTGATACCGGGAGCGCGCGGTTGCCGAGGTCCCCAGGGCGCTCATATGAAGGTATCGCCGGACGTTGGCGGCAGCGGCGGCGGCCAGCACGTTCAGCGTTCCATCGACGTGGAGCCGTTCGAAGGTGATCCCGCGTTCCCGGTGCTCGCGGATGATGCCGACCAGGTGGACCACTGCGTCGCATCCGCCGATGCCCTCGTCGAGAGTCTGGCGAGAGAGGACATCGCCCTCCACGCGCTCGATGGCCTCGAGCCCTCTGAGGTCGCGCTCGGAGCCCCGGCGGACCAGGCAGCGGACTTTCAGCCCGTCGGCGCGTAGCGCATGGACGACCGCCCGGCCCACGAAGCCGGTGGCTCCCGTCACGAACACCGTTTGGACGGCGCCCACGGGCTCATCATACCGAAGGCCCTGGCGTCCCGCCTGTCCTGTTCTTGAGACACCCGCCTGGGCCGTTCAGGAGGCCCCGGGGCCCGACGCGATACGCCAGTCGGCGTAGGAGGCGGTGATACGATCGGGGCGTGCGGTTGCGGCTCGTCCTGGCCCTGGCCCTGTTGATCCTCTCATCAGCGCCGACCCACCCGGCCACCACTGAGTTCGCTGACATCGAGGCCATCGGCCGGCAAGCCGTGGCTTCGGGCGACCTTCCGGGGGCCGTCGTGCTCGTGGGCCGGGGAGGCGAGGTGTTGTATCTCGAGGCCTTCGGGCGGCGCGCCCTGGTCCCCGAGCAGGCTCCCATGACGTCGACGACCGTCTTCGACGTCGCCTCCCTCACCAAGCCTCTGGGAACCGCGCTGGCCGTCATGTCCCTCGTCGAGCGCGGTACGGTCTCACTCGATGCGTCCCTCGGGACGTACCTGCAGGAGTTCCGCGATCCGGTTCACAAGGACGTCACCATCCGTCGTGTCCTCACTCACAGCGCGGGGTTTCCGGCCATCGTCGCCGACGCGACCCTGAACGGTGGCTTTCCGAGTGCGGCGAAGGCCCTGGCCCAGACGAAGCTGGACTCCCCGCCAGGCGGCGCATTCCAGTACAGCGACGTCGGATTCATCCTGCTGGGTGAGGTCGTGCGTCGCGCGAGCGGCGAGCCGCTCGACCTGTATTTGAAGACGACGTTCTTCAAGCCCATGGGCCTGCGCGACACGACGTTCCGGCCCCCCGCGAGTGCCCGCGATCGCATTGCACCGACAGAGCGGTTCAACGGACAGATGCTCCAGGGCCTGGTCCACGATCCGCGGGCACGCGTCCTGGGAGGCGTGGCAGGCCACGCCGGCCTCTTCTCGACGGCCCCCGACCTCGCGCGCCTCTGCCAGATGCTGGTGCAGGGAGGTGTGCTGGACGGACGACGCTATCTTCGCGCGGAGACCATCCGGACCATGTGGACGCGCTCCGCGGAGGGCAACGGCACGCGCGCCCTCGGCTGGGACATGATCTCCCGCTACGCCTCCGGGATGGCGCCCTTCTTCCCCGAGGGCGCGGTCGGTCACACGGGCTTCACCGGCACCTCGGTGTGGATCGATCCGGCGAGCCGCTCGTACCTCATCATCCTGACGAACCGCGTGCATCCCGTGGGCGGAGGGGGCGCGTATATCCGGGAGTTCCGGACGCGGGTGACGGCCGCGGCGGGCGCCGCGCTCTTTGCTGGGCCGCCCCCGAGGCTAGCCTCAGCGGCGGTTTCTGCGGCGGCGGACGACCCGAACGGTGACCGGAACAGCGACATCGGCGCGCCCGCGGCGTCCAGCTCGACGCCGAGCGTGGGGGCGACCGGCAGGGTGAAGTCTGGCCTGGACGTGCTGGTGGAGCAGGGCTACTCGCGCCTGGCGGGGCTGTCCGTCGGGCTCGTCACCAATCAAACGGGTGTGGATGCGCGCGGGCGGCGTGCTGTCGATCTCATCGCAGGTGCGCCCCGCGTGCTCCTGAAAGCGATCTTCGCGCCCGAGCACGGCATCACCGGACAGGTGGACGACAAGGTGCCGCACGGGCGCGATGCCGCCACCGGCGTGCCCATCTGGAGCCTCTACGGCCCCACCCTGCGGCCCAGCGCGGCCATGCTGAAGGACGTCAACGTCATCGTGTTCGACATCCAGGACGTGGGCGCCCGCTACTACACGTATCTGACGACCTTGGTCTACGTGATGGAGGAAGCTGCGGCGCGGGGCATTCCGGTCGTCGTCCTCGACCGTCCCAATCCCATCACGGGGCGCGTGGTGGAGGGGCCGCTGATGGACCGCGATCTCGGGTCCTTCACGGCCCCGCACGCCATCCCCGTGCGCACGGGGATGACCATCGGCGAGTTCGCGCGCATGGCGTCGGCGGAGAAGCGCATCGCGGTGTCGCTCACCGTCGTGCCGCTCGAGGGCTGGGAGCGGAGCCGCTGGTACGACGAGACGGGACTCCCGTGGACCAATCCCTCGCCGAACATCCGCTCCGTCACCCAGGCCCTCCTCTACTCGGGGATCGGGCTGCTGGAGGCCACGAATCTCTCCGTGGGGCGGGGGACGGACATGCCGTTCGAGGTGGTCGGCGCGCCGTGGATCGATTCCGCCGGGCTGGCGACGGCCCTCAACGGGATGGCGCTGGCGGGAATCCGCTTCGAAGCGGTCTGGTTCACGCCGACCTCGAGCACCTACGCCCGCGTCGCGTGTAGCGGGGTGCGCCTGGTCGTGACGGACCGCGAAGCGGTGCGACCAGTGACGGTGGCGCTGGCGCTGGCGGGTGCGCTACGGAAGGGTCATCGCGACCAGTTCAGGCCCGAGGCCATCCAGAACCTCCTCGTCAACCGGTCGACGATGTGGGCCTTCCTGAGGGGCGAGCCCCTCGACCGCATCCTGGCTTGGGCGAACAACGACCGCCCGAGCTTCCTGAACCGCCGGGCGTCGTATCTCATTTACCGATAGTTGGGGGAGCGAGCGCCGCTCCCCCCAACGCCCCCCACCGCTGTCTTGGCGACGGCGGGGGGAGCGTTCGCTCCTTCCCCGCCTCATCAACCGCTCCTCGGCGATCTTTCCACAAATCATCGAATGATGGGCTCGGCGTGCGTGTTGGCCATGGCTCATCCCCTCTCGGCGATTTCTCCGCCAGTCATCGGGCGATGTCGTCGGCGTGTGCGCGTTGGCCTCATCCACCGCTTCCCGGGATTTCTTCCGCCACTCAGCGCTCGATGATGCGGAGGTTGGGGGGAAGGGGGGTGCGGAGCTTGGCGCGCTGGCCAGTGGGGATCGTGATGACGGTGGGGTCGCCGTCGCTCACGAAGCGCTCGTCCGCATTCCGCTCGAAGTAGGTGAGCCACTGGTCCAGGTCGCGCTGCACGGCCTGGATGCGCGGCAGGCGGACCGGATCGAAGCTGCGCGCGAAGGGCGAGGGCGCGGCGCCGCCGGCGACCATCAGGATGGCATCGTGGCGGTAGCTCGCGCCCTTGGCGGCGCCCTGCAGCGCCCACCGCACGTCCTTCGGGTACACGCCATGGGGCAGGGCGAGGGCGCGGATGCGATAGTCCGGGACGTGACGCTGGATCCATTGCTGGGCCTCGGCGATCTGCGTCCGCACTGTCCGCTCGTCGTACTTGCCGAGGTTGGCGTGCCAGAGGGTGTGGTTGCCGATCTCGAAGCCGCGGCTGGCCAGGTACTGGAGCTTGCGACCTTCGTATTCCGGCTGGTCGAAGAGGCGATTGGGACGGCTCGCTCCGGGCAGGACGAAGAACGTCGCGACCAGGCCGAAATCGGGGTGCTCGCGGGCGAAGGCCTCGAGGATCCCCACCGCTGACTTGGGGTCGATGCGCAGCGTGCCGTTCTCGCCCAGGTAGCGGAACTGCCCGGGCGAGGAATCGTCGAAGGTCAGGACGAGCGGGGTCGTCCCCGCTGGCATGGTGACGCGCCCGTCCAGCAGGTCGTTGAGGGCGATCAGCCGATAGTCGGCCGCATAGAGCCGCTGGAGATCACGCCGGAAGTTCTCGGGTGTGCGTGTCCAGCGCTCCTCCGGGTAGTCGATCTTGTGGTACTCGAGGATCATCACGCGACCCAGCTCGTTGGGGCGCCGCGGCTCGGCCTGCGCCGGGCTGGCCAGCGGCAGGAGCGCAGCGAGCAGGGCGAAGAGCAGCCTCACCTGGCGGCGAGCGACCTCTCCGGCGCGAGGGCGCTGCCCGTGTAGTCGTTCTTCGGGTTCCACAGCATCCACCCGGCAGCGCCCGCATCCTGGGCGGCCTTGATCTGGGCGCGAACCTCGGTCGGTCCGAAGATCCGCCTGTCGAAGGCGTAGTCGCGGAAGTCCTGGAGCCAGGGGCGGACGCGCAGGTTGGTGGCGGCAGCGCGCTGGCGGGTCAGGCGCACGCTCTCGTAGACCACGCGGTAGGGATTGGCCACCGGGTTGCGCGTGCCGGGAATCCCCACGTGGTAGCCGGACGGGTACACCATCGGGCAGATATAGTCGAGGTGCGGAGCCAGCTCCTCGACGCGCTGCCCGATGTCGGTGTCGTTCTCGTTGAACGCGGTGTAACCGAAGACGTCGGCGGCCATGAAGGCCCCGGTGGGCCCGAGCGCCCGCCGCGCGCGCTCCAGGAAGCCGGCAATGGCGGGCAGGCGAGTTTCCTTCGAGTTCGCCTTCGAGTAACGCGCGGCGCCCAGGCGCCCGTCGGTGGGGAAGCGGACGTAGTCGAACTGGACCTCGTCGAAGCCCTTGCGCACCGCCTCGCGCGCGATGGCGATGTTGTAGTCCCAGACCTCGGCCCGGAAGGGGTCGACCCAGGCGAGCTTCTCGTTGTCCATCCAGGGCCGCCCGGTGCGGGTGTCGATGATGGCGAGGTCGCGCCGGTGGTTGGCCAGGACGTTGTCCTTGAACACGACCACGCGAGCGATGGTGTACACGCCCCGCGCCTTGAGGTCGGCGAGCATCGGCTCCAGATCTTTCAGCATCACCGGACCCTGGGCGCCGGCGGCCAGCGCCAGGGGCACCTCGGTCGTGTAGGGGATGAGCCCGCGGTCGCCCTTGACGTCGATGACGACGGCGTTCAGCTCCGTGCGGGCCACCAGGTCGAGCACGCGCCCACGGATCGTCTTGTCGCCGACGCCGTAGTACGTGAGGTAGGCCGCTTTCACGGCATGTTCTTTGAGCACGACGTCAAGGGGCTCTCCCTTGGGCTCCACGGTGGCCCGGTGGAAGCCGGGCGCCTTGACGAGCAGCTTGGTCCCCGGCACGGCTTCGAGGCTGAAGACGCCCTGGGCGTCCGTGAAGTGCTCGACGCCGGCGGCGACGACGGACGCTCGCGCGAGGGGCTTCCGGCCGGCATCCAGCACCCGTCCCGTCATCGCGCGAGGCTTCGGCACGCTCGGCGCCAGCTCGGGCGTGACCCCGGGAGCCGGCGGAAGCGGAGGCCGGGGTCAGCGGGTATCGCGTCCGGCGCCGGCGGTGAGACGGCGACCGCCGAGGCGCCCGGATCAGTCGACGTGCGCTCGGTCGCGCCGGGCGCCGCGGCCGCGCGACGTTTCCCCGGGCGCGCCCGGTGCCGTGGTCGGCCGGCGCGCTGGGAGTCTTCCGGGCGCCGGACTTGCCGCTGGGGCTCAAGGTCTTTGCGGGAAGGGGAAGCGGGGTGAGGAGCCAGGCGCCGAGACCCAGGGTGACGGCGACGACAACCGAAAGAGCGATCTGGAGCCAGCGTCGTCGCGTCCGGACGCGGGCTCGGCATCGCTCGAGATGAAGCATTGGTTGCACGCTACTCGCTCGCTTTCCGCAGCGCAAAGAAATTTCTCGCGCCACGTACAATCGCCGCATGGCCAGCCATCGATTCGCCTGCGCGTCCGCGCGGAGCCGTCGCATCCGCGCCCACGGACTCTCCCTGCACCTCCTCGAGTGGGGCTCGCCGGGCCGCCCCGCCCTCTGCTTCCTCCACGGTGGCGCCGCCCATGCCCACTGGTTCGACGAGGTAGCGGGGCCCTTCGCGGATCGGTTTCACGTCGTGTCCCTCGACCAGCGAGGCCATGGCCTCAGCGACTGGCCGCCCGATGGCAGCTACGCCACCGAGGACTTCGCCAGCGACCTCGTCGCCGTCATGGACGCCCTGGCCTGGACCGACATGGTAGTCATCGGCCACTCCATGGGTGGTCATAACGCCATGTCGTTTTCCGCCTGGCACCCGGAGCGGGTGCGGGGCCTGGTGATCGTCGACGCCCGCCCGTCCATCCCTGACGACCGACTCGTCCTGATGCACCGGCGAGGGCAGCGCGCCCTCCGCCACCACGCCACGGTCGACGAGGCCGTCAAGGCCTTCCGGCTCCTGCCGCGCGAGACGGTGGCCGACCCGGAACTGCTCGAGCACGTGGCCCGCGAGGGGGTGGTGGAGCGCGATGGGGGCTGGGTCTACCGTTTCGACCCGACGGCCAACGCCGCCCGGAAACCGGTCGACGCCTGGACCCTGCTCGATCGGATCCAGGCGCCCACTCTCATTGCGCGCTCCGCGCTCTCGCCGGTTCTGCCCGCCGGGCAGGCCGAGCGGCTGCGCGCCTCGATCCGCGGGGCGGAGCTGGTGAAGATCCCGGGCGCCTACCACCATCTGACCTTGGATCAGCCCGCCGCGCTTCGCGGAGGCGCTGGCAAGGTTCCTCGCGCGCCTCGGCGTGAGACAACATGGGGGGCCTCCGGGCGCCCCCCGACAGACCGCCCCGGCGCTCGTCGCGCCCCGGGCGAACCGCGGTCGGCGCTCGGACTCGAATGTCGCAGCGCTCCGAGCACCCGCGGCACGGCTACGCGGTCGCGGTGTGGATCGCGATGGTGCCTAGCGCCAGGCGCCGGTAGCCGACGTCGCGCAGGCCCACGCGCTCCATCAGCCGGGCCAGCTCGTAGGGCGTCACGAAGCGCTCGACCGAGTCGGGCAGGTAGGTGTAGGCGTGCCGGTCCCGGCCACGACGGTACCGATGGCCGGCACCACGCGGTGGAAGTAGAGCCCAAAGAGCGAGCCCCACAGGGGCACGCCTGGCCGGACGATGTCGAGCGTCAGCACGAGCCCGCCCGGCCGAGTCACCCGCCGCATCTCGCGGAGTCCGCGTTCCAGATCCTCCAGGTTGCGGAGCAGGAAAGCCGACGCGACGGCCGCGAAGGCGCCGTTCCGGAACGGCAGGACGAGCGCGTCGGCGGCGACGAGGGGGATCCGCCGTTCCGCTCGTTGGCGCAGTTTCGTGCGCGCCTCCGCCAGCATGCCCTCCGCGAAATCCGCCCCGACGATCGGGCGCCGGGGGTCGGCCTCGCGGATGGCCAGGGCGAGGTCGGCGGTGCCCGTGGCCAGGTCGAGGACGGACCCGGTCGGTGCGGCGGCGACTGCGCGGGCGACGAGGCGGCGCCAGGCGTGGTGGCGCCCGCCGGTCATCAGCGAGTTCATGAGGTCGTAGCGCCCCGCGATGCGCGTGAACATCGTGCTGACGAGCCTGGCCTTCGCGCCGGCGGGCTCGGCTCGGGCCGCCCGCTGCTCGGGGTGAGGCGAGGTCACCGCCAGAGGCCGCTGACCACGGCGAGGAGCATGATCACCGCGATGTAGCCGTTGACGTTGAAGAAGGCAACGTTGATCTTCGACAGATCGCGCGGCGTCACCAGCGAGTGCTCGTAGACGAACAAGCCCACCACGGCGAGCCAGCCCGCCCAGTAGAGAAAGCCCAGACCCTCCAGCCAGCCCACGGCGCCGAGGGCCAGCGCGGTGAGGGCATGGTTGACGCGCGCGAGGGCGAGGGCGAGCGCGACCCCGAAGCGCGCGGGGACCGAGTGGAGACCCTGGGCGCGGTCGACCGCCACGTCCTGACAGGCGTAGATGAGGTCGAAGCCCGCGATCCACACGGTGACCGCGAACCACAGCACGAAGGCAGGCGGATCGAAGTGGCCGCGCACGGCGATCCACCCTCCGGCGGCGGCGATGCCGTCGGTGAAGCCGAGGATCCAGTGCGAGGTCACGGTGAAGCGCTTCGTGTACGAGTAGCCCACGAGGAAGACGAGGGCCACGGGCGAGAGGGCCAGGCACAGCGGGTTCAGCATCCACGCCGAGAGGAACATCAGCGCCGCGCCTGCCGTGGCCAGCCCCCGCAGCACGCCGGCGCGCAGGAGGCCCCGTGGCAGGTGCCGGCCGGCGGTGCGAGGGTTGCGCGCGTCGATCGCGCGATCGATCACCCGATTGGCGGCCATGGCGCAGGTGCGAGCGCCCGCCATGGCCAAGGTCACCCACACCACCGTCCACCAGCCGGGCCAGCCGCCGGCGGCCAGGATCATGGCGATGTAGGCGAAGGGGAGCGCGAAGACCGTGTGCTCGAACTTGATGGCCTCGAGCACGTGGCGGAGCGTGGTCACGTTCGGCGCCGCCCACTGCGCATCACAGGCCGTACTCTTTCCAGCGTCGGGTGACCCGCTCGCGGACCTCGTCGCTCATGCGGATCTCGTCCGGCCAGGGCTGCCCGACCTCGTCCATCGGTCCCTTCTCGGTGGCGTCGATGCCCAGCTTGCCACCGAAGCGGTGGCGCAGCGCCGCGTGGTCGAGGTCGTCCATGGGCCCCTCGATGACCATGAGGTCGCGCCGCGGGTCGATGTTGCCGGTGGCGCGCCACGCGACCTCGGAGAGGTCGTGCACGTTCACGTGCTCGCTCACCACCACGATGGTCTTGGCCAGCATCATGAGGCCCATGCCCCACAGCGCGCTCATCACCTTGCGGGCGTGGCCGGGATAGCGCTTGCGGATGGAGACGATGACGAGGTTGTGAAACACGCCCTCGGCCGGCATGTTCATGTCCACCACCTCGGGCAGCATCATCTTGATGATGGGCAGGAACAGACGCTCGGTGGCCTTGCCGAGCCAGTAGTCCTCCTGCGGCGGACGGCCCACCAAGGTGGCCGGATAGATCGGCCGCCCGCGCCGCGTGACGGCGGTGAGATGGAACACCGGGTAGTCGCGGGCCAGCGAGTAGTAGCCGGTGTGGTCGCCGAAAGGCCCCTCGAGCCGGCTGTCGAAGGGATCGACGTAGCCCTCGAGGACGATCTCGGCCTCGGCGGGGACCTCGAGATCAATGGTGCGGCACCGGACCAGCTCCACGCCGCTTCCCCGCAGCCAGCCCGCGAAGACGACCTCGTCCACGCCGGGCGGGAGCGGCGCCGAGGCGGCGTAGATCATCGCGGGATCGCCGCCGAGGGCGATGGCGACCGGCATCCGCTCCCCGTCGGCCCCGGCCCGGGGACGCTCCGTCGCCACCCGCTGGTGTTCGGCGCCACCCTTGTGCGTCTGCCAGTGCATGCCGAGAGTGTGATCGTCGAATACTTGTAGTCGGTACATGCCGACGTTGCGCGCGCCCGTGCGCGGATCGCGGGTGAACACCGCGGGCAAGGTGATGTACCGCCCCCCGTCGCCGGGCCAGCAGCGCAGGGCGGGAATGCCGGCGAGCGACGGGCGTTCCGTCTCCACGACCTCCTGGCAGGGCGCCGTGGTCACGCGTCGGGGTCCCGCCTTGACGAGGTCGATCACGGTGCCGAGCTTGGCCAGCTTCTCGCCGAACGTGCCGGGCATGCGGAGGTCGAGGAGCGCGGCGACGCGCGTGGACAGCTCGTCGAGACGCTCGACGCCCAGGGCCCACGCCATGCGCTCGGCCGAGCCGAAGGCGTTGATGAGCACGGGCATGTCGAAGCCCTCCACCCGCTCGAAGAGGAGGGCCACGTTCTCATGCGGCGAGGCCTTCGACACGCGATCGGTGATCTCGCTGATCTCGAGATCGCGCGAGACGGGCGCGGTGATGCGGCGGAGTTGCCCGCGCTTCTCGAGCAGCAGGGCGAGGTCCTGAAGGTTCCGGCAGATCACGCGGCGGCCTGGTGCGGCGCGGGCATCAATCGGGTTGGAGCATCTGGGCGATCCAGCCGGCGAGGAACGGGAACGCCAGACTCGAGACGACGCGCACGCCCACGAAGTGCCAGCCCATGAGCGGCGCCTCCCACGCGATGATCCGCTGCATGCCGAAGAGCGACCACGACGTCATGTAGGCGACGAGCGGCGCCAGCGCCGCGCCCGAGTTGGCGAGGGCGACGAGGAAGGGCACGGTCACCATGGGACCGCCGGGGGTCAAGATACCGGCGAAGGAGGCGATGACAATGCCCTTGAACCCCGCCTCGCGCCCGAAGTAGCGCGCGACGATTTCCTGCGGGATCACGACCTGAAGGAGCCCGGCCAGGATGAGCGCGGGAACGAGCCGCGGAAGCACGAACCAGAGCATCTTGAAGCCCGTCTGGGCCCCGAGCATGGGGAGCCCCGGGTCCTTGAGGTAGGCGATCACGGCGAGCACGAGTGCGGCCACGGTGAGGATGATGACGGACAGGTCGATCGGCGGACGCATCACGGCTCCTCTTTTCGGACTGGATCGTGCACGATTATGTCACAAGCTGTCCGCGCGCCGGCGGCGCGGAGCGTCACGCGCGTGGCGACGCGAATTGACAGGACAGAAAACGGCGCAACACCATTGACACCATCGTAGCGCGCGCGTAGAGAGGATGGGTGACCAAGGCGGACCTCGTCGCCATCATGGCGCGCGCGTCGGGCGGCTCGAAGGTCTCGGCCGAGCGGGCCGTCAACACCTTCCTCTCATCGGTGCTGGAAGCGCTCCATCGCCGCGAGCGCGTCACCATCAGCGGCTTCGGCACGTTCGTGGTGGCCCGGCGCGCCGCGCGCAACGGCCACAACCCGCGCACGGGTCGCGAGATCATCATCCCCTCCGCACGGGTGCCCAAATTCCGGCCGAGTCGCGTGCTGAGGGCCACGCTTCGCTGAGCCTGTGGTAGAGTAACGGAGCCTCACGAGTCGGTGGGGGATCGTCTAGTGGTAGGACGCCAGGTTCTGGCCCTGGTAGCGGGGGTTCGAATCCTCCTCCCCCAGCCACTCACGCAGTTCCCGCCGACCAGCGGCGGGTTAGGTGGCCCCATCGTCTAGAGGCCCAGGACACGGCCCTCTCAAGGCTGAAACACGGGTTCGAATCCCGTTGGGGCCACCATAAAAACAGCCTGCTTCCGTGTTTCCACGGAGAGCACGCCGGCCGGCCCGTGGTTCCCAGTGAAGCGGTACCCACCATCGATCGGCTCCAACATCAGCTTGTCGACGAGGAGCCTGCGCAACATTTGCCTGGCCTGTGCCGTCGTCCGGCCGAGCAGTGTTCGCACGTCGGCCAGGTTCGCCAGCAGCTCACGCCGGACCTCGTCAGCCTGCTTCGCCGTATCGGTGGCCTGATCGAGCGCCTGCAGCTCGCTCACCAGCTCATCCCTCTTGGCCTGCTCCTCGCGGATGCGCTGCTTCAGGTCCGCGGCCGGGCTGTCGTCGTCAAGCAGTAGATCCAGAGCACGATTGATACGGCGCTCCACCTGCGACAGCTCCTTCGCCACGTTCGAGCGTCTCTCCTCGTGCCCACCGCCCACGATGTGCTTGAGCGCCTGGTCCAGGGCCTCGTTGATGCTGGCCTCGCTGATGGCATCCGCGATCGCCCCCAGCACCGCGGAGTCCATCCGCTCGATGCGGACGCCCCGGAGTTGTTGCAGTTTCCGCGGTTCTTCATGCGCATGCAGGAGTAGACCTTCACCTTCACCCGCTTCCCGGGCGAGCCGTGGGTGCGGGTGTCGCAGCCGATGGGACCGCCGCAGACCGAGCACTGAGCGAACCCGGTCAACAGGTAGTCCTTCGCCAAAACGTCGTCCGACCTGCCCGACGCCATCCGGGGTCCGCAGGCCACGGCCGCGTGCCGCGCTTGAGACAGAACGACCGAGTTTCCCAGACTGGTGATCCGGGCACGGATCCACCGGATTCTCGATTGATGAGCGAAAGCAAGCAGGCGAGCGAGACCGGATCGGCCGCGGGTACGGAGGACGGAGAAGGCCGAACTACGCTGCTTGGCGGATGTAGCGATGGTGCAGGCCGCCGACTTCGGGAAGCTGCACGATCCTCCCTGCCGCGGGGAACTCGATCGGCCTGAGGTCGGGTGCGTCCTTGTCGAGCGCGAGATGTGTGCGCGCCTGATGGTAGTAGCCGAAGTAGCGGGTCAGGATGCGGCGGAGGTGTCGCTCGCCGAGGACGAGCACGTGATTCAGGCACTCGCGCCGGATCGAGCCGATGAGCCGCTCCACGAAAGGGTTCTGCCACGGGCTCTGCGGCGCCGTGAGGACATCGTCGATCCCCATGCCCTTCAAGCGGTGCCGAAACTGCTGGCCGTACACCTGGTCGCGGTCGCGGAGGAGATAGGCCGGTGCGGAGTCGTCCGGGAAGGCGTCGACGATCTGCTGGGCGGTCCAGGCGGCGGTGGGATGCTCGGTCACGTTGAAGTGGACGACCCGCCGGCGGTGGTGGGCGAGGACGACAAGGACGAAGAGGACGCGGAGGCGAGCGGTGGGCACGGTGAAGAAGTCGATCGAGACCAGGTCGCGCGATGTGGTTGGCGAGGAACGTCCGCCAGGTCTGAGAGGGCTCGGGACGACGCTTCGGCATGACGCGGGAGACGGTCCGCTCGGCGACGTCGATGCCGAGCTTCAGGAGCTCGCCATGGATGCGGGGGGCGCCCCACAGAGGATTCGCGGCGGCCATCTTCCTGATCAGGGCGGCGATCTCGGCGTCGAGGGGCGGGCGCCCTGCGGTCGGGCGGCGAAGAGAGCTGGGTCCAGTACTCACGGAAGCGGCGGCGCTGCCAGCGCAGGACGGTGTCGGGCGAGACGATGACCAGCGCCTGCCGCCAGCCGGTCCAGAGTCTGGCCAGGCCGGCCCAGAACAGGCGGTCAGCCGGGCGGAGCTGCGGGCGGGGCATGTTCGCTTGTAGACGGCGAGTTGCTGGCGCAGGGCCAGGTTCTCGAGAGCGAGCTGGCGGTGGCCGCCGAGGAGGAAGGGGAGGAGCCGGAGCAGGTGGAGCAGGAGGGTGATCACGGGCGGATTGTCTCCGGATGGGGGCCTGACAGATCAATCACTTAGCTGTGGACGAAGTTTTGTCGAAGGACAGGCCGCCGTGGCAGGTCACTCCTCCGGCCCTGTCGGGGGCTCGTCGGTGCACCGCCCTTGACAGGGCCCGGTCGCCGCCGGAGTATCGGTATCGGCGGATGGCGGGGGTGTTCCGCGGCGCGCCTGCGGCCGGATTCCCAGGCCGGCGGACGGGATGCCCGCCTTGGGTTCATGGGGGCGATCGCCGCGATGCAGGAGGACAATGGCCAGCAAGAACGCCCCCGAACTGCGAGGACGCATCGACGCGGCGTGGGAGAACCTCAGCCGTCAGCTCCACGGCATGGACGCTCACATGGAGCGTGCCGATGCCCCGGGCGAGTGACCACGCGCGAGGTCCTCTCCCATTTGCTCTTCGAGCCGGATTCGACCCGGCGGCGATCCTCAGCACGTTTGCGGAGCGCGACCATCCGCTCGTCGAGATCACGCCCGGGGAGACCTATCTCGACGACCAGCGAGGCAGATGACGCTCGCCCAGCTTAGAGAGGCGCTCGAGGCGCAACGCGGGCGGGTGCTCGCCTTCATCGATGGACTCGAGGAGCAGGAGTTCGACCGCAAGGCGCGCACATCCGCTCTTCAAACAGTTCATGGGCACCGATGAGATCACGATCTCCATGTACGTTGGTGCCCTGTTCGACTACCACTGGAACGACCATGCTGGCCAGCTCGCGAAGATCCGCCATGCGGTAGGTCTGGCCGGCGTCTAGTCCCCCGGAGTTCCCCGGCGCCGCGCCCCACCCCGGCGTGGCCCGCCGATTTATTGCCGGTATAATGCGCGCATGGCCACCACGAGCGGCCTCGTGGCCGGGTCCCGCCGACTCCAGCTCCACCGGCGGCGCACCTCAAGGCGCTTCCCTTCCGGTGCCAGCTGAGCCTCGCTCCGCTCATCACCTTCTGGACGCAAGTCTCGGCCTACAGCGAGTTCGGCCGGGGCCCGCTGCCCGGCATCATCCGCGAGAAGGTCCGGCAAGCGCCCGAGCTGGCCGGGATCATCGAGGACGTATCGATCATCGGGAAACACCAGGGGAGGCTCGTCGATCTCATGATGAGCGCCATGTTCCCGCCCGCCTTCTGGGAGCAGGAAGATATGGCGCGGCCCTGTTTCCCTTCCAGCTCCGCGCCTCTATGCCACCGCCGCCTTCCGCCGCTCGCTCATGAACGACGACGGGACGCTCCACGGCGGGGTGAACCTCGACGAGCGGCGGCTCGCCTCGACGAAGCTCCTGCTCGCCTATAAGCTCATTCTCGAGCGCCTGTACGGGATCGACCTTGGCGTCTGAGATTCCGTCATCTTCACCTCGGTGGATCCGCCACCACGCTGGAACGGCACTTCCATCGTCGACTGGCGCTTCGTGGAGGTCAAGTCGCTCGGGCCGGTGCCGCGGCTCACGGAGGCCGCCAGCGGCGGCTCCGCAGCGGCAACATACGTCGACCCGCGCGAGCTGCTGCCGCCGGAGCAATTCGCGCTGCGCGGCTTCATGATCCTGAAGGCCGTCGACGTCACCGATCAGGAAGTGCTCTCCTCGCTGAGCGAGAACTTGATCGACAAGGAATCCATCGTGTCCCACGCCCGCTTCCAGGGCCTGCAGGCCAAGCTCCGGACGCTGTTCCGCCGGCCTAGCCTGCACCTGGGCCTGGCCGCCGTGGAGGGTGACCGCGTGCTCGTGCTCAACGATGCCATGAGCCACGAACGCGCAGCATCTTCGCGGACTCGGCGCACCACAAGACGTCCGAGTTCGCCGGCTCGCTGTACGAGCGGGCTGCCTCCAGAACCGCCCGTCATCGTAGACGACCTCATGGCGTGGCCCAACCCCACAGATCGGAGGAAGACTGATCGCGGGCCCCGGGGCCCGCACCTTCGTCTGCGCGCCGCTACACTACCAGGACAAGGTGATCGGTACCCTCGAGCTCATCTCGCCCCGGCCCGGTGACCTCAACGCGACGCATCTGCCCAACTCGAAGAGGTGCTGCCCCTGTTCTCCATGGCCGTCCAGCGAAGCATCGAGGAGCTGGACACGCGCAGTACCGGCCATCATCAAGGAGAAGTGCACGGCGATCCACCCGGTGGTCGAGTGG
>CAWKCA010000008.1:0-99350 GCA_963848005.1 uncultured Candidatus Rokubacteria bacterium
ATAGGCTGACCCGCGTAGCACGGTGGCCGCGGCGTCAGTCTGCAGCCTATCGCGACCGAGCCTGGATGTTCCGAATGCTCGGTCCGTCCTTTTCCGTCGCCATCTTGAGCTCCCCAGGATCGGTACTGTGCAGGAGCGATAGGCTGCGGGACGCTGTCGTCTATCGCGTGGTGTCTGGGCTGGGGGGCAGCGCGGGGGCGGGTCACGAGAACATCCGGTCGGCCGGGCTCCGCACGGCGGCGGGACCGCGGTTCAGGACGTGGGTGTAGATCATCGTGGTGCTGACGTCGTTATGTCCTAGCAGCTCCTGAACGGTCCGGATGTCGTGGCCATCCTCGAGGAGGTGGGTGGCAAACGAGTGGCGCAGCGTGTGGGGACTCGCGCGCTTGGGGATGTCAGCCTGGCGCGCGGCTGCCTTCACCGCGCGCTGCAGGACGGTCTCGTGCAGGTGATGGCGCCGGAGCTGGCCGGTCAGGCGGTCGCGGTAGATGCGGGTCGCTGGAAAGGTCCAGTGCCAGGCCCACTGCCGACCGGCGTTCGGATACTTCCGGAGGAGAGCCGTTGGCAACTCCACCCAGCCGGCGCCGGCGGCGAGGTCTTCCTGGTGCTGGCCGCGAACCGCTTCGAGATGTCGGGCGAGATCGGGCTTCGCGATGGCCGGAAGCATCGTGACCCGGTCCTTGTCGCCCTTGCCCCCACGGACGACGATCTGGTTGGTGGCAAAGTCGATGTCCTGGACTCGCAGGCGGCAGCATTCGAGGACGCGGAGGCCGGCGCCGTACAGCAGGCAGGCCATGAGTCGCGGCACACCGTCCAGTCGCTGGAGCACGGCGCGCACCTCGTCGCGGGTGAGGACCACGGGCAGCCGCGCCGGGCGCTTGGCGCGCACGACGCCGTCCAGCCAGGGGAGGTCAACCTCCAGCACGTCGCGGTACAGGAACAGCAGGGCGCTCAGCGCCTGGTTCTGGGTCGAGGCGGCGACGTGACGGTCCACGGCCAACGAGGTGAGAAAGCCGGTGACCTCCGGCGCGCCCATCTCGGCCGGGTGGCGCTTGCCGTGGAAGAAGATGTAGCGCTTGATCCAGGCGACGTAGGCGTCCTCGGTGCGGCGGCTGTAGTGGCGGGCGCGAAGGGCGGCGCGGACGCGATCGAGGAGCCGCGGCGGAGGTGCGCCAATCAGGTCGGGCTCACGGACACCGATCGGGTTGCCCGGAACCCATCGGTAATGAACGGAGTGACTCGTCCCCACCATCGCGGTGGCGAGAGAATACGTCCCCGCCCTCGCCGCCGCAAGCGTATCGGAATGGTGCCAAAGCCTGGACACTGATGGCGCTGCATCCGGCGCGGTGGACCGTCCCCACGCCCCCGGCTACACTCTCGCCCATGCTCAAGCAACCATCGTCCGACTACAGGGGATTTCGTCGCGCCGGCATCCGGCTGAGCGAGGAGATGCTGCCCGAGCTGGGGCGCCTCTACGCCAGCCGCACGCGCCCCATGCTCCGGGTCATGCACGCCTTCGACAAGGCGCACGCCGTGATGCTGGTGGAGGAGGGACTGCTGCGCCGGGAGCACGGCGCCGCCATCCTCAAGGCTCTGCGCCAGATGGAGAAGGAAGGCGTAGAGGATGTCCGCATGCGCGTGGGCGGCGGCCTCCACTCCGGCGAGCAGTACCTGATCCGCGCGCTGGGCGAGGAGATCGGCGGGCGCCTGCATCTGGCGCGCAGCTCCGGCGACCTCAGCTCCGTCGGCATCAACACGCTCCAGCGCGACACGCTGCTCGAGGTGATGGACGCGGTCAACCGTCTGCGTCGCGTGCTGATCGACCTCGCCCGCCAGCACACAGACACCATCCTGCCCGGCTATAGCTTCGGCCAGCACGCCCAGCCGATGACCTTGGCCCATCTGCTGCTCTCGTGGGCGGCCAACCTCGCGCGCGACTTCGATCGTCTGCACGGCGCCTACCGGCGCGTCAACGTCAGCGCCGCCGGCGCGGCCATCATGGTGGGCTCCGACTTCGCGGTGAATCGCACGCGCACCGCCGAGCTGCTCGGCTTCGACGCCGTGCACGAGAACGCCGCCGACGCCATCCTCGAGCTGACGCCGGACGACAGCCTCGACGTGCCCATGGTTCTCGCCTTGCTCTACCACACGCTGGCCAAGTGGGCCGATGATCTCATCCTCTGGAGCACGAGCGAGTTCGCCTTCGTCGACATCCCGGACCAGTACTGCAACACCTCCAGCATCATGATGCAGAAGAAGAACGTCATCGGGCCGGCGGAGATCAAGGGCGCCGCGGCGGAGGCGCTGGGCTGCGTGGTGACGTCGTATCACGCCTTGAAGGGCCCCACCGCGCTGCCCGTCACCGAGCGCTACTACGCGCTCGACATGCTCTGGCGGGTGGCCGACCACTGCGTGCGCGACCTCGGCTGGTTCGGCGAGCTGCTCCCCGCGCTTCGCGTGCGCCGCGAGCACATGCGCGAGCAGGCGTGGCGCCACTGGGCCACGGCCACCGACCTCGCGGGGGCGCTCGTGCGCGAGCGCGATCTGCCCTGGCGGACGGCGCACCAGATCGTGGGCATCCTGGTGCGGCTCTGTGAGGAGCGCGGGCTTGGCCCTGGAGATGTCACGCCGGAGCGGCTCGACGAGGCCGCGGTGCTCTACCACGGCGAGAAGGCGGGCCTCACTGCGGTCACCATCCGCCAGGCCCTCGATCCCGGGCGCTTCATCGCCACCCGCGCGCTGCAGGGCGGCCCGGCGCCGTCGGAATCGCTGCGCCAGGCCGACCTCCTCGCCGTCGGACTACGCGGCGACGAGGAGACGGTGGCGGGGATCCGCGCCCGTCTGGCCGAGTCCGCGCGCAAGCTGGAAGTGGCCATCGAGCGCATCGTCGGCGCATGAGACAGAGCCTCGGCAGGATGGGCGGATGAACTACGTCTTCGTCGCGTGAGCGATTGCGTGTCGGCATGAGCCAAGCGCCTACCTCGAGCTGATCAAGGCGGCGGACAAGCTCTGCGCCTACATCAAGTGTCTGGAGGAGACGAGCGCGGGGAACCGCGAGTTCGTCGAGGCGGAGAAGGTTCTGCGCCAGAGCGTAGAGAGCGTCGACCTGCCCGAGGTGCGCTACTTCCTCGGCACCTTCGTGCCGAGCTTCCGCCTCACCCTCGACGAGCTGAAGTAGCTTCCGATCCGGTCAGTTGACCCGGCGGCTGCGGCCCTCCCAGTAGGGTTCGCGCAGCTTGAACTTCTGGAGCTTGCCCGTGGCCGTGCGCGGCAAGGCCTCGCGCACCTCGACCGACGTCGGGCACTTGAAGTGGGCGAGGCGCGAGCGGGAGAAGGCGATCAGCTCGGCCTCCGTGGCCTGCGTGCCCGGGCGCAGCAGCACCAGGGCCTTGATGGTCTCGCCCCACTTCTCGTCGGGGACGCCGATCACCGCCGCCTCCGCCACGGCGGGGTGCTGGTAGAGGCAGTCCTCGACCTCGATCGACGAGACGTTCTCGCCGCCGGTGATGATGACGTCCTTCTTGCGGTCGGAGATCACCACGTACGGGCCTTCCAGGTGGCCGCCGTCGCCGGTGTGGAACCAACCGTCCTCCAGCGCCTTGGCCGTCTCGTCGGGCTGGTTCCAGTAGCCCTCGAACACGTGGTTGGATTGCGCGAGGAGCTCGCCCTCGGCATCCACGGCCATGCGCACGCCGATGCCGGGCACGCCCGCCCGGGAGAGGCGCCGGGCGCGCTCGTCCGAGGCGAGGCCGTCCCATTCCTTCGGCGCGCGGTTGATGGTGAGCAGCGGCGAGGTCTCCGTGAGCCCGTAGATCTGGATGAACTCCCAGCCCAGCTCGGTCTCCACGCGCTCGATGGTCTTCGACGGAGGCGGCGCCCCCGCCACCACGATGCGCATGCGCCCTCGGCCCGGAATCTCGACACCCGCTGGCGCCGGGCGGCGGCGGCATCGAGGACGGCGGCGACCACGGCGGGGGCGCCGTTGAAGAGCGTCACGCCCTCGGCGTCCACCCGGCGCAGGATCTCCTCACCGTCGATCTTGCGGATGATGACCTGGCGCGCGCCCATGGCGGTGAGGGCATAGGGCATGCCCCAGCCGTTGCAGTGGAAGGTCGGCAGGGTGTGGAGGTAGACGTCGCGATCGCTCACCCCCACGTGCCAGCCGAAGGCGACGGCGTTGAGCCAGCACCCGCGATGGGTGAGCTGCACGCCCTTCGGCCGGGCCGTGGTCCCCGAGGTGTAGTTGATGGAGAGCGTGGCGTTCTCGTCGGTGACCGCGTGCCGGGGTCGAGCGTCGGGGCGGCCGAAGAGGAGAGGATCCGTCTCCGCGCCGAGGACGTAGCGATGCGCCAGTTTCAGATGACGCAGCGGCTCGTCCAGCTCGGGGTCGACGAGCAGGACCGACGAGCCCGAGTGCTCGAGGATGTAGGCGATCTCGTCCGCCCTCAGCCGGTAGTTGACGGGGACGAGCACTCGGCCGTAGGCGCTCACGCCGAACAGGCTCACGAGGAAGCGGGTCGCGTTGGGCGAGACGACGGCCACGCGGGCGCCGGCGGGGACGCCGAGATCGTCGAGCGCCGCGGCGAGGCTGCGCGCCATGCTGAGCGAACTGGCCGTAGGTGATCCGGCCCAGGCCGCCGCCCGGCGGGCTCGGCTCGTCGACCACCGCCTCCCGCTCTCCGTACACGAACTCTGCGCGCTCGAGAAAGTCGCCGAGGGTCAGGGGAACGATCATGTCGAGCTCCTTGTCACGAACTGGCGCCAGGCGGGTCATCGCCACGCCTCCCACGACGCCAGGTCGCGTTACGATACCACGCGGTGAGCACCCTTCCCGCTCGCGTCCGCCCGTTCGCCGAGCCCGTCGTTCTACGCGCACCGGCCGGCTGCCGTCGGAGCTGATCGAGACGCACATCTCGTGGGTGTTCCTGGCCGGCGAGTACGTCTACAAGGTCAAGAAACCGGTGAGCTTCGGCTTCCTCGACTTCCGCGACCCTGGCCCGGCGCCGTCATTTCTGCCGGGAGGAGGTGCGCCTGAACCAGCGCCTGGCCCCCAACGCGTATCTCGACGTGGTCGGCGTCGACGCGCGCCGGCGGCGCCTACCGCCTCGGCGGCGCGGGACGCACGCACGAGGTCGCGGTGTGGATGCGGCGCCTGCCCGCCGATCGCATGCTCGACCGGCTCGTCGAGGCGGAGCAGGCCGATCACCGGCTGATGGAGGACATCGGCCGCATCATCGCCGACTTTCACGCGCGCGCCGCGACGGGGCCCGCCATCGCGCGCTTCGGCCGAGCCGAGGCGATCCGCCGCAACCTGGAACAGAACCTCGCGCAGACCAGGCGCTTTCCCGCGTGAGGCGCTCCCGGCGCGAGACGCGGGCGGCCGTGCCGGCGTTTCTGCGCCAGACGCTGCGCGGTCAGCAGCGGCGCTTCGCCGAGCGCGTGCGCGCGGGCCGCATCCGCGACTGCCACGGCGATCTCCAGGCCCAGCACGTGTGCTGCACCGATCCCATCCAGGTCTTCGACTGCATCGAGTTCAACCACCGCTTTCGCTACGGCGACACGGCCGGCGGAGATCGCCTTCCTGGCCATGGATCTCGACGTCCTCGGTCGCCCGGACCTCGCCCTCGACTTCGTCAACGCCTATCTCGACGCCAGCGGCGACTACGGTGCGGTGCCGCTGCTGGACTTCTATCGCGCGTACCGGGCGTGGATCCGCGGCAAAGTCTACGGCCTTCAAGCGGTGGATCGCGCGCGCGGGGACCACGCCGCACTGGTCTCGCGCGCACGCGGCTACTTCGATCTCGCCGCCTCCTACGTGCAGCCTCGCGGCACGCCGTCGCTGACCGTCATGACCGGGCTCAGCGCCAGCGGCAAATCGACGGTCGCCCGGGCGATCTCGCACGCGGCCCGGGCGATCGTGATCCGCACCGACGCGGTCCGCAAGCAGCTCGCCGGCGTGCCCTGGCACCAGCGCCACACCGGAGGGATCGGCGAGGGGCTGTACACGCCGGAGATGACGCGGCGAACGTACGCCGCGTGTCTCGACGTGGCCGAGGCGCTGCTCCGCACGGGCTTCAGTGTGGTGCTCGACGGTGTCTTCGGCCGCCGCGCCGAGCGCGACGCGGCGCGAGCCCTGGCGCAGCGGCGCGGCGTGGCGTTCCGCATCGTGTGGTGCGACGCGCCGGAGCAGGTGCTGCGCGAGCGCCTGCGCGGGCGGGTGGTCTCCGGCCGCGATCTCTCCGACGCCCGCGAGGACGTCCTCGACCTCCAGCTTCGCCACTACGAGCCGCCGGCCAGCGAGCCCGATCTCGAGCGGCGCGCGGGGACGCCGTGAGCCGGCGGGCGAGCATGCCTCTCCAGAATCGCGTCACCCCCCGCGGCGACCTCATCGCGGTGACGGCGCGCGGCGCGCGGATGGGCAACCGCGGGCGGCTCCACGACGCGACCCGCCAGGTCGTTCGCCGTCAGGTCCCGGGATATCGCGCCTGGGTCACGTGCCTCCTCGCCTTCAAGGGACGCCGGCGAACGGTGATGACTCCGGGCCGCTACACCGAATTGTTCTTCCTCGACGAGGCCACTGCGCTCGCCGCCGGCCATCGGCCCTGCGGCGAGTGCCGGCGTGCCGACTACCGGCGCTTCAAGGCGGCCTGGCTCGGCGGAAACCCGGAGCGTGGTCTGGCCCGCGGCGTGCTGATCGGAGCGATCGATGGTGAGCTGCACCGCGACCGGCTGACCCCCGAAGGCCTCCAGCGCACGTTTCTCGCCGATATCGGGAGCCTTCCCGACGGGGTGTTCGTTGCGCGAGGGCCGCAGGAGAGCCCGCTGCTCATCTGGCGTGGCGCGCTCTGGCCATGGTCGCCCGAGGGCTACGGCGATCCCGAACCGAAGCTGGGCGTGGATGTCGCGACGGTGCTCACGCCCGTTTCGACGGTGAGAGCCATCGCCGCGGGCTACACTCCGGAGGTGATCGTCGTGGGTCGCGGGAGAGCCGCGGGAGGTGACCTCGATGCTTCAGCTTCGCCCTAGCTGCGAGTGCTGCGACCGGAGCCTGGACCCGGCCTCGCGCGACGCCTTCATCTGCTCCTTCGAGTGCACCTTCTGCCGCGACTGCGCGGAGCGCCTTCTCCGCGGGCAGTGCCCGAACTGCGGCGGCGAACTGGTCCGGCGCCCGGTCCGTCCGGTCGAGACGCTGGCCAGGTTTCCGGCCTCGACCGAGCGAGTGTTCAAGCCCGAGGGCTGCCAGCGCGCCGCGGCGGCGGCGGGGGTCGCCCGGGCATGAGCACGCTCCGGATCAGCATCGAGCCGCACGCGTCGGAGAGTCTCCGGCAGCATGTCCGCGACCATCTCGACACCTTCAACGTGGCGGTCACCGGACTCGCCGAGTACCACACGGTATCGATCTTCCTGCAGGGACGAGCACGACGAGGTGCTCGGCGGTCTCCTCGGCGCTATCTGGGGTGGGTGGCTGCACGTCGCGATCCTGTGGGTGGCCGAGCCCCTGCGGGGCCACGGCTATGGCAGCCAGCTTCTCGACGCGGCGGAGCGCTATGCCGTCGAGCGCGGCTGTACGCGCGCCTGGCTCACGACGTTCAGCTTTCAGGCTCCGGACTTCTATCCCAAGCTCGGCTACGAGAGCTTCGGGGTCCTGGAGGACCATCCGACCGGGCACCGGCACCACTTCTTCCAGAAGCGCCTCACCGCCCGGCGCTTCGGATGCTGGCGGCGAGCCGCGCTAATCGCGCGGTGACTCCGTGAGCACGCCGCCCCTGCCTCCCGAGATCCACGCCCACTACGCGGCGGCACGAGAGGCCGAGCGCCTCTCGCTCGGCCACGGGCCCCTGGAGGCGGAGCGCACGCGCGAGCTGCTCTTGCGCCACCTGCCGCCGGCGCCCGGGATCGCCCTCGACGTCGGCGGCGGACCGGGCGCCTACGCCTGCTGGCTCGCCTCGCGCGGTTACGTCGTGCATCTCGTCGACTCCATGCCGCTGCACGTCGAGCAGGCGTGCCAGGCCTCGGCGCGCCAGCCCGATCATCCCCTGGCCAGCGTCCGGCTGGGCGACGCCCGCCGGCTCGCCATGCCGGACGCCTGCGTCGATACCGTGCTGCTGATGGGGCCTCTCTACCACCTCACGGAGCGCAGCGAACGGATCGTGGCGCTGCGCGAGGCGTGGCGGGTCCTCCGTCGTGGCGGCCTGGTCTTCGCCGTGGGCATCTCGCGCTTCGCGTCGCTCTTCAGCGGACTCGCCGGAAGCCTCCTGGGAGATCCGGACGCCGCGACGATCGTGGCGGACGATCTGCGGATCGGCCAGCATCGCAACCCCACACTCCGTCACGAGTGGTTCACCACGGCCTACTTTCACCGGCCCGAGGAGCTACCCGCGGAGGTGCAGGAAGCGGGCTTCGAGGTCGTGGAGACGGTGGGCGTCGAGGGACTCGGCTGGACACTTCCTGACGTGGCTGCGCGCTGGGCCAATCCGATAGGCCGTGAACATCTACTGATGGCGGCCCGCGCCGTCGAGCGCGAGCCGTCGCTGCTGGGCGTGAGCGCTCACATGATGACGGTGGGGCGGCGGCCCGAGCCCGGGATGCGGTAGCATGAGCCGCAACCAACCATGAGGCGCGTGCTGCCGTGGCTCACCGTCGTTCTCCTCCTCGCGGGCTGGACCACGTTCGTCGGGGCCCAAGGATCGCTGCACCTCGTTCTCACCCCATCGCAGAAGCCGACGGACCTGCTGGCCGCCGGCCGCGACTTCGGCGAGGCCCTGGGCAAGCTCGCGGGGACGCCGGTGCGGGTGACCGTGGCGGCCGACTACGCGGCGGTGATCGAGGCGCTGCGCAACCGGACCGCCGACCTCGCCTTCACCCATCCGGTCGGCTACGTCCTCGCCAACCGCGAGGCGAGGGCCACCATCCTGGTCAGAAACCTGTGGCACGGCAAGGCCACGTTCACCTCGCGGATCTACGTCCGCAAGGAGAGCGGCATCACCGCGCTGGAGGAACTGCGCGGCCGGACCATCGCCTTCGTGGACCCGGCCAGCTCGTCGGGCTACATCTACCCGATGGTGTTGCTGGTCCAGCGCGGGCTCGTCAAGAACCGAGACCCGAAGACCTTCTTCCGCGAGGTGATGTTTGCCGGCTCGCACGATGCGGGAATGCGCGCGCTCCAGAACGGGCACGTGGACGCCCTCGCCTCGTTCGACATGGCGCGCGAGCAATACCTCAAGGACCCCGCCGAGCGCGAACGAATCATCTGGGTGGTGGAGAGCCCTCCCATCCCGGAGAGCGGCATCTGTGCGCGCGACGGCCTCGACCCCGCGGTGGTGGCGCGCGTCCGCGCCGCCCTTTTACAGATCAAGGCGCCCGCCTACGCAGCGGTCCTCAAGCGGCTCTACGACATCGACGGCTTCGAGCCGGCCGACGATCGCGACTACGACCCGGTGAGGGCCGCCGTCGACCTCATCGGCGCACGCCCGCGCTGACTCACTGTCGCGCCGGCCTGGGCGACCAGAAGACCGGCCGCTGGCGCCGGTGCCGCCGTGGTCCGGAGATGAGCCGCTGGCGCGGATGATCGACGTGCGTGGACTGCGCGTGGTGCGCCCGCCGGCCACCGTGGCCCTCGACGGCGTGGATCTCACCGTGGAGCCCGGGGAGTTCGTCGTCATCATCGGCCGGAGCGGGGCCGGGAAGACCACGTTCCTGCGCTCGATCAATCGCCTGGTGGAGCCGACGGCCGGAACGGTCAGCGTGGCCGGGCCAACCGGTCACCGGCGCCGACGCGCGGGCCTTGCGCGACGTGCGCCGCCGCATCGGCATGATCTTCCAGCAGTTCAATCTGGTCCGGCGCGCCTCCGTGCTGGACAACGTCCTCGCCGGCCGGCTCGGCTACCTGCCCACCTGGCCGAGCCTGCTCGGGCGATTTCCCCGCCCAGACCGCGCGCTCGCCCGGGAATGCCTGAGCCAGGTGGGCCTGGCGGACATGGCCGACCGCCGCGCGGACACGCTCTCGGGCGGGGAGCAGCAGCGCGTGGCCATCGCCCGCGCGCTGGCGCAGCAGCCCAGCGTGATTCTCGGCGACGAGCCCACGGCCAGCCTCGATCCGCACCTCGCGGCGAGCATCATGGACATTCTCCGGCGCATCAACCGCGAGCGCGGCCTGACGCTCGTGGTGAGCCAGCACCAGCTCGAGACCGCGCTGACCTACGGCACGCGCGTCGTCGGCTTTCGCGCCGGGCGCATCCGGTTCGACGGACCACCTTCCGCGGTGACACCCGAGGTCGCGCGCGCCGTCTACGGCGACGGGGAGGTGGCGTGAGACGCGAACGGCTCGTGACCCTCGTGGTCGGACTCGCCGTGCTGGGATGGATCGCCTGGGACACGGAAGCGGATCCCACGCGCCTGGTGCGCGGGCTGCCGTGGATGCTCGACTTTCTCCGCCGCCTGGTGCCCCCGGATCTCAGCGTGCTGCCCGCCGCTCTGGCCGGCGCCCTCAAGACGGTGGAGATCGCTCTGCTGGGCACGGCGGTGGCGGCCGTGTTCGCCCTGCCGCTCGGCTTCGTGGCGGCTCGCAACGTGGCTCCGCCCGCCCTGTTCCAGACGGCGCGCGTGGTGCTGAACGTCTTCCGCAGCGTCGACACCTTGGTCTACGCGCTGCTGTTCGTGGCGGCGGTGGGGCTCGGCCCGTTCCCGGGTGTCCTCGCGATCGTCGCCTACACCACCACCTCGCTGGCCAAGCTCTACTCGGAGGCCATCGAGGGGATCGACGCCGGCCCGGTCGACGCCATCACCGCCACCGGCGCGTCGAGGCTGCAAATCCTCCGCTTCGGCGTGCTCCCCCAGGTGCTCCCGCTGTTCCTCTCGTACATCCTCTACCGCCTGGAGACGAACATCCGGGCGGCGACCGTGCTGGGCTTCGTCGGCGCGGGGGGCATCGGCTTCTATCTGCAAACGTATCTGCGGATGATCGACTACTCGGCGGCCTCCACCGTGCTCCTCGTGACCGTCGCGATGGTGATGGTCGTCGACGGGATCAGCTCGCGCCTGCGGGCGCGGCTGGTGTAGCCCGCACTCTCAAGCGAAGGGGTCGTTCGCGGGGTCGGAGTTCCAGACGTACTCCATGTTGCGCGCCGACGTGATGGCCATCTCGCGGCCGTTGAGGCGCTCCACCAGGCTCAGCGCCATGTCGATGCCCGCCGACACGCCCGAGGACGTGAGCACGTTGCCGTCGTCCACCCAGCGGGCCCGGCGCTGCCAGCGGACGCGCGGCCCCTGCTGGACGACCCAGTCCCACGCGAGCTTGTTGCTGGTGGCCGGCCGCCCGTCCAGCAGGCCGGTGCGGGCGAGCAGGGCCGAGCCCGTGCAGACGGTGGTGGTCACCGTGGCCCGCTCGCTCGCCGCGGCGAGCTGTTTCAGGAAGCCCTGATCGTTCACCGCGCGGCGCGTGCCGAAGCCGCCCGGGATCAGGAGGATGTCGTGCGGCGGCGCATCGGCGAACGCGTGCTCCGCCACGGTGGCCGTGCCCTCGCCGGCCGGCACCGGGCCGGGCCGTTCGCCGACGGTGAAGATCTGGTAGAGCCGATGCGGCGTCCCGTCGGCCTTCATCACCCGACAGCTCGCGAAGGCCTGCACCGGCCCGTAGACGTCGAGAACGGTGAAGCCGTCGAACAGCGCCACGGCGACGCGGCGAACTGGTTGCTCCGTTGCCATCGTGTCCTCCCGTCGGGGATGCTCGCGCACTCAGTCTGGTGCGGCTGGCATGGCTGCGCAAGCCCGGCGGGCCTACGGCGTGATGACGACCTTGCCGATGGCCTCGCGGTCCTCGAGAAGACGCAGACTCGCGGTCGGACGCAGCTCGCCCGTGACGCTGCTCGCCTTGACGCTCCGCGCCGGGCGCTGCTAGTCTCGCGCGATCCGTGCGCCCGGCGTCATCCATCCAGGCGCCGGCCTGTCCACGATGCCGATCCCGTGACGAGGAGGTCCCGGAAATGACCCGAGCGCTGTGCGTGGCCGTCGTGCTCATCGGCGCGCTGGTCCAGACGGCGGTTGCCCAGGAGTCGTATCCCACGCGCCCCATCACCATCGTGGTGGCCTTCCCGCCCGGCGGTCTCGCCGACTTGTCGGCCCGCCCGGTAGCGGCCGCGCTCGAAAAGATCCTGAAGCAGCCGGTGATCGTCTCCAACAAGCCCGGCGCGGCCGGCGCCGTGGGTAACCAGTTCGTGGCCACCAGCAAGCCCGACGGGTACACCTTGCTCATGGCCCTGGTGAGCGTGTCCGTACTGCCCGAGGTCGACAAGCTCTTCGGCCGACCCCCCAAATACACGCGTGAGCAGCTCATCGGCATCGCGCGGGTCAACGCCGAGCCGTCCATTCTCACCGTGCCCGCCGACGCTCCCTGGAAGACGGTCAAGGACCTCGTCGAGGATGCCAGGCGGCGCCCCGGCGAGATCGTGTTCACGTCGTCCGGTCTGTATGGCGCCTCCCACGTGCCCATGGAGATGTTCCTGCACGCGGCCGGGCTCAAGATGCGCCACCTGCCGACGACGGGGGGCGGTCCCATGATGAACGCCATCCTCGGGGGCCACGCCCAGGTCACGATGAGCACCACCGCGCTGGTGGCGCCCCAGGTGAAGGCCGGCAAGCTGCGGCTACTCGCGCACACTGGGAGTGCACCGATCGGCGCCTTTCCCGAAGTCCCTTCGTTCAAGTCCCTCGGCTACGACGTGGAGTACACCGCGTGGGCCGGGCTCGTGGCTCCGCGCGACACGCCACCCCACGTGGTCAAGATCCTCCGCGACGCCATGCGCCAGGCCATGAAGGAGCCGGAGGTCGTCAACGCCTATACCAAGGTGGAGATGCCGGTGGCCTACATGGACGCCGACCAGTTCAACGTGTGGTGGGATCAGGACGCGAAGCGGCTGACCGCGGTGGTCCAGAAGATCGGCAAGGTCGAGAGCGGCCAGTAGGCTCGGCGCCATGCTGACGATCGATCGGGCGGCGGGCGGGGCCCTGGTCATCATCGGGCTCGTCACGCTATGGGAGAGCCGGCAGTACCCGCTCGGCTCGCTGCATCGTCCGGGGCCCTCGTACATGCCGGTGATGCTGGCGCTCCTCCTCATCGTCTTCGGCCTCGCGCTCGCCGTCATGGGCGCGCGGAGCGGGCGCATGAGCGAGGTGAGCTGGCACGAATGGCGTCACGCCGTGGCCATCTTCAGCGCCTGCGCGTTCGCCGCGTGGGGCCTCGATCGGCTCGGCTACCGCCTCACCGTCGCCGTGGTGATGCTGTTCCTCCTCCGAGTCCTCGAGCGCAAGGGCATCGTCGTCACGCTGCGCGATGACGGTGGTCGTCGCCGGTGGCTCGTTCTTGCTCTTCGATACCCTGCTTCGGGTGCCGCTGCCGCGCGGCCCGCTCGGGTTCTGACGTGCTCGAGACATTCCAGAACCTGTACCTCGGCTTCTCCGTGGCGCTCTCGCCGGGGGTGCTCTGGTACGGCTTCATCGGCTGCGTGGTCGGCACCTTGGTGGGTGTCTTGCCCGGTGTCGGCCCGCTCGCGGGCATCAGCCTCCTGCTCCCGGCGACCTTCGGCCTGGACGCCACCAAGGCCATCGTCATGCTCGCCGGCATCTACTACGGCGCCATGTACGGGGGCTCGACCACGTCGATCCTGATGCGCATCCCCGGCGAGGCCGCCTCGGTGATGACCTGCATCGACGGCTACGCCATGGCGCGCAAGGGTCGGGCGGGACCGGCCCTGACCATCGCCGCCGTGGGCTCGTACGTGGCGGGGACGGTCAGCGTGGTCGCCCTCATGTTCCTGGCGCCACCGCTCGCCTCGTTCGCCCTGCGCTTCGGGCCCCCCGAGTACTTCTCGCTGCTCCTCCTCGGGCTGCTCGTCCTCGCCTACATGAACACCGGCTCGATGCTCAAGGGTCTCGCCATGGCCGCGCTCGGGCTGCTCCTCGGCATGATCGGCATCGACCAGATGAGCGGGTACTTCCGCTTCGCCTACGGCGTCACGGAGCTGGGGGACGGTATCGGCGTCGTCCCGGTGGCCGTCGGACTCTTCGGGCTCGCCGAAATTCTATTGACTGCCGGGATGGCCAACCCGCCGTCGGTGATCAAGCCGCGCCTGCGCGACCTGCTGCCGTCGCGCCGCGAGTGGCGCGAGGCGAACGCGCCCATCTGGCGGGGCACGGTGCTGGGCTTTCTGATCGGGATCATCCCCGGCTCCGCCCACGTCATCTCGACGTTCGTGTCCTACGCCCTCGAGCGCAAGCTGTCGAAGCGTCCCGAGGAGTTTGGCCAGGGCGCGGTGGCCGGGGTGGCGGGACCGGAGTCGGCCAACAATGCGGCCACCTCGGGCGCCTTCGTGCCCATGCTCGCCCTCGGCGTGCCGGGGGTGCCGATCGCCGCGCTGCTGCTGGCGGCCATGATGGTCCACGGCGTCACCCCCGGGCCGCTCCTCATTCAGAACGACCCGAAGCTCTTCTGGGGCTTCATCGCCTCGATGTACGTGGGCAACGTCATCCTGCTCATCCTCAACCTGCCGCTCGTGGGATTGTTCGTGAACCTGCTGCGCGTGCCCTATCCGATCCTGTATCCGACGATCCTGGTCTGTTCGATCCTCGGGGTGTACGCGGTCAACAGCAGCCTGGTCGACGTGTGGATCATGCTGGCCATGGGCGTGCTCGGCTACGTGCTGCGCAAGCTCGACTTCGAGACGGCGCCCATCGTCCTGGGGCTGGTGCTGGCGCCCATGATGGAGTTGAGCTTGCGCCAGTCGCTCGCCCTCTCCGCCGGGCGCTACGACATCTTCGTCACCCGCCCGATCTCGCTGGCCCTGCTCACCGTCGGCGCCGTCCTCGTATTGCTGGCCCTGCGCCCGCTGATCTCCCGCACCCTCGACTGGCGCGCGCGCATCCCCGTGGAGAGCGAGCCGCGCTCATGACATGGGGGGCCTCGAACGGGCCCCCCAAGCCCCCCGGCGCTCGTCGCGCCCCGGGCAACCCGGGGCGCTCCTCGATACTCCTCGCGGGCTGGCCGTGCGCGCGGCCGCCCACAACCCTTCTGGAGGACTCTCGACACCATGGCTGAATTCGCTGGCGAGGTCATTCGCCGCCGTGAGGACCCCCGTCTGATCACCGGGACGGGGCAGTTCGTCGACGATCTGCGCGTTCCCGACTGCGTCCACGTGGCCGTGGTCCGCTCGCCGCACGCCCACGCCCGCCTCCGCGCCATCGACGGTGAGGCGGCGCGGCGCGCCCCTGGTGTGCTCGGGGTCTTCACGGCGGCCGATCTCGGGGCCGCCAACGCCGCCATGCCGACCTACGCACCGCACCCGGCCCTGCCCATCGTCTGCGGGACGCGGCCGCTCGCCGTCGACCGCGTCCGATTCGTGGGCGAGCCGGTGGCGGTGGTCGTGGCCACCGATCCCTACCGGGCCCAGGACGCGCTGGATCTCGTCAGGGCGGACTACGAGCCCCTCCCCGCCGTGACCGATCTCGACGCGGCCGTCGCCCCCGGCGCCCCCGTGATCCACGACGAGCTGCGCGGCAACGTCGCCGCGGAGTGGTCGCAGCGCGTGGGCGATCCCGACGGCGCGCTCCGCTCGGCCGACGTGGTCGTGCGCACGCGCCTCAAGCTGTCCCGCGGCGGCGCCCATCCGCTCGAGCCGCGCGGGCTGGTGGCGCGGTGGGCTGACGGGCAGCTGACCTTGTGGGCGGCCGTGCAGATGGTGCACCGCCACCGCAGCGTGTACGCGCCCCAGCTCGGCCTCAGCGAGGAGCAGATCCGCGTGATCGCGCCGGCCGACGTCGGGGGCGGCTTCGGCACCAAGGGGATGTATTACCCCGAGTACGTGGTCGTGGCCGCGCTCGCCATGAAGCTGGGCCGGCCCGTGAAGTGGATCGAGAGCCGCCGCGAGCACACCCTGGTGGCCTGCGTCGAGCGCGATCAGCTCCACGACATCGAGATCGGCGCCACGCGGGACGGCACGGTGCTGGTGCTGCGCGACCGCTTCCTGCACGACATGGGCTCCTACACCATCTCCGGTCTCAACCTGGCGCAGAACACGATGATCCATTCCCTCGGGCCCTACCGCATCCCGAACGTCGAGCTGAGCTTCCGCGCAGTCATGACCAACACCACGCCCGCCGGCGCCTACCGCGGGGCGGGGCGACCTCAGGGAGCCGGCGTCTGCGAGCGCGCCATGGATGCCCTCGCGCGCGAGCTGCGCATGGACCCGGTCGAGCTGCGCCGGCGCAATCTCATCGCCGCTGACCAGCATCCCTACGACACCGGCCTCACCACGGCCGGGCGCGGTCCGGTGCTCTACGAGAGCGGCAATTTCCCCGGGTGCATGGCGCTGGCCCTGGAGGCGCTCGACCTTCCCGCCCTGCGCCGCGAGCAGGCGCGGCTGCGCGCCGAGGGACGCTATCTCGGCGTCGGGCTCGTGAACTACATCGAGGCCACCGCCACCGCGCCGTACGAAGGCGTGATCGTGCGGGTGGGGGCGGACGGGCAGGTGACCGTCGTCACCGGCGCGGCGCCGCAGGGGCAGGGGCACGTGACGATGCTGTCGCACCTCGTCGGCGACCGGCTCGGCGTGGACGCGGAGACCATCGAGGTCCACACGGGCGACACCGCCCTCATCGCCACCGGCGGGGGTACCTATGGCAGCCGGACGGCGGCCATCGGCGGTAGCGCGGCGTTCCTCGCCTCCGGGGTCGTGCGCGAGAAGGCCACGCGCATCGCCGGTCACCTCCTGGAGGCCGCGCCGGCCGACATCGTGCTCCAGGGCGGCACGTTCTCCGTGAGGGGGCTGCCCAGCTCGGCCGTCGGGTGGGCGGAGGTCGCGGCGGCGGCGCACGCCGGGGCGGTGCCGGGCGAGTCACCGGGGCTGGAGGACATGCAGGTCTTCAGCGTCCCGCAATCGGCGTATGCCAACGGGACGCATGCGGCCGTGGTCGAGGTCGATCCGGACACCGGTGCGGTGACGATTCTGCGCTGGGTGGTGGCCCACGACTGCGGGCGTGTCCTGCAACCGACCTTGGTCGAGGGGCAGATCCACGGCGGGGTGGTGCAGGGTATTCCCGATGCGTTGAACGACCAGCTCGCCCACGACGAGAGCGGCCAGCCGCTGGCCGCCACGCTCATGGACTACGCGCTCGCCACCGCCGCCGACGCGCCCCCGCGTTCGACATTCGCCACCTCGAGTCCCCGACGCCGCTCAACCCGCTGGGGGCGAAGGGGGCCGGCGAGGGCGGGATCATGCCCGTCCATCCGCTCCTCGCGCAGGCCATCGAGGACGCGCTGGCGCCGTTTGGCGCGCGCATCACGGGGGTGCCGGTCACTCGCGCGGAAATCTGCGCGATGGCGCACGGGACGCGAGGCGCTCCGCAGAAGGCATGGACGATCTCGATCGCCATCCGGCCGACCTGCCGTCGAGTCCGTTCACGCATCGTCCGTGCGCGAGGCCATGATCGCGGCCACGCTCGAGCGCCGCCTACTTCCGCGGCGACTCGAGGTGCGCGCGGAAGAATCGCACGAGGCGGGAGTTGAAGTCGGGCGGGAGCTCGGCATGCCGGCCATTGGGCAGGACGACAAACTCTGCGGCCGGGTTGGCGCGCAGCGCGGATTGCAGGGCTTCCGCGTGGTGGAAGGGGATTTGCTCGTCCTCGCGGCTGGCGATGAGGAGGACGGGCGTGTTCGTGAGACGAGAGGCCGCCGCCACCGGTGACGCCGTGGCGAGGTCGACGCCGAGGAAGAGGCGGCCCCAGAGCGTCATCAGCTCGACGAACGGATACTTGGCGAGCCACAGCCAGCCGTAGAGCTCGCGGCCCAGCGTCTTGAGATCGGAGAATGGCGCGTAGGCGGCCACCGCGCGGATCCGCGGATCGTCCGCGGCGGCCATGATGGCCACGGCGCCGCCGAGAGAGAAGCCGAATACGCCGATCGGGGAGACGCCCTGCGAGGCCAGAACATCGACGGCGCTCCGGAGGTCGCCCCGCTCGCGAACACCGAGCGTGGTGGCGTGGCCTCCGCTCCGGCCGAAGTAGCGCAGGTCCATCAGGAGGACGGTGAAGCGCGGGGCCAGGGCGGCGGCGAAGGGGAGCATGTCGGCCTTGTCCGCCGGGTATCCGTGGAGGACGACGACGCCAGGCGCTCCCGGACGCGGGACGAGCCAGCCGTGCAGGGTGACGCCGTGGGGGGCGGTCACGGTGATCTCTCGGACGTCGAGGCCGACGTCAGCCGGTTGCAGCGGAGCATGGAGGCGCGGAGGCCGGACGGCGAGCCAGAAGGTGAGGAGGCTCACCAGCAGCGCGCCGGCGACGATCGTGGCGAGGAGACTCAGCAGGCGGCGCGTCACATTGCCGCGCGCCCCCGGAGCCCGTCAGCCCCGGGGGCGTCGCAGTCCAGGTGGGTCGCTACTTCTTGGCGGCGGCGGGGGCGGCCTTGCTGGTCACCGCCTTCGCGGTCTTCTTGCCGCCGTCCTCCGCGTAGGTGACGGTGACCGTCTCGGCCTCCATCACGTCCTTGACGGCGACGACTTTGCCGCCCTTCATGATCTTCGTTTCCTTCTCGATGATGAAGGTGACGTCCTCAGCGTCCTTGCCCTTCGGGGTCACGATGACGACCAGCTCAGTCTCGGTGACCTTCTTGATCTTGCCGGTCGCCGACTTCGTGGACGCCTTGGCCGGCTTGGCGGCCTTGTCCATCTTGCCGGCGTCAGGCTTGGCTGGGGCCGGGGCGGCTGGCGTTTGTGCCAGAGCCGGGGCGGCGAGCGAGGCTGCGAACGCACCCGCCGCGATGAGGGTGATGACCTGTCGAATCATGCTGGACTCCTTTCCTTGATGAGTTGTGGGACTATCGTCCCACCCGTCACGACGCTATCACACTGGCGCGCATCTTTGGGAATGGTCTAGCGCCACACCATCTCAACTCGTGAGCCTCGCCGACGGATCCGCCAGCCTCAAACCATGCCCACGGCGGCGCGGGAGACGGGGGCGGCGCCGCCCTGGCGCTGCATCCAGTCGGCCTCGCGGAAGCCCTCCGTGATGCGCTCCAACGGGTACACGTGGGAGACGAGACGCTGGAACGGGAAGCGCGTGAGGTTGCGCCTCAGGAATGCCAGGGCCTGGGCCAGCGCCCACGGCGAGTAGTTGGCGCACGCGACCAGCCGTGCCGCGCCCCGCACCAGGGCGGTCGCGTCGTACGAGAAAATGTTGCCGGGCGCGATGCTGCCGACTTCCAGATAGCAGCCCCCGGCCCGCAGCATCCGAATCCCCTCGGGAACGACGGCGGGGTAACCGACGAAGTCCGCCACCACGTTGGCTCCGAAGCCGTCCGTGAGGTCCAGGACGGCCTTCACGCGGTCGTCGGCCGTCGGCAGGTCGGCGAGGCTCAGCGCGTGATCGGCCCCGAATCCCCGCGCGAGATCGAGGCGCTCGGGGAGCTGATCGATCACGATCACGCGGTGGGCGCCCGTGTCGCGGGCGACGGCCACGGCGTTGAGACCGAGTCCTCCGGCGCCCTGGATCACCACGGTGTGGCCCGCGCGCAGCCCCGCGCGGCGCAGGCCGTAGATCACCTGGGAGAGGGCGCAGTTGGCGGGGGTGGCCACCTCGTCACTCAGCTCGTCGGGGAGGCGGAAGACCCAGTGGCCTGGCCGGAGATAGTAATAGTCGCCGTAGGCGTTGTTGAAGTACGGTGCCGTGCCGGCCACGCGGTTGGCTCGCGCCTTGCGCGGGCAGTCGCCCATCTCGTCCTCGAGGCACACCGGGCAGCGGCCGCACGGGAAGAAGTAGAGATACGTGACGCGGTCACCCTCGCGAAGGGGCTGGCCGGCCGAGTCTGTCGTGACCCCGGCCCCCAGCCGCTCCACTCTCCCGCACATCTCGTGACCGAAGGTGAGGTTGTCGGGGATGGCGCCGTAGACGCCTTTCATCTCGCCCCGCCAGATGTGGAGGTCGGAGCCACAGATCCCGGCGCGGGTGAGCCGCACCAGGATGGCTCCCGGCTCCACGTCGGGAACCGGATACTCGCGCAGCTCGAACTCGCCGCCGTAGTCGCGCAGCACGGCGACTCGTCCCTTCATCGCGCCACCTCCACCCAATCGCGCTGTCGTCGCTGCGTCCAGCACCGCGTCGAGCACGGCCTGCGCGCGCACGCCGTCGCGGAACGACGGCGCCGCGGGCGTGCCGGTGCGGATCGCTTCCAAGAACCTCGTCACCAGCGGGCCGATGGTGGCCTTGCCAACGATCTCCATCGGGTCGCCGTCGGCGACGGAGGGGCCGGGCGTCCAGCGCGGCGTCACCGGCTTCAGCGCGTCGCCGGAGCCGGTGGCGCGTAGTTCGCCTTCCCACCAGCGGGCACCGTCACGAATGAAACGGTAGGCGAGGCTGCCTCCACTGCCATAGGCCTCCAGGGTGTGCTCGTTCATGCCGCGCGCCACGCGACTGGTGACCAGGCTGACCGTGGCACCCGACTCCAGCTCCCCGACGATGGCGCAGTGGTCCTCGGCATCCGCAGGCCGGTTCACCCCGGGCGCCTGCCGCTCGGGAAAGGCCACGCCCGCCTTGGCCGTCACCCGTACGATCTCGCCGAAGGTCCAGCGCACGAAGTCCAGGGCGTGCACGCCCATGTCGCCCATCGAACCGTGGCCGGCCTGGGCGCGGTCCATGCGCCAGCTCGCAGGGTCCGTCTCCTTGGCCCAGCGCCCGCCGAGCCACCGCGCGTTCACGTGGAAGACGCGCCCCAGGACACCTTCCGCCGCGCGCGCATGCAGCTCCTGCATGGCGGCGGGAAAGCGCCAGTTGAAGCTGGTCATGGCCACCCGCTTCGCGCGCTCGGCCGCCTCGGCCATGGCTTCGCTCTCGAGCGGCTCATGGCCAGCGGCTTCTCGCAGAGGACGTGCGCGCCCTGGGCGAAGGCCCGCAGGGCGATGGGGTGATGGAGGTGCGGCGGCGTGGCGATCACCACGATGTCGGGGGGCGCGCTCTCGAGCAGATCCTCCCAGCGGCCGAAGACGCCCGGCACGCCGTAGCGGTCAGCGAGCGTCTTGGCCGCGGCCTGGTCGCGCTGGCACAGGGCGACGACCTTGCAGCCGTTGGCCTGGAACGCGGGGATGTGGGCGCGGCCGTAGCCGAGCCCGATGATGCCGACGGTGGGAGCGGACAGGGTCATGTCGCCTGGCCTTTCAATCATCGGAGGGGGCCTCGACGGCCCCCTCCGAGCCTCCCCCAGATCGGATGCGCCGGCGGAGCCGGCGCTCGAACACCGCCTACTCGACACGCGCGGGGAGAGTGATGGGGTCGTCGACGAGCATCGTGTACGTGCGGGGCTTTCGCGCGGCGTCGGCGGGGCGCACGTCCATGATGGAGCTCTGACCGCGGATCTCCGCGGGCTGGATGGTGACGCGGACGAAGCTGGTCTCCTCGTCGGGGGCGGCCGCGGCGTAGACCGGTTCGCGCCCACTCTCGAACCACGCACCACCGGGCATGATCTTCTTCGGCGGGTCGTCGCCGACGGTCACTTCGATCCGCCCGCGCAGGAGGCAGCGGATGCCGCCGCCCCGGTGGCGGTGCAGCGGCGCCTCCCCACCCGGCGCGAAATCCACGCGGTCGCAGCGCATGAGCCAGGCCGCCCGGGGGTCGAGGTCGATCGGATGATCGAGCGTCAGCGCGCCTCCGTTCAGCTCGGGGGCGGGCTCGCGGTACAGCTCGAAGCGCAGCACCCGCGCGCCCGCGTCGCCCGCGCGCACGGAGCAGTCGGCGTCGCCGTGCCACGCGCCTCCCGCGGCGACGCGCGTCTCGGGGCGCCCCGACGTCACGATCACGTCGCCCTGGGCGACATACAGCACCCGGTTGAGCCGGGGCAGCGTCCCCGCGCAGTGAGCGCCGGCCGTCAGCCGATCCTCGATGAGCCGCAGGCAATGGGACATTCGTTCTTCTCGTCTGGTCCCTGAGCCTACCTCAACTCACCCCGATCACGGAGCGGGCCCTGGTGTGCGCTACGCTGCGCCGATGTCGCGCGAGACGTCGCGTGTGTCGCTGCGCCCGATCGTGCTGGCGGGCGCGGTGGGCAACGTCGTCGAGTGGTACGACTTCGCCCTCTACGGCTACTTCGCGCCCCTCGTCGTTGTTGACTACGCTGGTGGAACTGTTCCCCACGCGCAGCCGCGCCACGGCCATGTCCGTCAGCTACAGTCTGGCCGCCGGCGTGTTCGGCGGCACCACGCCCCTGGTGTGCACCTGGCTCGTGCGGGAGACACACGCACCAGCGGCGCCTGCCATTTACCTGATGCTCGCCGCGCTCCTCGCGCTGGTCCTCGTCGCCGGCGGCGTGGCGGAGACCTCCCGCCGGCCGCTTGGTTGAGACCGTCGACCCCCCATCGTTCTAAACCACGCTGCGGATGGCGGCCGCGATGTCCTGCGGGGTGGGAATGGTGGCGCGCTCGAGATTGTCGTTGTAGGGCATGGGGACGGCGCGCGCGCAGACCCGGACGATGGGAGCGTCGAGCACGTCGAAGGCCTGCTCGCTCACCATCGCCGCGATCTCCGCGCCGTAGCCACCGCGCTTGACCGCCTCGTGGGCGATGACGAGCCGTCCTGTCTTGGCCACCGACTGGAGGATGGTCTCCTCGTCGAGGGGGACGAGCGTGCGCGGATCGACCACTTCCACGCTCACGCCCTCCTGCTCGAGATCGGCCGCCGCGGCCAGCGCGCGCTGGACCATGAGCTGGGTGGCGACCACCGTCACGTCGGAGCCCTGGCGCTTGAGCTGGGCGGTGCCGAGGGGAATGGCGTAGGGCTCCTCGGGCACGGGTCCCTTCTGCGCGTAGAGCACCTTGTGCTCGAGAAAGATCACCGGATTGTCGTCGCGGATGGCGGAGATGAGCAGCCCCTTGGCGTCGGCCGGTGAGGAGGGCGCGACGACGACGAGGCCGGGAATGTGGGCGAACCATGCCTCGAGGCTCTGCGAGTGCTGCGCGGCGAGACGGATGCCCCCGCCCTGGGGGCCGCGGATCACCAGGGGCACGGTGGGCGTGCCCCCGAGCATGTACCGGAACTTCGCCGCCTGGTTGACCACCTGATCCATGGTCATGGCGATGAAGTCCCAGATCTGGATCTCCACCACCGGCCGCAGCCCGGCGACGGCGGCGCCCACCCCGGCGCCCACGAACGTCGGCTCGGAGATCGGCGTGTCGCGCACGCGCTCTTCGCCGAACTCGTCGCGCAGGCCGCGCGTCACCTGGAAGATGCCGCCGATGAGGCCCACGTCCTCGCCCATCACGAACACGCGTGGATCCCGCCGCATCTCGCTGCGCAGGGCCTCGTTGAGGGCCTCCGCGAAGGTGATCTCGCGGGAGCTGCGCAGGACGGGCTCGGGGACGACGAGGTGAGGCGCGTAGACGGACGCCTCCATCAGCTCCACCGTGGGCTCGGGACCGGCCATGGCGAAGCGCACGGCCGCGCCGAGATCACCCTCGACCTGCTCGCGGATCTCCTTGAGGCGCTGACTGCTCACGAGCTTTTCGTCGAGGAGTCGCCTCTCCAGCCGCCCGATGGGATCGCGCTCCATCCACTCCCGCTCTTCCTGCGTGGTCCGGTACTCCGGGAGGTTGGCCCGCATGCTGTGCCCGCCCCAGCGATAGGTGACGGCCTCGACGACGGACGGCCCCTCGCCCCGTCGCGCCCGGGCCACCGCGGCCTCCACCGCGTCGTACACCGCGAAGACGTCGTTGCCGTCGACCTTCACGCCCGGAATCCCGTAGGCGGCGGCGCGAGCGGCGGTGCCGGCTCCCGCGGTGGTGCGCGAGGCGTCGGTGGAGAGGGCGTACTTGTTGTTCTCGCAGAGGAAGATGAAGGGGAGTTTCCACACCGCGGCGAGGTTCATCGCCTCGTGGACCGTGCCCTGATTGGCGCCGCCGTCGCCGAAGAAGCTGATGACCACGCGATCCGTCCCGTCGAGCTTCGCGGCCAGGGCGGCTCCGGCGCCGATGGGGACACCGGCCGCCACGATGCCGTTGCAGCCCAGGATGTTCAGGTCGAGGTCGGCAATGTGCATGGAGCCACCGAGGCCCTTGCAGTAGCCGGTCGCCCGCCCCATCAGCTCGGCCATCATCCGGTCGATGCGCGCGCCCTTGGCGATGCAGTGGCCGTGGCCCCGATGGTTGCCCACGATGGAATCGTCCTCGCGCAGGGTGGCGCAGGCCCCCGCGGCGACGGCCTCCTGGCCGACGTAGCTGTGGGCTGTGCCCTTGACGAGCCCGGCGTTGAACAGCTCCACCGTCTTCTCGTCGAAGCGGCGGATCGTGACCATGGTGGCGTACAGCCGCTCGAGCGCCTCGACGGAGAGCTTCATGGCAGGTCCCCTCAGACTCTTGAGTCGGGACGGTAGCGAAAATCCCCTGGCCGGTAAACCCGGCTCGTCAGCGCAGGCCGAATCCCCGGGCCATGAAGCTGGCCACGAACACCATGACGATGGCAAGCACCATCTCGACGTGGTTGACGACCCAGAGCTGGCGCGCCCGCCCTGTGTTGGGCGCGCCACCCCGCTGGACGGCGATGCGCCAGCCGATGAACGTCGTCATGGGCCAGATCTCGAGCAGGATGATGACGCCGAGCAGCGCCATCTTCACCCAGAAGAGCGATGAAGCCAGGTAGAACTGCGTGCCCTTCTCCAGCCCGCCGAAGGCGCGCGCGAGCCCCGTGGCGATCCACACGAGCGCCGCCACGCCCCACCCGGTGTCGGCCGCGAAGAGCCGGCGCAGGCCCGGCGCGTCGAGGGGCCCCGCCAGCGCGCGCCCGCGCAGGAACACGCAGGGCAAGCCGATGGCAAGGGCCAGGAGGTGCAGGGAAGAGACGATCGCGGGGATCATGGTGTCAGTCCCTGGGGCTATCCGGCGCTCAAGAAGGAACGAGAAAGCCCTCGCGCTCGGCCGCCAGCGCCAGCCTACCGTCGAGAGTGTGGAGCATCCGCTCCTGAGGCTGTCCCTCCGCCCAATGCAGGGCGGCACCGAGCTGCAGGGCGTCGAAAGCGCGGAGCGGATGAAGTCGCAGGAGTCGCGCCGCGAGCGACTTGACCGGCTCGACGTCGATCACCAGATGACAGGCGCGGACGATCTCGGCCATCCGGCCCTCGGCCAGGCGCGCGACGTCTTCCTCGATCGCCTGCTCGCGGAGCAGCCGCCGCAATGCCGACACGACCTCCACCGGTGTGAGCGTCCACAGCGCCAGGCCTTCGTCGTCGGAGAGCCAGGCGGCCGCGCGGGACGATGCGGCCTGCTCGACGAGCAGGGGCACGACGGCCGAACTGTCCCAGAATCTCACCGTCCCTCGTCTCGCTCCTGGAGGAGCGCGGCCACCACGTCGGCCCTTACGGCCGGCTTCTTGGCGAGCCACTGCCGCGTGAGTTTGCCCGACCCGCGACGGATTACCCCGCGCCGCTCCAGCCGGTCCAGCCAGGTGGCCTCGCTCTCCTGGACACGCGCGAGGGGAGCCACGCGCTCGATTCGCGCGATGACACGATCTCGGTCGCAGACGAGGATCGACTCGCCGCGCTGGACGCGCCGCAAATAGTAGCTCAACCGGTTCTTGAGCTCCGCGATCTTCACCATCCGCGGGCCGCTTGATTCGGGCTCCATGTGGCCAAGTATAGTGGCTATGTAATAGCCACATCAAGCGATGGCATCGTCGCGCGCCCAGGGGCGCGCGGCTATAGGCCTTCCACCAGGAGGAGCTTCGACGTCGCCGCGCGGAGGCGGAGCGCCTTCAGCGGCCGGTACTCGGGCGAGTCGTAGAACTTCTTCGCTTGCTCCAGGCTCGGGAACTCGAGCACCACGACCCGCTTGGGATGCCAGTCGCCCTCCAGGGTCTCCGTGCGACCGCCCCGCACGAGGTAGCGCCCCCCGTACTTGGCGATGATCGCGGGGACCTGCTTCCGGTACTCCTCGAAGGCCACCGCATCCTGAACGTCGATCTCGACGATGAAATATGCCGCCACGGTTACCTCCTTCGCGCTATGCGCCTCGGGAGGCCACGAGACGGGTCTAGCGGCTGCCCGGGACGATACCGGGGGAGAGCGACTCCACGTGGGCGCAGATGTCGCGCGGTCGCGTGAGCCAGATGAGGTCGCGGTGCTTCGCGATGTGCTCGAGGGCGCGCCGGAGGCGGCGAATGCGATAGGGGCGGCCCATGACGAAGGGGTGGAGGGAGATCGGGCACACCAGCGGCTGGCGGGCTGACTGCTCCAGCATCTCGTCGAACTGGTCGACGATCAGGTCGGCGAACTCGTCCGAGGTGTAGTGGTACCAGATGATTCCGCGCGTGTCGTTGACCTCGATGGGATAGGGGATGGCGAGGATCCGGCCACCGCGCGTGCGCAGCCAGATCGGTTGGTCGTCCATGGTCCAGTCCATCACGTAGCGATACCCCGCCTCCTGCAGCAGATCCATGGTGACCCCGCTGTTGGAGAGCCAGGGGCTCATCCAGCCCCGCGGCTTTGCCCCCTCGTGGCGCTCGATGGTGGCGGTGACCTGCGCGATCAGCGCGCGCTCCTCCTCTTCGCCGAGGTGTCCCTGCTCGTGGGAGTTGGTGGCCCCGTGGCCGAGGATCTCGTCGCCGCGGGCCCGGAGGCGCGCCGGGACGTCGGGCGCCGCCTCGTAGACCTCGGTGTTCATCTGCGCCTCGGCGGGAATGTCCAGCTCGTCGAGAAGGTCGAAGATGCGCCAGATCCCGACGCGATTGCCGTAGTCGCGCCAGCTGTAGACGCTGTGGCTCTGCGCCTGATCGGGCGGAGCGATGGCCGCACCCTTGCCGACGCCGAAGCCGAAGGCCTCGATGTTGAGGGCCACGTACACGGCGAGCCGGCGCCCCCCGGGCCACGTGTAGTCCGGCCGCTTGGTAATGTTCGAGTAGTCGTAGCGTCCGTGCGTGGGCAGCATGACGTGTGGTGTCCTCCCGCGCGTCGATCCTACGCCTCCCGCGACCGGAACTGCGCCGAACCCTTCGGCGGATAGTCGAGGGTGTCGCGGAGACTGGTGACGCGCTCGGCCGGGAACTCCGGCAAGGGGAGTGCGCCGTGCTCCCGCCAGCCCTGCACCTCGGCCTCGGCGAGGCGGGCGCGCTCGGCGTCGATGCCCTGGGCGCTGCTGTAGTTCGTCTGCGACGGGAAGGCGAAGGCGGTCCCGCTCGCGGCCACCACGTCCATGATGCGCAGGTAGACGTCCTCGCGCACGGCCAGGAACTCGTTGTAGTCGGCGGTGCGCACGTACGCGTAGATCTCGAGGTCGAGCGAGTAGGCGCCGAAGCCCATGAGGCGGACGCGTGCCGGATCGGGATCGATCCGGGGGTGGGCGTAGAGCAGCTCGCGAAGATGGACGAGCACGTGGCGCAGCTGGTCCGGCGTGGTCTCGTAGCGGAGGCCGAGGGTGACGCGCAACCAGATGCGGTCGCGCTCGGCGAAGTTCTCGAGCCGGAGGTTGGCGAATTCCCCGTTGGGGACGGACACCACCGTGCGGTCGAGCGTCCGCACGCGGGTGGAGCGCAGACCGATCCGCTCCACCGTCCCGATCTGATCGCCGAAGCGGCAGAAGTCGCCCACCTTCACGGGCTGATCCGCGATGAGGGTCAGCCCTCCGAAGAGATGCTCGACCGTCTTCTGGGCGGCGAGGGCTATCGCGATGCCTCCCACCCCGAGCCCGGCCACGAGGGCGGTGACGTTCACCCCCACCACGTCCAGCACCGTGAGGAGACCCAGGCCGAGCACGATCAGCTTGGCCAACCGCTCGGCAAGATCGATCACGGGAAGCGTGGTCATTTGTCCGCGCCGGATCACGGCGAGGCGCGCCATGTCGCGCGCGACGTCCATGAGGCGCATGCCGAGCCAGGTCACGGCCACGACGGCGATGAGCACCTCCACGAGGTTGAAGGAGGGCTGGATCGCGACGGGGAGGAGAGACAGCGCGCGTCGGCCGACGTGGAACACGCCGATGGCGACCAGCAGGCGCAGGGGCGGCACGGCCTCGGCGGGGAGCTTGACCACCTCGTCGGCGGGCCTCTTGCGGCGGAAGACGCGCACGGTGCGCAGGCCGAGGGCGACGACGAGTCGCGCCAGCAGCACGGCGAGGCCGGCCAGCACGAACAGGGCGATCCATTGCCAGAGCGCGATGCCGAGCGGTCTGCGCTCGACCAGCACGGGCGGCAGGACTTCACCGACGGGCCCGTAGCCGAACTCCCGGTAGAGCTCGGGAATGCGGGCCACCGTAGCCTGCGAGAACTTCCAGATGAGCGCCCCGTCGTCGCGTGCGACGCGCTCGAGGAGGATGCTCAGCGGCCCCTGGTTGGTGGCGATGCGCCCCACGAGGTCCCGGCGCGCGGCCAGGCCGGCGTCACGCGAGCCTTCGGGGTCGTCGGAGAGCAGCTCCGGGTCGATGAGCAAGGTGTCGTCCAGGACGACCCGGAGGTGGCGCGCCAGGGTCGGTCCCTCGGTGGCCACCTGCGCGTGGGGCAGACGGCGCAGATCGAGGTAGTCGGCGGCCGTTCGAAAGTCGCGCAGACGCGTGGCCTGCAGGAACCCCGTCACCGTGCCCCGTGGCGTTCCCCGGCCGAGCTCATCCACCGGGCCCTGGGGCTTCGACTCCGGGGCCGGGGCCGGCGATCCGGTCGCCTGCGCCGACGGGCCCTCGGCGGTCAGCGCCAGCAGGAGGCCGCCGCAGACGAGGCCGATGACGGCGCGCAGGGGCGATCGGAGCATCGACCGGGGCGCTGGCTTCACGTGTCGTGTCATGGGACGTCTCCTCTCGATCGAGAGTTCGCAGCTCTCTCGGCGGACGGGGCATGGCGCGAGGCAGGGTTTGCAACGCCATGACCCTCGTCGAGGGTAGGGAGAGGTCGAAGACTGCGTCAAGGGACGGTGGGAGAATCTTGTCGGCGGGCGCATCCCGATCGCGGTCCCGGCTGGACAGCTCGACCCGAACCGCGCAATCATCACCCGTGCCGCCGCTGCGCAAGTCACCGCACGACTACCGGGCCTTCCGCATCAGTCCAGGCGACACGAATCGCCTCGCCATCATCTTCGATCCTGTCGCCGAGAACGTGCCCTTCATCGCGTGCGTGGAGATCTTCGACGTGGGCGGTCGGACGCCGCCCAACGCGCACGCCCGGGCCCACGAGATGTTCTTCGTCCTGAAGGGCGAGGGGCTCGCGCACGCCGACGGGGTGACGGTCCCGATCAAGGCCGGGGACAGCCTGCTCGTGCCGCCCGGCTCCGTCCACGTCATCGAGAACACGGGCCCCACCCGCCTCTACACGCTGACTCTGATGGTCCCGGACGAGGAGTTCGCGGCGCTGATTCGCCGCGGCACGGAGGTGGAGCTGGACGCCGAGGACCGCGCGGTCCTCGGTCGATGAGAGTCTCGTCGTCTTCGCGCATGGGGTCGAGCCCGGATGGGGAGGAACGCTGCCCGGCGTGGGCGGCGGGAACGAACGCCGGCACCGCGATCTGCTCGCTTCGTGCGCTACTCGGCTACGCGGACTGCGAGCTACGTGCGATCGGCGCTGGCCATGGCGGCGAGCGACTCCTTGATCGTCGGCGCCTTCCCGCCCTCGACGTCCTTGCGACGAATGCGGTGAAAGACGGTGAGGATCTCGTTGGCCTTCGCCAGCTCGGCCACGCGCCCGGCGAACGCCTCGAGGCGCTCGCCGGGGATGGCGTACAGCGCCACGTCGTCAGTCAGGACGTCGAGGTAGGCGCGCGCGCCGCAGCACCCGAGGCTGAGGGCCGTACGTCCGGTGTTCTTCGCCTGCGGGACGATGGCGCAGGCCGGACGTCCCATGGCCGGCGGCAGCCCGCCCTCGAGCGACTGCGAGGCTTCCGACAGGATCAGCGTCTGGTCGGCGCGCACGAAGAGCAGCACCACGTCGGGCGTCACCGGCGCCTCGGCGAGCGGCCCGTACACCACGTACGCCGAGCGCCGCGCCAGCACCGGAATCGACGGGATGTCCTCGGGGCGGACGTAGCCGAGGTCGGCGAAGACCTTCAGCGCATCGCTGCGGTCGACCTCGTGGGCCGGCGTGCCCGGGAGGTTGTGCGTGAAGGTCCCGATGGCGCAGAGATCGTGGTCCTTGGGCGCGGTGACGAACGTGCGCGTGGCCGCCTCCTGCCAGAAGCGGCAGCCGGCGGGCACCCTCCCGGCGAACATCGGAACGCCCGCCGGCGGCGCGTCGACGACGGAGATAGCCACCGGAGGCTGCGTCAAGGTGAGGGCGCTCGTGAGCGTCTCGGCGATCTGCGTGAGGGCCATCGTTCTACGCGCTCCTTTTCCGTGGCGAGTCGTCGATGTCGAAGTCGAGACGGGCGTGCGCGCGAGCGCAGGGCGGACTCGACCTCGGCCGGCGTCTCCGCCCGGGCGAAGATGAAGCCGAGGTACTGCCATCCCTCGGGCAGCGGCACCAGCTCCTGGTCCGGATGCGCGGAGATCACGACGTCCTCGACGTCCCTCACCGCCTTGGCCGCCTCGAGCCCGCGCACCCCGCGGAGCCGTCCCGCGCGGGGAATGGGGATCATCATCACGCCGGCGGCGCGTCCGTCGCGGTCCGTCGACTGCAGGGGCCAGCCCAGCGCGTGACGCAAGATCAGCTCCTCGAGCGTCATCCCCGTCCCGAAGCGCAAGGTGCGCGAGCAGAGACCGCCGATGGAGCGCGCCGCCACCTCGATGATCCACGGTCCGCCCCTGTTCACGCGCAGCTCCGCGTGTACCGGCCCGGCGGCCAGGCCCAGGGCCGCGCACGCTGCCGCCGTCGTCTCCGCGATGGCCTTCTGCGCGTCATCCGGGAGGCGCGACGGGGTGATGTAGATGGTCTCCTCGAAGTAGGGGCCGTCGAGAGGATCCGGCTTGTCGAAGAGGGCGAGCACGCGAAGGTCGCCCTCGATCAGCAGGCCCTCGAGGGCCACCTCGACGCCGGGCACGAACTGCTCGACGAGGAGCGCCTGTCGGCCGCCCTCGTCGACCGTCACGTCGGGCCCCTCGAGGATGGCGCGGATGCGCGCAACGGCTCTCACGAACTGCGCGGCGTCGTCGGCGCGGATCACGCCACGGCTGGCGGAGAGGCTCAGCGGCTTGACCACGCACGGGTAGTCGACCGTCCGCGCGGTGACCGTGGGGTCGCCATCCAGAGGGACGAGCCGGAAGGCGGGCTGGCGGACGCCGGCGGCGGCCAGACGCTCGCGCATGAGGCGCTTGTTGCGCGCGGCGGAGGCCGAGGCGATGGAGTTGGCCTGAAGGCCGAGCCGCGCGGCAATGGCCGCGGCGGTGACAGTGGTCCGGTCATCGACGCCAACGACGGCGCGGAGGGGCCGGCGTTCGGCGAAACGCGCCACCGCGGCCGCGGCCCCGTCGGGATCGGCGAAGTCGAGGGTCAGGAGATTGTCGGATGCGAGAGCCTCGAAGGTGCTGGGGATCTCCGAGGCGCAGATGAGGTCGACGCCCAGCTTACTGGCGGCGTCGACGAAGTCTTCCGTGCGGTAGGTAGTGGTCGGCAACAGGAGGAGCAGCCGATCCACCTGCTCCTCCCCGGAACGGGTGTCGCTCAGGCCTTCCCGGCGGTGTAGTAGGGGTTGTTGCCCGACGAGTGATCGGTGGTGTCCACGACCTCCTCGACCTCGGGGAGCTCATCCTTGATGAGGCGCTCGATGCCTGCCTTCAGGGTCACGTCGGACATGCCGCACCCCTGGCAGCCCCCACCCATCTGGAGGTACACGCGGCTGTCTTGCACGTCGATCAGCTCGACGAAGCCGCCGTGGCCCGCCACGGCGGGGTTGATCATGGTGTCGATCAGGTCCTGGACCTTGGCCCGCAGATCGTCGGTCTTCAGCTCTTCAGTCATGGCGTCACCTCGTTACACAGGTACTGTAACCGAGTTTCCGGTGAGGGCCAACTGGCCCTCGGTGGGCTCCGCTCAGCAGAACCACGGTTCGCTCAGCCGTGGCGCGCGCTTGGCCGGGGCCTGCGCGGTAGAGGCGGGGCGAGGCGGCAGACCGGCGGCGGCGTCGGCCAGGGCTCTGATCCGACTGAACGTCATGAAGGCGTCTTCGCCCCCCTTCGCCGCTTCCGCCACCACGGCCGTGACCGCGTGGCGCAGTTGCTCCACGGCGGGGTCGGGGTGCGTCCACTCGTAGTAGAAATCCTCGGCGACGAGCCGGCCCAGGTAGGGACGCATGGCCGGACTCTCCGCAAGGAGCGAGCCCGGGGGGACGAGCAGGCGGATGGAGAGCTGCACGGGATCCACCGCGTCGATCAGCCCCTCGCCCTCCACGAAGTCGAGCATGTCGCGGTAGTCGGCGAGCGTGGTCCACGGCGTGAAGGGCACCCACGTGGGCCGCAAGGTCATGCCGGCCTCGCGCACCGCGCGCAGCGCCGCGAAGACGTCGGCGCGGGTGTGCCCCTTGGCGAGGTGGGCGAGCACGGTGTCGCTCAGGGACTCGACGGCCGAGACGATGAAGAGGCAGCCCGCGTCGGCCAGCTCGCGCAGCCGCGCGCGGTGACGGAGCAGGTGCTCGATCTTCGCCGTCACGTCGAACGTCACGTGGGGGAAGGCGGCGTGAAGGTCGCGGGCCACGGCGAAAGCGTGGCCGGGCCCGTTGAGGAAATCGGGATCGCCGAAGGTGATGTGCGTCGCGCCCGCCTCCACCAGCTGGCCCACGTCGGCGAGCACGATCTCGCGCGGGACGACGAAGAAGCGCCCGCCATAGATCGGAGGGATCGGGCAATGGGTGCACAGGTGCCGGCAGCCGCGGCTGGCCTCCACGTAGCCGGCCAGCTCCTGGCGCCCGTCGCGCTCGAGCCGCGCGTACTGCTTGAGCGACGGCAGGCGATGGCGGTTCGGCTGCGGAAAGGAGAGTTTCTGAAGCCGCGGCGCGGCCGGCACGGACGGCGCGCGCCCCGCCTCGACGCTGTCCACCAGCTCCACGAGAGCCTGCTCGACTTCCCCGGCGAGCACCGAATCGACGCCATGCGATCTCAGATAGTCGGCGTTGAGCGTCGCGTAGAGCCCGTAGAAGGCGAGGTGGCAGCCGGGGTTGATCTCGCGCACGCGCGCCGCCACCCGAACGCCGAGGCGCAGCGCGGTGTGCATGGGAACGGAGACGGCGACCACCCGTGCCTGCCGGACCTTCTCGGTGTCGAATGGCTCCACCGAGAGATCCATGACCGCAGGGACGTAGCCGCGACGCTCGAGGAAGGCGGCCGGCCACGCCAGGGTCAGGGGTTGGTGACCCAGCTCGTAGCACGCGACGAGCAGGAGCGCGCCCGGCGCGGTCAGCGAGGGCCCTTGCATGAGGGCGAGTCTACGCCCGTGATAGTGTAGGCGCCAACGCGCCGCGACCACTCCGAGCCAGGCGCAAATCCCAGCCAGGAGGAACGTCAATGCCCGTGAAGATTGCCTGCCGTCCCAACGGCCCGTACCTCATCGAAGAAGGCGACGTCGAGGTCTATGACCCCGCCGGCAACAAGATCGACACCAGCGCGCGTCCCCGTATCGCCCTCTGCCGCTGCGGTCAGTCCGGCGCGAAGCCCTTCTGCGACGGCACGCACGGCAAGGTCGGCTTCCAGGCCTCGTAGCGCCCGCCGCGTCGTCCAGCCCGGCCGCGCGCGGGGCAATCGTGCCCGCGCACGGCCGCTCAGCGCGCCTGCCGGCGCGCCCCATGCCACTGAGCGATCGAGCTCGTCCAGCAGCCGCATGACCTCGGCCGGTGCCGTTCGCCAGGGACCCGGCGGCGATCCGCTCCGACTGCCAGACGATCGCCGGGAAGGGCGGGCGCGGCACCCGGCAGGGTGACCCGGCGCTCCACCTCGAGCGTGACGGGGCCGACGCCGTACGTGCCGGAGAACGGCAGCCAGTATCCGCGCAGGATCGTCGCACTCACGGGGCGAACGGACACGGTGAGCCGGAGGCGGTCGGTTGCGCTCTCGGAGGCGCTCATCGCAGGCTCCGTCTGACGAAGGCCCTCTTCCAGCCGGCCGAGCAGATCCTCCACGGACAGGGTGTCGATGGGGTGCTGGAGGTCGACGGCGAGACTCACGCGGCGGAGTCCCGTCAGCCCCTGGGCCGACGCCTCCCCCGCGACGGCGAGCAGCGCGGCGACGAGCGCGGTGACCAGCCACCCGCGGCGAACGTGGGCCATCCCATTCTCCTCGGGCGGAGAGTCCGCGGACCGGTATTGTAGCGGAGACGCGGATCTGGGCCGTGGCCACCGGTGTCCAATCGGGGGAAGGGGGCAGGCATGAGACGACGGCGCCGCGGACCGCATCCTCATTCTCGGCGGCGGCTTCGGGGGTGTACACGGCCTGACGCTCGAGAAGCTCCTGGAGACGATCCAGCTCGAGATCGGGCTGGTGAGCCGCGAGAACTACATGGTCTTCCAGCCGATGCTGCCCGAGGTCATCTCGGCCAGCATCGGCATCGCGACACATTCCCGATCCGCCGGCTCTGCCCCGCACCAAGCTCTATACGCGCGAGATCGAGGGCATCGACCTCAAGAAGAAGCGGGTCATGGTGGCGGCGGGATTCGGCTCCGGCCAGGGCGACCTCGAGTACGACCACCTGGTCGTCGCGCTCGGCAACGTCACGAGCTTCCGCGGCGCCCCGGGCCTGGCCGAGCACGCGCTGCCCTTCAAGTACCTCGGCGACGCCCTCACCATCCGCAACCACGTGATCCACGCCCTCGAGGAGGCCGACGTCGAGCCGGCCCCCGAGGTGCGCCAGCAGCTTGCTCACCTTCGTGGTGGCGGGGGGCGGCTTCTCGGGCGTCGAGGCGGTGGCGGAGCTGAACGACTTCGTGCGGAAGGTGGCGCGGAGCTTCCGGAACATCGATCCCGCCCAGATTCGGGTCGTGCTCCTCCACGCGGGGGATCTCATCCTGCCCGAGCTGCCCCCGAGCCTGGCCCGCTTCGCCCAGAAGATCCTCATGAAGCGCGGCGTGGAGATCCGCTTCAAGACGCGCCTGGTCGGCGCGACGGCCGACACGCGCTCCTCGAGGGCGGCGCGCGCATCGGCACCAAGACCCTGGTCAGCACGGTGCCCGCGGAGCCGCAATCCGCTGGTGGCCAGGCTCCCGTGCACGAAGGAGCGCGGGCGTCTCGTCGTCGACGCCGGCCTCGCGCTGCTCGAGGCACTCCCGACGTCTGGGCGCTCGGCGACTGCGCGTGGATCCTCGACAGCAAGACCGGAGAGCCGTGCCCGCCCACGGCGCAGCACGCCATCCGCCAGGCGCGGTGCCTGGCGCACAACCTCGTCGCCAGCCTGCGCGGCGAGACGCCGCGGCCTTCGACGTTCCCGGCGCTCGGCAAGATGGGCTCGCTCGGCCACCGCTCGGCCGTGGCCGAGGTCTTCGGCGTCGAAGCTCTCGGGCTTCCTGGCCTGGTGGCTGTGGCGCACGGTCTACCTCATGAAGCTGCCCGGGCCTCGACCGCAAGATCCGCGTGGCGCCTGCGACTGGATGCTCGACCTGATCCTGCCCGCCCGACATCGTGCAGCTCAAGACCGGACGCTCGCTCGGCGTGGGGCGCGAGCACTTCGAGCCGACGAGGTCATCGTCGCGAGGGCGACCGCGGCGATCGCCTCTACGTGGTCGTCGACGGCGAGGTGGAGGTCGTGCGCGAGGGTGCGGAGCGCGGGTCGCCGCCGCTGATCGTCCTGGGGCCGGGCGACTCCTTCGGCGAGATCGCTCTGGTCAGGGGAGGTATGCGCACGGCCACGGTGAGGGCCCGCACGCCGGTCAACGTTCTCACCGCGTGTTCGAGTGTGTGGTGGAAGAGCGGCTTCGCCCCGGCATGTAGAATGGCGAGACCAAGGAGCACCGCATGACCTGTCAAGATGCCATCGCGCTCCTCGGCGACTATCTGGCGCTGGGAGCGGAGGTGAGATGCCGGAAGAGATGAAGGAACGCCTGCGAAGCTTCCTGCGCGCTCGGCTCCGGTGACGATCGAATCCAGGCGGACCGGAGCCCACCTCGTCGTCGACGCGCTCGTCGCGGCCGGCGTCCGGCATCTCTTTTCGCTGTCCGGGAATCAGATCCTGTCGGTGTACGACGCCACCATCGGGAGCGGCCTGTCCATCATCCACACCCGCCACGAAGCGGCCGCCGTCCACATGGCGGACGCCTGGGGACGGCTCACCGAGGAGCCGGGGGTGGCCCTGGTCACCGCGGCGCCCGGACATCTGAACGCGATGTCGGCGCTCTATGGTGCGCTGATGGCGGAGTCGCCGGTCGTGCTCCTGAGCGGCCACGCGCCGCTCGGCCAGGCGGGGCGCGGCGCGTTCCAGGAGATGGACCAGGTGGCGGCGGCCCGGCCGGTGACGAAGGCGGCGTGGCTCGCGCGCGACGCCGCGCGCCTTGGCGACGACATCGCCCGCGCGCTGGCCATCGCCCGCCGCGGACGCCCGGGGCCCGTCCACGTGAGCCTTCCGGGCGACCTCCTCGAGATGCGCGTGACGGCTTCCGGTCGGTGCCGCCGCCGCCGGCCGCGCCAGCGACGGGGCCGACTCCGATCGCCGACTCGACGGCGAGGGCGATCCTGAATCTCCTCGTGGAGGCGCGACGACCTCTCGATTCTCGTGGGGCCAGCGATGGGTCGGCCTTCGCGCTGGGCTCGGGTCGAGCGCTTCAGCGCGCTCACGGGGATCCCGGCGCTCGTCATGGAGAGCCCGCGCGGCGTCAACGATCCATGGCTGCACGTGGCCGCGACGCGCCTGCCCGAGGCCGACGTCGTGGTGCTTCTCGGCAAGCGGCTCGACTTCGCGGTGCGCTTCGGCGAGGCGCCGGCGTTCGCGGCGGACTGCTCGCTTCGTGCAGATCGACGTCGAGGCCTCGGCTCTGCGGTCAGGTGGCCGGGTGGTGACCGCGGTGGAGGCCGAGCCCGGCCTCGCTCTCGATCGGCTCGCACGAGGGCGCGGCCGCCATGACCTGGCCTCGCCACGCCTGGGGCGAGCGAGGTCGATGGCGGCGCGACGGAGCGAGCCCGCGGACTGGCACGCGCTGCGCCGCTCGCCGCGCCGGCCGATGCACCCGCTCGCGCGTGTGCGCGGCGCTCCAGCCGTTCCTCGACCGCGGGGCCATTCTCGTCGCCGACGGAGGAGAGTTCGGGCAGTGGGCCCAGGCGGGGCTCGAGGCGGAGATCCGTCTCATCAACGGGCTCTCCGGATCGATCGGCAGCGCCATCCCTATGGCGTGTGCGACGAAGCTCGCCCGGCCGGAGCGGGACGTGGTCGCCGTTGTCGGCGACGGGACGTTCGGCTTCCATGCCTTCGAGCTGGACACGGCGCTGCGCCACGGACTGCCGATCCTGACCGTCGTCGGCAACGACGCCCGCTGGAATGCCGAGCATCAGCTCCAGATCCAGCACTACGGCGCGGCGCGGGCGGTCGGCTGTGAATTGCGTCTCTCGCGCTATGACCGGATCGCGGAGGCGCTCGGCGGCCACGGCGAGTTCGTGGAGGCCCCGGAGGATCTGGAGCCGGCCCTCACCCGCGCCGTCAAGTCCGGGCTGCCCGCCTGTGTCAACGTGGCGATCGACGGGGTTGCCGCGCCGAAGTACGACTTGAGATGGGCGCCTAGCCGATCTCCCGCGCAGCGCAGCGGAACAAACGCTCTCGCCGGGCGTTTGTCTTCACAAGAGGAGAACGCCATGAGCCTCTGCGCCGTCTGCGGGTCCGAACTCTCCGACGACTCCTCCCTGTGCCGCCACCACCACCTGGCCGGCGAGGATCGCTGGGCCGAGGGCAACCGGATCCTGTGCGATCTCCTGCATCGAGGCAAGGAGCCCGTGCGCCTGGCGCAGGATCTGCGCGAGGACGAGGCCGCAGCGGCGTAGGCGCCATTGATCGGAACACGGACTGACCTGTGGACCGGTGCTTAGCAGATGAATCCGGAGGGCTTCTCCGAGGTCTAAGGAAGCAGTGGAGGGTAGATCATGACGACCAAGACCGTCAGCCGCCTTCGGATCATCGACTCCATCCTGTACCGCTCGTCGCTGCTCGAGAGTCAACCCCGCTCGATCGATCGCTTTATCAACTACTTCGGGGACGGCCAGCCGCGGACCCAGGACGGAGTTCCGGCGAAGTAGTCCCCTCGTAACAGGCGGTACCCCGGCGGCGGGCCACCTCGTGACCTGCCGCCGGTCGTCTGTCCGGCCCCTGACGATCCCGATGTGACGCGATTCCCGAACCTCGGCCATCCCCGGGCGTGTCTCTCCGGTACGCATCCCGCTCATAATGGAGGCAGACGGGGATGGTGGGCCTCGCCCGAACGGGCGATCACACCGGTGCTGTGGGAGACTCGGGAGAGGCCCGAAGGACCAGGAGGATCACTGCCATGCCAGAGACCGCGATCTCCGAGCTCCTGAGGCCCGCGAGCCCTTGCACCGTCGTCATCTTCGGGGCCGCGGGCGACCTGACCAAGCGAAAGCTGATCCCCGCGCTCTACAATCTGAAATCCAACGGCCTCCTCCCGCGCGAGTTCGCCGTGGTCGGCGTGACCCGCAAGCCGAAGAGCCACGAGCAGTTCCGCGAGGAGATGTCCCAGGACATCCACGACTTCGCCACCGTGCGCGTGGACGAGCGGCTCTGGAAGGAGCTGCGGGACGCGCTCTACTACCAGTCGGGCGAGTTCACGGATCCCGAGGTCTACGCGCAGCTCGCCACGCTGCTCGACGAGGTGGCGGCCACGCATCGTACCGGCGGCAACATCCTGTTCTACCTGGCGGTGCCCCCGAGCTCTTCGGCCAGATCGTGCGGCGGCTCGCCGATGCCGGGCTCGTGCGCGAGGAGCGACGGCGCGCTGGCGGCGGGTCATCGTCGAGAAGCCGTTCGGCCACGACCTCGAGTCGGCCCAGGCGCTCAACGACGAGCTCGGCCGCGCTCCTGCGCGAGGAGCAGATCTACCGCATCGACCACTACCTCGGCAAGGAGACCGTGCAGAACATCCTGGTCTTCCGCTTCGCCAACGGGATCTTCGAGCCGATCTGGAACCGCCACTACATCGACCACGTGCAGATCACCGTGGCCGAGACGGTCGGCGTCGAGGGCCGCGGCGACTACTACGACAAGGCCGGCGTGCTGCGCGACATGATCCAGAACCACATGTTCCAGCTGCTGGCCCTGGTGGCGATGGAGCCGCCGAGCTCGTTCGCGGCCGACGCCGTGCGCGACGAGAAGGTGAAGGTGCTCAAGTCGATCCGGCCCATGCCGCCCGAGGAGGTGCTGCAGCGACACGGTGCGCGGCCAGTACGGCGCCGGCGAGGTCGGACGGCGAGCCGGTCCCGGCTACCGCGAGCGAGCCCAAGGCGTCGCCCGACCTCGAACACGGAGACCTACGCGGCGCTGAAGCTGCAGGTCGAGAACTGGCGCTGGGCGGGCGTGCCGTTCTACCTGCGCTCGGGCAAGCGCCTGGCCCGGCGCGACACGGAGATCATCATGCAGTTCCGGCGGCCGCCGCTGCTGCTCTTCGAGGGCGAGGACGATCGACACATCGATCCCAACCGGCTGGTCATCCACATCCAGCCCGACGAGGGCATCGAGTTCCTGGTCAAGGCCAAGCAGCCCGGGCCCGCGGTGCGGCTCACCACGGTGAAGCTGGACTTCAACTACCGCGACTTCGGCGAGCGAGCGCGGCCACCGGCTACGAGCGGCTGCTCTACGACAGCATGATCGGCGACGCGACGCTCTTCCACCGCGCCGACATGGTGGAGGCGGCCTGGAAGATCGCCACGCCCATGCTCGACGTCTGGCAGACGATCCCGCCACGGGACTTTCCGAACTACCCGGCGGGCTCCAACGGCCCGGCCACCGCGGACGCGCTGATGCAGCGCGACGGCCGGGCGTGGTGGAACCACGGCGTGAAGCGCCGGCATCCTGGCGCCCCCGGCCGCCGTGCCGGGCCGGCGAAGGCCGCCGCCCGCTCACCGCGGAGGAGCAACGGCTGCGGGAGACGGAGCGCCACGACGTGCACTGGCGGCGCTGGGGGCCGTACCTGTCCGAGCGCCAGTGGGGCACGGTGCGCGAGGACTACAGCCCTCACGGGACGGCCTGGGAGTCCTTCCCGCACGACCACGCGCGCTCGCGCGCCTACCGCTGGGGCGAGGACGGCATCGCCGGGATCTGCGACAACCATGCGGCGGCTCTGCTTCGCGCTGGCCCTCTGGAACGGGCGCGATCCGATCCTCAAGGAGCGGCTCTTCGGGCTCACCGGCAGCGAGGGCAATCACGGCGAGGACGTCAAGGAGTACTACTTCTACCTCGACTCCACGCCGACGCACTCCTACATGAAGATGCTCTACAAGTACCCGCAGGCGGCGTTTCCCTACGCGGGCCTCGTGGAGGAGAACGCGCGGCGCGACCGGCGGGCGCCGGAATTCGAGCTGCTCGACACCGGCGCGTTTGCCGACGATCGGTACTTCGACGTCGTCGTGGAGTACGCCAAGGCCGGCCCGGAAGACGTCCTGATCCGCATCAGCGCCACGAACCGGGGTCCCGAGCCGGCCGAGCTCCACGTGCTGCCCGACCCTCTGGTTCCGCAACACGTGGTCCTGGGACGGAGGAGCGTACCGGCCGTCCATTCGGACCTCTCGGTCGAATCCTGGATGCCGGGAGGTCGAGGCGGAGCACGAGACCTTGGGGTCGCGCTGGCTCTACTGCGACGGCGAGCCGGAATCTGCTCTTCACGGAGAACGAGACGAATTCGCAGCGCCTGTTCGGGGTGCCCAACCCGAGCCCTACGTCAAGGACGCGATCAACGACTACGTGGTCGATGGCGCGCAAGGAGGCCGTCAACCAGGATCGCGTGGGCACCAAGGCGGCGCGCCGTCTATCCGCTGACCATCGCCCCCGGCGAGACGGCGAGCGTCCGGCTGCGCCTCAGCAACGCGCCCGCTGGCCCACGAGCCCTTCGGCCGCGAATTCGAGACGATCTTCGCGCGCCGCCTGCGGGAGGCGGACGAGTTCTACGCCACGATCATCCCGGGCGATCTGTCCGCGGACGCGCAGCAGGTGATGCGGCAGGCGCTGGCCGGACTGCTCTGGAGCAAGCAGCTCTATCACTACGACGTGGGGCGCTGGCTCGCCGGCGATCCGGTGGGTCCGCCGCCGCCGCCCGAGCGGCTCCAGGGGCGCAATCACGAGTGGACGCACGCGTACCACGAGGACGTCATCTCCATGCCCGACAAGTGGGAGTATCCCTGGTACGCGGCGTGGGACCTGGCCTTCCACTGCATTCCGCTGGCCCTCGTCGATCCGGATTTCGCCAAGGCGCAGATCCTCCTGTTCCTGCGCGAGTGGTACATGCACCCCAACGGGCAGATCCCCGCCTACGAGTGGGCGCTCGGCGACGTCAACCCGCCCGTGCACGCGTGGGCGGCCCTGCGCGTCTACCAGATCGAGCGCCGCCGGCGCGGCGCCGGTGATCGGGCTTTCCTCGAGAAGGTCTTCCACAAGCTGCTGCTGAACTTCACCTGGTGGGTGAACCGCAAGGACGCCGAGGGCAAGAACGTCTTCCAGGGCGGCTTCCTCGGCCTCGACAACATCGGGGTCTTCGACCGCTCGGCGCCGTTGCCCACCGGCGGGCGCCTCGAGCAGTCGGACGGCACGAGCTGGATGGCCATGTACTGTCTGAACATGCTGGCCATCGCGCTGGAGCTGGCCCGCGACAACACCGCCTACGAGGACGTGGCCAGCAAGTTCTTCGAGCACTTCGTGCACATCGCCCACGCCATGTACGACCTGGGCGGCGAGGGCATCCAGCTCTGGGACGAGGAGGATGGCTTCTTCTACGACGTCCTCCACTCGGACGGTTACCATGCGCGACTAAAAATTCGCTCCATGGTGGGGCTCATCCCGCTGTTCGCGGTGGAGATCCTGGAGCCGGAGATCATGGACAAGCTCCACGGCTTCCGGCGCCGCATGCAGTGGTTCATGGAGAATCACCCGCACCTTCGGCGGCACATCACCACGCGGCGGCCGCCCGAGCGGGGAACGCGACACCTGCTCTCGATCGTGGGAACAGACCAGCTCCCGCGGGTGCTGCGGCTGATGCTCGACGAGAACGAGTTCCTCTCGCCGCATGGGATCCGGTCGGTGTCCCGCGTCCACCGGGAGCATCCCTTCGTGCTGTCCATCCAGGGGATGGAGCACCGGGTGGACTACGAGCCGGCCGAGTCGTCCAGCAGCCTCTTCGGCGGCAACTCGAACTGGCGGGGGCCGGTGTGGTTCCCGGTGAACTTCCTGCTCATCGAGTCGCTCCAGAAGTTCCACCACTTCTTCGGCGACACCCTGACGGTGGCGTGCCCCACCGGTGCCGAGCCGCGGCTGAGCCTCTGGGGCGTGGCCACCGAGCTGTCCCAGCGTCTCACCCGCATCTTCCTGCGCGACGAGGGGGGGCGGCGGCCGGTCTACGGCGGCACCGAGAAGTTCCAGACCGACCCGCACTGGCGCGACCTGCTCCTCTTCTACGAGTACTTCCACGGCGACAACGGCGCGGGCATCGGGGCCAGCCACCAGACGGGCTGGACCGGCCTGGTGGCCAAGCTCCTCCAGCAGTGCGGGGAGGCCTGAGGGCGGCGAACGTCCTGTTACTGGTGCTCCGCCGAGAGAGCCCCTTGAGGCGGAGTCGCGACTACGCGTGGCGGCGGTGGAGGGACTCCCAGAGGGCGACCTTGCTCCAGTCCGGTTCGGGGAGACGCTCGAACCGCTCGTCGTAGTACGGGCTCGGGAAGAGTACCGTCACCATCTGCTCGCCGCGACCGTTCCAGAGGCGCAAACCCCAGGTCATCGGCGTGTGGCCGCCGCCGCTCGTGCGAAAGAACGAAGCCCGGCCTACCCGACGGATAGCCGCCGCCTCCGGCGTGCTCTCGCGGTGATCGTTCACGCAGAGGTGGAAATGCCAGGGGCCGAGGTCGACGGTCATGTAGCCGTCCAGCATGCCGACCTTCGGCGCGGCCGTGAAGCGGATCTCGAAGACGGCGCCCTGGATGAGCGGCCCCACGGTGAGGTGAGCCCAGTGCTCGCGGAACAGTTCCGTCATCAGCAGCTCGATCCGATCACCCGTCACGTCCAGGTCGAAGTACTCGGTGGTGCTGCCGTCTACCTCACGTTCGACCGCGGATGGCGTGATTGCGCTCATGGCATCCGCGGATGGCGTGACCTTGGCGCTCATGGCATCCCCCTCGCCCCTGTCTACCACAGGATCGCCCGCCGGACATCCCGGGAGATTTGCCAGCCGAGCGCCGGCTAGTGTCTACTCAGGGCGCCGATGGGTCACATCCACATCGCGGCCTTCCTCGTCGTCGGCGCCACCATGGTCGTCTTCATCGCCGCGGTGCGCATGCGCCTCTTCGGTCGCGTGCGCCACGGGTTCCTCATCGCCCTGGTGGCCGCGGTGGCGGGCGCCGGCCTGGTCACGGCCGGTCTTCTCGGGCTCTGGGGCTTCGTCCAGGGCGAGCGCATCCTCTTCCGGGAGTTCGTCGACCAGATGCACACGCTCGGCGAGGTCGTCGCCAAGGAGGTGCAGAGCGATCTCACCGAGACGGCGATCGGGCTCGAACGCTTGGCCCGCGAGATCTCCCCCGAGGTGGCGCGCCAGAATCCGCTGAAGATCAAGGAGACCCTCGCCGCCGTCCAGGCCTTCGATCCTCATCTGCTCCAGGTGAACGTCATCGATGCAGCAGGGGACGCTTCTCGTCGCCGCGACGGTGCAGGGCGAGCCCGAGCCGGTCAGCCGCGTCGGCGCGGCCTACGGCCTCGAGGGCAAGCAATTCATCTCGGAAGCCTACCTGTCACCGACATTCAAGCGATGGGTGGTGGCCCTCGGCGTGCCCATCAAGGGCCCGGACGGAGCGGTGCGCGGGGCGGTGACGGCGCGCTACGACGTCCAGACAGACTTCGGGGAGCTCCTCGCCCCGATCCGGTTCGGCAAGAGCGGGTACGTCGTGCTCGTCGAGCAGACGGGGCGCATCCTGGCCCATCCTGCCCAGCCCAGCCGGATCGGCGAGGACGTCTCCGCGTATCCAGCAGTGCGGGAGGCGCTCCAGGGACGGTCGGGGTGGGTCGTGGCGAAGAACGCGAGCGGAGCCGAGCGTCTCTTCGCCTACCGACCCCTGGAGAACCCGGCCACCATCGGGCGCAAGCCGTGGGTGCTCCTCTCCGAGGTGGATCCCGACGAGGCCCTGGCCCCCGTCCACTCGCTCCGCACGTCGTTCATCGTGGGGCTCATCGTGCTCTTCGTGATCTGCCTCGTGGTCGCGAGCCAGGTCTCGCTCTCCATCCGCGGCCCCCTGGCCCGGCTCGTCCGGTTCGTCAAGGTCGTGCGCGGGGGTGATCTCACCCAGCGGACCCAGATCGCCGGGCGCGACGAGATCGCCGAGCTGGCCACCGCCCTCGACGAGATGGTCAAGGGGCTCCAGGAGCGCGATCGCGTCAAGGAGATCTTCGGCCGCTACGTCACCACGCAGATCTCCGAGGAGGTGCTCAAGGGCGAGGTGAGCCTGGGCGGTCAGCTCCGGCGCGTGACGATCCTCCTCTCGGACATCCGCAACTTCACCGCCATGTCGGAGCGCATGGCGCCGGAGGAGGTCGTCAGCTTCCTGAACGACTACTTCTCGGAGATGGTCGACGCCGTCTTCGAGCACGGCGGCGTGCTCGACAAGTTCATCGGCGACGGCATGCTGGCCGTGTTCGGGTCGCTCGACGAAAAGCCCGACCACGCGCGCCGCGCCGTGCGCGCGGCGCTGCGCATGAAGGTCCTCCTGGCCAAGCTGAACGGCGAGCGCGCCGTCGCCGGACGCCTCCCCATCGGCATCGGGATCGGCATCCACACGGACGAGGTCATCGTGGGGAACATCGGCTCGCGCCGGCGGCTGGAATACACCGTCATCGGCGACGGCGTGAACACCTGCTCCCGGGTGGAGGCCCTCAACAAGGAGTTCGGAACCACCATCCTGATCACGGAATCAACCCACGCGGAGGCCGGCGACGAGTTCGAGTGTCGGCTCATGCCGGAGACGGCCCTGCGCGGCAAGGCGAAGGCGCTTCGCGTCTACGAGGTCGCGAGCCGGAAAGTGGTAACTGCTGCCCCTCGGGTCGACTGAGCCTGCGAACGGTCGGGGGTGTCGGGAGTCTCCAGGGCGTCGCCCTCTTCCTTCGATAGAGAGCGGCGCTCCCCGAGGTCTATCGGTGACTGGACGTGATTCCCTCGGTGCGCACCGGCTCGGCCGAGCCTAGCGAACCGCTCCGCCGAGCGGGGGTTGCGGAGACGTCCTCGAGAGATATCGCCCGTAGCCCGGCTTCTGCTCGAGCCGCCGGTCGTTCAGCATGACCTGGCCTCGCACCAAGGTCATCCACGGTCGCCCCCGCACCGTCCACCCCTCGTACGGGGTGAAGCCCGCGACGCCGAGGTGATGGATGGCCTCGATGGTCGTCTCGCCCTCGGGGTCCCAGATGGTCAGGTCGGCGTCGGAGCCCACGCGGATGGCGCCCTTGCGGGGATAGAGGCCGAAGATCCGCGCGGGGTTCTCGGCGAGCACGCGGGCCAGCCACGTGATGGGCAGCCCGCGCTTCACCACACCCTCGCTGTACACCAGCGGCACCAGCGTCTCCAATGACGGCGCCCCGAAGGGGATGGGCTTGCCGTCGGCGTCGACGAAGATGTTCTTCCAGCCCGGCTCCTTCGCGCTGGGCACGCGGGGCGAGTGGTCGCTGGCCACCGTGGCGATGAAGCCCTGCTCCACGCCCCGCCACAGGGCCTCGCGATCGGGCCCGTCCGCCGGCCGCAGCGGCGGGCCGATCTTGGCGAAGGGGCCGAGGCGCTCCATCTCCGCATCGCTGAGGAGGAGGTACTGCGGGCAGGTTTCCGTCCACACGCGCTGACCCTCGGCCTGGGCGCGCTTGATGCGCTCGAGCCCGAGCTTCGTGCTGAGGTGCACCACGTAGACCGGGCAGCGCGTGAGGCCGCCGACGAGGAGGGCGCGGTGGATCGCTTCTTCTTCCGTCCAGTCCGGGCACGTGGCCGGGAAGTCGCGCGGGTGAATGTGCCCGGCCGCGATGGCGCGGTCTTCCAGGTAGCAGAGGACGTCGCCGTTCTCGCAGTGGAGCTGGCACAGGGCGCCCATGCTCCCGATGATCTCCATGGCCTTGGCCATGAACTCGTCGGACACCATGCGGTGCGGGCGCTTCTTGTAGGTCATGAACATCTTGAACGAGGTGACGCCCAGGCGCACGGCGTCGGGGATGCCGGCGAGGATGTACGGCTGGTGATTCAGGATGAAGTGGAAGCCGAAGTCGAGCACGGAGACGGCGGACGCCTCTTCGCGCAGGCGCCAGATGGCGTCGGGGAGCGTTTCCCCCTTGGCGTCGTCGTAGACCACGAAGGGCAGGAGCGTGGTCAGGCCCGTGAGGGCCGCGGCCTGCGAGGCCGTCTGCCAGTTGTCGTACTCGGCTCCGATGTGGAGATGGCAATCGATGAGCCCGGGGAGCACGTACTTGCCGCTGGCCTCGATGACGCGCTCGGCAGGCGGCAGGATCGTGTCGGGCCCCAGGGCGACGATCCGGTCGCCTCGGATGGCGATGGCCGTCTCGGAGACTCCGGAGGCGCTGACGACCTGACCTCCGCGGACGATGGTGTCGACCCGGGCCGTGGACATGTCTGATCCTCCTCCTCAGCCTTCTGCGCTCGTCGCGCTCGCGGAGCCGAGGCGGCGCAGGGGCTCGCCGGTCATCCGCGTGAGGATCCACTCGCGCTTGAGCTGCGCGCCCAGGTTCTCGTAGAAGCCGATGGACGGCGTGTTCCAGTCGAGGACCGTCCACTCCATGCGGCCACAGCCACGGCGCACGGCGATGCGGGCCAGCTCGCGCAGGAGCGCGCGGCCGGCGCCTCGCCCGCGCTCCTCGGGCAGGACGAAGAGATCCTCGAGGTAGAGCGAGGGACGCGCCATGAACGTCGAGTACGTGAAGAAGTACAGGGCGAAGCCCACCGGGGTGCGGCCGCGCGAGCCGATGAGCGTCTCGAAGTAGGGCCGGCGCCCGAAGCCATGACGCCGCAGGGCGGCCTGGGTCGCGCGCACCTCGTGGGTCAGGCGCTCGTACTCGGCCAGCCCCTTGATGAGGGCGAGGATCGTCGGCACGTCGCGCGCGGTACCTCGCCGGATGCGGAGCGCGGACGCTGCCATCTTTAGCGACATGGGGGCCCCGAGATGGCCCCCATTGAGTTGGAGGGGGCCTGGATCCCCTCCCAACCTCCCCGTTTTCGCGGCGTGCGACACGCGCCCCGGCGGAGCCGTGGCGCTTCTCGATTCTCACAGCCATGCTTCTAGGCGGCCGCGACGTCGAGGAGCATCTCGGTGTAGTGGCGGGCGCCTTCGCGCAGGTTGTCCACGCCGACGCGCTCGTCATTGCCGTGGACGCGCCCGAGGTCGTCTTCGCTCATGACGAGCGGGCTCCAGCCGTACGCGGTCAGGCCGCAATTGCGAAAGACCCAGTTGTCGGTGAAGCCCGTGAGGATCTGCGGCGCCACCACGACGTCCGGCTGGCGCGCCGCGAACGCGCGGGCCAGGGCCTTGTAGAGCTCCGTGTCGGGTGGCGACAGGTTGGGCCGCTTCGGGGGGCTGACCACCTCGACGTCCACGTGCTCGTCGTCGATGGCCCGGCGCACCCACGCCACGATCTCGTCGGGCTCGTCGCCGGCCAGCATCCGACAGTCGATGTCGGCCACGGCCTCCGGTGGGATGACGTTGCGCTTCTCGCTCGCCTTCAGCATGTTCACGGCGAACGTCGTGCGCACCATCGCCGCGTGGTGCCGGTTGGCGAGGAAGCGCGCGCGGAACGCGGGATCCTCGAGGGCGGCGCCGAGGTCGTCGAACCGCGCCGCGTCCTCGCCGGGCGCCACGCGGGCCAGACGGGCGAAGAACTCCTGGGTCTCGGGCAGGACGCGCAGCGGCCGCTCGGTGGCGAGCAGGCGCCCCAGCGCCTTGATGAGGCGGTGCGGTGCCGTGTCGGGCCACGGCATCGACCCGTGCCCGGGCTCGCTGCGGGCCGTCAGCCGCAGGGGAAGACCCGTCTTCTCGGACACGTTGATGACGCCCAGCGGGGCGCGCCAGCCGTGCCGGTGCTCGATGCCGCCGCACTCTGACAGCGCGTACTCCGCGCCGTCGAGCCAGTGGCGCCGGTGCTCGGCGATCCAGCGCGCGCCGAACGCGCTGCCCGCTTCCTCGTCGGCGGTGGCCAGGACGATCACGTCGCGCTTGAGGCGAGTGCCCGCCCGCTTCAGAGCCAGGAAGGCCACGAGTTGCAGGATGCCCGTGGACTTCATGTCGAGGGCGCCGCGGCCGTAGAGGTAGCCGTCGCGGATCTCGCCGCCGAAGGGATCGACACTCCAGTAACGCCGATCGGCGTAGACCACGTCGATGTGGTGATGGAGGACGATGGCGCCGAGCGACCCGTCGCCGCGGAGCCGGGCCACGAGATTGCCGCGTCCCGGCGCCGACTCGGCGATCTCGCTGGCCACGCCGTCGCTGGCGAGCAGGCCGGCGAGGAATCGCGCGCCCTCCGTCTCGTTCCCGGGAGGATTGGTCGTGTCGATCGCGAGATAGCGGCGCAGCACGTCGACGGTCTCGTCCCCGAGCGCGGTCCAGTTCATGGTGAGGGGCGTATCATAGCGGACCTGTGACCCCAGGGGAAACCTCGCCGGCTCGCCGGCGACCTCTACTACGAGCAGCGGGGCCGGCACGACGGTCCCGCGGTCGTATTTCTTCACGGGCTGGGCTCCTCCGCGGCGGACTGGAGATGGCAGGTTCCGGCCTTCGACGAGTGCTATCGCGTCATCACCCTCGATCTCCCCGCTCACGGCCGCACCGCGCTGACCGGCCGTCCGATTCGTGAACGCCTCTCCGTGGAGGCGATGGCCGGCGCGGTCAGCCAGCTCCTGGCGCGCCTGGACGAGAGCCCGGCGCACGTCGTGGGGCTATCGCTCGGCGGCTGCGTGGCGCTGGCCCTCGCCATCGGCGCACCCGCGCGCGTGCGCTCGCTCACCCTCGTCAACACCTTCGCCCGGCTGCGGCCCGCGGGCTGGCGAGGCGCCTACCGCATCCTCGAGCGCATGGTGCTTGCTCGCCGTGGCGCCCATGCCGATCATCGCGGCCCGCGTGGCGCAGAGCCTCTTTCCCGGCGCCCGAACAGGTCGAGTTGCGCGCGGCGGCCGTGGCCAGCCTGGCCCGCAACGACAAGCGCGCGTACCTGGCCTCGATGCGCGCCGTCGCCCGCTTCGACGTCAGGCGGCGAGCTGGCCGAGATCCGCTGCCCGACGCTCATCGTGGCCGGCGACGAGGACACGACCGTGCCGCGCGCCTCCGCCGAGCTGCTGCGGCGGCGCATTCCCGACGCGCGCCTGCTCGTCGTGCCGGGCTCGGGCCACGCCACGCCGTACGATCAACCCGATCTCTTCAATCGGCTCGTTCTGGAGTTCGTGTCCGGGAATTGATGGGATGGGGGGCCTCGAACGGGCCCCCCAAGCCCCCCGCGCTCGGCGCGCCCCGGCGTCGCCGGGACGCGCCTCGAGTCTCCGCCAGCTTGGGCGGCCTGACACCGTGCCCCGCCCCCCGCGCTCGGCGGGCCCCGGCGTCGCCGGGACGCGCCTCCGAAACTCCGGCGTGGGCCCGTGCCTTGCTTGACGGCGTCTGCGTTCCATACGACACTGCGCGGCACGTCGTGGCCCGAGCTTCGGTGACGCGGACGACGAAGCCCGCGTCAGGAGAGCGCCCTGAAGGCGACAGTGCTGTCCCCGCTTCGCGGTGGGCGCGTGTTCGAGAAGATCGTCGGGCACGTGCGTGATGCGATTCTCGCGGGGCGCCTGAAGCCCGGTGATCGGCTGCCTCCCGAGCGCGAGCTGGTGCGGCAGTTCCGCGTGGGACGGGGCGCCATCCGCGAGGCGTTTCGCATCCTGGAGCAGTCGGCCCTCATCCGCATCCGGCCGGGCAAGGGAGGTGGCGCCTTCGTGGGCGGCCGCCCCACCGCGGCGGTGACCCGATCCCTCAGCGACCTCCTGCGCTTCGGGGGCATCGACCTGGACGACGTCGTCAAGGCTCGCGTGGCCCTCGAGAGTCTCGTCATCGACATCGTCGCGCGTCAGGCCGATTCCGACGACCTGGCCCGCCTCGCGGATTCGGTGGAGCGCGCCGCACGCTTCTTCGGGGAGGGCCGGAGCGCGGAGAAGCGAGAGGAGAACTTCAACTTCCACGTGCTCCTGGCGGAGGCCACGGGCAACCCGGTGTACCCTCTGCTCATCCGCTCGATCGTCGACGTCATGGACCCCATCGTCGCGCACGCCGGTTTTCCCGACACCCTCACGCGCCGTACCCTGGAGGCGCATCGGGCCATCGTGGGCCATCTCGTGCGGCGGCAGGGAGCGGCCGCCAAGCGGGAGCTGACCCGCCATCTCCTCGAAGTGCACGCTCGTCTCTGGAGTAACGGGGAGGGGGCCGGGGCGCATCGGAGATGTGGTACACGGTGTGACGGACGGCGGAGGGACGCGTTCCCGAGTCGACGACGTTTCACGGGTCCCACCTCGTCGCGATCGTGGCGCTCGCCCCCTGACATGGCTCCCCGTGCTTCTGCTCGTTCTCGCCGCGTCGCCGTCTGCGCTGTGCGCGCAGCAGGCGTCCGCCGCCACTCAGGTACGGGTGGTCGTCCCGTTCGGTCCGGGTGGACTCGTCTCCGCGGCTGACCGTGACCACGCGCGTCTCGGGCTCGTGCTGGACCGCCTCGCTGGCCAGCGGAAGCCGGCCCGATGCCTGGCGCTGCATGTCCGGCAATAGCATTCACGATCCGTGCTTCGTTGGGTTCGTCGGATCCGACCAGGTGGCGGCGTGCCTGTCGAGCCCGTGGTCCTCGGAGGTGGTGCTGCTCACCTTGGCCGGGCCGCTGCCCGGCGACGTCAAGCGGCCGCCGAATCTCTTGAACGGTCCGCCGTGGGCGCTGGAGCTGGCGTCGGGAGAGCGCTGCACGATGCTCACGGGGGCGACCTGGGGCGTGGCGGGTATGCGGGTCAACTATGGATGTCCGGATGACGTCTCGGTCGTCGGTGACGTCGACCGCAGCGCGCCGACGTGGCAGCGCCTTCGTGCTGCGGGCCGGCTCTCCATCATGGTCTGGTCGAGATCCGCGCCGCCTACTATTGAATTGGAGGGGGCGTCTGGCCCCTCCAAACCTCTCCGTTTTTCGCGCGGGGTGCGACACGGTCGCGACAGCGGAGCGCGCCTTGACACCCGGAAAGAGCGCGTGCTATCTCACGCTGCGTGTCCGGCCCCGCGCTTCTCGAGACCGAAGATCTCACCCGCGCCTACGGCAGCCTCCTCGCCGTCAGCCGCGCGAACGTGGCCATCCAGAAGGGTGAGCTGCGCTCCATCATCGGGCCCAACGGGCGGGCAAGACCACGTTCTTCAAGCTGATCTCCGGCGAGGTGCGGCCCACCTCCGGGCGCATCCGCTTCAATGGGCGGGACATCACCGGGCTGAGCCAGCACGAGGTGTGTCGGCTCGGCATCACCAAGTCGTACCAGATCACCAACATCTTTCCGCACCTCACCGTGCTGGAGAACGTGCGGGTGGCCGCCCAGGGCTATGCGCGCTCGTTCAACTTCTGGTCGCGCGCCGATCGGCTCACCGAGGTGCGTGACCGCGCCCTCGCCCTCCTCGAGACCATCGGGCTCGCCACCAGGGCCGAGCAGCTCGCCGCCCACCTGTCGCACGGCGAGAAGCGCCACCTGGAGATCGCCATCGCGCTGGCCGCCGAGCCGATCCTCCTGCTCCTCGACGAGCCCACCGCGGGCATGAGTCCGGAGGAGACGGATGAGACGATGCTGCTGATCCGGGAGCTGGCGGCGGGCCGGACCGTGGTGCTGGTCGAGCACAAGATGAAGCTGGTGATGAACATCTCCGACCGCATCACCGTGCTCCACCAGGGGCAGGTCCTCGCCGAGGGCACGCCCGAGGAGATCCGGGCCAACGAGCTGGTCCAGCAGACCTACCTGGGAGCCTCGCGGTGAGTCTGCTCGTCGTCGAGGACATCCACACCTACTACGGCGAGGCGCACATCCTCCAGGGAGTGTCAATCAGCGTCGCCGAGGGCGAGGTGGTCACCTTGATCGGCCGCAATGGCGCGGGCAAGACGACGACCTTGAAGTCGATCATGGGCCTCACCCGGCCTCGGCTGGGCGCCGTGAAACTCGGCGGTCAGGACATCACGCACCTGCCCACGCACGGCATCGTGCAGCGGGGCATCGCCTGGGTGCCGGAAGAGCGCCGCGTGCTGCCCAACCTCACCGTGCGGGACAACCTGCGCCTGGGCTACCTCGGCGGGCGGGTGAGCGACGCCGCGCCGCTCCTCGAGGAGGTGTTCACCTACTTCCCGCGCCTGCGCGAGCGCATCGACCACCGCGGGCGCTTCCTCTCCGGGGGAGAGCAGCAGATGCTGGCCATCGCGCGCGGGCTGGTGTCCCGACCCAAGGTGATGCTGGTGGACGAGCCCACGGAAGGCCTGGCCCCCATGCTCGTCCAGAGCCTCACGGAGATCCTGCGCGAGATCAACCGCCGCGGCACGACGATCCTGCTCGTGGAGCAGACGCTCGAGGTGGCACTCGGTCTCTCGCATCGGCTCTACGTGATGGACCAGGGGCGCATCCAGTTCGAGGGCACGCCGGCGAAGCTCCGCGCCGAGCCCGCCATCCAGCAGCGCTTCCTGGGCGTGTAGGGGCGGAGCGCGATGGGATGGCGGGCCCTTCGCGCGACGGTGGAGCGCCACCACGAGCTGGCCCTGGCCGCGACGTTCGGCGCGATGGCGGCCTGGGAGCTCGTCGAGATCGTGGCGCTGGAGCTGCGCCACGGCGCGGTGGGTCCACTGGCCCTGGCGCTGCACTCGGCCCAGGTTCTCCTCGTGGCCGGGGTGACCTTCGTAGTCATCCGCGCGTGGCATGCGCGGACCCGGCACGAAGAGGCCCTCGAGCGCATGGTGGAGACGGTGGTGATGGCCCAGGAAGAGGAGCGCCGGCGGATCGCCTACGACGTGCACGACGGCATCGCGCAGCTCATCGTGAGCGCCAAGCAGCACGTCGAGACCGGCCGGGACCTTGCCGGCCGCGACCCCGATCGCGCCGGGCGCGAGCTCGCGAAGGCCACTGAGCGCTTGCAAGGGGCAGTCGTGGAGACCCGCCGCGTGCTCGCCGCCCTGCGTCCGTCCGCCGTCGACTCGCTCGGCCTCGCCGAGGCCATCCGGCGCAGCCTCGAGGAGACCGGCCAGGAGGCCGGGTGGTCGACCCGCTTCCGCGACGGCCTCGGGGGCGTTCGCCTCTCGCCGGCCGTGGAGACGGCGGTCTTCCGCATCGTCCAGGAGACGCTGGCCAACGCCGCGCGTCACGCCCGGAGCGCGAAGGTGGAGGTCGACGTGGGACTCCGCGAGGAGTGGCTTCGCCTGCAAGTGTGCGACGACGGCGTGGGCCTGTTCGAGGGCGAGGCGCCGGGCGCCTCGCGAGGGCTCGGTCTGGCGGGCATGCGCGAGCGCGCGCGCTTGCTCGGCGGGTCCTGCTCGATCGAGAGCTCGCGGGGCGGGGGCACCTGCGTGACGGTGGAGCTACCCGTGCGGGGCCCGGAGCGCGAGGAACGTCATGGCTGAGCCGCCCATCAGGGTGCTCGTGGTCGATGATCACCCCATGGTTCGCGAGGGGCTCCGGAGCATGCTGAGCGCCGCAGACATCGACGTGGTGGGGGAAGCCGCTCGCGGGGCGGAGGCGGTGAGCCTCGCCGGCGAGCTGGCTCCCGATCTCGTGTTACTCGACCTCGAGCTGCCGGACGTCGAGGGGCTGAGCGTCCTCGGTCGCCTCAGAGAAACCCACCCGAGTGTGCCCGTGCTCGTCGTCACCATGCACCAGGACCCGGAGCTGGTGCGGCGGGCCGTGCAGGCTGGCGCGGCCGGGTACATCCTGAAGGGCGTCGATCGCCAGGAGTTACTGGCCGGAGTGCGGGCGGTCTGCTCGGGCGGCTCGGTGTTCGACTCCGACTTGCTTCGCGCAGCACTGGCCCCGTCGCCCACCAGAGGCTCCGAGGCTCCCGCGCTCTCGGCCGTCGAACGCGATCTCCTGCGGCTCATCTCGGAAGGCTTGACCAATCGCCAGATCGCCGCGCGCATGCGCTGGAGCCACGCGACCGCCAAGAAGTACGTCCAGCGAATCCTCGAGAAGCTCGCCGTCACCGACCGCACCCAGGCCGCCGTCCAGGCCCTGCGGCGGGGCCTACTCGCGTAGCAACCGGACATGACCGCGGCCGTCGCGCCGGGTACCGGCCCGGGCCCGGATAGCCACATGACCACGACTTCGTAGTCATATGGGTCTTGCTGGACTTCCGCACCAATGCTACCCACCGGGGCATGTGGCGAGCCACCGTGGGACAGCGGTGCCGATCCAGGCGGCCGGGAAGTCCGGTGAGGGCACCCCGTCTGACGACGCTGTCCAGGAGACTCCTGTGCGCGGGGACCCCCGCCCTGCTGGTGGGCCTGCTGTTGTTGCTCGAGGCCTCGCGCGCGATGGCTCAGGAGCCGCCGGGCGGTGCCGAGGAGCCCGCGCAGTTGCCGCCCGTCGTGGTCATCGGCGTGACCCCGCTACCGGCCCTGGGAATCCCTGTCGAGAAATACGCCGGCAACGTCCAGTCCATCGGCGCCGAGAGGATGGAAAACCAGAACCTCCTCACCATGCCGGACACGCTCTTCCGCAACTTCGGCTCCGTCAATCTCAACAACACCCAGGGCAACCCCTGGCAGACCGACCTGACCTACCGGGGTTTTCTGGCCTCACCGCTGACCGGCAGCCCCATAGGCCTGTCGATGTATCTGGATGGCATGCGCTTCAACAACGGGTTCGGGGACACCATCAACTGGGATCTCATCCCGGACTCGGCCATCGCGGATATCGACATCATTCCCGGGGTCCAATCCCATTTACGGGCTGAACACACTGGGGGGAGCCTTCGTCGTGCACACCAAGCGCGGCTTCGACTTCCCGGGGGCCAAGCTCGAAGCCTACGGCGGCTCCTTCGGGCGCTGGGCGGTGAACGGGGGAGTACGGCGGGTTTCGTGGTCCGTTCGACTGGTATCTCAACTTCAACGCCCTCAACGACGAGGGGCTGGCGCGACCAGTCGCCCAGCGACTTGCGCCAGCTATTCACCAAGGTCGGGGTGAGGACGGATCGCACCGACGCCGAGCTGAGCTTCGCCTATGCCAACAACGGCCTCGTGGGCAATGGCCTCGCGCCCCAGAGCCTGGTGGAACCAGGACCGCCGGGCTGTCTACACCTTCCCTGACCAGACCGACAACCTCATGTACCTCGTCAACGGACGCGCCAGCTTCAAGCTCACCGATGACCTGCTGCTCTCGGGCAACGCGTTCTATCGCTACTACAAGAGCACCACGCAGAATGGCGATGCCGAGGTCTCCTGTGTCGACAACGACAGGGGACCAGGTGGTTTTCAATGCCAGCGGGCCAGGTTTTGCCCCTCGGCCTGTGCCAGGGGTCCGCCGTCGGCAATCTTCGACCCAGGCGGGCAACCCGCTCACCGGAGAGCTGGAGCGTGAAGCGGAGGCGGAGGCCCGCGCGACGGAGATGATCACTCAGGACTGGGGCACCACCCTGCAACTCTCGTACAAAGGCAAGATCCTGGGCCGCGGCAACCGGGCTCACTGCTCGGCGTGGCCTACGATGGGCATTCATCGCACTTCACGCAGAGCGAGGGCGATGCGGACGTTCTTTCCCGCCGGCCTCAGCACGGGCGTCCGGCGCACCGGGCCGCTGGGAAACGCAGGTGGACGTCCGCACCGAGCAGCAAAGTGTCGGCGCCTACTTCATCGATACGCTCGACCTCTCTGGACTGGCTGGCTCTCACCGTCGGGTGGGCGGTACCAGTTCGCGAACATCAACATCCGCGATCTGAGCGGGCAGAACGAGGCGGTCAACGGCAACCACACCTTCCAGCGCTTCAGCCCCAGCGGCGGGCCTGACCGTCCAGGCCCTCTCCAACCTGTCGCTGTTCGGTTCCTTACGGCCAGGGGTTTCGCGCCCCGACGGCGGCGGAGCTCACCTGTGCCGATCCCGAATGCCCCGTGCAACCTGCCCAATGCGTTCGTCGCCGATCCGCCGCTCAAGCCGGTCGTCGCCACTCACCTACGAGCTCGGCGCGCGGGGGAAGCTGCCGCTGGGGACAAGCTCCAGTGGAGCGTGGAGCTTCTTCCGTACCGACGTCCAGGACGACATCCAGTTCATCGTCGTCGAGACCGGCGGAGGCGGCTTCTTCCAGAACATCGCCCAGACGCGCCGACAGGGCATCGAGGTCGGTCTGCAGGGGGCGTGGAAGCGGCTGAAGTACTACCTGAGCTACGCCTACATCGATGCCACGTACCAGACCAACGTCACCCTGGCCAGCGTGACGGCTCCCGATGGAGTTCAAGGTCAAGGCCAGGCGATCGCATCCCCGGCATCCCCCTGAACAACATCAAGTTCGGTGCGGAGGTCGAGGTTCTGAAGAACCTCTGGGTCGGCGCTGATGTGGTCGCGGTGACGAGCAGCTATTTGCGCGGCGACGAGGGGAACACGTTAGCCTCCGGTGCCGGGGTACACGCTCCTGAATCTTCAGATCTTCGCTACGCCCCCTTCAAGTTCCTCGAGTTCTGGGACGCGTCGACAACGTGACGAACGCCAACTACGCGACCGGGGGCGCCCTCAACTGGAACGCGTTCGCCGACCCCATTGATGTCCAGCGCTCGTGGCTCCCGGTGCCGCCCATCGGCGGCTGGGTCGGGGTCAAGGTCCGATTCTGACCTGGTGGAGTCGGGCGGTCAGGCGTTCCTTCACGTCGGGCCATCCGCCTCGAGGATCGAGTAGTTGGCGTCGTCGCGAATGGTGTGAGTCGGCGGCCATGCGGGCGGCGCGCAGGATGCCGTCGAAGCGGGCGCCGAGGCGGAGGATGGCGGCGCGCGAGCGGGCGTTTCGTGCGTCGGTCTTCAGGCTCACGCGGTGGACCCGCCACGTCTCGAAGGCGTGGGTGAGCATCAGGAGCTTCGCCTCCGTGTTGATCCCGTTCGCTGGGCGCTCGGGGCGAGCCATGTCCCGCCGATCTCCACGACGTCGGGCACCTCGGCGCCGCGCTGATACGGGCTGCCCGCCGGCCAGGTCCAGAACTCGACGTTGAGGAATCGGGTGGCGCCCACGAGCTGGCCCGTCGCGCGATCGACCGTGGCGAAGGGGAGCGCCGTGCCGCCCGCGTGATCGCGCAGGAGCCCGGCGACGTAGCTGCCCACATCGGTCTCGCCGGAGGGCACCGTCGTCAGCCCGAACGTGTCGCGCGGCCCGCGGGCGACGGCCAGCGAGCCGGGGGACGTGCGCCATCGTCAGCGGCTCCAGGCGCACGTAGTGGCCTTCCAGCGTGACCGGATCGAGCTGTGGTCGCGGGCATGGGCGATCTTCGAGGCGGCGACGCGGGTCGAGCCGTTCATGGCGTCAGGGTGGCCCGGGAAATGGCCTTGACGCGAGGGCCAGTCCGCGCGAGATGATGGGGCCAATATGTCGGCGCGCGAGGGCGGATAGCGTGGCCCGCAGGGCCCGTGCGGTGGCCATGCCGGCGCTCGGCCTGGACCGGGCGTCGGACGTTCCCCTCCATCGCCAGCTCTACGAGGCGCTCCGGCAGGCGATCCTCGAGGGACGGCTGCGTCCCGGGCGCGCGGCTGCCCTCGACCCGCGCCCTGGCCGTCGAGCTGGGCAGCTCCCGCAACACCGTGCTCGCCGCCGTCGAGCAGTTGACCGACGAGGGATATCTCGAGGGGCGCGTGGGCGCCGGCACGACGGTCCGCGGCGCGCTGCCCGAGGCCCTGCTCCACGCGCGTCCCGGGGCCGCGCCCTCGGCGCGGCGCGGCGACGAGCGCGCCGCAGCTCTCCAGGCGGGGCGCGCTGCTGGTCCGCGCCCGGCCGGGCGCGCGGCTCGGCGCGGCGGCGCGGCCGTTCCGCCCCGGGGCGCCGGCCTACGACGACGAGCGTCATCAAGCGCTGGGGGCAGCTCACCGCGCGCCACTGGGGCCGCGTGAGCCGCCACCTGCTCGACTACGGCGATCCCATGGGCTTCATGCCGCTGCGCGAGGCGATCGCCACCTACCTGCGCGAGGCGCGCGCCGTGCGCTGCGAGGCGGAGCAGGTCATGGTCGTCTCGGGTTCCCAGCACGGCCTCGATCTCGCCACGCGCCTGCTCCTCGACCCCGGCGATCGCGCGTGGATCGAGGATCCCGGCTATCTCGGGGCGCGGGGCGCGCTGGTGGCGGCCGGCGCGCGACTCGTGCCGGTGCCGGTGGACGGCGAGGGATGGAGGTGGCGCGCGGCATGCGCGTGGCTCCGGACGCGCGGCTCGCCTACGTCACGCCCTCCCACCAGTACCCGCTCGGTGTCACCATGAGCCTGGCCCGGCGGCTCGCCCTCCTCGGGTGGGCGCACACCAGGCGCGCGTGGATCGTGGAGGACGACTACGACAGCGAGTACCGCTACACTGGTCGGCCCGCTCGCCTCGCTGCAGGGCCTCGACCGCCACGGGCGCGTGATCTACGTCGGGACCTTCAGCAAGGTGCTCTTTCCCGCCTTCGTCTCGGCTACGTCGTGGTGCCGCCGGCCCTGGTCGACGCCTTCGCCGCGGCGCGGGGCCTCGTCGACCGCCATCCGCCCTCGGTGACCCAGGCGGTGCTCGCGGAGTTCATCGCCGAGGGCTCGTTCGCCCGCCACGTCCGCCGCATGCGCATGCGCTACGCCGAGCAGCAGGCCGCGCTGGTGCAGGCGGCCGCGGCAGGAACTCGACGGCGTGCTGGAGGTGAGTCCGGCCGAGGCCGGCATGCACCTCGTCGGCTGGCTGCCCGACGGCGCCGACGACCGTGCGGCCTCCGCGGCCGCGCTGCGGCAGGTGTGGAGGCCCCGGCGCTCTCCGCCTTCCGACTCCGGCGCTCGGAGCGCGGCGGTCTGCTGCTCGGCTACGCCGGCGTGGGCGATCCCCGCGAGCTGCGGGCCGCCGTCGGCACGTTGGCGACGCGTGCTCCGCGCGGACCTCGCTGTGAAGCCGCGAGTCCCGACGCTGAGTCTCGACCACGATCGGCGATCGGCAGTTCTCGGCGTGCGACGACGGCGCTGAGCCGGCCCGCGCCTTGACACTCCTGCCGCGTGAAGGGTATGAAGTGGGCGCTCCAGCGTCGCTGTCCAGTCATCGTGCGATCGACGGCCGCACCAGCGGAGGCGCGGCCGGAGGCACCCAAGGGAGGGAGCCATGCGGAAGCTCGGGATGGTATGGGCCGTCGGTCGTCGTCGCTGCTCGCCGCCAGCCTGGCCTCGGCGGCCGACGTGGTGCCCGGCGCGACCGTCGAGGAGCGCGCGGTCAACGGCGCCAAGGCCTACATGAAGAAGGTCGGCGCCGACAAGATCGAGATCACCATGATGATGGTCTCCCTCTTCGCCAAGTCCATGCCGAAGTACCTCGACGAGTGGGAGAAGCTCACCGGCATCAAGGTCAAGACCATCGAGTACGGCTACACGGACATCCCCGCCAAGATCATGGCCGACGCGGTGGCCAAGAGCGGGCAGTACGACATCTACAACCACCAGATGTACATGCTGCCCGACGCCGCGGACGCCGGGGCCATCGCCGCCCTCGACGACTACGCCGCCCGCGGGAAGCCCTACTTCGACGACATCCCGAAGACGCTCCGCACGGAGATGTACTACAAGGGCAAGCTCTACACGTTCTTCACCGACGGCGACCAGACCATCATGGTCCTCCGCAAGGATCTGCTCGAGCTGCCCGAGGCCCGCAAGGCCTTCAAGGCGAAGTTCGGCTGGGAGCCCGGCTGCCCCGACACCTGGAAGCAGTGGGAGCAGCTCGCCTCCTTCTACAACGGCAAGAAGGGGACGAACTTCTACGGCATGACCCTCGAGAAGGACCTCTACGGCGCCCAGGAGTACCGGGCCCGCGAGTTCGGCTACCGCTGGTGGCAGGGCCGCTACATCTCCAAGGGCAAGCTGTTCTTCGACCGCAACATGAAGCCCCTCATCGACGGGCCCGAGGGGATCGAGACCACCAAGGAGCAGGTGGCCCTCACCCGGTGGATGCCCAACGACATCTTCGGCTGGGGCACGCCGCAGAACTATCCGTTCTTCGCCCAGGGCAACTCGTTCTCGATCGCCACCTTCCCCTCGATCGTCGGCTACTCGCAGAACGCCCAGGGCACGGTGGTGAAGGGCAAGGTGCTGAGCTGCGTGATCCCGGGCAGCATGGTCAAGGGCAAGCTGGTGCGCCGCTCGGTCCAGCCGGCGGGCACCAACTACATGGTGAGCAAGTTCAGCAAGCACCCCGAGGCCGCCTACTGGTTCCTCCAGTGGTTCACCGGGCCCGAGGTGGGCAACCGTGCCGTGGCCGACCCCGACGGCTTCTGGGAGCCGTTCCGGACCGGTCAGATCAACGACAAGCGCATCGTGGCCAAGTTCGGCGAGCAGATGGTCAAGACGACGCTCGAGAACGCCAAGATCGCCGTGCCCATGATCCCGCTGCCCGGGCAACCGCGAGTACCTGGACGCGCTCGACGTGAGCCTCCAGGAGGCCTACCACGGCCGGATCAGCGCCGAGGAGGCCATGAAGCGGACGGCCAAGCAGTGGGAGAAGATCACCGACGACATCGGGCGCAAGAAGCAGATCGAGGCGTGGAAGTCGGTCGTCCAGGCCGGCGCCTACTTCGACGCCGAGGGCTACTGATCCCGGGCCGTCCATGACCGACGTCCGCCCGCGTGGCGGCGGCGCCCGCGCGTCGCCGCCGCACGCTGGGCCAGTGGCTCGAGCAGGAGCGGGTGTTCCGCATCCTGCCCCTGGTCCCCGTCCAGCTCCTGATCCTGGCCCTGCTCTTCGTCCCCTTCGTCCTGACCATCTACATCAGCCTGCTGCGCTGGCGGCTCACCCGCGGGTTCTGGACGGACGCGGCGTGGGGCGGGCTCGCCAACTTCGTCGACGCCCTCACCGACGAGGGGTTCTTCGCGGCCATCGGGCGGACCTTCTTCTTCGCGGGAAGCGCGGTGGTCCTCGAGCTGCTCATCGGCTTCGGCCTGGCCCTGCTGACCTACAAGAGCTTCCGCGGGCGCCGCTTCTACTTCACGGTGTTCCTGATCCCCATGATGATCATCCCGGTGGTGGTGGGCTACGACTTCTCGATGCTGCTCATCGACACCGGACCCTTCAATCCGTGCTGAGCACGCTCACCGGGCTCGACCTCCGCATCCGGTGGCTATCGGATTACCGGGCGGCGCAGATCGCCGTGATCCTCGCCGACGTGTGGCAGTGGACGTCGCTGACCTTCCTGATCTTCGTCTCCGGTCTGGTCGCGCTGCCCCCGGACCCGATCAGGGCCGCCCAGGTCATGGGGGCCACGCGGTGGCAGGTGTTCCGCTACGTCGAGCTCCCGCTGCTCAAGCCGGTCATCGTGATCGCCGTGGTCATCCGCACCATGGAGGCCTTCAAGATCTTCGACATGCCCATGCTGCTGACGCAGGGCGGGCCGGGGAACGCCACCGAGACGATCTCGATCTATCTCTGGCGGAACGCCTGGATCTTCAACAAGATCTCCTACGCGGCGGCGTCGTCGCTCACCCTGCTCGTCATCTTCACCGCCCTCATCTACGCGAGCATCTGGCTCCTGCGCCGCGAGCGCAGCCGCCTGGAGGCGGAGGCCGTCCGGTGAGGGGCCGCGCCCGGGCCTTCGCCGTCGTCCGCCACGGCGTCCTGATCGGCTGGACGCTGGTCGTCCTCTTCCCCATCGGCTGGATGGTCATGACCTCGTTCAAGGATGCGGGCGACTGGGTGAGCTGGCCCACGCGCTGGATGCCCTTCGTCGACTTCGAGCCCACCTTGCTGAACTACCGCCAGATCTTCCACTTCGGGGGCGGCACGGAGACCGGCGCCCTGCGCCGCGAGCTGACGGAGCAGGCCTACAACATCTGGAAGGCGACTTTCGACAGCGTGGTCATCGTGACCATCTCGTCAGTGATCTCGCTGCTGCTGGGCTCGTCCCTGGCCTACGCCATCTCGCGCTTCGGCACGGGGGGCAAGAACTACCCGTACACCATCCTCACCCTGCGCATGGTGCCGCCCATCGTGGTGGCCATTCCCATGCTCATCTACTACGCGAGCATCCCGGAGTTCTTCGCCTGGCTCATCGGCCGGCGCGTGGAGTTCTTCGACACCTACTACGGCCTGACCCTGCTCTACATCGCCACCACCTTGCCCTACGTGATCTGGATGATGCTGGCCTTCATCGACGAGGTCCCGCGCGAGCTGGAGCGCGCCGCCCGCCTGATGGGGGCGAGTCGCCTCGCCACCATCCGCCTGGTGGTCTTTCCCCTCGTGGCCTCGGGGATGATGGTGACCTTGCTCTTCGTGTTCATCCTGAACTGGAGCGAGTTTCTCCTGGCCCTGACCCTCAGCCAGCCCAAGGTCCTGACGCTGCCCGTGCTGCTCAACAAGTTCCAGTCGGCGGTGGAGGGGCGCCTCTACGGGCCGCAGGCCGCCATCGGCACGGTGGTGACCATTCCCGTGGTGGTCTTCGGATTTCTGATCCAGAAGCATCTCGTGAAGGGGTTCAGCTTCGGGATGATCCGCCGATGAGCGGCGTGCGGCTGGAGGCCATCGCCAAGAGCTTCGGCAAGACCGAGGCGGTCCGCGGCGTCAGCCTCGACATCGCCGACGGCGAGTTCGTGGTGTTCGTCGGCCCGTCGGGCTGCGGCAAGACGACCACCCTGAACATCATCGCCGGGCTGGAGTCGCCGACTTCGGGGGACGTCTACATCGGCGCCGACAAGGTCACGGACTGGGAGCCACGCGACCGCAACCTCGGCATGGTCTTCCAGAGCCTGGCCCTCTTTCCCCACATGGCGGTCTTCGACAACATCGGCTTCCCGCTCCGCATCAAGGGAGTGCCGCCGGCGGCCATCGCCGAGCGCGTGCGCGCCGTGGCCGCCACCGTGAAGGTGGATCATCTCCTCGCCCAGAAGCCGTCCACCCTCTCCGGCGGGGAGGCCCAGCGCGTGGCCCTGGCCCGGACGATCGTCGTGCAGCCCGCCGTCTTCCTGATGGACGAGCCGCTCTCCAGCCTCGACGCCAAGCTCCGCGTGGAGATGCGGACGGAGCTGAAGCGCCTGCACGCCTCCCTCGGCGCGACCTTCATCTACGTGACCCACGACCAGGCCGAGGCCATGACCATGGCGGACCGCATCGTGGTGATGAACCAGGGGCGCGTCCAGCAGGTCGGCCCGCCGATGACCATCTACGGCGATCCCGCGAACCGCTTCGTGGCCGGGTTCTTCGGCATCCCCGCGATGAACTTCATCGAGGGCGAGCTGCGGGGCGGGAGCGACGGACTGACCTTCGAGGCCCCGGCGGCCCGCTTCGCTCTGAAGACCCGCGGCCCGGTCGCGCCGTGCCAGGCCACGCTCGGCATCCGTCCCGAGCACGTCCGCCTCACCAGCGAGGGCCCTGGTCCCTCGGCGAAGGTGAGCCTCACCGAGCCCCTGGGCGACGAGACGCTCGTCTTCCTGGAGTACGGCGGGCCCGCGTCGCTGGTGGCCAAGGTGGACGCCGAGGACGAAGGTGGCGGTGGGCGATCGCCGCGGGTTCAGCTTCCGCGGCGACCGCATCGTCTTCTTCGACACCGCCACCGGCGATCGCATCCTGCGCTGAGAAGGAGCTCGACGTGCCAGATTGCGACGTGATCGTGGTGGGGGCCGGCAACGCGGCCATGGCCGCGGCGATGTCGGCCCGCGAGCAAGGCGCCGGGCGCGTGAGCACCCCAGCGGCACGCGGCCGCGCCAGGCACCGCCACGCATGACGCGCCCGACGGCCCGTCTCCGCGAGCTGATCCAGGGGAGCGAGATCGTCGTCGCTCCCGGCGTGTTCGATGGTCTCTCGGCCCGCCTCGCCGCGCGCGCGGGGTTTTCCGCGGTCTATGCCACCGGCGGCGGCATCGCCCGCTCCATGGGTGTTCCGGATCTCGGGCTTCTCAGCGTGACCGAGGTCGTCGCGCATCTCGCGCCCATCGTCGAGCAGGCCGGCGTCCCGGTGATCGCGGATGCCGACACCGGCTACGGCAACGCGCTCAATGCCCGGCGGGCGGTGCGCGAGTTCGCCCGATTGGGCGTGGCCGGCCTGCACCTGGAGGACCAGCAGTTCCCCAAGCGCTGTGGCCACTACGACGACAAGTCGCTGGTGCCGGTGTCCGAGATGACGCAGAAGCTGCGCGCCGCGCGCGAAGCCCTCGACGATGCCGACTTCGTCCTCATCGCGCGCACCGACGCCATCGCCGTGGAGGGGCTCGACGCCGCCATGGCCCGCGCGGACGCGTACGCGGAGGCGGGCGCCGACGTCCTCTTCGTGGAGGCCCCCGAGAGCATCGCCCAGATCGAGGAGATCGCTCGCCGCCTCCCCATGCCGAAGCTCATCAACATGTTCCAGGGCGGCAAGACGCCGCTGGTGCCGCTCCCCCGACTCGCCGAGCTGGGGTACCGGATCGTCATCATCCCGTCAGATCTGCAGCGCGCGGCCATCCGCGCGATGCAGGACGTCCTCGGCGTCATCCGCCGCGACGGCAACAGCGCGGCCGTCACCGATCGCCTGGCGTCGTTCCAGGAGCGCGAGCAAGTGGTGGAGACCGCCACCTACCTGGCCCTCGACCGCCGCTACGGCACCAGCGCGTAAGCGCAGGGCAACGGTGGTCGACACCGATCGTGTTCTCCTCCAGCTCCTGCGCGCCGGTCATGCCGCCGGACTCGAAGCCCTCATGGAGGCGTTCGCGCCCCGCGTCTACCGCCTCGCCCACGGTGTGACCCGGAACCAGGCCGACGCCGAAGAAGTCGTCCAGGACGTCTTCCTCACGGTGACCCGCAAGATCGGGGACTTCGAGGGACGATCGGCGCTGAGCACCTGGATCTACCGGATCACGATGAACGCCGCGCTGAACAAGCGGCGGGGAAAGCGATCCGAAGTCGAGGTGTCCCTGGAAGAGCACTTGCCGAGGTTCAAGGACGACGGTCATCGGGAGGGGGATCGAACCTTTCTCCTCGCCGACTGGTCCCGGACACCGGAGGAGGAGTTGCTCTCCGAGGAAGGCCGCGCCGCCGTGAATCGCGCGATCGAGGCATTGCCCGCCCACTACCGGGCCGTCCTCATCCTGCGCGACGTCGAAGGCGTGTCCAACGAGGAGGCGGGCGAGGTGCCCGGAGAATCCGTCGCCTCGGTGAAGTCGCGCCTGCACCGCGCGCGCATGGCGCTCCGCGAGCAGCTCACGCGGTTCTTCGCGCCCTGATCCCCTCGCACATCCCGTGTGACTGCGGGATGCCGACGGCACATGGCCTCAGCTCCGGTCCGACGGCGGGCGACCTCCGGCTCCGGCCGGCGCCGTCACTCGGCCAGGAGCGCGCCGTTCAGCAGGGTACGACCGGTGACCGGCACCGGGTTCAGGAGCGCTTGCATGACGAAGCAGCCGCGCTCGGCGTTGCGCACGACCTTGGCCACGCGCTCCGGCGGGTCCGGCGAGTCGATCTCCAGGATGGTCTCGGCGCCCAGCATCTGACCCTGGACGGTGTCGTTCAGCACCGAGCCGTCGACCCGGTAGCGCGCGCTCACCCGCATCCGCATCCCGTTCACCGTGACCTTCAGCATGTGCCCGTACCGGGACACCTGGGTCATGAGTCAGAACGCGAGCGCGGCACTGAAGTACATGAGGGGCGTGGGTGCCGAGCCTAGCCCGCCGAGGGTGGGGCCTTCGTCGGAGGCGAAGGTCATGTGGCCGGCGTCGCCGCGGCTGACCGTGGCGAGCTTGAGAAACGGCGTGACCATGCTGACGTCGGCGTCGAACACGATCTCGCGGGTCTGGACCTTGGGATCCAGCCCTTCAGGCGTGGTGGTCATGATCGCTCCTTCCCAAAGACGTTCGGAGTCACGAGGAAACGCTCGGTGACGGCCTCCCGGCGCGCGCGAGCATCAGGCATTTCGGACGGTCTGATACGGCTCCACGAGCGTATGGAAGATGGCGCGCGGCACCAGGGCCAGGTCGCCGAGGGGACGTAGCGACGTGTCCGCGCTGTGCAGGCACACTTGCTGGAGGGCGAGGAAGACCTTGGCGGCGGCAGTCTCGTGCCAGAACCAATCGTCGATGGCCTGGGCCGTGAGGTTTCCCGGCCGGGCCGCCACCGCTTCGTAGTAGTACGCCTTCAGATCGTCACAGGCGCGCTTCAGGGCCACGCCCGCCGAGATGCCCTCGGCGTATGGTGGCAGCGGCGCAGTGCCGAGATAGCTGGCCGCGTAGCTCGCGGCGTCTCCGATCGCCATTCCGGAGACACCCACGGTGGTGCGTCCCCGTCTCGTCTTGGCCATGTCGTACCACGGCGCGAGCTGGGCGATCTCTCGTCGCATCGCTTCGCCCGCATCGTCGGCGGTTCCCTCGACCCGGGCCAAGTGAACCGGAGAGACGAACGCGGTCCCGCCAGCGCCCGGAGCCGGGGCCTCCTCAGGGAAATCTTCCAGCACCGGCCCCGACGGCCGCTCGAACAGCGCGAGCAGGCGCGCAGCACCCTGCGCTGAAAGGCCGGGTCGTTCGGCGCGCCGAACGGGCGACCGATCATGAACGGCACCCACAGCGCGCGCGGCGGTCGGATCGCGACGGTGTGCTCGCGGATCAGGCTGATCTGTGCGGTCGGGACACCTTCGCGCTCGATGAAGTGCCCGAGTGCGCCCACGGCGCACGTGCAGTTCGGTCAGACGGGACTGAGCAGGACCGCGTCGACCCGATCTTTCTTCAGCAGCCCGGCCAGCTCGCGCGCCTTCGGCTCCAGCGCCTGGATCGGCGAGGCGCCCATGAACGAATAGTGAAACGTCGGCGATCGAGCCCATCACGCCCTCGTTCTGCAGCTCGCGCAGTCGCTCGAGCGGAAAGGACGACATTCACATCCTCCTGGAAGCCCGTGCGATCGAAGTTGACCGAGATATGGCTCATGACGATATCGCCGGGCGGCGTGTCGGCCGGGAATGACCCGATAGTCGGCGGAGCCGACCTCGAATGGGACGGGCGCCGCGCTCTTGAATCCCCGAGGTGGTGACGATGGCGACGCGCCGCTCCCCCAGTGGAGGCCCGAGGACGAACGGGGTCGGGCCGAAATCAGGAAGCGCGCGAATTCTGTCCAGATGTCGCCGTTGGTCCCACTCCGGAAGGTCGGTCAATCTCGCCACGCTAGCCTCCGTGCGGACGCGAAGATCACGAGAGCGCTTTGAGGGCCGCCACGGTCTGCGCGGGCTCGGGGCGCCGCGTGTAGTCGGGATCGGCGTTGGCGTCGCGAATGATCCCGGTGCGATCGATCACGAACCGGGCCGGGACGGGGAGCCGCCAGGTGCCGTCACCATTGCCCTGCGCCAGGTCGATGCCGAACTTGAGGTAGATCGCGCGCAGGTCGTCGGGCAAGGTGAAGACCAGGCCGTACGCCTCGGCCACGTGGTTGCCGAAGTCGCGCAGTAGCTCGAACGGCAGGGGCTTGGGCTCTTCGGTCTCGCGCGGCGTGCGCGCCACCTGGGGCGAGATGACGGCAAGGGTGGCGCCGGCGGCGGTGATCTCGGGCAGGGCCTGCTGCAGAGCCTCCAGCTCTGCGTTGCAGTACGGTCACCAGCGGCCGCGGTAGAACGACAGCACGACGGGGCCGCGGGCCCGCAGCTCTGCGAGGCTGACCGACCGGCCGTCGGCGTTGGGCAGCGTGAAGTCCGGCGCCGCCTGGCCCGACCCGGGCCACCCGGTTCATGATCCCCGAGGCGCGGAGGTCGGCGATGCTGCGCTCCATGACCGCCCGGGCTTCGGGAGGGATCCGCGTCTTGGACATCTCCCGCATCGCGTCGAGCTTTTCCTGAAGCGCCATCGCACCCTCCTCGAGTGGCGATGATCGACCTTCCCGAGGCGTGGAACCCGATACCACGTTTTCTTGACCGATCGTTCAGAAACTGATACTCGAGGGGCATGGCCCGGCCCAGAGAGTTCGAGCGCGATGTGGTCCTCGACCGGGCCATGCAGGTCTTCTGGTCCCGAGGGTACGAGGCGACGTCGATCCAGCACCTCGTGGCCCGGATGGGCATCCAGCGCGGCAGCCTCTACGACACGTTCGGGGACAAGCGCGCGCTCTTCTTCGCCGCCATCGACCACTACGACCGGGTGGTGACCGCGAAGCTCCTGGCGACCCTGGAGGACCCCGGGTCGGGGAAGGACGCCATCCGGCGGTTCTTCCGGCTCAAGGTCGAGCTGTCCCTGGAGCCCGGGCGCCCCCGGGGATGCCTGGTGACCAATTCAGCGGCGGAGCTCGCCTCGCGCGATCGTGGGACGGCCACCAGGGTGGGCGCGGTGCTGACGAAGATCGAGGCCGCCTTCTATCGCGCGGTGGTCCGCGCTCAGAAGGCGGGCGAGATCGACGCCACCCGGAACCCGCGAGCCCTGGCGCGGTTCTTGACCAGCAGCGCCCAAGGGCTCTCCATCATGGCCAAGACCTCCCCCGATCGCGCCGTCCTGGAGGATATCGTCAGGGTGACCCTGGCGGCGCTGGAATGACGGCGCACGGCTCGACCGGATCCGCCGAACATCCAGAGGAGGTTCGCGCGCGCGGTCGCGTGGGCTGAGGCGAGGAGCGTGATGGGCTGGCGCACGTCGCCGGAACGTCGCGTCGAAGCGATACGGAGGAGCACCCGATGACAACGCACCGAGTGGTCTCGCGCGAGGAGTGGATCGCCGCTCGCCGGCAGCACCTGGCGAGGGAGAAGGAGCTCACGCGTCTGCGCGATCAGGTGAGCCAGGAGCGGCGGGCGCTCCCCTGGGTGAAGGTGAACGAGCCATACGTCTTCGATGGGCCGACCGGCCAGGAGTCGCTGGCCGACCTGTTCGAGGGGCGCCGCCAGCTGATCGTCCAGCACTTCATGTTCGATCCGAGCTGGGAGGAGGGCTGCAAGAGCTGCTCGTTCTGGGTGGACAACTTCGACGGCATCGTGGTGCACCTGAATCACCGCGACGTCAGCTTCGTGCTCGTCTCCCGGGCCCCGATCGCGACCCTCCAGGCGTACCGACGCGCATGGGCTGGCGCGTCAAGTGGGTGTCGTCGTTGCACACCGACTTCAACCGGGACTATCACGTCTCCTTCACGCCCGAGGAGCTCGAGAACGGGCAGGCGTACTACAACTACGCCCTCGGCTCCTTCCCGGTCCCGGAAGCCCCGGGCATCAGCGTCTTCTACCGGGACGCGGACGGCGCCATCTATCACACCTACTCGTGCTACGCGCGCGGCCTGGACATGCTGAATGGCGCCTACCAGCTCCTGGACCTGGTGCCCAAGGGACGGGACGAGGCGGACCTGTCCCACTCGATGGAGTGGCTCCGGCACCACGACCGGTACGAGGATCGACCGCTCGTGCCTGTGCGAGGACTGGCGAGACCGGACGCTCCACGGTGACGGGCTTGTCCGCGGGCGGGCGCCACTTCGTCTTTGCGATAGTGTGGGTGTGATGAACCGCTCCCGCCGCGCCTTGCTCCTCGGGGGAGCTCTCACGCTCCTCGGACCACGGCGGCTGCGCGCCGAGCCGGCCCTGGAGCGCGACCATCGTCCCGTGATCACCGCGCCGACCCTGGCGGAAGATCCGGGCGCGGTGCCCCTTCACGTCTCCGTCAACCACCCGATGGAGCCCGACCACTTCATCCGGTCGATCGAGATCAGGCTGGACACCGATCCCGTCCCGGACAAGGGCACGTACCTCTTCACGCCCGCCAACGGGCAGGCGGCGGTCGCGCTTCACATGCGCTCCGGGACGGGGGGTGTCCTCAAGGTCACCGCCGAATGCTCGCGACACGGGCGCTTCGTCGCGACCAAAGAGATCCGGGTGACGGAAGGCGGGTGCGCCGGTCCCCCGGACATGAGCCGCGACCGTCTCGGGAATCCACGAATCCGCCTTCCGGAATCGATCAAGCCGGGCGAGATCGTGCAGGTCCGCGCCAAGGTCGACCACAACTCGTACACGGGGCTGGTCCTGAAGGCTGGCAAGTATGTCCGCGAGGCGCCGGAGTTCTTCGTGAAGCAGGCGCTGGTCTTCCTCGACGACCAGAAGGTCAGCGAGTTCCAGATGACATCGGCCGTAAGCGCCAACCCGCTGATCCGCTTTTCCCTCAAGGTCACGCGCGGCGGCATCGTGCGCGTCGTGTTCATCAACAACGAAGGACAGCGCTGGGAGGCCTCGCAGCAGATCCGGCTGTGATCTGACTCCCACGGGCGACGCGTCGTGGTATGCGGCGCAATAACGGGAGCTCAAGGTGTGAGGCCGTGAAGGGAGGGCCTATCAGTCCGTGGTGAAAGTCGGTGAGAGATCTCTCGCCAGAAGCGCGGGTGCGACCGTAAACTGCGGCCCATGGCGATGGGCAAACGCACGAGTGAGCAAGCCCCGATGTGGATTCCCACCACGGACCTGCCGGTCTCGCCGGGCCATCCGTTCTATGCGCGGCTGAACGCCATCCTCGACGAGGCCGGCTTCGACCGGTTCGCCGAGGAGCAGTGTCGGCCGTTCTACGCGGCGGTGATGGGCCGGCCCAGCCTGCCGCCGGGGCGGTACTTCCGCTTGCTGCTGCTCGGGTACTTCGAAGGGCTCGACTCGGAGCGCGGCATCGCGTGGCGCGCGGCCGATTCGCTCGCCGTGCGCAGCTTCGTGGGACTCGGCCTCGACGCGGCCGGCCCGGATCATTCCACGATCTCGCGCACGCGGCGGCTGATCGACGTGGAGACGCATCGGGCCGTCTTCACCTGGGTGCAGGAGCGCCTGGTCGCGGCCGGGCTGCTCAAGGGGCGCACCGTGGCGATCGACGCGACGACGCTGGAGGCGAACGCCGCCATGCGCAGCATCGTGCGGCGCGACACCGGCGAGAGCTACCAGGAGTTCCTGACGCGGCTCGCGGTGGCGTCGGGCCTCAAGACGCCGACCCGCGAGGCCTTGGCGCGGCTCGATCGGCGCCGGAAGAAGCGGACCTCGAACCAGGACTGGAAGAACCCGTTCGATCCGGACGCGAAGATCACCAAGATGAAGGACGGGCGGACGCACCTGGCGCACAAGGCGGAGCACGCCGTGGATCTGGACAGCGGCGCGCTCGTCGCGGTGACGCTGCAGGGGGCCGATGTCGGGGACACGACGAGTCTGGTCGAGACCGCGATCGCGGCGGCGGAACAGGTCGAGGCCGCGCACGCCGCGAGTGCGACGCCGCCGGTGCTGACCGAGATCATCGCGGACAAGGGCTATCACAGCAACCAGACGCTGATCGATCTCGCGGCGGTCGGGGTGCGGTCCTACATCGCCGAGCCGGATCGCGGCCGACGAGATTGGACCAAGACGCCGGAGGCGCAGGGGCCGGTGTACGGCAATCGCCGGCGTGTCCGCGGCGCGCGCGGCAAACGGCTCATGCGGTGTCGCGGCGAATACGTCGAGCGCTCCTTCGCCCACGTGTACGACACCGGCGGGATGCGCCGCACCCACTTGCGCGGGCATCAGAACATCCTCAAGCGGCTGCTCGTGCACGCGAGCGCGTTCAACCTCGGTGTGCTCATGCGGCAGGCGTTCGGGCGCGGCACGCCGCGAGGGCTGCAAGGAGGCCAGTTCGACCCCACTGCGCTCGAAATTGCCGTCGGAATGCTCGTCGCGACGTCTGGATGGTCGCCGAGCGTTTCTGGCGCGTCGCGCGATCGCTGCCGTGCGTTCTGTCCACCTCATGGACTGCCGTGCGCGCGTGCTGAACGCGGAGTTTAACCACGGACTGCTATGCGGGTACGGCTGTTCGCTGTGATCACGCTGCTGCTGCTCTGGAGTGCCGTGGTGGCGGTGGCTCGGGTTGGCCCGGCCCCAGGTCCCAGGGACGGCGCTGGCCTTCCGCCGACGGACCTGGAGCGGGTCGCCGTCGGGGGTCCGGCCCCGGACTTCAGCCTGGAATCCAAAGATGGCGCGATGGTCACGCTGTCGAGCTTCCGCGGCCGGAAGAGCGTCGTCCTCGTCTTCTACCGGGGCCACTGGTGACCCTACTGCACGGAACAGCTGGGTCAGCTGCGAACGCTACTCGACGAGCAGGACAAGAAGGACGCCGAGATCCTCGCGGTGGCGATCGACTCGAAGGCCGATCTGCAGAGGATGGCGGATAAAATCACCAGGGCGGGCAAGGCGCCGGACATCGTCTTCCTGTCCGATCCTGGTCACCGCGTGATCGACCGCTACGGACTCTGGAACCCGGCGGGGAAGGGGTGGCCGCACCCCGCGACCTATGTCATCGACCGTCAGGGCGTCGTGCGGTGGAAATTCGTCGAGGTCGACTACACGATTCGGGCCAGCAACCAGCAGATTTTACAGGCGCTGGCGCGCCTTCGCTAGGCGCGGAGTCGATCCGCCAGGGCCCGAGGGCGGAATGGTCCGCACGATGCTCCCCGTCGTGGCAGCGACCGGCGTTCTCGTCGCGGCGTGCGTCGGTCTCACCACGGTGCCGAACCTCGCGGAGGCGCCTGGTGCGTTTCTCGTCCTCTTCGGCCTCGCCTTCGTCGCCTACGCCGCAGGGCTGTGGGCCCTGTCCGCGCTGGGCGATTCCCGGGCCTTCGTCGTGACCTTGGTCGTGGCCGGCGCGTGCCGTGTGGTCTTGCTCCCGTCGCTGCCCACGCTCTCCACCGACGCGTACCGTTACGTGTGGGATGCGCGGGTGGCGAGTGCAGGGATCAGTCCCTACGCCCATCCGCCGGTCGCCCCCGAGGTGGCGCGGCTGCGAGACGCGACGATTCATCCGCGCCTGAACCATCCGACGTGGTTGACCATCTACCCGCCGGCCGCCCAGGCGTTCTTTCGGACGGTGTATGCGGTGGCGCCCGACAGCGTCCTGGCCATGAAGATCGCGCTGGGCGCGACCGAGGTCGTCGGGCTCGTCCTGCTCGTCGCCCTGCTGCGCGCGCTCGGGTTGCCGCTGGCGCGCACGGCGATCTATGCGTGGAATCCGCTCGTCCTCGTCGAGGTCTGGGGGAGCGCTCACCTCGACGCGCTTGCCGTCACGGCGGTGATCGGGGCCGTGCTCGCGGCTGTCCGGCAGCGCCACGACCTGGCCGCCGTGGTCCTGGCCCTGGGAACCCTCGTCAAGGTCTATCCGGCGGCCCTGCTGCCGCTGCTCGTGCGGGCGCGTGGCGTCCGGGTGCTCGTGCCGTTCGCGATCGTCGTGGCGCTGGGCTACGCGCCCCTCCTCGGTGACGGCGTGCAGGCCCTCGGCTCGCTGCCGCGCTATGTCGCCGAGGAGTACTTCAATCCTGGGCTGATCCGGTCGATCGTCGCTGCACCAGCGGTGCCTCTCGTGGGCATGGCCGCGTGGATGGGCTGGGTCGTCTGGCGAGGCTCCGGCGCGCGCGCTCGTGGATCGCCTGGTTCCACTCATCGGGGGGCTCATCGTGCTGAGCCCGAATGTCTTTCCGTGGTACGCGCTGTGGTTGGTGCCGTTCCTCGCCGTGACGCCATCGGTCTGGTGGATCGCCTTCACCGGCACGGTAGCGCTCGCGTATACGTTCTTTCTCTATCAGCCATGGGCGATCCCGATGTGGGCCCGCCTTCTCGAGATTGCTCCGCTCGTTCTCGGGGTGGGTTGGTGGCTTGGCACGCGCCTGCGCCGTGGATCCGCGCCCCGGAATTCACACGCGGGTGACATCCGGACAGCATCGGATGCTACGATCGACCCGGCTCCCGGGGCGGACGCGCGGACCAGGAGGTGACGGATGGAGTTGAACGTCGGTGTGGGCCTCACGAACGCCTGCGACCTCGCCTGCGCCCACTGCTACCGCGACACCGAGAAGATCGATCACCTCACGCTCGACGAGACCGTCGGCATCTGCGACGCCCTGCCCGTCCGCTCCATCAACCTCGGCACCGGTGAGAACGGTCTGCACCGGGACTACGAGCCCATCGTGGCCGCGCTGGCCCGGCGCGGAGTAAGGCTCTCGCTCACCTCGAACGGCTACACCGTGGACTGCTCGTCCGACGAGACCCTCCGGGCATTCCGCGAAGTCGAGCTGTCGATCGATTTCCCCACCGAAGCCGAGCAGGACACCTTCCGGGGTCGCGGCAACTGGCGGCGCGTCATGGCCGCGGTGGAGCGGGCCCGAGGCCTGGGCCTCACCGTGACCATCCTCAGCGTCATGATGAAGACGAACTATCGGCGGCTTCCGGAGATCGCCACGGTCGCCTTCCGCCTCGGCGCCCACTACCGCGTCAACGTGTACCAGCCGGTGAAGACCGACGTCTTCACCTTGACCTTCGACGAGTACTGGGAGGGCTTCCGGCGCCTGCTCGCCGCCACGCGCCTGGTGAACACCACGGAGCCCGTCCTCAACGCGATGCTGGGCGCACCCTTCGCGCATGGATCCGGTTGCGGGCGACAGACGGTCCGGGTGACGCCGAGGGGCACCATCATCCCCTGCGTCTACTGGAACCGGTCGGACCTGGCTCTGGCCGATCTGGCGCGCCTCGGGGCGGAGGGCGTCCTCGCCTCGACCGAATTCGTGCGGGCGCGCACGCTTCCGGACGCCTGCCGGAGCTGCCCGTTCGTCGCCACCTGCCACGGCGGGTGCGCGGGCCGCCGCGAGCTGGCCGGTGACCTGAGCCGGCCGGATCCCTACTGCCCGCTGGTTCGCGGCAAGCGCGTGGATCTCGAGTGGGCGCCCGCGGAGCGGCGCGAGCTCCTCAAGACGGGCAGCGCCTGCACCACCGTTCTCGCGCCGGCCTAGCCCGATCGTCATGACGACCGCGTCCGCGTGCCGTGACGGGGGGAGCGCAGGCCGGTGAGGGCCGCGCTCATCATTCCCGCGCTCGACGAGGCCGAGGTGATCGGGGGCCTCGTGCGGCGAGTCCCGCGGGACCGCATCGCCGAGGTCATCGTCGTCGACAATGGCTCGACCGATGCGACGGCGAGCGAGGCGGCGCGAGCCGGCGCCCGCGTGGTGAGCGAGCCGCGGCGCGGCTATGGCTCGGCGTGCTGGGCCGGCGTGGCGGCGCTCGGGGACGACACGGACGTGGCCGTGTTTCTCGACGGCGATGGCAGCCAGCATCCGGAAGAGATCCCGCGCGTGCTGGCCCCCCTCGAAGAGGGTCACGCCGATTTCGTCCTCGGCGCCCGGCAGTTCGCCGGCCATCATCCGCTGCACGCCTCGCTGGGGACGCGCCTGGTCGCCGCCTTCGTGGCGTGGCGCTTTCACGTGCGCCTCCACGACCTCGGTCCGCTGCGGGCCATCCGTGTCGATCTCCTGCGCCGCCTGGGGATGCGCGATCGCGGCTTCGGCTGGCCCGTGGAGATGGTCGTCAAGGCGGCGGCCCTGCGCGCCCGCATCGCCGAGGTTCCGGTGACGCACGCCCCGCGCCTGGGCGGACGCTCGAAGGTCGCGGGCACCCTGCGCGGCAGCGTGCGGGCCGGCTGGGCGTTCCTGACGGTGGCCCTGCGCGCCGCCCGCGAGGTTCCGTGAGCGGACTCACGCTCCGGCCGCCCCTGCCGCGCTCGCTCTATCTCGAGACGACGAGCCGCTGCAACTCGCTCTGCGAGACCTGCATCCTCACCTTCGGGGGCCGGGAGCCGGCGCGGGATCTGGGCTGGGACGAGTTCCGGGCGGTGGTGGACCAGTTCCCCGTGCTGGAGCGCGCGCTCTTGCACGGCATCGGCGAGCCCCTCCTCAACCGCGATCTTCCCCGCATGGTGGCCCACCTGAAGGCGCGCGGGGCCGTCGTGCTCTTCAACTCCAACGCGATCTCCCTGTCGCCGCGCATCGGCGAGGAATTGATCCAGGCAGGGCTGGACGAGCTGCGGGTGTCCCTCGATGCGAGCACGCGTGAGATGTACGCGCGGATCCGCGGTGTGGACGCCTTCGACAAGGTCATGGCCAATCTCGAGCAGTTCGCCGCTCTCCGGCGCGGCCGGGGCGCGCCGGCCGTGTCGCTGTGGTTCACCGGGCTGCGCGAGAACATCGAGGAGATCCCCGGCCTGGTGCCCCTCGCGCTGCGCAGCGGCGCCGGCGCCATCCATCTGCAGCGGCTCGTCTACAACGGCCTGGGCTTGGCCACCGAGGCCCAGTCGCTCCATGGCCGGCTCGAGGAACGGGAGAGCGCGCTGATCCAGGAGACCGAGGCGCAGGCGCGGATGGCGGGCGTGCTCTTCTCGGCGTCGGGCGCCACGACGCCCGAGGTGAGTCTGGCGCCCTCGCACGACGACCGGCCCTGGAGTGCGTGCCGCCGCCCCTGGGGCCTGGTCTACGTGACGGTGCACGGCAACGTCCTGCCTTGCTGCATCGCGCCCTGGATCACGCAGCACTACGAGGGGATCATCCTCGGCAACCTGCTTCAAACAGTCGCTGCCCGAGATCTGGTGGGGAGAGCGCTATCTGACATTTCGCGAGGAGATTCAGACGGCCACGCCCCCCGAGCCGTGCCGGGGCTGCGGCGTCAAGTGGAGCCTGTAGAGATGCGGGGCTAGCACGGGAGGCGCCTCCCGGACGTCGCTCTCGTGGGACGGACGCGCGCCCGGATGTCCAGGGGGACCGGGCGCTCGACGCCTCTCTGATGAAACCGGCGGTGGCCGTCATGGCGAAGGCGCCTGGCCTCGGTCCCGTCAAGTCGCGGCTGCACGCGGCGTTGACGCCGGAACGCGCCACGGAGCTGTACCGCTGCTTTCTTCTGGACCGGCTCGCCGCCGTCGTCTCGCTGTCCGGGGTGCAGCCGGTGCTTGCCTTCACGCCTCCCGAGGGCCGGGAGACTCTGGCCGCGCTGGCCCCGCCCGATTTCCGCCTGCTTCCGCAGCGGGGCCCCGACCTCGGCGAGCGGCTCTCGAGCCTCCTGACCGGCCTGCTCGGTGAGGGTCACCCCGGGGCCATGGCGATCGACAGCGACAGTCCGACCCTGCCGATGAGCTACGTGAGGGAAGCCGCCGAGCGACTCGAGGAGGGGAGCGCCGACGTCGTGCTGGGGCCGTGTGAGGACGGCGGCTACTATCTCATCGGATTGCGGGCGCCCCAACCCGCGCTGTTCGCGGACATGCCGTGGAGCACGGAGCGCGTGCTGGCGCTGACGGTCGAGCGGGCGCGCGCTCGGAAGCTGCGCACCCATCTGCTCCCCTCGTGGTTCGACGTCGACACCGAGCCCGACCTCAGACGCCTGCACGCCGAGATGACGGCGGCCGGAGGCGGGCCAGCCCATACGTTCGCCTTTGTGAGCAACCTCTACCGCGACGGCATGTGACCGTCGCGCGCTCGCCGCCGAACCGGGCGGGGCGTCGCGCGTGTCCAAGTCGCTGAGCGTGAGAGTCAGCACACCCTCCGGGAGGCGACGATGGAGCAGGTCATGAAGGGAGTGGCGATGGATGCGAGACGGACGACAGGGGCTCGAGAGGGCGCCGTGGTCGGCTGGCTCTCGGCGATGGCCCCGCTGTGGCCGCTCGGGCTCGTCCGGATCTTATACGGCGTGCTCTGGTGGCAGCAGTCGAAGTGGAAGGTGCCCTCGGACGACTTCGGGCGGAAATCGGGGGGCGGGCTCTGGTACTGGGTGCACCAGGAGATCCAGTACCCCACGGTGCAGGCCTACAAGGATTTCCTCGTGAACGTGATGATCCCGAACTGGACGTTCTTCGGGTGGATGACCCTCATCACCGAGACGTTCATCGGCGTCACCCTCATCCTCGGCCTGTTCACCCGGTTGGGCTCCCTGGTGGCCATCGGCATGGCGCTCAACATCACCATCGGGATCGTGAGCGTGCCGCACGAATGGGTGTGGACCTACGTGATGCTCGTCATGCTGCCGGTGATCTTCCTCTTCACCGACGCCGGCCGCAGCTTCGGCCTCGACTCGTTCCTGGCCCCGCGCCTCGACCGCGCGGCGGACGCCGGCCATCGCCTCGCCCGGCTGGTGCGCTGGCTGGTGTGAGCCGCTCCGAACAATTCGTCGCGACCTGAGCGTACCATCAGGGAGCGATGGCGAAGGCGAGCCAGAACCTCGAGCTGACGGTGCCGGAGCTGTGTTGCGCCGACGAGGCCCGGCAGATCGAGAGGCGCTGGGTCGTCTGGACGGCGTGCGCGATGTTCGCGCGCTCGTCGGCTCCCGGACGACCCTGGTCACGTGCGACGAGACCCGCGTCGGGCCCGAGGCGATCCGCAGCGCCGTCGAGGGCCTCGGCATGACGGTGGCCGAGACGAAGGCGCCGAGCGAAGCGCAAGACCCGCTATCGGATTCTGGCGCAAATCATCATGGGTGTGAGATTCGGCTCCTCCGACATCCTCTCAACAAGGAGAGTCGCGTGCCGTTCTCTGGCACTGCCCATCGGCCGGAATTTTCCTGACAACCGGCTTTCGTTGGGATCTTGGAGGAAGGACATGGGGCTGCAGTCATGATCATTCACCCGATCGACTATCTTCTCGTCGCGTGGTTCGCGCTCGCCTTGGCATCCATCGTTGGGCCAGCGCTCTTCATGCGGTAGCGGCCATGGGCTCGCCTCACTGGCCATGGCCGTGAACTTGGCCGGCTGCGAGACCGCGTTGACCCCGAGCGCCCCTAGTCCAGACCGTCCCGAGATCGCGTCCGCACGCCTGGCGACGGATCGCGTACGGAGCGGCTGTCCGGTCAGGCTTCGGCTCTCCTTCCGCGACGCCGGAGGCAACGTGGCTCGCGCACTGGCCTCCTGGGCGTACGAAGGCTGGTCGGAAGTTGGTAGCAAGCCGATGCGAGTCGTGCAGGATGGCTTCGCGGCTGTCCCTCTCGATCCTTCGTGGTTGACGGGAAGGCGACACGGAGATGCCGAGATCATCCTCACGCCGCTCCAGCCAGGCCAGTACAGTTATTCCGTGCAGGTGGAGGACGCCGCGGGGAACCGGAGCAACGTTCTCGAACAGTCCTTCACCGTGCTCCCGCAGCCCGCCGGCGCGCCGGTCGCGTGCTCGGAACCCGTGGGGTGACCCGGACATCGGTCCCAGTGCCGGCGTGAAAATCGCCGGGCGCGTCGAACTACCCTCCCCAACCTCGCGCTTCGGATACGCCAGCCACGCTCGCCATTTGCTCCCCGTGGTTGCATGAGAAAGCCACCATTTGCTGCCGCTGAGGGATGAATGAGCCAATCGAGCACTCGACGGTCGTCTCCATCACCGCCGGCCGTGTCCGGGAGCGGCCGGGCACGGACACGCCGCATTGTCCAGCTTGCCGTGGTCGCCCTCATCGTCGCCGGGCTCGGCGCGATCTTCGCCACCTGGGGGTCGTTCCTGTGGGACCTCCTGACCGATCAGGACCGCTTCAAGGCGTGGATCGACAGCTATGGCGTGTATGCCGCCCCCGTCTTCGTCGCCGCCCAGTTCGTGCAGGTCGTGCTCTTCTTCATTCCCGGCGAGGTCATCCAGATCGCGGGTGGCTACATCTTCGGGAGCTGGCTGGGGCTGATCCTGAGCTACCTCGGGATCACGCTCGGCTCCCTCACGGCGTTCGCCATCGCGAGGATGTTCGAGCAGGCGACCCTCGACTTTCTCGTGGACAGAGAAACAGTGCGCCGGTTCGATCGCATCGTCTACGGCCGGTCAGGCTTCTGGCCGATGTTCGTCCTGTTCCTGATCCCCGGCGTCCCGAAGGATCTCCTCTGCTACGTCGCCGGCCTCACCCCGATGCACGTCGTGACCTTCCTCGCGATCTCCACCATCGGACGCTTCCCGGGCGTGCTGCTCTCCAGTCTGTTCGGGGGCGGGCTGGCCGAGCGGGACTGGGAGGTGACCGTGATCTCCGGGGTCGTCGCCCTCGGGCTGGTTGCCCTCGTGTACGCAGCCCGGAAGCCACTCGACCGCTTCCGCCAGCGGCATCTGGTGACGCGGGACGAGGTGGCGTTGCTCGGAACGTCCGGGGGGCCGAGCGGCGGAATGGCGGCCGAGCGGGGCTCCGTTGACGACCCGTCTCGGCCCGAACGTCATCGCAGGGGAGACGACCGATCCGGTGGTCGAGACGCAGGGGAGTGAATGGCTCGGCGCGGTCCTGGCGCGTGGGGCCACGCGTCCCCTCGCCGGAGATTCGCGAACCATCACCGGCCACGGGCGCGATCGCTTCCTACGCCCCTGGCCGCGCCGCTCAGGGGAATGCGTCGCGGGCTGACCCGTGACGGTGTGCGCGTAACGAAGGGGACAAAGGTCGTGGGGATCGTTCCACGGGGGCCTTCGAGGCCGTCAGTCAAATCAAATGCACTACACTTGCCCTCAGAGAGCGCAGCGATCCCCTCGCAGATTCCGCCATCGCCACCCAGGTGAAGCCGCTGTCGCGCCGCGCTGAGGGGTTCTCCTGAGGCCAGGCCTGGGAGCGAGCATCAGGAAGGGCCATGGACACCATCTGGATCGAGCTGATTCTGATCGTCGTCAGCATCCTCGCGAATGGGTTCTTCGCCGGCTCTGAGATCGCCCTCGTGTCGTCGCGGATGAGTCGCCTGGTCCAGCTGCGAGGCGAGGGCGTGGCGGGAGCCGCCCAGGCCCTCCGCCTCAAGGAGGCTCCCGAATCGTTCCTGGCGACGATCCAGATCGCCATCACGCTCGTCGGAACCCTGGCGTCCGCCGTGGGCGGAGCGACGGCGGTGGAAGCGCTCACGCCGTGGCTTGCGGGTCTTGGTATCCGAGGTCTCGACCGGTGGGCCGAGCCGGTAGCCCTTGGCCTGGTCATCCTCGCCATCACGTACCTGTCTCTGGTTCTCGGCGAGCTGGTTCCCAAGGCGATCGCGCTGCGGAACCCCGAGGGGCTGGCCAGCACCGTGGCGCGCCCGATCGCGTGGGTCGGGCGGCTGTCATCGTGGCCGGTGGCGATGCTGACGGCCTCGACAAACGCCGTTCTGCGCGTTCTTGGCCTCGGCGCCACGGCGGACTCGCCGTTCGTCTCCGAGGACGAGGTGCGATACCTCGTGCGGGAAGGCGCCTCGAAGGGCATCTTCGAGAAGATCGAAGCCGAGCTGGTCCACAACGTCTTCGAGTTCGCGGATAGGACGGTGCGCGAGATCATGGTGCCGCGTTCGGAGGTCCGGGGACTCGACATCGACACGCCTCCCGAGGAAGTTCTCCGGGCGGTGACGGCGATCGGGCACTCCCGCATCCCGGTGTACCGCGGCTCGATCGAGGAGCCCGTCGGAATCGTGACGCTCCGGGACGTCCTGGAAGGCGTCATCGAGGGCAGGCTCGAGTTGGTCTCGATCATGCGACCCCCGATCTTCATTCCCGAGTTTGCCGAGGTGAGCCGGCTCCTGCGGGAGTTCCAGCGGACACGTCAGTATCTCGCCTTCGTGGTCGACGAGTACGGAGCCGTGCAAGGTTTGGTGACCCTCGAGGATGTGCTCGAGGAGATCGTGGGCAGCATCCGGGAATCGGGTGAGCCGGACGAGCCCCCGTTCGTGAAGCGGCTTGCAGACGGCGCATACCTGATCGACGGAGCGGCGCCGGTCCGAGAGCTGCGGGAACGCCTTGGGCTGCCGATCGAGGAGCGGCCTGAGTTCACGACGCTTGCGGGGTTTGTCCTCTTCGCCCTGGGCAGCGTCCCGAAGCCAGGGGCCTCGTTCACGGACGGGGGTCACACGTGGACCGTCGTCGACATGAGCGGACCGAGGATCGGAACGGTCAAGGTGACGCCGTCGGTTCCAGGGGTGCGCGATCCGGACCGGCCTCCGGTTGACTCGAGCGGGTCGTAGATTCGCTGAGGCCAACGCGAAGACGCGGTCTCGGGGGAGGCAGCGTAAGGGGCGTGCATCCGGGAGGGCTTCGAGAGCCACTCACGACGGGCCATATCCAGCGACTCGGTGACTTTGCCGAAACTTGCCGAAACCAACGGCGGCCATACGCGGCGATCGCTCGGTCACGCTACGCTCACTGCTGCTATCCGCTTGATTGTCAACGATGTCGGATGATGACGGCGGCACATGGTCTGGCCCCGTTCGATCGACTGAAAATCCTGGTGTCCACGCCCGCGACGGCCTTTCGGCTCACCGTCGCGAGCGACTCTTGGAGGGCGGAATAGTGCCACCGCGCAGTCTCCTCGCCCTCGGGGTCGCCGGCATTCTGCTGGCCCTGGCGACGTGGACAGTCGTCTTCCTCGTCTCGGGGCACCAGTACAAGGTCCTCGGCGCGGCGGTGATCACGGTCCTGTTGGCGCTGATGGCCTGGGTCATCATCATCTGGCCAGCGTATTGGGACTGAGGCGGCAGTGCCACCCGCGACCTCGGCATCTGGACCTTCGACCCGGCCGTAGTAGACGGCCATCCAGACCGGCCGCCCATTCTGGAACACCACCATCCTTCCCCCGTAGGGCTCGCCGCCAAAGTAGTTGTCGTGGAACGTCCAGTCTCCTGACGCGTGGACGATGGTCGTGGAGTGATCAGCTTCTCGGCGTTGGCGGGCCGCCTGGCCAGCGGCATAGCCGTGGCGGTTGGCATCGAGCAGGAACCGCACGAGGTCAGCCGTGTCCAAGGGCCGGGTCCTCCTTCCCATCCGTCTATGGCTTGGACACGCTCTTTCAAGGAGCGTGACAGATCAGCCGGTTCGAGCCCGTCTGCGTCAGGCCGCGCTTCTCCCGCGGCCGGGCAGGGTGTCGAGGAAGGCGCGGACGGTCCGCGTGAACGCCGCGGGTTGCTCCCAGAACACCCAGTGGCCGGCCGCCTCGATGATTGTCCAGGCGACAGCCGGCGATCTGCGTCTCTAGGAACTGGTGATACTTCACAGGGGTGAGCCGGTCCTCGGCGCCGCACACGGCGAGGGTAGGGACGCGAATATCAGCAACCCGGCTCATGACGTCGAAGGTGTCGTCGGCGATCCAGTCGCCGTAGGTGGCCCAGGGGTCGGTGCCGGCCGTCAGCGCCTCGACCGCGTCCACCACCGACTGGGGCGTGCCGCTCGCATAGGCCCAGGTGCGATCCGTGGCGGGGGCGCGCCCGGCCTCGGCCGCCTCGCGCGCCCCGCGGAGGAGCGCGGGGTTCACGCGCAGCCGCGCCCCGGTATCGACGAGCACGAGTCCGTCGAGCAGTTCGGCATGATGGAGGGCGGCCATGAGGGCGATCGCGCCGCCCATGGAGTGGCCAACCAGAACGAAGCGATCCCACCCCAGCGCCTTGGCCAGCTCGACGACGAAGTAGGTGTAATCCGCGATCCCGCGAAAACCGCGGCCGGGCGACTGGCCGTGGCCGGGCAGGTCGATGGCCACCGGCGTGTGGGCATCCGCGATCGCGGCCATGTGCGGCTCCCACACGCGCGCGTTGCAGCCGGTGCCGTGGACGTAGAGCACCCGGTGCCCGGTGCGGCCAGCGGGATTCCCGACGGCGTGGTAGTGGAGCGTGCGGTCGGCGATGACGACGGATCCCATGCGCCTCCTCCCCGGTGGATCGCTTCCGACAGGTCGGACCGCGGCCAGCCCGAGCCTACACGACGATGAGACGAGGCGCGCGACGCCGATCGCGAGGGGCGAGCCGTGACGCTCTCCAGCTTCGATTGGACGCCGCGCGCCGGTGATCTCTTGACGGGCTTGGCGCGGTCCGAGCACTATGCTGCTCCGGAGGGACGATGAGTCTTCGTACGCGGCCGGCTTTCTCGAGGCATTGCGTGACGGGCGCGAGATCTGGCTCGAGGGCGAGCGGGTCAAGGACGTGACGGCGCATCCCCGGCTGCGCGGCGCGGCCCTGACCATCGCCGAGCTGTACGGCATGCAGCAGTGGGACGGAGAGCCCTGAACCTCACTGAGCCGGCGTGAGCGCTCGGCCGGGGCTGTCTTTACTTGAGCAACTCCTCGACGACGGCATAGGCGGGCCGGCTGTCCCACTCGCGGGGACCGATGGCGAGGGCGACGATTCCGCCGGACCGGTCGATCAGGAAGCTTCCGGGCAGGCCGCGGATCGAATAGCGGTTGGCCGCCTCCAGCTTGAGGTCGAGGCCAATGGGGAACGTGAGGTCGAGCGCCTTGACGAAGGCGCTCACCTTGCCGACATTCCCGGTGTCGAGGGAGATGGCCAGGATCGTGAAGCCGCGGCCCTTGAAGCGCCGGTAGAGCCGCTCCATGGCGGGCATCTCTTCCTTGCAGGGCGCGCACCACGTCGCCCAGAAGTTGAGGAAGACGACCGAGCCCCGATGCTCCTGCAGCGTCATCGTTCCCCCGGCGAGGTTGGGCACCGAAAAGTCCGGCGCCCGCGTCGGCTTGGGAGGCCGGATGAGGCTCAGCTCTTGAAGCGGATCGGCGAAGACGTCCCCCGGCGCGAGCATCAGCAGGGCCAGGGCGACGAGCACCGCGAGGATCACCGGCGCGACCCCCTGGGACACGGCGTTGGGGTCGGTCAGGCAGCGAGGGCGCGGCCGGCGGCGTGGCGGAACGCACGTCGGTTCGTGATCTCTCCCGGGGTTGTCGTGTCGGCCGGTCGTTGCCCACAGGCGGGGGCACGCTACACCTCACCACGTGTGGCGGCAAATGTTCCCACGAGCCGTCCGGCTTCTTCTCCTCGGGGACCTGGCTGGCGGGCGGCGTTCGGCCGCGAGCTGGGGCACTCTCACATCGCGTATGGATTCCTGCTCGAGGGCACGCGATGACCAGTTCTCTGGCGACAGTTCTCTGGAGATGACCTTGACACCGTGGTCGTCGCGGCATCCGGGCGGGACCAGGTACGCGCCGGACGTTCGCACACACCGCTCTTCCTGCTGCACGTGTCGTTCCGCACCTAAGCCGCCCCTCTCTTCTCGCGTCGCTTCTCCGTCGGGCTCGGGCCGCAGAGCCTGTGATCTCTGTCAGAGGGAGAGGGTATGGCGAGACGTTCGTACATCGGGCCAGAGCGGAGCTTCATTGCTGAGGCGCGCCAGTCCCTCCTGTCGCCGCTACCTGTCCGTCACGTACAGCGAGGCCGGGGGGTGAGCGCCAAAGCCAGGAGAGCGACGCGGCCACGGTGGTGGGGCTCATGGGTGGCTCTGCTGGCGGTCGTCTCGATCTCGATGGTCCTTGCCTACGGAATCTGGCGCGGGACGCCTCGACGCTCGCTGCCATCGGGACGGGAGGTTGTCGTGCCCGAGCTTTCTCCGCAAGCGCGCGCGGGTGAGCTGGCGTACCTCCAGCATTGCACCAGGTGTCATGGTCTGCGAGGGGCGGGGAGCACCGATGGGCCGCCCTTGGTCGACGTGGTCTATCGCCCCGGCCATCACGCCGATAGCGCATTCACACTGGCCGTGCGTCATGGCGTTCGAGCCCACCACTGGCTGTTCGGGGATATGCCGCCGCAGCCCGTGGTGACTGACCGCGAACTGGCCGACATCATCCGATACGTCCGTGAGCTGCAGAAGGCCAACGGGATCGAGTGACGCCCAAGCCAATCCTGACCGCCCCGAGATCGTCCGGCCGCCGGAGACAGGTCGTGTGCGAAGCGGCTGCCCGATCAGGGCTTCGCTCTCCTTCGGAGGTCGAGGCCAACGTCGTTCGCGCGCTTGCCTCCTGGACCTACGAGGGATCGGCAGAATTGCGACCAGTCGATACGGGTCGTGCAGGACGGTTTCGCAGCGGTCCCACTCGACCCTTCGTCGTTGACGGGAAGGCGGCACGCAGCGGCGGAGATCGTCCTCACACCGCTCCAGCCCGGCCAGTACCGCTACTCCGTGCAGGTCGAAGACGCCGCAGGGCACCGAAGCAACGTCCTTGAACAGTCCTTCACCGTCCTGCCGCAGCCCGTCGGCGCGCCGGTCTCCTGCTCAGAACCTGCGCGATAAAGGATCGTCGCCCAACGCTCGTTTGCACGCGAGGTGCACCCGAATGTATCATCAGGCGCTGATATGAAACATCGGGCCGGGACTGACCGACAACGGAGGCGCGCGATGAGACGAGCAGTTGTCCTGCTCACGTGCCAGCTCGCTCTTCCCAGACTCGCGTCGGCGCAGCCGCCAGCGTGGGAGTCCTGGGGGATGCATCCCATGTGGGGCATGTGGGGGCTGTGGGGGTCGGGATGATGGTGCTGATGCTCCTGTTCTGGGGCGTGGTGATTGCCGGCATCGTCGTCGGGATTCGATGGCTGGTGCACCAGGGCCGAGGCCCGCGGTCGGATTCCGCCCTGGACATCCTGCGCGAGCGCTACGCGCGCGGCGAGATCGACCGGGAGGAGTTTCTCGCCCGCAAGCGCGACCTGTGAGCCGCTGCCGGAAGGCGGGCGCATGAGCGATCCGCAGCTGGCGGCCAAGCTCTTCCGCGGATTCGGCGACGTGTCGAGGCTGCAGCGTGCTCGAGGCCCTGCGCGACGGACCGCAGTGCGTGGGCGCCATCGTGGAGCGAACCGGCCTGACGCAGCCGAACGTATCGATGCACCTCGCCTGCCTGGCGGAGTGCGGGCTGGTGACACGGGAGCGGCGAGGGAAGTTCGTGGACTACGCGATCGCCGACAAGCGCGTGGTGCGGGTGCTGGACGGCGTCGACGAGCTCCTGCTACAGGTGGGGCCCCTGATCGCTGACTGCCCGCGCTACCGCGGGCCCGCTCGTCAGAGGAAGACGGCCGCCGGCAAGCGACGGAAGCGATGACCGAGACGCTCGAAGTGAGAGTGCGGGAGCTGGACTGCGCCGAGGAAGCGCGGCAGATCGAGGCCGCGCTCGAACGTCTGAACGGCGTGGCGGACGTCCGCACAGCGGTCAGCTCGAGGACCGCCCTGATCACGTACGACCCGCGTCTGGTGGCGCCGGAGGCGATCCGCGGGGCGATCCGCAGTCTCGGAATGACCGTCGCGGAGACGGGAGTCGCGGAGGGAACGTCTCGGCGATCGCTGGCCGACCGTCTCGGCTGGGCTTTCGTCTCCGTGGTGGCGCTGATCGCGCTGGTCGGTATCGCTCGGCGAACGCCTCGGATTGGCGGAGGCCGTCGCGGAACGAGTCCCCGCGTGGGTGTCGGTTGCCGCTGTCCTCGCCGGCGGCTACCCGATCTTCCGGAACGTGCTCCGCGCCCTGCGCCACCGGCAGATTACCTCCCACGCGCTGATGACCCTCGGCATCCTTGGCGCGCTCGGCATCCGGCAGTTTGCCGCGGCGGCCGTGATCGTATTCTTCATGCGACTGGCCGATTTCATCGAGGGCTACACGACCGAGCGCGCGCGCGGGGCGCTTCGGGAGCTGCTGAAGCTGGCGCCGGAGACGGCGCGGGTCGAACGAGGCGGAGTCGAGGTCGAGGTGCCGGCGCGCGAGGTGGCGCGCGGCGAGGTCGTCCTCGTCAAGCCGGGCGAGCGGATCCCCGTCGATGGCACGGTCATCGAGGGACGCGCGAGCGTGAACCAGGCCTCGATCACCGGCGAGTCCGTGCCGGTGGAGAAGGCGGCCGGGGATCACGTGTTCGCCGCCACCATCTGTGACCGGGGGGCGCTGCGCATCCGGACCGAGCGCGTGGGGCCCGAGACGACGTTCGGGCAGATCCTGCGGCTCGTGGAGCAGGCGGAGGCGGCCAAGGCTCCGGTTCAGCGCTTCGCCGACCGCTTCACCGCCTACTACATCCCGGTAGTGCTCGCTGTCGCTGCGGCAACCCTCCTGATCGGTGGAAGCGTGACGGCGGCAGTGGCGACCGTTCTCGTCGCCTGCTCGTGCGCGATCGCCATGGCGACGCCGGTCACCGTCCTGGCGGCCGTGGGCCAGGCGGCGAAGCAGGGCATCGTCATCAAGGGCGGCCGGTACCTGGAGGCGCTCGCGAAGGTCGACACCCTCGTCATGGACAAGACGGGGACGCTGACCATCGGGCGACCGGACGTCACGGACGTCGTGCCGCTCGACGATGCGACGGAGGACGCGGTCCTCGCCGCCGCCGGCTTCCGTGGAACGTCGCTCGGAGCATCCCCTGGCGGAGGGGATCGTCCGCGCCGCCGAGCGCCGGCGCATCGCGCTGGGGGAACCGCGCGAGTTCGACGTGTTCACGGGCGAAGGGGTTGTGGCCACGGTGGCCGGCGAGCGCGTGCTCTGCGGGACGGACACGCTCATGAGCCGGTACGCGCTGCCGGTCGCGGAGACGATCCGCTCGCGGATCGAGGCGCTCGCGACAGAAGGCAAGTCGGTCGTCCTGGTGGCCCGGGCGGGGCGGCTGATCGGGATCATCGCCCTGGCCGACACGTTGCGCCCCGAGGTGCCCGAGGCGCTCGTGGCCCTTCGTAGACTCGGCCTCCGCCGTCAGATCCTCCTGACCGGCGATCGCCGCCAGGTTGCCGCGGCCCTCGCCGGCCGGCTCGGGCTCGAGTTCGAGGCCGAGGTGCTCCCGGACCAGAAGATCCGCGTGATCGAACGGCTGCAACGCGAGGGCCGGGTCGTGGCCATGGTGGGTGACGGGATCAACGACGCCCCGGCGCTGGCGCAGGCGGACGTCGGGATCGCGATGGGCGTCGCCGGGACGGACGCGGCCCTCGAGGCCGCGCACATCGCCCTCATGCGGGACGACTGGCGTGTTCTCCCCGCGACGGTCCAGATCGGCCGCCGGGCGTTCCGGACGATCCAGCAGAACCTCTGGTTCACCGCTGGGTACAACGTGGTCGGCATGGCGCTGGCGGCCGCCGGATGGCTCCCGCCGATCGCCGCCGCGGCAGCGCAGTCGCTGCCGGATGTCGCGGTGATGTTGAACTCGGCACGGCTGCTGCGTCGTCGCTGAGACGCGAACGACACCCACCGTCGCCGAGGACTCGGGGACTCCGGCCCGCCGCCCTGGCCATCCGGCTCAGCGAGCTGCGGCGGTCGAGGTAGCGGATCTCACGGGGGCGCCGCGGCTGGCGCTGGGCGCCGGCATGGCGAGCTGGGAGCGGCGGTGCTCTCCGGGACGATGTCGGCATATGCTCGGCGTCGAGCCCGGTGCACCGACGGTCATTCCTCACGTCATCCGCGGCTATCACCACGGCCAAGCGGGTGGGTCAGGCGTGCAGTTCGACGACGTCGCCGTCCGCGAGCGGATGCTCGCTCCCGACTTGCTGTCCGTCGAATCCGGACGTACCCCAGACGCGCGCGTACCGGAGCGAGCGCGCGAGGTCTTTGTGCACGAGCCGCGCGACGTCCTCCACGGTCTGGCCTCGCCGAAGGGCGAAGGGCCGTTCGCGGTTGGGCGGGTGGCCCGGCAACTTGGTGTAGACCCGCATGAGACCGAGATGCGTGAACAGCCAGGGGCCGATCTCGCCGAGGCCGTGTCCGCTTGCCGCCGACACGACGAAGGCTGGATAGCGCAGCCCCGTGAGCTCGAGGAGCGCGCTCAGCTCGTCCGCCGCATCGCCGACGCGGTCGGCCTTGTTGGCGACGAGCAACGTCGGGAGCCGCAGTGCGAAGGCGTCCTCGTTGCCCTCTGCGGCTGGTCCGGCGGACTCCCATCGGTCGAGGAGTGTCACGCGCCGCTCGCGCAGGACGGTGTGCACCGCGGCCATCTCCTCGGGGCCCGCGGGCTCGGCGAGATCCGTGACGAGGAGACACGCGTCTGCTGTCTGGAGCGTGCTGGCGAGCCACGGTACCGGGTGCTCGGGCGAGACGGCCGGGAGGTCGAGGAGCTGGAAGTGAATGCCCTCGTGGGACATCATCCCTGGCTCGGGGTACTGGGTCGTGAATCGGTATGGCGCGACCTGCGCGTCGGAGCCCGTGAGCCGCCGGTGGAGCGACGACTTGCCCGCGTTCGGCGGCCCGAGCAGCGCGATCTGCGCCGCGCCTTCGGGGCGAATCACGAGCGCCGGCCCGCCGTGGGCCCCGCCCGCCTTGGGTCGCTCGATCTCGGCCGAGAGCTCCTTGATGCGCCGCTTGATGTCGCCCTGGAGATGATCCGTCCCCTTGTGCTTCGGGATCACGCGCAGCATCTCCCGCAGCCACTCGAGGCGCTGACTGGGGTCGCGCGCCTTGCGGAATGCGGCCTCCGCCGCCCTGTAGTCGGGCGTGAGGTTGGCCGGCATGGGCCTACCCTGTCAGCGACCGCCGACCACGAGGAATGCGAATCGCATGTGGCCGACGCGGATCGCTGGCCAGTCCGCCAGGTTGAGGAGCCTCCGGACCTCGTCGATCGAGAACCCGAGGGCGCGGGCACGACCGACGAACGTGAGCCGCTTGAGATGCTCGGTCCCGTAGAGGCGGTAGCCACCGACACTGCGGGCCGGCGCGGGCAGGAGCCCGACGCGCTCGCAGTACCGGATGGTCTCGACGTTGGACCCGGTGCGCTTCGACAGGGCCCCGATGGCGAGGCGAGCAGACGCGGTATCCATGCCACCCTCCCGGGCGCCGAGAATTCGCTTGAGTCTGTAGTTACTACAGGCTTTACCGTCACGCCACCTGATGTGATGCGGGGAGCGGGGGGGGAGGCCATGGAACTCGAGATCAAGACGGCGGAGCAGCTGGTCGATCCCGTTCTGGAGGCTCGCTGGGTCGGTCGCCGGGAGGCCCGCCTGGCGGACGTCCTCCAGGCGGAGGATCTGATCCAGCTCAGGGGCGACCGCGTCGAGATCGCGTATCCGTTCTCGGCGATCCCGACGGCTTTCACGGTCCAGTTCGCCGGCGGGGCGGAGCGCTATGCGTGCTGCGCGATCGATGCGCTCGGCATGGCCCCCATGCTGGGTGAACCGGCCCACATCGCCTCGCCCTGCCACCATTGCCAGGCGCACCTGGCGCTCAAGGTGGGACCTGAAGGAGTCGGGCCAGGGTCGGAGGAGGTCATGGTGTGGGTGGGGAGCCGCGCCGAGGGCCAGTGCCGGATCGCCACATCGCTCTGAACGACGCTGAACTTCTTCCGGTCGGAAGAACATCTGCGGGCGTGGCGAGCGGCGAATCCGGAAGTGCCGGGAGCCGGCGCGACGGTGGCCGAGGCATTCAAGCTGGGACGACGCATCTTCGAAGGGCTCCTCGCGGGGTTGAACGATCAGCGGGTCGCGTAGACGGTCGTGCGGCCGGAGCGGTCAAAGGCCAGGACCTGATATCGTTCGGCGGCCTGGCCCGGCACCTCCATGCCCGGGGAGCCGACGGGCATGCCGGGTACGGCGAGGCCGGCGACCGGAGGGCGTTCGCGAAGCAGACGGTCGATGAGATCGGCGGGGACGTGGCCCTCGATGACGTAACCCTCGACCAGCGCCGTGTGGCAGCTTTGAAGCGCTTGCGGGACCCCCGCCTTCTGCTTGATCGGCCCAAGATCGGTCACGTCCTCGGTCTTCACGGGATAGCCGTGTGCGCGCAGGTGCCCGACCCACGCGGTGCAGCAGCCTCAGGTCGGGGACTTGTGGACGGTGATGATTGGCTTCGAGGCGGCCGCCGCGTGCCGCCCACTGGCCGCGGACATGGCCAGGGCCAGACCCCCGGCGAGGAGTTCTCGTCTCGTTGCCCACATCGCCCGCTCCTTCAGGATGTTTCTGATGAGGTGCCTTCGCGCAATGGTACCAGCGCAGGCGATCATCCCCCAGGACAGTGGCGCGACGCGGCGTGATGGGCGCATCGGTGTGGTATACAGGATGGCGATGCGGCTCAGGTCTCGTCCGCTGCTCGCGTGCGTCGTCGCGATCGCCTGGCTCGTGGCCGGGCCGCTCGCCGTACTCTACGGGCCATGCGCGATCATGTGCGACACGTGCGACATGACCTGTCCGGCCGCCCCGGGCGTGGAGCATGCACCGGGGGTCGCTCCCGTGGCCGCCCTTGCCGAAGCGGCGACGTTCCTTGGTGAGCCTGGCCTGACCGTCGCGATCAGCCCGCCCGCGCCTCCTCCGAAGCACCTCCTCTCCGTCTAAGTCCGTTTCCGAAGGCCCCAAGCTCGACAAGAGCCGGCCCTCGTCTGCGTTCGCCGCGACGGGATGCCGGGCCGAGAGGACGCCTGAGGGCGTGGACCCTCGATGATCAACTGGCTGATCGACGCGTCGCTGCGCAACCGCTTTCTCGTGGTGGTGGTCTGTCTGCTCATCGGTATCTGGGGGTACTGGGCGCTGCTCACCACGCCCATCGACGCCATCCCCGACCTCAGCGACAACCAGGTCATCGTCTTCACGGACTGGCCAGGGCGCTCGCCGCAGGAGGTCGAGGACCAGGTGACGTATCCCTTGACGGTGAGCCTGCAGGGCCTACCCGGGGTGCGGGTGGTGCGCGCGTCGTCGGCCTTCGGCTTCTCGATGATCAACGTCATCTTCGAGGACGACGTCGACCTCTACTTTGCGCGCTCGCGGGTGCTGGAGCGACTGAACCTCCTCGCGAAGTCGCTTCCTGCTGGCGTGGTTCCCGACGCTCGGACCCGACGCGACCGGCGTGGGGCACGTCTTCTGGTACACGGTGGAGGGCCCGGGGCGTTCGCTGCGCGATCTCCGGTCGATCCAGGACTGGTACGTGCGCTATCAGCTCAACTCCGTCCCCGGCGTGGCTGAGGTGGCGAGCGTGGGCGGGGTCGTTCGGCAGTACCAGGTCGACGTCGATCCCAACCGCCTCCGCGCCTTCCGCATCCCCGTCTCCGCGGTGGTCGACGCGGTCATGAAGAGCAACCGCAACGTCGGCGGCAACGTGGTGGAGGGGAGCGGGACCTGGACGGTGATTCGCGGCCTCGGGCTGATCGAGAGCGTGCGCGACCTGGAGCGCCTCGTGCTGACGGCCGAGAACGGCACCCCGGTCTACGTGGGCCAGATCGCCGACGTGAAAGTGGGCGATGCCTTCCGGGTGGCCGCCCTGATGAAGGGCACCGAGGAGGCGGTGGGCGGCGTCGTGGTGGCCCGCTCGGGCGTGAGCACCGTCGAGGTCATCGCGCGCGTGAAGGAGAAGATCGCCGCGCTGCAGGCGGGGCTCCCGCCGGGCGTGCGGATCGTGCCGTTCTACGACCGGTCGAGCCTGATCCAGCGGGCGGTGGACACCCTCAAGCGAGCGCTGATCGAGGAGATCCTCGTCGTCACCGCGGTGAACGTGCTGTTCCTTCTCAATGTTCGCTCGGTGCTGATCGTCACCATCCCGCTGCCCCTGGCCGTGCTGGTCGCCTTCATCTTCATGCGCTATCTGGGCATCAGCTCCAACATCATGTCGCTGGCGGGCATCGCCATCGCCATCGGCGTCCTCGTGGACGCGGCCATCGTGGTCACCGAGAACTGCTTCCGCCTGCTGGAGCAGCGCGGGGTGAACCCGCGCGACCGGGCCCGCGTGCTGGCCACCGTGCTCGACGCCTCGCGCATGGTCGGGCGCCCGATCTTCTTCTCGATGGCCATCATCCTCCTGGCCTTCATCCCGGTCTTCGCGCTGACCGGCCAGGAGGGCAAGCTCTTCCATCCGCTGGCCTTCACCAAGACCTTCTCGATGGCGGGGGCCACGTTGCTCTCGGTGACCTTGGTGCCCGTTTTGTGCGCGCTGCTCATCGGCGGCCGCATCCGGGGGGAGGAGCGTAACCCGGTGATGCGGCCGCTTCGTCTGGCTCTACCGGCCGCTCCTCGGCTGGGCCCTGCGTCACCGCGTTCTCACCCTGGGCGCGGCCGTCCTCGTCTCGGGGGCGCCCTGGCGCTCGTCCCCCGCTTCGGCCGCGAGTTCATGCCGCCGTTGAACGAGGGCGACTTGATGTTCATGCCCATCGCCGATCCCGCGATCTCGCTGCCGCAGGCCCTGGCCATCACGCGCCTGCAGAACGAGGCGATCCAGAAGGTCCCGGAGGTGGCCTTGGTCGTGGCCAAGATCGCGCGCGCCGACACATCGACCGATCCGGCGCCCCTCAACATGACGGAGACGGTGGTGGCCCTCAAGCCACGGGCGCAGTGGCGGCCCGGGCATGACGCGCGAGAAGCTCATCGGCGAGCTGGACGCGGCGGCCACTTTGCCCGGCGTGGCCAACATCTGGACCCAGCCCATCATCAACCGCATCAACATGCTGACCACGGGCATCCGCTCCGAGGTCGGGGTGAAGGTCTTCGGCAGCGACCTCAAGGTTCTCGAGGATCGAGCTCGCGCGGTGGCCGAGGTGCTGCGGGCGATCCCGGGCGCGGCCGACGTCTATCCGGAGCAGGTGACGGGCGCGCCCTATCTCGACATCCGTGTGAGGCGCGAGGCGGCGGCGCGTTACGGCATCACGCCCGGCGCCATCCAGGACGTCATCGAGACGGCCATCGGCGAGACGAACCTCACCCTCACCATCGAGGGCCGGCAGCGCTTTCCCGTCCGCGTCCGCTACGCGCCCGCCTATCGTGGAAGTCCCGCGGCGCTCGGCAGCCTCCCGTGCCGACGCCGAGTGGCGCCCAGGTACCGCTCGCCGAGGTGGCGGACATCCGCCAGATGAGCGGCCCCGCCATGATCGGCAGCGAGAACGGCCTCTTGGTCGTCTCCGTGCTCCTGAACGTCCGTGGCCGCGATGTCGGTAGCTTCATCGAAGAGGCGCGTCGTGCGCTCGCCGAACGGGTGACCTTGCCGCCGGGCTCGTACCTCGAGTGGAGCGGCCAGTACGAGAACGAAGTGCGCGCCCGGCAGCGGCTCCAGGTGGTGGTGCCCGTGGTGCTGGCCATCATCTTCGTGTTGCTCTATCTGACCTATCATTCCGCCCTCGAAGCGGCCCACGTCCTGCTGGCCGTGCCGTTCGCGCTGTCGGGCGGGATCTACCTGCTCTACGCCCTTGGCTACAACGTCTCGGTCGCCGTCTGGGTCGGCTTCATCGCCCTGTTCGGCACGGCCGTGCAGACGGCGGTGGTGATGGTGATCTACCTGGAGGAGGCCGTGGCGCGAAAGCGCGAGGCGCTCGGGGGGCGGATGACGCGCGCCGCGCTCCTGGAGGCGGTCACCGAGGGCGCCCTGCTCCGCCTGCGTCCCAAGGTCATGACGGTGTCCACCATCGTGGCCAGCCTGCTGCCCATCATGTGGAGCGACTCGACGGGCGCCGAGGTCATGAAGCCCTTGGCCACCCCCGTTCTCGGCGGCATGGTCAGCTCGCTTGCCCACGTGTTGCTGGTGACCCCCGTCATCTTCTTCTGGCTGCGCGAGCGCGAGCTGCGCCGCGCGGAAGCGGCCGGTGTCGCGCCCTCTCCTCAGGAGGCCGTGGCCCGGCCTGCTCACGCGGAATGATCGAACGACACACCCGGGAGGATTGAAAGATGCGTCGACGAATCGTGCTCTGGACACTGGCCGTGCTGATCGCGACGCCGTGGGGCACGTCCACCGCAGCGGCCCTCAAACCCATTCACACGCAGAAGACGAAGGACGTCACAGTCACCCTCATGAGCGAGTCGGGGCAGTGGAAGCAGGGCGCGAACGCCTTCGTCCTCGAGTTCACCACTCCCGACGGCAAGCCGTACGACGCGGGCAAGGCGAGCCTCAGCACGAGCATGCCGATGCCGGGCATGGCGCCCATGATCGCGGGCGCCACCGTCGCCCCCGACGCGAAGCCCGGCCGCTACAAGGGAACGATCAGCTTTCCCGACAGCGGAGCGCGCCAGGTGACGGTGAGCTGGGATGGTCCCGCCGGCAAGGGCTCCGCGCGCTTCTCCGTCCCCGTTCGCTGAGCGGCCATGCGCACCCTCGTAGGACAGCTCAGCGTGGCGCTGGCGATCGCGATTCTCGCCGATGCCTCGGGGGCCTTCGCCCAGGGCGGCGACGCGAGCGCCATGACGGTCGACGAGGTGGTCGCGCGGGCTCTGGCCGACAATCCCGACCTGCGCGCGGTGCGCGCCGAGGTGGACGCGGCGGCGGGCCGTGTACGCCAGGCAGGGCTGCGCCCGAATCCGATGCTGGAGCTGGGCGGGCAGAAGGCCATCAGCCCGGACAGCAATCTCAGCGTGGGGCTCACCGTGCCGCTGGACCTCAACGGCCGCGTGGACGGCCGGGTGGGGGTGGCGACACGCGAAGTGGAGATGAAGCGTGCGTTCGTTGCGGAGCGTGAGCGCCGGCTGGCCGCCGACGTCCGTCTCAAGGCCGGCGAACTGCTCGCCGCTCGGCGCAACGTCGAGGTGACGGACGGGCTGCTGCTGATCAATCGGGAGGCGCTGCGCCTGGTGGGCGACCGGGTACGAGAAGGGGCGGCGCCGGCGCTCGACGAGAACCTGGTCCTGGTCGAGGTCAACCGTCTCGAGGCGAGCCGGCAGATGCTGGAGAGTCGCGTGACGGTGCTGACCTTGCAGCTCAAGGCGCTCGCGGGCATGGAGCCGGATACGCCGCTCACCTTGCGCGGCGAGCTGGCCGGGGCCGCTCCCCCGGTGACCCGCGCGGAGGCGGTGACACAAGCGCTGGCCGGGCGCCCCGATCTGGAGGTGGCTCGAGCCGACACGGCCATGGCGCGGGCCAGGATTCGCAAGGAGGAGGCCGAGGGGCGCTGGGATGCCAGCGTGAGCGTGGGCTATCAGCGTCAGGACTTTGGATTTAGTGGCCTGCGCGGCGTCACGTCGAACGGGACCTTGCAGCAGATCCAGGACGTCTTCCACTACTTCGGGGCGGGGGTGACCATCACGCTTCCGCTGCGCAACCGCAACCAGGGCAACGTGGCGGCGGCCCTCGCGGAAACGCGCGCCGCCGAGCGCCGGCAGGAGTTCATTGTGCTGGTGGTTCGCCAGGAGGTGGAGGCCGCCTTCACGCAGCTCGAGGCGGCCCGGCGCGCGCTCGCCCTCTACGAGCGCGGGGTGCGCGACGTGGCCCGCCGCAACCTGGACGTGGTCCGGCGCACGTGGGAGCTGGGGCGCGGCACCTTGCTCGACGTGATCACCGAGCAGCGCCGCCTGATCGAGATCGAGAACGGCTACACGGAAACGCTCAAGCAGGTCTACGACGCCACCGTGGAGATCGAGCGCGCGGTGGGCGCGCCGACAGCCACGCCGCGGGGGTGACGATGGACGACCAGGCGAACGACGTGGTGGAGAACGCGGACGACAAGGCGAACGACGTGGGGCCACGCTCCCGCTGGCCGCGGCACCTCGGCTTGGCCGCTCTAGCCGTAGCTCTGGTGGCGGCTGGCGCGGCGGGCGGTGTGTTGTGGAGCGAGCGTCGCGCCCTGGCCCTCCGCTCCACGACCTCCGCAGGGACACCAACGGGCACGCGTGCCGCGGCCCCGCCATCCGCTGCCACTCCCCCGGGCGACGCGTCTCCCGGGGGACGACCGCCGCGCCGCTGGAGGTCTCGCTCACACCCGAGGCCGTGGCGCGCATCGGCCTTCAGACGGCGCTGGTGCGCAGCGTCCCCGGCGGTGAGCGGCTCGTCCTTCCCGCGAGCATCGTGCCCAATGCCTACCGCGACACCAAGGTCAACGCGCTCGTCGGCGGCATCGTCCGCGCGGTGCCGGTGGAGCTGGGGACGCGCGTGGCCGCCGGACAGACGCTCGCCATCGTCGGGAGCCAGGAGCTGGCCGAGGCGCAGATGAAGTACCTCTCCATGCAGGCAACGCTGGAGGCCGACCACCTGAAGCTCCGGCGCACGGAGAAGCTCGTGGAGCTGGGCTCCGCCAGCCGTCAGGAGATGGAGGAGATCACCGCCGTCCACACCGCCCACGCGACGGAGGTGGCGGCGGCGCGCGAGCGGCTGCTGCTCCTCGGCCTCTCGCGCGCCCAGGTCGGGCGGCTCACCGACGCCTCGCAGATCGTCTCGGAGATCGTCGTGGTGGCTCCTGCCGAGGGCGTGGTGACGACGCGCGCCGTTAACCCAGGCCAGGTGGTGATGGCCGGCCAAGAGCTGTTCGTCGTGGCGGACCTGGGGACAGTGTGGGCGGTGGGCGAGGTCTATGAGCGTGACATGGCCCACGTGCGAGATGGCGCGGTGGCCGAGGTGACGGCGGTGGCGCTGCCGGGCGCCGTGCTCCACGGCCGCGTCTCCTACATCGATCCGCGAGTCGACCCGGTGGCGCGCACGGCAAAGGTGCGCGTGGAGATCGCCAACCCGCGCCAGGAGCTGCGCTTCGGGATGTACGTCACCATGGGCCTGGCCGTGGGCTCCGGCGCGCCGGTCGTGCTGGTCCCGCGAAGCGCCGTCCAGCCGCTGGGCGAGACCTCGGTGGTGTACCTGCCGCTCTCCGACGGCGAGGGAGATTCGTGGAGCGTCCCGTCACCCTCGGCAGCGCAGTGGGGGACGCCATCCAGGTCCTGAAGGGGCTCAAGCCCGGCGAGCGCGCCGCGACACGAGGGGAGCTTCTTCCTCCGCGCAGAGGCGGCGCGCCTGCGCTCCACGAGCTAGCGAAGCTGGCAAGGCCATGCACGCCCTCGTCGCGATCCCGGGCGGAGGACCACGTCATCGACTGACTGGCAGCCCGCCGACGTCACCGCGATGTAAATCCTTGACCTTCCCGTCACTGGAAGGTCTATCCTCCGCCACGCAGACGCGCGAGGTGAGTGATGGCGTTGACGGTGGGCCAGGTCGCCAAGGCTGCTCGGGCATGACGGCGAAGACCATTCGCTACTACTCGAACAGGTCGGCGTGCTGCCACCGCCGGGCCGCACCGCGGCGGGATACCGGCAGTACGCCGAGCAGGCCATCCAGCAGCTCATGTTCATCCGCCGGGCTCGGGCGCTGGGGCTGTCACTTCCATCACCTCAAGACTCTGACCGCGGCACTGGACGGCGGGCGGCCTCGCGCCGCCATGCGCCCCTGCGCTTGCTCGAGGCAGTTCGCGCACACCTGTCCACCGTGCAACAGCAGATCAGCGAGCTGAGGCTGCTCCAGCGACAGCTCGAACACGTGCTGCGCCGACTTCAGACGCCGCCATCGCGGGTACGTTCCGCCGGGGGCTGCGGTCGCCTCGACCTCGAGGAGCTTCCGGCGGGCTCTCCAGCGTGCAGCTGCGCCCCGGGGCCGAAAGCCCCGAGGGCTAGGAGGTCGAACCATCATCGATAGAGAGGGCTCTCGATGGTGGCAGGGGGCCGTCGCCGTGCTGAGATGCGCTGCGGCCCTGTTCAACCTTGGCCAGGGCGTCCTTCGCCCTGACCAGGCCGCTCTACCTGCGAGACGTGTTTTCCGCGAACGACCCGATGGTGACGTCGACCCGACGGTGTTCGGGCTCGGGAAATGGGTCGCCAGCTTGCCGACCGGGTACCCGCCCGACCGCCTCGGGCGACGGTCGCTGATGACGTGCGCATTCGCCGTCGATCGCGTTCAGCGATGTCGCCAGCGCAATGACCCCTGTCTATAGCGTCTTCCTGGGCTTCCGCGTCCTGGCGGGAATGGGCTGGGCCATGTTCGGGACTGTCCGCGACCACGACCATCGATCCTCATTCCCCCCGGCCGCGCAGCGGCGCGGCGTGGTGGCCGAGGTTCTTCTTGGATGATGAAGCTGAAACCGTCGGGGCTGTTGCTGGGCAGCG
>CAWKCA010000009.1:0-210010 GCA_963848005.1 uncultured Candidatus Rokubacteria bacterium
TGACCACGTGTCGCTGGCCGGCAGCGGCCAGGACTGGTCGTTGGGGCCGCGATGCAGGGGCGGAGATTGGCCTCTGCCACGACCGCTCGGGCGTCCTCTCCGTGCCTCCTACCCGTGATAGTCGCCACCATTGACGTGGATGAGCTGGCCGATCAGGTGACGGGCGTCGTCGGTGGCGAGGAACACGATCACGTCGGCGATGTCCTCGGGTTCGGCCAGCCGCCCGGTGGGATTGTTGCGGGCCAGCAGGGCGAGCGTCTCCTCGGTGTTGCCGAGCCGCGGCATCGCGGTATTGGTGACGCCGGGGGCGACGGCGTTGACACGGATGCGGTGAGGCGCCAGCTCGCGCGCCATGCCGCGCGTCAGTCCCACGATGCCCAGCTTGCTCGCCATGTAGGCGGTGGCACGCAGGCCGCCGCGATAGGGCGCGCCCGACGCCAGGTTGATGATCACTCCGGGCCGCCCAGCGTTCACCATGCGGCGTGCCGCCTCCTGGGCACAGACGAAGGTGCCTTTGAGATTGGTGTCGAGCACCGCATCCCACTGCGCTTCGTCCAGCTCCAGGAACGCCGCCCGGGGGAAGATGCCGGCGTTGTTCACCAGGACATCAATGGGCCCCAGATCGCGCTCGGCCTCGGCCACGAGACGCCGCGCTTCCTCGGGCTTGGAGACGTCGGCCTCGATCGTGCGGCAGCGCCGGCCGAGCGCCGCGATCTCGGCCGCCGCGGCCTCGGCCGCCGGCTTGTCGTCCAGGAAGTTCAGCGCCACGTGGGCGCCTTCCTGCGCGAAGCGGAGCGCGACGGCCCGCCCGATGCCGCGCTGCGCGCCCGTCACGAGGACGATCTTGCCCTCACATCGCATGGTGGCCTCCTGTCTCGTCTGTTCCAGGAACGCGCGAGGCAATGGGTCGAGGTCCTTGGCCCGCACTTCCTGGCCGCGCCCGCGTCGTGCGCCATCCTGCCACGGGAGGTCGAGCCGTTGCTCAGCGATTTCACCGCAGCATCGCGTCACCCCGCAAACCTGGCGGGACGTGCTACATCACCGCCTCTGAGGAGGTCCCCATGCCTGTGACGACGACAATTCCCGTCCTCCGCTCCGACGAGGTCCTCGACCAGCTGGGGGCGTTGCGGAGTCGCCAGCCCGTGCGCTACTGGGCCTTTTACTCGAGCCAGCTCGGGGGCATCGTGACCGATCCAGCCCTCATGGTCATCCCGTTCGACGACCACATGGTGCACCGGGGCCACGGGGTCTTCGACACCGCGGCCATGGTCGACGGGAAGTCTACGATCTCGAGGCGCATCTCGACCGGTTCATCCGCTCGGCGATCACCTCGCGGCTCACGCTCCCCTGCCCGCGGGAGGAGATCGCGAGATCATCGCGCGCACCGCGGCGGCGAGCGCCAAGCGCGACGGCTCCATCCGATACTGGATCTCGGCCGGGCCCGGAAGCCTCGGCCTGCCGCCCGCCGCTGGCGCAGCTCCCGGTTTCTTCGTCATGATCTTCGCCGGCCTCGCCTACCCCGACAGCTGGCACTCTCAGGGGCTGCGCGTCATGACAACCACCTACCCATCAAGCCGCCGCTCTATGCAGTCACCAAGAGCACCAACTACCTGCCCAATGTCCTCATCCAGATGGAGGCGCAGGAGGCCGGGCTCGACAACGGCGTCTTCATCGACGAGGCCGGCAACGTGGGCGAGAGCTCCAACATGAACGTCGCCTTCGTCATGGCCGACCGCGTCCTCCGCCACCCGAGGTTCGACCACATCCTGTCCGGGTGTACGTCCCTGCGCCTGCTCGAGCTGGCCCACCGCCTCGAGGGTGGCCTCCTCCGGGGCGTCGAGGTGTGCGACGTCCCCGTCGCCGAGGCGCGCAGAGCCCGCGAGATGCTGCTGATCGGCAGCTCGGTCAAGGTGGCCCCCATCGTGGAGTGGGATCGCCAGCCCATCGGTGACGGCAAGCCGGGCCCCGTCGCCGCCGCGCTGCGCGATCTGCTCGCCGAGGACATGCGCGCAGCGCGGGACCGACTCATCGACATCCCGTACTGAGGGCATCGGGCCGAGGTAGGCTCGAGCGGACCGCGCGGCGAGGGGGATCGAGGGAGCGGACCCGAGTCGAGCGGCAGCAGGTCCTCGGTGTCGGTGGGCGGGCCCGCGAGTGGTTGGGCGCTACACGCTGCGCCGACCCTGATCTCGCGCTCGAGCGTGCCGCGGCCTCGGGCGGCCGCAGCGGCCGCGCGTAGCCTCACCGACGGCACGTCGCTCTCCAGCTCGAGCGCGTAGTCGTAGGTCAGCTCTTCGCCCCGCGAGATGTCCCGGATGGCGGCGATGTAGACGCGGCCGTCGACCACGTCCGTTTCACAGTTCGGGTCGCACGAATGGTTGATGAAACGCGAGTCGTTGCCCTGGCGGAGCATGATGAAGGTGTCATCGCCGACGCGGAAGAGGAACGTGTCGCCGCGCTCCGCCTACCTCCTCGGCGTATCGGGCGTCGACCTCGTCTCCGGTCAGGCGCTCGCCCACGTACTCCACGATGCGCGTGCCCAACCGAATGCGCCCTGAGGGCGAAGCCGCCGAAGCCGTGAACCGGGGAGGGCCGCACTTCGAAGAGCTTGCCGTTCCGTCGCGCATCGTCAGCGTGCCGAGAGCGCGTGGGGCAACCTGTCCGCTCGACGTCGCCAGGCGCCGGGCAGGCATTGACGATGTGCCCACGTGCCTATAGCGTGTTCCGCCGGACCCCACGCGTCACGGGGAGGAGGCCCCATGCAGATCAGGGCGCTGTTGCCGCCGCCAAGTCGCCGCCGTTCACGGTCGAGATGCCGGAGCCGGGCGGCGATCAGACCTTGATCAATCAGGTCCTTGCCGAATGTGCCAGATCCACGCACTCTCGCCGTCGCCGCTCGGGCGGCGCGCAGAACCGAGGTCCATGACCATGCGCTACGGATTCTATCTGCCCACTCGCGGGGCGTGTGCGACGCCGGAGGCGCTGGAGGCACTGCTCCAGCGCGGCGAGGCGCTCGGCTTCGACTCCGTGATGATCGCCGACCACGTCGTGTTCCCCACCACCATCAAGTCGAAGTATCCGTACACGGTGAGCGGGGCGTTCCCCGGCCAGGGCGACGCCCTCGAGCAGCTCACCCTGGTGACCTTCGCCGCCGCCAAGACGCGCCGCCTGCGTCTGGTGACGAGCGTCATGATCGTGCCCTATCGCAACCCGGTGGTCACGGCGAAGGCGCTGGCCACCATCGACGTGCTCTCGCACGGTCGCATCACGGTGGGCGTGGGCGTGGGCTGGCTGCGCGAGGAGTTCGAGGCGTTGGAGTCGCCCGACTTCGACCGGCGCGGCGCCGCGACCGATGAGTATCTCAAGGTCTACAAGGCGCTGTGGACGAAATCGCCCGTCAGCTTCTCCGGCGAGTTCTACCACTTCGAGGAGCTGCGCTGCGAGCCGTTGCCCGTGCAGAAGCCCCATCCGCCCATCTGGATCGGGGGCCACAGCCCGGCGGCCATCCGCCGCGCGGCTCGCCTCGGCGATGGCTGGCATCCGGTGGGCGCCAACCCGGCCGTGCCGCTGCGCCCGGTCGAGCTGAAGGCCTCGCTGGACGAGCTGCACCGCCTCACCGAGGCGGCCGGACGCGACCCCAAGGCGCTGACCATCTCGTTCAAGGCGCCGGTGTACGACGCGAAGCTCGTGGCCGCGACGGCCGAGCGCCGACCCTTCGCGGGGACGACCGAGCAGATCGCCGGTGACATCGATACCTACGCCGATCTCGGCGTGAGCGAATTCGTCTTCGACTTCCGGAGCGAGCACATCTCGGAGAGCCTCGAACGGATGGAGCGCTTCGCCACCACCGTCATGCTCGCCGCCCGATGAAGATGCCGCTCGAGGATGTGAAGGTCCTGGATCTCTCCCATGCCCTCGCCGGCCCGTTCTGCTCCACGATGCTCGGCGACTTTGGCGCCCAGGTGGTGAAGGTGGAACCCCCGAACAGCGGCGACATCGCGCGCGCCTGGGGGCCGCCCTTCTCCGGCACGGAGACGACCTACTTCGTGAGCCTGCACCGCAACAAGAAGAGCGTCGAGATCGACTTCAAGAATCCGGGGGGCCGCGAGCTGTACTTCCGCCTCATGGAGAAGGCCGACGTGGTCCTGGAGAACTACCGCGTGGGGACGCTGGAGAAGCTCGGCATCGCCTACGAGCAGGCCCGCCGGCGCCACCCCGGCATCATCTACTGCTCGGTCTCCGGCTTCGGCCAGGACGGGCCCTACCGGGATCGCGCGGCCCTCGATCTCATCGTCCAGGCCGAGAGCGGCATGATCAGCGTCACCGGCGAGCCCGGCGGGCGGGGCGTGCGCTGCGGGGTGTCCGTGGCGGACATGGTGGCGGGCATGTACGCCGCCTTCGGGATCATGAACGCCCTGCGGGTGAAGGAGAAGACGGGCCGCGGCCAGTACGTCGACGTGGCCATGCTCGACGGCCAGCTCGGCATCCTCTCCGGCATGATCGGCGCCTACCTGGCCGACGGCCAGGTGCCCGCCCCGATGGGCACCGCGTACAAGGCCCTCCTCCCCTACCAGACGTTCCGCACCAGGACGCGGGATCTCGCCCTGGCCGTGGGCAGCGACAAGCTCTGGAAGACGTTCTGCCCGCTCATGGGCCTCGACGACTGGATGGACGACCCGCGCTTCGCCACCAACCGCGCGCGCGCCGCGAACCGCGGCGCGCTCATCGGCCGGCTTCAAGAAATCTTCCTGACCAAGACCTACGAGGAGTGGGAAGGGATCCTGCTGCCCGAGGGCATCCCCATGGGCGCCATCAACACCATCGACCAGGTCGTGAAGCATCCTCAGGCCCTCGCGCGCGGGATGATCGTGGAAACCGACCATCCGACGGCGGGCAAGGTCAAGATGGTGGGCGTGCCCGTGAAGCTCTCGGAGACGCCGGGCGCCGTGCGCGCGCCGGCTCCCGTGCTGGGCCAGCACACCGACGAGATGCTGCGCGCCTGGCTCGGTCTCGGCGACGGCGAGATCGCCGACCTGCGCAAGGCCGGCGCCCTCGGTCCGCGCCGCTCGCTATCCTGACGCCGACGACATTCGCCACCTGCCGAGATCGTCGGCACGCCCGACACCGCGCTTCAGAGAACCACGCCCCTCGAACCACGTCCGGCGGGCCGGCGCGCAGAATAGTCCTCAGCTCGTCGACCGAGCCGGCGTCGGGCATCTCCCGCCACGGCCGGCGGCTCAGGTAGGCGATCTGGGCTCTCACCGCCATCACCGTCGCACCCGGCGCGGCCACGGTGTCCAGATAGCGGGCGGCCGGCAGCAACTCGATGGGCTGGCGCTCCAGGGTGGTGCGCACCGCGCGCCAGGAACGCTCCGTCGATGGGATGAGAATCACGAGGGCCAGGGCCGCGACGATCACGCGGGCGGCCATCGGCGAGCGACGGACCCGGCCGGTCGCCTGGGCGATCTGGAAGATCGCGAACGCCGCGAAGCCGCCATAGCAGGCCAGCAGGAAGAGGAAATACCGCTTCTCCCAGTGGGTCAGCGACATCAGGAGCAGGAACGCGAGCGCCGCGAGCAGGACGAGCAGCACGGGTCTCCGGCGGTGCCGGGCGAGGCTGAGGGCGATGCCCAGGAGGGCCAGCGGCCCCACCGGCAAGAGCACGACGCTTGCCCCGAAGGAGTTGACCAGGGTGGGGCCAACGTGGCGAGCGTAGCTCCACGCGAAGCGGCCCGGATCGCTGAGGACGACATCGCCGAGTGACGTGAGCTCCGGCCCGGCGCCCGGCGCGGCGTGCTCCCTCGCGACGTCCTGGTAGTTCGTGCTGTAGAGGGGAGATCCGTGCGTGCGTGTAGTTCAGCCACCCCCAGGGCGCCACCGCCAGCAGGAAGCTCCCGAGGTACACGGCCGCCTGCTTCGCGCGGACCGCCCGCGGGCCCTCCCCCCAACCCGCGGCCACCAGGCCGGGCACCAGGAGGAACCCGCCGTTGTATCGCATGAGGTAGGCGACCCCACACAGCACGCCGCTGAGGACCGCCGACGGCCAGCCGCGCCGCTCGCTGGTGATGGCGAGCAGCGCGGCGAGGCACACGCACAGGAACGGAACATCGGTCATGGCACTGACCGCGTACGTCGTCAATGTCGGCGCCGACAGGATGATGGGCACGGCGAGCAGCGCGGGCCCGGCCCCGAACAGGCGCCGGTGGAGATGGAAGGCCAGGAGGCCCGAGAGCCCGGCGGCGAGCAAGGAGATCCACTTGCCCGAGGCGAAGTGATCGCCCGAGAGGCGCGACGTCAGCGACAGCAGAACCGGGTACCCGGGCGGATTGTAGGTGTTCTGCGGAAACTGTCCGGCCGAGATTCTGTCCGCATCCGGCGCGTACCACCGGTAGAAGTCCGAGAAGGCGCCCACGACGTGCAGATGGACGGGATAGGCAAGGGCCAGCACGTACAGCGCGCAGATGGCGAGGGCGATCGTCCCGGCGTGCCAGGACAGTACACGCGCCGGCGGGGCGGGTTCGATGGTCACGCGATCGTCACCGAGCAGGCCTGCGCGCCACGCGGGCAACCGAGCTAGACGACGTCGTCCCGCTCGCCGAACTCGAACTGGAAGGCGACCTCCTCGATCTCGTCGGCGCGCAGGACACCCCGGCCCGCGAGGACGCGCTCGAAGGCGGCCAGCCAGGCGTCGTAGTAGCGAAACTCGCCGCCGCGGGCCTCCGCGGCGGCGACTTCTTGAATCAGCGCCTGGCGAAACTCCTCCCACGGGAACAGGCCCTGCTCGGACAGGGCCACGGCCATGCCAAACACGCGCCCCTGCCACGGAGCGTCGAAGACCAGCTCGCCGTTGCGCCGCGGAATCGCCGTGGATCCGCGCGAGGTCGGCGAGGAAACGGTGCAGGCGCGCCTCCGATGAGTCCTCGGGGGGGACGCTCGCCGTCGACGGGCACGCGGGCCCGGGCGCCGCCGAGGCCTGCACGCGACGCGGCCGATGGTCGTCGACCGGCTGACCATCCGGGCGCGGTTGCCAGGTGGACGCCGTGAACTGAAGCGCGGCGAGCGCGGGCGGCACCGGGACGCACGCGTCGGCCTCGAGCATGGCGTCGATGTGGTCGTAGAGCGCGAGCACGAGCGCCTCGGAGTTGACGGAGTGGAACCAGAGCGCCTGGCCCTCGAAGAGGAGCAGGACCACGTTGGCCAGCGCGCACGGGCCAAGGCAGCCGCCGACGGTGAGGTGCACCACGTTGCGGAGCCGCCGGCGCTCCCACTCGTGGTGGTAAAGGTCGGTGGGCACCGGCGCGAACCCATCGTCGGTGCGGCCGCAGCAGCAGCCGGTGGCGCAGACGAAGAGCTGGCCGCGCGGGCGGGCCACGTTGACGAGGCGCCCGTCCGCCCGGACGACCAGGTTGCGCCGGCGGTCGGGCATCAGCCGGGCAGGTGCACCTCGGCCACGCCGATCAGCGCCTCGCGCGTGATGTGGCGGGCCAGCGCCTCCTCGTCGAGGCGCTCGGCGCCGGCCGGTCGCATGGGCAGCACCATGTAGCGCAGCTCGGCGGAGCTGTCCCACACGCGCACCTCGCGCTCCGGCGGCACCGCGACGCCGAACTCCGCCAGCACCTTGCGCGGCTCGCTGACGGCGCGGGAACGATAGGCCGGCATCTTGTACCAGGTGGGCGGCAGCCCCATCACGTCCCACGGATAGCAGGAGCAGAGCGTGCACACGACCATGTTGTGGACGGCCGGCGTGTTCTCCATCACCACCAGGCGGTCGTAGTTCACGCCCAGGTCGGCCAGCGCGGCCGGCTGAATCCTCGAGCAGACGCCGCCGGTACGTGGGTTCGCGCCAGGCCCGCGCCACCGCCCGCGCGCCGATCATGGGCCCGGTGCTCGTCTCGTAGCGGCGGATCACGCGGTCCACCGCGTCGGGGGGCAGGATGCCCTTCTCGAGGAGCAGCGACTCCAGCGCCCGCACGCGAGACACGACGTAGTCGTCGACGTTCGGATGGCTCTTGCCCATGTCTTTCCTCCCGTCTCAGCCCGGGAGCAGGTAGCTGTCCCAGAGATCGAGGTACACGTGCTGGTTGGGCTCGGCCGCCTCACCCCACAGCTCGCGCGCGTCGAAGCGGACGCTGTACACGTGCTGGGGCTGCTCGCCGAGACCGTGGGCGTTCGCGTCGGGGAACACGTGGCAGCCGCGGTGCGCGGCCACCACGCCCGCGCTTGCCGCGTGCGTAGCGGGGCAGGCGCGTGTGCCCACCGGGTGAATGTTGCGCGTGACCACCGAGGCGCCGGCGGCGAAGCGGGGTGGCGTCGGTGGCGGCGCGGAAGGAGGTCTCGCCCTCCGGGCGCCCGCGCGGCTGCCGTGCGGGCGGCGGCGCAATGACCGCCGCGGTGGCCGGCGCGTCCGGGCGAGCGCCGAAGAAGGCCATGCGCGCCTCCATCTCCTCGGGGCTGACCACGCCCTTCTCGGCGAGGACCCGCGCGATGCCGTCCAGCCAGTGCTCGAAGTAGCTGGAGCCAAGGTAGTGCGCGGGATCCATGCGCTCGATCCCGTGGCGGAACTCGTCGATGTTGTAGAGCCCGGCGGCGCGCGCGGAGCGCATGATGGCCACCACGGTCGCCTCCCACGGCGCGTGGAACGGCGGCTCGTTCGCCTCGCGCTCCACCGGCCCGAAGCCGTGCATCCCGCCCAGATCGTGGACCCCGTCCATCGCGGTCCTCCCGAGCGCGCATCTTACCGCGGTCTTGACCGCACCGCCCCGGGAGCCTCACCATGCTCGCGTCCCACGCGCGCCGAGGAAGGAGCCGCCATGAAGGCGTACCGGATCATCTCCGCTGACTCGCACGCCATCGAGCCGCCGGATCTGTGGCAGAAGTACCTTCCCGCTCCCTATGCAGGCCGTGGCCCCCGCGTGGCCGCCGGGGCTGCCGGCGACGAGTGGGTCTGCGAAGGTCTCCCCCGCCGGGCGGCCCGGCGCCCCATGGGCGCGGTGGCGCGCGACGAGGTCAAGGCGCGCGCCGCGGCCGCCCAGGGCAGCCAGCGCTACGACGCCGATCCCGGCGCCTGGGATCCCGACCGCCGCGTCGACTACATGCGGCGTGACGGCGTGGATGCCGAGGTGCTGTATCCGAACTACGCCATGCGCCTCTTCGCCATCCCCGATCCCGCGCTCCAGTGGTACACCTGCGTGGCCTATAACGACTGGCTGGCCGACTTCTGCCGCGCGCATCCCGCGGAGCTCCTCGGCATCGCGGTGATCCCGGCCCTCGACTCCGATCGGGCCATCAAGGAGGCGCGGCGCGCGAAGGAGCGCGGGATGGTCGGCGTGCTCCTGCCCCAGGATACGCCGGACGGCTCGCGGTACTCCCATCCCAAGTGGGATGCGCTGCTGGGCGACCCTGGCCGAGATGGCGCTGCCGGTGAGCCTGCACATCATCGCCTCCGGCCACGCCAACACCAACTGGGCGAAGGACGAGACCGGCGAGGACGAACGCCGGCGTGGCCTACGCGGTCCTTCCCGTGCGCATGGCGCGCGCCTTCGGCACGTTCATCCTGGAGGGCGTCTTCGACCGCCACCCGGGATTGCAGCTCGTGTCGGCGGAGAACGAGCTGTCGTGGGCCGCAGGTTTCTTGCGCCGTCTCGACTGGGGATACCACCGCCAGACGATGTCGGGCGACCCGATGATCACGTGCAAGCGTCTGCCCACCGAGTACTGGCGCGAGAACTGCGCCATGACCTTCATCGACGACCGCGACGGCATCCGGCTGCGCGATTCCATCGGCGTCGACCGCATCATGTGGTCGTCCGACTTCCCGCACCTCGACAGCAGCTGGCCGGAATCGGCAGCGTTTCCTCGACGATCAGCTCGCCGGCGTGCCCGACCACGACCGCCGCCTCATCGTGGCCGAGAACTGCATCCGCCTGTACGGCCTGGACACCCGCGCGCCCGCATCGCTCCCGAGCGTGCGGTAGGGCCGCTCGCTCCGAGGGTCACTCGGCGTCGCCGCCGCCCCGACACTCCCTCACGGCGTCACGCCCGGCGACGACGCCAGTCGGTGGCCTGCTCGTAGGCGTGGCCCGCGCGCAGCACGGTCGCCTCCTCGAAGGGGCGGCCCGCGATCTGGAGCGACAGCGGCAGGCCAGCCTCGGTGAAGCCGCACGGCACGGCCAGAGCCGGCAGCCCCGTCATGTTGAACGGCGCCATGTTGCTGCGCGCGAACGGGAAATCCGGATTGAGCACCGTCTCGAAGGACGGCGCCGGGCCCGGGGTCGTCGGGGTGGCCAGCACGTCGACGCGCGTGAGCGCCGCCGCCATGTCCACGCAGATGCGCGCCCGCAGCCGCTGCGCCTGCGTGTACTCGGCGGCGGTGAGGAGGCCACCGGCGAGCAGCTTCTCGCGCAGCACCTCTCCGTAGAGCTCGGGGCGCTCGCGGAGGTCGCGCTCGTGGTAGGCAAAGGCCTCGGCGAGGAGGATCACCAGGAAGGCCATCGAGGTGTGGATGCTCGGGATCTCCACGTCCTCGACGGTGGCCCCCAGCGCGCGCAACACGCCGAGCGAGGCCTCGAAGGCCCGCTCCATCTCGGGGTGGACGCCCTCGAAGAAGTACGCGCGCGGTACGCCCACGCGCAGTCCGCGGATTCCGTCGCGCAGGGGCGAGAGATAGTCGCTGACCGGCGCATGACTGGACGCCGGATCGGCGGGGTCGTGGCCGGCCAGGGCCTGGAGCAGGTACGCGCAGTCCTCGACGGTGCGCGCCATCGGCCCCGTGTGGTCGAGGGTCCACGAGAGCGTCGCCACTCCGGCGCGGCTGGAGCGTCCGTAGGTCGGCTTGATTCCCGCGATGGCGCAGAAGGCCGCCGGCCCGCGGATGGAGCCTCCCGTGTCGGAACCGAGCGAGCCGACGCAGAGCCCGGCGGCGAGGGCGGCGCCCGAGCCACTGCTCGATCCGCCGGGAATGTGCGCGAGGTTCCACGGGTTCCGGGCGGGGGGAAAGCGATGACCGGGAAACTGGATGCCGAAGGCGAACTCGTGCGTGATGAGCTTCCCGAGCATCACGCAGCCCGCGTTCTGCAGCCGCGTCACGCACGTGGCGTCGGCGTCGGGAATCCAGTCGCCGAGGAGCGCTGATCCCGCCGTGGTGAGGACACCCTTCGTCGCGTAGATATCCTTGTACGCCACGGGGATGCCGCAGAGGGGGCTGAGGTCGCCGCCGCGCCGAAATGCGGCCTCCGCCGCCCGCGCCTCCGCCCGCGCCCGGTCGGCGGTGAGGGTGACGAAGGCCTTGAGCGTCGGGTCGAGCTTCTCGATCCGCGCGAGGAGCGCCTCGGTCAGCTCGACGGGCGAGAGCGCGCGCCGGCGGAACTGCGCGCCCAGCTCGCCGATCGTCGCGTAGTGCAGCTCAGTATTCGCCATGGCGCGCTCCCGCGTCGAAGGTCACCGCCGGCTCCACCGTCTGAAGGGCCCGGCTGTCCATGGCGCGCACCGGCGCCAGCGCCGTGTTCAGGAGGACGCGCACCATGTCGAGTCGGGCCTCGGCGATGGACAGCCCCGCCGCCCGCATCCGATCCCGCACCTCGTCCCGCGTCAGCTCTCGGCCTGGCTCGTTCATGGCGACCACCATACACCAGGCGCGAGAGCCGGTGACGGCGCACGTGGCCAGCCGTCGCGTCACGCGCGAGGCTCTTTACGTCGAGACGGACTTGGCGTTTACTCCCGGAGGACCAGGTCAATCACAACTCGCGGTCGCGACCCAGGAGGGAGCGTTCCATGATCGACATGACCCTCGAGCTGGCCGAGAAGGTGGCGAAGGCGGCGCTGGCCAAGGCCAAGGCGCTGGGCACCAAGATGACGGTGAGCGTGGTGGACGAGTCCGGGCGCCTCGTCGTCACCATGCGCGGCGACGGCACCTCCTTCTTCAGCACCGAGACCTCACGGGCCAAGGCCACGGCCTCCGCGAACTTCGGGCGGCCCACGAAGGAGATGGCCGAGCAGCACGCGAAGGAGCCGCTGTTCTGGGGTACGGTGAGCAGCGTCATTCCCGGCCAGATCCTCACCAGCATGGGCGGCGCGCCCATCCGGAAGGGCGGACGGGTCATCGGCGGCGTCGGCTGCGGGGGTGGTACGGGCGAGCAGGATCACGAGTGCGCGGTGGCCGGGGCCGAGGCGGCGAGCTAGGAGGCTACGCGATGGATCGTTCGAAGAGCGTGGTCACCCCGGAGCGCTTCGCCTCCGGCATGACATTCGACGAGTACGTCCACTACGTGGCCAGCCCCGAGAACCTCAAGCGCGAGGGCTCGGGCGGCGAGCCGCGACGGGACTGGAGCGCTTTTCTGCGCTCGGCCTACGAGCAGACGCGCCTGACCGAGGCCCAGACGGCCGCCCTCACGTGGCTGGCCAGCCAGCCCGGGCGGCCCGGCCAAGGTGCTCGCCATCTCCGAGGAGTGGTCCTCCGACTGCCGGCGTGACATCCCCGCCGTGGCCCGGATGGCGGCCGTCGCGAATCTCGAGCTGCGCATCTTCCGGCGCGATGGCCAGCGATTCGGCCGGAGCCAGCAGCCGACTCTCGCCGAGATGCCGGACAGCAACGCCGACATCATGGCCGAGTTCCTCAATCACAGGAATGGCCAGACGTGGCAATCCATCCCCGTGGTCGTCTTCTACACGCGCGATCTCGAGTACCTGTGCCACTACACCGAGTTCCCGGCCATGTACCACAAGGATCGCCTGACCGAGCACCGGCGCACTCCGCGCCCCGGTGAGACCAAAGAGGAGACCCCCGCGCGCGTCCAGCGGGAATTTTTCGCGCTACAGGCCTCGCCCTTCTTCCAGATCTGGAAGTCGGGTGCGATCGACGAGATGCTCAGCATGCTCCACGAGCGCCTGGTGGTCGGCTCGCTGGAGTAGACGGCACTCGGTCCCGATGTTGCGGCTCAGGCGCCGAGGAGGCTCGAGGCACTCGGTCAAGGCAGTCTGGCGAGAAGTGCGAAGGCGGAGTACTGTCTCGGCGCGCGCGCCGAGACAGTACCCGGGACGTGCGCGTTACCGCAGCGGCAGCAGCGCTTGCACCATCGGGAGGTCGGCGGTGAGGAGCGACCACGTCGCCGACGGGCTCACCCGCCAGACCTCGCCGGTCTCGGTGCCCACGAGCACGCCGCTGACCACGTGGGGATCGGGCGTCACCGCGTGGAAGTTGACCGACGACGGCGAGTGCGCAAGGTCGCCGAGCGACCGCCACGCCTGGTGCACGTCGTCACGCTGATAGACCACGGCCTGCGCGCCGCCCTGGTCCTGGCGGCTCGCAAAGGCCGTGGGCGCCGACGTCACCGTCACCGCATGTGGCGGGCGCGAATCGACGCAGAGCGGGCGCGTGTACGGCGGCCGCATGCCTTGCCACATGTACGACCAGGTCGTCCCCCCGTCGTCGGAGCGAAACACGCCGGCGATGCGCTGCTCCATCGGCTCCAGGGTGCCCACGGGCCGGCCAAAGCCCGTCGACGCGAACACGAGATCAGGTCGCTCCGGGTGCCGGACGATCACGTGGATGTCGGGGTTGCCGCCGGGCCGCGCGAAGTGCCAGCTTGCGCCCGCGTCGCGGGTCTCGTAGACGCCGCCCACCTCCACGCCGATGAGCCAGTGCGCGGGATCGGTCGGGTCCACGACGATCGTCCGCGCCCGCCCGGCGATGGTCGTGCGCGGGAGGCACCATTCCTCGACACCCGGTGCCTGCCGGAACGACGCGATGTCCTCCCACGACCGCCCGCCGTCCCGGCTGCGATAGAGCGCGGCGGGCTCGGTGACGGCGTAGAGCGTGTGCGGATCGTCGGGGGCGGCGGTGATGTCCCAGACGAAGGCGCCGGCGATGCCGCTCGGCGTCCAGGAGAATCCTCCGTCGCTCGATCGCACGACCCCGTCGTTGGTTCCTGCGAGAAGGTGGCCGTTCACCCGCGAGAGGTGGCGGACACTGCGCTGCTCGGCGCCGGCCGCCGGCTTGGTGTGGCCGTGGGTGTCGGCGACGAAAATGCCCTGGGCGGTCCCGATCAAAAGCTCCATCTTGCCCTCCGCTGTACGAGCCTCTCGGATTATCGAGGAGCGCCCCGGCTACGCCGGGGTGCTCCGAACGTTGGGGGTGTGGGGGCCATTTCGGGGCCCCCACCTCACTAGTTGCTGCGCTCGGAGCCGACGACGCTGACGAACGACACGCACTCGCCCGGCGCGCCGCCGAGGTTGTGCGTGAGGGCGAGATTCCGGCCCCGCCCGACGCTGGCGATCTGCCGCTGGCCCGCCTCCCCGCGGAGCTGCAGCCAGCACTCGAAGAGCATGCGGAGCCCGGAGGCGCCGATGGGATGGCCGAACGACTTGAGGCCGCCGTCGGGATTCACGGCCAGCTCGCCGTCGAGGTCGAACGTCCCGGCCAGGACTTCCTTCCAGGCGGTGCCGCGCGCGGCAAAGCCGAGGTCTTCCATGAGCACCAGCTCCGTGGGCGTGAAGCAGTCGTGCACCTCGGCCATGGCCAGCTCCGCGCGCGGATCCTTGATGCCGGCCTGGGCGTAGGCATCGGCGGCCGACGCGATGACTTCCTGGAAGGTCGTGTAGTCGTAGTCGGGATCGATGGGCCCCGCCGCGGGTCCCGCCACGAACGAGAGCGCCTTCACGAAGAGCGGCCGGTCGGTGTAGCGATGCGCGTCCTCGGCGCGCACGATGATGGCCGCCGCGGAGCCGTCGCTCACCCCGGAGCAGTCGAAGATCCCGAGAGACCCGGCCACCAGCGGCGAGCACGCGATGGTGTCCTTGGACACTTCCTTGCGGAACTGCGCGCGCGGGTTCAGCGCGCCATTCTTGTGGTTCTTCCAGGCGATGCGGGTCATGACCTCCTTGAGCTGCGCCTCCTCGAGGCCGTACTTCTTCGCGTAGGCGGGGGCGAGCAGACTGAACGTTGCGGGCGCGGTAAGGCTGGCCCGGGTGCCGTCGCTGGGCATGGCCACCCCCGGTAGCCCGGAGAATCCAGAGTCCTTCAGCTTCTCGACGCCGATGGCCATGGCGATGTCGTAGGCGCCGCAGGCCACCGCGTAGCAGGCGTTGCGGAACGCCTCGGACCCGGTGGCGCAGTAGTTCTCCAGACGGCTCACGGGCTTGTAGTTGATCTTCAGGGGGCGACTGAGGGTGAGCCCACTCTGGCCCGAGTAGAGCGTGCCGAGCCAGAATGCGTCGACCTCGTCGAGCCCGATCCGCGCGGAGGCCAGCGCATCCTTGGCGGCATCGACGAGCAGGTCGCTCGCGCCCTTGTCCCAGTGCTCGCCGAAGGGCGTGCACCCCATGCCGACGATCGCCACGCGGTCACGAATGCCATTGCTTGCCATCAGCGTCCTCCTTCCGCTACTTCTTCAACTGAGCGAGCAGATATTCCTTCACCTCGGGGGTCATCGGGTACGGCAGCTCGCTCTTCGGCCCGAACCACTTGTCGTAGATCTCGAAGTACTTGCCCGACTCGAGGAGGCCCCGCAGGCCAGCGTCCACGACTTCCTTGAAGTCCTGGTTACCCTTGCGCATGGCCATGGCGTAGGCATCCCTGGAGTAGAAGCGGCCCACGACCTCGTAGGCATTCGCGCCCGCCCTGTGCTTGAGGCCATAGAGCTGCATGCCGTCGTTCGTGTAGGCATCCACCTTCCCCCGCGCGAGCGCATTGAACGCGTCGGGCTGATCGGGGAACTCGAGCAGGATGGCCTTGGGCGCCCGCTCGCGGATGATCCTGGCGTTGGTCGAGCGTTGCTGGACGGCGATACGCTTGCCCCCGATGTCGTTGATGCCCTTGATGGGACTCCCCTTCTTCACGAGGAACTGGCCCCCCGTCAGGAAAAAGCTCAGGCTGAAGTCCACGTCCTCCCGGCGCTGGGGAGCATCGGTCATCGTCCCCGCGATGAGATCGACGTTGCGCGAGACGAGGAGCGTCACCCGGGTGATCGGCGTCGATTCCTTCTTCTCCAGCTTGACCGGCTTGCCGACCTTCTTGGCCACAGCCGGGAGCACCCCCTGCTCCACGAGGTCGATGGAGAAGCCGACCCACTCGTTGTTCCTGTTGACGTAGGCGAAGGGGGGCGAGCTGGTCCGGGTCCCGATGATGAGGACACCGGTGCGGCTGATCTTCTCCAGCGTCGTCTCGGTCAGGGTCGAAGTGGCCAGGGCCGGAGCGGCCAGGCCCGCGACCAGCGTGAGCGTGAGGAGCCGGGCGACGACACGTCTCATGGGCACCGCCATCAGTGGGGATGACCACATGACTAACGTACCGGACGGGCTTTCCAGAAATAGTTATGGATGCCGTTCGCGGTGAAGAGCCGGCGGAACGTCATCTCCACGCGCTGGCCGATGGCCACCGACGCCGGGTCGACGTCGGTCAGCTCGCACTGGAAGCGCCCGCCGCCCTCGAAGTCGATCACCGCCGCCACCACGGGCGGCGAGAGCGAGTAGGCCAGGCGATCCACGGTGAACGTCGCGATGGTGGCCGGCGCGTCGGCCAGTCGCTCCGGGGTCATCTGGTCGACGGCGTGGCACTTGACGCACACCCGCTGGGGCGGCACGTGCCTCGCGCCGCACGCCGTGCAACGACTTCCCACGAAGGCGAACTTCCACGCCTCGGCGCGGAGCGAGGGCGGCCCCGCCGGCGCCTCGGGGTCCGGGCGGCGCGGCGGCTCGCGCTGGAGGAACCCGCGCCAGGTCAGGAATGCCGCATAGGGCACGCTCGCGCCGCTCGCCGCGCGCTGCGCCACGGTCGCGGCGGGCCGCCGCGCGGCCGCGGCGCCTGTCGTCTTCCAGACGATCACGTCGGCGCCGTCCGCCAGCGAGACCAGCACGATGATCTCGTCGGCCGCGGCGCGCTCGAGGGCATCGGCGAGCAGCAGGGCACCGTGCGCCGTCCCCGTATTGCCGATGAACCCGGTGAGGTCGTCGCCGAGCGCCTCGGGCTTGGTCCCCACCGCGGCCGCCGCGCGCCTGACGGCCCGGCCGTGCGGCCCGGCCACGATGAGCCGGCCGATGCGGCCGGCCTCCACGCCGGCTTGCTTCAGGGCCTCGCCGACCGCGGCCTGGGCCAGGGGGACGTACACGTGCTCGCCGAAGCGTTCCTCCCACTGGCGCGAGAAGGCCTCGCCGGGCACGCGCCAGCGCTCGAGGAACTCACCGCTCGCCGACGCGGTCGCGATCGGCTCGGCGAGGACCGGCGCGCCGTCCTCGGCCCGCGCGCAGAGGAGCGCGACGGCCGCATCGCCCATGTCGCGCTCGTCGCCGCCGCCCGGGAGACCGGTGCGGAGGTCGGAGAGCGCCACCAGGGTCGGTCGAGCGGGGTCGAGGGCGGCCCGGAGGGCACCGGCGCCCGAGCGGATCGAGCCCATCATGTCGAAGGCCATGGCCGAGTCGTCGAGGCCGAGTGCCGCGTGAATGGCCGTGGCGTTCGTCTTGTCGAGATAGCCGGGCACCGCTGTGGCGAAGTAGAGCGCTCGTGGCTTCACGCCGGGCGCCGCGCGGAGGGCAAGACGCCCCGCCTCCACGGCCATGGAGGTCGTGTCCTCGTCATAGGACGCGACGGCGCGCGTTCCCCTGCCCGGCGGCACCCCGAGCGCGGTCCCGATGGCCTTGCGGTCGAGGCGGTAGTAGGGCAGGTACACCCCGCAGGCGACAATGCCGTTCATGGCTGGTTATCTTACTCGCTCGAGCCGTATCCCGCGATGCCCGGGGAGGTCCGTCCACGCATGCCGAGAAACGTCGAGGTCAAGATCCGGATCGATGATCCCGAGGCAACCCACGCGCGGGCCCTCGCTCTCGGCGCGGTGGATGAGTGCCTCATCCGACAGACCGACACGTACTTCACGACCCCGCGCGAGCGGAGGGTCCGCCTGAAGCTGCGCGAGCAGCATCCGGGCGGAGCGCAGCTCATCGTCTATCGGCGGCCCGACGTGGCGGGATTGCGCGAGAGCGACTTTCTCATCGTGTCCGCCAGCGATCCGTCGAGGCTGGGCCAGGCGCTGGCCCTCGCGCTCGGCGTGGCGCGTACGGTGACGAAGACACGGCACCTGCTCCTCCTCGGACGCACGCGCATTCACCTCGACCACGTGGAAGCCCTCGGCGACTTCCTCGAGCTGGAGGTCGTTCTCGCCGACGGCGAGAGCGCCGAGGACGGCGAGCGGGAGGCGGAGCGGATCCTGGGCGACCTCGGGCTCGCCGATCGAACGCGCCTCCCGGGTTCGTACGCCGACCTGTAGCCTCCGGCCGAGACCACCGGGTTTGCCGAGTGATCTGACCGCTCCGTCATTGACGCGTGATCTGGCCGCGCTTGCCTGGTCCGGCGGTGTCTGCTATCACCACCGCATGACGGACCTGAGTCAAGAGCACGTGCACGCCCTGGTCGCTTCACTTGGCGTGGCGGTCGACGGCGCTGACCTCGCCGAGATCACCCACCGCCTCAACGCGTTTCACGCGGCGCTGGCGTCCCTCGCCGACCTGCCGCTCGATTCGGTCGAGCCCGTGCCCGCCTGGATACCACCCGACAGCGACCTGGCGGGCCGCGAGGCGAGTGTGCTGCGCCATTCTGCGCCCGACGGCGGCGCTCCGAGCGACGCCGACACGTCGGTCGCACACCGGAGCGCGACGGATCTGGCCTCGCTGATCCGGACGCGCGCGCTCTCGCCGGTGGCCCTCGTCGAGGCGTACCTGGAGCGCATCGAGCGCCTCGACCGCGACCTGCGCGCCTACATCACGGTGTGCGGAGAATCCGCGCTGGCCGAGGCCAAGCGGGCCGAGGCGGCGGCGGCCCGCGGCGAGGCCACCGGCGCGCTCCACGGTCTCCCCTTCGCCGTGAAGGACCAGTTCGACACCGCCGGCGTTCGCTCCACGTCGGGATCGCGGCTGCTCGCGGATCACGTCTCCGCCACGGACGCGCCCGTGGTCGCGCGCCTGCGCGCCGCCGGCGCGAATCCTCCTCGGCAAGCTCAACATGACGGAGTTCGCCCTCGGCGGAACGCTCGACTTCCCCTTCGGGCAGCCGCGCAATCCGTGGAATCGCGCTCACGATCCGGGCGGCTCGTCGTCGGGGTCGGGCATCGCCGCCGCCGCATCGCTGGCCGCCCTGACCCTGGGCGAGGACACGGGCGGCTCGGTGCGCTCGCCCGCGGGGTCGTGCGGTGCAGTCGGGCTGCGTCCCACCTGGGGGCTCGTCCCGCGCGCCGGGTGCTTCGCCCTGAGCTGGTCGATGGACGCCGCGGGGCCCGTCACCCGGACGGTCGAAGACGCCGCGGTCATGCTCGCCGTGATCGCCGGGCCCGATCCCGGCGATCCGCTGATGCGCCAGGCGCCGCCTCCCGACGTGATTGACGTCGCTGCGAGCGGGCGTTCGCGGCCTGAAAGTCGGCGTGATCAGGGAGCTCACCCTCGGCGCCGACACGGATCCGGAGACGCGCGGGGCGGTGCTCGAAGCCGCGGAGGTGCTCCGGCGTCTCGGGGCAACGGTCGACGAGGTCACGCTGCCGCTGCTGCCGCTCGCCGGCGCCGTCTTCATGGCCCTCGCCGATTCGGAGGGCGCGGGACGGCACTGGAAGTGGCTCGCCGAGCGCGGCCGCGACTACGACGCGGGAACCCGGCGCCGACTCCTCACCGCCGGGCTGATTCCCACGACCCTCTATCACCAGGCGACGCGGGCGCGGGCCCTGATCCGCGCGCAAGTGCTGGAGACACTCGGCCGCTGGGACGTGCTGCTGGCCCCGACGGGGCCGCGCACCGCGCCGCTCATCACCCAGACGAAAGCGCCGGTCACCGGCAGCGGGGAGGCCGCGTCCCGTTTCTTCACGCGCCGCTCCTACACCACGCCGTTCAGCCTCGCGGGCACGCCCGCCATCTCTGTGCCGTGCGGCTTCAGTACCGCCGACCTTCCCATCGGCCTGCAGATCGCGGGCCGCCTCTACGACGAGCCGACCGTGCTGCGCGCCGCGTGGGCGTACGAGCAGGCCACGCCCTGGCACCGCGCGCCGCCCGCCCGTCGATTGATCCGCTCACCTTCGCGGCGGCGCATCAGCGGCGCAGCGCGGGCAACACCTCGCGGCCGAACAGCTCGACGGTGCGCTCCGGATCGGCGGCAAGGCTGACCGTGAACATGAGCTGCTGCGCCCCCGCCGCCACCGCCGCGCGCGCCTGCTCGAGGCAGTCCTCGGGCGTGCCCGCGACGGCCAGCCGCTTCCGGAGGTAATCGAAGAGCCCGAGGCGCTTGATCGAGATCGGGGTCCATCTCGCGCTGCTTCGTGGTGTAGGTCGCGCGCATCTCGCGCACGGCGGGGACCAGCTCGCGCGGGACGCCGCGCCCCTCGGGATCGGCGCCCAGGACGTAGGCGGCCACGAAGCCCAGGATGTTGCCGAGCTTCTCGTGAGCCGTCTCGCGCCGCGCGTCGCAGTCGAGGCAGGCCACCCACCACGTGTCGACGTCTCGCGGGGCCCGTCCCGCGCCGCGCCGCGCCCTCGCTCACGAGCGCCGTCGCGCGCGCCACGTGCTCGCGCTGGAGGCCGTAGTTGATGAAGGTGCCGTCGGCGACGGCGCCCGCGGCGCGCAGCGCTGCGGGCCCCGAGGCCGCCGCGTACACCGGCACCCGGCGCCGCACCCCCGCGAGCTGCGACGACGCGCCGGCCCACGACGCGCGCTCGCCGCCGAGGAGCGCGCGCAGGTACGCCATGCCGTCGCGCAGCGGCGCGCGCCCGCGTGGGCGCGCCGCCGAGGTTCACCACGCCGCTGTGACCCGCGCCCACGCCGAGGATCGTCCGGCCGCCGGCGGCGACGTCCACCGAGGCCGCGGCGGAGGCCGTGATGGCGGGATGCCGCGTGAGGAGATTGGTCACGCAGCTCGCCAGGCGGACGCGCTGGCTCGCCCCGGCGGCCAGGGTCATGGCCACCCACAGGTCCATGGCGTTGCCGGGCGTGTCGGCGAGGCCCACCAGGTCGAAGCCGAGGTCCTCGCCGAGCCGCACCATGCGGGTGGTGTACTCCGGCGTGTAGGGCCAGAAGAAGAAGCCGACCTTCATCGGCCTGGCGGGCGGATAGTCGCGGCTGTAGAGCGGCTGCTTCAGGAACTCCTGCGGCGAAGACGTCCGACGTGGCGGTGCAGCGCGGCCAGCCGCTCGTCCCACCGGCCACCGAGATCGGCCATCCACGTCACCGCCTCGGTGAGCGGCGCCGGGGAGAACCGGTACAGCTTCTCGCGCCCACGCTGGATCGCCGTGACGAGCCCGACATCGGCGAGCGCGGCCAGATGCTTGCTGACGGCCTGGCGCGTCACGGGAAGCTGGGCGGCGAGGCCGGTGGCGGTCGACGGCCCGTGCTCGGACAGCGCGCGGATGACCTGCCGGCGCGTCGGGTCGCCGAGCGCGCTGAAGATGGCGTCGGTGCGGTCCCTGGTCACGCTCCGATCGCCGCCAGGGCGCCTCGCGTGAAGGGCACGCGGAGTCCCCCGCACGGGAAGGCCGGCTGCTCCACGACTCGCACCCGCGTCCCGTCGGGGACCTCGTCCAGGGTGATCTCCACCCGGGTCGATGGGACAGTGGCGATCTCGCCGGCGGCCGTCCGCTGGAACGGCAGCCACCGGAAGGCGAGCTTGCGCTCCGGTTCGACCTCCTCGACCACGGCGTGCCGCTCGGTGCCGTCGGGCCACCGGAAGACCCCGCGGCCGCCAGGGTGGATCTCGATGTCCGCGTCGGCGCCGAACCAGGCGGAGACCTCCTCGGAGTGGGTGAGCGCCGGCCACACCTCGGCGGGCGACGCCGGCACGATGACCTCGCGCTCGATCATGTCCATGCGGGCCTCCGGTTCTGATGCGCATCGGTTCTGATGACGCGCACCGGTTCTGACTCGCAACTCGACAGTTGCGCATCCAAGCTGTTACAGTCGCAACCGAGGGTTGCACTGTAGCACGATCGGCACCGCGGAGAGGAGGGGAGCGCATGAGCCTGATTCCCTACGTCGTGGACGAGACGCCTCGTGGCGAGCGGGCCTACGACATCTACTCGAGGCTGCTCAAGGACCGCATCGTCTTCCTGGGGACGGCGATCGACGCCGACGTGGCCAACCTGGTCACCGCGCAGCTGCTGTTCCTCGAGTCGGAGGATCCGGGCAAGGATATCCAGCTTTACATCAACTCCCCCGGCGGCGAGACGTCGGCCGGCCTGGCGATTTACGACACGATGCAATACGTGAAGCCCGACGTCCGGACGCTGTGCATGGGGATGGCGGCCTCGGCGGCCGCGGTGCTGCTCGCGGCCGGGACCCCGGGCAAGCGCTATGCGCTCCCCAACGCCCGGATCATGATCCACCAGCCCTGGGGCCAGATCGGCCGAGGCCAGGCGATCGACCTCGGCATCCAGGCCAGGGAGTTCCTGAGAACCAAGCAGCTCATGGAGGAAATCCTCGCCCGGCACACCGGGCAGCCGATCGAGAGGGTCCACCAGGACACCGACCGCGACCATTACATGGACCCCGAGGAGGCCCGCGCCTACGGGATGATTGACGCCGTCTTCAGGCACCGGCCCAAGATCGTCGTCGCGCCGCCGTCGCCCAACGGTGGCCCAGCCTGATCGCTGCCCGGCTGAGGATGCGATTCGAGCGGCCTCGCTGACACGTCCTTCGCGCCCCGAGGTGTGGTATTCCTCTGCGCCATGACGACCATGGGCATGGTGGGGCTGGGATTGCTCGGTCACGCGCTGGCTTCGCGCCTGCGCGCGGCGGGGCATGCGGTGATCGGCTACGACGTCGCGCCCGAGCGGCGTGACGCCCTCGTCGCCCTCGGCGGCATCGTGGCCGCAGACGCGGGCGACGTGGCGAAACGGAGCGAGGCCGTCTGCACGGTGCTGCCGTCGCTGGCCGCGGTGGAGGAGGTCATCACGGCCCTCGACGGGGCGCGCGTGATCATCCAGATGAGCACGATCTCGCCGGGCCTCACCGAGCGCCTGGCCCGTCTCGCTGCCGGGCGCGGTCAGGCGTTTCTCGACTGCCCGGTGAGCGGCACGGCCGGCATGGTGGCGCGGGGCGACGGCATCATCTTCGTGGGCGGCGAGCGCGACCTCTACGACCGCTGGCGGCCCGTGCTGGAGGCCATGCTGCCGCGCGCCGTCCACGTGGGCCGCGCGGGCCAGGCCATGACGCTCAAGCTCGTGGCCAACCTGCTCGTCGGCGTGCACAGCGCGGCCGCTGCCGAGGCGCTGGCCATGGCGCGGCGGGCAGGACTCGACATGGACGTCGCCTTCGACGTCCTCGCGTCGGGCGCCGGCTCGTCGCGGATGCTGGAGGTGCGAGGTCCCATGATGCTGCGCGACGACTTCCCGGCCCAGATGAAGCTCGATCTCTTCATGAAGGATCTCCACCTCATCCAGGACGCGGCCCGCGAGGTGGGCGCATCGACTCCCCTCACCGACGTGGCCGAGCGCCTCTACGCCGCCGTCCAGGACTCAGGCCACGGCGGCGAGGATCTGGCCGCCGTGGTGAAGGCGCTGGAGAACCGGCAGTAGGCGCCGCTAGTCGCCGCTCGGGGCGGCGGCAGAGCCGCCGCGGAGACCAGCAAAGGGCGCCACGTCGGGCTCCGGACGCACGCGAAGCCTCGCCTGGAGATCGCGCCCCATCAGGTGATTGAGCTGTCGAGTCTGGGCGACGAACTGCCCTCGGGCATTCTGGAGATCCTGGGTCGTCTTCGCGAGCGCTGACCGGGCCCGGAGAACGTCGGACGGCGACGCCTTGCCTTGGTGCGCCATCTCCCCCATGAGGCGCTCGACCTCGCGGGATGCCTTCCACTGCTCCTCACGAATCGCCAGGGCATGGTGAGCGTCGAGCACGCCCACGTACGCCTTCCTCACGCTCTCGGCGATGAACTGCAGACGCTCCGGGCTCTTGACCAGCCGGTTGGCCTGGAAGGCAAGGGCCACGGCGTCTTCCAGAGTGACGAGCTCGCGGGCCTCGTCCGAGGCCTCTCGCTGCAGCTCCGGCGGCGGGGCCGAGGGATCAAGGCGCCAGAGACGATCGAGCGCTGCGTCGCCCTCTCCGGCCCAGGCCGGTGTGGTCAGTACTGCGCAAAAGATGACGATCCAGAAGCGGCAGACTGCCCTGGCGCGCCGCCCCCGATGCCGCATCGCGTCTCCCAACAAGTGAGCCATGATCTGGACTTGGCCTCCTCGCCACACTGCCCTGTATCCCAACTGCCACCGGATCTAGGTGCAAGGACCGTTCCTCCGATCGGACCTGCGAAAAAACTGGATCATGGCGTTCCTGCCTAGGTTTGTGCCACTCACCACCACCGCCGGGAGTGACAGGTGCAGCTTGGAAATGTGTAAGGTCTGCAGAAGTCGTCAAGGAGGGCAGCCCGTCCTGCCACCACCCGGGCGTCCGGGGGCGGGAGTTAGCGCGGGCGGTATGTGCTACATCTGGGGAGTTGGAGGCGCCGACGCGCCGCGCCACGCCGAGGAGGATCGCGATGTCCGATCTCGATACCCTGCTGGACCTGAACCGCGACTACATCAGGTCCGTCCAGACGTCGGATGCCCGCCGGTTCGACGAGATCCTGGCCGACGAGTTCTACTGCTCGAATCCGGACGGGTCGCTGGTCGACCGTGCTGCGTTCCTGAAGCAGGTCGCGGTGCCGGTCCAGATCTCGAACCTCACCGCCCACGACGTCAACGTCCGGCTCGTGGGGGACGTCGCGATCATCCACGCCCGGACCTCGTACACGATGCCCGACGGCCGGCCCGGCGCCGGTCGCTACACGGACGTGTGGGCGCGCCAGCACGGCCGCTGGCTCGCCGTCTCGGCCCATGTGACGCGCTGCCAGGTGTGAGCCGCGCCCGCAAGGACGACGCGGGCGCGCTTCCTCGGCTGTTCGCACACTCAGCGCGCGGGCCACTCCTTGACGGCCTCCGCGTGGCGGTCGGCGCCGGCCTGGACGCGGTAGAGCACCATGCGCGTGATGGCGCTGACCTGATGCACCTCGCCGGCCGGGAAGACGACCGTGGCCCCGGGGCCGAGCCGCGCCTCCTTGCCGCCGTCGTTGAAGAGCCCCTCGCCGTCCAGGATGTAGTAGATCTCGTCGGCGTCCGGGTGGGAATGGATGGGCGAGATCTGCCCGGCCTCCCAGCCGACGATGCTGATGGAGCTGTGCGGCGTTTCCGACAGGACCTTGTAGACATGATGCGTCGGCGAGAACTCCAGCGAACCCTTCAGATCGAGAATCTCCACGCTCTTCCTCCTGACCGGGGGGCGTCCATCGTACGTGAAATGTCGCGGCGCGTCGCTCCTGACCCCGCTCACGGCGCGGGGCGATTCAGGCTGTCGCGCAGATCGATCATGCTCTGCTGGCTCACCCGGATAAACCCTCGCCGCGGACGATCGAGGTCCATGACGACCACGATGACGACGGCAATCAGGACGGCCGTGGTCGTGCTGGGCCAGAAGTTCCGGTGGCCACCCAGACCGGCGACGTAGCCTGTCACCCCCATGGCCACGGTGGCCACGAAGTAGAGGAGCAGAAAGACGCTCTCCGGCACGTGGTTCCGGAAGGCGGCCACGCGCTTGGAGTGCAGATTGATCACCTCGTTGAGGGCCGTGATGAACAGGTTCGTGACGGGCCGTGGGTCCTGCTGGGTGGCCCGCACGGCGCGCGCCCACAGATAGTCGTGCAACCGCTCACTCTCCTTGAGGACCTCCCGCAGCGCGGGCTCATCGACGTGCTCTCCCAGGCGCCGCAGGCGAACGTCTACGTAGCGGCGCAGGGCGTCGGCGACCTCTTGCGCCTCCGGCTTGGGGAGGAGCTGCGCCCGGAGGTACGCCGTCCTGATGGCGTTGGCCTCGTCGAGCACCAGCGCGCGCCGCGCGTCGTAGCGAGACTGGGCCATCGCAAAGCTGAAGCCCAGCAGGAGGGCCAGCAACCCCAGCGTGGCCCCCTGGATGGTTCCGACCTGAGGCTCCTTGTCGGCGACGCGGCGCCCGTGGCGCCGGCCAGCGCGAAAGCCGACCTCCGCGGCGAGCAGGAACAGCGCGATGAGGAGGACCAGGATGAGGCGCGCGTCCACGTCCCACAGGAGATCTCGGCTCACGTGCGGCGCCGTCCTTGGCCCAGCTCAGTCCTTGGACACCGAGCACACCCACTGCGCGTCCGTGGAACCTCCCACCACACGCCTCCGCATGGAGCCCCTCCGGGTCGAGATTCTGATTCCGGCCGCCGACTACAATAGCGAACAATCCTCCGCCCGGATTCGCGAAACACCGGCGCGGAGCTTCGCACCGGCTCGCGGGGAGCGGGGAAAGGAGATCCAGCGTGGGGACACTGGCGATGGCGATGGTGACGAGCTACGCCCTGCTCTGGCTTCCGCCGCCGGCCGGCGCTCAGAGCGTCGGGCAGGTCTTCGACAAGGTCAACGTGGAGTTCATCGGTGGGGAGACCGTGCGCGCGCGGGTCGTGGCCTCGGAGCCCGCCGCCGACCTCTCCCTCCTGCAGCTCGAGCGGGTACCCCGGGGCGCCCTGGTCGCCAAGCTCGCGGACTCGAACACGGTGCGCGTGGGCGATCCGGTCATCGTCATCGGAGCGCCGTACGGCCTCACCCACTCCTTGACCACGGGCCTCATCAGCGCCCGCTGGCCGCCCAACAGCGTCTACCGCCGGATGCCCATGGCGGAGTTCTTCCAGACCGACGCCGTGATCAACACTGGCAACTCGGGCGGTCCGATGTTCAACATGACCGGCGAGGTCATCGGCATCGTCAGCCACAACATCTCCAAGAGCGGCGGCAGCGAAGGGCTCGGCTTCGTGGTGACGATCAACACGGCCAAGCAGTTCCTGCTCGAGAAGCACTCGTTCTGGACTGGCATGGAGGGGGAGCTCGTCTCCGGCCGGCTCGCCGCCCTCTTCAACGTGCCGCAGCCCGTCGCCCTCCTCGTCACCGCCGTCGCCACGGACTCGCCCTCGGCACGCGCGGGGGTTCGAGCCGGAGACATGAAGGCGACCATCGCCGGCCAGACCTACACGGTGGGCGGCGACATCATCCTCAAGATCGACGGCCTCGTGCTCGGCACCGTCGCCGATCTCGTCAAGGTCCGCGAGCACCTGGGGAATCTCGCTTCGGGGAAGACGTACACCATCACGGTGCTGCGGGCCGGGAAGGTGATGGATCTGACCGGGCGCGTGCCCTGACGCCGAGCTGACCGACGCCCCCGCCCGGTTCGCCGGTGCCCCTTGACGCGACCCCGCGCATCGCCAATAGTCTGACGCGCAGACGGCGCGTAGGGCGAGCGCCCGCTTCGAGGGAGGACAGTGATGGCACAGGCGAGCGCGCTGAGCTACGGGGTTGTCGAGGGCTGGGAGCAGCTTCCCACCGGCTACGAGCATCGCGACGTCGCGGGCGTGGCCGTGGACCAGGAAGATCGGGTGTTCCTGATCTGCCGGGGCGATCACCCGATCATCATCTACGACCGCAAGGGCAACTACCTGGGCACGTGGGGCCAGGGGCTGTTCACCTACCGGACCCACGGCATCACCATCGATCCGGACGGAATGCTCTACTGCACGGACGACGGCAACCACACCATCCGCAAGTTCACACCCGACGGCAAGTTGCTGATGACCATGGGCATCATGAACACGCCGTCCGAAACCGGCTACGACGGCAAGAGCACGCTCACCGCGACCCGCCCCGCCGGGCCGTTCAACCGGCCGACGAATCTGGCCGTGGGGCCGCAGGGCGACCTGTTCGTCTCGGACGGGTATGGCAACTGCCGGGTGCATCGCTTCTCGCCCACCGGCGAGCTGAAGCGCTCCTGGGGCACGCCAGGGGGAGGGCCGGGCGAGTTCTACCTTCCGCACGGCATCGCGGTAGCCGCCGACGGGCGAGTCTTCGTCTGCGACCGCGAGAACGATCGCATCCAGATCTTCAGCCCCGACGGCGAGTACCTCGCGGAGTGGACCGACACCCAGCGCCCCACGCACGTGGTGTTCGACGCGCAGGGCCGCGCCCACGTCTCGGAGCTGTGGTGGCACCCGGGCCAGGTCTCGGGCCGCCACGGAGCCATCAAGGACGCGCGCTACGGCCGGGTCAGCGTCTACGACCGCGACGGCAAGGTCCTGGCGCGGTGGGGCAGCGCCGACGCGACCGCGCCTGGCAGCTTCGCGGCACCCCATGGCCTGGCGGTGGACTCGCGGGGCGACATCTACGTGAGCGAGGTCACCTGGACCTTCGCAGTGAGCCGCGGGCTGGCTCCCGCGGACTGCCACACGTTCCAGAAGTTCGCGCTGAAGCCCTGACGGCGGCGACGGGGATCGCGCGGCTGGGAGACTCAGGGATTCCGGCGCTCGAATCCGCCCTCAAGCGCGACCGGGCCATCGTGCTGGCCGGGCTGATGGCCCTGGTCGTCGTCGCTTGGCTATACCTCGTGCACCTCGCGCGCGACATGGCGGCGATGGAGATGCACGCCGCGATGGGAATGGCCATGCCGCAGATGCAGCCCTGGAGCGGCGTGGAGCTGCTGCTCCTGTTCGTCATGTGGGACGTGATGATGGTCGCCATGATGACGGCCTCGGCCAGCCCCATGATCCTGATGTTCAGCGCCATGAATCGCCGCCGCGCCGAGCTCCAGGGGCCCGTGATGCGCACCGGCCTCTTCGTCCTCGGCTACCTGAGCGCGTGGACGGCGTACAGCGCCGGGGCGGCCACCGCGCAGTGGGTCCTCCACGGCCTGGCCCTGCTGTCGCCGATGATGGTGAGCACGAGTCCGTACCTGGGCGGCGGCCTGCTCGTCGCGGCCGGGATCTTTCAGTGGACGCCCCTCAAGCGGGCGTGCCTCACCGCCTGCCGCTCGCCAATGGGGTTCATCATGACGGAATGGCGCGACGGCCCGTCGGGCGCACTGGTCATGGGATTCCGCCACGGGGTGTACTGTGTCGGATGTTGCTGGGTGCTGATGGCGCTCCTGTTCGTGGCCGGCGTGATGAACCTCGTCTGGGTCGCCGCCATCGCGACCTTCGTCCTGGTCGAGAAGGTCGTCCCGGCGGGAGAACGCGTGGGCCAGGTGGCGGGAGTGGCCCTGGTGCTGGCCGGGGTCGCGCTGATGCTGCGCGCCTGATCCGCGTCAGGTGAGGCCCGGCGCGGGGCGACGTGCCGAATCGTGGTGGAGAGGAGGACACGGCGATGGCGACCATGTGGAATCTCACTGGTGAGTACTGCGAAACGTGCAGTTGCGACTTCCTGTGCCCGTGCCTGCCCAGCAACCTCGCGGCCCGGCCGACGCGCGGCGAATGCTTCTTCCTCTTCGGCTTCGACATCGCGCAGGGGCGCTACGGCTCGGTGAGCCTCGACGGGTTGAAGTTCGCCGTCGTGGGCCACACGCCCGGCGTCATGCTCGAGGGCAACTGGTCCGTCGGGCTCGTCGTCGACGAGCGGGCGACCGCCGAGCAGGAGCAGGCGATCGCCGCCATCGCGAGCGGCCAGGCGGGCGGGCCCATGGCCGCGCTGGGACCCCTGGTCGGCACCTTTCTCGGGGTGCAGCGCGGACCCATCGCGTTCACCAAGGACGGCATGCGGCGGTCGGTGGTGATTCCCGGCGTCCTCGAACAGGAGCTCGCCGGGGTCGAGAGCGGCGTCAAGCCGGGCGAGCCCCTCTACGTCGACAACACGATGCACCCCGCGAACGCCCGGCTGGCGTTGGCGAAGGCCAGCCGGAGCCGGCTCTCCGCCTTCAATCTCCGGTGGGAGGACACCAGCGGACGGAACAACGCCCACTACGCGCCCTTCGCCTGGCACAACTAGGGGGATGGGGGGCCCCGAGATGGCCCCCGGTACCCCCCAACGCTCGTCGCGCCCCGGCGAAGCCGGGGCGCTCCTCGATTCTCCGACAGCGCCTCGCCTCGCAGCCGGAACTCCCCCGCGTCGTCGCGCTCCCGAGCCGGGGGTCCTGCGATCTCCGACGGCCGAGCGATTCACTGGCCGGGGGATCGGGTCGTTCACCCGGATTCGCGACAGGGCGTCGGGCGATGGCGTCGACCTCGACCAGGCAGCCCCGGGCGAGATGGGTCACCCCGATGCACGTGCGCGCCGGCAGGGCGTCCGGGCGGAAGTAGCTCGCGTAGACGCGATTCATCCGCTCGTAGTGCTGCGGAAAATCCACCAGGAACACGCGCGCGGCCACGACGTGTTCGAGTCCGGCCCCCACGCCCGCGAGGACGATCTTCAAGTTCTCCAGGGTGCGCCGCGTCTGCGCCTCGATGCCCTCGGGCACCGGCACCGCGGCGTCGAGGGGATCGACGGGCAGCTGGCCGGTGAGGAACAGCCAGCCGTCGGTCTCGACGAGGTGGCTGTAGGGGGCGACCGGCACTGGCGCGCCCGGCACCATGTGAAAGATCGGCAAGGCCATGGCTCGTCTCCGGTTCCGCGCGAGCGTCTCGGCTCGCGACAGGCCCTAGCCTACTGCAAGCGAGGGGCGAGGAGACCGTCAGCGGCCGTCGAGGGAGCGCAGGATGCGCGCCACGTAGTCCCGCGTCTCCGGGTACGGCGGGATGCCTCCGTGCTGGGCCACGGCCTGCTCGCCGGCGTTGTAGGCGGCGAGAGCGAGGGGCAGGTTGTTGCCGAGGCGGTCGAGCAGCGCGCGCAGGTGGCGCACCCCACCGTCGACGTTCTCGGCAGGGTCGAACACGTCGCGGACGCCAAGCGTCGCCGCCGTTCGCGGCATGAGCTGCATGAGGCCACCCGCGCCCGCGCGGGAGAGGGCGCGCGGATTGAACCCGGACTCGACGGCGATCACGACCGAAATGAGACGCTCGGGGAGCCCTGGCGCGCGGCGGCCTCTCTCTGATCAGCGAATGCAGATCCCCCGGGAGAAGCTGGCGCCCGTTCGGCGCGATGGGCGTCCGTCGCGCCGGGGCGGACGCGGGCGATGTCCCCGCCCCTGGCCTCACCGCCAGCGCCGTGCGCTTGCTTGACCAACCATCGGCGCCGACCGTGGAGTCTGCCGGGTCGCGGGCGATGACGCCAAGCGCGGTCACGCTCAGGGGCCGGAGGCCACGCCTGACCGGGGCATTGGTGAACGTCACCGTCCCGTCGGGGAGGGCGACGCGAAACATCTCGGCGCGAGCCGGACCGCCGGCCGCGAGTTGGAGGGCGAGCATGGGAGAGCGCGTCCCGCGGCTTGACCGCGGGAAAGGCGCGAGCGTAGTCTATGCGCATGAAACGTACAAATCTTGTGCTCGATGAGCACCTTCTCGATGAAGCGGTGAGGCTCAGCGGGGAGCGAACGTACTCGGCGGCGGTGGGGCGCGCGCTCGCGGACTTCGTCCGACGGGTGCGGGCGAATCGCATCCTCGAGCTCGCCGGGTCCGGGCGCTGGGAGGGAAATCTCTCCGAGATGCGCGCCGACCGCCCGGGCAAGCCTAGCCGGCGACGCCCGCGTGGTCCTCGTTGACACCTCCGTCTGGATCGAAGTGTTCCGGCGGCCGAGCCGACTGACGCTCACGTCGGTAGCCGAAATCGACGAGGTCGTGACGTGCCTCCCTGTCGTCCAGGAAGTACTCCAGGGCTTCCGCGACGAGGCGGCGTTCCGAGTGGCCCAAGACTCGATGCTGGCCTTCCCGATCGTCGAATCGCCCCTTCGGTGGGAGGTCTTCGACGAGGCGATTCGACTGTACCGAGCAGCGCGCCGAGCCGGCTACACCGTGCGGTCCGGCGTCGACTGCCTGATCGCCGCGTGCGCCTTGAGGCACGGATTGACGGTGGCCCACCACGATCGCGATTTCGCCGCGATCGCCCAGGTGTCACCTCTCCACGTCCGCGCCGTCTCGGCATAGGAGGTCGTCGACGCCCGGCTGCCTCGCGCTGCGCGCCGGCGCAGCAACCGTGGCTCAGCCGATTGCGACCGATCGAGGCGTCAGCGGCATCGACCGTGCGCGCGCGTCGGGCGATCGGACGCGCGCGCGTTCGCGATGACGGAGGTTCGCTCAGCAGCAGCCGCCGCCGGCGCCGCCCGCGATCTTGCGCGGCTCCACCAGCTCGAGGCGCGTGTCGTCCGGGCCGCGGAGGAACGCGATGCGCCCACCGTTGGGGTTCTGGATCGGCCCCTCCAGGAGCACCGCCCCCAAGCCCGTCAGCCGCGCGATGTCCACCTCGATGTCCTGCGAGTCGAAGCCGAAGTGCTCGAGCCCGTGGTGAGGGTTGGCATCGCCCGACCCCAGCCGTTCGCCGGTGCGGGCGCCGGAGATGTTGACGGCCAGGGCGCCGCCCTCGCTCATGCAGCGGACAAAGCGATCGCCGAACACGCGCGTCTGGTCGTTCACGATGGTGAAGTTGAACGCCGTCACGTACCACTCGGCGGTCTTGCGGGGATCGGGCGACTTCAGGTGGATGTGGTTGATCCGGTATGGCATCAGGACAACCTCGATGTCGGGTGATTGGATGCGCTGCACGCCGGCCGCTTGCATGTCCGCCCACGCCTTGGCCAGGGAGCCGCCGGTGTCGATCCCGCGGCAGGCGTCGTCGATGACCACCACCGAGAAGCCGGCCCGGCAAGCATCGACGGCCGACCAGGCGACGCAGAAGTCGGTGGCGAGGCCGGCGAGGAACACGCGGTGCAGGCCGCGGTCGCGCAGGTAGCCGGCGAGACCGGTGGGCGTCTTGCCGTCGGCCTCCACGAAGGCCGAGTACGAATCCACGCCCTTCCGGTAGCCCTTGCGGATGATCAGCTCCGCGTGCGGGATCCTGAGATCGGGGTGCAGCTCGGCATCCCGCGTCCCCTGCACGGCGTGATCCGGCCACAGGACTTGAAGGCCATAGAAGAGCTGCGTCGTCTCGAACGGCTTCTTGCCGGAGTGCGAGGACGCGAACGATGCGTGGCCGGGCGTGTGCCAGTCCTGGGTGAGGATGACGTGCTCGAAGGCCGGCGCCAGACGGTTGATGACGGGCACGACCTTGTCGCCGTCCTCCACGGGGAGCGTACCCCCGGGACGAAGCAGTTCTGCACGTCGACCACGAGGAACACATCCTGCCCGGTGGGCTTCATCTGGGCCGTGCCCCTCAGAACACGAACACTCCTTTGCCGGTGGTCTGGGTGTCGAACAGGCGATACGCCTCGACGGCCTCGTCGAGCTTGAAGCGATGCGTGAGGAGCTTCTTGAGGGGAACGCGGCGCTTGACGATGAAGCGCGCGCACTCTTCCTGTCCCGTGGCGCTGAACGTCCACGAGGCGTGGATGGTGAGCTGGCGGCGCAGCATGTGCTGGCTGATGTCGAAGGTGGCCGTGCCGCCCTCGCCCACGAAGCACACGCGCCCCCACGTCCCCGCGCTCCGCACGGCGCCTACCCGCGCGTCGGCCTGACCGGTGCAGTCCATCGTCGTTTCCGCTCCTTCACCGTCGGTGAGGTCGTGAATCGCCTGCACGGGATCGACGTCCTTGGGGTTCACGACCTCATCGGCGCCCATCTCCTTGGCCAGGGCCAGGCGCTCGGGAGAGATGTCGATGGCGATGACGCGTGCCCCCATGGCCTTGCCGAGCATGGTGGCGCTCAGGCCGACCGGGCCCTGGCCGAAGACGGCAAGGGTATCGCGGCCGGAAACGTCGAGGCGCTTGAGGGCGCCATAGGCCGTTCCCGTCCCGCACGAGACCGACGCGCCTTCCTCGAAGCTCATCTCCTCGGGCAGCGGCACCATCGTGGTCGCGGGTGCCTTCATGTAGGCGGCGTGGGCGCCGTGGCCCGTCATCCCGTAGACGATGCGCTGGCTGCGGCAGAGCTGCGACCAGCCGACCCGGCAGTGGCGGCAACGCCCACAGCCCTTGTAGTGATGGTTCATCACGCGCTCGCCGACGGCGAGGCCGGTGACACCAGGCCCCAGCGCGGTCACCACGCCGCACGGCTCATGGCCGGCGATGACCGGACCGCCCTGGCCCCCCAGCCCGAGCGACGCCGCGGCATTGCCGACGGCGCGGTAGGGATGCAGGTCGCTCCCGCACATCCCCGAGGCCTTGATGGCGATGACGGCCTCGCCGGGGCCGGGCGCGGGATCGGGAAAGTCGCGGAATTCGAGCATTCGATTGCCGAGGAAGACGACACCGCGCATAAGCCCTCCCTGGTGGCGCGCGGGCTAGTAGCCCTTGCGCTTGTCGATGAGCGCGAGCAGCGGCTCTCCCGTCTGCATGCGCCGGAGGTTCTCGCAGAAGGTCGCGATGACCCGGCCGGCGCGGAACGGCGAGCCCCCGGCCGCGTGGGGCGTCACGATCGCGCGCGGATGGGTCCACAGCGGGTGGCCCGAGGGCAGCGGCTCGGGATCCGTCACGTCGAGCCCGGCGGCCCAGATCAGCCCCTGCTCCAGCGCGGCCACCAGATCATCGCCGAACACGATGGCCCCACGCGTGACGTTGATGAGGATGGCGTGGCGCTGCATCTGGCGGAAGAGGTCGCGCGAGAAGAGGTGGTGCGTGGCCTTGGTGAGGGGCAGCCCGATCACCACCACGTCCGACTCGCCGAGCAACCGGGGCATCTGATCCGGCTTCCAGACGGCCTCCACCCCGGGCTCGGGCGGGACGTCCTCGACGTCCACGGCGAGCACGCGCATGCCGAATCCCAGCGCGCGGCGGGCCACCGCCCGCCCGGTGCCGCCGAAGCCCACAATGCCCATCGTCCGCCCGAGAAGCTCCCACTGGGAGCGACGGATCGTCTCGCGCAGGCTGTAGTCCGGTTGCCTGATCGCGGTGTGCAGGCCGCGCGTGAGGGCAAGGAGCAGCGCGAAGGCATGCTCGGCGAGGTGGATGCCGACCTCGCCCTTCTCGCTGGCCAGGATGACGTCGCTCTCCACCAGCTCAGGCGTGAGGATGGCATCGACCCCGGCGCCGATCGAATGGTAGTAGCGAAGCCGGCGGTTCAGCGCGAAGATGTCCGGGGGCACGCGGCCGAACAGGATCTCGGCGTCGACGATGTGCTCTCGCTGGGCCGCGGCATCCTTGGTGTCGACGAGGGCCGCCGCGGGACCCGCGGCCTTGAGGATCCGGGCGCGCTCCTCGTCGCTGAGTGACGGAACGATCAGGTTGGGCGTATAGATGATCTTCATGGGGCGCCTAGTGTAGCAGCGGAGGATTGACGATGGAACGGCCAGCAAAGCCCGGAAGGATGCCGTTCCTCGACGGGCTCCGGGCCTTCGCCATCGTGGCCATGGTGGTGAACCATACCGGCCGCTGGTGGATCGGCGGCTCCTTCGGCTGGCCCCGCTATCACCTGATCTACATCACCACCACGGTGGCCGCGCCCATCTTCCTCTTCCTGGTCGGCTTCTGTCAGGCCATCGCCCACTACAACGCCACCGTCCTGAGGGGGCAGAGCGCGGCGAGCGTGGCGCCGCGCTATCTGCGGCGCGGGGTGCAGGTCATCCTGGCCGGCTATCTCCTGAACCTGGTGGTATTCCCCGAGGACCCGATCTGGCAGCTCGGCGTGCTCCAGAGCATCGGCTTCAGCATCCTCGCCCTCGTTCCCGCGCTCTGGATCATTGCGTATCGCTGGGGGCGCGCGCTGATCGTGGCCGTCTCGGTCGCGCTCTACGCGGCGTTCAGCCTGACCTACGTGCCCCTTGAGCGGTGGCTCGACACGCACCGTCTGGTGGCCCAGGTCGCCTTCGCGGACTTTCCCCCGTGGCCCTGGACGACCCTGGTGCTCGTCTCCGCGGTCCTCGGCTGGTATTTCTGCGAGGCGAACCAGCGCGGAGCAGGTCGAACGCGCGCGGTACTTCCGGGTGATGGCCATCGCCGGCGTGCTGTGCCTGCTCGCCTTCGTCGCCTACGACGCCTGGATGCACACGCCGGTGCGCTTCGGCTTCATGCGCGACTTCATCGTCAATCATCACTGGACTCCGCGCGGGGTGACTCTGTTCTGGGTCGGCGCCGTGCTCTTCGTCTCGACGCCGGCCGTCTGGTACCTCATGGACTACCGGGGGTGGGCGCCGCGCTGGCTGGTCGAGCTGGGACAGACGGCGATGATGCTCTACTTCGTCCACCAGATCATCGTCTTCACCATCGTGAAAGGCTGGCTCATCAAGCGGTGGCCCGATCTGGCCATCGAGTCGTGGCCATGGTCGGCCTCACTGGAAGTGGCTGGGCTACTGGGTCGCCAACCTCGTCCTGATGGTGGTTCTCCTCTACATCGGCAAGGCCTGGCTGTGGATGAAGCCTCGGCTCCGCCGCCGGCCGGCGCCGGAGGCCGAGCTGGCGCGCTCGACGGCGTGATCCCCGTGGGAAGGAGTCGGCCCGCAAAGGCCTTGACGCGCGCCGCGGGCTTCCACTAGCATGGCGCCACCAGTGGGGATCCCTTGCTGGCCTTGTGGGAGGTGAGCGCGATGACCTGGGAAGCGCCGGAATTCGTCGAGATCAAGATGGACGCCGAGATCAATTCCTACCAGGACGACTTCGAGCGGGAGCAGGACGACCGCTTCTAGGTCGGTCGCCCGCTCAGTTTCTGCAGCCCTCCGCGCCGGTCGACCCGGCCGGGGGGCTGTCCTGTCTCGGGGGGTGCAACGTGCGCATCCGCGTCGTCGGTTCCGCGGCCGGTGGGGGGTTCCCGCAGTGGAACTGCGGCTGTCCGAACTGTCGTGGTCTCCGCGAGGGGACCGTGCGGGCCACTGCGCGCACCCAGGAAAGCGTCGCCGTCAGCGCCGACGCGAGCGTCGTGGTTTCTGATCAACACGTCCCCTGAGATCCGCCAGCAGATCGAGGACTTCCCCGGGCTCCACCCTCGCGGCCCACGCCACTCGCCGCTGGGCGCGATCGTGCTCACCAACGGCGACCTCGACCACACCCTCGGCCTGCTCTCCCTGCGGGAGTCCCATCCTCTCGTCGTCTACGCGACCGCGGCCGTTCACCGCGGATTCACGGACGGCAACGTCCTCTATCGCACCTTGCAGCGCTTCCCCGACCAGGCTGACGTGGCGCGCACTCAAGCCGGGCCGTGAGGAGGAGCTCGCGGGAGCCGATGGGCAGCGATCGGGACTGTTCGTCGAGGCAGTGGCCGTGCCGGGCAAGCCGCCGATCCACCTGGAGGGACTGACTCCTCCCGATCCCGAGGACAACGTCGGCCTCCGCATCCGCGAGGCCGCGACCGGGCGACGCCTCGCGTACTTCCCCGCGGTCGGTGGCCTCGGGCGGGCCGTGCTGGACGCGCTGGCCGACGCCGACTGCGTTTTCTTCGACGGCACCTTCTGGTCGAGCGACGAGCTGTCCGCGCAGGGCCTCGGCAGCAAGCGCGCGGAGGACATGGCGCACCTGCCGGTGGGCGGCGCGGCGGGCAGTCTGGCCACGCTGCACGGCTTGCGGGCCTCCCGCCGCATCTACATCCACGTGAACAACACGAACCCGCTGCTGCGTGACGACGCCGCCGAGCGGAAGGCCGTCGAAGCGGCCGGCTGGGAGATCGCGCACGACGGCATGGAGGTGACGCTGTGACCGCGCGCCCCCCGCTCGCGCGCGACGAGTTCATCGCCTGGGTGCGCCGCGAGGGCGAGCAGCGGTATCACGACCATCATCGCTACCACGCGATGATGCACGCGGGGACGCTGAGCCGCGTGCAGCTCCAGCAATGGGTGCTGAACCGCTACTACTACCAGACGCGCATCCCCATCAAGGACGCCATCATCCTGTCGAAGTCCGAGGACCCGACCTTTCGACGCATGTGGATCCGTCGCATCCGCGACCACGACGGCGACGAGAGCGGGGAGGCAGGCCTGGAGCTGTGGCTTCGCCTCGCCGACGGTGTGGGCCTCGACCGCGACGAGGTGGCGAGCTGCCGCTCCGTGCTCCCCGGCGTGCGCTTCGCGTGTGACGCCTACGTGGAGCTGGTGCGCGAGCGCACCCTGGTGGAGGCGGTGGCCTCGTCGCTCACCGAGTTTTTCGCCCCCGACCTCATGTCCAAGCGCGTGCTGGCCTGGGAGAAGCACTACCCGTGGGTGAGCCCGGAGATGCTCGCCTATTTCCGCTCGCGCGTGCCCCGCGCGCGCCGAGACTCGGAAGAGGCGATCGACTTCGTGATCCGCCACGCCACGACCCACGAGATGCAGGAGCGCTGCGTGGCGGCCCTCATCCGCAAGACGGAGATCCTCTGGCACCTGCTCGACTGCACGTACGCCGCCTACGTCGAGCCGGGCTGGGGGCCGGGCGGAGCCCGGGCCACGTGATCTCGGCGGAGAGCCGGCCCCGCCTGGCCGCCAAGGCCCGGCTCCGCTTCGACCGCAAGGCCTCGCGCTACATGCTGCTCTACCCCGAGCGCGGCCTCGTGCTGAACACCACCGCGGCCGACGTCCTCCAGCTCTGCACCGGCGAGCGCACCGTGCAGGACATCATCGAGGAGCTGGCGCGGCGGTACGGTCACGACTCGCCCGCCGTCGAGCGTGAGGTGATGAGCTTCCTCACCGCCATGACCGAGCGCGGCCTCGTGCACGACGCGCCGTGAGCCGAGCGCCTCGCCAACCAAGCGCCCGGACGACCTTCGCGCCGCGAGGGGGCCTCCGGTGACCGAGGCGTTCCGCCCGTACACCTTGGTGGCCGAGCTGACGTATCGATGCCCGCTGCGCTGCGTGTACTGCTCCAACCCGCTCGACTACGCGCGCCACTACGGTCGAGCTGGACACCGCCACCTGGCAGCGCGTCTTTCGCGAGGCGGAGGAGCTGGGAGTGGTCCAGCTCAACCTCACCGGCGGCGAACCCCTCGTCCGCGACGATCTCGAGGCTCTCATCGCGGAAGCGCGGCGCCTCGACCTCTACACGAACCTCATCACCAGCGGCATTCCCCTGCGGCGCGAGCGCCTGGCCCGCTTCCGGGAGCTGGGCCTCGACAATGTCCAGATCTCCATCCAGGACGTGACCGCCGCCGCCTCGGACCGGATCGCGGGTCTGCGCTCATTCGACCGGAAGCTGGAAGTCGCGACGTGGGTGAAGGAGCTGGGTTTCCCCCTCACCGTCAACACCGTCCTGCACCGCGACAACCTCGACCACGTGGCGGAGGTGATCGCCCTCGCCGAACGGCTGCAGGCTGATCGCCTGGAGCTGGCCAATACGCAGTACCTCGGGTGGGCGCTCGCCAACCGCGCCGCCCTGCTCCCCACGCGCGAGCAGCTCGAGCGCGCGCGGCAGATCGCCGGCGAGGCCCGGCGGCGACTGCGCGGCCGCATGGAGGTCCTCTTCGTTACCCCCGACTACTACACCGACCTGCCGAAGGCCTGCATGGATGGCTGGGGACGCCGCTTCATCGTGGTGAGTCCGGACGGCCTCGTCCTGCCCTGTCACGCCGCCCACACGATCGCGGGGTTGGCGTTCGAGAGCGTGAGGGCGCGCCCGCTCGCCGACGTCTGGAACGACTCCGCCGGCTTCGCGGCCTTCCGGGGCGAAGCCTGGATGCCGGAGCCGTGCCGGAGCTGCGAGCGCCGCAGCGTGGACTTCGGCGGCTGTCGCTGTCAGGCGTTCCATCTCACCGGAAACGCTGCGGCCACGGACCCCGTGTGCCGACTCTCCGCGGACCACGGTCTGATCGAGGCGGCACGCGAGGCGGCGGTCTCCGCCGGTCATCCCGGGCCGTTGCGCTATCGCACCGCGGGCGCCGCGGCCGGGCAGTGAGAAGACCCGCCTCGCGCGTCGCGCTCTTTGCCCAGATGTCGTCCTCGCTGGCCACGCACCGCTCGCTGCGCCTGTACTCGCGGCGCGCCTTGACAAGAGGGGAACGCGGGAAGTATCGTCCGGCCCGCGCGGTCCGCGCCATGCGGGCCCTCACGTGATGGATCCTCAAAGGGGAGGCTCACCATGCTGCGCATCACACTGACATCGCTCGCGGCGGTCTTCACGGTCGTGCTCGCCCTCGCTCCGCTGACTCTTGCCCAGCAGCCCCCGCCGATGTGGCAGCAGGGACGGCCACCGGGCATGGCCAACTCGCCGCTCGCGCCCGTTCCGCTGCCTCCGGCCCCGATCCCGGCCAGCCAGATTCAGATCGACAAGGTCAAGCTGCCGCCCGGATTCCAGATCAGCGTGTGGGCCGACGGGATCCACAACGCTCGCGCCATGGCCTGGGGCTCTCAGGGCACGTTGTTCCTGGGCAGCCGCGTGGCCGGCAACGTCTACGCGGTGGTAGACAAGGGCGGGAAGCGCGAGGTCAAGGTGATCGCCAAGGGCCTCAACCAGCCCAGCGGGGTGGCGTTCCGGGACGGCGCACTCTACGTCGCGGAGATCCCTCGTCTCTTGAAGTTCGAGAACATCGAGGCCAACCTCGACAACCCGCCGGCCCCGAAAGTGCTCTACACCTATCCGCCCGAAGCGCACCACAACTGGCGGTACCTGGCCTTCGGGCCGGACGGCAAGCTCTACTTCAACATGGGGGCGCCCTGCAACATCTGCATGCCCCCGGACACCCACGCCAACATCTCGCGCATCAATCCGGACGGGAGCGGCTTCGAGTACTACGCTCGCGGCGTCCGCAACAGCGTGGGCTTCGACTTCCACCCGGTGACCAAGGAGCTGTACTTCACCAACCACGGCCGCGACTGGATGGGCGACGACGTCCCCAATGACACGCTCCACCACGCGCCGCGACAGGGTCTGAACTTCGGCTTCCCGTTCTGCCACCAGGGCGACATCCTCGACCCTGATTTCGGGGTCGGCCGGTCCTGCAGCGAGTTCGCCCCGCCGCTCCTGAAGCTGGGGCCCCACGTGGCGGGCATGGGCATCCGGTTCTACACCGGCAACATGTTCCCGCCCCAGTACCGGAACGTCGCCTTCATCGCGCTCAAGGGCTCCTGGAACCGAACCGTGAAGGACGGTTACAAGGTCATGACCGTCGAGCTGAAGCCTGGCGCACCCCCGAAGTACGAGGTGTTCGCCGACGGCTGCGCGCAGGGTCAGACAGTCCTGTGCCGGCCGACGTACATCGAGTGGATGCCCGACGGGTCGATGCTTCTATCCGACGACTACACCGGGGCCATCTACCGCATCAGCTACCAGCGCTGATCTCGACTCCGCTCGCGCATCCCGCCGGGACACTGGCGGGATGCGCGGTTCTTCGCACGCCGACCTCGACGACTTCTCATCGCCCGTAGGATGACAGGCATGACGCGCTGGCGCTGGAGCCTCGTCGTTCCGGTCCTGGCCCTGGCGTTTGCCTCGGCGAACGCGCCCGCGCCGGCGGCCGATGTCGAACCCGGTCGCAAAAAGGCCGAGCCCTGCGCGGCCTGCCACGGGACCAACGGCAACGCCACCATACCCGGGACGCCGTCGCTGGCTGGCATGCCGGCGTTCTACACGCACTGGCAACTGATCATGTATCGCGACGGGCGCCGTCGCGATCCGCAGATGTCGCCCTTCGCGATCAACCTCAGCGACGCGGACATGGCAGACCTGGCCGCGTACTATGCCGCCCAGCCGCCGCGACGCCGACCCGCCGCGATCGACGCCGCCCGCGCCACGACCGGACGGCCACTGGCGGAGGCGCAGCATTGCACCTCCTGCCACGGCCCCGGCCTCATGGGACAACAGGCGGTGCCACGGCTGGCCGGGCAGGACTTCGCCTACCTCCTCAAGCGCCTCCGCGGCTACAAGGCAAAGACGACCAGCGACCTCGACGGCATGATGACCATGGTGGCCCAGCCCCTGACCGAGGCCGACGTCGAGAACCTCACGCACTTCATGGCGAGCCTCGGGGACGAGCGGTAGGTGACTCGCGCGCCTCCTCCACCCCGCTGGCCATCAGGAGACCCCCAGGTAGCGAGACTTCACGTCTTCGTTGGTCATCAGCTCGTGCGGCGCCGACGAGTGCACGATGCGGCCGCGATTCAGGACGTGGACGCGATCGGCCACGGAGAGGGCCATCGCGAGGTTCTGCTCCACGAGCAGAATCGAGAGGCCCTCGCGCTTCAGCTCGCCGATCAGGCGACCACAGTTACGAGCACGCCCTTGAGGCGGCGCAGGAAGAAGCGCTCCATCCCCATGCCGATGAGGGCGACGGCCACCGCGCCGGTGAGCAAGGCCAGCGAGAAGCTCGCCGTCTTCACACCACGGACAGCCCCACGTAGCCGCCGAGTATGAAGTAGGAGCCGTGGGCGAGGTTCACGATCCGCATGACCCCGAAGATGAGCGAGAGCCCGCTGGCGAGCAGGAACAGGAGGGCGCCGTAGGAGACGCCGTTGAAGGCCTGGGTGACCCAGAACTCGGCGCTCATGGGCCGGGATTCTATCGTGGTCCGCCGGGAGCCGCTCCCCGGCTGGTCGCGACATGCCTTATAGTGCGGAGGACATCGCCAAGGAGGGTTGCCGTGAAGCTGCCGCCCGAGCGCTTCGACTACTCCCCGATGGTCAGCCGCCGCCCCTGGAAGCTGCCCAAGGGCGCTCGGATCGCCGTCTGGACCATCGTGAACGTGGAGGAGTGGGACATCCAGAAGCCGATGGCCCGCCAGTACCTCAGCGCGCCGCAGGGCGTGGCCACGGTGCCCGACGTGCCGAACTGGGCGTGGCACGACTACGGGATGCGCGTGGGGTTCTGGCGGCTCCTGGGGGCGCTCCAGAAGCGAAAGCTCCGGGCCACGACGTCCATCAACGCCCACGTCTGCGAGAGTTACGAGCCGGTGGCGCGCGCCATGCTCGACGCGGGCTGGGAGTTCATGGCCCACGGGGTGATCCAGGGCGCCATGCACCTCCTGCCCGATCAGCGCGCGGCCATTCGCGAGTCGATCGAGATCATCCGGAAGTTCACCGGCGCGAAGCCCAAGGGGTGGCTCGGCCCCGGCCTGACGGAGACGTGGGATACGCTCGACTACCTCGCCGAGGAAGGCATCGAGTACGTCTCGGACTGGGTGAACGACGATCAGCCCTACGAGATTCGCACCACGGCCGGGCCGCTGGTGTCGGTGCCCTACACGCTCGAGCTGAACGACATCCCCGTGATGATCATCCAGCACCACACCTCGGACCTGTGGGTCCAGCGCTGCCGGGACCAGTTCGATCGCCTGTACAAAGAAGGGGCCGTGAACCCACGGGTGATGGCCATCGCCGTGCATCCCTACATCTCCGGCGTGCCGCACCGGATCAAGTACTTCGAGGCCGTCTACGACTACATGCGCAAGCACAAGGGCGTGTGGTTCACGACCGGCGAGGAAATCTACGAATGGTGGAAGGAGCACCGGCCATGACAGGACTGCGCTTCGGTCAGCCCGCGCCCGACTTCACCCTGCCCTCCACGTCGGGAGCCGAGATCACGCTCTCGTCGCTCAAGGGGAAGGACGTCGTTCTCGTCTTCTACTGCTACAGCTGGGGCAGCATCTGAACGCCGGAGCTCAACGGCCTGGTCAAGGTCGACCCGGAGATCCAGAAGCGCGGCGCGACGGTCCTGGCCATCAGCGCCGATAGCCCCTTCTCGAACGCCGCCTACACCAAGGTCAACAGCTTCCCGTTCCCGCTCCTGAGCGACATCCACCGCAATGTCATCCGCACCTACGGTGTCCTCGACGAGGCCCGCAACGTGGCCTGGCGCTCCACCTTCGTCGTGGACCGGGACGGCGTGCTGCGCTGGGGCCAGGCCGGCGACCGCCAGATGGTGCGCGACGGGACGGAGATCCTGCGCGTCCTCGACGCGTCGCAGGCCGGGGCGAGTGCGCGCGACGCTAACCGCGCCGCTTGCGATGCCGCAGATCGATGACGCCCTCGCGGCGGCGCGGGTCCTCGCCCCGCGGGAAGATCTGCGCCTTCTGGACCTTCTGGGTCCCCGTGGTCGGTAGGCGGCTCGACGAAGAGGATGCAGCCCGGGGCCTTGAAGTAGGCGAGCCGCGCGAGGCACCAGTCCTCGAGACGGTCGGCCAGCGCCGCGTCGGCGGTCACGCTCCGCATGGGAACGACGCAGGCCATGACTTCCTCTTCGCGGACCTCGTCCGGCACCGCGAGCACCGCCACCTGGGCCACCGCCTCGTTGGCCTGCAGCACCGCCTCGATCTCCGCGGCGGCGATGTTCTCGCCGGCGCGGCGGATGATGTTCTTCTTGCGGTCCACGAACACCAGCATGTCGTCGGGCATCTGCCTCGCGACGTCGCCCGTGTGAAACCAGCCGCCGCGCCACGCCTCCTCCGTCGCCTCGGGGTTCTTGAGATAGCCGGAGAAGAAGCCGCGACGCGGGTCGGGTCCCGCGCAACGCACGACCAGCTCGCCCTCCGTGCCTCGCGGCACGTCGCGGTCGTGGTCGTCGACCACGCGCGCCTCGAGAGACCCCGCGAGGGCGCCCGAAAGCCCGCGTGTGGATCTGGCGCGGCTCGACGCTGTCCGCGTAGATCCGGCCCGTCTCCGTCATGCCCCACGCCTCGACGAGCGGAAAGCCGAAGCGCTTCTCGAACGCCTCGTGCAGCTCGGGCTCCACGCCGGCGCCCAGGCCGAACTTCACCCGATGCTCCCGCTCCTCCGGCGCCGGCGGCTGCTTCAGGAGCAGGGGCGGCATCACCCCCAGGTAGTGGATGACCGTCGCGCGAGAGGCCACGACGTCCTTCCACCAGCGCGACGGGCTGAACCGCTCCGGGATGGCCAGGCAGTTGGCGGTGAGGATGCACATCATCGCCGCGATCCCCTGGCTGTTCACGTGGTAGAGGGGCAGCGGGTTCAGCACGCGCTCCCGCCCCGATTCGAACCGCACGAGGCCACCGACGTCGCGGTACCAGGCGCCCGCGTTCAGATAGTAGAAGTTGGTCAGGATGCAGCCCTTCGGCCGCCCTGTCGTGCCCGACGTGTAGAGGAGGCTGCATTCCGTGTCGAGCCCCGGCGCGCCGGGTCGGGGACGTGGGCCCGGTTGGGGGAGCCGCGCGGGCAGCGACGAGGCGTCGACGACCGGCAGAGGTTTCCCGCGCTCGCAGGCCACCGCGTCCAGATCTGCCATGCGCGTGGCGATGGACACGGCCAGATCGGCCTCCGAGTGGTCCATCTGGTAGAGCATCTCGTCGTGCCGGTAGTCGGGATTGATGGGCACGATCCCGGCTCCGAGCGCGTTGAGGGCCAAGTAGTGAAAGAAGAACTCCGGCCGGTTCTCGAGCAGCAGCGCCACGCGGTGACCGTGACCGTAGCCGGCAGCGGCGTAGCGCTCGCGCAGGTCGAGCACGCCGGTCCGGGTCTCGCCATACGTGTACTCGACGCCGTCGGGATGATAGGCGCGGCCCGGTGCGGGCGGCGCGCAGAAGAACGCGTTGTCGGGCGCCTGCGCTGCCGTGGCCATGAACGCGGCGAAGACGGTGGTCATCGACGGGCCCACCGAGGAGCTCTCGCCACCCTCCGCCTGGATGGCGCCGAGGAATCTCGCGCCGAACTCCTCGCACTTCCACTCGCCCACGCCCTTGATGGCGAGGAATTCTGCGCGGGTGGTGGGCCGCAGGCGCGCCATCTCGCGCAGGGTGGCGTCGCTGAAGATCACGTAGGGTGGAACGCCCCGCTCGTCCGCCAGCTCGCGCCGCACGCGGCGGAGCATCTCGAAGCGCCCGCGCTCGTCGTGCCCGAGCGAGCCGTCGGCCGGCGCGAAAGCGCGTCGATCGGCTGGTCGCTCCCGTCGGGAAGGCGTGATGCGGCTGAGAGGGCCGGCCACCATCTCGCCCCGCAGCACCCGGGCACCCTGCTTGGAGAGCGTCACCGTGGGGTACTCTCCGGCCGTCCGCGTGAGGAAACCCTGGCCGATGAGCTGGTCGACCCACGCCCGCAGCTCGGCCTTCGTCGTGTCGCGGAGCGCGCCGTAGGAGCTGAGCTGGTCGTGCGCGAGGGCCTCGAGGCGCGCGGTCGAGGCGCCGGAGAGCACGTCGGCCACGTGAGCCGCCCCGAAGCGCCCGCGCAGCTCGGCGACCGCGCGGAGGATCTTCGCGATGATCTCCGCCGCGCCGTCGACCGAGGCGACCTCGCCGAGGCACACGTCGCAGGTCCGGCAGGGAGTCGCCGGAGACTCCTGACCGAAGTACATGACCAGGGCGCGATGTCGGCAGACCGCGCGCTGGCAGAAGCCGAAGATCTCCCCGAGCTTGCGCAGGGCGCCGGGCGCCACCGCGGCCTCCGCGTCGAGGATCGATTTCCAGAGCCCGTAGTCGGCCCCGCTCCACAGAAGCAGGCACTCCGCCTCGAGCCCGTCCCGTCCGGCGCGGCCGGCTTCCTGCTGGTAGTGCTCCAGCGACTTGGGCATGCCGGTGTGGACGACGTAGCGGACATTCGAGCGGTCGATGCCCATCCCGAAGGCCACCGTGGCCACCACGATGTCGGTGCGCTCCCGGACGAAGGCCTCCTGGTGCTCGCGGCGTCGAGTGTCGTCGAGGCCGGCGTGGTACGGCACCGCGCGCAGTCCTCGCCGGGCGAGGGCGGCGCTCAGGTCGTCGACCTCGGAACGGCGGATGCAGTAGACGATGCCCGCCTGCCCGCGATGTCGCTCGATGGCGGCCAGCACCTGGCGGAGCCGATCGGCGCGCGGCTGAACGCGATAGATGAGATTCGGGCGATCCACGGGGCCGACGAGCACGCTCGGACGCTCCAGCCGCAGCTCGGACGCGATGTCCGCGCGCACCTCCGGCGTGGCGGTTGCGGTGTACGCGTGCACGGACACGCCGGGAAAGGTCTCCTTCAGGAGGCGTAGCTGGCGATACTCCGGGCGAAAGTCGTGGCCCCACTGGCTGATGCAGTGGGCCTCGTCGACGGCGAAGAAGGCCGGGCGTAGGCGGCCCAGGCGCTCGACGAAGCCCCGCATCGTCAGCCGCTCCGGTGCGACGTAGAGCAGGGTGAGCCGCCCGGCCTCCAGCTCGCGCTCGACGGCCACCCGCTCGGCCAGCGCCTGACTGCTGTTGAGATAGGACGCCCGCACGCCGTTCTGGCGCAGGGCGTCGACCTGGTCCTTCATCAGCGCGATCAGCGGGGAGACCACGACGGCCAGCCGGCCAAGGTGGGCGGCAGGAGCCTGATAGCAAATCGACTTGCCGCCCCCCGTGGGCAGCACCACCAGGGAGTCGCGGCCGCCGAGCACTGCGCGCACCGCGTCCTCCTGGAGCGGGAGGAAGTCGCGGTACCCCCACACACGGCGAAGTGTCTCGCGGACGGGCGCGATGCTGTCGACCTCGGATACGCCGCCATGAACGTCGGGCACGCCACGATGGTAGTCGAGCGGCGCGGACGATGGAACATGTGCACAATCGACGACATGGTCGGCGTCGAGCCCTTCGAGTTCGTGCCCGATGGGGGACCGGCCGTTTACGGCTTTTTGCATCGCCCCGCCGGCCCGGCGCGCGACGGTATCGTCCTGACGCACGGCGCTGGGTCGGACTGCGACGCGCCTTTGCTCGTCGCGCTGGCCGCGGCGTTCGCGGAGCGAGGCGTATCGGCGTTGCGCTGTGATCTGCCCTTCCGTCAGGCGAGACCCCAGGGCCCTCCCTCGCCGGCTACCGCGGCACGGGATCGCGAGGGCCTTCGTCAGGCCGTCAGAGCGCTCCGGCAAATCGTCCTCCGGCGCACGTTCGTGGGCGGCCACTCGTACGGCGGCCGTCAGGCGAGCATGATGCTGGCCGACGAGCCGGCCGTCGCCGGCGCTCTGCTCTTGCTCTCGTATCCCCTTCATCCACCTGGCCGTCCGGAGCGTGCGCGGACCGCGCATCTGCCGATGCTGCGCGCCCCGACGCTCTTCGTGCACGGAACTCACGATCCCTTCGGAACGGTCGCCGAGCTCGAGACCGCTCGAGCGCTTGTCCCGGCGCGGACGGTGCTATTGACAGTCGAGGCGGGACACGACCTCGGGCAGGCCCGCGCCCGCGCCACGCTGCCCATCTTCGCCGTGCGCATCGTCTCCGCCTTCCTGGACCTACTGCGCTGAGCCGCCGCTCACGAGGGGCCCAGCGCCCCCTCCGTCAGAACGGTCAGCGTTGGATGAGCGCCCCGTCGGGCGCCACGCAAACGGGGAGGTTCGGAGGGGGCCCAGGCCCCCTCCGACTCAGTGGTTCAGGGCGACGTCGAAGATGTCGAAGTTGCGCAGTGGCGCGGAAGCGGGAAGGTCCGTCGGGCGGTTGACCAGGAGCGGCACGCGCTGTTCGGAGACGCCCCCGTGAGAGCGCAAGGGGGCGTCGAGCCCGGACAGGTCGTGTCGCGACTCGCTGGTGCCGACCACGGTATGCCGCTCCGAGACCACGACGAGGTCGCCGACGCGATCGGGCGGAAGCTCGAAGCGCTCGCACGCCGCCTGGCGATCGAGCACCAGCTCGAGGCCCGCGAGACCACGGAGGCGCGCCGCCACCTGGCTGACCCCGCGTGGGTCGCCCAGATAGACAGTGGCGAAGGAGCCGAGCGCGCCGTGGTGCACGACGTAGGGATCCGTGATGGGCAGGATCACCCGCGAGGCGTCCGGTCCGAGCCAGCCATCGAGAAGATCTTGGAGATAGACGACGTTGGGCCGCCCCGCGGCGTCGGTCTTGGCGTTCATCCCGTGGTCGGCCGTCAGCGCCACCGTGGCCCCCAGCGCGTCCAGGCGAGCGAGGTAGCCGTCCATCATGCGGTAGAAGGCCGTGGCCTCCGGCGCGCCCGGCGCGTGCTTGTGCTGGACGTAGTCGGTCGTGGAGAGATACATCACGTCGGGCCGGACGCGCTCCAGGAGCTTCACGCCCGCGGCGAAGACGAACTCGCTCAGGTCCGCGCTGTACACGGACGGCAGGGGCCGCCCCACGAAGCCCAGCGCATCGGGAAGGCCGTGCTCGGCCTCCGTCGTCCCGGCGGCCGTCTCCGCCGAAAAGCAGATGCCCTTGAGCCCGTGACCGAGGAGCCGCCGCAGCTTGTCCTTGGCGGTCACCGCGGCGACGCGCGCGCCCGCGCCGGCGAACGTGGCCAGGATCGTCTCGCAGCGCAGATACTTCGGGTCATTCATCATGACCTCGGCGCGGGCGTCGGGATCGTAGAAGTAGTTGCCGGAGATCCCATGCCTCGACGGCGGCACCCCGGTGACGATGGACAGGTTGTTGGGGTTGGTGAAGCTGGGAACGACGGCGTCGGCGATGCGGTACGTTCCCTCGTGCAGCACGCGGGCTGTCCACGGCATGGCCCCGGCGGCGACCGACCGCGTGATGTAGTCGGGTTCGCAGCCGTCGATGCACAGCACGGCCAGCGGCCGGTCCGGCCACCGGTACGTCCGCCCGTTGACCGCCACCACGGGGCCGCTCACGGCTTCGTCACCTCGGGAGGAACGATGGTGAGGCGAAGTCGATAGGGCGTGTCGGGGTTCCCGAGGGCGATCTCGTTGTTCCACTCCTTGAGCTCCACGCAACCCGTCCGCGCGTGCCCGCCGATGGCCACGCCGTTGACGATCGTCCCCAGCCGGCTGCCGCGATCGATCAGGAAATAGCGCGACCCCACGCGAACGATGGCGCAGTGATTGAGGGATACCTGAGCGGACGCGTCGTCACTGAGCCCCAGCTCGTTCGACGAGAACGGATCCACGGACTCCGTCTTCCGCCCGATGCGGAACGGAAAGCGGTTCACGGACACACACGTTTCGCCCAGACTACGAGAGGCCTCCGGAGTGAGTCCCTCGATGAAGAGGATCGGAGCCGTCAGGACGGTGGCCGCCGAGGGGCGCAGGAACCCCTCGCCCATGCTCATGAGCGAAGCCGTCACGTCGCTGTCGAACCGCCCCTGGCGAGCCAGCTCGAAGACCAGCGCGTCCAGGATCCGGATGCGCTCGCACAGCATGGTCACGAGGGGCAGCATCGAGTCGGGGTCCGATTTCCACACTCTCAGGAAGGCCTCACGGTCGAAGACGCGCGCTTCCACGTCCTCCAGTGCCCTGACGCTCGCTGACCGGGGGCGCTCTGTGATCAGCGACATCTCCCCGAAGACGTCCCCGGGCCCCAGGATGGACAGGCGCTGTTCCGGGGGTCCCGCGTGATACACCTCCACGAATCCTCGTTGCGAGGATGTAGGCGTCCGAGGTGAATTCCCCCTCGGCAATGATGACGTCTCCCGTCCGATAGCTCGTGCGTCGCATCCCCTCACCGCTCCCGGGGCCTTCTGGGGAGGCCCCATTCTCTCCCAGGTCGTGTCACCGAGTCTTTCTCTAGCCAACGATATGCCCTTGACGTGCCCTTGCCCGTTGAGCTATATTAGCTTATAGAATCGAATAAAATCTTAGTCATAAACACTAAGATAATGGAGGTAGAGGCATGATTCACATGACGCGATGGTCCCCTTTCGGTCCAACGTTCCAACTCCGGCGTGACGTGGACGATCTGTTCGGCCGATACGTCGGCCAGATGGCCGGTGAGGGCGGAGCCCCGGCGGCGGAATGGCCCAGCTGGACCCCGGCCGTCGAGGGGTGCGAGGAAGAGGACGGGCGGTGGCTGATCAAGGTGGCGCTTCCCGGCGTCGATCCGAAGGACGTCGAGGTCGCACTGACGCGAGAACCAGCTGACCATCAAGGGGCAGCGCAAGCAGGCGAGCGAGATCCAAGCAGGACAGCTATTTCGCCCGCGAGCTGACCTACGGATCGTTCGAGCGAAGCTTCACCCTACCCGAGGGCGTCGATCCGGCCAAGATCAGTGCCCGGTACACCAACGGCATGCTCGAAGTGCGTGTGCCGAAGCCGGTGGCCGAGGCTCCGAGGAGAGTTTCGATCGAGGTCGACGACAACCATCAGAAGGCGGTCAAGGCCGCCTGAACGCTCTCGGTTTTCATAGCGCGCGCCGGGCGGCAGACGCCGCCCGGCGCGCAGCCGGCCGCCCTACCCCTTGGTCTCGATCACGGCGTCGGCGTCGATCTCGATGAGGCCGCCGTCGGGGATGAGCTGAGCCACCCGGACCAGCGTGCTGGAGGGGTATTTCCCCTCAGAGAAGAACCGCGAGCGCACTTCGTGGACGTCCCGCAGCGACTGCTGGTCGAGCTGGGTCACGTACACGCGCACCCGCACGATGTCGTCCATCGCGCCGCCTTCCCGCTCCAGGATGGCCTTGATGCTGGACAGGACGCGCTCGGTCTGCTCGCGCATGGTGCGTCCCACGACCTTGCCCGTCTCGTCGGTCCCGACCTTCCCCGAGATGAAGAGGAGCGCGCACCCGGGTAGATCGACGCGCACCGCATCGGAAAACACCGCGGGCACGCCACTGCCCTTGAGCGCTTCGATGCCGCGTGCTTTGTCCTTGGCGAGGTTGATGATCGTGCGTTTCATGGCGTCCGAGAGTATAACGCCGGCCCCCGCTCCAAGCGGAGCCGAGATCAGGCGCGGTGGGCCCCCGCCGTTCGCGCCCGGAGCGCGTCGAACCTGGCCCGCACGGTGGGATCGGCTTCCAGGTCCTCCAGCGGCTTCGGCAGGCGGTAGGTCCAGTTCTCCTCGCTCACCGTGCCCGGGGTGTTGATGCGCTCGCCCGTGCCGAGAATCTCCTGGCCGAGAGTCAGCGTGAGCGCGGAGGTCGCATCGATCAGGAGACCGAGGAGGGCCAGCCCTCGCTCCGCGGCGGGTGCGCGAGCGTCGAAGCCGCCGAGGCGAGCCAGCTCCTGCTGCTCGGCGGGTGAGAAGTCGTTCCACCACGTCGTGATCGGCTTGGTGTCGTGGGTGCTGAGGGAAGCCACGCTCACGGGGGGAAAGGCGCGAGGATCGCGGAAGTGCTGCGCGGCATCCCGCTCCCACGGAATCACGCGGTACCCGGGCACGCCGAGATCGCCCAGCGCCATGCGGACGAAGGGTGGAATGAGGCCAAGGTCCTCGGCCACGACGTGCGCCGAGCCCTCCGCCTCCCCCAGGATGGCGCGCATGACCCGTGTGCCGCGATCGCGCTGAGCGGCTTCCTCGGCCGGCTCGAACCGGCCGGCACCTCCCGGGGGCTTGACCCACATCCGGAAATAGCCCACGACGTGATCGAGCCGGAAGCGATCGTACAGGCGGGCCGCGTGCCGCGTACGGGCGCGGATCCAGCCCAGGCCGTCGGCGTCCATGGCCGACCAGTTGTAGGCGGGAAGCCCCCAGTCCTGACCCTCCTTCGAGAACGTGTCGGGCGGGGCGCCCAAGGAGACGTCGCGCAGGAACAGCCCGGGCCGCGCCCAGACGTCCGCGCTCTCCTCGCCCACCACGAAAGGCAGGTCACCCATCAGCTCCACGCCCAGCTCGCGTATCCGCGCCCGCGCGCGATCCCACTGCTCGTGGGCGATCCACTGGAGGTACTGGTGTCGGAGAACGGCCAGCCCAAATTCGTCGGGGTCCGCGGACGTTGTCGGGGACCCGGCTTCGCGACACCACCTCGGGAGCCCGGTCGCGCTCGGCGAGTGGCCAGGCCGTCCAGCCATAGCCTCCGTGGCTCTCGCGCAACGCCACATAGAGCGCCAGGTCGGGCGCCCAGTATTCCTCGCGGCGCACGAACTCTCGCAGCGCGGCCGCCCGCTCCGTGCCCGGCGCTCCACTCGCGGGCCACGAATCGCTCGAAGGCGCGGGCGAGGACCCGACGCTTGAGCGCGCGCACGGCGTGGTACTCCACGCGCGGTGCCTGGCGCAGGCGCGCGAGGGTGGCTGCGCCGTCGGGCCCCAGCGCCTCTGCGATGTCGGAGGCCGCGAGGTCGGGCACGTCGCCGAGGGAGATGTAGATCGGATCGAGGCCGAAGGCCGTGCGCGCGCCGTAGGGGCTCGTCTCGCCGTCCGCCAGCTCGTACGGGGGCAGGATCTGGAGCAGACGATGGCCGGCGGACCGAATCCAGGCGGCGCAGGCGGGAAGGGCGCCGATCTCGCCGATGCCCCAGTCATCGCGCGTCCGGATCGCGAAAAGGGGAAGGGTGACGCCGGCCACGCGGCCGGGAGGCGAGACCGAGGGCGGCGCGGTCACTCTTTGAAGGCGACGGGGACGGAGACCACATCCTGAGGCGACGGCACGAACTCGAGCCTTCCCGCGCTCGTGCCGCTCGGGAGGAGGAAGACGAGGTCGCAGGTCGTGGGGCGGCTGCCGACGAGGTAGATCAGTCCGCACCGGTTCGCCACCGCGGCTCCCCCCCGCAGCGGGACGACATCGTCGGCAGGGGTGTACACCGCGCCCTGGGTCGTGACGAGCCGGAACGCCGAGGCCCGAGCATAGACCCGGTCCGCGCTCATCCCAGCCGGGTTCGCCACCGTGACCCGGACGGCCGCGTAGTACATGCCGCCCGGCACGAAGCGCGCTTCGAGGCTGAGCGCCTTCCCCTCATCGGCAGTCAGCGACAGCCGATTGCGGTCCGGCTCGCGGCCCGGCGGGTCGAACGGCCCCCCCGATGGTTGAGCCTCGGCGCCGCCCCCTACCCAGACAATGGCCAGGGCCACGACGACCAGCATCCACGCTGACGATCGCGACATACGAACCTCCCGCGCGAGTATCGCATGACCATCCCTCCTCGGGGGCGAGGTGGCGGGTGCTTGTCTACCCCACCGTGGGGTAAGCTAGGGCAACGTTGCGGACCTCGACGCCTCTCGACGACTTCATTCGACGGATCCCCAAGGCCGAGCTGCACATGCACATCGAGGGATCGCTGGAGCCCGAGCTTGCGTTCGAGCTGGCCGCGCGCAACGGGGTGCGTCTCCGCTACCCCTCGGTCGAGGCCCTCCGGCAGGCCTACGAGTTCGAGGATCTGCCATCGTTCCTCGATCTCTACTACGACGGGGCCCGCGTGCTGCGGACCGCGCGGGATTTCCACGATCTGACCGCCGCCTATTTCCGGCGAGCGGCCGCCGACAACGTCCGTCATGCCGAGATCTTCTTCGATCCGCAGACCCACACGGAGCGCGGAGTCCCCTTGACGGACGTCGTCGAGGGCATCACCACGCGCCATGCGTGATGCGGGCTCGCGGCATGGTATCTCGGCCCTCCTCATCCTCTGCTTCCTGCGCGACCAGCCCCCGGCCTCGGCCATGGCCACGCTCGAGCAGGCGCTCGCCTTCCGCGATCAGATCGCGGCGGTGGGGCTCGACTCGGCGGAGCGCGGCTACCCCCCGGAGCTGTTCGCCGCCGTCTTCGCCCGGGCGCGGGCGGAGGGCTTCCGGGCGGTGGCTCACGCCGGCGAGGAGGGGCCTGCCGCGAACATTCGCCAGTCCCTTGATCTCCTGAAGGCGGCCCGCATCGACCACGGCGTCCGCTGCGAGGAGGACCCCGCCCTGGTGGCGGAGTTGGCCACGCGACGGGTCCCCCTGACCGTGTGCCCGATCTCCAACGTGAAGCTCCGCGTCTTTCCGTCGCTGGAGCAGCACAATCTGCGGAGGCTGCTGAACCGGGGCCTCTGCGTGACGATCAATTCCGACGATCCCGCGTACTTCGGCGGCTACGTGAACGAGAACTTTCTCGCCGCGCAGCGCGCCCTCGGCCTCACCCAGGAGGAGATCGCCCGTCTGGCGCGGAACTCCTTCGAGGCAAGCTTCCTGACCGACGGCGAGCGGCGGCGCTTCCTCGACGAGCTCGACGCGACGGCCGGAGCCGCCGCGTCGCCGTCGTCCGGTGTCACGTCCCCGCGCGGGTAGGAGCCTGAGTCGGAGTATCGAGGAGTGCCCCGGGTTCCCCGGGGCGCGACGAGCGCGGGGGGCTTGGGGGGCCCTGTCGAGGCCCCCCATCTGACCGGAAGGAGTGAGGATGGTGAGGCGCTCATCGTGGTGGCAACTCGGCGTAGTTCTCGTGGCGTTGGTGGTCGTCGCGACCGGCTGTGCGGCGATCAGGAAGGGCGACGTCGACACCCAGGAGCAACTGCTGTCGGCGGCGGGCTTCCAGATGAAGCTGGCGGACACCCCGGAGAAGGTCGCGCATCTGCAGGGAATGACATCTCAGAAGCTGGTGCCCCACACCAAGGACGGCAAGCTTTACTACGTTTACGCCGACCCCGAGTTCTGCAAGTGCCTCTTCGTCGGCAACGAGCCGGCGTACCAGAAGTACCAGCAGCTCGCCCTCCAGCAGAAGCTGTCCCAGGAGCGCCTGAACGCGGCGGCCATGAACGAGAACGCGGCCATGAACTGGGGGATGTGGGGCCCGTACTGGTGGTAGCCCGGGCGTGATGCTCCTTCACGGCGGCCGGGTGCTGCGGCCCGGTGCCGCGCAGGTCGAGCCGGCCGACATCCTCATCGACGGCGATCGTATCGTCGAGGTGGGGGCTCGCCTGGCACGCCCTTCGGACGTGGAGGCCGTCGACGCGCGCGGATTCCTGATCCTGCCCGGGCTGATCAATGCCCATACCCACGGCCATGGCCACTTGCTCCGCGGGCTGGCGGGACGCTGGACGCTCGAGGATCTGCTGAACCACAGCGCGGCCCTGAACGGCAACCGGACCCCCGAGGAGCACTACCTGTCGGCGGCGATGGGCGCCGTGGAGATGCTGAAGAGCGGCTGCACCGCCGCCTACGACCTGTTCATGGCGGTCCCCGCCCCGACGCCGGAGATGGCGGAGGCCATCGCGCGGGCGTACCTCGACGTGGGCCTGCGGGCGGTCATCGCTCCCGCCCTGGCCGACCTCGTGTTCTACGAGACGGTCCCCGGCCTGCTCGACCTGCTGCCGCCCGACCTCAAGCGCACCGTGAAGGACATTTCTCCGGCACCGACCGCCGGCCTCCTCCGACTCAGCCAAGAAACCATTGCGCGGTGGCACGGCGCCGGGGACGGCCGACTGCGCGTGGCCCTGGCCCCCACGATTCCGACCCAGTGCACCGACGAGTTCCTCGCGGGGTGCGGGCGGCTGGCTCGGGAGCACGGCCTCGGGCTGCACACGCACCTCGCGGAGTCGAAGGTCCAGGTGGTGGAGGCCATTCGCCGGTGGGGCAAGACCCCGGTGGCCCGCTTGGGCGAGCTGGGGCTCCTGGGTCCGGGCTTCGTCGGGGCCCACGGCATCTGGCTCACCGACGACGACATCGCGCGGCTCGCCGACACCGGCGGGGCCATCGCCCACAATCCCGGGAGCAACCTGCGTCTGGGCGCCGGCATCGCCGCCGTCCGCGAGATGCTCGACCGCGGCGTAACGGTAGGCGTCGGCACCGACGGCTCGATCTGTTCGGACAACCAGAACGTCTTCGAGGCCATGCGCACCGCGGCGCGCGTCGGCAACGTGCGCTTCCCCCACGACACCGCGCGCTGGCTGGGCGCCGAGGAGGTGTGGCGCATGGCCACGCTCGGCAGCGCACGGCTCCTGGGAATGGCCGACGACCTCGGGGCCGTCGCGCCCGGGCGGAAGGCCGACCTCGTCTTGCTGCGCGCGGACTCGACGTTCGTGTCGCCCTTGAACGACACGCTCGGGACCCTCGTGTATGCCGAGACGGGCGCTTCGGTGGATACCGTCATCGTCGGCGGCCGCACGATCATGCGGGCCGGACACGTGCTCACCGTGGACGAGTCGCGACTGCGGGCCCAGAGCGCAGGAGGCGGCCGATCGCGCCCGGTCACGCAACGCCGCCGCGTGGCAGCTCGCGGCTCAGCTTGCCCCGTACATCGCCACCGCCTGCCGCGCCGCGGTGGCCACCCCGTACCCGGTGAACCGCTACGCCGCCCCGCTGGCGGACGCGCCGCGCTGAAAGCCGCGCCGCTGGCGGGAGCGCCGGAACCCCGTCAGGACCCCCGGACAGTCACTCCGGCGAGATGGAGAATCGACGATGAGAGAGCCGAGATGAAAGCGAGAGCCCGCTGGGCCCGATCGAGCGCCGTCGTGGTGGTGAGCGGCCTCCTGCTCGGTGCGTGCGCCACCGCTGATCGCGACCGGGCGACGGAGATCGAACCGCTGCTGCTCGCGGCCGGCTTCCAGAAGCGCGTGGCCGATACACCGCAGAAGCTCGCCCATCTGCAGCAGATGGAGCCCCTCAAGCTCATACCGCATGCTCGGAAGACCTCGGTCTACTACGTCTACGCCGATCCCAATGGTTGCCGGTGCGCCTACGTGGGCAACGAGATGGCCTTCGAGCAGTACCAGGGGCTGGTCCTGAAGCAGAACATCTCCCAGACCAAGGTCTCGGTCACGCAGATGGACGAGGACTCCATGATGAGCTGGGGGAGCTGGGGGTCAGCGTTCTGGCCGTGATCTGACCCGGAGTACCGAGGAGCGCCCCGGGTTCCCCGGGGCGCGACGAGCGCGGGGGGCTTGGGGGGCCCCGTGCTAGGCCCCCCATCTCACTAGACTACTTGGCCTTGGCGGCCCAGTCGGGGTGGTACTCGATTCCGAGCGCCTTCATCTCCTCGAGCTTCTCACCCCACGCCGCGCGCTGCTTGTCGCGGCCGCGGCGTTCGGTGACCTTGTCCCACTCCTTGGCGGCCGAGTCGAGGGCGTCCTTGGGCGACTTGCGCTTGGCCAGCGCCTCCGTGATCTCGAAGGAGAGCTTGCGCTGGTACTCGTCGGCGGCCGGGATCACCGGATCGGGCACGACGAAGGGGAACGTCTTCTCGATGGCGTCGAGGTACTCGGGGGCGCCCGGGAAGGCCTTGCGGAACTTCTCCGAGCGGAAGTGTGAGACCCGCCACGGGTCCATGATGGTCTTCGCGTCCATCACGATCTTGAGGCTCTGGTCGGGCAACGAGATGAACTCCAAGACCTTCATGGTGGCCTCTTTCTTCTGCGAGTACTTGGAGACCGCCATGGCCCGGCCGGGGGTGATGGCCGGCCGGTGGATGATCTTGCCGTCGATCTCGGCGCCGGGGACGAGCCCGAAGCCCGCCTTGCCGACGATGAGGGACTCGCGGGCGTCCCCCACGCGCTTGCCGGTGCTGGTCCACGAGTGGAGGAGCGGCACCTCGCCCTTGATGAGCATGGTCTTCGGCTCCTCCGACTCGAACAGGAGCACCCCGGGCGGATAGGCCGGCATGGTGCGCACCATCTCCTCGAGGGCGCGCTGGGCCGCCGCCGTGTTGATCAGCGGCTTCATCTCCTTGTCGAAGTACTGGCCCCCGTAGGCGAAGAAGCGCTGCCGCCACCAGTGGTACGAGAAGCCGCTGGCGCTCGGCTTGTACGACGCGCCCGCTCCGAAGAGCTTGTTGGTCGATCCGTCCCAGCCCCAGCCGGCGAAGAACTCCGCCTGGTCGTCGAATTGCTTCCACGTCTTGGGCGGGGCCAGCTCGTAGTTGTACTTCGCCTTGAACTTGGTGCGGTTGTCGGGGCGCTCGAAGGCGACCTTGTTCCAGAAGAGGATGTGGACGTCGCCGTCGTAGGGCATGCTCACCAGCTTGCCGTTGTGCCGGAGCATGAGCTTCTTGTACACGTCGGCGATGTCCTCGAGATAGAACTCCAGCTTCATCTTCTGCATCCACGGCTCGAGCGGCTCGAAGTGGCGGCCGTAGTCCGGCATGTTCGAGGGGCCGAACATGATCAGATCCCACGGACTCTGGCTGCTGTTGAACTCCAGGAGCGTCTTGGCCACGAAGGCGTCGAGGGGGATCACTTCCGTCTCGATCTTGATGCCCAGCTTGTCGTAGAGGTCCTTCTCCACCAGGCTGAGCGAGTACTTGACGTACTCGGCGTTGACGACGGCACGGATCGTCGTGCCCTCGTAGGGCCGGGCGGCCCCCACGTCGCGCACGGGGACGACCCCCAGGATGATCAGGCTGACCAGGACAGCGGCGACGACCGTCACACACGCGAGTCGCTTCATGGACATCTCCTTGGAGGCTTACCCCTTGGTCCCGCCCAGGGCCAGCCCCTTGACCAGATAGCGCTGGAGAAAAAAAGCCACGGCGAAGGCGGGCAGGACGCCGAGCACGACGGAGGCGGAGGCCTCCCCGTAGAAGGCGTCCGTCCCGCCGCTGGTGAACGAGGTGACCAGCACCATCATCGTCTTGGTCTCGATGCCGGTAAGAACAATGGCGAACAGGAACTCGTTCCAGGTGGCGATGAAAGCGAAGAGGGCCACCACGGCCAGCCCCGGCGCCACGATGGGCACCACCACCCGCACGAGGGCCTTCAGACGAGAGCAGCCGTCGATCATGGCCGCCTCCTCGATCTCGACCGGGAAGTCGCGAAGAAACCCGACCATCAGCCACACCGAGAAGGGGATGTAGGTCACCGTGTAGAGGATGACGAGTCCCAGGTAGCTGTTGGTGAGTCCGATGGCCCGGTACATCAAGTACACGGGAATGATCAGCGCGATGGAGGGCAGCATGCGAAGGACGAGGAGGAAAATGCTCAGGACCCCACCCCCGAAGCGCCAGCGCGCGATGCTGTACGCGGTGGGGAGGCTGACCACGAGGGCGGCCGCCATGCTGAGCGACGAGATGACCAGGCTATTGAGGAAGTAGCGGAGCCCGTTGGAGTTGGTGAACAGCCTGACGTAGTGGGCCAGCGAGGGCTCGGTCGGGAATCCACACGGGCGGATAGGCGAAGAAGTCGTCGTTCCCCTTGAGAGACGTGGTCACGATCCAGAAGAACGGTCCCAGGAAGAAGACGAGGGCGACGCCGAGGGCGGCATAGGTCAGGGCCTGCCCCGCCCACGCCTGAATCCGGTGGCGGTTCAGCCGGCGCGCCCGGATCGCCGCCGCCTCGACGGCAATGACGCTCATGCCGCGCGGGCCTCCCGCGCCCGCGACAGCCGGATGAAAATGACCGTCAGGACCAGCACCCCCAGGATGATCACGTACGAGAGCGCGGAGGCGTAGCTCATCCGGAAGTCCTTGAAGCCCACCAGGTAGGTGTTGAAGGCCACGGTCTCCGTGGCGCCACCGGGTCCGCCGTACGTCATGATGAAGATCAGCCCGAAGAGCTTGGTGAGGTCGATCATGCGGATCATGACCGCCACCGCCATGGTGAACTTCAGGAGGGGCAGGGTGATCCACCAGAAGCTCTTCCAGGGCGAGGCGCCGTCGACCTTGGCCGCGGCGTACAGCTCCTGGGGAATGGCCTGCAGCCCGGCCAGCATGATCAACATCATGAAGGGCGTGTTGTGCCAGACGTCCACGAGCACCACCGTGAAGATGGCCAGGAAGGGGGTGGCGAACCAGTCGAAATAGACGTCGATGATCCCGAGCTCGCGCCCGAGGTTGTTGATGGCGCCGTACTTGACCCCGAACATCATGCGCCACGCCATGCCGGCCATCACGGGCGAGACCATGGGCGGGATGGCGAGCAGCGCCGTCAAGATCGGACGCGCGCGAATGGGCCGGTTGAGAAGGAGGGCGATACCCAGGCCCAGCAGCAGCTCGGCGATGAGGGCCGGCACGATGATGACGAGCGTGGTCAGGATCGAGCTGCGGAACCGCTCGTCCTGGAACAGGGCCTCACTGTAGTTCTTGAGACCGACGTACGGCGCCTCGGGACCGACCGAGAGGTCGAAGTCCTGCAAGGACAGGATGAAGGAGTAGATCAGCGGGAACACGATGACGATGACGATCAGGATCAGCGAGGGCGAGGCGAAGGCAAGCGGCTCCCACTGCTTGCGCTTCAGGGCCAGAGCGGCCATTCGCATCGCGCCCCTCCCGATGACGTCGGCGTCTCGCACCGGCGTTGGTCACCGGAGAAGATCACACGCCCGTCGCTCCTGTCAAGGCAGGTGACCGGGTTTCGCGGAGTTTGCTGTCGATCGGCCGAGGCGCCGGAGTACCATCGGGTCGCATGATCGGCGCGCGCGTCGCCCGCAGCGAGGATCCGCGATTCCTCCGCGGGCGCGGCTGCTTCGTGGACGACGTGCGTCCGGCCGGCGTACTCCACGGAGCGGTCCTCCGCAGCCCGCACGCGCGCGCCCGGCTTCTCCGCATCGACGCGGCGCCCGCCCGCAGCCTCCCCGGCGTGCATCTCGTGCTCACCGCCCGCGATCTCGGTGACCTGAACCAGCCCGGCCCGCTCCTGATTCCGCATCCCGCGCTCAGCCACGGACGCACGCAGCGCCCGCTCGCCGTCGACCAGGTGAGATTCGTCGGAGAGCCGGTGGCCTTCGTGGTGGCGGACAGCCGCTACCTGGCCGAGGACGCCGCGGCGCTCGTCGACGTCGAGTACGAGCCGCTCCCCGCCGTCGTCGATCCCGAAGCCGCGCTCGATCCGCGCGCCGCACGCGTGCACGCGGACGTCCCCGCCAACCGGGCGGCCCACTTCCCGCAGACCGTGGGCGACCCCGACGGCGCCTTCCGCGGCGCGGCGCGCGTGCTCCGCGAGCGGCTCGTCATCGAGCGGAGCTGCGGGAGCCCGATCGAGGGCCGCGGGGTCGTCGCGGAGTACGAGCCGCGCACCGGCGTTCTGCGCGTGTGGGACTCCACCCAGGCGCCCCTCCCCATCAAGAACGGCCTCGCCCGGATGTTCGGCCTTCCCGAGTTCCGCGTGGAGGTGATCGCGCCCGACACCGGGGGAGGCTTCGGCACGAAGATCATGCTGTTCTATCCGGAGGAGATCCTCGTCCCGTTCGCCGCCCTCCGCCTGGGCCGCCCCGTGAAGTGGATCGAGGACCGCCACGAGCACCTGCTCGCCGCCAACCAGGAGCGCCGCCAGGTCCATCACGTCGAGGTCGCGGTGGACGCCGACGGGCGCATCCTCGCCGTGCGCGACCGCTTCGTCCACGACACCGGCGCCTACACGCCGTACGGCATCGTGGTGCCCATCATCACCGCCACGCAGCTCCCCGGGCCATACCGGCTGCGCCACTATCACGTCGAGTTCGAGGTGGCCTACACGAACCGCGTCCCGGTAAGCCCCTACCGCGGGGCGGGCCGGCCGCACGGCACCTTCGCCATGGAACGCATGATCGGCCTCGTCGCGCGCGAGCTAGGGCTCGAGCCCGCCGAGGTCCGGCGACGCAATCTGATCCAGCCCGATGAATTCCCCTGGGACGTGGGCCTCACCTTCCAGGACGGCGGCCCCACCCGCTACGACAGCGGCAACTATCCGGCAGGCCTCGACATGGCACTGGGCATGGTCGGGGTGCGAGACTTTCGCGCGCGCCAGGCCCAGGCCCGCAAGGAGGGACGGCACCTCGGGCTCGGTGTCGCCTGCTACGTGGAGGGCACGGGCATCGGCCCCTACGAGGGCGCCCACGTGCGCGTGGAGCCGAGCGGCAAGGTGTTCGTGGCCACGGGCGTGACCACGCAGGGCCAGGGGCACCAGACGACCTTCGCGCAGATCGCCGCCGCGGCGCTGGGCTGCGACCCGGCCGACGTGACCGTGGTGACCGGCGACACCCGCGCCTTCAACTGGGGCGCGGGAACCTTCGCCAGCCGTGCCCTCGTGACCAGCGGCCACGCCATCCACGCCGCCGCCCTGAAAGTTCGCGACAAGGCCTTGCGAGTGGCCGCCGGTCTCCTCGAGGCCTCCGCGGACGATCTCGAGATCACGAGCGGCGCCGTCCGCGTGAAGGGCGTTCCCGGGAAGGAGCTGACCCTTGGAGCTCTCGCAACGGTGGCCAACCCCATTCGCTACGCCTACGGCAAGGAAACGTCAGAGGCCGCGCTCCGCCTCGTCAAGCCGCGCGGCGGAGCAGTGCTGGCGGCAGGCGAGGAGCCCGGGCTCGAGGCGTCCGGTTACCACGCGCCGCTGCAGGCCACCTTCGCCAGCGGCTGTCACGCGGCCATCGTGGAGGTGGACCTCGAGACGGGCGACGTCCATTTCCATCGGTACGTGGTCCAGCACGACTGCGGCACGATGATCAACCCGACCATCGTGGAGGGGCAGATCCGCGGCGGAGTGGCGCAGGGGATCGGCGGAGCCCTCTACGAGAGGCTCGCGTGCGACGACGATGGTCAGCCGTTGACCGCAACCTACATGGACTTCCTGATGCCGACGGCCATGGAGATTCCACCCGTCGAGATCGGCCACCTGGAGACGCCGTCACCGCTCAACGCGCTGGGCATCAAAGGCGTCGGCGAGGCCGGCGCCATTCCGGGACCAGCCCTCCTGGCCGAAGCCATCGACGACGCCCTCGCGCCGCTCGGCATCCGCATCCGCGAGATGCCGCTCAGCCCCACCCGCCTTCGCGAGCTGATCCGCGACGCCCGTCATCGCGAAGAGCGTCGGGCGTAGGGCGGATCGGACAGCCCGGCAGCGATCCCGATCAAGGCTCGCCGGCGCGCGGCGCTCAGCCCGAGTGGCAGCACGCCGCGCCGTCGCCGTTGGCGCCGTGCTTCATGGGCCGCGGGACGTCGAGCGCGGGATTCCGGTCGAAGAAGCCGACGGGCTTGAGCATGAAGCCGATGGAGGCGACGGGCATCACCGGCCAGTCCTCGGGGCGCACGACGTGGTGGGCGCCGAACGTGTACCACACCACCACGTCGGTGTTTTGCAGCGACGCGTCGTCCTGCACGTAGCTCGGCAGCCCGGCCCCACCCGCATGCTGATTCGGATAGTCGCCCGTGGCGTACTTCTCATTCTGGTCGAAGCGGGTGACCCAGAGATGCTTCGTCATGAAACCCGCGCGCTTCGTGACCTGGGCCTCGGGCGCCGCGAAGGGCAGGACGTTCTCGCCGGGCATGAGCTTGTAGCCGACGGGCTCGCCCAGCCGATTCCTCACCGACGGGTTGACGATCTTCCAGAAGCGTCCGGCCAGCGGGTCGATGATCCGCTGGGCCTCGGACTCGCGTCCCAGCAAGGTGGCGTGCGCGCGGAACGCGCCTCCGTAGGGGTTGTGCGGCCCTGGAGGATCGGCGACGGTGTTCACCTCGTAGACGGAGTTCTGCGCCCCGTCGACCATCATGTCCAGCCGCACGCTGAAGAAGTGCTGGTGGATCGGACCGTAGACCTGCGGCGTGACCAGTTCGCCCCACGGCGGCTTCTCGCCCGGCATCACGGCGCCGTTGGAGATGATGCCGGTCAGCTTCACCTCGAGCTGGATGGTGCCGTCCTGGTAGAAGTACCAGTAGAAACCGTATTCGTAGTTGCCCACCGTGGCGATGAACGAGACCACAAGCCGGCGCGAGCGCCGGACCTCGCTATGGCCCGTGCGCCAGTCGAGGTGCTTCCAGAGGATGCCGTGGTCCTCCTCGTGGATGCAGATGGCGTTGGCAATGGTGAAGGTGCCCCCGCGGCTGTCGTTGACGACGGCGTCCAGATAGCGGATCTCGCCGAGGCAGTCGCAGCCCAGCTCCAGCGAGTTGGCGAGATAGCCGATGCCGTACTCGCCGATGTCGAAAGCATTGCGGTGAAAGTACGTGGGCCGTGGATCGCCGTAGGGAACGACCATGTCGACGACGGAGGCGCGGTAGAGGATGGGCCGGGCGCGCCCCTGATCGTGGTATGTCACCGCGTGGAGGACCAGCCCCTCGCGCGGGGTGAAGCCGAGGCGCATTCGCCAACGCTGCCAGGAGAGCTCGTGGCCGTTCAGCTCGAAGCTCGGGCCTTCGGGCTGGCGGATTTCCAGCGGCTTGAGATCGGTGCGCGTGCCCGCCACGTCAGGAGAATAGTTCGCGTCCTCGGTCGGCAAAGGAATCACGCCGAAGTCCTGCACGTCGACGACCTTCATGTCGTCGAGATCCACGACGGTGAGGACGTTGGCCACCGGTCGGGCATAGCCGTTGTCGGTGGGGTTGCGCCGCACCCAGGTCAACGCGCGAACCAGCCGGCGGCCCTCCTCGCCGGCGAAGCCGAAGTTGCCGGCCGACCAGGGATCGACCATGGTGAGACTGAAGTCCGTGACGCCGCGCTTGCGCATGGCGTCCTGCCAGCGCGCATCGGCGCGCACCGCCGCCTCGCACTCGAAGAATTCGTCGAAGACGATCGACGGCTGGACGCCGGGCACCGCCGTCCACGAGACCACGCCCTCTTTGGTCAACGAGACCACCGCCTCATAGGTCGTCCGGGTGGCGTTGTCGAGGAGGACCACGAAGGCCTCGCGCTCGACGAAAGTACCCGGCTGGTGGCGCAGGACCACCTCCTTGGGCGGCTCGTGCAGCGTGATGGAGATCACGCGCGTGCGTGGGCCCGGCGCCTGCTTCGCCTGGGTCAGCTCCCAGGCGCGGGCGATCTCGCCGGCGCTGAGGGGATCGAGGGGGTGGGCGGTGCCGGTACGCATATCGGTCGTCGCTGTCGCCATCGTGTTCTCCTTGCCGGCGTCTTGCTCAGTCTAGGCCCCACGTGAGGACGTGGTCCGGGACGACCTCGATTATCACCGAGTCCGACTCGTCGAGAGCCGCCTCGTCCGGATACTGCGGGTACTTGTCGTAGAGCAAGCGGCGAATCCTGCGGTAGCGCGGACCCCGCTCGAGGAGCTGGGCCGTGCCCTGGATCATCGCTCCCTTGAGATTCGCCCAATCGTCCGAGTAGAGGTCGACCGTCACCGCCACCTTCGGGTTCTCCCGGATGTTGAGCACCTTTCGACCGTCGTTCCCCGATGCGAAGTAGATCTTGCCATCCGCCACGACCTGGCAGACCGGCGCCAGGTGGGGCACGCCCCGCGTGCCCACCGTGGCGACGCGGCACACCCGCTCCCACATGACCAACCGCGCCACCGAGCGCTTGAGCCGCATGGCACCCTCCACTCACACCCGGATCGGGTGTCTTCGATCAGAGACGTTGACTTCCATGATGGCGACCGCTAGCGTCCCTCGCAAGAACGCCATGTCGACCGTCAAGTACCGAACGCGGCGCTGGAGCCGAGGCGAGTACGAGCGGCTCATCGAGCAGGGTGTCTTCGGCCCGGACGAGCGTCTCGAGCTGATCGCCGGAGAGCTGGTGGTCCGTGAGCCCCAGAGCGATTCCCATGCGCTCGCCATCGAGCTGGTGCACGACGCCCTGCGCGCCGCCTTTGGCCCCGGCTGGCGAGTCCGCGGCCAACTGCCCATCAACCTCGACGACGAATCCCGACCCGAGCCGGATTTCTCGGTCGTCCGGGGGACACCCCGGCAGGCCGTCAACCCGGTCCCATCGCGCTCCGTGCTGATCGTCGAGATCGCCCAATCCAGCCTGGCGTTCGACCGAACCACCAAGGCGAGCCTCTACGCTCGCGCGGGCATCCAGGACTACTGGATCCTCGACCTCACGCGCCGTCTCTTGATCGTGCACCGCGCGCCCAACCTCGCACCGGCGGCGCCGCACGGCTGGCACTATCAGGTCGTGCAGAGCCTCACCGCGGGCGACTTCATCTCACCCCTCGCCGCCGCGCACGCGAGCATCGCCGTCGCCGACCTCCTGCCCTGAAGGCGCCGCCGGATGCGGCCGGAATTGCCCCGCGCCAGCCTCAGGGGCTCGTCGTCTGGTTGCCCTCACGGAAGCAGTTCGAAGACGGGGTATCGGTCGGCGATCCTGGTGAACGCATCCGGCGCCGAGCCCGCGGGTAACGGAAAGTAGCGCTGAACCGTCGGCCTGAACCGATGGAGGTAGGCGCTCAGGATCGGCGGCTTCTCATCGCCGGAAACCGCCCGGAGGCGGCATCGCTGTCGGTTCCGCCCTCGCGTGAGCTGGACCTCTCCAGCAACCTCCGCGTTGCGGACCCACTGCGTGCGCCCCCGGCCAGCGACGAGAAAGCGCCGGCCCATCAGCTCGAGCACGTTGACCGGAGTCGAATGGACGCGCCCGGTCTTCCGCCCCCTCACCTGCAGGAGATAGTTGTGCCGAAGGCCGAGCCCGAGGCCCACGAGAACGCCGAACGCCGAATTGAAGATCCGCTCGAGACGGCTCGGCTCCAGGAAGTCCGGCATGCCAGGCCCTCTCCCGAGTCCGATACGCGCGCTACCGCGCGACGCCGAAGGCAGCGGCCTTCCAGCGCGGATCGTCGGAGGCGTCGAGTCGCTGGCCAACGCGGCGCAGGAGCTGGCCCGTCGCCGTCTCCCCCCAGAACCACCGCGCGATCTCGTCGCCGCCCGCGGCCGGCTTCATCGCCATGTGGCCCTCGAGGTACAGCGCCTTGAGATCGTCCGCGCACCAGCGGATGAAACCCGGCAGCGGCACGTCTTGCGGGCGCTCCGGCATGTCGACGGCCTCGCCGTCGGCGAATCCCTGGAGGAAGCGGACGACCCCGCGAAAGCGCGTGGCGGGAATGCCCGTGAGCCCGAAGGCGGTGCGGCCGCCATTCCGCGCCAGCCACTGCTCGTGGTATTGCCGCATCTGCGTCGTCTCCATGGCCGGATCGTCCGGCACCTGGGCCGCGGCCGTGATGACCGATGCCTGCGTCGGAGCCGCCGGCTGGTCGCCCGGCTCCGCGTCGTCGGGGAAATCACGCAGCACGGGCCCGGCGGGCTCGGTCAGAAGATCGAGGGCCGCGCGCAGAACCCCATGCTGCAGCGCCGGATCGTTCGGACGGCCGAGCGCGTGGCCGAAGGGAAAGGGCACGAACAGCGCGCGCGGAGGCTTCACCTTCTCCGTGTGCTCGCGCACCATGCTGATCGACGTCGTGGCGATGCCCTGCGCCTCCAGCGCGCGGGCTAGCACACCCCCGGTGTGCGTGCAGAACGGTCAGGTGGGCGTGATGAGGGCCACGTCCGCGCCCTCGTCGCGCAGGCGCCGGCCTACGTCGGGCCCGGTCTCCCTGTCGATACGTACGGCATCGCGTTGCGCCCCCATGAACGAGTAGAAGTTCGGCGCCAACCCCTCCAGCTCGCCGCGCGCGACCAGCTCCCGCACCCGATCGATGGGGAACGAGATGTTGAGATCCCGCATGATCGCCGTGCGGTCGAAGCCGAGGCTGGTGTGGCTCTGCATGATGTCCGCCGTCGGCGTGTCGGAGGGAAGCACGCGATACGTTTGATCGCCGGGCCCGAACAGCCGGTCGCCGCGCCGGTGCAGCCCGGCCGTGGTCACGATGGCCAGCCGGCACGCGGCGAGCCGTTTCCCGAGCGCCACGAAGGGCGCCGTGTCGTTGACCTGGGCGGGAAACGTCAGCAGATTGTTGCGGTTGATCTGCGGCAGGCGATCGAGTCGGGGCATCGGCACGCGTCCTCCGTGGCCCGGAGGGTAGCACGTCAACTCTCCACTGCTCGAGACCGAGGCTGGCCGTCTCGAGCCTCATTCGCGCCCCTAGTCGACGGGATCTATAGGGGTCCACGCGGCGGTCAACACCGCCCCCACCTGCGACCATCGCGTGATTCGCATCACGACGACATCGTCCCTTACCCGCTCCAGCGCCTGAACGATTCTCGGACGCGACTGCGCGGGGAAGTTCCAGATCCACCGCAAGAACTCCCAGTCGACCGTCTCTGGGCATCCGTCGGGAAGATCGGGACGCCGGACGGATTGAGACACCACGACCCGCCGCAGAACGGCCCAGAGACACGTCAGCCGGGGAAGATCGAGGAACACGACCGCGTCGCACCGGGCCAGGCGTACCGCCAGGGAGTTGCTGTAGTTGCCGTCCATGATCCATGAATCCTGCTGCGCGAGGTCCGAGACTCGCTGATGCCAGGCGCCCTCCGGCGTCGGTATCCAGCCGGGCTGCCAGTAGTGGCGGTCCAGATAGATGAGCGGCAGCCCGGTGATCTGGGCGAGCGCCGTCGCGAAGGTCGTCTTGCCGGCGCCCGCGCAGCCGATGACGAGCACGCGTCGCCTGTGGCGCAGCATGGCTCAGCGGGCACCCTTCGCCGGGAGCACCGGGCGGATCCCCGTGCGAGCCGCGAAGCGCGCACCCAGCCGATCCCCAAAGGACGAGGCGTCGAGCGGATTGGCAGGCGCGGCGGCGGCGCCGTCGGGGACGGCGATGCGACTTTCACCCACGCGGACGAGCCCGCGCATGCACGCCAGCGCCTCGTAGTATGCAAATCCAGTCGCCTCGAGCGGCCGCCGGCGCCGGTACCCGCCCAGGTAGAGCGCGAGAACGAGGCGCCGACCGGCCTCCGCAAGCCAGCGCAACGGCCTTTTCACGGACAAGATCTCCAGCGGGGTGAGCCCGAGGATCACGCACGTGGCAGCCACGTCGTATGCCGGGTCAGCCACCACGACGTTGGGCCAGTCGAGCACCGCCGTCACCTCTCCCCCGGCGGCAAGAAGGTTCTGCGGGTGGAAGTCACCGTGGCAGATGGCGCGCGTTCCGCCGGGCCCGGGACGATGGTCCTGAAGCCAGCGCATGGCCGGTGCGAGACCGTCGAGAGCACGGCGTCCGATCCGCGCCGCGAGCTGGCCCAGGTGGCCGTCCAAGGTCACGAGCGCGCTCGAGCCCGGGACCGCGCGCTCGAGGGCACCGAGGAGCACATCGGGATCGAGGGCGTGGAGCCGAAGCTGGGTCTCGACGAGCAGCCGGGCAATCCCGAGACGCTGTGCCGCAAGCAGCGGCCGACCAGGCCGCCGCTCCATGACGAGAAACGCTCCGCCGAGGATCTCAGGGTCCGCACTCGCCAGCGGCACGCGGGGTGCGGGGAAACCCATGCTCGCTACGGCGTTCTGGATGGCGCGCTCGCGCAGCGCCCGGAGGGGATCGTGGTGCCGTGAGAGCCTGCGGAGAATGAGTGGCCCCGACAGGGCTGGGACCGCTCCACTCAAGCGGAAGGCGAAGATCTCGGTGTCGAATCCTCCGGCAAGCGGTGTGAGCGGCTCGACGAGGCCGATGTCCGGACGCTGGAGCTCCGCGCGAAGGTAGCGCAGAAGACGCGGGCCGAGGTCCCCGCTCGCGTCGCGACGCCCTTCCCCATCCGTCATCGACCCGACCGCGGGGAGCGCGACAGATGCCGCATGGCGTGACGAAGCATAGCGCCACCCGCGGCTCCTGACCGCGCGGCTCGTCTCGGTCTTCACCCAAGGCAAGGACCGGAGCTACACTGCGAGCGCCGAGGAGAACTCGGCCCGACGAATCCAGAATGGAGAACAGCGATGAAGAACCTGATGGTTGGCGTCCACGTCGCCGGCACGAACGTGCCGAGGCTCATCGATGGCATCGTGGCGGCCGAACGGGCGGGCATCCAGTGCGCGTGGATGACCTGTGGTGGCGCCGCCCCGGATCCGCTGGTGGTCTTCGCGGCGGCCGCGGCCCGGACGACGCGCATCCTGCTCGGGACCTCCATCATCCCGACGTTCCCGCGTCACCCGCTCGCGCTCGTCCAGGGCGCCCTCGCCGTCGACGCGCTGGCGCCGGGACGGCTGCGGCTCGGCGTCGGCCCGAGTCACAAGCCGTCGATCGAAGGCACGTGGGGTATCCCGTTCGAGCGGCCGCAGGAGCACTTGCGGGAGTACCTCACCATCCTTCGGGCCGCCCTGAACGGCGGGAAGGTGGACTTCGATGGCAAGCGCCTCAAGGCCCACGTGCAGCTCTCCGGCCCCACCCGGGTGACGGTCATGGCCTCCGCGCTGCGGGCGATCGGGTTTCGCACCTGCGGCGAGCTGGCGGACGGCGCCATCTCGTGGGTGTGCCCCCTGCCGTATCTCCGCGACGTCGCCCTTCCCGCGCTCCGGGACGGCGCGGCGAAGGCCGGCCGGGCGGTGCCGCCCCTCATCGCCCACGTGCCGGTCTCGGTGTCGGAGGACGTCGGCGGCGTGCGCAAAGGGGCGGCCGAGCAGCTCGGGCGGTACCCGCGCGTCCCGTACTACTCGCAGATGTTCCAGGACGCCGGCTTCCCCGAGGCGAAGGACGGCACGCTCTCCGATCGGATGATCGACGCGCTGGTCGTGCACGGCACCGCCGCGCAGGTCAAGGAGCGCCTGCGCCAGCTTCCGTCCTTCGGCGCTGCCGAGCTGCTGGCGATGCCGATCCTGCCGCCCGGCGACGAGCAGGCGCTCGGCCGCACGCTCGCGGCGCTCGGCGAGCTTGCCGCCGAGTGAAGTCGATCGTGCGACACCGATCGCGCGACGGGAAGGGATCGGATACCCTGACGGGAACCTCGGGTGCTCTACCTGGTTCCCACGACACGGAGGGCGTGATGAAAGACGGGCTCAAGTTCGTGGACTGCGACATGCACATCATGGAACCGCCCGACCTGTTCCAGCGCTATCTGGACCAGAAGTTCAAGGAGCGGGTCATCCTCCCGATCGACAAGACTGGCCGGCCGCGCCGCGGCACCATCGTCATCGACGGCCTGCCGACCACCCAGGACGCCGAGCTGCAGCAGTACCGCAAGCGCTCGCGGCCGGGCACCACGCACAGCAGCCAGCCGCTCTCGGGCTCGCGGCTGGCCGACACGGGGCGGCTCGACTTCGCCATCGAGCGCAACTACGACCCGGTGGCGCAGGTGATGGGCATGGAGATGGAGGGCGTGGACATCGCCGTCCTCTTCCCCACCACCGGCCTCAGCCTCATCGCCCGTGACGACCTCGATCCGTGGCTGTCCCTCGCCCTCTGCCAGGCCTACAACAACTGGATCGCCGAGTTCTGCCGGCACAGCCCGGACCAGCTCAAGTTCGCGGCCATGCTGCCCATCCACGACGTCCACCTGGCCTGCCGCGAGCTGCTGCGCTGCGTGCGGGAGCTGGGGGCCGTGGGTTCCTTCATCCGCCCGAACCTCGTGAACGGCCACTTCTGGCACTCGAACTACTGGGACCCGCTCTACAGCATGCACGAGGAGCTGGACGTGACGTGGGGGTTCCACGAGGGCACGGGCGCCTGGTACTCGCACATGAACGTCCTCTACGGCGAGAACCGCTTCTACCGCCACGTGGCGAGCCACTGGATCGAGATGCAGCAGGCCCTGATCGCCATGATCATCGGCGGCGTCTTCGAGTTCCATCCCACGCTGCGCGTCGGCTTCCTGGAGGCGCAGAACTCGTGGGTGCCAGGCCTGCTGTCGCGCATCGAGTGGGACTATCCGAAGTACCGCGACACCCACGCGCCCTATCTGTCGCTGACGCCCAAGGAGTACTTCCGGCGCAACTGCTGGGCGGCGGTCGAGGGCAGCGAGCCCGAGATCGAGGCGACCGCCGGGCTCATCGGCGCCGATCGGATGTGCATCTCGACCGACTATCCGCACTTCGACTCCAACTTCCCCCACGTGTCCACGAACCTCTTGAAGAACGTCCCTCGCGAGATCGCGGCGCAGATCTTCATGGGGGGCGCGCACCTCTACGGGTTCACGGACGCCGACTTCGCGAAGGCGGACGCCGCCGCGGCCGCGCGGAGCGCCGCCCGCTGATGATGACGGGGACGGGGCCGGCGACGGCGAGCGCCGGCCCCGAAGGAGAACGAAGATGAGCTGGAACGGCACCCCGGTGATCGATCTCGATTCCCACATCGTGGAGCGGGCAGACCGCTTCTATGGCGACTACCTCGATCCCGCCTACCACGACGCCTATCAGCAGCTCTGTGACGCCGTGGCCAAGCAGGCCGAAGCGGGCAACGCGTACTCGCTCTTCGGCAGCCGGACCTCGCTCGTCGAGCCCATGGAGACCGGCCGGCCCCTCGGCCGCCGCGACACCTTCGGGCTCACCAAACGGTCCAACATGGAAGGGGGCCGCCAGGCCTTCCCGCCTGGACGGCCGGATACCCTCCCGCCGATCCGCCGCGAGGTGAGCTGGGACGTCAAGGCGCGCCTGGAGGACATGGACCGCGCGCAGGTGGACGTCAACGTCCTCTATCCCACGCACGTTTCGAGCTACTGCGCGCTTCGCGACGTGGGCTTCGAGAACGCGCTGTACCGGGCCTATCACCGCTGGGTCGCCGACTTCTGCAGCCAGGCTCCGCGCCGCCTCAAGTGGACCCTGGTGGCCAACATGCGCGACGTCCCTGGAGGTGTCGCCGAGATCCGCCACTGGGCGAACCGGGATCCGAACCTGGTCGGCATCTATATCTCGCCGCAGGCGCCCGAGGGAAAGCTGCTCGACAACCCGGATCTCTATCCCCTCTACGAGGTGGCCCAGGAGTTCGACCTGCCGCTGCTGGCGCACGGGGGGACGGCGCGGCCGCCTTACGGGCCGGGCACGTTCGACATGGACGGCGCGTGGTTTCTGCTGCACAGCTTCGCCAACCCGTGGGCGGGCATGGCCGCCCTGGGAGCGCTCGTCGGCGGAGGCATCTTCGAGATGTTCCCGACCTTGCGGGTGGCCATCATCGAGACCGGCGGCGGCTGGCTACCCCTGGCGCTCGATCGCCTGGACACGCACTACTTGATGTCTCCGGGTCACGTCCCCAACCTCAAGCGCTTGCCGCGCGAGGTCCTGGCCGAGGGGCGCTACTTCCACGCCATCGACACCTGGGAGCGCTCGCTGGAGTTCTGCGTGCAAGAGCTCGGGGAGGATCTGTGGCTCTTCGCCACCGACTGGCCGCACGGCGATACGGCGTGGCCGGAGAGCGTCGACCAGGTGGTGAGTCGCCCCGGGCTCACCGAGCGCGCCAAGCGGAAGATGCTCGCCGAGAACGCGCTGCGCCTGTGTCCGCGCCTGCGCGGATAGGCGGACGGAGAACGGCATGACGTGCACTGACATCAAAGGACTCGCGGTGTCGACGACGTCGGCCGACGCGCTCGCGGCGTACGAGCGTGGCGTCGACCTGTTCCTGCGCTGGCGCACCGGGGCCCTGGAGGCCCTGGACGCAGCCGCGCAGTGTGATCCGCAGTTCGCGCTGGCGCACTGCACGAAGGGCTATATCGCCTGGCGGATGGGAAGAGCCGACCTGGCCACGGCGGCGGGTCGTCAAGCCGCCGCGCTGGCCGATGACGTGCGCCACGAGCGCGAACGCCTGCACGTGCGCGCGGTCGATGCCATGCAACGCGGTGACCAGGCCAAGGCCTACGATTTCCTGGGCCAGATCGCCGCTCAGCATCCGACCGATCGCATGGCCGTGCGCATCGTCGGCCTGAATTGCATCACCCAGGGGCGCTATGGGGATGGCATCGACCTCGCGCGCCGGAGTCTCGAGGCCGACCCTGGCGAGCCGCAGTTCCAGACGATGCTCGGCTTCTTTCTGGAGCAATCCGGATACAACGACGAGGGGCTCGCCATGAGCCTGCGCGCCCTGGCCCAGGACCCGACCAATCTCTACACCTACCATTCGGTCGGCCATGCCTATCAGGCCCGGGGCGACTACCGCAACGCACTCGAGACCTTCGAGCGGGCCGTATCGCTGGAGCGCTACGCCCACCTCCTCTGGCACCTGGCCGATGCGCAGGCCATCCTGGGGCACGAGCGCCTGACCCGCGACTACTGGGCCTCCTCCAGTCCGCCCTTGCCGCTGTACGAGCGCATCGAGCTCCTGTGGCGCCTCGAAGTGCTGCGCCACACGCCCACCGACGAGGCGATCTGGCAAGACCTGGCCAAGCAGGCCGAACGCGTCCTCGAGTATGCGGACTTCCAGACCACCTGGATGCACCACTGGATCGGCGTGGCCTTCGCGCGCGCCGGGGAATGGGGCAAAGCCAGACGGCAGGTCGAGCGGCTGCGCCACCTCCCCGAGGGGCGCGCCAGCGGCCACTGGTCCACACTGGGGGCATCGCTCCTGGAGGGCGAGCTGGAGATCATCCAGGGCGATCTTGCCGAGGCCATACGACTCATGGCGCCGGCCGTGGAGCAGATCCACATCATGGGTGGCGGCAGCCGGGAGCAGAAGGACATCTTCCCCGACGTGTTCATGGAGGTGCATCGTCGACTCGGGCACGTGGAGGAAGTCATCGAGCTGGCGCAGCGGCGCTTGCTGGCCAATTCCTACCACGTGCCGTCGCTGGCGGCCCTGGCCTGGGCCTACGGACGGAAGGGCGACGCAACGCTCCAGCGGCAGGCCTGCCGGCAACTGGTCCTGCGAGCGGAAGAGGTCGGTCTGGCCCAGGACGCGCCGGAACTGCGCGGCGCCCGGCAGGTGCTGCAGGCGCCCGTCTGATCTTGGCGATGGCCTGCGGCTCCTGCGGCGCGGCATTGCCCGGGGGCGCCCGCTTCTGCCCCCAGTGCGGCCAGGCCGTAGCCGCGGGCACCGCCGCCCCCGTCCGTTCGCCCGCTCCGGAGGCGTACACCCCCAAGCACCTCGCCGAGAAGATCCTCACCTCGAAGGCGGCGCTCGAAGGGGAGCGCAAGCAGGTCACCGTGCTCTTCGCCGACCTCAAGAGCTCGATGGAGCTGCTCGTCGACCGCGACCCCGAAGACGTGCGCACGATCCTCGACCCGGTGCTGGAACGGATGATGGAAGCCGTGCACCACTACGAGGGCACGGTGAACCAGGTGATGGGCGACGGCATCATGGCGCTCTTCGGGGCGCCGCTCGCCCACGAGGACCACGCCGTGCGGGCCTGCTACGCGGCGCTCAGGATGCAGGAGAGCGTGAGGAAGTACGCGGACGAGGTGCGGCGCTCTCACGCGGCCGTGGTCAAGATCCGCGTCGGGCTGAACTCCGGGACGGTCGTCGTGCGCGCCATCGGCAGCGATCTCCACATGGACTACGCGGCGGTCGGCCAGACAACGCATTTGGCCGCGCGGATGGAGCAGCTCGCCGATCCCGGGGCGATCGTGATCACCCCCGAGACGCTGGCGCTCTGCGAGGGCTACGTCGAGGTGAAGTCGCTCGGCCCCGTGCCGGTGAAGGGACTCGCCCACCCCGTGGAGGTCTACGAGGTGACGGGGGCGGGCCCGGCGCGGACCCGGCTGCAGGCGGCCGCCCGGCGCGGCCTGACGCGCTTCGTCGGCCGCGACGCCGAGCTGGAGGAGCTCCGCCGCGCTCAGCAGCTCGCCGGCGCCGGCCAGGGCAGGTGGCGGCGATCGTGGGCGAGGCGGGGGTGGGCAAGTCGCGCCTCGTCTACGAGTTCACGCACTCGCATCGCCTGCAAGGCTGGCTGGTCCTCGAGAGCGCCTCGGTCTCGTACGGCAAGGCGACGAGCTACTTGCCGGCCATCGACCTCCTCAAGGGTTACTTCAAGATCCAGAACCGGGACGACCTGCGCGAAATCCGCGAGAAGGTGACAGGCAAGCTGCTCACCCTGGACGAGTCGCTGAAGCCGACGCTCCCGGCGTTGCTGGCCCTGCTGGGGGCGCCCGTGGACGACGCCGCGTGGCAGACGCTCGACCCGGCCGAGCGTCGCCGGCGCACGCTCGACGCCGTGAGGCAGTTGCTGCTGCGGGAGGCGCAAGAGCAACCGCTGCTGCTGATCTTCGAGGACCTTCACTGGATCGACGGCGAGACGCAGGCGCTGCTCGACGGCCTGGTCGACAGCCTGGGATCGGCGCGCCTGCTGCTGCTCGTGAACTACCGCACCGAGTACCAGCACGCGTGGGGCGGCAAGGCCTACTACAGTCAGCTGCGGCTGGACGCGCTCCCGGCCGAGAGCGCCGGCGAGCTGCTCGACGCGCTCCTCGGAACGGACCCCGGGCTGGCGCCGCTCAAGCTGCTCCTCGTCAAGCGCGGCAACCCGTTCTTCCTGGAGGAGACGGTCCGCACGCTGGCGGAGACGAAGGCGCTGGCGGGGGAGCGAGGGCGGTATCGGCTGACGCAACCAGTCCAGGCGATCCAGGTTCCCCCCACGGTCCAGGCGATGCTGGCGGCGCGCATCGACCGACTGCCGCCGGAGGACAAACGCCTACTGCAAGTCGCCTCCGTGGTCGGCAAGGATGTGCCCTTCGCGCTGCTCCAGGCCGTCGCCGACCTCCCGGACGAGGCGCTCCGCCGCGGACTCGACCATCTACAGGCCGCCGAGTTCCTCTACGAGACGCGCCTGTTTCCCGACCACGAGTACACCTTCAAGCACGCCCTCACGCACGAGGTGACCTACGCGAGCCTCCTGCAGGAGCGGCGTCGCGCCACCCACGCCCGGATCATGGAGGCCGTCGAGACCCTCCATGCGAGCCGGCTGATCGAACACGTCGAGCGGCTGGGCCACCACGCGGTCCGCGGCGAGATGTGGGAGAAGGCCCTGCACTATCTCCGGCAGGCGGGGCTCAAGGCGCTCGACCGGTCGGCCTACCGCGAGGCGGTGGGGTACTACGAGCAGGCGCTCGATGCGCTATCGCATCTGCCGGAGACGCGCGACACGCGCGAGCAGGCCATCGACCTCCGACTCGCCCTGCGCTCGGCGCTCCTGCCGTCGAACGACTCCGCGCGCATCCTGGCGTGTCTCCGCGAGGCCGAGGCCCTTGCCGTGGCCCTCGACGATCCCCGCCGGCTGGGACAGATCTCCGGTTTTCTGTCCGTTCATTTCCGCAACAGGGGCGCGTATGACGAGACCATCGCGGCCGCTCAGCGGGCCCTCACTCTCGGTACAACCGGTGGGGACGTTGTTCTCCAGGCGCTGGCGAACCTGTTCCTTGGCGCAGCTCACTGGGCGCAGGGCCACTATCGGCGGGCGATCGCCTGCCTCGGCCAGACCGTGGCGGCCCTCGACGGGGCGCGGCAGTACGAGCGCTTCGGCCAGACGAATCTGCCCGCCGTGCAATCCCGCGCCTTCCTCGCCGCCTGCCATGCCGAGCTGGGGATGTTCGCCGAGGGCCATGCCCTGGGAGAAGAAGGGCTGCGGATCGCCGAGACGGTCGGGCACGCCAGCAGCGTCATGTGGGCCGACTACGGGATCGGTCTGCTGGCCCTTCGCCAGGGCCACCTACCGCGGGCCCTCGCCCGACTCGAGCAGGCCATGGGCATCGGTCGGGACGTGAACCTCCCGCTCTTTGTTCCCAGGATGGCGGCAGCCCTGGGCGAGGCATATGAGCTGGACGGACGCGCCGCGGACGCCGCGCCGTTGCTCACGCGGGCGCTGGACCAAACCATGGCCCCGGAGATGGTCGGCTTTCAGGCCCTCTGTCGCCTCCCCCTGGGGGAAGCGCATGTGATGGCCGGCCGCCTCGAGGAGGCGCACGCCCAGGCAGAACATGCGCTGGCGCTCGCCCGTGCGCATCAGGAACAGGGAAACGAGGCCTATGCCCTGAGGCTTCTCGGCGAGATCCACTCCCGTCGGGATCCGCCTGAAGTCGAAGAGGCCGAGCACTTCTACCGTCAGGCCATGGCCCTGGCCACCGAGCTCGAGATGCGCCCGCTCGTCGCGCACTGCCACCTCGCTCTCGGCCAGCTCTACCGGCAAACGGGCAAGCGGCAGGAGGCGGAGACCCACCTCACCACTGCGGCGACGATGTACCGCGAGATGGACATGCGGTTCTGGCTGGAGCAGGCGGAGGCGGCGATCAGTCGAACATCAGCACGGAGCGGATGACCTCGCCCTCCCGCATGGCCTGGAACGCCTCGTCCACCTGGTCGAGGCGGAAGCGCCTGGTGATCATCTCGTCGAGCATCAGCTTGCCCTGGTAGTAGAGGTCGATGTAGCGCGGCATGTCGACCTTGAACCGGTTCGAGCCCATGCTGCTGCCGGTGAGCACCTTCTCGCGCCGCAGCGCCGCCGCCGGCACCTCCACCGTCGCGTTCGCCGGCGCCACCCCGAGCATGGTGGCCCAGCCGCCGTCGCGCAGCATCTCGAAGGCCTGACGCGCCGTCTCGCCGAAGCCGATCGCCTCGAACGAGTAGTCGACGCCGCCCCCGGACATCTGCCGCACGGTGTCCACGGCGTCGACCTTGGCGGCGTTGACGACGTGGGTCGCCCCGAACTCCCGCGCGCGCTCCAGCTTGCCCGTCGACCACGTCGACGGCGATGATCTGCCGCGCCCCGGCAATGCGCGCGCCCTGGATCGCCGACATCCCGACCCCGCCGACGCCGAGCACGGCCACCGTGGAGGCCGGCGCCACCTTCGCCCGGTTCAGCACGGCCCCCACGCCGGTGACCACGCCGCAGCTGATCAATGCCGCCTTGTCCAGGGGCATGTCCTTCCGGATCTTCACCAGGGCGTTCTCGTGGACGAGCATCTGCTCGGCGTACGCGCCGATGCCCGCGGCCTGCGTCAGCGGCCGCCCGTCCTTGCTCAGCCGGGGCGGCGCGTCCGGCCCGCGGTTCGGCTTGTCGGAGCAGAGGTTCGTCCGGCCGACGAGACAGTAGTCGCACTTGCCGCAGAAGAACGAGAGGCACGCGATGACGTGGTCCCGGGCTGGAACTCCGTCACGTGGGGCCCGACGGCGGCGACGATGCCGGCAGCCTCGTGGCCGAGCACGACCGGCTGCGGCGGGGGCGCGGTGCCGCGGTCGATCGAGTGGAGGTCGCTGTGGCAGACGCCGCTGGCGACGGTCTCGACCAGAACCTCGCGGCCGACCGGCTCCGCGATGTCGATCGCCTCGATCCGCATCGGCGAGTGGGGAGCGTAGAAGAGCGCAGCCTTCATGGGAATCCTCCTTCGCGGGCGCCGATGATCGTCGCCGCAGTGTATGACGTCTCCTCGCCGATCGGGCATGATCCGCTCTCGAAGGCGGTGACCGACGGGCGCTGAGCGAGGGGATGCAGGACGGCGATGGCCCAGCCGACATCGAGGCGCTCGCCGCTCCAGCCTGGCATTGCCGTCCGCGCATGAAGGTGAAGGCCCTCGGCGTCGTTCCGCGCCACGAGGACTTCCACAGGATCGGCCGGCACTTCGGGGGGCGGCGGGACCTCGGGCAAGAGCCCGCCATCCGGTCGGCGGAACCGAAGCGCGCCGTCCGGCTGTCGATGGACCTGGTAGCCCTCCTCGTGGACGGCCCGGTGGTGCCGGCGACAGAGCATGGCGAGATTCGACAGCGTGGTGGGGCCTCCCTGGGCCCAGTGACGGATGTGATGGCCCTGGCCGAACCGGACTCCGCAGCCCGGGAAGCGGCAACCGCGGTCGCGATGGTGGAGCGCCCGCCGGATCGCCGGGGGAATCGTCCGGGTCCGGGCATCGACTTCCACGACCCGGCCATCCCGGCCGTGTCGCATCACCACCCGGCTCGCGTCGCAGGCCAGGCGCTGGGACGTTCCAGCTGGAACGCGTGCGCCGTCGTCGAGCGCCGACTGGCCGGGCGCGTCGGCGTCCGTCAGGACCTCGGCATCGACGTGGACCACCACCTGGTAGCGCTCGCCCGGGGCGCCGGGGTCGAGGCCGTGGTGGAGGGCCGTCTCCGCGAGCAGGGCGAGGGCATCCGCCTGCTGCTGCTCCATCGTCGGTGGGTCGGCTTCCGGTTCCTTCCCCCGCCTCTGCTGGTACAGCGTCTCCCGGGCGGCCGCGAGCGCCTGCACGAGCAGGGCACCGACCTCCGGGGTCAGCCGCCCCTTGATCCTCACCGTGCCGTCGCTGTCCGGATACACGTGCAGCGCCCGGCTCGCGTGCTGCAGGGCCGCCTCGCGGGCCTCGGCTTGCCGGTCCACCCGCCGCCAGCCCCGCACGATCCGCGCAACGTGTTCGGCGGTGCCGGCCCGCCCCACCGCCAGCAGCCGCTCTTCGGTCTCCGGTGTGGCCACGCGCGTCAGCTCCCGGACCTTGGAGTACGACAGCTCGCCACAGGCGAGGGCCCGGGCAAGCCGGGGCAGCGTGCCCAGGGCGCGCGCCACCCGCACGTGCTCGCGGGCGGCGCCCGGGGCGAGCCCGATGCGCCAGGTCAGCCAGGCGGCGCAGGACGGGAAGCCGTTGTTCCAGCCGCCCCGGGCATCGAACTCGCGGATGAGGTCGAGCAGGCGAGCGGTGGCGGCGTCGAGGTGGGCCGACAGCTCGGCATCTCGTTGCCCAGGCGATCCAGCTCCGTGACCCAGTGGCCTGCACAGGCTCACCATCGTCCAACCGGAGCGGTGCCGACGTGAGTCCGGTGCCCCGGCCGAGGCTGTAGAGCAAAAAGTCGCCAATCGCAGCGGTGATGGACGGCGTCTGCGGGCCGGGAGGTGCCCTCCTATGCGGCCGCCCACTGCTCGGAGAGCAACTCCGCCTGTTCGAGCACCGTCTGCGTCGCCTTCTCCTGCTTGTCGGGCGGGTAGCCGTGCTTGCGCAGGATGCGCTTGACGAGCACGCGGAGCTGCGCGCGGACGTTCTCGCGCAGGGTCCAGTCGATGGTGACGTTGTCTGCGGACCGTCGCGACCAGCTCGCGCGCGATGGTCCGCAGCGTCTCGTCGCCGAGCACCTTCACCGCGCTGTCGTTCGTCTCCAGCGCGTCGTAGAAGGCCAGCTCGTCCTCCGTGAGCCGAGCGCTTCGCCGCGCGCGTTCGCCTCGCGCATGTCCTTCGCGAGCTGCGATCAGCTCCTCGATCACCTGCGCCGCCTCGATCGCGCGGTTCTGGTAGCGGCGGATCGTCTGCTCCAGCATCTCGGCGAACGACCGCGCCTGCACGACGTTCTTCCGCCGGCGCGATGCTGATCTCGCCCTTGAGCAGCTTCTGCAGCAGCTCCACGGCGAGGTTGCGCTGCGGCATCCCCCGCACCTCGGCCAGGAACTCGTCGGAGAGGATCGAGATGTCGGGCTTCTGCAGCCCCGCCGCCGCGAAGATGTCCACGACGCCCTCCGGGGCCACCGCGCGCGAGATGATCTGCCGGACCGCGTGGTCGAGCTCCTCCTCGGGTCGGGCGTCGCCGGGCGCACGCTTGGCCAGCACCGCCTGCACGGCCTGGAAGAACGCCACGTCGTCGCGGATGCGCAGCGCCTCGTCGTGCGGCACGGCCAGCGCGAACGCCTGCGACAGCTCGCGCACGGCCTGGACGCAGCGGTCCTTGCCGTTCTCCTGGCGCAGGATGTGCTCCTGCGCGGCGGGCAGCAGGCCGAGCCGCTGCTGCCGGCGTCCCGCTCGTCCACTTCGACCAGTCGAAGCCGTGGAACAGGCCGCAGCAGACCTCGTACTTCTCCAGCATCACGGCGACCGCCTCGTCCTGGTCGAGCGCCGTCCGGCCCGTGCCGCCGCTCTCGGTGTAGGTGGCCAGCGCTGCCTTCAGCTCGTGGGCGAGGCCGAGGTAGTCCACCACCAGCCCGCCCGGCTTGTCCTTGAACACCCGGTTCACCCGCGCGATGGCCTGCATCAGGCCGTGGCCGCGCATCGGCTTGTCCACGTACATGGTGTGCAGGCTCGGCGCGTCGAAGCCGGTGAGCCACATGTCGCGCACGAGCACGACGCGCAGCGGATCGGCGGCGTCGCGGAAGCGCTTGGCCAGCGCCTCGCGCCGCGGCTTGTTGCGGATGTGCGGCTGCCAGTCGCAGCGGATCGGAGGCCGAGCCGGTCATCACGACCTTGATCGCGCCCCTGTCGTCGTCCTCGTGGTGCCAGTCCGGCCGCAGGCGCACGAGCTCGCGGTACAGCTCCACGCAGATGCGCCGGCTCATGCAGACCACCATCGCCTTGCCGTCCATCGCCTCGAGCCGCGTCTCGAAGTGCTCGACGATGTCCTGCGGCGACGAGCTTCAGGCGCTTCTCCGAGCCGACGACGGCCTCGAGCTGCGCCCACTTGGTCTTGAGCTTTTCCTTGCGCTCGACCTCCTCGCCCTCGGTGGCCTCCTCGAAGTCCGGGTCGATCTTCGGCCGCTCGGCCTCGTCGAGCGCGAGCTTCGCGAGCCGGCTCTCGTAGTAGATCGGCACCGTGGCGCCGTCCTGCACCGCGCGCTGGATGTCGTAGACGCTGATGTAGTCGCCGAACACCGCGCGCGTGTTCGCGTCTGCCAGCTCGATCGGCGTGCCGGTGAAGCCGATGAACGAGGCGTTCGGCAGCGCGTCGCGCATGTGCCGGGCGAAGCCGTCGATGAAGTCGTACTGGCTGCGGTGCGCCTCGTCGGCGATGACCACGATGTTGCGCCGCTCGGAGAGCGGCGGGTGGCGGTCGCCCTTCTCCTCGGGGAAGAACTTGTGGATCGTCGTGAACACCACGCCGCCCGCCGCCACCGACAGCAGCTCCCGCAGGTGCGCGCGGCTCTCGGCCTGCACGGGCGGCTGGCGCAGCAGGTCGTGGCAGCGCGAGAACGTGCCGAAGAGCTGGTCGTCGAGGTCGTTGCGGTCGGTCAGCACGACGATGGTCGGGTTCTCCATCGCCGGCTCGCGGATGACACGGCCCGGCGTAGAACGCCATCGTCAGGCTCTTGCCGGAGCCCTGCGTGTGCCAGACCACGCCGATGCGCCGGTCGCCCGGCTCGCCGCCGGGCTTGGCGCCCGCCTCGTACCGGCCGGCGCCTTCGGCGACCCGATCGGCCGCGCGGCGCAGCTCGCGCGGCGCGCAGCGTCTCGCCCACCGCCACCTGCACGGCGTGGAACTGGTGATAGCCCGCCATCTTCTTCACCAGCCGGCCGCCGCCCTCGTCCTCGAACACGATGAAGTCGCGCACGAGGTCGAGGAAGCGCCGCGGCTCGAACACGCCCTCGATCACGACCTGCAGCTCCGGCAGGTGCGGATCGGCGAGGCGCTCGCCCGCGATCGTGCGCCAGGGCTTGAACCATTCGCTGCCCGCGCCGAGCGCGCCGATGCGCGCCTGCACGCCGTCGGAGGCGACCAGCGCCGCATTGGTGGCGAACAGCGCGGGAATCTGCGCCTGGTAGGTCTGGAGCTGCTGGAAGGCGGACCAGACCGTGGCGTTCTCGTCGGCCGCGTTCTTGAGCTCGATCACCGCCAGCGGCAAGCCCGTTCACGAAGAGCACCACGTCCGGCCGGCGCGTGTGCTGCCGCTCCGCTACGGTGAACTGGTTCACGGCAAGCCAGTCGTTGTTGCCGGGCGTCGTCGAAGTCGAGCACGCGCGCCTGCGCACCGGCGATCGAGCCGTCGGCGCGCCGATACTCGACGGTGACGCCATCCACCAGCATGCGGTGCAGGGCGCGATTGCCTTCGATCAGCGACGGCGCGTCGGTTCGCAGGAGCCTGCGGTGGGCGTCTTCCAGGGCTTCGGGCGGCAGGTCCGGGTTGAGAGCCGCCAGCGCCTGACGCAGACGGCCCTCCAGCACCACATCGCGATAGTTGGGGTCCCTGCGCTCGGCCTGTGGCTCGCCGGCGGCGATCACCGGCCCGGACAGGACGGCGTAGCCCAGGTCCTGCAGCCAGGCGAGAGCGGCGTCCTCGACGACGGATTCAGAGAAGGCCGGACTCATGTCGTCTCCCACAGGGCGCGCACCGGCACCGCGAAGAGTCCGTCCCCGAAGCTGGCGGTCACTTCTCCGTCATAGACGACGATGCCGGCAGCGAATCGAGCGCCTGCCGCCTCGCGCAGCTTGCGCAGCCCGCGAAGATCCGGAGGGAGCACCGTGGCTGCCGCCTTCACTTCGACGCCCGCCACCCTTCCTCCTCGCTCCAGCACGATATCGACCTCGACGCCGTCGCGGTCGCGAAAGTGGTGGAAGGCAGTGAGAACGTCGCCCCAGCTGGCCTGACGCCTGAGCTCCTGGATACACGAAGGTCTCGAGCATTGGTCCCAGCGTCGCTCGGTCCTGCCGTAGCTGCGCGGCGTCTAGGCCGAGCACAGCGCAGGCGATGCCGGTATCGCCCATGTGGAGCTTCGGCGTCTTCACCAGCCGGCTCAGCCGGTTGCTGTGCCACGGCGGTACGCGGTCCAGGAGGAACACGCGCTCCAGGAGCGTGACGTAGTCGTGCACCGTCTGTCGGGTGAGCTGAAACGCTCCCGCAAGCTCGGTCACATTGATCAACCGGGCGGTGTAGCCCGCCGACAGGGCGAGCAGCCGTGGCAGCGCCTCGAATGCCCGGATCTGGGCGAGGTCACGCACGTCGCGCTGCACCTGCGTCTCCACGTAGTCGAGGTACCAGGCCGTCCGTCGTCGCATCGTGCGACGAGAGATCGCCGCCGGATACCCGCCCGCCACGATCCGCTCCGCGAGCGCAGGCCCCAATCGCTCGGACATGGCGGTCCGGAAGCCGGCTGCGAACAGCGCGTCCAGAAAGCGCGGCACCTTCCCGGCAACCTCGCACTGGCGCCAGCGGATGCAACCGCAAGATGGCCATCCGCCCGGCCAGCGAATCGGCCAGCCGGGGCACCAGGAGCACGTTTGCCGATCCGGTGAGCAGGAAGCGCCCCGGCACGCGATCGCGGTCCACGGCGATCTTGAGTGCGGAAAACAGCGCCGGCACACGCTGCACCTCGTCGAGAATCACCCGCCGCGGAAGGTCGGCCACGAAGCCGGTCGGGTCCCTCTCGGCCGTGGCGCGCAGCACGTCCTCGTCGAACGAGTAGTAGCGATAGCCGCGCCGCTCGCCCACCGCACGAGCGAGTGTCGTCTTGCCGCTCTGGCGCGGCCCGTGAATCAACACGACCGGCGAATCCGCGAGTGATTCCCGCAGGCGGGGCGCCACGAATCGGGTAATCGTGCGGGGGCGAGCCATGGCGCATGGTAGCCGGGCCTCCGGCTGATCGCAAGATAGACCTTCGGCTGATCGCTATTTCGGGGTCGGCTGATCGCTACTTCAGGGGTCGGCTAATCGTAAGGTTAAGGGTTCGCGCCGGCACCGGCTGGATCTCGGGCAGCAGACTCAGCCGCCGCCGCTCCCGGGCTCAGACAAGAGCGTCTCGATCGGCCGGCCGGTCACCAGCGAATAGAGCACCAGCGGATCCCAATCCGCGTCATTGGGCCAGCAGATCGTTCCCAGATCCGAGTTCACGCGGACCCGAGCGAAGTAGGCGGGATCACGGAGCGGGGCAAACACCCCCTGAAAGGTCAGGCGTGGTCCGAGATCGACCTCGCCCTCCACGCCGTCCTGGAACTGCAGCCAGATCCGGTATCCCCCGCGCGGCTCGACCTTGACCACGTCGCTCAGCATCGTCCCCTCCTACACCAGCGGCGCGATGCGGTTCAGCGGCTCACTCTCGCGCGCCAGCCGTGCATCGCGCAGGCGTTGCTCCAGGACCACTTGCCCGTAGTCGCCGCGCTCCGCGCCGGGCCCGCCGGGGCGACGTCGGTTCCGTAGCACACCGACCAGCCGGCGCTTTTCGAGCCAGGCGAGGGCGGCTTGCTCCCCGAATGGACAGACGGTGACGGCTTGGCTCATACGCTCATCGCCGAGCGAACCTCAGCGCTCTCCCTACAAATCCCCGCAGCTCACCATCGTTGATCGGCTCGGTCTCCCATCCCTGATGGTGATATCTCCTCGCGTACTCATTTAGGTCTCGGAGTTCCTGCATGGAACCTGCGTCCAGGATCTCCTGCGTGGTCCCTACTCGTTGTTCGCAGAGCCCGATGAACAGTCCAAGGAGCGACCCAGGCATGAAGTGCTCGGGACATGCCACGCGAAGGAACGCTTCGAGGTGCGGGCGGATGGACCGGGCCACCTCCCGCATGTCTCCTGTGCCGTCCGCGAGGAAAGCCCGGAGTCTGGCATGGCGGCGATCATGCTCCGTGATCGAATCCTGGGCGACATTCCACGCGCGCAGAGTGGACCCGGCGCCGTCACGGACCACTTCGAGAGCCGCCCGCACGGTGGAATCTGCTCCCTCCCAGAGCCGGCACAGAAAGGGCTTGTTGTGGGAGAGGACGATCACCTGGGCGGCTCGCTCGGCGAGGCGTCGAATCTCCTGCACCGTCGTCAAAGCCCGATGTTCGTCGAGGCTCGAAATCGGGTCGTCAATGACAACGACCTTGTTCGCCAAGCCTCGCGTCCTGGTCGAGCGAGGCGAAGAAGAACGCCAGGGCCAGGGTGTTGCGATCGCCCGCGCTGAGAGTATTGCGAAAGGACGGTTCCCCCGGTGCGGGATCAGCTCCGCCGATCGGCACTGGCGTGTTGTTGATAAGCACGTTGTACGTGCAGGTCGGCCCGCCCCGCGTGTTGGCGTACGTCACGCTGTCGAGACGGAAGCCCGCGTTGAACCGGGAGAGGTAGAGGTTGATGGCGGTTTGGTACCCGGGAATACTGTTGTCCTGTGCTGCTCCAGCGCGGCCTTGGCTTGATCGCGTTGTTGCTCCGTCGCCTCCTTGGCCGCACGCTCCTGCAAGTACTCGTCGCAGAGGGCTTCGTCGCTGGCGTGTGCCGAGCCTTCACGGCCTTGAGCCGGGCGAGATCGGCAGCAAGCACCGTCGAGTTGGCAGTTGCCGCTCGCTCCTTCGCGACGCCGATCGCTGGTTGGCCTCCTGAAGCCGCTGGTTGAGTCGTGGTGATCGTCTCTCGGTGCGCGTCGATAGTCGCCACGAGAATCCGAGTCTCGCCCGGAAAATTCCATGCGCTCCAGAGGAGCGGCCTGCTTTGCAGTAAGCTGCGCGACGACAGCGTCCCGGGCAGCTCTCCAGTCCCGCACAATCGCGGCCGTATCGAGCGTGACTTCCGCGACTTCGCAGAATCGTGACCAGAACTGCCGGCGCTCAACGGTAACCCTCACGGCGCGCTCGAATCCCGCCGGCACATCCCCGCCGTGCGCCGGTTCAACCGCACCGAGTGCATCTGATACCGTGCGCTTCAAGGCCGCATATGCATCGCTGAAATACGCTCGGTAGTGCTGGATAACGGGCGATCCCTGGAGATCCTGTGCGCAGAATGGGCACGGCTCCGTGGCCGCCTCGCCGTTGCCCTGAGGGATATGGCGCATCCCGTCGGCCACCCACGCCTCACCGCCCTGACCAAGCCCGGCCAGATGTCTTGGACTCGCGCAAGGGTGGCGGCATCAGGGCTGGCAGGTCCTGCTGCAGAACCCGCTCGATCGCAGCGAGATCGAAATCGGGCAGAGCTGAGCAACTCGAAGGGCGGTGTCGTGCGAATCGCATCCTGATCGCGCGCCGCAGCCAGAGCGCGTTCTGCCTCCTGGATAGCATGGTCAATGTCCGGCCGAGCAGGCAGTGCACAGAAGTCATCCACGGAGAACGGTCCTCTGTCGCGCCTCGGGATGGCGCGCTCCCTTGGCCCTCAATTCCCGGTTGTGGTTCTCGATCCTCTCGACAAGTTCCTGGAGCTGCCTGCTCAAGGCCACTGCCTGCGCGCCGAGAATCAGCTCGTGCAGGTTCTGCCGGTGGTGCGCCTGCACGGCCAGACCGGAGTGCACGTTCTCGTCGATGAAGACGTCGTCGAACACCACAAGATCCGTCAGTGTGCGATTCCAGGCGTTGTTCTCGAAGACCGCCGCTGGCGGACCGCCGCCGCAATCGAGGACGACATGCGGAGGATGTTGGGCCGCGAGGCGCCTCCGCTCTACGATCGGCATGGGATCGCCCGTAGCCAGCGAACGCAACACCGCCGCAAGCGTCGTCTTGCCCCTGCCGTTCTCCGAGTAAACGAGGGTAAGCCGCGCGAGGGGTATGTTCGCGGCAGCGTTTACCGAATCGAACTGCCCAATGTTCCGAAGTAACTGAAGTCGATTGATCATGCAACGACCCCTTCAATAAGCCGCGCAGGATCCTTCACCCGCAGCTCGCCGGAGATGAGCTTGGGCAGCAGCGCGTCGCGCAGGGCGGCGAGGGTGCGGGATTCGCTCGTCGCCGCGCTGGCGCGCGCGAAGAGCGGCTTGATGAGCTGTCCGAACAGCTCAGCAACGGGCTTCGGTGCAGCAGTCACCGGAAGTAAGAGAGCGACTCCGCGGGCACGCGCTGCCGTCCGCTGGACCCGTCATGCTCTGGATCGCGAAGTCGCGGAACTCGTCGACTGCGTGCAAGGCAGTAGGCGAACTCGGCCGGAAGCGGCGGCTTCGGGCGCAGGACGATGTACTCGGTCGAGCCCCATCCGACCTGTCCGTCCTCGAGAAAATCGACGATAGGCGGTCTTGCCGTTCTCCAGGCAGGGTGTGATGCGCGCGACCAGCGTGTCGCCGTTCATGAACCGCATACCCGAGCCGAACGGGCGATCGATCACTGCGTCAGGCGTATGGCCTCGCGTCGGCATGTTTGCCATGTCGAGGTACGGCGCGACGTCGCCCTTGCGAAGTGAGCGGGTCGGGTTGACGTCGATCACGCTCGGGCAGTGGCACCACTTCCCACCCCTCCGGAATCTCGCCGAGCTCGGAGTCCTCGAAGCGGTCGGGGAAGAGGTCGGCGATGGGCTTGGGCAGGCCGGGGTCGCGGCCTTCGGCCTTGGCGCGGACGGGGTCGAAGTCCACGAACCACGACTTGAAGAGCGCCCGCGCCATCGCCTCCAGCGTCTCGTTCATCCGCCGGTTCAGCTCGATCTTGTCGTCCAGCGTGCCGAGGATGTGGGCGATGGCGCGTTGTTCGGGGAGCGGCGGAATCGCGAGGTCGAAGCTCGAATGATCCGCTGTCGTTGAGAGTTGGCATCGTCGCGCCCATCGCGTGTGAAGTTTGAACCACTCGACCGACGTCGGATCGGCAAGAACATGCGACAGGAACTCGGGGTCGACGTCATCATCGGGCCAGCGACGCGAAGACGTATGCGCCTGTGCCGCAAACGAAGCCGATCCGCGGCGTGTCGAACGAACCGATGTGCCGCCGTCGCTTGCGCCCCTCGACGAGCGAACAGGACGTCGCCCGGCTCAGCCGGTGTCGCGCAAGCTCCGCAGCCTTGCCAGGCGAGATCCTGGGATGGACCGAGTGATCGATCTGCCGATCGCGGATCGCCTCGGTCGGCACGATGGAAACTCCGTCGTCCACGTAGTCATGGGCGTGCAGCTGGCACCGAATGGTCCGGTCTGTAGCTCGCGCGACTCCCGGCATCGCACAGAGCGCCGATGGTGCAAGATCGCCACTCACCCGCCATACCCAAGCTCCTTCAGGTTGGCGGCGATCGCGGCATCCAGCTTCGCGGCCTCGGCCTGCTGCTCGCGCAGCGTCGCCGTGAGCCGCTTCATCTTCTCCTCGAACGGCTCGCCGTCGTCCTCCTGCGCCTCGGCGCCGACGTAGCGGCCCGGCGTGAGCACGTGGCCGTGCTTGCGGATCTCCTCCAGCGTCGCGCTCTTGCAGAAGCCGGGGACGTCCGCGTACTCGCCCGCGTCCTTCTCGCCGCGCCAGGCGTGGTAGGTGCTGGCGATGCGCGCGATGTCCTCGTCGGTCAGCTCGCGGTGGGTGCGGTCCACCATGCGGCCGAGCTTGCGGGCGTCGATGAAGAGCACGTGGCCGCGGCGGTCGCGGAAGCTTGCCGTTCTTGCTTGTCGCGCGCGAGGAACCAGAGGCAGGCCGGGATCTGCGTCGAGTAGAAGAGCTGGCCCGGCAGCGCCACCATGCAGTCCACCAGGTCGGCCTCGATCAGGCTCTTGCGGATCTCGCCCTCGCCGGACTGGTTCGACGACATCGAGCCGTTGGCCAGCACGAAGCCGGCGACGCCCGGCGGGCGCCAGGTGGTGGACGATGTGCTGCACCCAGGCGAAGTTGGCGTTGCCGGCCGGCGGCACGCCGTACTGCCAGCGCTTGTCCTCGCGCAGGCGCTCGCCGCCCCAGTCGCTGACGTTGAACGGCGGGTTGGCCAGGATGTAGTCGGCCTTCAGGTCGGGGTGGCGGTCGTTGTGGAAGGTGTCGCCGTGCGCGATCTGGCCGTCGATGCCGCGGATGGCGAGGTTCATCTTGGCCAGCCGCCAGGTGGTGTAGTTCGACTCCTGGCCGTAGATCGAGATGTCGGCCCTTCGGCCTTGCCGCCGTTGCCGTTGCCGCTCGCGTGCGCGCGGATGAACTCCACCGACTGCACGAACATGCCCGACGAGCCGCAGCAGGGGTCGTACACCCGGCCCTTGTAGGGCTCGAGCATCTCGACCAGCAGCTTGACCACGCAGCGCGGCGTGTAGAACTCGCCGCCCTTCTTGCCCTCGGCGCTGGCGAACTGCGAGAGGAAGTACTCGTAGACCCGGCCGAGCACGTCCTTCGCGCGGCTCGCCGCGTCGCCGACCCTGATGTTGCTGATGAGGTCGATCAGCTGGCCGAGCCGCTGCTTGTCGAGCGCCGGGCGGGCGTAGTCCTTGGGCAGCACGCCCTTGAGCGACGGGTTGTCGCGCTCGATGCCCGCCATCGCGTCGTCGACGAGCTGGCCGATGGTCGGCTGCTTGGCCTGGCGCCTTCAGGTGCGCCCAGCGCGCCTCGGGCGGCACCCAGAAGATGTTGTGCGCGCGGTACTCGTCCGGGTCCTCCGGGTCGGCGCCCTTCGCCTGCTCGGCCTCGAGCTCGGCGTGCTGCTCCTCGAAGGCGTCGGAGATGTACTTGAGGAAGATCAGGCCGAGGACGACGTGCTTGTACTCGGCGGCGTCCATGCTGCCGCGGAGCGCGTCGGCCATCTGCCAGAGCTGGGCCTCGTAGCCGACGGTGGCGCCGCTGTTCTTCGCGGCCCTCGCGCTCTTCTTCGCCATCGCCCGTCGCGCGCTCAGGCGAGCTGTTTCCCGGCGAGGTACTGCAGGCGATTCCTGGCCCTGGTCTGCCGCAGGAGGCCCTTGTCCACGAGCTGCTTGAGCTCGCGCTGGAGCGTCCGCCGGTTGGCGCCGGGGCACAGCCGTTCGAAATCCCCGATCGTGAGCCGGCCCTCATCCAGGATGTGTCCGACCGCCACCGCCTGCCGCTCGGTGAGCCCGTGCCGGGCGACCACGTCGCGCCGGACCGCCCGCTCTCCCTGCGACCGCACCTCGTCGAGCTGGGTGGCCAGCCCTTCCGTGAAGAACTCCAGCCAGCCCGTCAGATCCATGCCCGCGTCCCGTACCCTCTGCCGCGCGCGATGGAAGGCGGTGCGATTCCGGTCGTAGTACTCGCTGATCGTCAACAACCGCTTGAAGTCGTATCCCGCGCGGTACAGGGAGAGCATCGAGAGCAGGCGCGACGTGAGCCCGTTGCCGTCGAGGAACGGGTGAATGTGGGCGAGCTGGAACTGGACGATCGCGGCCGCGACCACGGGATGGGCCTCTGGCTCGCCGTTCGACCACGCCACGAGCGCCCGCATCGAGGACGGGCACATCGGCCGCCGGCGGCGGGGCGTAGATGAGCTGCCTCGTCGCGGAGTTGACCACGTAGCCCTCTACCCGGCGGTACTCTCCCGGCGCGGCCGCGCCACCGCGCACCCCCTCCACCAGGCGCTTATGGATCTCGCGAATGAGGCCCTCGGTCACGGTCCCGCCCTCGCTCAGGTGACCGGCTCGCGAACTCGAAGGCGGCGCGGTAGTTGAGCAGCTCGCGCGCGTCGTCCGGATCCGCCTCCGGCACCGCTCGGCCCGCGAGGATCTGCTCGGCCTGTTCCAGGGTGAGCCGCGCGCCCTCGATGTGCGTCGTGTGGTGCGCTTCGAGCAGGAGCGCCCGCGCGCGCATGGCCGCCAGCCAGTCCTCGGAGAGCTTCGCCGCGTCGAGAAACCCGCGCGCCCGCTCGATCCGCGTCAACGCCGCGGCAATCGGGTTCGTGATGGTGAAGCGCGGCTGGAAAGCTGCGATCTCGCCGTGGTTCATCCCGCGGTGCCCGGCGGGACTGTAGCCCGGGCCCGGCGTGGCCGCAAGCGGTTACGGCGTCGCTTCCCGCTCGGCGATCGCATCGGCCAGCGCCACCAGGCGCTGGGCCTCCTCCACGTGGAGGTTCTCGACGAGGCGGCCGTCGACGACCACCACGCCCTTGCCCTGCGCGGTGGCCTCCGCGTGGGCGGCCATGACCTTGCGCGCCCACGCGATCTCCTCCGGCGACGGCGCGAAGATCTCGTTGGCGAGGGCGATCGTCTTCGGGTGGATGAGCGTCTTGCCGTCGAAGCCCATCTCGCGGGCCTGGCGGCAGGCGGCGGTGAAGCCGGCCTCGTCGTCGAGGTCGAGGTGGACGCCGTCGAGGGCGGCCAGGCCGTGGGCGCGGGCGGCCAGCACGCAGAGGCCGAGGCTCGTCACCAGCGGGTGGCGGTCGCGCGTGTGCCGCGCGTGGAGGTCCTTCGTGAGGTCGGACGTGCCCATCACCAGCGCGGCCACGCGCGGGCTGGCCGCGGCGATGGCCTCCGCGCGCAGGATGCCGCGCGGGGTCTCCAGCATGCACCACACGGCCAGCGACTCCGGGGCGCCGTGGGCCGCCAGCACGCGGAGCGCCTCGCGCACGCCCTCGGCGTCCTCCACCTTGGGCAGCAGCACCGCGTCGGCGCCCGAGCCGGCCACGGCGGCGAGGTCGGCCTCGCCCCAGGGCGTGGCGAGACCGTTCACGCGGATGACGATCTCGCGCCGCCCATAGCCTCCCGAGCGGGCCGCCGCGCACGCCATCGCCCGCGCGGACTCCTTCGCGTCGGGCGCCACCGCGTCCTCCAGGTCGAAGACCAGCGCGTCGGCGGGGAGCGTCTTCGCCTTCTCCAGGGCGCGCGCGTTGGACGCCGGCATGAAGAGGACGCTCCGGCGGGGCCGCACCGGCCGGCTCACGAGAGCGGCTGGTTGAAGCTCAGGCGGTTGCCGAACGGATCGATGACGTCCATGACCTTCGCGTTCCACGGCGCCACCTCGACGCCGGGGTTCATGTTCGGGTTCGGGCGCGAGTGAAGCTCGCGATGCAGCGCCTCCACGTCGTCGGTGTTGATGAAGACCTTGGCCCCGGGAGAGCAGTCGCCGTAGTGCTCGGTGAGATGGAGCACGACCGGGCGGCGCGACACCTGGAAGTATCGCGGCCCGCCCGGCCCGGTCTGGAACTCCCAGTCGATCTTGAACCCGAGCCAGTCGACGTAGAAGGCCTTGGCGAGGGCGGCGTCGAAGACTCTCAGCACGGGAATCGGCGGTTCCAGCGTCATCCAGTCGTCCTCCTCGCCCCAAGCCTCACACGCCCGGGCGCCGATGAAAAGCCCTCGGCGGTCCCGTGGTACGCTCCGGCGGTGTGCCGGCGGCCGGGAGCGGCCGGCGCGACGGGGGATCGAATGGAGCAGCGAATCGGCATCATCGGGGCTGGCGCGATCGGCTGCGTGGTGGGCGGGCTCTTGACCAAGGCCGGGCGCGACGTCACCCTCATCGACCAGTGGCCGGAACACGTGGAGGCCATGAAGCGCCACGGCCTCCGCCTCAGCGGCACCTGCGGCGAGCACGTCATCCCCGTCAAGGTGCTCCACCTCCACGAGGCGCAGAGCCTGCACGAGCCGTTCGACCTCGCGTTCATCGCGGTGAAGTCCTACGACACCGAGTGGGCCACTCACCTGGGGCGCAACTACCTCAAGCCCGACGGCCTGGTGGTCGACTTCCAGAACGGGATCAACGACGAGCGGGTGGCGGCCATCGCCGGCAAGGAGCGCACGCTCGGCTGCGTCATCCTCATCGGCGCCGGCCTCTACGAGCCCGGCCACGCCATGCGCACCGACACCGGCAACCTCGGCTTCAAGATCGGCGAGCACGACGGCAAGGACACGCCGCGCGCCCAGGCGCTGGCCAAGATGCATGTCCGACGTCGCCTACAGTCACGTGACCACGAACCTCTGGGGCGAGCGCTGGTCGAAGCTGGCCATCAACTGCATGGTCAATCCCATCGCCGGGCTGAGCGGCCTGGGCACGTCGGAGTGCCGCATCGAGCCCCTGCCCCGCCGCATCTCCATCTTCCTGGCCGCCGAGGCCATCCGCGTGGGGCGCGCGTGCGGCCACGAAGTGGAGCCCATGTTCGGCATCGACGCCCAGCGCTTCGTGGACGCCGCCGAGGGGCGCGGCCTGGAGGACGTCGAGCGCGACATCACCGAGCAGGCCAAGAAGCGGGGCGGCGGGCGCCCCTCGATGCTGCAGGACGTGATACGCAAGCGCCGCACGGAGATCGACCACCTCAACGGCTACGTGAGCCGGCACGGGCGCGAGCGCGGCGTGCCGACACCGATCAACGACGCCGTGATCGCCGAGATGAACCGCCACGGCGTCGGCTTCACGCCGAGTCCGAAGCACCTGGATCCTATCGCGAAGCTGCTCCCGCGCTGAGGGCGTGACGGCCGCGCGCCGCGACTTCGGCTTCACGGCGCGCGAGCTGCGCACCCTTCGCTCCTTCCGCACGCCGCGCGGCGTGCAGCGGGCGCTCGACAGCATGCCCTACCACCTGGCCCCCACCGCGTGGCCGCCGCGCCTCGTGCTCCGCGAGTGGACTGCGCACTGCCTCGAGGGCGCGGTCTTCGCGGCAGTGGCCCTGCGCGTCCTCGGCTTCCCGCCCCTGCTCCTCGATCTGGAGGCGGTGCAGGATACCGACCACGTCATCGCCGTCTTCAAGGAGCGCGGGCACTGGGGCGCCATCGCCAAGTCGAACTTCTCCGGGCTGCGCTATCGCGAGCCCGTCCACCGCACCTTGCGCGAGCTGGTGATGAGCTACTTCGAGGGCTACGTGAACCTGCGCGGCGACCGGACCTTGCGGGCCTACTCGCGGCCGATCTCGCTGGCGCCGCTTCGACCGCCGGCGTCCCGGGTGGATGACGGCGGACGAGCGACGTGTGGTGGGTGGCCGAGTATCTCCTCCATGTCCCGCACATCCCGCTCGTGACGCCCCTCATGGTCCGGCGCCTCACGCGCGTGGATCGGCGCTCGCTGGACGCCGCTCGGCTCGGCTACCAGGGCTCCTGACAAGCCCGCGCTCTGTCACGGGCTCCAGTAGGTGACCTTGAGAATTGCCGCCCGCCCGGAACCGCCCTCGCCGCTGCCGATGATTCGCTTGCCGCGAGACCCGGTGTCCTCGACGAGGATTGTGAGGCCCTGGCCGGGCTGCCAGCCGGGCCGGCTCACGATCTCCTGGACGATGGCGCCGAGATCGGGGCTCGGGTGGCGCTGGTCCAAGGTCCAGGATCCGGGAACGTCGTCGACGAATGCGGAGGTCCTCGGGCGCCCGCAAACTGCCGGCCACCTGGGCGAAGGGTGGGGAGTCGTCCGTGGTCATCGCGTACGGCGAGCATCATGAAGACGGCGAACCAGCAGGTGACCCTGTACGCGCAGCCGCGTCCGGATGGACAGCGGCCGCCGGTCGTGGTTTGCTCTGGCGATCTCGCCGGGTACGTGCCGTGTTGCCGGTCACAGATCCACCCGGCGGAAGGGAATCGTCAGCATGAGGGCATTCACGCATCTGACCGCCTCGCTGTTGCTCGTCCTCGTTCCCGCCTGCGCCTTGGCCATCGAGCCTCTGAGCGGCCGCATGATCTGCGACAGCGACGGCGACACGGTCTGGGGCAGCGCCGTGGACGCCGTCGGCCAAGCGCAGATGGGCGAGAAGGGCGACTTCGAGTTCAGCATCAAAGGCCTGGCGCTCAACACCACGTACACGTGTGAGCTGGATTGCCGCTCGACGCCGACGGACCCCCTGGCCACCGTGCTGACGGAGCCGTGCACGACGAGCCGCAGTGGCAACTTGACCGTGAAGTTCTCGCGGGCTGCGGCCCGGCCGCCTTGCCCGACGGCGGGTGCTTCACGCCGCAGGTGTCCGTGCTCCAAGGCTCGACGCTCGTCTGCATTTCTGGCTACGGCACGGTCGACGTGCCCTGAGCGCGCGCTCCCGCGGTCATGCTGCCGTAGCGGTGAAGCACCCGCGAGACCGTTTGCTCGCGGAGGTACCAGCGAAGCTCCAGGCGTCCATTGGCGAGGACCGGCGCGTCGATGACGGTGAGACCCACGCCATTCGCGGCGGCGCGAGCCGCCGTCGAGATCGGCTCCCAGACCCGCACGCGCTCCGCGTCCTCTGGATGCGCGAGGCGCTCCACGAAGCCCGCCTCCGCCTCCACCACGAGCTCCACGCCCCCGCACTCGGCCAGCCACGCCCAGGGCTGTGAGTCCGGCGACAGGCTCACCGTCAGCGGTACGCCCACCGCACAGGCCGCCAGCATCACCTGGCACAGCGCGACGGGGGTGCCGGTGGTTCCCCGCGCGATCACGCGGCGGCACGGCCGGTAGCGAAACGCGTTGCGCTCTCCGAGGATCGCGCTCGGATCGTGCTCGCGGCTGAAGTGACGGCGCCACGCGTGCGCGTAGCTCGCCGCGCTCGCCCGCACGAGCGCGCGGCCCTCGGCGTCGGACAGCTCGGCCAGGCATCGCTCGAGCAGCGCGGCCATCGGCTCCGGCAGCGGCTCGCCATCGCCGGCGGGCAATGTCACCTCGTGCCAGCGCGCGAGCTGCAGCACGTAGTTGGGGCCGCCCGCCTTGGCGCCCGGCCCGACCGAGGAGGCCTTCCAGCCGCCGAAGGGCTGGCGGCCGACGATCGCCCCGGTGATGGGACGGTTGACGTAGAGGTTGCCGGCCTCGATCCGATCGACCCAGCGCGCGATCTCGCGATCGTCCAAGGTGTGGATCCCGCTGGTCAGGCCGAATGGCGTGGCGTTGGCGAGCGCGATCGCCTGGTCGAGATCCTCCGCGCGCATCAGTCCCAGCACGGGGCCGAAGCACTCGGTACGGTGAAAGAAGGAGGCCGGGCGGACCCCGAGCTTGATGCCGGGCGACCAGAGCTGCGGGTTGTCCCTCGCCGGGCGCGGCTCGAGCAGCCACTCCTCGCCCTCGTCGAGGATGGTGAGGGCGCGCCGGAGCGCCGCGCCGGGCGGCTGAGTCGAGCGGCGTGATGCGGCTCGTCAGCTCCCACGCGCTGCCCACGGCGAGGCTCGCCGCGGCGTCGCAGAGCTGGCGCCGGAAGTTCGGGTCGTCGTACACCTCGGCCTCGCAGATGGCGAGGCTCGCCGCCGAGCACTTCTGGCCGTTGTGGCCGAAGGCCGAGCGGATGAGATCGCGGATGGCCTGATCCCGGTCCGCGAGCGAGGTGATGATGATGGCGTTCTTCCCGCTCGTCTCGGCAAACAGGGTGAGATCGGGTCGCCAGCCGAGGAAGAGGCGCGCGGTCTCCACTGACCCGGTGAGGATCACGGCGCCCACGCGCGGGTCGGTGATGAGCGCGCGGCCGACCTCGTCGTCGGGACACGGCAGGAACTGGAAGACATCCCGAGGAACGCCGGCATCCCACAGACAGGTAGCCAGCCACCAGCCGACCAGCACCGCTTCGGGCGCCGGTTTGAGCACGACGGCGTTCCCCGCCGCGAGTGCGGCGAGCACGCCTCCCGCCGGGATGGAGAGCGGGAAGTTCCAGGGTGGGGTCACGACGACCACGCCGAGCGGCTCCATGCGGCAGTCGCCCAGCGCACCGGCGGTCCCGCGCAGGGTCCGGGCGTAGTAGCGGGCGAAGTCGACGGCCTCGCAGACCTCGGCGTCCGCCTCCGTCACCGTCTTGGCGCCGTCGAGGATCATCGCGCCGATCAGGTCGCCGCGCCGCCGGCCCAGCTCCGCCGCGCATGCCTCGAGCCGGGCCTCGCGCTCCTCGGGCGGGCGCCCTGCCCACGCCGGCTGAGCGGCCCGGGCGGTAGCCAGCGCGCGATCGACCTCAGCATGTCCGGCCAGCGCGTAGCGGTACGCGAGATGCCCGGGACGCGAGGGATCGCGCCCCTCCCCTTCCCGCGCCCCGGCGCGGAATTCCCCTCCGACCTGGAGCGGAATCGCCTCCGGCGCGCGTGCGTGCCAGCGGGACACGACGTCCTCGATCCACGCGCGGTTATCCGCGATGGTCCAGTCGGTGTCGGGATCGTTCTCGAACCTCGCGGCGAGCGACATCTGAGGCGGGACGCGCGCGTCGGCCCACCGGTTCTGCGTGCGGCGGGGCGCGTCCGAGAGCGCGGCCTTGATGCCGAACGCGGCCAGGAAGCGATCGCGCTCGGCGATCCACTCGGGCGAGCCCGGCTCGAGGTGGAACACGTGGCGCAGGAAGTTCTCGGGCGCGGTGTTCTCGTCGAGGCGGCGGACCAGATACGCGATGGCGCTGTGGAAATCCTCCGCCCTGACCACGGGCGCGTACAGCAACAGACCTCCCGCGCGCGCTTGCACCGCCCGCGCCTGGTGGTTGGCCATGCCCTCCAGCATCTCGAACTCGACCCACGGCTCGACGCCGTGCGCCTCGCGCAGGACGAGGCCGTAGGCAATGTCGAAGAGGTTGTGGCTGGCGATTCCCAGGTGGACGGCCTCCGCGTGCTCGGGTCGGCAGCCGTACTGGACCATGCGCTTGTAGTTGGCGTCGACCTCGGCTTTTGTCTCGTACGGGGCCTGAGGCCAGCCGTGCACGGCGGACTCGATGCGCTCCATGGCCAGGTTCGCGCCCTTCACGATGCGCACCTTGATCGGCGCGCCGCCACGCGCCCGGCGCTCGCGCGCCCACGCGGTGAGGGCGCGCTGCACGCGGTGCGAGTCGGGCAAATAGGCCTGGAGCACGACCCCCACGCTCAGGGGCAGGAACTCCGGCTCGTCCAGCACCTCGCGGAACGCCGTCACCGTGAGGTCGAGGTCGCGGTACTCCTCCATGTCGAGGTTGATGAACTTCGGCGTGATCCGCCCGTCCGGGTGGCAATACCGATGCGCAGCCGCGGCGCGGTAGAGCGTGCGGAGCCGCTCGGCCACGCGCGCCACCGTCGCCCGAAAGGCGACGAGATCGATCTGGCTGAAGACCGACGAGATCTTCACCGAGATGTACTCGACGTCATCGCGGGCGAGCAGCGCGAGATACGCCTCCAGGCGGCGCGCGGCTTCCGCCTCTCCGAGGATCGCCTCGCCGAGCTGGTTGAGATTCAGCCTGATGCCCGCGCGGCGCCGCTCCTCGAGGTAGCGGCGGAGGTCTTCCTCCTCGCCGGGCAGGATGACGTTCTGCGTCTCGTGGCGCAGCCGGTTCACGATGGGCGGCACCACCAGGCTCGGAAGATAGTGCGCCATGGCCCCGCCCAGGACGAGCGCGACCCGCTCCCACCAGTCCATGTACTGCGGCACGCCGTACCGCTCGAGGAGGTAGGCGAGCTGGTCGGCGATGCGTTCGGGGCGTCGGCTCCGGAAGGCCTGATCGGCAAGGGCGATGGTCAGCTCCTTGCCATGCGGATCGGCCATCATGCGGGCGAGCTTGGCGGCGCGGGCGTGCTCGTCCGGCGTCTGCTGGGCGCGCGCCTCGCGCAGGAGCGCTTCGGCCAGCTCGACGGCGCGGTGGGCGAGGATCGCGAACCCCCTTCCTGGTTCTCAGTGTAGCGTCGATGCACACGGAGACAGCGGACCTCACAGGAGACGGCGATGGATTTCAGCCTGAGCCCGCGAGAGGAACGCTTCCGCGACGAGCTGCGCGCCTGGCTCGCCGCGAACCTGCCCGAGCACCGCAAGGTCTACCCGCCCTCGGACGACGAGCTGTCGCTGCATCCGGACAAGTCCTTCGACGCCTGCCGCGTCTGGCACAGGCGCCTCTACGCCGGCAGGTGGATGGGCGTGCAGTGGCCGTACGAGTACGGTGGGCGCGGCGCCGGCCTGGTGGAGCGTCTGCTCTACACCGAGGAGATGATCGCCGCCGGCGCCCCGCCCGGCGTGAACACCATCGGCCTCGCCATGGTGGGCCCCGCGGTGATGCACCACGGAACGCCGGAGCAGAAGGCGCGCTGGCTCCGTCCGATCCTGGCCGCCGACGAGATCTGGTGCCAGGGCTTCTCCGAGCCCGGCGCGGGCAGCGACCTCGCCAACCTCGCCACGCGCGCCCGCCTGGACGGTGACGACTTCGCGGTGACCGGCCAGAAAGTGTGGACGTCGAACGCGCACCGCTCCGACTACTGCATCCTGCTGGCGCGCACCGATCCGGATGCGCCCAAGCACAAGGGGATCTCCTGCCTGCTGGTGGACATGAAGAGCCCCGGCATCACCACCCGGCCGCTCGTGCAAGTGACGGGCGACGCCGAGTTCAACGAGGTGTTCTTCGACGAGGTGCCGGTGCCGCGCGCGAGCCTGCTCGGGCGCCTCCACGGCGGCTGGGAAGTGGCCATCACCATTTTGATGTACGAGCGGATGTCGCTCGGCAGCATGGTGGGCCTGCACCAGTACGTCGACCGCGTGCTCGACCTGGCGCGCCGGCACGACGGTGCGGCGGCCGATCCGGTGCTGCGCCAGCGGCTGGCCGACCTCTACATCGCCGGCCGCGCGCTGCGCCTCACCAACCTCCGCTACATGACGCGTGAGCTGCGCGGCGAGGTGCCGAGCGCGGAGGGCTCGGTGCTGAAGCTGACGTTCACCGACGCCTACAAGCAGATGGCGGAAATCGCCACTCAGATCCTCGGGCCCTATCACCAGATCTGGGGCGACCATCCCCTTGCGCCGGAGGACGGCCGGTGGGCCTTCCAGGCCCTCTTCGCCAACCGCTTCGGCATCGCGGGCGGCACCGACCAGATTCAGCGCAGCATCATCGGCGAGCGGCTGCTCGGCCTTGCGAAATAGCGCGCGGGGGCCGATCCGGCCCTGCGCAGCAGGCGAGGCGCTCCGACCGCGTCGACCATCCGGCTGATGTGGTCGATGTCGCCGGTGTCACCCGGCCCCTCAGCGAGGGCTACACGGCGGACGCGCGCTGGGGGCGAGGAGGGAACCGCCGCCGACCGCCGCGGTGTGGCCGTTGCTGACGCTGAGGCGGCGCCGGCGCTCCCGGCGGTGGCGCGACGTTGCCGATCGAGTCGCCGGGCTCTTCGCCCCAGTCGGTCCGCGCGGGCGGTGGCGGAGACTCCGCGATCTCTTCCGCCACCGCGGCCGGCGTCTCGATCGGAGCCGCCGGCTCAGGCACCTCCGGCGTTCGTACCTCTGGCGTCCGCTCCCCCGGCGTGACGAGCGCGATCGTCCCCGACCGGCTCACGGTGATCTCCTTGATACGCCTGAGGCGCGTGATGAGCCGAGGAGAGCCTGGTGTCCGGCTGAACCCGCGCGACTTCAGCGCGTTGGCCAGCGTGTCGATGGTGACCGCGCGCGTTGGGGGACCGATGGATGAGGTCTTGCGACGACGGCGACGATCTCGTCGTGAGGAGCGGTATGCGGCTCGGCCAGAGGCGGCTCCGCGCCGTTGCTGCCAGCCTCGGTGCGCGGCAACTCCGGGCGACCGGCCACCGGCACTGGGGGGACGCGGCGGCGCACTCGGCGCTCGCGGGCCGGCGCGCGGGGGCCGGCGCCGGGGCCCGGCGGCGTGCACTCTCGCGCCAGCTGTGCCGACGTCCGCGGCGACGCCGCCGGCTATGCGCGTCTCCTCGGCCTCTCGCGCCGGCTCCTCGGTGGGCGCCGGGGCGGGTGCGCTGGCCAGACCCTGGTAGGAGAGCCGGCGGAACGCGATACCCAGGCCTGATGCCACGTCCCCGACCGCGTCGAAGGCCCGGTCGTTGGTGACGATCTCCATCACGTCGCCCGGCCGAGCGCCGGCCAGCCAGACGCCGGCGGCGACGGCGATGCGAAGGTCGCTCCAGTCGCGCACGCCGACCGAGGGCGCGCTGTGGACGAGCTGGGCGCCGTGGCGCGCCAGGAGGCGAGCCGTGTCGTGGCCGATGACCTTCCAGTTGCCGACGGCGATGAAGTCGGTGCGGCGCCCCATGCGATCGACGGCGAGGTGATCGATGACCCGGGCGATGTGCTCGGCCCGGCTCGTGTTCTCGACGTCGAAGAAGATCGCGCGGCGCGCCGCCGGCAGGGGCCGATCCAGGCTCCGCCGGCAGTGCGCGGGCGGCAAACTCCCGCTCCGGCTCCATCACGATGATCTCCGGCGCGGACGACAGGGCGTCCTCGACGGGAAGGCTCGGCTCGGGGACCGGCTCGGCGACGACCTCAGGCGGCGGGGCGCGCGGCGCGGCGACTTGGCCTTCTTCGTCGCGCGGGCGGCTGCGGCTCACCGAACGCTTCGGGGTCTTCTTGGTTCGTGTTTTCTTCACAGGTCTCTCCAGTTGTCTCAATCAGCGTGCGGGCACAGCGGCAGACTCATCGGGCAGAGGCGGTAGCGGGGAGAGGTACTGGCCTGGGCCTGCAATGACTGATTGGTGATTCGATAGCCGCACGTGTGGGCGTGAGCCTAGGATACCACGTTGCGCGATGGACGGGCAAGAGGCATAGCGGCCCACGCGGCGGTGCGGAAGGGGCGCCCGGGCCATCACCGGGGCGCCCTCGAGCGCTGGGGGGCTTGGGGCGCCCGGAGCCGCCCCTGGTACTCATCCGCCGGTACTGCTTCTTCCAGTGTGGGGAGATCTTCTTGTAGTGGGCGGGCGGCACGCGCTTCGGGGCGTAGTAGACGGGCGCCGGCCGGTAGCCGCGCGGAGGCGCCGCGTAGTAGACACCGGCCTGGGTGGCGGCACGTACACCACCCGCGGCGGGGCTGCCACGTACACCGGGGGCGGTGGGGCGACGATCACCGGCTGCTGAACGACGACGGGCGCCGCCGGCTGGAAGAAACTGTGAAAGATCGTCTCCCCCCGAACGAACTGGTTGAAGACCGCGAACGCGCCGAGTCCCAGCGCGGCATCGGTCGCACTGCCGGCCTGGGCGACCTGGACACCGCCCAGGACCGTTGTTCCGGTGATGAGGACCGCGCCGAGAAGTTTCTTCACGTCGATCCCTCCTTTTCTTCCTGCCGCTGACCGACGCCGATGCTGTCTTCATTGACTCGCGATCCCGCCCGCGTCTTTACAGAGTCGGTCGGGGCCGCGCGACGCGCACGTGGGGCGGCACGAGTTCCGTGCTCGGGCTCCCTCCAGAGCTACCGACCTGGCCCCAAACCTGTATGCTGTCGGCCACGATGAGCCGGGAACGGGCACTGACCACCATGAGCCGGAAACGAGAGCTGCCGCGATGAGCTGGGACCGAGAACTCAAGGAACTGCGAGCGCCGGGAAGAGTTCGCCGAGCGGCTCGGCGGGCCGGAGCGCGTGAAGCGCCAGCACGACGGCGGGCGATACACCATCCGCGAGCGGATCGAGAAGCTCGCCGATCCCGGCACCTTCCATGAGGTCGGCAAGATCGCCGGCCAGGCCTTCTACGACGAGAAGAACGACCTCGCGAACTTCGTCCCCAGCAACTTCGTCTTCGGCCGCGCCCGGCTCGATGGCCGGCCGGTGGTGATCGGCGGGGACGACTTCACGGTGCGGGGTGGCTCGGCGGACGCGACCATCAAGGACAAGCACCTGCAGTGCGAGGAGATGGCGCACGAGATGCGCCTCCCGCTCGTCCGTCTGGTCGAGGGCTCCGGCGGCGGCGGCTCCGTGAAGACCATCGAGACGACCGGTCGCGCCAACGTCCCCGGGGTGTCGGGCTGGGAGACCGTGGTCGCCAACATCGCGACCATCCCGCGCGTGGCCCTCGGCCTCGGCTCCGTGGCTGGGCTCGGCGCCGCCCACCTCGCCGCCGCGCACTACTCGGTGATGATCAAGGAGCTGTCGGCCCTCTTCGTGGCGGGGCCGCCGGTCGTCGCGCGCCTGGGCCAGAAGCTCTCCAAGAACGAGCTGGGCGGCTGGCAGATCCAGCTCAAGGCCGGCGCGGTCGACCACGCCGTGAACACCGAGGAGGAGGCCTTCGCCTGCGCCCGCCGGTTCCTCTCGTACCTGCCGTCGTCGATCTGGGATCTGCCACCGCGCGGCCCGCAGACCGACGATCCCGGGCGCCGCGAGCCGTGGCTCGGCGACGTGGTGCCGCGCGAGCCGCGCAAGGTGTACAAGATGCGCTCGATCGTCGAGGCGGTCGTCGACGCGGGGTCCTTCTTCGAGATCGGGCAGCTCTACGGCCGTTCGGTCATCACCGGCCTCGCGCGCCTCGACGGCTGGCCGGTGGCGCTCATGGCCAGCGACCCGTTCTTCTACTGCGGGCGCCTGGACGGCGGACGCCTGCCAGAAGGTGGAGCGCTTCGTCGACACCGCGCAGACGTTCCATCTGCCCGTGGTGTATCTCGTCGACTGCCCGGGCTTCCTCATCGGGCTGGAGGCCGAGCAGACCGGGACGATCAAGCAGGGCGTGCGCGCCATGGCCGCGCTCTGGCAGACCACCATCCCGTGGTGCGCGATGATCATCCGGAACGTCTTCGGCGTGGCCGGGGCCGCCCACAAGAACGGTGGCCGCTACTGCCCGCGCTACGCGTGGCCGTCCGGCCGCTGGGGCTCGCTGCCGCTGGAGGGCGGGATCGAGGCGGCGTACCGCGCGGAGATCGACGCCGCGCCCGACCCCCAGGCCAAGCTCCGCGAGATCGAGGAGCGCCTGGAGAAGCTGCGCTCGCCCTTCCGCTCGGCCGAGACCTTCTGGATCGAGGAGATCATCGATCCGTGCGACACGCGGCCCCTGCTCTGCGAGTTCGCCAACCTGGCCGCGCCGCTGCGCACTCCGGGCCCCTCCGCGCACGGCATGCGGCCCTGAACGACTTCAGCGTCCCCGCGGTTCCCGGACGTCGTCGACGCCGGGCAGCGACACTTGAAAGGTGTCGCAATCGCGCAGACTCCCCCGCTGGAGACCTCGCTTGAACCAGGCCACGCGCTGCTGCGAGGAGCCATGCGTCCAGCGCTCGGGATGCGTCTGGCCGGTGGTCCGCCGCTGGATGCGATCGTCGCCGACGGCCGCGGCCGCGCCGAGGCCTTCCTCGATGTCGCCCTGATCGAGCAGGTCGCGCTCGGCGGTGGAGCGCGACCACATCCCGGCCAGGCAGTCGGCCTGTAGCTCCAGCCGGACGGACAGCGCGTTGGCCGCGTCGGGACGCGCTTGCTGCCTCTCGCGGACCTTGTCGGAGACGCCAAGGAGATTCTGGACGTGATGGCCGACCTCGTGGGCAATCACGTAGGCCTGCGCGAAGTCGCCGGGTGCGCCGAAGCGCTGTTTCAGCTCCCGGTAGAAGCCGAGGTCGATGTACACCTTGCCGTCGGCGGGGCAATAGAACGGCCCCATGGCCGTCTCCGCGAAGCCGCATCCCGACCGGACGGCGTCGGTGAAGAGGACGAGCTTCGCGCGCTGGTACTCGCGTTTGAGCTGCTTGAACTCCTGCGTCCAGAGATCCTGGACGTCGTCGAGCACGAACGACACGAAGTCGACCAGCTCCTCCTCGTCGGCCGGCCGGGGCTGAGACGGAGCGGGAGGCGCCGACGTACCAGGCGCCGATGTACCAGGGCCACCCCCTTCCTCGAGGATCGCGAAGAAGTTCTGGCCGAAGACCAGGCTCAGCACGAGCAGGACCACCGCCCCGCCGATCCCCAGCCCCGTACCGCCACCCGGGAGGCGAAAGCCACCGCCGCTCGACTCTCCCCGGCGATCTTCGAGATCCGAACTACGCTCGCCTCGTCTCCAGCGCATGGCGTCTCTCCCCCGCTGGCGCGCCGTCACCCTTTACTGATCGCGCCGGCTCATCTATGGTGCATCATCCCATGCTGCCCTGACGACGTGAGCATCGTGCGCGAGTCGAGGCGGCCTTCAATCGCCAGGACGTGGACGCCCTCGTCCGCGTTTCGAGCGCATGTTCGAAGGAAAGGCTCCGCTGGATGAACCGGTCGTCGAGTCCCCAGCGTGCCGCGGCGGAGTGGACGTTCGGCTACACCGTGACCGACGCCGTCCGCGCAGCGCCGGCCGCGACGTGGGCTTCCGGGCATGAGCGTCTCGAGCTGCAGGGCGGCCGCATCGCGCAGTATCGGAGTACTTCGACGGAGGGCGGCACTGCTCCAGCTCGGCTTCGCTCCCAGTCGCTGGTCAAGGTGCTGCGCCGCCGGCTGCCCGTGCGCGGCTAGCCGTCGAGACGAGGACGATGGGTATCGAGCAGGCGCTCAACGACACGCTCAGGCAGGCCATCAAGGACCAGGACATGCCGACGGCCAACGTCGTCCGCATGATCAAGACGAAGCTCACCGAGCGCACGACGGCCAAGGGCTTCGCGGGGACCGTCGACGATGCCCTGCTCCTCGACGTGATCGGCGCCTACCGCAAGCAGCTCCAGAAGGCGCTCGTCGAGTACGAGAAGGTGGGGGACCGCGGTGCCCAGCAGGCGGCGCAGCTTCGCGTCGAGATCGAATTCTGCGAGCGCTATCTCCCGCGGACCATGGACGAGACCGCGCTGCGCGCGCTGGTGCAGGAGCGCATCGCCGCGCTGGGGATCAACGACGCCAAGCAGGTGGGCCGCCTGATGGGCGACGTCATGAAGTCGCACAAGGGCCAGGTGGAAGCCGCCGACGTCAAGCGCATCGCCGAGGAGCTGCTGAAGAGCTGCTGACGACGCGGATATCGAGGGGCGCCACGGCTCCGCCGGGGTGCCCCGAGCGGTCAGGGGGGCTCTGGGGGGCCCGCTCGAGGCCCCCCAACTCCAACGGACGGCGGGGAGCACGGCCAGCGCCACCGCCAGGGCCAGGATGGCCGAGGCCAGCGGGCGCGTGACGAGGATGGCGGGACTTCCCCGCGAGAGCAGCAGCGACTGGCGCAACGCTTCTTCGGCCATGCGGCCCAGCACGAAGGCCAGCACGAGCGGCGCCGGCTCGAAGTCGAGCTTCTTCATGAGATAGCCCAGCAGCCCGAAGATGAGCAGGACCACGAGGTCGGCGGTATTGCCCGACTCGCTCCAGACGCCGATCACGCAGAAGAGCAGGATGAGCGGAAAGAGGATCCCGTAGGGCACGCGCAGGAGCTGCACCCACAGACCGATCAGCGGCAGGTTCAGCACCAGCAAGAGCACGTTGCCCACGTACATGCTGGCCACCACACCCCAGAAGAGCTCGGGCCGCTCCGTGATCATGAGCGGTCCCGGCTGCACGCCGTGGAGGAGAAAGGCGCCGAGGAGCACGGCCATGGGCACGTTGGGGGCGACACCGAGGGTGAGGAGCGGAATCAGGGCGCCGCCGGTCGCCGCGTTGTTGGCCGACTCCGGGCCCGCCACGCCCTCGATGGCCCCGTGGCCGAAGCGCTCCGGATGCCGCGACAGGCGCTTCTCCAGCGCATACGACATGAAGGTCGGGATGATGGCGCCCATTCCCGGCACGATGCCGAGCAGAAAGCCGAGGACGCTGCCGCGGCCGATGGGCCCGGCGGAGGCGCGCCAGTCGGCGCGGCGTGGGCAGGAGCCCGGAGATGCGCGCCTTGAACACCTGCTGGCGAATCTCCGACTCGATGTTCAGGAACACCTCGCTCACGCCGAAGAGTCCCATGATCATGGGGACGAGCCCGACGCCGTCGTTGAGCGTGAGGGTCCCGAAGGTGAAGCGCGCGACGCCAGAAATCGGGATCGATGCCGATCGACCCCAGGAGCATGCCGAGCAGCGCCATGGCCGCCGTGCGGAGCTTCGAGCCCCCGGAGAGGTGCGTGACCAGCGTGAATCCCAGGAGCAGGACGGCGAAGATCTCGGGCGGGCCGAAGCGCAGCGCGGCGCGGGCCAGCGGCGGCGCCAGCAGGGTGATGCCCAGCACGCTCAAGGTCCCCGCGATGAACGATCCGAAGGCGGCGATGCCCAGCGCGGGGCCCGCGCGCCCCGCGCGCGCCATCTGGTAGCCGTCCAGGCACGTGACGACGGAGGCGGCTTCGCCGGGGATGTTGGCGAGGATCGACGTCGTCGAGCCGCCGTACATGGCACCGTAGTAGATGCCCGCCAGCATGATGATCGAGGCCGCCGGCGACATGGCGTAGGTGACGGGGAGCAGCAGCGACATGGTGGCCACCGGGCCGATTCCCGGCAGCACGCCGATGAGCGTTCCCACGAAGACGCCGATGAAGCACGCCATGAGGTTCGCCGGGGTGAGGCTGACCGAGAGTCCGAAGATCAGGCTGTGGAGAAGATCCACCCCGCTACCACCCCCAGGGGCCCGCGGGCAGCCTGACCTGGAGCCACGTGTTGAAGACCAGGTAGGACGCGAGCGTCACCACGGCGGACGCGGCGACGGCGATCGACCATCGGTAGTGGGCCAGGGCGCCGAAGAGGAACGCCAGGAGTGCCGCGGTGGCCAGGACGAACCCCAGGGGCTCGAGGACGGCGATGTAGATCGCGAAGGCCACCACGGTCGCCACGAGCGCCCAGGGTCGGCGGGCGACGTCGTCGTCTCCCGCGGGCGCCGGTCCCGACGCGGCGGCCCGGCGCCCACGCCACGCCTGGGCGAGAAGGGCGAGCGACACGAGCAGGAGGGCGCCCGCGAGGACGAGCGGGAAGAAGCCGGGCCCGGGCCGCGTGATGGTGCCGGCGTCGAGACGCATCGAGGCGACCAGCGCGTAGAGAGAGACGAGGGCGAGGACCCCCGCGCTCGCCGCATCTCGCCACGCCATGGAGCCGATCGCTTCGCGCGCCTACTTCGGGGGGCCGAGCTTCTTGGTCGCCGCCAAGACCACCTCGTACTCCTGCTCCGCCTGCTGGCGCGAGATATCGGGTGAGTTGTAGTAGGGCTCCAGGCCAGCCTTGTCGAGGGCGGCCACCATCTCGGGATTCTTCATGGTGGCGGCCAGCGCCTGGGCCAGCCGGTCGACGACGGCCTTCGGCGTCTTCGCGGGAGCGTACAGCTCCATGATCGTGCTGAGCGACGCTTCGGCCACGCCCTTCTCGGCCATGGTGGGCACGTCGGGGACGGCCGGGTTCCGCTTGTCGCCGCTGATGACGAGGGCGACCACGTCACCCGACCTGATCACGGGGATCATCGTGCTCAGCGAGATGGCCCCGATCTGCACGTGGCCACCGAGGATGGCGTTCTTCATCGGGCCGGAGCCGCCGAAGGGGACGTGGGCGATGTCGAGACCGCGCGCCAGCTTCAGCAGCTCCATGGTGAAGTAGCTGTTGGTGCCCAGCCCGGCCGATCCATAGGTGAGCTTGCCGGGATGGGCCTTGGCGTCGGCCACCAGGTCCTCGAGGGTTTTCCAGGGCGCGCCCTTCTTGACCAGAATGGCCTGGGCCGAGGCCGCGTAGCTGCCGATCATCTCGAAGTCCTTCATCCGGTAGGGGACGTTGGCCTGGATCACCGGGGTGATCGAGACGGTGGAGCGCACGGTGGCCGCGATGGTGTAGCCGTCCGGCTTGGCCTTGGCCACGAAGTCCATCCCCGCGGCGCCGCCGCTGCCGCCCTTGTTGACGAGGGCCACGGGGACTTTCAGGTTCGCGGCCAGGAACGGCTGCACCAGGCGCGCCGCGGTGTCGGTGGGGCCGCCGGGCGGGAAGGTGATGACCATCTCGATCGCCCGCTCGGGGTAGGCGGACTGGGCGAAGCTCGCGCCGATGCCCACGGTCAGGCCGAGGGCCATCGCGAGCAATGTGGACCGCAGAGCCATCACGTCTCTCCTTTCATCAGCGGGAACGACCAGGGGCTCATCTGCTCGGCGGTGCGGCCGAGGGAATCCCACTCTTGGAGTCGCGACCACACCGCCTCCCCGGCCTCCTGAGCGTGCGCCCGGAGGTCGGCGAGGTCGACCCCGGGAATCCGACGATCCTCCATGCGCAGCACGCCGTCCACGATGACGGTCTCCACGTCGTCGCCGATCCCGCACTCCACCAGACTCTTGATGGGATCGCGCACGGGGCCGTAGCGGAGCGAGCCACCGCCCGTGAGGTCGACGATGATGATGTCGGCCTTCGCGCCCGGGGCCAAGCGCCCGAGATCGTCGCGGCCGAGGGCGCGGGCCCCGGCGAGGGTGGCGGCGGCGAAGACCTCGGCGGCGGTGGCCGCGCGCAGGTTCCCGCTCATCACCTTGCCGAAGTACGAGGCCATGCGCATCTGCATGATCATGTCGCGCGGATAGGTATCGCTGCCCAGGGCGATGTTGATGCCCGCCTTGCGGTAGCGCTCCCAGGACTGGAGCGAGCGCCCGCGGCGCGCGATGTTGACCGGGCAGTGCGAGATCGACACGCCGTAGCGCGCCATCAGATCGAGATCCTGTGCTCCCGCGTAGAAGGGGTAGGCCTCGGCGGGGAGGTTCCCGTGACCGATGGTGAGGTCGGGCCCGAGGAGGCCCACGGCCTCCAGCACCTCGATCGGCGTCAGCCGGTGCTCGGTGACCATCTCGTAGAACTCGATGACGTTGTAGGCGGCGTGCGTGGTGATGGGCAGATGGAGCTCGTCCGCCACCCGCCGCGCGGCGCGGAGCAGATCGAGGGTGCACGTCTCCGCCTCGCGGGGCACGATCAGACCGCGCACGCGTCCGCCGAGGCTGCCGTCGATCCGTCGGATGAAGGCACAGGCCGCCTCGAACTCCTTCCAGCCGGCGGCCTCGTCCACCACGCGCGTGAGGCGGCCGCGCTCGTCTCCGACCCAGCGGCCGGAGTCGAAGCCCGGCCCGAGATAGGCGCGCAGCCCCAGGCGCTCGACCTCGACGAGCAGGGCCTCCTGCACGCGGAGCTGGCTGCCGAACTCCATGAAGGTCGTGGTGCCGTTGCGGAGCATCTCGGCCACGGTGAACTGCGCGTGGAGCTGGCCGCCGCGCTCGGCCTCGCGATCGTCCGGGCGCAGGTAACGCGGATCGCCGCCCACGCGGGTGCCCTCGCGCGCCACGCTGATGTCGAGGAAAGGCTGGCCGAAGTAGTCGGGCCGCCCGGTGTCCGTGATGAGCCGGTGCGAGGCGCGATGGCCGCTGTGCACGTGAGTGTCGATGAAGCCGGGCGCGACCAGCTTGCCGCGCGCGTCGATCTCGCGGTCGACCCGCCCCTCGAAGCGGGAGCCGACGTGGAGGACGCGATCGCCCTCGTAGACCGCGACCCCGTCGCGCCACAGGACGTGGCTCCCCTCGGCGAAGCCCACGACCCATCCACCGCGGATGAGCGTTCGCATCGCCGCTAGTGGATCGACGCCGCTGAGCGAGGTGATCACGGGAGCGCGAGAGAGCGCGCGGGCCGCGCGGTCACTGGATCTTGGCGTAGCCGACCGCCGCGGCGGCGCGCTCCCAGTCGAGGAAGAGCTGGAGGTCGGTCTCCACCACACGCTCGAAGCGGAGGAGCAAGAGATCCTTCATGACGGGCGTGAGCTCGGGGCACTCGTGCGCGGTGACGAGGGCGGTGGTGAGGCGCTCGCGCTCGGCGGCGCTCATCGAGGGCGAGGCCACCAGCGGTGGGCTCGGCGCCGGTCCCGTGGTGGCCACCACACGCAGCCGCTCGGCGACGGCCGGGTCGTGGCGGCGCAGCAGGTCGTGGGCGTAGCCGTCGATGGCCGTCACGTCAGCGTCGCCGTCGAGCACCGCCTGGATGACCGCGCGTTGGCGCCCGTAGGGGCCCTTGACCGTGTCGAAGAGCGCGGAGTGCGTGGCCGAGCGATACGGGAGCAGATGGTAGCGGGCGGCGTTGTAGCCCGAGTGAGAGTGCTCGGTCGAGTACGCGAAGCACCGCCCGAACGTATCCTCGAGGCGCGCATAGGGCGTGTCCGCGCGCACGATGAAGTCGGTCACGTACACGGGGCGTCCGCCGAAGCGCGTGGGCGAGGGGACGGGCGCGGCGAGGAGGGCGGGACGCTCCGTCAGGCGCACGTACGGATATCCACACATGAACACGCAGCCCATGTCCTCCCGCGCCCACAGGTCGTCGAGGGACACGGATCGGTTGTCCAGGAACTCGAGATCGACGCGGGCGTGGCGAGCGACGCCCTCGAGCAGCCGTCGCCAGGCGGCGATCAGCGACGGGGCCCACTCGTACATCCGTGCGGAGGAGATCATGGGAGACTCCTGAGGCGAGCGGCCCTGCGCGCCTGACTTCTTGGATCGTTGCCGCCCGCTACGCTACCGGAGCCGCGGGAAAAGTCAATGAGAACCGGCCGTACCACGACGGGCGCCGAAGCACGCGCACTCTGGCTCAGGCGGCGTGGCATAGTAGGCCCCGGTGCGGCCTACAAGCCGTCGGTAAGTTGCAGTCTTACCGGCGGGTTTTCGTGTTCGTCTTCGGCTGGCGTTGGCTCGAATGTGGGCGGTTCTGAGTGGCCGCGGGCACATTCGCGGGCACAGTCTTGGCGGCTGCGAGCACGGCGTTTCCGCGCTCCGTGAGACTTGCGAGGCCACGGCTGGCCAGGCATCGACGCGGGAGTGAGCAGGCCGCGATGTCTTGCCTCGTGTAGCATGTCGCGGACCCTGGCGGGCGAGAGTCGTCGTCGCCGCGCAACGTCCTTCGCCGGGCGCGTGCTGCCCGTCTCGATCGCCGCGGCGTAGTCGCGGGCGAAGCTGGGCGCCCCCCCGAGACGCGAAGCCGTCATCACCTGCCTCGGCGACGTCACGCCGGAACCCGTCGAGTGGATCTGGCAGGATCGCATCGCCCGCGGGAAGCTCGCTCGTTCACGCTCGAGCGGGATCTGCCCGTGCTTGACGACGCGATCACGCGGACCAGGGTGATGGCCGTCATCATCTCGCCGTTGTCCGCCTACCTCGGCTCGAAGGACACGTACAAGGATGCCGAGATCCGCGGGATCCTCACTCCGCTCGCCGCGCCTGGCCGAGCGCCCGGCGCGTCGCGATCATAGGTGTGATGCACTTCACCAAGGCGCAACAGGCGCGGATCCTCCACCGCATGTAAGGCTCGATCGCCTTCGTCGCGCCAGGCCCGGACCGTGCTGGTGGTCGGCGAGGATCGCAACAGTCCCGGGCGACGGCTGCTCGACCTCGATCAAGAACAACCTGGACCCCTTGCCCCTGGCCCTGGCGTTCCGGATCAGCGATGCCGGCCTGGCGTGGGAGCCCGCGACGCCCGTCGAGGGCTCGGCCGATGCGCTGCTCGCCGGCGATGAGGTCGAGTCGCGCGCCGTGCGGCGCGAGCGGACGTAGCCGAGCAGTTCCTCCGCGATGAGCTGGCCAGGGCCCCCCGTCCAGTCGAAGCAGGTGATGGCCGACGCCAAGGCCAACGGCATCGCCCAGCGCACCCTCTGGCGCGCCAAGGCCGACCTCGGGGTGATCGCCGACCGGGCCAAGGGGACACCAAGGCCCCCTGGTACTGGACGCTGTTCCCGACCGAGCTCGGCGGCGATGATCGGATACCCTGCCACCCGCACGCTGCCATAGGCGGCCATCCAGGCTGCCAATGGGTTTGGCAGCCTTCCGCGCGCGCGCGCGAATTATCCATGTGGCAGCCTTGGCATACTTCTGAAAGTAGTAGTGGTGAACACAAGCAGTCTGTTCACACTGCCACGTTGGGCAGCTTTCTCATAGCCTGCCATTGACAGCCTATACCCACGAGCGCCCCACCAGCCTATAGCGTGCCAAGTGTGCCAACACGTATACGCGCGCGCGTTGCGAAGAAGAGGCCAACCCGGAACGGGACCACGATCGGGAGAGGGCGCTAAGTCGGTCGTGACCGACTTAGCAAAGGATGACCGCCGCGACTTTCGCCAGGCCTCCACTTGTCGCCCCCCGCGGCTTAGGTTCTTCCGGGGACTGCCAGGAAGAGCGGGGCAGCTGGCGCCCGCCCTGGCTGCCTCATAAAGAGGCATAAGTGAAAGCACAGAGACCGGACCGGCGGCAGCCCGACCACCAGGAGGAGACCTTCCCGGTGTCGGTGGGATACCTTCCCAGTCACACGCTCACAGGCCGTCCGCGTGCTGGGCATCTCCGACACCACATTTTTTCGACTCGAGCGAGAAGGCGTGATCAAGGCGACGAGGCCGGGCACGGGCAAGCGGGCGTCGATCTACGACCTGTACGTGCTGATCAGGTCCTACATGGCATACCAGGCGCGCAAGCTCACCGGGAACCTAGAGAACCCGCGTGACCGCGCGTTTCGGGTCCAGGCCGAGCTGGGAGAGCTGCGCTTGCTCCGGGAGCGCCGCGAGGTGCTGCCACGAGACGAGGTGATCCGGGACGGCTGTGCGTTCGTCGTCGCCGCGATGACGAAGCTTCGGGCCCTGACGTCCACCCTGGTCCGCAGTGGCGTCATCGCCGCGGAAACCGCGCCTCTGGTAGCGTCGGCGGTGCACGAGATCCAGGAGGAGCTTTCGCGCTGGCAAACGTACCTCGACTTGCTCGCGGCCAGCGATGACGAGGCCCCGGAATGACCCCCAAATTTGGAGTTCTCGCCCATCTTCTCCGCCGATGGTTTCGTCGCCGCCCGCACGCACCACCGCGGCCGCGAGTCGTTCGCGACGAAACCAGGACCGTGCTCGCGTGGCACCGCGACCTGACCTCTGACGAGTTGGGCGCCCGCCCCCGACGCGACGCGCCCCGGGCGACGGGGTGGCTCCCCCGCCGACCGCAGGGATGGCTACTCACAAGAGGAACACCGAGGAGATTTTGAATGACGACGTCGACGAAACCGGAGATAGTTGACCCCTTCGACCCCTGGCCGTCCGCGGCTGCCCCCGACCCCGCTCGCGCTCCGCCGCCCCCAGGTCATCAGGACGGACCCTACTGTTCTCGTGCTACCGCTTCCGTCCCTTTGAGTCGTCCTGTTGGTCACGACCAGCCCGCCCGCCCCGCCCTCTTGATTCCGCCCCCCGGAGAAAGCCATCCCCTCCTGCTGCCGGGCGGGCTCGGTCGACGCGGCAGGCGCTTTGGAACGCCTACCCGCTGGCGGAGGACCGCCCGATCGCGTCGATCAGTTTGTGGCACTGGACGGCGAGGTTGAAGTCGACGTTGCAGGACCGACCGGCGCGTAGGGCGTTGCCATGCGCGCGTAGGTCTGGGCGACGTTGCAGGGCCCGCCGCCCGGCGTGCCGGTGGCCCCGCGGAGGGGTCAGCGTTGCCGGAACCGGCGCCGAGGCCCGAGGTAGTCGCGGAGCTGGAGAATACGGATGCCCGGGACAGGGGGTAGGTCGCGGTCATTCGTAACGAACGCGGTGCACCGGGCCCCGAGCGCCGCGGCGAGCTGGATGGCGTCGGGGATCTTGACGGAGACTGCCGCGCGCAGGTGCGCGGCCGCCCGCAGGAGAGGCCGGTCCAGCTCCACGAGGCGGAGACCGCGGCTGCGTGAGAGCAGCGCCTCGTAACGCTCGCCCAGTGCCGTATCGCCCGCGCGGTACGGCACTACCAGCGTTTCGAGCAGCGTCAGGCTGGAAGTCACGGCCGACCAGCGCCCGCCGTCCAGGCCGACGAAGAGTGGCTCGACGAGCGCCAGGAACTCTGTGTGCTCTTCGACGAAGTAGATGAAGACGGCGGTATCGAGCCCAATGGGGCCGGCGCCGAGGTCGTCGATCAGTCCCACGAACGCCGCTCGCGCGCGACGTGAGCGGCGGTATCCATTCCACGCCAGCGCGCCTTGCCGAGTCCCTTGAGCTCCAGGATCGACAATGGAGCCTCCCCGTCCAGGGCCTGACTCAGCAGGTGCACGACCTCCTGCGAGATCGACCGGTGCTGGCGGCGGGCGCGGTCCCGGAGCTTCCGATAGAGCGCGTCGGGCAGGTTCTTGACGTTGAGGGTCGCCATCGATACCTCCAGATTGCCTCCATTATGGAGGAACACGTAGCGCCGAGCAACCGGGCATCGGGGCGAGCGGCGGTTCGCTCCCCCCGATTCATTCAGCGGCTGTGAGGATATCGAGGAGCGTCCCGGCTTCGCCGGGGCGCTCCGAGCGCTGGGGGTTTGGGGGCCATGTCGAGGCCCCCGTGTACTCAGTTGGCCGGGATCGTGAGCACGGGGGGCAAGGGCCTCTCGCTGGTGTCCGCCAGCGTCATGATGATCAGGAGAAACGTGAATACCGCTTTGGACTTGAGATCGCGGTTGTCGATCCAGTACCACAGATCGCCGTAGCGCACCGTGGCGAAGGGCGTGTCGGGCCGGGAGGCGCCGCTCGATATTCGCATGATGGGCGGCAGAATGTCCGGGCCATCCTCCGGCCGCGGTGGAGGCGGAAAGGCGAGACCGGCGCGCACTTGATCCTCCGGAACGCTCACGAAGGCCGCCATCTCGTTGAGGATCTGAAACCCGGAGCGGGTCTGGATGGCGATCACGTCGTCGCGGTCTGTTCCCGTTCCGTGGGTGACCCGGAACTCGGACTGCTCCGGGTTCAACCCCAGGAGTTTCCTGAGCGCCTCCCGCTCGGCCTGAATCTCCGGCGGAATGCCCTTTCTGGGGAAGGCCATGACGACCCCCTCCCGCTTCGTCTCCTGGTCCACCTCGACGCGGAACCCCACCGCCCCCGACTCCTGGATTCGCCAGAGGGCCTTGACCATCTGCACGAAGTCCGGGTCCGCTGCCCGCCCCCGCCCCCCACCCCTGCTGTTCGCGACGCCATTCATGCTCTGCACCATGACGGGAATCAAGAGGTCCGCCCGCCAGCCGGCCTCGAGCAGCTCCATCAACCGGATCGGCGGAATGGGAGTCATCATGGTCCGGATGAAGTTCGACCCGGTCAGAGGCACGTAGGTGATGGTGGGCCGATCCGTGTACGTTCCTCCAGCGCCGAGACTGAAAAAGCTGGGCGGGGGGGCGTTTGGGACCACGGTCCCGCCGACAGCGACGGTGCCCTGCAGCTGATAGCCGCTGACGATCTGTCCGACATCCACGAAAAACGGTGTGTCGGCATAGCGCAGCTTGACGATGTTGAGGAGCATCTGGTGCTTCCAGGAATTGGCCACCGCCGCGGTGAAGTCGAGCCGGTCGCGGTCGAGCGTCACCGATCCGAAGCTCATGCAGCCGGCGAGACCCACGGCGCCGACCAACAGGCCGACCTGCGCGGCGAGGAGACCGGTTCGGCACCCGAATGCGTTCGTCATCGCGTGGTCACCTCGGGTACGTAGTGGCTCCACGGCCAGACCGTCCGTCGACGATTCAACCATTGCCTTCTTCCAGCGTGAGTCGTGAGGATCCGGTGCCTGCTGCGCTTCATGCTTGCCGCGTGGCCAGGGACATGGTGTTCAACCAAGCGAGACGGAGTTGATGTCGAAGCAAGACCCCAACTATACACAGGGTTGGCCCACTATATTGCCCTACGCCTAGTACTACTGTGTTAAAAAAGTTAGGGGAATCATGGGGTACGTTGCCAGTCTCGACGTATGCCAACCGCCGGGACTGCCCGCGCCGACGCCGGTCACCGACCTCGTCCGCCTCGCCAAGCTGCGCTGGCGCATCGAGCGCGACGATCAGGAGCTCAAGGACGAGCTCGGGCTCGACCATTTCGAGGGCCGCGGCTGGCGCGGCTTTCATCATCATGGCGCGTTATGCATCGCGGCGTATGCCTACCTCGCCGCCGAGCGCGCGAGGGTTTCCCCCCTGCGCCTCTCGCCTTCCTCCGCCCCGCTCGCCTTCCCAGAGGTTTCACGCCGCGGGGCGCTCCCGGTGCGGCCTGAACGCCATGTCCCCACCTCGATCGCCACCGCGTACGAGCTCCTGGCTCGTGCGCTGCTCCAACGCCTGCCCTGTCGCGCGTGTGGCCGCGTGCCGGACACCGGCTGATGCGTGGTGCCATTCTTTGTAACACAGTAGTACTAACCGTCCGTGGTTAAACTCTCTGCGTTCAGCACGCTCGGACGGCGGTCGATGAAGTGAACAGGACGCCCGGCAGTGATCCCAAGACGCGCCAGAAACGCTGGGCGACCATCCAGACGCATGCGACGAGCATGGCGAAGGCAATTTCAAGCGCTGTGGGGTCGCACTGGGCTCCTTGCAGCCCGCGCGGCGTCCCGCGTCCGAACGCCTGCCGCATGAGCACACCGAGGTTGAACGCGCTCGCCTGCACGAGCAGCCGCTTGAGGATGTTCTGATGGCCGCGCACGTGAGTGCGACGCATCCCACCGGTGTCGTACACGTGGGCGAACGAGCGCTCGACAAACTCGCCCCGCTGTCGCATCAGCCGCTTGCCGCGGGCGCCGCGGACCCGCCGGCGATTGCCGTACACCGGCCCCTGCGCCTCCGGCGTCTGGGTCCAATCTCGTCGGCCGCGCTCCGGCTCGGCGCTGTAGGACCGCACCTCGACCGCCGCGAGATCGATCATCGTCTGGTTGCTGTGATAGCCCTTGTCCGCGATGATCTCGGTCAGCTCCGCGGGCGTGGCGCTCGCGGCGTGCGCGGCTTCGACCTGTTCGGCCGCCGCGATCGCGGTCTCGACCAGACTCGTCGTGTCCCCGACATCAGCCCCCTGCAGCGTCACCGCGACCAGCGCGCCGCTGTCCAGATCCACGGCGTGCTCGGCCTTGTAGCGCCAGGTGTGTGCGCCCGTCCTTCATCTTGGTGCTCTTCGCGTCCGGATCGAACGGGTTCTGCCAGTCCTGGTTCGAGGTACCGCTTCTTCCGGCGCCGATCGAGGCGGGCCAAAGCCTCGCGCGTCGGGGTCTGGAGGCCCGACGCCACCGCGAGTCGCGTCAGAAATTCCTGGTAGCTCTCGCCGGTGTCGCGCCGCACGATGCTGCGCAGGGCGGCGTTTGCTTCCAGCGTCGTCGCGTCGATCGCCACGGTGCGCCCCGTGAGCAGCGCGGCCGCGACCAGCCGCTCTGGGACCGAGGTGAAGACGGCCCGATGCGTCTCCACGTCGATCAGCCGTCGTGTGCGCGAGATCGTGGAATGATCGGGGCCGGCCCCGTCGAGGCCGAGCCCCACGAAACTGCGCACCGCGAGCAAGTCGGCCGCGCGCCACGCGATGCCGCGCTCCGAGTCGAGCCCTTCGAAGTACCCGAGCAGCAGCAAGCGGAAGTACCGCCCGGGTGGCAGGCGGGGCCGGCCCATCACCGCCGCATAGAACGACCGACACTGCTCCTCCGCGAACCGGTCGAAGCCGGCCTCGTCGAGGATGGCGTTCAGCCGCGCATAGAACGGATGGCCCGGCGAGACCGGCAGGGCCGTGGTCGGAATCCACATCGGAGCTTGTTCGCTCTTCCGTGTGCCCATTGCCATGCGTCGCAGTTTACGTTGACGTTGCCTCAGGCGACGAACCTTTCGTCGACTTTCACCACGGACTGCTAAGGTCTAATTTACTGGGCCGGGCGTCCTCCCGCAGTGTTGGTGCCGGCGGCGAGGCCTCAGCGGCGGCAGCGAGCGACCGAACGGGTCCTTCACGTGGACCGGCGCTCTGACGTGAACTGACTGATCCCAGGAGATGATCATGACGATGGCGAACAGGCTCGGGGCGGAGTTCATCGACACGTTCTGGTTGGTCCTGGGCGGCTGCGGGAGCGCCGTGCTGGCCGGCGGCTTTTCCGACGTGGGTATCGGGCTCCTGGGGGTGTCGCTTCGCCTTCGGGCTGACCGTCCTTACGATGGCCTACGCCGTCGGTCACATCTCCGGATGCCACTTGAACCCCGCCGTCTCCGTGGGGCTCTGGTCAGGCGGCCGATTCCCGGCCTCGCGACCTGATTCCCTACGTCATCGCCCAGGTGGCGGGGGCGATCGTGGGCGCCGGCGCATGCTGTACGTGATCGCGAGCGGCAAGGCCGGATTCGACGTCGTAGCGGCCGGCTTCGCGCTCGAACGGCTACGGGGAGCACTCGCCGGGCGGCTACTCGCTGTTCGCCGGCGCTCGTCTGCGAGATCGTCATGACCTTCATGTTCCTGATCATCATCCTGGGGGCAACGCATAGGCGGGCGCCGGCCGGCTTCGCCCCCATCGCGATCGGTCTGGGCGCTGACGCTCATCCATCTGGTCAGCATTCCCGTGACCGAACACGTCGGTGAATCCCGCGCGCAGCACCGGGCCCGCAGTCTTCGTCGGCGGCTGGGCGCTGGCGCAGCTGTGGCTGTTCTGGGTTGGCCCCTTCATCGGCGCCCTGCTGGCCGGGGGCATCTATCGCTGGCTGGGCGCATGAAATCGATGCCCCCTCCGGAGACGATGTACGTCTTGAAGCCGCGCGCGCGCAGGTGCGCGAGCACCTCGAGGATGGGCTGGTACACGAGGTCGGTATACGGGCGCTGGAAACGAGGATGCCGTGCCGTGGCGAGCAGGCCCTGACGATGGTGTCGACCTGCTCCGTCGTCATCCCCGCGTGGGTGGTCGCGATCAGCTGCAGCAGACCCCGGTCGCCGCTCGCCGCCAAGGCTTTCGTGTTCCCGTCCAGCACCGCCTTGAACGGCTGTTGCTGGCGCCACTGCGGATGCGTCGGCGCGAGTACCTTCACGCGGTCCAGGGCAAAGGCGAGCTGGACGTACATCGGCTGCTCGATCCAGAGGGTTCCGTCGTTGTCGAACGTCGCGATGCGCTGCTCGGCCGGGACGTAGTCTGGGCTGGCCGGGTCGGTCACCGCATGGACGAACTTGACGATGAGCGGCTTGGCGGGCCCGTCGTTCCAGGAGGGCAGGGGGTCGGTCTGGGCGCCGGCGTAGAGGGAACTCAAGAGCGCGGCGAGCAGCGTCAGGAGCCCGATAACCGTCACGCGTCGGCGGTTCATCTCCACGTCGCGATCGAGGGTAGTGAGAGTCCTGACGACGGGCTATTGGACGTTGGTCCTACGATCCCGAAAGGGCCCACGAGTGATCGACGACTATAAAGGTTGCCGCGGAAATGGGCCCGGGGGGTGCGCCTACCCTCAAATCCCTTGGGCATCACGCGCAATCAGTCGTCGGACTGGCAGCCGGCGAACCGATGAAATCCCTCCTTGATCTAACATGAAGAATAGTTCACTATGACGACGCCGAGGCAGCTGGGCGCGAGAATACGAAAGCTCCGAGGCGACATGACGCAGGCCGAGCTGGCGAAGAAGGCGCGCATCACCCGCGAGTACGTGAACAAGCTCGAGGCCGGTCGCTATAGCCCGACGCTTGCCGTGCTGACGCGCCTCGCCCGCGCCCTCGGCGTCCCGGTGACGGAGCTGCTCGAATGACCTGGAAGGCTTGGACACCGAGCGCCCGCGGGCACTGCTCGTGCGGCAAGGCGCTCTTGCCCGTGGAGATCATCGGCCCGGCGCTCTGCCCGGAGTGCGCCGCGGACCGTTGCCGGCGGGGCCGCCGCCATCGGAAGAAGGTGTACGTCGGCGGATGCGTGCAATGGGTGCCGGTGGGCCGGTGACGGAGCTGCGGGAGTAGGGGGGCAAGCTATGGGGATGTGCGTGCTCTGTGGCGTGAGAACCGCGCCAGGCGAGGGCCACGAGGACAGCGAGCGCCACCAAGTGGCCGAGGCTCGGTTGGTCGTGGCGGGCGCGGACGGCGTGCCGCCACGTTGCCGTACTGCGCGCACTCGAAGCGGCCGAAACCGTGCCGCGATGCGGACCACGCCCAGGCGATCCGCGAAGCCCGCGCCCTGGTGGCCGCGAAGACATAGAGACGCCCGGCGCGTGTTGGAAGCACGCCCGGGCTTGGCCCAACCACCCCGATCAACCTGGAGAGGAGCGAGAGGATGAGCACACTCAGCGTAGCACGCCGCCAACTGGCGCCACCGTCGTGCCCCTGCCGCCGCGCGGGGCGTGATGGCGCGACGACGGCGCGCGGGCTGGGCCATCCCCCCCATGAATCGGAGGCAAGCTGATGGGCCAGGGATACAGCGTGCTGCTGGGATTTGTGGTGATCGTGATCCTCTACGCGGTGATCGGACTCATGGCGGCGGCGGGCGCCGTCGTCATGACCCAGAACATCTTTGGCCCCCGGGCAGAGCAGGTTTTCTACGGGATGTTCCTCATCATGATCGCCGCGTTCTACCTGGCCTTCGTGGCGTACTTCGGCATCGCGACGGCGTGGCCGCTGGAAACGGCGGCCGTCCTGGCGTTTGCCGCGATAGGTCTGCTGGGCGCGCGCCTGCCGTTCGCCCTGATCGTCGGATATCCCTTGCACGGGGTGTGGGATCTGCTGCACGAACTGCTGGCGCATGGAGCCTACTCCGCGTTCGAGCCGGGTCAGCTGACCGCGGTCCCGCTGGCCTACGGAGTCTTTTGTGCGGCCTTCGACTTCGGCATAGCGGCGTATTTCTATAGGCGGCGCGCCGAGTGGGGTGCCGCGTGGAAGCCCCAGCGCCGCCCGGCGCCGCGAGGGGCGGGGTGATGGCCCTGCCGCCGAGGGCGGGGCGTGAGCCTCACCGTTTTCGGTGTGTCTCTCCTGGTGGCCGCCCTGGCCACGCCCGCCGTCGCTGGCCAGGGCTGGTATTTGCTGGCCCCTCCGCTCGAGCGCGAGGGGAAGCGCTTCATGATCGAAGCACCGCTGTCGCGCTACCGCCAGCTTGGAGCGTTCGATTCTGCCGCCGAGTGCGAGAAGGTGCGGGTGACGAGCGCCCCGCGCTCGCTCAAACAGAGCACGCCGGCGGAGAAAGCATTGGCTGAGGATCTTGACACGTTTACCCGTTGTATCGCGACTAACGACCCGCGATTGCAGGAGCCGCGGGGATGGTTCACGCGATAATCGCCGCCATCTACGCCCGGAAGTCGACCGAGCAGCACACCATCACTCACGAGAAAGGGAGCGCTATGGGTTACCTCTAGCGACCGACACTGAAGAGCAAGGGCAAGGGCAGCATCTACTGGTGCAAGTACTACGTCAACGGCGGCGCCGTGCGCGAGAGCACGGGCTGTGAGAAGGAGACCGACGCCCGGCGGTTCATGAAAGATCGTGAGGGGCGCGCGGCCATGGGCGCGCCGATCCTGCCCCGCGCCGACCGGATCCGCTACGAGGAGCTGGCCGATGATCTCCGCCGGTCAGGTCGCGGCCGCGATCGCCTACACCTACGGCTGGCGGACCCAGAGCGAGATCCTGACGCGCGAGCGCCGCCACGTCGACCTCGAGGCGGGGACCTTGCGCCTGGACCCCGGAGAGACGAAGAACGGCGAGGGGCCGCGGGGTGTACCTCACGCCGGAGCTGAAAGCCCTCCTGGGCGCCCAGCATCGCCCGCGTGGAGGCCCTGCAGAAGAAGCTCGGCCGGATCATCCCGTGCCTGTTCCCGCATCTCGGTGGTCCGCACCGTGGGCAGCGCCGGCATCGACTACCAGAAGGCCTGGGCGACGGCCTGCAAGGCTGCGGGCGTGGCCGGGCGTATCCGCCACGACTTCCGGCGCACCGCGGTCCGGAATATGGAGCGGCGCGCGGTCGCGCGCTCGGTGGCCATGAAGCTGACCGGGCCACAAGACCGAGAGGCGTCTATCGGCGGTACGCGATCGTGAACGACGCGGACCTGCGGGAGGCCGCGCGGAAGCTGGCGGGCACATTTTCGGGCACGTTCGCGGCGGTTTCGGAGAATGGTGCTGCGGAAGTCGCTAGAATATAAGCACGTGCCTGGCGCTCAGTCGGATAGCGCATCGGCATGTAGGCCGACCTTCATCCGCGGGCCAGGGCACCACAAAGAGTGAGGTCACCGATGGCTGAGACTGCGGACGTCGTCATCGTGGGCGCCGGCATCATGGGCGCCAGCACCGCCTACCACCTGGCGCGACGGCGCTTCGGCACGATCGTCGTCCTCGAGCGGGACACGATCTGCTCGGGGTCCACCGCCCTGGCCAGCGGGGGCATCCGCCACCAGTACGCCAACCGGATCGGCGTCGAGCTGACCACGCAGAGCATCGTGACCTACGAGCGCTTCGCCGAGGAGTTCGGCGTCGATCCGCAGTTTCGCCAGCACGGCTACCTGATCCTCGTCACCTCCGAGGAGGAGCTGGCCGTGTCGAAGCGCAGCGTGGCCCTGCAGCAGAGCCTCGGGGTGGAGGTGCACACCCTCACGCCCGACGAGATCCATCGGCGCTTTCCCTATCTGCAGACGCGCGATCTCCGGGCGGCCACGTTCTCGCCGCGCGATGGCTACGCCGACCCCTATCTCGCCGCCACGGCCATCGCCGCTCGGGCGCGCGCGCTGGGCGTGAGCATCCGGCAGCACCACGAGGTCGTGAGCTTCACGCGGGCGGGTCACGCGTGACGGGCGTGGTCACGGCGCACGGGGCCATCGAGGCGCCGGTCGTCGTCATCGCGACGGGCTGCTGGTCGGGCGTGGTCGGGCGCCTCGCCGGCGTGGACATCCCTGTCTCTCCCCGCCGGCGCCACAAGTTCGTGACGGCGCCGTTTCCCGCCGAGAAAATCCCCGCGGCGACCCCGTTCATCATCGACCCGCACCTCGGATTCTCCATGCGGCGCGAGGGCGCGGGCTTCTCCTCGGCATCGGCACGTCAACGAGGGCAGCGCGTTCAACACCGACGTGGACTGGGGCCTGACGGCGCCGCTCGTGGAGCGCGCCATCCATCGCGCGCCGGCCCTGGCCGAGGCACAGCTGATGCGGGGCTGGGCCGGGCTCTACGAGATGACGCCGGATCAGACGGGCATCGTGAGCGCCGTCGCCGGTGCCGACGGCCTCTTCGTGATCGCCGGCTTCAGCGGCCACGGGTTCATGCACGGGCCGATCGCCGGTCAGCTCATGGCCGAGCTGATCGCCGACGGCCGCGCGAGCACTCTGGACATTTCCCCGTGAGCCTGGAGCGCTTCGCCCGCGGCGAGACCACCGTCGAGCCACTCACCTTCGTCTGACCGAGCCGGCCGGGGCGTGGCCTTGTGCGGGCCTGTGGCCGTACCATTCGCTAGTCGGCATGACCATATGATATTAATCCCGACCGGGATATAGAGTTTGTAGACTGACCCCGAGTGACGTCCACGCATGCGGCTCGAGCCCAAGAGGAGATCTCGATGAGCACGATCAGCCGATTTCCCGTTCCGGCTCCGGACGACCTGCCCGAGGATATCCGCGAAGTCATCGAGACCAACGCCAAGAAGCTCGGCTTCGTGCCGAACGTATTCTGGGCCTACTCCTGGAAGCCCGATCACTTCCGGGCCTTCTTCCAGTTCTACGAGGCGCTCATGAAGGGGCCCTCGGGGCTCACGCGGGCCGAGCGGGAGATGATCGTCCTCACGGTGAGCGCCATCAACGCCTGCACCTACTGCACGGTGTCCCACGGTGCGGCCCTCCGCGTGCTGGCCAAGCACCCTCACCTCTCCGATCAGGTCTCGGCCAACTACCGCATGGCGGAGATCACGCCGCGCCAGCGCGTCATGCTGGACTTCGCGGCCAAGGTGACGCGCGAGTCGGCGGCCATCGACACGGTGGATCTCGCACGGCTGCACGAGCACGGCTTCAGCGACTCCGACATCTGGGACATCGGCGCCGTGGCGGCCTTCTTCAACCTGTCCAACCGCATGGCCAACTTGGCCGACATGCGGCCGAACGCCGAGCTCTACGCGATGGGCCGCGACCTCCCGGTGCCCGGCGAGACTTCCTCGAACGCCGCGCGGTGAGTGAATCGCTGTTCATGGACCGAACCGGCACATTCGTCGACGCCACCCCAGAGTCCGTCGCGGGGCTGGGGTCTCGCCATGAGCGGCGAGATTATGATGGGAGGAAACGCATGAGCGTCGAGTTCATCGGGATGATTTCCACTCGTCGGGTCTCGGAGATCCATCCGCCTCAGGGCCCGGTGATCGATCGCGACTACCTGCGCGCCTTCGCGCAGGCGCACGAGCAGGCCGGGTTCGATCGGATCCTCATCGCCCATCAGTCCACCGGTCCGGATGCATTCTTGGTTGTCGCCTACGCTGCCTGGGTCACCGACCGGATCGGCTTCATGCTCGCCCACCGGCCCGGTTTCATGGAGCCCACCTTGGCCGCCCGCAAGCTCGCGACCCTCGATCAGTTCAGCGGCGGTCGGCTGGCCGTGCACATCATCTCGGGCGGCGACGATGAAGAGCAACGCCGCGACGGCGACTTCCTGAGTCACGACGACCGCTACGCCAGGACCGACGAGTACGTCGACATCCTGCGCCGGGTCTGGACGAGCCCCAAGCCGTTCGACCATGCCGGCAGGTTCTATCGCTTCGAGCGCGGCTTCTCCGAGGTGAAGTCCCCTCAGCAGCCGCACATTCCGATCTACTTCGGCGGCTCGTCGGACGCGGCCATCGGCGTGGCGGGCCGCCACGCCGACATCTACGCGCTGTGGGGCGAGACGCTCGCCCAGGTGCGCGACACGATCGCCCGTGTGCGCGCCTCGGCGGCGGAGCACGGCCGCCAGGTCCGGTTCAGCGTGTCGTTCCGCCCGATCCTCGCGGACACCGAAGACGCGGCGTGGGCGCGGGCGCAGCGGATCCAGGACGAAGCGCGGCGGCTGCGTGCGGCGGCAGGTCTGGGTGACGGGGAGGCGAAGCAGAGTGAAGGGGCCCGGCGTCTACTCGCCGCGGCCGGGCAGGGCGAACGCGTCGATCGACGCCTCTGGACCGCGATCGCCAAGCTCAACGGAGGGCGGCAGAACTCACCGCCCTCGTGGGAACGCCGGAGCAGGTCGCCGAGGCGCTCCTCGACTACCACGACCTCGGCGTCACGACGTTCCTGATCCGCGGCTTCGATCCCCTGGAGGACGCCACGGACTACGGCCGGGAGCTGATCCCGCTCGTGCGCTCCCGCGCCACCGAGCGGCACGCCGCTCGACCAGCCATGGCGGGGTGAGCGAAGCCAGGAGTGTCCCGCGCCCGAACCACGACCTGAGCACGCGGGGGCTCACTTCGGGCCCGGGCTCACGCGTGTCGACGCGAGGAACTCCACGATTCGCCGATTGACCTCGCCGGGCCGTTCGAGGTGGAGAAAGTGGCCGGCTCCCGGGAAGACCACCTTCTCGAGGCCCTTCGGAAACAGATCGTCCATGCCTTCGAACGCTTCGAGTCGTCCGGGCCGGTCTCTGGTGCCGTGCAGCGCGAGCGTGGGGACCGGGGTGGGCAACGAGCTCATACGCTCCTGCAACACCTGAAGTCCCGGGTCGCGGTTCGCAGGATGGAACGTGTGGCGATAGTAGTTGAGCGCCGCCGTCACCACTCCGGGCTGACGGAACGTCGCCTTCACTCGTTCGATGATGGGGGCGGGGTCATACTCCGGGGAGGCGTCTCGCCACCAGTGCTCCAGAAAGGCAAAGTCGTTGGCGGCCACGACCTGCTCGGCGAACGGCATCTGGAAGAAGTACGCGTGCCAGATGCCCTTATGCCGCCCGTAGCTCGCCGCGAGGTTCCCCCGCACGGCCGCCGGATGGGCCGCCCCGATGGTGACGATGCGCTCGACGCGCTCCGGGGCCAACGCCGCAGCGCCGTAGGTGGCCAGAGCCCCCCAGTCATGACCCACCAGGAACGCACGCCCATCTCCCAGAACGGTGGCGAGCGCCACCGCATCCTGGGCCAGCAGGACAGACTGATACCGGCCGTCCGCCGGAGGCGTGGTCGGCGCGTATCCCCGCATGAACGGCGCGACTCCGCGAAAACCGGCGTGCGCCAAGGCGGGTAAGAGCTCGCTGTAGGTGTAGGCGTTGTCCGGAAAACCATGGAGACAGAGGACCAGGGGCCCCTGTCCCATCTCGAGATAGTGAAACGTCACGCCGTTGACCGCTACGCGACCGGTACTGAATTCCATGAGGCCACTCTCCTGGAGGTGGGCCGCCGACCTTCCGCACGGGAAGTCAGCCCTTGAGCGCGCCCGCGGTGAGGCCTTCGATGAACTGCTGCTGGAAGAGGAAGTAGAGCACGAGGACGGGAATGGAGAACAGCACCAGGGAGGCGGCGAGGATGGGGTAGTTCCCGTAAAACTCGCTGGACAGGAGGGCGTAGATGCCGGTCGGGAGCGTCCGCATTGCCCCCTCGGTGATGAAGGTCAGCGCGAACAGGAATTCGTTCCAGTTCTGGAGGAACAGGAAGATGGCGACGGTGGCCAGCGCCGGTCTGGTCAGGGGCAGCATGACCCGGGCGAAGATGGCGAACTCGCCCGCACCGTCGAGCCGGGCCGCCTCCTCCAGCTCCCGCGGCAGTCCCTCGAAGAAGCCCTTCATGATGTAGGTGCCGAAGGCGAGACCGAAGCCGGTGTACGGGCCGATCAGGGCCAGCCGCGTGTTGAGCAGCCCCAGCGCCTTGAGATTCATGAAGAGCGGGATGAGCGCGATCTGCAGCGGGATGGTGAGGCCGACGAGCACCAGCGTGTAGACCACGCCCCTCCCCGCGAAGCGGATGCGCCCCAGACCGTAGCCGGCGAGCGCCGAGATGGCCACGGTGACGAGCATCGAGAGCGTCGAGACGACGATGCTGTTCCAGTAGAGCCGGCCGATGCCACTGGCCACCCACGCCTCGGGATAGTTCTCGGGCCGGAGCGGCCAGGCCATCACCCGCCCCGCGAAGAGTTGCGGGTTGTCCATGAACGACATGCTCAGCATGTAGAAGGCCGGGGCAAGGGAGATCGCGAGGGCGGCAGAGGACGGCCAGGACCACCGGCGAAGGGCCGCCCATCGACGCGCCCGCCACGCCTGGACCGGCAGGGCGCCACCCGCGCCGGCCGTCCGCAGCAGAACCCCGAGTGCTCACGGGCGCTCGCGCTACTCGCCGCGCTCGCGGAGCAGGAACGTCTGGAGCCGCGCCGTTCCCAGCACGAGCGCCACCAGGATGACCGCGATGGCCGAGGCCACGCCCATCTCGTTCAGCTCGAAGGCGTGGCGATACAGCATGGTGGCGAGGACCTCGGTCGAGTAGGTCGGCCCGCCCCGGGTCATGATGAAGATCAGATCGAAGACCTTCAGCCCGCCGATGATCGAAAGCAGCGCGGTCAGCACCAGGATGGGCCGCATGAGCGGCGTGATCACCCACAGAGTCAGCTGCGGGGCATTGGCGCCGTCCACGCGGGCCGCGTCGATGACGTCCTGGGGCAAGCTCTGGAGCCCGGCGAGCAGGATGACCAGGCTGAAGCCCACGTTCTTCCAGACCGACACCGCGATCACCGCCGGGAGCGCGGTGACGGGGTCGCCGAGCCAGGTGTGGGCGAGGGCTCCAAGACCGATCGCGTGCAGGAAGGTGTTGAGGAGCCCGGTGTTGGGCTCGTAGATGCGCTGGAAGATGATGGTGACGACGATCAACGACATCACGACGGGGACGAAGAAGAGGGTGCGGAGGAGCGAGCGGGCGGCCATCCGACGATTCAGCAGGAGGGCCAGGAGGAACCCGAGACCGACCTCGAGCGGCGTGCGCACGATGACGAAGGCGATCGAGTTCACCGTCGCCTTCCAGAAGACCTCGTCCCGCAGCAGGGCCGCGTAGTTCGCGAGGCCGACGAACGCTCCCCACTCCGGGGTGTAGCCGCTCCACTCGTGGAAGCTCAGCCACACCGAGTAGCCGATCGGATAGAGCAGGAAGGTCGCGAGGACCAGGATCGCCGGCCCGGCGAACAGGTAGCCGGTCAGGTGGTACCGCCAGGGGCGCGCGGCGCTCGCCGCCCGCCCTGCCCAGGTCAGCGCCCGGGCTTCAGCCAACCTTGAACTTGCGGACGCCGGCTTTCTGGGAGGCCGCCTCCACGGTCTCCATGACGGCCTTGGGCGTCTTCTGCCCCACGAAGAGCGCCTGCATCCCCTGGGTGAGCGCTTCCTCCACGGCCGGTGTGAAGATGACGCGCGTGGTTCCCGTCGGCTGGAGCTTGAGGAACTCCGGATAGAGCGGGTCCTTGAGCGACTGCATCTGATACGCGATGGCCTCGGCGCTGATGGGGCCGTTGGGCGAGAGGCCGAGGTTGCGGGTGTACTCGATCTTCCCCCACGCGCCGGTGATCGCCTTGATCATCTCGAAAGCCAGCTCGGGCTGCTTGCTGCGCGCGTTGACGGTGAGGGTGATCCCGACCGAGCTGAGCACCGGCTTCCCGCCGCCCGGCACGACGGCCGGGAAGGGAAAGATCCCGAGGTCGAACCCCGGGGGGAGCGCGGCCCGGATGGACCTCCGCATCCACTGCCCGCCCCAGAACATGGCCGACTTGCCCCCGGCGAAGATGGAAATCGCGTCGGGCTCCTTGACGCCGAGCGGGCCCTTGGCGTAGAGGCCGGACTTCGCCAGCATGTCCACGAACTCCGCGGCCGCCACCAGCTCCGGGCTGGTCCACGGTTTCTGGCCGAGGTCCGCCTCGCGCAGGAGCTTGTCGGCCTTGGTGCCGCCGGCGTACGTGTAGAAAGGGAAGATCGGGAAATTCCGGTCCTGTCCCGCGGGATACGCGATGGGCGCGATGCCCTTGGCGTTGAGGGCGGCGCCGATCTTCTTCAGATCCTCCAGGGTCTGGGGGACCTCGAGGCCATGCTGGGCGAACAGCCCCTTGTTGTAGTAGACGATCACCGTGTTGGTCACCGCGGGGACGGAGACGACGGTCCCGTTGATGGTCAGCAGTTCGAGCGCATTCGGCCAGAACCCGCGCTGGAACTCCGGATCCTGGGCGAAGACCTTCGTGAAGTCCAGCACGCTGCCGCTCGTGTACACGTCGACCGCGTAGGCCCCTGGCTCGATGGCGATGATGTCCGGGGCGTGGCTCTGGGCCGCCAGCGCAGCCTTGACGGCGACGCGCTGCTCGTTGAGCCCGGGGTAGGCGGTGATGTCGAGGGTGACGTTCGGATCGAACCGCTTCTTGTACTCGTCGGCGATGAACCGCTGAACGGTGACGTGGAACCCGACGTACTGCCAGAAGGAGAGCGTGGTGGGCGCGCTCGCCTTTACCCGGGGCGGCTTGAACTCGGCCGGGTTCTTGAGCTCCCCGGCCGGCGCAGCCGGGAGCGGCGGGCTGCGCCCCGCCGATCTGGGCGGCCGCGCGCCGCGCGCGCGCCAGGCCCGTCGCCACCGCGGCGACGGAGACGAGGCCCACGCGCAACGCCGTGCGTCGCGTCAGGTCCGGGCGGGTGCTGCTGAATCCCTCGCGTGAACTCGGGTCGCTCATCGTTGACCTCCCCGGCGCCATCTCTGCATGCGGAGTATAATTCGACCTTCTTTCATCGGGAAAAGTGCATTCGGCTGAGCGAGCCGGGGACACTCGGCATGCGGGAATCCATCGATCCCGAGGCATGATCCTTGGCGGAGAGAGAGCATGATCCGCGTCGCGACCCTGTGCCTGTACGAGCGAGAGCTCGACGTGCCGACCTCACCTGGCCCGCTGCCGCCGGGCGTCGAACTGTCCGTGTCGGACTCGCCCGCCGCGGCCGGCGGTGCGGGGCCGTGGCATCGGGAGGCGGAGCGGCGCATACGCGAGGGTCAGGCGTGCGCAGTCGTCCGCCACGGGAGCGAGGTCATTGCCTACTGCTGGCTGACCGACCAGCCCGAGTGGGTGGCCGAGATTGGCCGTCTCGTCGTCCCCGGCCCCCACGAGGTGTACCTCTACGACGCCTTCACCGCGCCGGCATGGCGTGGCCGCGGGCTCTTCCAGGCGATGCTGATGCGGCTCCTGGCGTACGCGCGCGCCCAGGGCCGACGCCGCGCCCTCATCTTCGTGCTCAATCGCAACCGGGCGTCGCGGCGGGCCATCGAGCGGACGGGATTCGAGCTCTTCCAGGCCGTGTCGAGAGTGAAGGTGTGGGGTCTGAGGCGTCTGTGGTTTCGCGGCCCGCGGGCGGGACGACAGTCGGTGACTCTGGTTGTGCGTGACGCGACGGCCAGACACCCCCGTGAGGTTCAGGGGGAGCGGTGACGCTCACTCGATGAACTGGCGTTCTCTCAGCAGCGCCACGACGCGCTCGACGCTCTCCGCGACCGAGAGCCGGTGGGTGGGCAGCTCGAGGTCGACGTATCGCGGCTCCTCGAACACCGCGCTCACCCCCGGAAACTGCGCGAGCTTGCCCTCGTCGGCGAGCTGGTACGCGCCGGTGCGGTCGCGCTCTCGGCACACCTCCACGGGGGCCGACAGGTAGACCGACAGGAAGCGATCCCCTCCCACCACCTGCCGGGCCTTCTCGCGCACGGCGTCGTAGGGGGCGACGAAGGCGCAGACGCAGATCAGGCCGGTGTCGTTGAGGATCCTCGCCACCTCGAAGGAGCGGCGCAGATTCTCCGAGCGCTCGTCGGCGGTGAATCCGAGATCCCGGGTCAATCCCTGGCGCAGGTCGGGGCCGTGCAGCACCGTCACCGTGCGGCCCGCGTCGAAGAGCTTCTTCTCGAGAGCGTAGGCGATGCTCGCCTTCCCCGAGCCGGTCAGGCCGAAGAGCATGATCGTCGCGCCTCGCTGCTGGAGGCGCTGCTCCCGCTCGGCCAGGCTCACCAGGCTCCCTCGACGGTCCAGCCGGTCCGCCACCGGCGCGTGTCCCCAGAGGTCGCCGCCGGTGCGCCGCTCGGCGTGCTCCAGGATCATGCCGGCGCCCACGGTGTTGTTGGTGATCCGATCGATGACGATGAACGCCCCGGTCGCCGGGTTGATCTTGTACGGGTCGTAGGCGATCGGCTGGTTCAGCTCCAGCACCACGTGCCCCACCTCGTTCATCTGGAGCTGCGTGGCCGGATGCTTCTCCAGGGTGTTGACGTCCACGCCGTACCGCAGCTCGGCGATCTGGCCGGCGACGGTTCGCGTGGTCTGCTTGATCCAGTAGCTGCGCCCCGAGGTGAAGGGCTTCTCCGCCATCCAGACGACCATGGCCTCGATCAGGGACGACACGTGGGGGGTATTGCCGGGGTGCACCAGCATGTCGCCGCGCGAGACGTCGATCTCGTCTTCCAGGGTGACGGTCACGGCCATGGGCGCGAAGGCCTCGTCCAGCTCAGCGTCGTAGGTGACGATGGCCTTCACCTTGCTCTTCCGGCCCGACGGCAGCGCCGTGACCTCATCTCCTCGGCGGAGCACGCCGGAGGCAATGGTCCCGGCGAAGCCCCGGAAGTCGAGGTTGGGCCGGAGGACGTACTGCACCGGGACGCGGAGGTCGGCCAGGTTGCCATCCGAGGCGATGTGGACCGTCTCCAGATGGGTCAGGAGCGGCGGCCCCAGGTACCAGGGCATGGCGCGGCTCTTGTCCACCACGTTGTCCCCGTGGAGGGCCGAGATGGGGATGAACTGGACGTCCGGAGATACCCAGCTTGGCCACGAATCCGGTGTAGTCGCGCTTGATCTGCTCGAAGACCGCTTCCGCGTAGTCGACGAGGTCCATCTTGTTGATGGCCACGAGCACGTGCTTGATGCCCAGGAGCGAGACGATGAAGGAGTGACGGCGGGTCTGGGTCATGACGCCGTGGCGCGCGTCGATGAGGATGATGGCCACGTGGCACGTACTGGCCCCGGTGGCCATGTTGCGGGTGTACTGCTCGTGCCCCGGGGTGTCGGCGATGATGAACTTGCGCCGGTCGGTGGAGAAATAGCGGTAGGCGACGTCGATGGTGATGCCCTGCTCGCGCTCCGCCTTGAGGCCGTCGGTGAGCAGGGCCAGATCGACGCCTCCCGTGGTGCCGAAGCGCACGGAGTCGCGCTCGACGGCGGCGAGCTGATCCTCGTAGATCATCCGCGTGTCGTGGAGCAGGCGGCCGATGAGCGTGCTCTTGCCGTCGTCCACGCTCCCGCACGTCAGAAAGCGCAGCAGCTCCTTGGTCAGAAGTAACCCTCCCGCTTCTTCTCCTCCATGGAGGCCGCCTCGTCGTAGTCGATCATGCGCCCCTGGCGCTCGCTGCGCGTGGCCAGGAGCATCTCCTCGATGATCTCGGGCAAGGTGGTGGCGGTGCTCTCGATGGCGCCCGTGAGGGGATAGCAGCCGAGGGTCCGGAAGCGGACGACCCTCACGTCCGGCGTCTCGCCGGGCTCCAGCCGCATCCGCTCATCGTCGACCATGATCAGGTTGCCCTCCCGCTTCACCACCGGGCGCGGGGCGGCGAAGTAGAGCGGCACGATGGGGATCGACTCTTGATGGATGTACTGCCAGACGTCCACTTCCGTCCAGTTGGAGAGGGGGAAGACCCGGATCGACTCCCCCTTGTTGACCTTGCCGTTGAAGAGGTTCCACAGCTCCGGCCGCTGGTTCTTCGGATCCCACTGGTGGAGGCGATCGCGGAAGGAGTAGACGCGCTCCTTGGCCCGGCTCTTTTCCTCGTCGCGCCGCGCCCCGCCGAAGGCGGCGTCGAAGCCGTAGCGGTTCAGGGCGTCCTTCAACGCCTGGGTCTTCATGATGCCCGTGTACTTGTTCGACCCGTAGTCGAAGGGGTTGACGCCCTCCTGGACCGCGCCCTCGTTGATGTACTCGATCAGCTCCAGCCCCTGTTCCCGGCAGAAGCGGTCGCGGAAGGTGATCATGTCGCGGAACTTCCACGTGGTGTTGACGTGCATCAGCGGAAAGGGCAGCCGCCCGGGGTGGAAGGCCTTCTGGGCCAAGCGCACCATGACCGACGAATCCTTGCCGATCGAGTACAGCATCACCGGGTTCTCGAACTCCGCCGCCACCTCGCGGAGGATGTGGATGCTTTCCGCCTCGAGCTGCCGGAGGTGGGGGAGGCTGTAGCTGTTCATCGCCGTATCACCACTCTACGCCTGCGCGAAAGCCTTCCGGAGGGCGCCCGCCACCTCGTCGCGCGCCGCCTTCGCCTTGTCGAGGATGTTGGTCATCCGCAAGAACCCGTGGAACATCCCCGGGTAGCGCGTGACGGTCACGGGCACCCCGGCGTCGCGCAGGCGCGCGGCGTAGGCCTCGCCCTCGTCGCGCAGCGGATCGCACTCCGCGGTCTGCACGAGCGCGGGGGGCAGGCCGGTCAGGCTCGGCGCGCGCAGCGGCGAGGCGTAGGGCTCCCGGCCCTGCTCCGCGCGGGCCAGGTAGTGGCGGAAGAACCAGCGCATGCCCTCGCGGGTGAGCACGTAGCCGGTGGCGTTCTCGCGATAGGAGGCGGTGTCGAGATCGTCGTTGGTGACCGGGTAGACGAGCGCCTGGAAGACCGGCAGCGGCGTGCCGCGGTCGCGCGCCATCAGCGAGACGACCGCGGCGAGGTTGCCCCCCGCGCTGTCGCCGCCCACCGCCACGCGCCGGGGATCGATGCCGAGCCGCGCCGCGTGGCCGAGCACCCACTGGAAGGCCGCGTACGAGTCCTCGGCAGCAACCGGGTAGCGATGCTCGGGGGCCAGCCGGTAGTCGACGCTGGCCACGGCGCAGCGTGCGGCGTTCGTCAGGGAGCGGCAGACCCCGTCGTGCGTGACGAGGTCCCCGATCACCCAGCCTCCGCCGTGGAAGAAGACGAGGGCCGGGTGCGTCCCGGCCCCGCCAGGGGAGTACACGCGCACCGCAATCTCGCCTCCCGCAACCGGCACCCGGTGGTCAGCCACCGACGCCACGTCCTCGACGGGGCCGAGGGCGGCCGTGCGGCTGCGCATGCTCACGCGCGCCTCATCGGGCGTGGATTCCTCCACCGGCTTGAGGTTCAGCGCGGCCAGCGCGTCGACGACTTTTTGAGCCTGGGGATCAAGCGGCATGACGGCCTCCTCTCGTCCGGGTCACCCGTTCCGTGTCAGATGTGGACGCCTTTCATCTGGGGCTCCGGATAGCGCAGGCCCGCCGCCGCGCCCGCCGGCATGGCCTCGTCGATCTGCTTCAGATCACTGGCCGAGAGCTGGACGTTCAGGGCGCCGAGGTTCTCCTCGAGGAAGGCGATGCGCTTCGTGCCGGGGATCGGCAGGATATCCTCGCCCTGCGCGAGGAGCCAGGCGAGGACGAACTGGGACGTGGTGCAACCCTTCTCGCTCGCCATCTCCTCGATGCGGAGCACGAGCTTGCGGTTGTGGTCGAAGTTCTGGGTCTGGAAGCGCGGATGCTGCCGCCGGCGGTCGTCGGACGGGAAGGTCCGCGTCCGTCCGGATGCTTCCGGTGAGGAAGCCGCGGCCGAGCGGCGAGTAGGCGATGTAGGAGATGCCCCGCTCCCGGCAGGTGGGCAGCGTCTCTTCCGCGGGGTTCCGGTAGAGCAGCGAGTACTCGCTCTGCACCGCGCTGATGGGGTGCACGGCCTGCGCGCGCCGGATGGTCGTCGGCGCCGCTTCCGAGAGCCCGAGCGCGCGCACCTTGCCCTGCTCGATCAGCCGCTTCATGGCGCCCACGGTGTCCTCGATGGGCACCTTGGGATCCACGCGGTGCTGGAAGTAGACGTCGATGACGTCGACCCCCAGGCGCTTGAGGCTCGCGTCGCAGGCCCGCGCCACGTACGCGGGACTCCCGTCGACGAGGTTGCCCTTGCCGTCGGGACTCTGGACCTGGCCGAACTTGGTGGCGAGCACCACCCGGCCGCGCCGGCCTTTGAGGGCGCGGCCCAGCAGCTCCTCGTTGTGCCCCCAGCCGTACATGTCCGACGAGTCGATGAAGGTGACCCCGAGATCGATGGCGCGGTGGACGACGGCGATGGACTGCTCGTCGTCGCTCTTGCCGTAGGTGCCGGACATCGACATGCACCCAAGCCCGATGGCCGACACGGTCAGGTCACTGTTGCCGAGTTTCCGCAGGTGCATGGTGATCTCCCTTGCGCGTGAGGTCGTGTTGGGTCCGCTCGAATCTACCGCGGGCGCCCGTCCACCGCCAGTCCTGGGCGGCCCGGGCCGCCGCCGGCGACGCCTCCGTCCGGCGCGCCCAGAAATAGGGTTGACAGGTCGTCGTAGTTAGGTGTACCTAAGAACCCTCATTCGGACCGACATCGGCAGAGCGCGCCAGCCACGCCGTCGCTTCGCAGCCAGCCAGCTCGCCTGAAGGCAATCGCCCCAGGAGGCGCAGCATGGCTCGACGCAGAACGGCCGGCCGCACGACGAGCCGGCTCACGGACTCGGAACGTCTCATCCTCAACCCGAGGAGGCATCTCGCCCGAGCCATCGGGCTCGGCCTGATCATGGCGACGTCCAGCGTGTGGGCGCAACAGCCCACGGACGAGGACCTCGTCCTGCCCCCCGTCGACGTGCGGGCCCAGCGGCGACTGGGCGAGTACCGGCTCCTGTACTCCGATCTCTTCAAGGTCCCCAGCGAGCTCGCGGACTACCCGCAGTCGGTCACCATCGTGCCCCAGGAGCTGATGCGTGAGCAGGCCGACTTCACGCTGAGAGAAGCGTTGCGCAACGTCACCGGCATCGGCTTCGTCGCCGGTGAGGGCGGCGGCGCCCAGGGCGACAACCACAGCCAGGCACGATTTCGCGGTAGTCTTGCCGGGAGCACATCTACCGGAACACGGTCTGCTCAGGAACGCTATGGGAACGACTCGGCAGTTCGACGTGGCGGTGATCGGAGGCGGCCCTGCCGGATCGGCGGCGGCTTGCCGGCTCGCGCGGTCCGGCCGGCGCGTCGTCCTCTTCGAGCGCGATCGCTTTCCGCGCTTTCACATCGGGGAGTCGTTGCTCGCGTCCGTGAACGACGCGCTCGACGAGATCGGGGCCCGCGACCTCGTGCGCGGCCAGGGCTTTCCGCAAAAGTGGGGGGCGACGTTCGGGACGGCGGACGGCGCCATCGAGCGATTCGCCGACTTCGCGACCTCGCCCGAGGTGCCCGCGCCGCAGACGTGGCAGGTGCCGCGGGCGGAGTTCGACGAGCTGCTGCTGCGGCACGCGGCGGCCTGCGGGGCCGACGTGCGCGAGGGCCACCGCGTGCTCGACGCCGCGTTCGACGCCGACGGCGTGACGGTCACGGTGCGCGACGAGTCGGGCGGCGAGCAGCCGATCCGAGCAGCAGCCGTCGTCGACGCCTCGGGCCGGGTCGGCCTCCTGGCCAGGAAATTCGAGCTGCGCGTGGCGGAGCCGCGCCTGACCAACATCGCCGTCTTCGCCCACTACTCCGGGGTGCCGCGCGCCGGGGGGCGGCGGGCTGGCGACATCCGCATCATCGCCCGCCACGACCTGGGCTGGTTCTGGTTCATCCCTGTCTCCGACACGCTGATGAGCGTGGGCGTGGTGCTCCCGCGGCGGGCCTACGACGCCCTTCCACGCATGACGGCCGAGACGCTCCTCGACCACGTGATCGCGGAGACGCCTGCGGCGGCGGCGCTGATGGGCTGCGCGCGCCGCGAGTGGCCCGTGCGGGTGGAAAAGGATTTCTCGTTCGGCGCCCGCGCCTACGCGGGCGACCGCTGGTTGCTGGTGGGAGACGCCGGAGCGTTCCTCGATCCGGTGTTCTCGACCGGGGTGGCCATCGCGCTCGAGTCCGGCGTCGAGGCCGGGCGGGCGCTCGATCGCGCCCTGGGGACTGGCGATCTGTCGGCGCGCGCCTTCGCGGAGTTCGAGCGGCGCCAGCGGCAGCGCTATCGCGCGTTCCGGCGCTTCGTCCTGGCCTTCTACACGCGCGGCTTCCGCGATCTGTTCTTCCAGCCCGTTCCCATGCCGGTCGTCTTCCGGGCCGTGGTCGCGTCGCTGGCCGGCTACTGGCGGCCCTCGCGCTCAGCCCGCGCGTGGCAGCGCTTCTTCTTTCTCCTCACGCGTCTTCAAGAATGGATCCCGCTCGCCCGCGCATTCCCGGGGTGGGCACCGGCCCCCGCGTCAGGAGCACCAGGTGGTGACGCGCGGGACATAGGGCGGCGGCCCCATCCAGAACGAGTACGGCCATACCCAGTACTTCTCGCCGACGTAGACGCCGCCCGTCGTCGTGTTCGGGGGCTACAGCAGGAGCTCGGCGTAGGTCAAGACGGGGTAGCGGTACGTGGAATCGCCATAGTCCCACCACGACTCCATCGGAGCCACCTGGCCGACCGCGGTGATCGCGCGCCCCACCGCGTAGGTCGCCGGATCGAGCGACTCGCTCGCCCGCACGATGAAACGCCCCGTCGTCCCATCGCCGGGCGCGGGGCGGCCGTGGCGTCGAGGGGCCGGCCGGCGACCTCGATGTCAGTCCCATCGGGGCGCGGGTGCATGGCCACGATGGTGCCGCCCAGCATCACCTTCTGCCCCTGATACGTCTCCGGCGACGCCTGCACGATCGTGGGGGAGACCGCGGGCAGCAGCGGGCAGCGCCGAGCCAGACGTCGCGGAGCAGCCGGAGGCCGCGCTCAGGGCAAGGGCGACGAAGCCCAGGGACAGGAGTCGGGTGTTCGTGACGACCTCCATGCGATGACGGAGTCAGTGGGGGGCCCGATACTCTTCGATCACCTTGAGGATGCGCTCCTTGGCCGTGGCCCTCAGCGCTGGGTCGGAAAGGTCACGGTCGATGTAGTCCTCCTCGACCTCGTACATTTTCATGAAGCGCGGGGGCTGTCCCGGCGGGGCCGTCTCCACGAAGGGGCCGCGGCCCGTCAGCACGCTGTCCCAGGTCTCGCGCGAGAGCGCCCAGAAGGCCTCGCGCGGTCGAGCGAACGCCTGCGCCGCGGCGCACTCGGAGTCGGGCACGCGCACATACCAGTTCTTCCCTGTCTCCCGGGCGAGCGGTATGCGGCCACTGTCGCCGTGGATGGTCTTGACGTTCTCCTGGCGCTCGAGCCGGCTACCCCCGTACGCGATGATGCGGGTCGTGCGCGCGAGCGCGTGGTAGTCGGCGCGGCTCATGTCGCGCGTCTCCCGGCCGGGGATTGGCGCGTAGTTCGAGCACGACCACTCGGGATAGGCGGTGTCCGCGCGCCACCGCGCCGCGCACTGGTAGCGTAGCCCATCGTCGAGGTTCGTGACCCGTCGCGTCCACAAACCGGTCGACGAGCGCAGGTCCTTGACCTGCCAGCGGAGCGGGCCGACGAAGTCGTACAGGAACGGCGCGTCGTACTCCCAGTCCTCCGACTGGTGCCGGATCTCGCTGCCCGCCCGGAGGGCGCCGCGCAGATCCGTGGCGAACAAGATGCGCTGGAGCCGTATCCGGCGCTCGACAACGTCTCGGCGGAGACCCACTCCTTGACGGACTTGTCGCGGTTGACGTCATAGACGCGAGGATCCCGGACGTATCCGGGGCGGAGGCTCTCCGTCTCAACGAAGCTGTAGTCGACCAGGTAACAGCCCGCCATGCTCTGGATGGCCTTCAGCCCCGTCTCCCGCTGGTCATCGGCGGCGCTCCCCTGCTGGTGCGCCAGGACCAACAGGACAAGGACGATCAAGGCCTGGAGGTACGCCACGAATTAGGTGTACCTAAGTTCAGCCGGCCGGTCAACTGGGAGGGAGGCTCGATCGCGCGGTGGATGTTCCTCCTTCCTGGTGTAGCCTCGTCCCGCGTCAACCCGGTGGAGATCCGGGCGAGGGATCCCCGGGTTAGGTATAGTTAACCGGCGCGATGTCGAGCGGGCGAGGAGGATCGATCATGATGGGTCGGGAGCTTGTTGCCATCTGCTTCGCCTGTCGCGGTCGACGGGTGCACGACGACGGCAGCCCAGCAACAGCAGCAGCTCGGCTCGGCGGCGGCGCGCGAGATGACCGTCGGCATCGTGCAGAAGGAGATCCGCGCCGGGCTCATGCAGGACCAGGTGGCCAGCGCCCTGGGCTCCCCCAACATCGTCACGCGCGACGCGGCGGGCCGCGAGACCTGGGTGTACGACAAGGTCGCCACCGAGGCCAGCTACTCGCAGAGCTCCGCCTACGGCACCATCCTCCTCCTCGGCAGCGGCAATGCCGCCGGCGCCGCCAGCCAGAGCCAGCGAACCTTGACGGTCGTGATCAAGTTCGGCACCAACCAGCAGGTCGAGACCTTCTCCTATCACTCCAGCCGCTTCTGAGCGAGGCGTCCGGTGGCAGCGCTGCGTCGCTGCCTGTTGCTCCTCCTGGCCGCCGCGATGCATGGCCGGATGCGCCGCCGGCGTCCGGCCGGCCAAGACCCAGCTCGAGGTGCGCCAGTACCAGACCTACGCGTTCGACACGTCGGACAGCAAGCTGGTCATGAAGGGCCTGTTCAACGTGCTGCAAGACGACGGGTACGTGGTGAGGAACGCCGTCATCGAGCTCGGCCTCATCACCGCCACCAAGGAAACGGATCTGGCTCCGGGTCGCGTCCGGGCAGCCGGTGATCACGTTCGGTGGCTGGTACAACCGAGGGGTCCAAGACGCGACCGATCCCCCAGAAGATCGAGGTGTACGACTTCACCGGTAACGTCACCGAGTTCGGCCGCCGCAGACGAGGGTGCGCGTCAGCTTCCAGCGAAAAGTGCTGGACGGCCGCGGCAACGTCGTCGACGTCATGCCCATCAGCGACCCCGTCTTCTACCAGGACTTCTTCTCGCGCCTGGACAAGAGCGTCTACCTGCAAAAAGAGCGGCTCTGACCCCCGAAAGGGCGCTCTCAGGCTGGCGGGGTAGGCCGGATCCCCACCGTAGCGCACGTCGAGACCGGGGACGACGAGCTGGTCGCCGCGAGTGCCGGTGACGAGCGCGTATCTCGTCCGGGCTGCGTGCGGCATACACACAGTGAGATCGACGCCACGTCCGGGATGCCGCGCCGAGGCGGGCATGAGATGCGACGCGGGCACGCGTGCGGCCGAGCAGACGATGCGGCGGGGCCGGCGCCGGCGGTAGTAGTCCGCGCGGCGCCGCAGCCCGGCCACGGGCGGGTACGGCCGCGAGCGCGGCGGGCGGTCGGGGCTGGATGGCGATGAGCGCGCGGCCCGACAGGCGCGCGGTCAGTAGCTCGGTGAGCCGAGGCGCAGTCGGCGTGCTCGTCGACGATGGGGGTCATGGCAACGAGGACCCCCTCCAGCGACTCGACGCGCTCTTCGTCGCCGACGATGCCCTCACAGGCGGTCAAATTCTCGACCTGAACGGGCGAAGATCTCGATGGAGACGCGGCGGACGCGAGCGAGATCGCATAGCTCAACCTCCGTAGTATCTCGGCTGGTCGCTCATGGACGAGCTTATACTGAGTCGAGGGCCCTGGAAGTTCGGGGAGGAACACGGCGAGGAGTCGGCGCTCGAACCGGGGGCGCGTGGCGCGTAGTGCGTGTAGACGAAGTCACCCACGATGACCACGACGAGCGCGGCTGGAGCAGCAGACCCTGCGGATAAGGATAGACGCCGAGCAGGGGCAGGCTCGGGAAGCTCACGAGCGGATGGACGGCCGGCGCTCCTGCAACGCGGCGATGCCTTGCGGCGAGGACACGCGAGCAGTCCGATCAGGACGGAGCTGGCGCGAAGAAGACGCGAGCGGCAGGCGCCGCTCCCCCGGACGATGACCCAGCTCAGCGCCGCCAGATCGACGGCCCCCGCCAGGAACCGACGCAGGAGCGGAACCGAGCCACCCGGACCGGAATAGATGACGAGGGCTTCGTAGAACAGCACGGTCTCGAACGCCTCGCGATACACGCAGGAAGGAGACAAACGCGAGAGCACCATCGTCCGCCGCTCAGCGCCCTGCAGGCGTCGGGCGAGGTAGTCTGCCTGCCGCGCGTAGCTCTTGCATGCATCCAGAAGCGACGTAGAGGAGGATCGCGGCAGCGATCAGCGCAGTGATCCTCCGTCCTTCGCGCGTGGCCCGCTGATGGTGATGCGTACGACGCGACCCCAGGTGAGCTCCAGCGCGGGCGCGATCCGGCGCGTGAACCAGGGCAGCGCGTCGCGCGGTTCACTTCACAGCAGGGCACGATGGCACACGATCAGGAGGGCTCCAGCCTCGCGCCGCTTCGTCGTCTTCCCCGCCTGCTGGAGAGCCGCGGCGAGATCCGCTCGGCTGCGAAGGTACCGGATACAGCTGGTGACCTTCCCGAATGGTGGCGGCGTCGTGCAGCGGCTCTCGGCGAGCGCCGCCTGGCCGCGCAGGTAGTACGCCAGGAGTTGTCGGGATACGCTTGATCGCCTCGTCCGCGAGCGTGCTCGCGCGCGCGAAGTCCTTGGCCTCCATGCGCCTCTACGGCCTGGCGGTAAGGGCGAACGCGGGACCGTCCCAGAGGCTCTGGGCCTCAGCGGCACTGCATCGGCGAGGGCGCCGAGACGCAGACCGATGGCCCTCCAGCCCGGACGGGGAACCCGGCGCGTCGCGGCACGGCGCGTCTCCTCTTATCCACGGTCGCCTCTCAGTGGTCTTGAGCTCGAAGCGCACGGGCAGCGTCACCCACACCACCACGGCGTCCTTGCCACGCCAGGCGGGCTCGAAGGCCACTCCCTGACCGCCTCCATCGGCCGCCTCGTCGAGATCGGGATGGCCGGCCGATCGCACGATCGACATCTCTCGTCACCGATCCGTCTGTGTGCACCTGGAAGCGGAGGGTGGCTACCCCCTCGACGCCCTGCCGGCGCGCCGACTCCGGATAGGCCGGCATGTGCTGGTACCCGCCGAGGGGGCGCGCGAGCGAGTGAGGGTTCCGCCCCCGGCCCCGCCCGCCTCGACCTGGGCGCCCTTCCCCGAGAGGCCAGCCGGTTCCGCCGCGGCCCTGCGCTCCGCTGCCCGCGGCGGTGCCGCGCCCCGGCTGCACCGGGATGTCGCTGGTCGCGAAGAGACGCCCCGCGCCGGCCTCACCCCCCTCCGCGCAGCGCCGGCGACGAGTCACCGCGCGCGGCATCAGGGCGTTCCCGGCCAGCAAGCGCCGCTCCGTCGGCATGGGATCGGCGCCGGGGCTCGCGCTGCGCGTGGTGTCGTCGAGCAGCGTGGCGGCGACGGGGACAGGCGGTTCTCGACGACATCGCTGCTTCGTTAACGGGAGAGCCAGTCTCGGAGCCTTCGGGGCTCCTCTTCGGGCGGCGGCGGACTGGCGGCGGCGCCTCCGGCTCGACGCGAACGACCTCGATGGGCACGGGCGGGGCTGGCGCCTCGGCCGCCGCCGTGTCCGGCGCCCAGCGCCGAGGCCGCGGCCAGGCCGATGACGTGCGTCCCCGAGAGACGCGACGACCGCCCACGTGAAGAGGCTGTCGGTCATCGCCGTGGCGCCGCCCCCTCCGGCGACGACGGCGATCGCGATGCGGGTCACCCGCTGCCCCGCAACTCGTCGAGCACGTCGACCACGCGCGCGTGCGCGACCTCGCGGTCGGCGTTGATGACGACGGCCAGCTCGCGGTTGGCGGCGAGCAGCGGCGCGCAGCCTCTCGGGAAGCGCCGCCACGGCCACCGGCTCGCGGTTGAGGTACGTCTGCCCGTCTCGCGGACACGGTGATGTACGCGGTCTCGGCCGCCGCCCGCTGCCCGCTGGCCGCCTCGGGCAGGCTCACCGGGCAGGCCCTGGTAGATCGTCATGGCGAGGCTCGCCATCATGAAGAAGACGAGGAGAAAGAAGACGACGTCGATCATCGGGATGATCTCGATGCGCGCCTTCTTGGCGGTCCGCGAGCGGAGCATCATGGGCGGGAACCGGCCTACCGCGCTTCGCCGGGGGCGCGCCCGGACTCGGCGAGGAGCAGCTCCAGCTCGATCCGTAGCGCTCGATCGTCTCGGCCATGGCCTCGGCGCGGCGCTGGAAGAAGTTGTAGGGCACGAGGGCGACGATGGCCACGGCCAGACCGGCCGCGTGGCGATGAGGGCCTCGGCCACGCCGCCGGTGATCGCGGTGGGCTGGTTCAGGCCCGCCTGGGCCATGATGCCGAAGGCCCCGATCATCCGGTGACGGTGCCCAGGAGGCCGAGCGAGCGGCGAGAGCGTGATCACGGTGTCGAGCACCGGGAGATAGCGCCGCATCCGCGCCAGCTCGTCCTGGGCCGCGGCCTCCATGGCCAGGCGCGCCGCCGGGTTGCGATGCCGGATCCCGCCGCCAGCACGCGGGCGACGGGCGAGCGCGAGTGCTCGCCGGCCGTGATCGCGTCGTCCCACTTGCCGCTCGCCGCGCGGCGCGCAGGACGCCGTCCGGCTCGGCCACGCTCGCCCAGGCGGAGCCAGGCCAGCGGCGCGCTCGATCACCACCGCCAGGGCCAGCACCGAACAGGCGACGAGCGGGATCATGACCGGACCACCCTTGGCGAGAAACCCCAGGACTCCCGAAAGCATCGCCCCGCGCTCCGCCTGTCCTCTTCCCGGTCAGCGCGGGCCGTGACCCGACGCCGAGGGTACTTAGGTACACCTAACTGAAGGGATCAGTCAACCCAAAGTCTCGAAGGACGGGTCGGCGGCTGGCGGCGCCGCGGCCGACGGGACGCGGTCAGCGCGGGAGGGACAGGACCTGGATGCGAACGGGGGTGAGGCCGGCGCGGACGTAACCCAGCGCTTCCGCCGCCGGCGTAGGACAGGTCGATGATGCGGCCCTTCACCCAGGGGCCCCGATCGTTCACCCGGACGCGGACCGAGCGCCCGTTCTCCAGATTCGTGACGAGCAGGTCGGTGCCGAGGGGGAGCGTGGGGTGCGCGGCGGTGAGCTTGTTCATGTCGAAGGGCTCGCCGCTGGACGGTGCGGCGCCCCTGGTGCGCGGCGCCGTACCACGAGGCTTCTCCGCTCTGCGTCGCGCCCACGACCGGCTCGATGGGCGGGCGTGAGGGAGCGGACGTCGCGCAGGCCCCGAGGAAGAGCGCGAGCGTCATCCAGATACGGCTCCTCGGCGAGCGCAACCATCGAGGTGCCGGGTCACCGGGCCAGGATAGCGAACGACCGCCGCGGGGCCTCGTTTTGAGTGCGGGGCGACCCTGCGCTTTGTCATCGGCCGGGATTCGACTAGACTGCGCCCCCGAGGCGATGATGCCCCGGACTCACGCCGCGGGAGGTCGCTCATGCTGCTGAGATCGCTCGCGTTCGTCACCGTCGCCTCCATGCTCGCCTTCGCGCCCGGCCTGAACGCCCAGGAGACTCCGAGGATGGGCGGTGTGCTGAAGGTCGCGGCCATCGGCGAACCGCCGACCCTGGACATTCCCAACTCCACGGCGGTCCTCACCTACGAGATCATGTGGCACGTCAACGAGTCGCTCTTCACGTACGACAAGGCGTGGACGCCGGTGCCCCTCCTGGCCGAGTCCCACGCGGTCGGCGACAAGGGCCTCCGCCACACCATCACCCTGCGCAAGGGCGTCAAGTTCCACAACGGCAAGGAGATGACGGCGGCTGACGTCGTCCCGTCCATCCAGCGCTGGGGGCAGGTGAACTCCACGGGTAAGCTGCTCTGGAAGACCGTGGAGAGCATCGAGGCCAAGGACTCCACGACGGTGGTCATTCACCTCAAGCAGCCGTCCGCGTCGTTGCTCTACGGGCTCTCGGAGCCCGGCGCGGCCATCTATCCGAAGGAAGTGATCGAGGCGGCCGGAGACGGCACGCTCAAGGAGTTCATCGGCACCGGTCCTTACCGCTTCGTGGAGCATCGGGCGGACCGGCACATCAAGCTCGCCCGCTTCAAGGACTACGCGGCGCGCGCCGAACCCCCAGCGGCTTCGGCGGCAAGCGCACCGCCTATTTCGACGAGATCCTCTTCATCCCCGTCCCCGACACCGCGGTGCGGCTGGCGGGCGTGGAGGCCGGCGAGTATCACCACGCCATGTTCGTCAAGCAGGACGCCTGGGATCGCATCAAGTCCCTGCCCCAGATCGAGCCGCGCATCGTGAAGCCGCGCGGCTGGGCGGTCGCGGTGATCAACCACAAGGCCGGCCTCATGACCAACAAGAAGCTCCGCCAGGGCTTTCAGGCGGCCCTGGAGATGGAGCCCATCATGCTCGCCGGCTTCGGCTCCAAGGAGTTCTACCGGCTCGATCCCGGCCTGTTCTTCCCCGAGCAGGCGTGGCACTCCACGGCGAGCGCGAATCTCTACAACCAGAAGGACAAGGCCAAGGCGCGGCGCCTCGTGCAGGAAGCCGGCTATGCCAAGCAGCCGATCCGCTGGATCACCACCAAGGAATACGAGTTCATGTACAAGAACGCCCTGGTGGCCAGGCAGCAGCTCGAGGAAGTCGGCTTCGTCGTGGACGTGCAGGTGGTGGACTGGGCCACCTTGAACAGCCGGACGCAGAAGCCGGAGCTGTGGGAGGTGTTCTCCACAGGCTTCGTCTTCTCGGCCGATCCCGCCAATCACGTGGCCCTCCGCTGCACCTTCCAGGGCTGGTGGTGCAACGAGGAGAAGGAGAAGCTCCTCGCCGACCTCCGGCTGGAGAGTGACGTGAAGAAGCGCAAGGCCATCGTGGATCGGATCCAGACGCTCTTCTACGAGGACGTCGGCAGCGTGAAGCCGGCGACTATTTCACCTTGGACGTCGCCCGGCGGGAGTTGCGCGGCGAGTTTCGCACCGCGCCCCGGCTCTACTTCTGGAACTCGTGGCTGGCCAAGTGAGAGAGCGGAGCATGCCCTTCGAGCGTCTCGACCTGGCCGGCGATGGGTCCGCCGCCTTCAGCGTTGACGTACTTCCTTCCAGATCGCATGGTTTTCCAGATGAAGACGACGCTCGCGTCTTCTCCGCTGCGGCGTCAGTGCCGACTTGTCGAACTCGAACAGCGTGTCCGAGCCCAATGCGAAATCGCTGCAGGCACTACTCCTTGACCGTTTGGATCGCGCCGGGCTTCTGGAACTCCCCGGCACCTGCCACTTCCCCTTGGGCAGCTGGATCTCGCCGGGGACCTGCCACCCCGCGCCGCCCGGTCAGCATCGGGCTGCCACCTCGGACACTCTCCCTCCCAAGGCCTTCCCCGTCAGCGCGCGGCGATCGAGCGGACCCAGTAGTAGCGGGCGATGCGCCGCACGTCCTCCCGCGCGACGCGATTGAACAGGATCGTCGTCCCCCGCACGCCGCTCACCACGCCATACCCCTGGAAGAGGCGGATGTGGAAGTCCTCGGGGGCGAAGCCGAGCGTGACCGCCACGTTCACGAGCGGCTGGCGCGCCAGCGCCTCCTTCAGGGCCGGGTCGAGACGGCGGGGCGCGCTGACGGCGAGGTACGTCTGCCAGCTACCCCACAGCACGGCCGCGACCAGCAGGAAGAGCACCGTGCGATGCCGGAGGATCTTCAGATCGCGCATCGTCACGACGACGACACCAGCCCCCAGCGCTCGATCGTCCACCGCTCCAGCGGCTGCAGCACCAGGCGGTCGGTGAGCAGCCACAGGATGCCGATCGCGATGATGCCGACCAGGATGGCGTCCGTCTGGTGGAAGTTCTGGGCGTTGAAGATCAGGAAGCCGAGGCCCGTGGTGGTGGCGATCATCTCGGCGGCGATGAGGGCGCGCCAGCCGAAGCCGATGCTCATGCGCAGCCCGGTGACGATGCTGGGCATGGCGCCGGGCAAGAGCACCTGGAGGATGACGTGCCGGCGCGCGCCGCCGAGCGTGCGCACCGCCTGCTCGAAGATGCGCGGCACCGTGCGGACCCCCACCAGCGTGTTGAAGAAGACCAGGAAGAAGATGGTGTTCCACAGGATGAACGTCACGCTGGCCCAGCCGAGCCCGAACCAGGTGATGGCGAGCGGGAGCCAGGCGATGCCCGACAGCGCGTTGAAGAAGCTGGCCACCGGCTCCAGCACCGAGGCCAGGCGGCGATTGAGGCCGACCACGATGCCGGCCGCCACGGCCATGGGCACGCTGATGACGACGCCGAGCAGCACGCGCCCGAGGCTCGCGCCGATGTTCACCCACAAGGAGCCGTCCTTCGCCATCTCCCAGCCGGTGCGGGCCACGTCGCCCGGCCCCGGCAGGAACATCGCCGGCATGACACCGGCCCCGCTGACCGCCGCCCACGCGGCGACGAGGACGACGAACGGCAGGGCCCCACGCGCGGTGGAGAGCCACGGCCTCATCGCTGGACGAGCCCCCAGCGCGCGATGGTCGCCGCCTCCACCGGTCGCAGGACGAAGTAGTCGAGCAGCAGCCAGAGCGCGCCGATCACCGCCATGCCCAGCATGATCCGCGCGGTCAGATGGAACGACTGGGCGCTGAAGATCATGAAGCCGAGGCCGTTGGCGCCGACGAGCATCTCGGCGGCGATCAGCGCCCGCCAGCCGTAGGCCAGGCCCAGGCGCATGCCGGTGGCGATGTTGGGGAGCGCGCCAGGGATCATCACGTCGCGCACGATCCGCCAGCGCGAGCCGCCCAGGGTGCGCAGCGCGTTCACGTAGATCCGGGGCACGCTCCGCACGCCCAGGAGCGCGTTGAACAGCACGGGGAAGATCACCGTGTAGTTGACGGCGATCAGGATCGTCTTCTCGCCGAAGCCGAACCACACGAGCATCAGCGGGAGCCACGCGATGCCCGACACCGACTGGAAGAAGTTCAGGATCGGGTACATGAAGTCGGCGACGCCGCGGCTCATCCCGAGCAGGAGGCCCAGCGGCACCGCGATCACCAGGGCCACCACGGCGGCCAGGAGGATCCGCCCGAGGCTCTCCATCACGTAGACCGGCAAGATCCCCTTGGCCACGAGATCCACGAAGGCGGCGGCGACCGCGCTCGGCGGCGGCAGGAAGTACGGCGGGACGGGAAGGGTCGCCGAGGCCAGGCTCCAGGCCGCGAGGAATGCGGCCAGGAGGACGACCCAGGTGACGGCCGTCTCCCGGCGGCTCATCGTCAGACCTGCTCCCCGCCGCTGACCTCTTCGCGCACGAGCTTCAGCACGCGCTCCTTGGTGGCGTCGAAGGCGTGGTCGGAGGTGAAGAGCTTCCACGTCCGCTGGGCACGGGGGATGGACACCGGCACCAGCGCCTTGACCCGACCGGGATGGCGTGACAGCACGCAGCAGCGGTCGCCCAGGAACACCGCCTCCTCGACGTTGTGGGTGACGAAGAGGATCGTCTTCCGCGTGGCCTGGACGATGGCGTTCAGCTCCTCCTGCAGGGTGATGCGCGTCTGGGCGTCGACGGCGGCGAAGGGCTCGTCCATGAGCATGACTTGCGGGTTCGCGGCCAGGGTTCGCGCCACCGCCACCCGCTGCTTCATGCCGCCCGACAGCTCGTGCGGATACTTCCTCTCGAAGCCCTGGAGACCCACCAGCTCCACGAACCGCCGCACGGTCGTCGCGCGCTCGGCCTTCGGCACCCCCTGGATCTCGAGGCCGTGGGCGATGTTCCGCTCCACGGTGCGCCAGGGCAGGATGGCGAACTCCTGGAACACCACGCCGCGGTCGGGGCCGGGGCCGACGACCGGGCGGCCGTCGAGCAAGACCTCACCGCGCGTGGCCTGGATCAGCCCGGCCAGGATGCCCAGCAGGGTGCTCTTGCCGCAGCCGCTCGGGCCGACGACGGAGAGAAACTCTCCCTCGGGAACGTCGAGATCCACGCCGTCGAGAGCGATCACCCGTTCCCGCGTGAACGGGTTGACGTACTCGTGACGCAACCCCCGGACGGCGATCTTGGCGCTCACGCGATGGCGGGCGTGCCCCTCAGGGCGCCGGCGTCATCTCCCTCACGGCGCCGGCTTGAGGTCGGCGAAGAACTGCGGGTGGCTCTTCACGACCTTCTCGATGAAGCGCAGCTCGATCCCCTGCTGCCAGGGCAGCGGCGCCTTGAGCTTCTTCTGCTCGACGAGGGTCTTGACGTTGTCGTCCCAGGCCGCCACCGTCTGCGCGGTGATGCGCGCGTCATAGGTCATGTTGGCGAGGGCCTTGCGCGCCACCGCCGCGTCGAGGCCCGGCACCCAGCGCGTGGAGATCTCCGCGGCCTCGTCGAGGTTCTTGCGCGTGGCCCACGTGGCCTCGGCCATGCCGAGCACGTAGCGCTCCACCAGCTCGGGACTCTTCTCGATCACGTCGTTGCGGAACGCCATGTTGATGAAGTAGCTGACGTAGCCGCCGCCCCGGCTGACCAGCACGACGTCGGGAACCTTGGCCTCGACGAGCGTGCCGAATGGCTCCCAGCACACCACGGCGTCCACGCTCCCGCCCTGCAGGGCCGACACGAGGTTGCCCGGCGGCACGTTGAGCACCTGGACTTTGTCCCGCGGGATGCCCTTCTTCTGCAGAACGACTCCGAGATACTCGTCGCCGGTGCCGCCCACCGGAGTGCCGACCTTCCGGCCGGCCAGGTCTTCGATCTTGGTGATGCCGGTGCCCTTGCGCGTCCAGATGCTGATGGGCTGATCCGAGTACTTGAGGGTGCGGTCACCCAGGAGCCCCACGACGCCCTTGGCGGCCATGCCCCGCTCCACCGCCACCGGGAAGTTCGAGAAGGCGGAGCCGATGATCTGCGCCTCGCCGGCCTGCAGCGCCTTGGACATCTCCTGGCCGGTGTTGAGGAGCTTCAGCTTCACGTCCACACCGTGCTTGAGGAAGATGCCCTTCTCGACACCGACGAAGCTGGGCACGTGGTTCACGTTGGCGCCCACGGCAGCCGTGAGCACGGCGGGCTGCTGTGCGCCGGCCGCCCACGCCAGCCCCATGGCCAGGGCCAGACCGATCACGCGTGCGATGCGCTTCATTGCGCTCCTCCCACTGGCGAGGTACACGATCGTGGGGCCCACGGGAGGCCCCGGAGTGTCGGCGAATCTATGCCCTACGAGCGCGGAACTGTCAAGGCGCCGGCGGTACGTGGAGGGCGTGAGTCTAATCGCGTGGCGAACGCCCGAGCCAGAAGGTGCGAGGCGAGGTGCCGTGCTTCGGTGACCACCGCGTCAGTGAAGCGCGCGGAGGCGGGGTTCCGGCGGCTCGCGGGCCGGCTCACGAGCTGGACCGGAGTGGGCGGAACGTCGGCGGGCTCGACCACCACGTGACGGCGGACGATGTCGCGCAGGGCGACGGCCGGCGCCAGGCCCACGCCCAGCCCGCCCGAGACGTACGAGAGCAGCAGCGACACGCTGGTCACGTCGATCGTCGAGCGGGGACGGATGCGCGCGCGCTGCAGGAAGTCGTCGAGCAGGCGCCGCCCCTGGCTCTCCGCACTCAACCGCAACAGGGGCTCGTGGGCCAGCCGATCGACCAGCGTCTCGCGCGTTCGGCCCTTCGGTCTGGGCCCCACCCAGACGAAGTCCTGATTGAACAGGAAGCGCTGATCGAGGGCCGCTGAGATCGTGCCCGCGCTGACCACGCCGAACTCGATCTCGCCCCGCGCCACCCGGGCCAGCGCGTCACGCGAGTGCGTGGTGACGATCTCAAAGCGAACGGGCTCGCGCTGGTCCACGAAGGCCCGCAGAACCGGCACCAGCAACGCGTTGCCGAGATAGTCGCTCACCGCGACCCGGACGGTCGTCACCGGGCGCCCCGAGAAGACGGTCAGCTCTCCGAAGAGGGCTTCGGCCTCACCCAACAGCCGATCGAGGGCGGGCACCGCGGCCTCGCCGGCGGCCGTCAGGCGCACGCCACGGCCCGCGCGCTCGAGCAGCTTCACGCCGAGCTCGGTCTCGATCCGTCTGATTTGCTGACTGATGGCGGACGACGTCCGGTGGTGCTGCCGGGCGGCCGCCGCCACGGAGCCACTTCGCGCGACCGTGAGCAGGCTCAGGAGCGCCGGGAAGAGGGAGGGATCAATCATTAGAATTGCTTAACGATTAGCACAGAACGTTTCATTGGACGTGACGAGTTCAGCCCGCGGACACTCGGGTCGTGCCCGTGGCCTGGATTCCCATCACCGTCGGCGCCGCCGCCTCGCAGGCGGCGCGCAGCGCACTCCAGCGACAGCTGAAGGGACAGCTCTCGATCAACGGGGCCGCGTTCACGCGCTTCGCCTTCGGCTTGCCCCTCGCGAGCGTCTACCTGACGGCCCTGGTGACCATGGGCGCCGGCGGCCTGCCCGAGCCCCGGAGCGCCTTCTGGATCTGGGTGATCACCGCGGCCGTGAGCCAGATCATGGCCACGTCGCTCCAGATCCACGTCATGACCTCGCGCAACTTCGCCACGGCGGTCGCCTACACCAAGACGGAAGTCGTCCAGGCGGCCGTCGTGGAGATCCTGTTCCTCGGCGCCGTGGTGACCTGGCTCGGCGGGCTCGGCATCGCGCTGGCGACGATGGCGGTCATGCTGATGTCGCTGACCAAGAGCGATCGGCCCTGGCGCGCGTTCCTCCTCGGCTGGACAGACCCGACCGCGCTCCTCGGTCTCGCGGCCGGCGGCCTGTTCGGAGTGGCCGCGGTCGGCTTCCGCGGAGCCTCCCTATCGCTCGGTCATCCCAGCGCCTTCGTGGCCGCCGCCTTCACCCTGGTCGCGGCCACGGCGATCCAGACAACCCTGATGGGGACCTATCTCGCCTGGCGCGAGAAGGGACAGCTCCGTCGGGTCATCGTGGAGCGGCGCAGCGGGGCCCTGGTCGGCCTGACGTCTTTTCTAGGCTCGGCGGGCTGGTTCACGGCCTTCACCTTGCAGATCGCTGCGTACGTCCGCACGCTCGGCCTGGTCGAGCTGGCCTTCACCCTCCTGATCTCGCGCTACGCGTTCCGGGAGCGGGCGCGTCCCGTGGAGGTCATCGGACTCGCCCTGCTCGTCATCAGCATCGCCGCCGTGCTCAACAGCGGCCGCTGAGCGCGGCGGACTGGGCCACCTGGAGATCCGTCACCCCAGGGCGCGCTCGATCTGGGCGACGTGTTCGTCGCGGTGGAGCGAGCGGTCGAGCATGCGCTGGCGGCCGGCGGCGATGACGGCCGAGGCCAGCTCGTCGGTCACGCGCTCGAGCCGGCCATCGCACTGCTCGGTTGCGGCCAGTGCCTCCTGACGCGCGGCGCGTCCGGGGATGGCGCGCCAGCCCGGCAGGGCCGCGTCGTTGACCACATCGGCATCGAAGATGGCGCTGTCGAAGCCGAGCGTCTCCCACCGCGCGAGCCGCTCGACCACGAAGCGATCCCAGAAGGCGAGGTGGGCCAACAGCGCTCCGACGGTCCAGCCACCGCCCGCGTCGCGGGTGAAGTCCTCGTCACGAAGCGGGGTGATCAGGGTTCGCAGCCGGCTGCGTGATGCGGCGTTTCGCGCAATGTACGATCGATCCACACTCATGACGTCTCCCTCTCCAGCCGCAGTGTGACACGGGCCCGTTTGGGCGAGCTCATAGCTCATGGCCAGCACCATGCCCGCTCAGGCCGCGGTGAGCGGAAGGGCGACGCTGCGGCCCGTCCGACTTGAGAGCAACGCTGCGCCCAGCACCTCCTGAACGTCGCGCCCCATCTCGGGCGCGCACAGTCCCTCCACCGCACGGCCATCACGGATCCGCGACAAGAAGTAGGTCGGGCCGTCGCGCTCGTCGGGCGGGAGCGGAGGCGGATCGACGACCTGGCTGCCCTCGGCCGTCACGAGCTGGACGTGACCGGCGCCGATCCTCTGCCCCTCACGCGTCATCCGCGGCTGGTGCACCACCAACGTCCCGGCGTCACCGTAGACGAGCATGGCGAACGCCGGCTCGCCGCCGATCTGCGTCCAGCTCGCCTCGAGAAGCCCGAGCGCGCGAGGGTAGCGGAGCACGACGATGGCATTGTCCTCGGCCGGGAGATCCGGCTTGCGCAGACGCGCCCCCACGGCCGTGACCTCCCCCGGCCTGCCGAGCAGGGCGCGGCACAGCAGGGCGCCATAGCCGCAGTAGTCGACGAGGGCGCCGCCACCGTTGCGCGCGGGATCGTAGAGCCACTCGCAGAACTGCGGCGAGCACCCGAACTCGCGCGGACCGGCGTGCCCTCCGCGATGACTCACCTGGACCGGCTCCCCCACGGCGCCGCGCTGGGCGAGCGTGAGGCCATGGCGAAGCGCCGGCCGCCACACCGTGGGCCAGTTCACCACCAGCGGCCGCCGCGCGGCCCGGGCCGCGGCCAGCAAGGCCTCCGCGCCCGCGAGGTCAGCCGCCATCGGCTTCTCGACCATCACGGGCAATCCTCGCTGCAGCGCGCGCACGCCAAGCTCGGCGGAGGCCCGGTTGTCGGCGAAGACCAGGACGGCGTCGAGGTCGCGCCGCTCGAGAAGCGCGTCGTGCGCGGCGAGCGCCGTCACTCCTCCGTGGGCCTTCTCCACACGCTCGCGGAGCCGCGGATCGGGATCCGACGCCGCGACGAGCTGGCCGAGATCGCCCGTCGCGAGCGCGGCGAGGTTCGACCACACGTGGTCGTGACTCAGGCCGAGGATGCCGACGCGCAGCCGCGTCACGGCGCGATGATCAGGCGAGGAGCGGGGCGCGGCCTCAGAGCCAGATCGCCGTCGGGTCGATGATGAGATCCATGAACGGCGGCAGCCCTCCGGGACCAGTCAGGCGGGCCGCGAGCTGATACGTGTCACCAGCGAGACGGTACGCCTCGATCGCGCGGGCGGCGGAATCCACGATCCAGTACCAGGGAACGCCGTGCCGCGCGTAGAGATCGCGCTTGCGTCCCCGATCCCTGCTCGCCGTCGTAGGGGACAGCACCTCGACCACGAGCGTCGGCGGTCCTTCGATCGCCCGCGCACTGATCAGCGACCGGTGCTCCGTGTCCACGAACAGGATGTCCGGCTGCAGCACGGTGATATCGCTCAGGATGCAGTCGGTCGGGGCGACAAAGACCCGCCCGAGCCCACGTTCGGTCACGTGACGATGCAGGAGCGCCCCGAGGCTGACAATGACCGACTGGTGCTGAGTGCCGGGCGCAGGAGTCAGGACGAGCTCCCCCTCGTGGAGTTCGTAGCGTTGGCCGTCGTCGGGAAGCGCAGCATAGTCCGCGTACGTGAGAATGGTCCGGGTCACCGCGACTCAGTCCTCCCGACCCGGAGTCTACACCGCACACGCTCGCGGCAGAGGCGGGCGCCGTCAATGTCCTGGAACCGATACATCGCAGATGTGCCGCGTGCCCTGTCGACTGGCGAGGGGGCGCTCTCCGTCAGCCTTTGAGCCCGCCGGCGCCCCAGCCCGCGATGAGGTAGCGCTGGATGGCGATGAAAAAGGCCAGGGCGGGAATGGTCACCATGACGCCGGCGGCCATGATGAGCCCCCAGTCGACCACCGCCATGTGGAAGAACTCGTTGATGCCGATGGCCAGGGTCTTGAGGTCGTCCTTGCCGATGAGCACGAGGGCGAAGAGGAAGTCGTTCCAGGCCACGATGAAGGTGAAGATGGCGGTGGCGATGATGCCCGGGAGGGCGAGGGGCATGACCACGTAGGTCAGGGCCTGGGCGCGGTTGGCCCCGTCGATGAGCGCGGCATGCTCCAGTTCCACGGGGATCGACTGGAAGAACGCGCGCAGGATCCAGAGCGCGTAGGGCAGCGCGAAGGAGATGTAGGTGAGGGCCAGCCCGAGGAGCGAGTTGGTCAGGCCGAACTCGCGGGCGAGCAGGAACAGCGGGACGAGCATGATGATGGGCGGGAACATGTAGGCGAGCAAGGTCACCCGGGCCACCAGGGTGCGCCCGGGGAAGACGTAGCGAGTGAGGCTGTAGGCGCCGATCACCCCGGCCACGATGACGATGACCGTGGTGATGGCCGACACGATGATGGTGTTCTGAAAGTACACCCAGAAGTTCGTCTCGAAGAACAGCTTGCGGTAGGCGCGCAGGTCCCACTCGTGGGGCACGAAGGTGGGCGGCGAGGCCAGCAGCTCGTGGCTCACCTTGAACGACGAGACGAGCATCCAGTAGAGCGGAAACGCGCAGAAGACGAACAGGCCGATGCGCACGGCCCAGGCCGCCGTGCTGGAGATCGCGCGGGCGGGCCGGCGCCCCGTCCGCTCAAGCATCGTTGGCGTCCTCCTCGGGTGGGAAGGCCACGAAGTAGAGCGTCACCCCCATCAGGAGCAGGGCGAACATCACGTTGGACAGCGCCGCCCCCATGCCCGCCTGGTAGTAGGTGAACGACCGCTGGTAGGTGAACACGGGCAGGGTCCGGATGGCCTCGCCCACGCCCCCGCCGAAACCGAGCAGCCAGGGGACGTCGAACTTCGTGAACATCCAGATGCCGCGCAGCAGGAGCACGATGAGGAGCACGTTGCGAAGTTGCGGCAAGCGTCACGTGGACGAACTGCCGGACGGCGGAGGCACCATCGATCCGCGCCGCGTCGTACAGCTCCGGCGGAATGGTCTGCAGCCGCGCCAGCACGTTGACCAGCACGAAGGGAAAGAACGTCCACACCGAGAGGATGATCAGCACCCACATGATCGTGGCGTGGGTGAGCCACGCCTCGGGCATGCCCGGGAATTCTGAGCACGCTCAGGATGTACGGGATCACCCCGTAGAGATCGTTCATGAGCCACCGCCAGACGAAGACCGCGATGATCGTGGGGATCATGTACGGGAAACAGGGCCACCCCGCGCAGGAAGTCGCAGCCGGCAAACCGCCTGTGCAGGATGAGGGCCCCCGCCACCCCCGCGACGATCTGGAACGCCGTGCTGCCCACGGCGTAGACGGTCGCCAACCAGACGCTCCGCCAGAAGTCGGGGTCGTTGAAGATCTGCACGTAGTTCTCGAGCCCCACCCACGAACTGGTGGCCCGCAGCGAATGCTTCGAATAGAAGCCCAGCCAGACGTTGTAGGCGACGGGAAAGATGGTGAAGGCGAGGACGAGGGCGGCGGAGGGGAAGAGCAGGCCGATGCCGGTCAGGGCCTCGCGCCAGCGCCGGGAGGCCCGCGTGGGGGCGAGGACCAAGGTGTCCGCGCGAACGCTCACTGGCCTACGCTCCCCGAGAGACGAGAGACACGCTCATGCGCGAAAACGGCGGGCGCCAGGTGCCCCGTCGCGGAGCGTCCCGGCGTCCGCCGCCATGCTCGTCGCCTGCCTACTTGGACTTCGCGATGATGTCCCGCTGGATCTTCTCGCTGGCTTCCTTGGCCGCCGCGCGCGGGTCCTTGCCCCGCTCGACCACGGCCATGGCCATGTCGGCCAGGATGGGAGCCGCCGCCACGTCGCCGATCCACGGGATGAGCCGATCTTGCGGATTGCACACCAGGAGCGGGTGCGCCCGGCCCGATTCCACCCACTTGAGCTGGGCATCGAGCCACGGCTTCCACCGCTTGCGGTCGGCCTGCCCCAGGTAGCTGGGATCCTGGAAGTCGGCCTTGTAGATCGAGTTCAGGTGCAGCGGCACGGAGTTGCAGTAGTTCCGGTAGTGCGCGCCCTTGAAGAAGAACTTCAAGAATTCGCGGCAGGCCGCCTTCTCGTCGGCGGGCGCGTCCGAGTAGATCACCCACGGCTCGTTGTCGAATTGCGTGAGGGGCGCCTTGCCGAGGGGTCCGGTGGTCTTCGGCCACACCTGGAACACGTCGGGATTGCGCTTGTCGGGCGGGGCGTACTGATCGATGTAGCCGGTCGTCCGACCCCACATGAGGACCTGCGCCGTCTTGCCCGTCGCCCAGGCGGACAGCGTTTCCAGATAGTCGTGCGAGGCCCAGCCCGGCGGCATGTAGGGCTTGAGCTTCTTCCAGAACTCGAGCATCCCGATAACTTGCGGACTCTCGAGCGCCGGGTTGCCCTTGTCGTCGAAGAGGCTTCCACCGTTCGACCCCGTCCACATGTAGACGTCCTCGTTGACGAAGAAGGGGATGCCGGCCAGAGAGAGGCCGTAGTACTGGGGCGCCTTGTTGAGCTTCGGCAGGTCGCGGAGCCAGTCGTCCCACGTCTTCCAGCTCGCCGGATTGACGCCGGTGGTCTGAAGATAGTCGCCGCGCCCGCCGAGGATCTCCGCGCCCCAGGCGTGAGTGAGGCCCCAGTACTTGCCGTCCGGATACTTGATCCACTGCAGGATGGACGGAAAGATCTTGTCCTCACCGATGGCCTTGACCACGTCGTCCATCGGCTCGATGAGCCCCTTCGCCCGGAACGACGTGACCACGTAGGTCTGGGTGTGGGAGGCGGTCGGCGGGCTCTTCGCGGCCATGGCCGCCTGGAGCTTGCGGTCCATGTCGCCCCAGCCCATGCCCTCGGCGCGGATCTCGATGTCCTTGTGCAGCTTGTGGAAGTCGTCGACGATGGCCTTCACCGCGGCCCGCGTGGCGGGGTTGGGCTCGGTGTCCCACATGGTGACGACGACCTTCTTCTGCGCTCGGGCGGGGCGGACGGTCGCCCCCAGCGCCGCGCCTGCCGTCGTTCCCCGAGCACCCCTAGGAACGCCCGGCGGCTGAGATCCCCTCCCGCCGCTCGGCCACCAACCTCCGGAGCCCCGGATCGCTCTGCCAACGACGCCTCATGGCCTTCCTCCTTGTACCGGCGACCCCTGCGCCGGGGTCGATGCGGACATCCCGCGCTGGATGGATGACGGCTGGCCGAGCGCTCCCGGCTCGGGCCGGCCTGGTTGGGAGACTATAGTCAACCCGCGGAGACGCCACAACCCGAAAAACGCTGTCTCGACGCGGCGGTCCCGCGGAGACGCGGGGCCAAGAGCAAGATGAGAGAGACAAGCTGGTATGGAGACTGTGCTAGGAAAGCTGGACGGACGAACGACGATCCACTGTGTACACAAATGTGACGCGTTGACACTAAACATTTCCTTGACCTGGGCATGCGGCTGTACGTACGCGCCACACACTGAAGTCAACGCGCGGCCGGTCTCCTGAACGGGGATCTCGACGCTCTTCGGTGTGTGCGCGAGGTCACGGGACTCGCACGTTGTGAGACTAGGCCTGGCCTCACGAGCAGTCACGTTCACGCGAGAAGGGAGAACGCCGATGAAGCGCACTGTTCCGTTGAGTCTCGTACTGGTCTCGCCGCGGTCTCGTGTTCAGCGGCGCCCCCGTGTGGGCGGCCAGCTGTGGAGGCCCCCCGACCAGCGTCACGTGTCAATGCGGCGACACGTGGTGGATGACTATGAGTTCCCCGCGAATCTCACGTGTGCAGCGAATGGCCTTGGAGAGTCTGTTCAACGGATTGACGTCGCCTCGGGAGTCGACGTCAATCTCAAGGGCTTCGAGCTTCACGGGAACCAACAAGCTCGGGGTGGGGCTCCTGCTGCAGGGAAGCGTCGGTTCCGTTCACAATGGGCGGATCCAGAACTTCAACGTGGGTATCAAATCCGACGGCGCCATCTCCGACTGGGCGATCGGCATCCCGAATGCGCTCTCCGTCCACAACAACCGGACGGGTGGCGTCCCGGTTGATGTGGAAAATCGAGAGGCGATCTTCCGGCATTCAGTCGATCGCCGGTCGCGACCGACACCGCCTTGAGGCGCGGCGAGGGGGATATCAGGGTATTACCTCGCTCGCGATCGTCGCTCTGTGAGGCTCTGAGCGATCGCGATTCTCTCGTCCCTCGGCGACGAAGCACAAGAGCACGGCTCGACGGCGTCACGCCGCCGGCCGCAGCCGCTTGCTGATGACGGTTGCCATCGCGGCGTGTCCGTCGATCTTCCGCAGCTTGATCTGCCCGCTGGCGACCAGGCTGAAGAGTAGGATCAGCGCGGCGTCCTCCGTCGGGAGCGAGCCCTGCGTCTTCACGCGCCGGCGGAATTCCTCATTGAGCCGCTCGATCACGTTGGTGGTGCGCAGCGTTTTCCACTGCGTCTTCGGGAAGGCGAAGAAGGTCAGCAGTTCCGCGCCGCCCTCCTGCAGGCTCCGCACGACACCGGGACCGCGCTTCGCCCACTTGCGCTCGAAGGCGCTGTACGCGGCGCGCCCCGCGTCGGCGGACGCGGCGTACACGATCCGGTGGAAGTCCTCGCGGAGCTCGTTGAGCGCGTGCTTGGGGGCTTTGCGCTCGAGGTTCCGCAGCTTGTGAACCGCACAGCGTTGCACGGCCGTCGCCGGCCACGTCCGGCCCAGGGCCTGACGCAGCCCCGGGTTGCCGTCGATGACCGCGAGGAGCGGAGGGCGCAGCCCCCGGGTCTTCAAGTCGTCGACGAACCCTTCCAGGCGTCGCCGGATTCGCTGCCGCACAGCTCCAGCGCGAGCAACTCTTTGCGGCCATCGGCGAGCACGGCCACCGCCGTGAGCACGGGCGCGCTCGCGACCTTGCCGGCGCTGCGCACCCGCACGCACACGGCATCGAGATAGAGGTAGACGAGGTCGACCTCGGCGAGCGGGCGCGCCGTCCAGGCCGTCAGGCCATCTTTCAGGGTGGCGACGATCCGGGAGACGGCGCTCTTGGAGAGCGGCGCCGCCTTGAGCAGCGGGTGCAGCGCGCCGCGGATCCGCCGCTGGTTGCCCCCGGCCAAGTACGTCGCGATCACCGCCTCGTTCACCTCGCGCATCCGGCGCTGGTAGCGCGGCACGACGGTCGAGCGCCATTCGCGGCCCGTCGCCCCCAGCGTGGCGCGGGGCAGCGTGAGGGCCAGCGGCCCGGTCGGGCCGGTCAGCGTGCGCGTCTTGACGCCGTTGCGGACCCGCGCCGTTCGCCGTGGCGCTCGTAGCGCCCGGCCCCGAGCGCGAGCGCCAGCTCTTCGTGCACGGCCGTCTCGATCGCGACCCGGACCTGCGCATGAATCAACTCGCCCAGCGTGGCCGGCCGATCCTCGGGCAGCCGCTCCGACTTCCTGCTACGCTTCGCCATGGCGCATTCCTCCGGCGGCCGTCTTGCCGGACGGCCGGTTGGTGGTTAGACATCCCACCGGAAGAATGCGCCATTTCTCTTTTCCACACGACTCGGGACGCCACCACGGAGGCTCTCGATCTCGTCGCCAATAGTACGGACATCATGGATACGGCAGATTTCATCCAGTCTGAACACCGGGCTCTCGCTGGTCGGCAACGCCAACACCACGGCAGATCACCTGTTCGAAGAACGGCGGCCGCGGGATAAGTGTGGGAGTGATGGAGGAGGTGTGTGGAGGGGAGAAGGCTGTGATGGAAGAGCAAGGGGTAGTGGGGTGCAGTGGTGGGGAGAACAACACTCTGAATGGAATCAGGGCAGGGCGAACGACATCGACGGCATCCGGACGGGGACCGGATCAGCAGCGACGACCACAACTACGGCACCGGCAATGGCGGGGTCAACTGTGAGATCGACGGCGTCCCCACGACCGGCGGCGGCGTTATTGCTGAGGGCTCCGGCGATACGCCTACGTTCCCACGAACGCGCAGTAGCGCGAGAAGGGGAGGGAAGGGAGGGTGTGAGTAGCCGCCGGCCGCGCCTGACGGCGGTTGCAGGGGCGCACCGGCACCGCTATTCTCGATCGGACACTGCGCGGTGGTCAGTTCGCGAGCTCACCAGCGAGGACATCATGAGCGAGACCGACAGGCGGAGATCCCCGAGCGAGGAGCAGGTGCTGAAGACCGCTGCGCGCTGTCTGCCCGGCGGCGTGCTGGGCTCCACGCGGTACGCCGACGACGTGGCCTTCATCGTCAAGGGCGGCCGCGGCTCGAAGCTCTACGACCTGAGCGGCCGGGAGTACATCGACTACCTCCTGGGCTCCGGGCCGCTCGTCCTGGGCCACGCGCATCCCGCCGTGGTGGCCGCGGTGCGCGAGCAGGTCGAGCAGGGCACCACGTACTTCCTGGTCAACGAGCCCATCGTGGCCCTCGCCGAGGAGATCTGCCGGGCGGTGCCCTGCGCCGAGCAGGTGCGCTTCACCGTCTCCGGCACGGAGGCGACCTTCTTCGCACTGCGCGCCGCCCGGGCCTTCCGGAGGCGCGAGAAGATCATGAAGTTCGAGGGCGGGTATCACGGCAGCCACGACTACGCTCTGATGAGCTCGTCGCCGCGGACGCCGAAGGCCTTCCCCGCCGCGACCGCCGATTCCGCCGGCATTCCACACGTGATCGAGGGCGAGGTGCTCGTCGCCCCCTACAACGACCTGGCCACGGTCGATGCCCTGCTCGCCGTCCACGCCGACACCCTGGCCGCCGTCATCGTCGAGCCCTTCCAGCGGCTCATCCCGCCCCAGCCCGGGTTCCTCCAGGGCCTGCGCGAGCTGACACGCCGTCACGAGATTCCGCTGATCTTCGACGAGGTCGTCACCGGCTTCCGCCTCGCCTACGGCGGGGCGCAGGAATTCTACGGCGTCGTCCCCGACCTCGCCGCGATGGGGAAGATCGTAGGGGGCGGGTTTCCGCTCGCCGTCGTGTGCGGGCGCCAGGACATCATGCATGCCTTTGACCCGCGCCTGGAGGGCACGCCCGACTTCATCGCCCAGATCGGAACGCTGAACGGCAATCCCATCGCCGCGGTGGCGGGGCTCGCCACCCTCGCCGAGCTGCGAAAGCCCGGCGCCTACGCGCGCTGGCGCGACTCCGGGCGCACCCTGCGCGACGGCCTCGCCGAGCTGGTGCGGGATTCCGGGCTCCCCGCCCAGGTCGTGGGAGAGTTCGCCGTCTTCGACGTGGTGTTCACCGACCAGCCGGTCACCGACTATCGCTCGATGCTCACCGCCGACGGCGCCCTCATGCGCGCCTTCAACGCCGAGTGCCTCAAGCGCGGGGTGCTCAAGGGCGGGCAGAAGATTTACATGTCCCTGGCCCACACCGCAGAGGACATCGCCCAAACCCTCCAGGTCTTCGGGGAAGCCTTGGCCGCGCTGCCGCGGCGGCGCAGCGGAGCCGGCGCCCGGCGATGAGCTGGCGCCTCGGCGTCGACATCGGTGGCACCTTCACCGATGTCGTCCTCGCCGAGGAGGGCGGCGGGCGGATCGCGGTCGTGAAGGTCTCCACCACGCCGCGCGACTTCGCCCGCGGCGTGCTCGACGCTCTCGCCACGGCCCTGGCCGGCCATGATCTCGCTCCGGCCGACGTGGGCTTCCTCGCCCACGCCACCACCGTGGTGACCAACGCCCTCCTCGAGGGCACGGGCGCGCGCACGGCGCTCATCACCACGCGGGGCTTCCGCGACGTGCTGGAGCTGCGCCGCTCCGCGCGCTCGGCTCTCTATGACCTGTTCCAGGACGCGCCCGCCGTGCTCGTGCCCCGCCACCATCGCCTGGAGGTGACCGAGCGGGTCGACGCGCAGGGCGCCGTCGTGGAGCCGCTGCGCGAAGAGGACGTCGACGACGCCATCGACTTCATCAAGCGCCACGACATCGAGGCGGTCGCCGTCTCGCTGCTGTTCTCCTTCCTCAACGACGCCCACGAGCGCGCCATCGGCGCCCGGCTGCGCGCGGCGCTTCCCGATCGGCCGGTCTTCCTGTCGTCGGAAGTGCTGCCCGAGATCCGCGAGTTCGAGCGCACGAGCACCACCGCCGTCTGCGCCTACGTGGGACCGGTGCTCGCGTCCTATCTCGGCCGTCTCGACGCGGCGGTCACCGGCATGGGGTTGCCCTCGCCCTACGTCATGGGCTCGAGCGGCGGCCTCTTCACGGTCAGCGAAGGGCTGCGGATGCCGGCCATGGCGGTGGAGTCCGGCCCGGCGGCGGGCGTCATCGCCGCCGCGCTGGCCGGCAAGCAGCTCGGCCTCTCCAACGTGATCTCCTTCGACATGGGCGGCACCACGGCCAAGGTGAGCCTGATCGAGGACGGCGAGATCAAGACGACGTCCGAGTACGAGGTGGGCGGGGGCGCCAACCAGCGGCGCTGGCTGCATGGGACTGGCCATCCCATTCGCGTCCCCGTCATCGACCTCGCCGAGGTGAGCGCGGGCGGGGGCAGCATCGCGTGGATCGATCCGGCCGGCGCGTTGCGCGTCGGCCCGCGGAGCGCAGGGGCGGAGCCCGGTCCGGCCTGCTACGGCCACGGCGGTGAGGAGCCGACGGTGACCGACGCCGATCTCGTTCTCGGCTATCTCAATCCCGTGGCGTTGCTCGGCGGCGGGCTGCCGGTGCACCTCGACCGCGCGCGCTCCGCCATCGAGACGCGGATCGCCAGGCCCCTCGGCCTCGACGCGGTCAGGGCGGCGGCGGCAGTCGTGGACGTCGTCAACGCCGGCATGGCCGCCGCGCTGCGGATCGTGTCGGTGGAGCGCGGCTACGATCCGCGCGAGTTCACCTTGGTGGCCTTCGGGGGCGGCGGACCGGTCCACGCCGCGCGCCTCGCCGAGGAGCTCGACATTCGCCAGGTCGTCGTGCCGCCGATCCCCGGGGGCTTTTCCGCGCTGGGCCTGGTGGCGAGCGACATCCGGCGCGACTACGCGCGCACGTTTTACATGCTGCTGGAGACGGCGCGGCCAGAGGAGATCGCGGGCGCCTGCGAGGCCATGGAGGCCTCGGCGCTGGAGACGCTCGCGCGCGCCGGCGTGCCGCCGGAGCGCCGTGAGATCACGCGCTCCGCCGATCTGCGCTACCGCCGTCAGGCCTACGAACTGACGGTGCCGATGGCCGACGGGCCCATCACGGCGGTGACGCTCGCGCGCCTGGCCGCCGACTTCCACGACAAGCACCGGACGACATACGGCCACGCGAACCCCGACGAGGCGGTGCAACTGGTCAACCTCCGGGTCTCTGCAATTGGCCGACTCGCTGGATGGGGGGCCTCGAAAGGGCCCCCCTAGCCCCCCGTGCGCTCGGGGCGTCCCGGCGGAGCCGTGACACCCCTCGATGATGCGCGGCGGTCGGGAGGCCCGGACGCAGCCGTGCTACGGCGCGCGGCGTACTTCAAGGAAATCGGTCTCGTGCCCTGCGACGTGCTATCCCGTGAGGCCCTCGCGCCCGGGGCCGAGCGGACCGGGCCCCTCATCGTCGAGGCGGCAGACACCACCATCGTCGTGCCGCCCGGCTGGCGCCTGCGCGCCGGGACCGGCGGCTTCATCGTGCTGGAGGCATCCGGCCATGCGTGACATCGATCCCGCCACCTTCGAGGTCGTCAAGAACGCCCTCTATGCCGCCGCCGAGGAGATGAAGGTGGTCCTGGCCAAGACCGCGTACTCACCGCTCCTCAAGGTGGCCGGCGACTATTCGTGCGGGCTCTTCGACGTGAGCGGTGAAATGGTGGCGCAAGGGCCGGACCTGCCCATTCACCTCGGCTCGATGCCCCTGGCCGTGAAGGCCGTCATCCAGGCCTGGCGTCAGTTTCAGCCGGGCGACGTCTTCATCCACAACGACCCGTACTTCGGCGGGAGCCACCTGCCCGACGTCAACGTCATCACGCCCGCCTTCCACGAGGGCACCCTGCTCGGCTTCGCCTGCGTCCGGGCGCACTGGCCGGACATCGGCAGCGCCACGCCCGGGAGCTATGGCGCGACCACGGAGATCTTCGGTGAGGGCCTGCGCCTGCCCCCGGTGCGGTTGTGCACGGCGGGCGTCCCCAATCCCGACGTGGAGAGCATCATCTTCGCGAACGTCCGCACTCCCGACGAGCGGCGCGGCGATCTGCGTGCCCAGATGGCGGCCAACCAGCGCGGCGTCTTGCGCCTGCAAGAGCTGGCGCGCAAGCACAGCGTCGCGCGCTTGCTCGCCATCATGCAGGAGGTCATGGACTACTCCGAGCGCATGATGCGCGGCATGCTGGCCCGGCTGCCCGACGGCACGGCGACCTTCGAGGACTTCTGCGACGGCGACGGGATCATCGAGGACGGCGACAAGGAGGACCGGACGTTCCGCATCCGCATGCGGGTGACCAAGCACGGCGACCGCCTCACCGTGGACTTCGCGGGGACGGACCAACAAGTCCCGGGGCCGATGAACGCGCCGCTCGCCGTCACCGCCTCCGGCATCTACGCCGCGGTGAAGATGATCGCGGACCCGGAGGACCTCGCGCCGCCGAACTCGGGCTGCTGGCGGTCGATCGAGCTGCAGGCCGAGCCGGGGACGGTCGTGAACGCCCTCGCGCCCGCGCCGGTGGTGTACGCCAACCACGAGATCTCGCACCGGGTGTGCGACATGCTCTTCGGAGCCATGGCCGAGCTCGCTCCGGACCGCGTCATGGCCTGCTCGCAGGGCACCTCCGCCATCGCCACGCTCGGCGGGGTCGACTACCGCACGGGCGAGCGCTACGTGAGCTACGAGACCCTCAAGGGTGGCTTCGGCGCGCGGCCCATCAAGGACGGGATCAACGGGCAGTCGAGCGGCATCTCCAACACGATGAACACGCCGATCGAGGTCCTCGAGATGAGCTTCCCCGTCCGCGTGGAGCGCTACGAGATCGTGCCCGACACCGGCGGCTCCGGCCGCTGGCGCGGCGGCTGCGGCGTGCAGCGCGTCTGGCGCGTCATCGGCGCGGCCAGCCAGGTAAGCGTGTGCTGCGAGCGCACCAAATCGCCGCCCTTCGGCCTGGCCGGGGGCCACGCGGGCGCTCCCGCCCGCGTGGCCGTCGTCGCTCCGGATGGCGTGGAGCGGGAACTGAACAGCAAGGCCACGGTCACCGTGCCCCCGGACGGCGAGCTCTGGCTGCGCGCGCCGGGCTCCGGCGGCTACGGCCCGCCCGTCGAGCGCGACGCCGCCCGTCTGCGCGATGACGTGATCAACGGCTACGTCTCACGCGAGGCCGCGTTGAGCGACTACGGCCACACCGACGCCGCGAGCCTCGCCTGCCCCGCGTGTGGCCAGGTGCGGGACGGCCGACCGCTAGCTCATCGAACGGGAGCCTCGGGCGTTCGAGGCGACCTCACTTGGTGGTCGCCAAGACCACGCCGGCGAGCACGACGGTCGCCCCGACCAGGTGGTACCACCGGATGGCCTCGCCGAGCGTGAGCGCCGAGAGCACGATCACCACGAACGGCGTGAGATTCGTGAAGACGGCGGCCCGCCCCGCCCCCACCACGCGCAGGCAGGTAGTACCAGATGTGGCTGACCGTGCCGAAGGCGGCCGCGTAGAGCACGGCCCCCACCCGGCCCAGCCGGCCCGGGGCAGCGTCACCCAGGGGCGTTCGAACAGCGCCAGCGGCAGAAGGATCAGGGCGGAGACGGCGTAGACGCCAGCCTGCACGGTGGCCGAGGGCAGCGCCGATTTGTTGGCCCGCGAGTACAGGGTGTAGGTGGTCCAGAGCAGCTGCGAGCCGAGGATGATGATGTCGCCCCGGTTGAACGAGAGGGTGCGGAGGACGTCGAGCGAGCCGTGGGCGACGGTCAGCAGGACCGCGACTGCGGTGAGGGCGATCCCGACGATGTTGCGCCGCGACAGGGGATCGTGAAGCCAGACGGCACCCACCAGCGCCACGATCACGGGAGCGGCGGCGCCGAGGATGCCGGCATTCACCGGGCTCGGTGTAGCGCATTCCCCAGTACCACGCCGTGGTGTTGCCGACCAGGCCGGCCAGGGAGAGCGTCACGAAGGTGACGTAGTCGCGGCGCCGCAGCGCGGGCAGCGGCCCGTACACCGCGCGCACGACGGCGAGCAGCGCCGGCGCGGTCAGCAGCGCCCGGGTCGCCGTCAACGTCACCGGGCTCAGCTCGGCCAGCCCGGCCTTGGCGAGCGGAAAGTTGCCGGCCCAGATGACGGTGACGATCGCGAGGAGGGCATAGGCCTGGGCGTTGGTCATGAAGGGCGCGCCGAACAGGATACAGGTCCGGCGGAGCGCGCGGCGGCGGCAGCGGTCGAGATCAGCGGGGCTGGTGCAACGTCAGGTCCGGAAGTCCTCGAAGTCCTCCGGATTCAACGTCCACAGCTCGGCACCGTGGACAGAGCGCAGGCCGCGATAGCCAGGTCCACGGCCGCGCTCGCGGTCGGGAGAGTGTTCGGTAGAGATCAGCCGCCCGCATCGCCTCTTCCGGCCGGAAGGGAACCGCGCCGGCCGTCGGGAAGAGCGCTTCCTGGACATCGGATCTCCTCCGGAGTTCGCGGGCCGCGGAGCCACTCGAAGAGGACGAGCGCAGAGAGCCCGATTCGCTCTCCCGATTGATCTCCTGCCGCACCTCCGAGAGGGAACGGCGACCGTGGGTGAAGGCGTCGATCATGACCGACGTATCCAGGTGAATCACGAGCTTGCGCGGCGGGCACGTCTCAGGCTGCTGGCTCGCCGGGCCTCCCGGATCTCCTGGATTTCAGCCCGGGCGCCTTTGGCGGTTCGACCACGGATGGCGGGGGCGAGACGGTCGAAAGCCTGGAGCAACCGGCGACGCTCCTCGTCGGTGAGCTTCCCGCTGCGCGCGTCGTAATCCAGGATGGCCTCGCGCACGCACCTGGCTCTGGGGCTTGGCCAGCCGGGTGGCCGTCCGGCGCAGCCGCGCGATGGTGTCATCGTCCAGGGTGAACGTCACCTTCACCATGATTCGCGGCGATACTACCATACCGCCATAGTAATGATAACCCATAGGTGAACTGGTCGCCATGTGGACACACCCGGCGGAGAGACCGGTTCGGACCGCGTGCTGCCCTTCCCAGTGCGCGTTCTAGGCGGCTCGCGCGCCACATCGCCGGGGGGCGGACGGTGGACAATGCGCGCGGGCGCGGCGTATAGTCGGCCTCACGACAGGCGCGTGGCACGTCCGCCACGCGATTCGACCACGACGTTCGCCCGGGCGGCGTCGAATCAGGAGTCATTCATGCGCAGATACCTCGACATCGACCTGAATGGCCGGACGATCACCGCGCGTGAGATGCACGGCGAGGAAATCGTCAAGGCCGGCCGGTACTTCATCGCCAAGACCTTGCTGGAGCTGGGCGCGGCGACCGTCGATCCGCTCTCGCCCGCGAATCCCCTGATCTTTTCCGCCGGCCCCTTCGCAGGGTCCAGCTTCTCCAACGCCAACCGGACGAGCGTGGGCTGCAAGAGCCCGCTCACCGGCGGGATCAAGGAGGCCAACGGCGGCGGCTCCTTCAGCTACGGGCTGGGACAGCTCAGGATCGCCGGCTTCACCCTGCACGGAGCCTCGCCGGACTGGGTCGTCCTCCACTTCAAGAAGGACGGCGACATCGACTTCGACGACGCCGCCCCGTACCTGGGCAAGGGCAACTTCGAGGCCCAGGACATGCTGCACAAGAAGTACGGCAAGAAGGTCACCATCGGCCTGTGTGGCCCGGTCGGCGAGTACCAGGGGCTGCTCGGCGGCATCTCGTTCAGCGACAAGGACGGCCGGCCCTCGCGGCTGTCGGCGCGCGGGGGCGTGGGCGCGGTGATGGGATCGAAGAAGGTGAAGGCCATCGTGGTCGACCTCGACCGGATCCCGCCGTTCCACGAGGCCAAGAAGGTCAACGCGGCCATCAAGGACTACGCGAAGATGCTGCAGGCCGACTCCCTGGTCGCCAACTTCTATCAGAAGATCGGGACCATGGGCATGGCCGACCTGCAGAACACCCTCGGCGGCCTCCCCGTGCGGAACTTCAGCGCCGGCCAGCAGGTGGACGTGTCGACCGGCGAGAAGTTCAAGATGGGCGGCGAATACATCAGCCAGCTCAACGTCTCGCGCGGCGGCGACCACACCCACGCCTGCATGCCGGGCTGCGTGATCCAGTGCAGCAACGTCTACCACGACGCCGCCGGCAAGGAAGTCGTCTCCCCGGTCGAGTACGAGACCCTCGGCCTGCTGGGTACCAACTGCGGGCTCAGCGACCCCGACGACCTCGCGCAGATGAACTACCTCGCCAACGACCTCGGCGTGGACACCATCGAGCTGGGGGCGACCCTGGCCGTCCTCATGGAAGCCGGCCTCGGCCAGTTCGGGGACAAGACCTTCATGGCCGACTGCATGGCGGAGATGCGCCGGGGCTCCGAGCTGGGACGCCTGTGGGCGCAGGGCACGGCGCGCGTGGGCGAGCATTACAAGGTCCGGCGGGTGCCCGTCATCAAGAAGCAGGCGATCAGCGCCTACGACCCGCGCGTGGTCGAGGCCACCGGGGTGGCCATGATGGCCACCGCGCAGGGAGCCGACCACACCGCCGGCAACCTGCCCCGCCTCAAGACGCGCGAGATGAACATCGACCAGATCATCGAGCAGAGCCTGGCCCACCAGGCGCGCATCGCGGCCAACGACTCGCTCGGGCTCTGCATCTTCGGCATGAGCGTGACGAACCCGAACTTCGAGTTCCTCGCCAACGCCATCAACGCCGCCCACGGCACCAGCCTGACCAAGGACTTCTTCGAGCCGCTGGGCCGCGAGGCGCTGAGGCTGGAGGCCGAGTTCAATCGGCGGGCGGGCTTCACCGAGAAGGACGACGAGCTGCCCGAGTTCTTCTACACCGAGCCGCTGCCCCCTACCAATCACGTCGCGCGCTTCCACGGCGCCGAGGTGCACGGCATGTACGAGCGCCTTCCCGCCTGACCGAATCGGGGCGCTCCCGGCCTCGAGTGCTCCCTTCCCCCCCCCCGACTGCGGTCCCCTGTGCCTCAACTCCCCCCTCCCCCCACCCCCCCCAACCTTCCTCCCCCCCTGTCCCCCCCTCCAACACCCCCCCCATCAGACCCAGGGTGACTCGCGCAGGAGCTTGCCGTCCCATTGCCGCAGGGCGAAGAGCGGCACGGTGGGATCGTTCTCCATGGCGGGGTGGCGCTCAGCATGAGGCGCTGGAAGTAAATCCCGGCGCCGCCGTCGCCCGTCTCCCCGTCCGGGATGCGGCGCAGATGCGGGCCAAGCGCCTCCGCCACCGTGCGGAACACCGTCTCGGCATCCGCCAGGGAACGCTCCCGATGAGATGCGCACCGACGTCGAGGGGCGCAGAGTCGGCCATGCCGCATCACCTCCAGACGACGCGGGAGCCTCGCACGCCCGTGGGCTCGCTCGCAAGCGCAATCTCCCCGCCTCATTTCGCTTGCCGACGGGCCGCGCTCCGACTAGCGTGAGCGACAAACGAGGAGCACTAAATGGAGCGACGAGCCGCAGCCGCGAAAACTCCCCAGGTACCGCTTTCCCGATGCGCTGGCCCAGGCCAATCGGGCCAACGACGAGCTGATCGAGGGCCGGCGCGCGCTGCTCCGCGACTGCTTTTCTCACCGCGAGGATGCCACACTCTTCGGCGGCTTTGGAGGCCACGAGGTCGGATGGGCGCAGATCGGGCCGCGCTCGACTGGGTCGCGCAGTCGTTCGCCGGCGGAAGTGCGGGTACGAGATCATCGCCTCGGCCGCCGGCCCCGAGCTGGCGTTCGTGGTGCAGCTCGAGCGCGGCGAGGCCCGTGTCACTGGCCGAACCGACCCCGCTTCCGCTCAACTTCCGGGTGACGATGGCCTTCCGCTGGGAAGACGGGGCGTGGAGGCTCCTCCACCGCCACGCCGACCATCTCGCCGAGAAGCAGAAGCCCACGTACCCGCCGGAGGGGCACCCGGGGCCCTCAGCCCCGGGTGCGTCGCCGTCCGCGCCAGGCCACGTCCCAGGAATGCTCGCGGACCTCCGTCGACGTGGGGGCCCGGGCAGTGAGCCACGACACGAGCACCGAGGCGGCGAGGACCGAGGCGATCGATGCCCAGCGACCATCCGATGGGGAACATGCAGCCGAACCGCGCGTCCAGCCACACCATCTTCAGCCCGACGAAGACGAGCACCACCGCCAGACCGTAGCGGAGCAGGTGAAACTTCGCGACGGCGCCGCCGAGCATGAAGTACATGGACCGGAGACCCAGGATCGCGAAGATGTTGGAGGTGAACACCACGAACGGCTCCTCCGTGAGCGCGAAGATGGCGGGCACGGAGTCGATGGCGAAGACGATGTCGCTGGCCTCCAGGCACAGCAGGGCCACCAGCAGGGGCGTCGCCCAGCCAGCGCCCGTCCTCGCCTGACGAGGAAGCGCTGATCGTGGAGCTCGCGCCTTGACCGGGAGCACCCGCGGACAACGCGGATAGGGATTGCCCTCCGGGTTCGACGGCCTCTCGGAGGCGAACGCCATCTTGAGCCGGTGAAGATGAGGAACAGCCCAAACAGCCACACCACCCAGTGGAACTGCATCAGCACGGCGCCGAGGGCGATGAAGATGGCCCGGAAGACCAGGGCGCCCAGGATGCCATAGAAGAGCACGCGATGCTGGTAGCGCCGGGGAATCCCAAAGTATCCGAGGACGAGGACGAACACGAAGATGTTGTCGATGGAGAGCGAGTACTCGACCAGATAACCGGTGAGGAACTCCAGGGCCACTTGCCAGGCCGCGGCTCCGAGTCGAAGCCCGGTACGGCGGTGAGCCGGGGATCGCGTGCAAACGCCCAGAGCGCATACGCGTAGAGGACGTGTTGAAGAGGAGGGCGAGCCCCACCCAGCGCCGCACCAGCTGAGGGCCTCGCGGAACCGCACCTCGCGCGCGTCGCGGTGGAAGCGCCCGGTCGAGGGCCAGGAGCACGAGCACGGCGCCCGTGAAGCCCACGTAGAGCCGCCAGTATCGCTCATCGGAAACAAGGTGGGCATCGTCGTCAGGCTCCCCGGCTCGCCGCGGCCGGCCGCCGCCACGGGAGGATCAAGCGCGGCCGGGCGGCCGGGGCGAGCCGGGTGACTCGATGGCACCGCGGGAGGCGAGATGACCATCCGGCGCAGGACAGGCGACGCAGCACCCGTTCGTGGACGGGCCCGGGCCGGGCCAGCACGGAGAATACCCGGCAGGGGCGCGCCCACCCGGCGACGTCGGCGGGCCGCTCGTTCACGTGCTCGGCGATCGTCCTGGCGAGGTCCCCTCCGAGCGCCAGGACCCGGACCACCTCGACGCCGGTCCGGAGGAGTGGGACCATCTGATCGATCGCGGCCTGGACGCGGACTTCCTCGTCGCGAGTCCACCCGGCGCGCGCCCCGCGATAGGCGTCGGCGGCAAGCGGGGTCAGGGAGGTAAAGGCCGGGCACGGGACGTCGAGAATGGCGAGGACGCGAACCGTAGCGCTTCCGAACTTGGCCACGACGCGACACGCTTCGGCCCCCCAGCCCGGCGGCTCATAGCCGTGCGTGGTGAGCAGGACGCGCATCGGCGCGTCGTCCGGTTGTTGGCAATGTCCGACTGTACTCATGGGCTAGCCCTCCGTGAGAAGTGCCTCGGCGACCGGCACGGACGGATGCCGCGGCCGGCTGAACGGCTCAGCGAACGAACAGCGCGCGGCGGGAGGGGCTAGTGGTCTTCGGAAACGGACGCGGAGTCAGGGACAGGGGCGGGGATCTTTTGCATGCGGCTCCCAATCGCTCTGCGGCGGGCTGGTTCCCCGGAGACGCGCGCGGGCGAGGGGACCGATGCCGCATGGACCTGACGCTCCGGCGCGGACACGGACACCGCCCGGATCAGGCGAAGGGATCGGCGGCCTCGCTGGCGATGGGAGGCGCCCTCCGACTCCTCGACGCTCTCCATCGCCTCGACCAGCGGCGGGACCGCGAAATCCCCGATCGCGGACAGCAGCAGGATGAGCACGATACGAAGCACGGGCCATGCGAGGCTATCGTATCCACGACGGACCAGTTTTGCCACCGGTCGACACCGCCTCACGTGGCCATCAACATCTTCACGAGGTTCGGGAGGCCCGCGCCCTGATGATAGCGGTCGCGGGCGAGATCGGTGCAGTGGCGCATGAGGATCTCCTTCACGCGCTCGGGGCTTCCGATGAACTCCCGCCGCACGGACAGGAAGGCCGCGACGATCCCGGAGACGTGGGGACACGCCATGCTCGTGCCGCTCTCGGCAACGTAGTACGTCTTGGGCACGCCCTTCTTGAACCCGGCCTGGCACGACATGATCTTCTCGCCGGGCGCCACCACGTCGGGCTTGGTCCGGCCGTCCGCGGTCGGGCCGCGCGACGAGAAGTAGGAGATCCCGTACATGTGCGGCGAGTCGCGATGGACCGAGCCGACGGCGATCGCCTCGTCGAGGTTGGCCGGATCGCCGATGGAGAGGTCGAGGTTCAGACTCTGCTCTCCGTCCTCGCGTGTCGATGACGAGCTTGCCCTCGTTGCCCGCCGCGATGCAGACCACCACACCCTGTCGCCACAGGCGGCGCAGCTCGCGGCAGATCGGCGAGAAGCCGCAGGCGAACACCGCCTCGTCGAAGGGGCCGCCGAGACTCAGGTTGACGCCGTGGATGACGAGGTCGGAGGCCGCCTCGTTGACGGCCAGGATGTGGTCGATGGCCTTGATGATCCAGGCGTCCTCACCACTGCCTTCGTCGTCCAGGACCTGGTAGACGTGGAGCTTGGCCTTGGGGGCCATGCTGGAATACGTGCTGACCATCGGCTCCCTGTCCCTCTCCCGCGATGATCCCGGCCACGTGGGTGCCGTGCCCGTCCTTGTCCTTCTTCGTGGAGGCCACCGGCTTTCCCGGCTTCGTGCAGTCCCAGATCGCGGCGATGCTCTTCTCGGGGATGCGCTTCCCGGGGATGCGCTTCTCGAAGTGGGGATGGTCGGCCGCGATCCCGGTGTCCAGGACCGCCCACCCGATGCCCTGGCCGAGGGCGCTGTAGCCGCGGTGCGCGGTCGTCACCTGCACCGTCTCGATGGAGCGGTGGAGCAGCGCCCGCTTCATCGAGTTCTTCCAGAGCGTGTGGATCTGGAGCTCCTTGTGATGGGCGGCGACCCGATCGATCTCCTCGGCGGTGAGCCGGGCCGCCACGTACCGTCGCAGGCGGTCGATCCGGAACGGAGGCTCTTCGGGACGGTCCGAGGCCGGCAACTGCTCCACGAAGGCGCGCTCCATGGCCCGCAGCTCGTCTTCGAGGACGGCCCCGAGGTTCTCGAGGGGCGGCGCCGCCCCGCCGTTCTCCTCGCTCTTGAGCTCGATCAGGACCGGCAGTCGGGCCGTGGGGTCGGCCATGTCGGTGGCGACGTCCCGGGCGATGACGAACGGAGCGATCGGTGAGACGAACCCGTCGGGGACCCGCTCCACCACCGTGCGGCGCACCTTCTCCGTCGACAGGTACCCCGTTCCCGAATGCGGGTTGAAGTTGCTGATCTGAAGGGTGTTCCTGTTCACCACCCGCTCGTCCTCGATCTTGCCGTGCGGCGTGAACTCATCCCCGAGGGTCTTGTCCAGGGCCACGGGATCGAGGAGATCCGCGAAATTCCACCATTCCTTGACCATCCGGGGGACGGCCAGCGGCTTCGCGAGATGGTCCTGCACCTCCTCCAGCCCGAGGGGGGCGCCAATGGTGACCAGCAGGGGAACCTCGAACGAGGCGTCCTTCTCCAGGTCGCGCAGGACGTCATACGCGATGATCGAGCCCTGGCTGTGCCCCACCACCACGTAGGGCCCCACGCCCGCGAGCAGGATCTGGCGCAGGCGCTGCTGAATGTCGCGACGCTGATCCGGATCGAAGAAGTACGCCGCCGTGTCCTCGATGAACGTCTTCGTGAGCCACTCGGTCACGGGCCGCCGGATCAATTCGGGCAGGATCTTCGTCCCGACGGCCTTGGCCTGCGCGCCGCGGCCGTCCGGTCCGGCGAGCAGCTTGCGCGCGATCCGCTCGGCGTAGCGCGCGGCGGGCTCTCCTTCCGGCACGTCCTCGACGAACCGATCGATGCCCTTGCCGCCGAGGCGACGTGTCCCGATGGCGCCGCTCGCCGGGCCGTCGCTTCCCCCGGATGGCAGTGGCTGAGGGTAGCGGATGTCGGCCCAGTAGGCGAGGCGCGTCCGCGCGCCCATGTCGATGCCGAAGAGCGCCTGGTCGAACTGGCGCTTGAGCGTCGCGGGCGCCGGCTTGTTGCCGATGCCATGCACGTACACGACGGTGAGGGTCTCGACACCGGGCGATGCGCGACGCACGGTGATGGGTCCGACGACAGCGCGTGGGGTCACCGGCCCCCCGACGGCCCGCATCGTGATGGGGCCTCCCACGGCGCGGGCCACGATCGGCCCGCCCGCACGGTCCATCGTGCTGGGCGGTCGGGACGTGGAGGGCGCGCTTCGAGCGCCGGGACTTGGGGGTGCTGGGCTTCGTCGCCATCGCTCTCACCTCGGTTGGTGTCGGAAGGCTGTGCACTGCGCCGACGGAACAGCGATTCTCCTCACCGCGCGCCACGGTGCCGTGGCCGAGCGATCGCGGCCGTCGATCATGGCAGTAGGGGACGAGCAAGGAGAGTGCCGCGCTCACCGTTCCGAGAAATCAATCACTTCACGGCTTCCGGAATGATGGGGAACGGTGGTGGTGGTGACCGGTGCGCCGGAATTTGACCACCGATGGCCCGGGCCCCGGCTTGACCGGACCGCGGTCTCCGGGTATGGAGTACGCGTGTTCGAGAGAGCGGCATGCCGCCGGCCATGACGGCCACGCGCCTCGTCCTGACCAACGCCAGCCTCATCGACGCCGTCACTCCGGGAGTCGTGGCCGGGGCCAGTGTCACCATCGAGGGAGATCGCGTCGCCGAGATCCTGGATGGCCGGCGCTCTCCGGCGACGCACGGGGCGCAGGTGATCGATCTTCACGGCGGCTATCTGCTCCCCGGCCTGTGGGACGCTCACGTCCATCTCGAGTGGCCTCGTGTTCCTCACGCTGGCGTGCCCGAGTTGACCGCGCAGTACCTCGCCAACGCCCAGCGCGCGCTCACCGAGGCCGGCGTCACCGGCCTGCGCATGGCGGGAACGCCGCACTTCATCGACGTCGCCCTCAAGCGAGCGTTCGACTCCGGGCAGCACGTCGGGCCGCGCCTCTACACGTGCGGCTGGTTCCTCACCACCACGGCCGGCCACGCGCTGGGCACGGGATTCGCGCTGCCATGCGACGGCCCCGCCGGGTTCGTGCGCACGATCCGCGAGCACATCCAGGCCGGGGTGGACCACATCAAGCTCAACCTGACCGGCGGAATCATGGGACCCTCGTGGGACCGTCACTGGCACTCGTTCTTCATGCCGGACGAGCTGCAGGCGGCCTTCGCCATCTGCCACCAGCGCGGACTGAAAGTCATGGCCCACGCGGCGAGCCCCGACGCGGTGAAGGCCGCGTTGCGCCTGGGCGCCCACTCCGTCGAGCACGGTTACATCATGGACGAGGAGTGCCTGGCCCTCTTTCGCGAGCGCGACGCCTGGTACGTCCCGACCCTCGGCATCACGCACCTGACGCCAGGCCAGGCGACGACCCAGTGGGAGAAGCAGTGGGTCGAGCAGCGCGGGCTCCCCGCCGACCTCGTCACGCGCGCGGAGGAGGCCGTGGACGAGCACCGGGCGTGGTTCCGACGCGCCCTCGCGGCCGGCCTCAAGATGGCGCTCGGCTCGGACGTTCGCCCGGTCCGCGACGGCGCCCTCCTCGAGCTGGGGCTCTGGGTCAAGGCCGGTGCCACCCCGTGGCAAACGCTGCAGGCCGCGACCAAGCACGCGGCGGAAGTCTGCGGCGTGGGGCACGACCTCGGCACCATCGAGGCCGGGAAGCTCGCCGACCTGATCGTCGTGCGGGAGAACCCGCTCGACGACATCGACAACGTTCGAAGCTTGGAGATGGTGTTCAAGGGCGGTCGCCTCGTCGCCGATCACCGCAGCGGTGACGACGGCGGACCGCGGAGGGTGACATGAGCGTCGAGTTCGGAGTGCTCCTGCCCACGCGCGAGGCGATCATGTCGGGCCGCCCGGAGACGGGCTCGATGCTGGCCATGGCCGAGCGCGCCGAGGCCACAGGCTTCGACTCGGTGTGGATCGGCGACTCGATCACCGCGCGGCCACGCCACGAGCCGCTGACCTTGCTGGCCGCGGTGGCCGGCCGCACGCGGCGCGTTCGCATCGGCACCGCGGTGCTCCTGCCGGCCCTCCGGCACCCCGTGGTGCTGGCCCACGTCGTCGGCACCCTCGACCGCATTGCCGAGGGCCGCGTGATCCTCGGCGTGGGCATCGCCGCGGACGCTCCCGCCATCCGCAAGGAGTTCGAGGCGGTGGGCGTGCCCTTCCCTCGCCGGGTCGGGCGATTCCTCGAGACACTCGCCATCTGCCGCGCCCTGTGGCGCCAGGACGGCGTCAGCTTCAGCGGCACGCACTTCACCCTGCACGACGTCACCGTGGAGCCGAAGCCGCACCGTCCCGGCGGCCCGCCGATCTGGATCGGCGGAAGCGGGCCGACCGCCCTGCGTGAGGCGGCGCGGTTCGACGCCTGGTTCCCCACCGGACCCAGCGTGGAGTTTTTCAGCGAGCACTGGCCCCGCATCGTGGAGTCGGCGCGCGCCGCGGGGCGGGCTCCCGACGCCGTCACCGGCGCGGCCTACGTCACCCTGGCCCTCGACCCCAGCGCGAGCGCCGCCGAGAAGCGACTGGACGACTTCCTCGAGACGTACTACGCCGCGCCGGCGCGCATGATCCGAGCCCGCCAGGCGTGCTATGCGGGGCCACTCGAGGGGTGCGCCGGATGGCTCCAGCGCTGGATCGACGCCGGCACGCGCCATATCCTGCTGCGCTTCGCCGGCGGCGACCAGCTCGCGCAAGTGGATCAGGTGGCGTCCCGGCTCCTGCCCCAGCTTCGGCGGGGCTGAGGCGCCGCGCGGGCTACTTGTTCGGAACGGCGAAGCGGCTCACTGCGAAGGCACTGATGTCGCTCGCCGGGCTCTTCCCCATGACCATGTCGGCAATGATCTTGCCGCTGTAGCATCCGAGCGTCAGCCCGCTCGGGCCGTGTCCGGTGACCAGGAGCACGTTCCTCACACCCCGCACCGGACCGAGCACCGGCAGGCCGTCGGCGGCCAGCGGCCGCAGCCCGACGCGGATCTCGCGGATCTCAGCCGCGGCCAGGCCGGGCGCGACGCGCAATGCCTGCCCGAGGACCTCGCGGACGCCGCTGGCTGTCGTGTGAGGACGAAATCCGGAGCCCGTCTCTCGCGTGGCCCCCACCACGACCCGGCTGTCCGGCCACGGGACCATGTAATGCTCGTGGAAGGCGCTCACCATGGGCCAGCGGCTCGTATCCTCGCCGTGGAGACCGAGGTGGATGATCTGCCCGCGCTGCGGGGCGACGGGAATGTCCACGCCGAGCTGACTGGCGAACGTCGGCGACCAGGCTCCCCCGGCGATGACGACCGTCCCCGCCAGGAGCGTCTCGCCATCGACGCTCACTCCCGTGACCGCGTGATCCTGCACCATGAGCCGCTCGACGCTCCCCGACCTGACGACCAGGCCATGCGCCTCCGCCGCACGCTGAAGCGCCCGGTTCAACAGGCGACCGTCGACCCGAGCGGCCTTCCGCGAGTAGATCGCCCCGTGCACGGGCGCGAGCGCCGGGAAGAGCGCGCGAGCCTCGCTGGACGTCACCTCGTGGAGATCCTCGGGAGCGGGGCGGCCCCGTCGCTTCTGCCGGGCGAAGATGGTTCGCCTGGCCTGCTCGAAGGGCTCGCGCTCGTCATCGGACACCGCCACGACGAGCTTGCCGCACTGGGCGTAGCCGGTATCGCCGTCCTGCTCGGCCTGGAGCTGTCGCATCAGCGTGGGGTAGTACTCCACCGCGTCGGAGGCGAAATCGAACCAGGCCTCCGCATCGCGGCTGTTCGTCTCCGGGGAGAGGATGCCGGCTCCCGCATCGGTGGCGCGGCCGCGATCGGCCCGATCGATGAGCAGCGTCCCGACCCCGGCGCGTACCAGGTGGTAGGCGGTGGCCATGCCCAGCAACCCGCCTCCCACGACGATCGCGTCATGCATGTCGCATCTCCTCTTCTTGGGTCATTATCGCGTACAGGGGACGCGACTCCATGGGCCCGCTTCGCATTCTCCAGCTCTACCCGAAGGCCGATTACTTCACCGGCGCCGCCATCCAGCTCCGCGAGCTGGCGTGCGGCCTGCGGCAGCGCGGCCACGAGGTCATCGTCGCCACGCGCCCCAGTGCCGGTCTGGACCGAGAAGGCGCGCGAACTGCACCTCGCCCACTGCGCGATCCCGATGGCCTCCGAGGTCGATCTCCGCTCCGTGCGCCAGCTCGTGGGCATCCTCAGAAGGCATCGCATCCAGATCGTGCACGCCCACAAGGGCAAGGCCCGCACCCTCGCCATGATGGCTGGCCTCTTCGTGCCGATCCCGGTCCTCATCCTCAACCGCGGGGTGAGCTTTCCCCTGGACCGCCTCAACCGGCTCGGGTACACGACACGACGGGTGACGGCGATCGTGGCCGTCTGCGAATCGATCAAGCGTGGCCTCGTGGCCTCGGGTGTCCCGGCCGAGAAGATCGAGGTCATCTACTCCAGGGACGGATACCGACCGCTTCCACCCAGGAGTCGACGGCACGGGCGTACGGCGCGAGCTGGGGCTGGGGTCCGAGCACTTCCTGATCGCGCAGATCGGGGTGCGGAGCCGGAAGGGCAACCTCGACGTCATCGACGCCATCGCCCGGATCGCGGCGCAGGCGCCGCAGGCTCGTCTGCTCATCGTGGGAGCGCGCAACCCCACGCCCCTCCACGAGCAGGCCGAAGCGCGGGGCGTCCGCGATCTGGTCCACGTCCTCGGCTACCGCGAGGACGTCCCGGCGATCCTGCGCGCGAGCGACTGCTGCGTCGACGCCTCGTGGGAAGGGCACGGCCTCACCGGCGCTCTGCGCGAGGCGCTCGCCGTGGGAACGCCGGTGGTGGCGACGAACCTGGAGGGCAACCCCGAGCTGGTGCGCCACGGCGACACGGGCCTGCTCGTGCCGCCTCGCGACGTTCGCGCCCTGGCCGACGCGATCCTGGCCCTGGCCAGCGACCCCGCAGGGCGCGGGCGATGGGACGCGCGGGGCGCGAGCTGGTCGTCGCGCGTTTCTCCACGCGCGTGAAGGTGGAGCGGACCGAGGCGCTCTACCGCCGTCTGATGGGGGCCAGGGCGAGACCTGAGAGGACGCCGGGCCGCGCGGAGGCCGGTCAGGCGATCCACTCCAGCGGATCCTCGTCGCGGCTCGGCGTGTGGCCCTCCACGAAGATGCGATGCCAGATCGCGATCTGCATCAGACCCCAGATCGCGCGGCTGGCGTTGCCGCCGGCCTGCTGCTCGCGCACCAGCTCGGCGACGCCGTCGGGGCGGAACCAGCGCTGGATCGCCGGGTGGTGGGGCAAGACGCACGGCGAGCTTGTCGAGGAATTCGCCGTGGAGCCAGCGGCGCATCGGGCACGTAGAAGCCGCGCTTGCGCCGCCAGAGGTGCTCGCGAGGCAGGCGGCGCTCGGCCCAGCGCCGGAGGAAGAGCTTGCCGTCGCGCCGGCGGATCTTGAGCGCATCCGGAAGGCTCAGACCGAACTCCACGACACGATGATCGAGGAACGGCACCCGCCCCTCCAGGCTGAAGCCCATGAGCACGCGATCCGCCTTGACCAGGAGGTCATCGGCCAGATACGTCTCGAGGTCGGTGTACTGGCAGCGCATGACGTCGGTCCAGGTGCGCGGCGTCGCCTGCCAGGCCGTGACGAACGGCGTGCGCCACGAGGGGGCGGCGGCCGACATCTCGGCGCCGAACACCTGCCGCGTCCAGTCCTTGCGCCAGTAGCCGCGCGTCCGGAAGCCACCGGAGCCCGGGGCCAGGAGATTCGTGACCCAGCGCTGAACCGGCGAGCGCCGGTAGCGGCCGTAACCGGCAAAAACCTCGTCGCCGCCCTCACCGGTGAGCACGACCTTCAGCTCGCGCCCGGCCCGCTCGGCCAGGAACGACGTGGGCAGGCACGCGTAGTCGTGCAGCAGATCGTCGGCGCTCCAGATGCTGTGGGGGAGCCGCCGGAACACGGCGTCGCGGTCGAGAACGATCTCGGTGTGCGCGGCGCCGAACCGGCGCGCGATGGCCGAGGCGCTGCCCAGCTCGTCTCCGGAGTCGCCGTAGCCGATCGAGAACGTCCGCACAGGCTGGCCGGTCAGCTCGCTGACCAGGGCCAGCAGCACTCCGGAGTCGACGCCGCTCGACAGGAACAACCCGTAGGGAACGTCGGAGCGCAGGTGCTCGAGCATCACTTGCCGGAACAAGGGCTCGAACTCCTCCGCCGCGCGGTCAAAATCACGCGGGCGCGGCCGCACGTCGAGCGGCGACCAGTAGCGATGCGTGCGCAGGTTGAGCGCGGCGTCGACGACCAGTGCCGTACCTGGGGCAAGGCGGCGAATGCCCCGCACCAGGCTCGCCTCACCGCTGTTGAAGCGACTCTGCAGGAACTGCACGAGGGCGCCCGGGTCCAGCTCACTCGCCCCCGGCCAGACCGCGAGGAGCGCCTTCAGCTCGGAGGCGAAGAGGAATCGATCCGGGAGCTGCGCGTAGTAGAGGGGCTTGATGCCGAGGCGGTCGCGGGCCAGCACCAGCTCCCCGCGGCCGGCGTCGTGCAAAGCCAGGGCGAACATGCCGTGCAGCGACGCGAGGGCATCGAGCCCGTCCAGCGCGTAGGCATGCAGGATGGTCTCGCTGTCCGAGGCCGTCGCGAAGCGCCGGCCCGCGCGCCTCGAGGGCGGGACGCAGCTCGACGAAGTTGTAGATCTCGCCGTTGGCCGCTAGGGTGAGGCCGCCGTCGACCATCGGCTGGTGCCCGCGCTCGAGGTCGATGATCGACAGCCGCGTCTGGGCGAGGCCGAACGACCCGGCGACGTGCACTCCCAGGTCGTCCGGGCCACGATGGGCGAGCGCGGCGGCCATGCGCCGCAGCATGCGCTCATCGGCGCGACCGTCTCTCAGCACGATGCCGGCAATGCCACACATGGGCAGGCCCTGTCAGGGTAACTCACGTCTGATCTGACCCCCGAGACCATCCGCCTGCTGGATGCATCCCACAAAGTGGGCCCGGCGATCGCGAAGGAGGGTGCAGGCGGGGGACATCGCCGTCGCCCTGCTGCGGAACGAGGCAAGCGTGGGGCCGCCCGGCACGGAAATTGATGGGGCGAGATTCTATGCTGAGCTTGATGCGCGTCGTGCATAGATCAGCGGACAGCGTCACCGAGTTCGGGCCGACCTTGGCCCGGCTCCTCGCGGTGATCGCCGTGGCCGTGGCGACCTACCTCGAGATCCGGCTGTCAGGACATTGACGCCCGGTTCAGGGGAGTTGACGTGCCTGACCACTCACTGCCCCATCATCGTCGCTCGGAGACGGCGGTAGGATTTCGTGGCCGGGCCGTGTCGTGCCGAGGAGATCGCATGCCGCCCGGAACGCTTGCCGTTCGGACACCCACCCTGGAGATCGCGTACGAGCAGCAGGGCGCCTCGAACGGCGTCCCCGTGATCTTGCTGCACGGCTTCCCCGACGACGTGCGTGCCTGGGACGAGGTGGCGCCGCCGCTCGTCGCCGCCGGCTACCGCGTCCTGGTCCCCTACCTGCGCGGCTACGGTCCGACGCGGTTCCTCCACCCGAACGCGCCGCGCATGGCGCAGCAGGCGGCGATCGGCCAGGATCTGCTGGACTTCATGGACGCGCTCCGGCTCGAGCGCGTCGCGCTCGGCGGATACGACTGGGGCGGCCGGGCCGCCTGCATCGCCAGCATCCTCGCCCCCGAGCGGGTCCGCGCCCTGGTCACCATCGGTGGTTACAACGTCCAGAACACGCTCGCGCCGCCGCGGCCGGCCTCGGCGGTCGAGGAGCGCGCCCACTGGTACCAGTGGTACTTCAACACCGAGCGCGGACGCGCCGGGCTCACGCAGAACCGGCGCGAGGTCTGCCGGCTCCTGTGGCACGAGTGGTCGCCGAGCTGGCGCTTCGACGACGCCACCTTCGAGCGCACGGCGCGGTCATTCGACAATCCCGACTTCGTCGACGTGGTGATCCATTCCTATCGCCACCGCCATGGCAACGCGCCGGGCGACCCACGCTTCGACCGGATCGAGCGCCGCCTCGCCGAGCGTCCGCCGATCACCGTGCCGAGCGTCATCCTGGCCGGCGCGGAGGACACCGTCAGCCCTCCGCACCGCTCGGAGCGTCACCTGGCGCTGTTCCCCGCCGGTACCGAGCGCCACGTCGTGCCCGGGGGCGGCCACTTCCTGCCGTGGGAGCAACCGGCGGCCGTCGCGGACGCCATGCTCACGCTTCTCGCCCGAGCAAAGTAGCGTCAGCACCGTCCCGGGTCCTCGCTCGGCGGTGCTACCATGACTGGCAACCGCCGCCGGGAGGTGTGACATGAGCGATCCTGGGCCGCGCTACCTCGTCAACGAGTACACGCCCGATCCGTCCGTGGTGTTCGACCGTGGCGTCGGCGAGACCTACGTGCGCTACGCGCACCGGCTGGCGGCGCGCGGCTACGTCCAGAGCACGCTCGGCGGCATGGTGATCCGCGTGCCGCACCCGAACTATCCCGACGGCCTCGCCTACGCGAAGCCGGCGGGCGTCTCGCTCGAGGAGATGTCGGTCGAGGACGTCGTCATCACCGACATCCCGTACGGCCGCGTGCTCCACGGTGGACGCGGCCACCAGCGTCGGCCACCAGATGAACCGGGAGATCCTGCGGCTGCGCCCGGACGTCAACTGCGTCATCCACCTGCACCACGACGAGACCATCGCGTTGCTCGCCGCGGGCTGCGACGAGATCCGCAGCTTCTCGCTGACGTTCTCCTACCTGATGCAGAAGCCGCTCGCCTACCTGCCCGCGCACCTGAACATCGAAGAGGACGTCGCGCCCATCAAGACGTTCATCCAGGACACCAACTGCATCGTCATGAAGCGCCACGGCATCACCGTGCTCGGCCGCACGGTCTCCGAGTGCTACCACCGCGTGAACGTGTACGACGCGGAGGCCAAGCGCCAGATCGCCGTCGAGCTGCTCTGCGCGGCCAAGGGCACCAAGCCGGACTATCTGAGTCAGGAAGAGATGGAGTGGATGTACAGCCGGGGCGACGGCGTGGTGTACCCGACGCTCGTGCGGAAGAACGCGTCGCAGGGATGAGCCTTCCCGGCCTCACCCCCGGCCTCAAGGGCGAGCGGCGGGTGATGGTGACGGAGTCGATGACCACCTCGCACGCGGGCGGGCCCGGCATCCTGACGGCGCCGGCCATGATCATGGAGATGGAGATCACCGCCCAGGAGGTGGCGCAGCCTTTCCTCCCCCCTGACCACACCACCGTGGGCTACGAGATCTGCATCCGACACCGCCGGCCGACACCGGCCGGCGAGTGGTTCTCGGTGGCGGCGGAGCTGCTCGAGGTCGAGGGCCGCCGCCTCCTCTTTCGCGTCGAGACCCACAACGCGCGCGAGCAGATCGGTGAGGGAACGCTCCGGCGAACCATCGTCCGCCGCGGCACCCTCGGGTGAGCTTGTCATGACACGGAGGAGCATATGAGGCTCGCGGGAAAGGTTGCGCTGATCAGTGGCGGTGCGCGGGGGATGGGCGCCGAGGAGGCGCGGCTCTTCGCGAAGGAGGGGGCGAAGGTCGTGCTCGGCGACGTGCTGGAGGCCGAGGGCAAGGCGGTGGAGGAACAGATCCGAGCGGCGGGCGGTGAGGCGACGTTCGTGCGCCTCGACGTCACGAGCGAGGTCGACTGGGCGAACGCCGTGGCGACGGCCGAGCGTGTCTATCGCCGGCTCGACGTCCTCGTCAACAACGCGGGCATCGGCGGGGGCGGCCGCATCGAGGACACGACGGCCGAGCAGTGGGATCGCATGATGGACATCAACGCCAAGGGTGTCTTCCTCGGCACCAAGGCGGCCATTCCCGCCATGCGCCGGGCGGGCGGCGGCTCGATCGTGAACATCTCCTCGCAGCTCGGGCTCGTCGGCACAGACAATTCGAGTCCGCAGTACCAGGCGTCCAAGGGCGCGGTGCGCCTGCTCACCAAGGCCACGGCCATCCAGTACGCGAAAGAGGGCATTCGCGCCAACTCCGTCCATCCGGGTCCTATCGTGACGGCGATGACGGAGCGTCGGCGGGCCGATCCCGAGCAGCACCGTCTGATGGTGTCGCGCATTCCCCTCGGTCGTTACGGCCAGCCCGCGGAGGTCGCGCTCGGCGTCCTCTATCTCGCCTCCGACGAGTCGTCGTTCGTCACCGGGAGCGAGCTGGTCATCGACGGCGGCTGGACCGCGCAGTAAAGAGTCCGAGCAGGCTCACGCATCGGATCGAAGGTCAGAGGAGACCATTCATGAGGCGCGCCGTGTCGCTCGTCGTTGCTCTTACCGTTCTTGTTGCCGCCGCCCCGGCCGGGGCCACCCCCGAGGGGCAGATCACGTGGGGCGTGCACACGACCTTGGTGCCGAGCTACTTCGACCCCGCGGAAACGACGATCGGCACGGCCTTCATGGTGCTGAACGGGCTCCACGACGCCCTCGTGAAGCCGATGCCGGGCAAGCCCGTGGCGCCGAGCCTGGCGGAGTCCTGGAAGGCGTCGGCGGACGGGCTGATCTACGAGTTCGTCCTGCGCAAGGGGATCCGGTTCCACAACGGCGACCCCGTCACCGCGGAGGACGCGAAGTTCTCGTTCGACCGCTACCGCGGCATCTACGCGCGGCACTTGAAGGACATGATCGCCGCCGTCGAGGCGCCCGACCCCGGGCGCGTCCGGTTTCGACTCAAGCAGCCGTGGCCCGATTTCATGGTCTACCTCGGCACGTTCGCGACGAGCGCCGGCTGGATCGTCCCCAAGAAGTACCTCGAGCAGGTCGGCGATGACGGGTTCAAGAAGGCGCCGATCGGCGCCGGCCCCTACCGCTTCGTCTCGTTCACTCCTGGGATCGAGCTGGTCCTCGAGGCGTTCGACGGCTACTGGAAGAAGCCGCCGAGCGTGAAGCGCCTGGTCTTCCGCGTGATCCCGGACCCGGCGACGAGGGTGGCCGCGCTCAAGCGCGGTGAAGTCGACCTCGCCTTCTCCATGGTCGGCGAGCTGGCCGAGGAAGTCCGCCGCTCCCCGGGATTGTCACTGAAGCCCGTGTACCCCTCCGTCCACTGGCTCGCCTTCCCCGACCAGTGGGACGCGAAGTCGCCCTGGCACGACCGGCGGGTGCGGCAGGCCGTGAACCTGGCCATCGACCGCCCGGCCATCAACCAGGCCCGGACGTTCGGCTTGTCGAAGAACACGGGGAGCATCGTCGCGAGCACCCTCGATTTCTCCTGGCCGGCGCCGGTCCCTCCCTTCGATCCCGCCCGGGCCAAACAGCTCCTCGCCGAGGCCGGCCATCCCAGCGGGTTCGACGCGGGCGAGTACTTCTGTGACATGACCTCGGCGGATGCCGCCGAGGCCATGATCGGCTTTCTCCAGGCCGTGGGCATTCGCGCCAAGCTGCGCCCGCTGGAGCGCGCGGCCTTCAACAAGAGCATCGCGGAGAAGAAGCTCCGGCCTCTCGTGCAAGTCATCGCCGGGGTGGTCGGGAACGCCGCCCTCCCGCTCGAGACCTACGCCGTCTCGGGCGGCACCTTCGCCTACGGCGGCTATCCCGACGTGGACGGGCTCTTCCGCGAGCAGGCCGTGGAACTGGACCGGGCGAAGCGCGAGACCATCCTGCGCCGCATGCAGCAGCTCATCTACGAGCGGGCGATGTTCGCTCCGATCTACGAGCTGGCCTTCGTCAACGGTGTGGGGCGGCGCGTGGAGGAGTCGGGGCTCGGGCTCATCGCCGGGTACGCGTTCTCGGCGCCCTACGAAGACGTGAAGCTGAAGGGGAAGTGAGAAACGTTGAGGTCGGGTTCTGCCTCCTCAAGGTCGGACGTCCGTCAGGAACTGCCGCGGGGTCATGATCCGGAGGGGCAGGGAGGTCCGGCGGCCCATCCAGCGACCGAAGTCCCGCCGGTCACCGGTCACGAAGTGTGTTGCCCCGGCCACGATCGCCGCGGCCAGGATCGGCCGATCCCGCGCGGACAGATCGGCAGGTGTCAGTCGCTCGACGTCGGCGGGCGCCGGCGCCCCGACGATACGGATCGCGGCGAGGTTCCGCTCGAGATCGGACAACGCTTCTGGCCGCTTCACCTCGAGATTTCGACGGGCCTCGATGATTGCCAGCGGCGAGGTCAGGAGCGTGACACGCGAGGCGACACCGAGCTCAACGAGGAGCGCCGACAGGCCTGCCGGGCTGTACGCCGCGGTGAACAGGACGTTCGCATCGAGGAAAACACGAAGGTCAGCCACGCGCGCGGCGGCGAGCCGCGCGCGGCTTCAGACCCCAGCGCCGGCCGAGAGCCGCCCGTGTGCCCGGCGTGACGCCATCCGTCGCGACCAGGCGCTCGATCTCCTCGTCGCTGTAGAGCGCCACGGGCGTGACGGCGGCAGGATCCAACACGAGACGCCCCCCCTCTTCCCTGAGAAGGAGGACGGAGCCGGCCGAGAGGCGCAGACGGGTGCGCACCGGCTTCGGCAGCGTTACTTGCCCCCGGGGCGAGACAATCAGCGGCGTGGCGGTCGTTACAGGAGGCACCATGGCGTCACCTCTCCCCACGCATCTTATCAGAATTTCCGATATTCCCCGGTTCGCCGCCCAGGCGCCGTGACGGCACTGACCTGATGCAATGCCTCCAGTGTCGGTTCGAAAATCGAGCGGGCGCCCGCTTCTGCGAGGAGTGCGGCGCGAAGCTGGACGCCGCCTGCCCAGCCTGCGGGGCCGCCGTCTCGCCCGGCCGCAAGTTTTGCGGCGCTTGCGGCCAGCAGCTCGCTCCTGCACCCGCACCGGCGCCGAAGTTCACCGCGCCAGACACCTACACCCCCAGGCACCTCGCGGAGAAGATCCTCACCTCGCGGAGCGCGCTCGAGGGCGAACGCAAGCAGGTCACCGTCCTCTTCGCCGACCTCAAGGGCTCCATGGAGCTGCTGGCCGACCGCGATCCCGAGGAGGCGCGCAAGCTGCTCGACCCCGTGCTCGAGCGGATGATGGAGGCCGTCCACCGGTACGAGGGCACGGTGAATCAGGTGATGGGCGACGGGATCATGGCCCTCTTCGGTGCGCCCCTCGCCCATGAAGACCATGCCGTGCGAGCGTGCTACGCGGCGCTGCGAATGCAAGAGAGCGTGAAGCAGTACGCGGAAGAGGTGCGGCGCTCTCACGCGGCCGTGGTCAAAATCCGCGTCGGGCTGAACTCCGGGGAGGTCGTGGTGCGCGCCATCGGCAGCGATCTGCGCATGGACTACACGGCCGTGGGCCAGACGACGCACCTGGCCGCGCGGATGGAGCAGCTCGCCGATCCCGGCGCGATCGTGATCACGCCCGAGACGCTGGCCCTGGCCGAGGGCTACGTCGAGGTGAAGTCGCTCGGCCCCGTGCCGGTCAAGGGGCTCGCCGACGCGGTGGAGATCTACGAGGTGACGGGAGCAGGCACGGCGCGGACCCGCCTACAGGCGGCCGCCCGGCGTGGGCTGACGCGCTTCGTCGGCCGCGACCCCGAGCTGGAGCAGCTTCGCCGCGTGCAGCAGCTCGCCGGCACCGGTCACGGTCAGGTGGCGGCCATCGTCGGGGAGGCGGGGGTGGGCAAGTCGCGCCTCGTCTACGAGTTCACCCACTCTCATCGCCTGCAGGGCTGGCTGGTCCTGGAGAGCGCGTCGGTGTCGTACGGCAAGGCGACGAGCTACCTGCCTGTGATCGATCTCCTCAAGGGCTACTTCAAGATCCAGGACCGGGACGACCTGCGCGAGATCCGCGAGAAGGTGACGGGCAAGCTGCTCACCCTCGACCGCGCGCTGGAGCCGACGCTGACCGCATTGCTGGCCCTGCTCGACGTGCCCGTGGACGACGCGGCGTGGGGTGCGCTCGACCCGGGGCAGCGCCGTCAGCGCACGCTCGACGCCGTGCGAAGCGCTGCTGTTGCGCGAAGCGCGGGAGCAACCGCTCCTCCTGATCTTCGAGGATCTCCACTGGATCGACGGCGAGACGCAGGCGCTGCTCGACGGCCTGGTCGAGAGCCTGGGGTCGGCGCGCCTGCTGCTGCTCGTGAACTACCGGCCCGAGTATCAGCACACCTGGGGCAGCAAGACGGCCTACAGCCAGATGCGGCTGGACGCGCTCCCGGCCGAGAGCGCCGGGGAGCTGCTGGATACACTCCTCGGCGAGGATCCCGGGTTGGCGCCGCTCAAACAGCTCCTGGTCAAGCGCGGAAACCCGTTTTTCCTGGAGGAGACGGTCCGGACGCTAGTGGAGACGAAGGCGCTGGCGGGGGAGCGAGGGCGGTATCGGTTGACGCAACCGGTCCAGGCCATCCAGGTACCGCCCACGGTGCAGGCGATGCTGGCGGCGCGCATCGACCGACTCCCCCCGGAGGACAAACGCCTCCTGCAGACCGCCTCGGTCGTCGGCAAGGACGTGCCATTTGTCTTACTCCAGGCGATCGCCGAGCTATCCGACGAGGCGCTCCGTCTCGGGCTCGAATCGCTACAATCCGCCGAGTTCCTCTACGAGACCGGGCTCTATCCGGATCTCGAGTACGCCTTCAAGCACGCGCTCACGCACGACGTCACCTACGGCGGCCTCCTGCAGCAGCGTCGCTGCGAGCTGCATGAGCGGATCGTCGACGCGATGGAGGTGCTTCACCGGGATCGCCTCGGCGAGCACACCGAGCGGCTCGCCCATCACGCCGTCCGGGGCGAGCTGCGGGAGAAGGCGGTGCACTATCTCAGGCAGGCCGGCCTCAAGGCGACCGCGCGATCAGCGCTCCCGGACGCCCGGTCCTGGTTCGAGCAAGCGTTCAGTGTCCTCGAGGCGCTGCCGGAGAGCCGGTCCACGCTGGAGCAGGCCTTCGAGATCCGTCTCGAGCTGCGCCCGGTGCTGAACCAGCTCGGTGAAGGCCGGCGGATGCTGGAGCGCCTGCGCGAGGCCGAGAGCCTCGCCGAGCGGTTAAACGACGACCGCCGGCGAGGCCAGGTCTGCGCTTTCATGACGAACATTCACTCGCTGCTCGGCGAGCTGGACGAGGCGCTCGTGACCGGTACCCGCGCGCTGGAGATCGCGGGGCGCCTCGGGGACTTGAAGCTCCGCATCCTCGCCACGAGCTATCTCGAGCAGGCGCATTACTTCCGGAGCGAGTACGAGCGGGTGGTCGAGCTGGCCACCGACAACCTCGCGGCGTTGCCCGCCGACTGGGTCTACGAGTATTTCGGAAGCACCGCACCGGCATCGATCTGGGATCGCTGCTGGCTGGTCATGAGCCTCGCCGAGCTCGGCCGATTCGCCGACGCGGCCGAGCACGAAGCCGAGGCGATCCGGCTCGCCGAGCCGACGCAGCATGCGTTCACCGTCGGTTGGGCCTACCGCGCCGCGGGCACGCTTCACCTCCTCAAGGGCGACTGGGGGAAAGCGCGCTCACTGATCGAACGCGAGATCTCGGTGTTCCGGACGGGGAACGTCGTCCTCTTGCTCCCCTACGCGGTCGCCGACTCCGCCTGGGTACTGGCACGGCCCGGTGAGGCGAGCGAGGCGCTGAACCGGCTCCAGGAAGGCGAGCAACTCCTCGAGCGCCTCGCGGCGAGGGGAATCGTCGGCCAACGCGCCTGGGCCTACCACTCCCTGGGTCGCGCCGCTCTGCTGCTCGGCCGGCTCGACGAGGCGCGGCGCCTGGGCGATCGCGCGGTCGAGTCCTCTCCGTCTCACCCCGGGTACGCGGCCCACGCTCTGCACCTGCTCGGCGACATCGCAACCGATCCCGACCGGTTCGATGCGGAGAGCGGCGAGGCCCACTATCGCGGGGCGCTGGCGCTCGCCGAACCGCGCGGCATGCGCCCGCTCGTCGCCCACTGCCACCTCGGTCTCGGCAAGCTCTACCGGCGCACCGGCAGGCGCGACGAGGCCCGCGACCACCTCACCACCGCGACGACGATGTACCGCGAGATGGACATGCCGTTCTGGCTGGAGCAGGCGGAGGCGGAGCGTCGGCAGCCATGAGGTTCGGCGTCTACCTGCCGACGTTCGCGTGGCAGGATCTCGGCTTCGACCAGGCCGCGCGCGTGAAGGAGTTCGCCCGCAAGGCCGAAGACCTCGGGTTCGACGCGCTCTGGGTCGCCGAGCACTTCCTGGAGGCGCCCGGCCTCTACGGCACCGTGTGGATGTCGCCGCTGCTCTGCCTGGCCCACGCCGCCAGCGTCACCACGCAGATCCGGCTGGCCACCGGCCTCCTGATCCTCCCCTACTACCACCCGGTCACCTTGGCGCGCGAGATCCAGACCCTCTGGCACCTGTCGGGCGGGCGCTTCGTGCTCGGGGTCGGGCCGGGCTGGGACCAGCACGAGTTCGAGACGCTCGGCATGAAGCTCGCGGAGCGCGGCCGGCGGACCGACGAGATGATTGCCGCGCTCCGCCGCCTCCTGACGGAGCGCGACGTGACCTTCGCCGGACGCTACTACCGGTTCGAGCACGTGACGATCGAGCCGCTCCTGCCGCGCTTCCCCGAGCTGTGGGTCGGCGGAGGATCGAAGATCCAGACCTCGCTGTCGCCCGACAAACCCTACATCGCCCCCGCGGTGCTGGCGCGAATCGCCGGCGCCGACGGCTGGCTCGCCCGTGCCGCCGGCAACCAGCAGATGGTCAAGGGCGACGTTCGGGCGATCCGCGAGCACCTCGCCCGGAACGGGCGCGATCCGGACACGCTGCGCTACGGTCACCTGAACTTCCTCCACCTGGTCGACACGACCGACCGCGAGGAGGCGCTCCGGCTCCAGCGCCCGGTCTTCGAGCGCGTGATGGGCACCCATCGGGCGTTCGAGAACCTACAGCAGTCGTACTTTCTCGGCACCACGCCGGAGATCGTCGAGCGGATCCGAGATCTGGAGGCCGGCGGCATCCAGGACATGGTCCTGGCCTCCTGCGACTACGACCTCGAGCAGCTCGAGCGGTTCGCGAGCGAGATCGTCGGACGATTCAGACGGGGGCGGTAACCACCGTTCCGCTGGCGGAGTAGCACATGACGTGCCCTCGGTGCCCGGCTGAAGAACGGGTGACGGACGGCTGATTCCCGACGGCGACGCTGGGATAAGATCGGGCCATGACCTCCCCGTCGCTCTCGCCAGAGTGGAGCGCCTTGGCCGACCGGGTCGTCGCCGAGTATCGCGCCGCCCTTGGCGACGACCTCGTGGCCATCGCGCTGTTCGGCTCGGTGGCGCGAGGCCAGGCCCGGCCCGACAGCGACCTCGACCTCTACGTGGTGACGCGAGGGCCGAGCCTGGGAGATTCCCGCCTGCACGGGATGTGGGGCCGCATCGACGCGAGCCCGGAGTACCAGGCGCTCGTCAGGGCGGGATACCAACCCACACCGTCACCGATCCCGCACACGGTCGCCGATCTGGCCCGTCATCCGTGGATCTTGCTCGACATCACTCACCATGGCGTGGTCCTCTATGATCCTGAGTCCGTCCTGGAGCGGGAGCTGGCCGCCGTGCGGGGGCGCATGGCCGAGCTGGGCTCCAAGCGCGTCGAGCTGCCGGACGGGAGCTGGTACTGGGACCTCAAGCCCGACTGGCGTCCTGGCGAGGTCGTCGACCTGTGACCAACGGCGAGCGGGCCGATCGCCTTGTCCGCGAGGCCCGACAGATCGCCGGTGAGATGAGGAGAGCCCTCGACGACGAGGCATGGAACCTGGCCACTCGTCGTGCCCAGGAGGCGCTGGAGCTGGCGATCAAGGCGCTGCTCAACGAGATGAGCGTGGACTACCCGAAGACCCACGACCCCGCTCCCGTCTTCGCGCAGGCGGTCCGGATGCGCGACATCGGCGTCGACGTCGATATCCTGGACTCCCTGAAGACCCTCTCGCAGGAGCTCGCCACGATCAGGGGCCCGGCCTACTACCAGGAGACCGTCGTCACCGATGCCCAGTCGCGCGACTGGGTCCGGCGCGTCGAGCGCGCTCTCCAGTTCGCGGAGGATTTGCTCAGGCGGTTGCGCAAGGCGCTGTAGGGGACCAGCGAACGGGTGAGCGGCTGGCGGCTCAAGAGCACCTGACGACGGGGCAGTTCAGAAGGAGCCGCCTTCCGCGACGCCGGGCGGTCCTCTCCTGAGGTCACCTAGCGAAGCTTGGCCCCCCGCTGGGTAACGATGTCGAGGAAGGTCTCGACCTCGGCGTTGATCTGCTCGACGTCGGCGGGAATGAAACCGCCCGCCGCGAAATGACCGGTGATGGAACCGGGATTGATGGTGACCGTGCGCACGTCGCGAATGTAGTGGGCGGCCTCCAGTGGCTCCCACTCAGGGTTGAGCAGATCCTTCACCCCGGTCATGACCAGCGTTTTGGCCTTGATTGTCCGAAGGGCCTTGATGAGGTCGCCGTTCATCCCGGGAGTGGTCCCCAGGTCGTGCGTCTCGTAGGCCCACGTCTGGTAGATGTAGTCGTTGGCGTCGAAGGCGTTTATGAGCGCGTCCTCCTGCGTCTTGAGCCAGGGCAGGACGTCGAGCGGGTTCGCGAACTGGTAGCGGTACATCTCCGGGGTGCGCGCCGACAGGAAGGCCAGAATGTCGCGCCACAGGCGGACGCCATTGACCGGGGGACTCGTGTAGTTGCCCCCGTTCCACGCCGGATCGAGCATGATCGCTTTCCGGCTTGCATCCACGACCAGGATGCTCCAGGCCGGTGTCCGGGCCAGCGGCACCAGCGCTACCAGGCTGTCCATGAAGTCGGGGTAGCTCACGCCCCACTGCAGGGCCTGCATGCCTCCCATGGAGGGCCCGATCACCGCCACCACGTGGTCGATGCCCAGCTTGTCCTTGAGCAGGCGATGCTGCGATAGCCCCATGTCCGGGATAGTGGAGCGCGGGAACTGCATCCGGGCCTTGCTGTTGCTGGGAGACGTGGTCAGTCCGTTGCCGATGGCGTCGGTGCAGATGATGAAGTACTTGGTGGGGTCGAGCGCCCGTCCGGGCCCGATGAGGAAGTCCAGGCGGTGGTGATTCCCGCTCAGTGCCGTCACCATCAGAATCGCGTTCGACTTCTTGGCATTGAGCGTCCCGTGGGTGACGTAGGAGATGGCGAAGTCCTTGATGACCTGACCGCTCTCCAGGGTGAGATCGCCCATCTGGTAGAGCTGGTGGGGCTGGTCCGTCCGCCGGTGCGCGGCGGCGTCGCCTGTGAACGAGCCAAGGGCGAGTAGACACGTCAGCAGGCACAGGGTTGGACGGCACATCGGCGCACCTCCGCCTTGAGGGGTGTCGGCCGCGAACGGCGCGAGTGTAGGTGGACCCTCCCGCATCGTCAATGGCCGTGCGGCTGGTCCCGCACCTTGGTCGCATCCTTGACGAGCCCCCGCCGGGCGGCGGCTCAGCGCAGGGCGAGCGTGGTCCTCAGGGCTCGATCGACCTGAGCCAGCAGATGCACAGGCAGGGTGCCCAGACGCCGCACGAGGCGGCGCTTGTCGACGGCCTTGATCTGCTCCGTCAACACCTTGGAGGCGGCGCTCAGACCTGCCGTGCCTTTGGGGATGACGGTGTGGCTGGGGGACAGGTGCGCGGTGTTCTTGGTGAGCGGCACCACCACGGCAAGCTGGCTCAACTCGTTGATGTGATCGTTGGACACGACCACGACGGGCCGGGTCTTCCTGATCTCCACCCCGACCGTGGGGTCGAGGTTGGCGAGCACGACGTCACCGCGTCGCACGACGGCCACGGGACTCCTCTCGCTCGAGAAGGGCCCAGGCCTCGGCGTCGCTGATCTCCCACTCGGCAAGCAGGCTCCGCTCCTCCTCGACCTCACCGGCAGTGCGTCGCGTGTAGTAGGCCACATACTCCTCGGCGACCCGCCTCCGGCTCACCGATTCGACGAACGAAGACAAGAGGTCTCTGATGATCCGGCTCCGGCGTGTCTTGGGAACGATCTCGTTGACGCGCTCCACGAGGTCTCTGGGAAGGGACACGCTGATCACCTCGTACTGGCGTCCGGACTCGGCCATGGTTGCCACCTCAGTTACAGATCTTTGTTAATAACTCTACTACATGTGACGGTGGATCCCGTGGTCGATCAACCCCGCGACGGGGCGAAGTGAGTGCTCGCAAGTCGCGCCTCTACTGGGCGCTCACCCACGCGCACCGAGCCGAGGGCTGGCAGGTCATCGAGAACGGCGCCGTGCGGTAGGCCAGGAGGGAAACTATCTAGTCAGCGGTGGTCAAGCTGCTCTCGACGTACTTCGAGATCAAGGCGCGCGGGCTGCGATCAGCGCCCTCCTCTGAGTTCATGGGGGGCTCCGGGCCCCCCATGCCCCCTGCGCTCGGGGCCTCCCGGCGCAGCCGTGGCACCCCTCGACAATGCGATTCGTTCACGGGCTCTGAGCGCCGCCCGGTCTTCGGTGCCGATCATCGGTCGCCGTCACACCGCAGCCACGCCCTCCACCTCGATCAAGAAATCCGGATGGAACAGGCTCTTGACCACGATCAGGGTGCTGGCCGGGAGCTCTCCTTGAAACACCTCGCCGCGCGCCTCGGCCACGGCGGGAAAATCCTCGATCTTCGTGATGTAGGTCGTGATCTTCATGAGGCTCCCCAGGTCGCCACCCGCCGCCTGCAAGACCTGGCGCAGATTCTGGAACGTCTGCCGGGCCTGGGCGCGCACGTCACCTTTTCCGGCGATGTTGCCGCTCGCATCCCAGGCCACCTGACCGGAGATGTAGAGGAGTCGACCACCCTCCATGCGCGTTCCCATCTTGTAGTTGGCCACGGGTCTGGCCTCGGGCGTCGCGATCGTGCTGAACGGCATCGTTGGTCCTCCCTTTCTATGCCACGGCCGCGATCACTTCGATCTCGACCAGGAACTCCGGGCGGGCCAGCCCCGGGATCTCGACCAGGGTCGAGGCCGGGTAGTCGCCCTGGTAGAAGGCGCGACGGACCGGGGTGCCATGCTGGCGCCAGGAGTCGATACTGAGCACCCAGGTCGTCTCCTTCACCGCGCTGGTCGGTGTCGCCCCGGCGGCGCGCAAGACGTGGCCGATGTTCTCGTAGATCTTCTCCGCCTGACGCCGCCAGTCGCCGGCGCCCGCCACGGAGCCATCAGGGTTGTTGGCGACCTGACCGGCCAGGTAGAGCAGCCGGCCGCCATTGACGATCACCCCCTGGTAGAAGTCACCCGGGTGGCTTTCCACGTTGAACTTCTCCAGCAGAGGCTTCCCCTGCGGCGAGCCGGCAAGGTCAACGACGAGCTCCACCTCGATGAGCATGGCGGGGTCGGCCAATCGGCGCACGACCAATCCCGTCGAAGCCGCGACGGGCGCTGCCGAAGAACGTGGCGCGCTCCGCCCGGCCGCTGGCGTTGTAGGCGTCGATGTCCGTGACATAGACGAGCTGCTTGACGACACCGTCGAACTTTGCCCCGGCCTGGGCCAGGACGGCTTCGAGACGCTCGAAGGTGCGACGCGTCTGGGGCGCCATCCCGCCCGCGGCGAGACTGCCGTCCGGATTCCTTCCCGTCAGCCCGGCGGTGAACAGGACTTTCGCCGGATTGACGCTGACCCCGGGCATGAAGCCACGTCCCCTCTCGACAGGACGTTCGGCGAGAATATCTCGGCGATCCATGGTGTCCTCCTCCCTGAGAAGGGCGGCGCTGCGTGACGGCCGGCCAGGCAAGTCGGAAGACCGGCGCGGGCGCCGTGACTACTTGTCGAGCCAGACCCTGTCGTAGTGCACCTCGAACTCCGCGTTGTAGACGTAGTCCTTCATCCACGGCTGCGCGACCATGATAGAAGGGCGACCCGGAGATGGTGTTCCAGTACAGCTTGTCGGCGCTGAACTCCTGGAACTCCTTGGCGATGGCCTTCCGCTTCACCGGGTCCATCTCCCGGGCGTAGCGGGCGTAGAAGTCGTCGACCTTGGTGTCGGTGTGGCGCGCCTGGTTCCACGACGACGGGGTCGTCGAGAGGAAGGCGTTGCTGTCCAGGGTGAGAGCGAGAGCAAGTCCTCGACGAACATGTCCCACGGGGCGTCCTGGAGGACCGTGTTCATCCAGGTGACCTTGTCCACCAGCCGGATGTTGGCCGTCACCCCGATGCGCGCGAGCTGCTCTTTGATCACCGTGGCGATGACGTTGAACACGGACTTCTCCGTGTTGGTCATGAGCACGAAGGTCAGGGGCTTCTGCGGACCATAGCCGGCCTCGGCCAGGAGCGCCTTCGCCTTGGCCGGATCGTAAGGGCACATGTGGGTGACGTCCACGGTGTCCGGGGTGCCCGGCGGAATGATCCCCACCCACGGGGTGGCCTGACCCTTGAAGGCGATCTTGACGATCTCCTTGCGGTCGATGCCGTAGCACCCGATCGCCTTGCGGACCCTGATGTCGTTGAAGACCGGGTGCGGGGCGCGGTCCTTCGACAGGGGCTTCCCGTCCGCGGGCACGGTGACCTTCATCATCGCGACCATCGGTGTCGTCTCTTTGCCGGTCATGATCCGAGCGCGCGGGTTCTGCGCTCTTCAGCGTGTCGACGTGCTCCGGCGAGAAGTCGGCCATGAAGTCGATTTCCCCGGCCTTGAAAGCGGCCATCTGGGTGACCGGGTCCTTGATCACGCGGATCATGACGCGATCCAGATAGGGCAGCCCCGGCTCGAAGTACTTGTCGAACCGATCCATGGCCAGATGGCTCCCCTTCACCCATTCGACGAGCCTGAAGGGCCCGCATCCCACGACCGCCTCGGGCTTGCCGGCCCTCCGGTCTTCCACCGTGTATTTCTGCGTGGCGGTGGGCGAGTAGAGAACCAGCCCCGTGCGATAGCCAGCGAGCATGTGCAGCATGAACGCGTAGGGGTGCTTGAGCCGGATCTGCACGGTGGAGGGATCGAGCACCTCGACCGAGTGCACCGCCTCGTAAAAGGTCCGCATGCCGGACTTGGTCGCGGGGTCCATGATGCGGTCGATGCTGAACTTGACGGCGGCGGCGTCGACCTTGGTGTCGTCGTGGAAGAGGACGTTCTTCCTGAGCTTGAAGGTGTAGAGGAGGCCGTCGGGGGACATCTGCCAGGACTCCGCGGCGTCGGGCACGAACTTCCCATCGGGCGTGATGTTGATGAGGCCGCACCCGACGTTCATCGCGACCCACATCATTTCGTAGCCGGGCGCCGTGTGGAAATCGAGGTGGGCGATCTCGTTGCCGTAGGCGACGCGCAAGGTCCCGCCGCGCTTCGGCGTCTGGGCCAGGGCGGCGTCCCAGGGCGCGGCCCCGAGGCAGGCGAGAGCGATCAGTCCAATCAGGAGGCCTCGTGGTAGGTGTCGTGAGCGCATGGCGTCTTCCCCCCTTATGGTCGAACGGGACGGGCAGAGCGAGCGTGGGCTCCGACGATAGTGCGCCACACTTTACAAGAGTCGACCGCTGTCAACAACAGGTTTGCCGAGGAGGAGAACGAGGAGCAGTGATCGCCAGGGCAATCGCGCGTCGGGCGCCACCGGCGAGGCCATGCATCTCCACAACGTCCAGTATCCGCGCCGACCTCCTCGGGCTCCAGGCCGGGCACCTGATGGATTTCTATCGCGCCAGCGCCGCGACCTGCGCGATCGCATCGCGCGTGCGTTTCCGCGGCTGGTCGGCTGCCGCTCCCGGATACAGCATCGTGCTCGGCATGTACGCCTTTGGGCCTCGAGGAGACCCGGGGACTGTTTCCTGCGATCGGTCCCGGGTATCCCCAGGATGGTAGCCGAGACCCACATGCGCCGAGGCGCACCCCCGTGGTCGAGAAGCTCCCGGCGTTCGCTCGGTGGCCGGTACGACCACGTTTCCGGCCTCTCGGCCACTGGCTAATTTCGGCCAGGCGTGCCCTCGACCGTCCGCCCTCCACCCGCGCCGCAAGCCGCCCCGCGGGGCGCTCACGCTTTTTTCACGCTCGGCCACACGGAACATGCACGCCCACCTGGGTACGGTGGCGAATCCCACGAGGTCGGGGACGCGGCGAAGGGACATATCGATCCGACGGCGTTCGTGGTGGATGCCACTCCGCGCCCCGCGACAAAAGCTAACTGGAGGAGAACATCATGCGGGTACTACGACGGCGGCTCTCATCGCGATGGTGCTCGTGTTCGGCGGCGCGGTGGTCGCCGCAGCAGCAGACTTCTGTTTGGACTCCGTCGTCAATACGCTTGTCTTGCCTGTCCAGGCGCGGAGCCACGCGGCCCGGGCCCCGGCCAGCCCTCGGCGGCACGTTGACGAGCAGACCGTCTGTCAGTCCCTCAGCCAATCCCTCTTTCACTTTCGTGGCCATAAGTAGGGCACTTCAGTCTCAATCTCGGAACTCAAGGTACGGAAGCGCGGCTCCGTCAGAGAGAGACGACAACCGCCGAGTTTCTGGCCATTGACTCGTCTGGTACACCTATCGAAGGTGCTGCACACGCGACGGGCTCTTCTCGCCGCAGCTCGCGCTCGAACCACGCTGACCTGGAGGCACTGATGACAAGACGCCTGCAGCATGACGAGGGCAGAGAATGATGCCACATCGAAAATCCCGGGTGAACCATCATTGCCGGCTGTTCCCGTTCTGATCGCCCTCGGAGCCTCTCGGTGGCGACGTCCGCCGCTGCTCAGCAGTACCGGCCAGAGTTCAGGAACAGCATCGTGGTCGGTCCCACCGGGCCGTGGGGGGAAGCGGCGAGCAAGCTCGCCGATCTGCTCAAAGCGCGCAGCCAGGGACGGATCAACGTCAAGAACTACTTTTCAGGCCAGCTCTTCACCTCGGGCCTGACGGCCAGGCCAGTGGCAAAGAAGCAAACGACCGAGTTCCAACTGTTGCACGAGGGCGTTGCCGACTTCGCCCTGGGTTCGACCATCAACTGGGCGCCGCAGGTCAAGGAGCTGAATCTGTTCGTGATGCCGTTCATGTATCCCTCCTACCCAGCTTTGGATGCCGTCCAGCGTGGCCAGCCTGGAAATACGCTCTTCAAGCTGATGGAGGACAGGGGGGTCATCCCGCTGGCCTGGGGCGAGAACGGCTTCCGGCAGCTGACCAATTCTAAGCGGCCCGTCAAGAGCCCGGCCGACCTCGGAGAGCTCAAGATCCGCGTGGTCGGCTTGCCGATCTTTATCGACGTCTTCCGCGCCATGGGCGCCGACCCGGTGGAGTGAACTTCGCGGAGTCCTGGTAGCCCTGCGGCGGGGAACCGTGGATGGACAGGAGAATCCGGTGGTCTCCGTCATCACACCGAACAAGCTCTGGGCCACCCAGAAACACATCACGCTGTGGAACTACGCGATCGACCCGCTGATCCTCGCCGCCTCCAAACTCACCTGGGATGGTCTCACTCCTCAAGACCGGGAGATCGTGCGGAAGACGGCCGTGGAAGTAATGGCCTGGCAGAAGCGCGCGGCGCGCGCCGGACTCGAGGGTTCCACCGAGGCGGTCGACGCCCTGAAGAAGAACGGCATGATGGTCGTGACGCTTTCGGCGCAGGACCTGGAAGCCTCCAGGCCAAGGTCCGGCCGGTCTACGACAAGTGGGCCGCCGAGGTGGGCGTCGACCTCGTGAACTCCGCCGAGAGGATCATCTCCGAAACCAAATGATCGGCCTCCCGGGCCAGCACCACCAAGACGCCGACGGCCAAGACCTGCCCCGGCCTGGCTCACGGGCGCTGGCTCCACGGCGGGGTCGGAAAGACGCCGGGCTTCCCCGGCGCCAGCTCCGCCACCGCCCACGCACTCGGCTCGACGTCGTACCGCTGAAGGATAGCGCGCACGGCCCGCTGCACGGCCTCGTCGGGACCAGCTCGAAGCCCGGTCGCCCCATTGGCAGCCGGTCGGGGCGGGCATCCTCAGGGCCCCCCGGCGCGCCTTGTGCTGCCGCGCCCCTGCAGACGCAACCGCAGCCAGTGGATCTCCGCTTCGGACATGGTCCCCTTCAACTCCAAGAGGAGCTTGTCGTCCTGGTCGTTCGGATCGTAGATCCGCGGCTCGTCGACCACCGCCACCCCGGCCGCTGATCAGGGGCTTTCGCGCCTTCTGGCGCGGCGACTACCGCACGTGCGCGGAAGGGCTGCACGCCGCGCGCGCCATCGTGAACCAGTTCGGGGGCAGCCACGCCCAGCGCGACGTCATCGACTGGACGCTCACCGAGGCGGCGCTGCGGGCTGGTCTCACCGCGCTCGCCGAGGCGCTGGCGCACGAGCGGGCTAGCCCTAAGCCTCATAGCCCCCTCAATCGGCTCTTCCTCAAGCGCGCGCAAATCGCGGCCCGTCGTAGCGTGAAGCTAGGCCTTCATCAGTCCAAGCTGGCGCAGCACCATCGCCTGGTCCCAGTAGATCCGCTCGCAGGCCAGCTTGCCGTCGCGGAACTGGACCACGATCACGAAATCGGCCTCGACCACCCGGTTGGTGGCGGGCACCCCGGGCAGGAACCAGTCCATCCGGTTCTTGTGGGTGAAGCGCAGGTGATCCTCTTCCACCAGCTGGTCCTGGCCGAAGACGCGGTTGAACGTCGTCATCTGCAAGATCGTCCGGCCACGAGCCGATGAACACGTCTCGGTAGAAGGCCCGGAGCTGCGCCTTGCCCTTCCCGCCGCTGTTGACCGGCACGTGGTTGACCGAGGCGTCCTCGACCATCGTCGCCAGGGTCGCCTCCACGTCCTTGGTCACGAACTCGTGGCGGATGTGCTCGGCCCAGAGGCTTTCCATCTCTTGCTGCGTCATGGCGAACTCCTGTCGCTGGTTACTTCTGCCGTTATCGAAACTACACCGAGAGGTATCGGCCCTTCGAGCTCCGCCTCGCGCTGGAGGAATTCCGCGGCCGGTCCCGCGAACACGACCGCGCCTTTGCCCAGCACGAGGACGTGGTCGCTCACCGCGAGGGCCATGCGGGCGTTCTGCTCGACCAGCAGCAGGGTCACGCCCTCGCCCTTGAGGCGCACCATCAGGGCCTCCAGCTCGCGCACGAGCCGGGGCGCCAAGCCTTGCGACGGCTCGTCGAGCATCAGCAACTCGGGATTGCCGGCCAGCGCGCGGGCGATGGCAAGCATCTGCTGCTCGCCGCCGGAGAGGCTCCGGCCCCGCTGCCGCCAGCGCTCGCGGAGGACGGGGAAGTAGTCGAAGATCCGTTCGAGCGTCCAGCTCGACCCATCGGCCGCCGGCCGCTGGGCGAGCCGCAGATTCTCACCGACGTCGAGCTGGGGAAAAATCTGCCGCCCCTCGGGAACATAGCCGATGCCGAGCCGGAACACGCGGTGCGGTGACTGGCCGGTGATGTCCTGGCTCTTGAAGCGCACGCTCCCGGCCCGGGGCGGAGTCAGCCCCATGATCGACCGCAGCGTCGTCGTCTTGCCCGCGCCGTTGCGCCCGAGCAGGACCGTGATGGCGCCGGGCGGCACGCCGAACGAGACACCGCGCAGCACGTGGCTCTTGCCGTAGTAGGTCTGCACGCTGTCGACCGACAGAAGCGCGCCGACAGTCACGGCGGTGGGCCCGCTCACCGAGGCCTCCTTCGCCGCGTGGCAGCGGGCAGAACGGCCATCGCGGAGATCTCGATCAGGGCGCCCTCGCGGAGCAGCCCCTTCACGATCACGCCGGTCGCCGTCGGGTAGGGCGGCCGGAAGAACTCGCGCCGGACGCCCGCCGTGCCGCGATAGTTCTCCGTGGTCGTGATGTACTCGATGGTCTGCACGACGTGCTCGAAGCCCGCCCCCGCCGCGGCCAGCAACGGGGCGAACTTCTGGTAGATGAAGCGGGTCTGGGCGACGATGTCGCCGGGCCCCACGAGCTGGCCCGCCTCGTCGACGGCCGTCGTGCCGGAGATGAAGAGCAGGTTGCCGGCGCGCACGGCGGGCGAGAAGGTGTACCGCTCGGGCCAGGGGGTCCCGGCCGTGATCATCGCGTGGCTCGCCATGTCTCCTCTCCTTGCTCGCGCAGCCGGAAGCGCTGGATCTTGCCCGACTCGGTCTTCGGCAACTGCTCGACGAACTCGACTTCGCGCGGAGCCTGGTGCCGACCGGCGCGGCGCTTCACGACCTCGACGATCTCGTCTCCAAGGCCAGGGCGAACCGCCATCCCCGGCTTGACGACGACATAGGCCTTGACGATCTGACCGCGCAGCCGGTCGGCCTTGCCGACGACTGCCGCCTCCGCCACCGCCGGATGGGTGAGGATCGCACTTTCCACCTCGAAGGGGCCAATCCGATATCCCGCGCTCTTGATGACGTCGTCGGCGCGCCCCTCGAACCAGAAGTAGCCGTCGCGGTCGCGACGGGCGAGGTCACCGATCGTCACCCACCGGCCGCGGCGGAGCTCACGCGTCCGCTCGGGGTCTTCCCAGTAGCCGAGGGCATAGTAGCCCGTCTCGCTCGGCCACATGCCGATGTGCCCGACCGTGTCCGGCTCGACCTCACGCCCGTCGTCATCGACGACGGCCATGCGGCAACCGGGAAGCGGCAGGCCCATCGAACCGGGCCTGACCTCCATCTCCAGCGCGTTGAAGTTTCCGATCGGGAGCCCGAACTCGCTCGATCCGTACTGGTCCATCACCGTCACGCCCCACACGCGCTGGAAGAACGTCACGACCTCCGCATTGAGGGGCTCGCCGCAGCTACTGGCGCAGCGGAGGCGGACCGGGTGACGGCGTACTCGTTCGTCTCCGAGGGCCATGATCCCCCGGAGCACGGTCGGCGTCGTGGCCAGGTTCGTCACCCCGAGGACGCTCAGGCGTTCGAGACAGAGTTCCGGCGCGGGCGCTGCCTCGAGGGAGATGACGGGGACGCCCAGCGCCAGCGCCGTCATGTAGCACACGAGCCCGTAGCCCCAGCCGGGGTCGCCGGTGGGCCAGAACACGTCGTCGGGGCGGAGATCGACGGCGTACCGCATATACGGATGGACGGCGAGCGCGAAGTTCGTGGCGATCTTCACGCCCTTGGGCGGCCCGGTGGACCCGGAGGTGTAGAGCAGGACGGCGGGATTGTCGCGCCGGCATCGCGCTGGCTCGAAGCGATCAGATTGCGTGGCCATCGCGTCATCGAAGTCGATGTCGTCCGCGCTCGCTGCCGCGTCGACACTCGCCGTCACGCCGACGCTTCCTGCCGCGCCCACACGCTGGTACGTGCTGGAGCCACGGCGACCCACCGTGACCACCTTCGCGCCGTCGGCGAACGGTGCCGGCACGCGCGGCCGGTGCTCCCACTGCGTGCAGAGAACCACGGCGCCGCTGTGCGCGACGCGGTACGCGATCGCCTCGGGACCGAAACCGGTGAAGATGGGGACATACACGGCGCCGAGCTTCCATGTCCCGAGCATGATGACGAGGGTCTCGGGAGTGCGCGGCAGGTATCCCGCCACGCGATCGCCCTTCCCCACGCCGAGCGCGCGCAGCAGATTGGCGAAGCGGTTGGTGGCCTCGGCCAACTGGTCGAAGCTCGCGTCGCGCGCGCGGCCATCCTTGCCGAACCAGCGGAGCGCGACCCGATCCGATCCCCGGTGCCGATCGACGATCGTGTGGCCGAGGTTCAGGTCGCCATCGCGACTCCACCCGAGCGCCTGCAAGCTCGCGTCCCACGTGAACGTTCTGTAGGCGTCGGCCCAGCGCTCGCTCATAGCGGTCATTGTATGGGGCGCCCCAGCCCCTTACCCTCGCGCGCGATCGAGGAGCGCCACGGCCGCGCCGGGGCGCGACGAGCGTTGGGGGGCTTGGGGGGCGCCCGGAGCCCCCCATGTCATCAGAACAAGATGGTGACCTGCATGCTGATCGCGGTGGCGGGCGAGAAGCTCCGACTCGCCCCGGGGTTGGGGATGTGGGTCACGGTGGGCTGCAAATAGATGTCGCCGATCACGTGAAGCTGGTAGTAGGCCTGCAGCATGACCTCGTTGTCGCGAAAGCCGGGATTAGCCTTCTGGTTCAGCCAGGACACCGCCACACCCGCGCCCACGGAATCCTTGGGCCGCCCCGGAACCAGGCCGAAGCCGGTCGAATCCGACGCCGACGTACGTGTTGACCGGTCATCGTCTCGGAGTCGTTGATGCCGAACTGGAAGAAGCTCGTGATCCCGCTGTTGTCGACGCCGGGATTGCGGACCCAGAGCCGCTGGCTTCCGAAGGTGTAGATCCCGCGGCGCCGTTCTCCGTGACGCCGTCGGCGGACAGCTCGCCCGTCTGTCCCCATCCCCCGACGGCCACGGTGCCGGGCATGCCGTGAGGCCCGAGCCGCCACGAGTAGCCGACCTCGCCGATGGCGAAGTAGTAGCCGTTGAACTCGGGCGTCACGTTGAGGCCCGTCTGGATCCCGCGCGCCAGGTTGCCGTCGTAGGCCCCGGCCGACACGTAGAAGTTGCTCGTGGGGGCCACGGTGACCGTGATGCCGTACGCCGGGTTGTAGTACCCGGGCATCGGCGCCCAGCAGGGTCGGGTTCATGAAGATCGGCGTGTAGATCAACGACGAGACGGCGGGGATGGCGAGGGTGTCGTCCTGGAGAGGCAGCGGCCGCACCACGTTGTTGAAGTCGTAGGTCGGCACGGTCTTGCCGATCCTGACGATGAGCTTGTCGTCGAAGAGCCGCTGGCGCCACCACAGCTCGTAGAGCTCGCTGCGATTGAGCGGGGGCGGGCCGGGAAGGCTGTTGTACCCGGCCACGACGCCGGCCTGGTCCGTTCGTGTCCTGGCCATTGAACTGGAGGAACTCGACGCCGAACTGGGCGCCGGGAATGCGCAGGAGCTTCTCGAGGTCGAGGCTCAGGTCCACGAGGAGCAGGCTGTTGAAGCTCCACGTCCGGGGATCGGCGCCCCCGGCGACGAGATAGTTCGTGTCCCCGATCCAGAGGCCGCCGAGGCGAACTCCCGAGTCCGGGCCAAACCCGAGCAGCCGACCGAGCAGGCCCGTCCCCGTCAGCACGTTCGTCGCGCCCGGGTTCGCGCTGATGCCCTCGCTGCTTCCGCGGAGGAACTCCTGGAGGGTGCTGGCGCCTACCGTCGAACCGCTGGCGGCGCCATCCGTGGCCGGGGCCTGATCCTGCTCCGCGCTCCAGGCGCTCGGCGCCGGCATCACCGCGGGGAACAGCGCGGCGATCACGAGGGCCAAACACAACACTGTTGCGCCGGCCTGGCGCCCCGGCCGCATTCCTGCGCGTCGAGCGCGAATCACGGCCCCGGACTGGACTGAATCTGATTCGCCCCGGCCAATTCGCGCGTTCACCGCCATCACGATGTAGATTGCCAGCGTGTTCTAGTGGCTCCCGGCCGCGAATTGCCGGGCAAGGCGATTGTGCGCGTCGACCACCGGGGCCATGTTCACCGTGACCACTCTCCCGTTCTCCACGACGACCCGACCATTGATCACCGTGTAGCGCGCCTTCTGAGGGGCACAGAACAGCGTGGCGGCCACCGGATCGTGAAGCGCCCCCGCGTAGTCCACCGTGTTCAGGTCGATACTGAAGAAATCCGCGCACTTGCCGGCCTCGAGCGCGCCGATGTCATCGCGCCCCAGGACGGCGGCCCCGCCACGAGTGGCGATCTCCAGCACCTCGCGGGCCGTCATCCACTCGTGGGCCCGCAGCGGATGTGACTGCGACAGCAGGAAGAACTTCCGTGGGCCCTCCGGGGGAAGCAGGCCGACCCGCAGTCGCGCCAGCAACAAGGCCTGTCGCGCTTCGAGCAGGATGTTCGAAGCGTCGTTGCTGGCCGAGCCGTCCACTCCCAGCCCGACCTTCACGCCCGCTGCCATGTATTTCTTGATGGGCGCGATGCCTGAGGCCAGCCGCATGTTGGAGCAGGGACAGTGCGCCGCCCCCACCCCGGCCCGGGCGAACTCACGGATCTCGTCATCGTCCACGTGGACGGCGTGAGCGAACCACACGTCGGGTCCCATCCAGCCCAGCGTCGCCATCCAGGCCACCGGCCGGAGTTGGTAGCGCTCGAGCGTGTAGCGCTCCTCGTCCATCGTCTCGCAGAGATGGGTATGCAAGGGCACCTTGTAGGTGCGGGCGAGCTTGGCCGACTCCTGCAGGAGGTCGGTCGTCACCGAAAAGGGGGAGCACGGACCCAGGACGAGTCGCGTCATCGCGCCGCGCGACGCATCGTGGTAGGTCTCGATCGCCCGCACGCAATCGGTCAGAATCGCCTTCTCGTCCTCGACGCAGTCGTCCGGCGGCAACCCACCCCTGGATTCGCCGAGGGACATCGAGCCGCGGCAGGCGTGGAAGCGGACGCCGATCTCTTTGGCGGCGGCGATCTGATCGTCGACCCGGCAGCCGTTCTTGAAGACGTAGGCATGGTCGAACACCGTCGTGCATCCGGACGCGGCGAGTTCCGCCAAGCCGATGAGGGTACTGGTGCGGGACGCCTCCGGCGTCCGGCTCGCCCACACGCGATAGTGGACCTTGAGCCACGGAAACAGGTTGTTGTTCTGGGCCGCCGGCAGGTTCCGCGTCAACGTCTGGTCGAGATGGTGGTGGGTGTTCACGAAGCCGGGCAGAACGATCTGCCCCGCGAGGTCCAGCACCTGATCGGCGCTGGCCGGGAGCTGCTCGGTGGGACCGACCTGTTCGATGATTCCGTCCCGGGCGAACAGGCCGGCATTGGCGAGCTCGCGCCGCCCGTTGTCCATCGTCACCAGCACCGCAGCGTTCTTGGCCAGGAGTGTCGGCATGGTCAAACCTCCCCTTCCGCGAGGTTACTGGACGAAGCGGAGAATCGCGCGATCCTTACCCCGCCCGCGCGAGGCGGAAGTCCACGACGCGGGCGGGCCAGCGCTTGGTGGTCAGCCGGTCGGGAGATGGAACCGCCCAGCGGTCACGGGAACTGTGAAAACACGAGCAGGCACACGACGTACAGCGCCACCATCAACGCCGCCCCCGCCAGATTGGTCTTCGTGGGCGACAATCCCGCTGGACGTAGCCACCATGCGAGGCGGTCACTCCCCCACGGGACGAAGTAGTTGAGCAAGAGAATGCTCACGATGTTGCCGATGAACAGGACCAGCCAAAACGGCATCTTGAGCCGCTGCATCAGCAATGGCGTGCCCACCCAGGCGCCGAACAGGAACACGATCGGATACAGGAAGAGCAGGACGACCATGTTCTGCTTCCATACCGCGGGGGGAGACGTGTCACCGGCCTCGATGGGAAACCACTGGTCGAAGCCCGTCCGCGCGATGCGGGTGTGGAATTCCTGGGTGAACCCGTTGGCCTCCTCGAGGAGCTTCTGGCGTTCGGGCGAGTCGAGCCAGGCCTGGAGGTTCGGTTCGGTGTCGAAGCGCAGGATGGCCAACCAATCCCCCTGCACGCCAGGGATGGGCGGCTCGAACCGGTAACCCTGAAAGCCCGGGGCCTTGGCCTGGGCGGACGCGATGCGCTGCTCCCACTGGCGATAGGCCGCCTCGTGGCCGGGCTTGAGGCGAGTGGAGATCACCGCCGAGACGGGGGCCGGTCGCGGGCCCGGTCCGTCGTCGTGCACGAGATGGACGTCGTCGACGCCGACGATCATGGGCGTCGCCCCCTGCATCCGCTTCAGGCGGACCTCGGAGTTGAGCCACGCCATCGCCGTCTTCTCGGTCGTGAAACGCTGGAGGATCACCCAGTCGACCTGCTCGGGCGGGCTCGGAGGCATGACGGTCTGCTTGACGAATCCCGCGAAGGCCGCGATCGCCTTGCTCGTCTCGTCCTGCCAGCGGGCGAATGCGTCCGCCACCTCGGGCCGCACCCTCGTCTGGGTGATGATGGTGACGCCCGTGGCCCCAGGCGATGTGATGCCGCCGCCGTCCGGTCCGCTCATGGCTTGGCGGCGAGCTGGGCGAAGATGCGCTCCGGCGACATCGGCAAGTGGGCGAAGCGGACGCCGGTGGCGTGGGCGACCGCGTTCGACACCGCGGGGGCGACCGGATTGATCGCGCATTCCCCCTGCGCCTTGGCCCCCAGCGGGCCGATGGTGTCGTAGGTGTCGGCGAAGTACACCTCGCTGTGGGGCACGTCCGCGTAGGCCGGAATGCGGTAGTTCCGCAGCGCCGGATTCACCATGGCGCCTTTGTCGTCGTACACCATCTTCTCGTAGAGGGCCCACCCGAACCCCATGGCCACCGAGCCGTCGATCTGGCCCCGGCACTGCATCGGGTTGATCAGCCGGCCGATGTCCGCGGCGTGCACGCTCTGGAGGATCTGGATCTCGCCGGTCATGCGATTGACGGCGACGCGGACCCCGTGAACGTTGGCGGCGATGGTCCGCGGCGCCAGATACGCCTTGCGCTTGGCCTCGAAGTGATGGCCCGCGCCCGTGCCGGCGGCGTGGAGGTCGCTGAGGGCGATCCGCCTGTCCTTGCAAAACACCGCGTCGTCTTCCACACGGCAGTCGGAGGCCGGGGTCCCCGTGTGCTGGCTGGCGAAGGCGATGATGTTGTCGCGCAAGGCGGCCGCGGTCAGGGCCACCGCCTGACCCGCCACCACCGTGCCCGTGCTGGCGAAGGTCCCCGTGTCGTAGGGCGTGAGATCCGTGTCGGCATTGACGATCGCGATGCGATTCGCGCGCGAGCCGAGCACGGCGGCCGCGAGCTGCCGGTGTGACGTCACCGATCCGTTCCCCATCTCCGTCGAACCGACGGCCAGGTGATACGTCCCATCGGCCCGGAGCACCATTTCCGCCCCCGAACGATGCTCGGTGGGAGGCCACTCTCCAGCATGGCCA
>CAWKCA010000010.1:0-123534 GCA_963848005.1 uncultured Candidatus Rokubacteria bacterium
ATCTTCTTCTCCGCCGCATACCTCTTCGTTCAGAACTTCTCGTATTGCTTCACCGAGGTTGGTGCCGACCCAGCTACGCGCGGCTCGATCACCGTCGTGGTGGTCGAGCCCAAGGTTGGCCGTGCAGGATCAGAGCTATTTCGTTCCGCCATGTTGAAGCCGATGCCCTCCGTACGTCGTGTCACCATTCGACTGCGCAGTCTACCGCGAACGCGGGCGGATAGGAACTCTAGGCTTCGGCGCTCGCCAGAAACGCCCCCCAGGGGTGTGCTTGACGAAAGTGACCCGCCGGAGGTGACGCCCAGCGCCGGATTGCCTCGACACGGGCAGGTGTGGCAAGCAGGGGCAGGTGTTCTTCTGAGGGTGGAGGCCGCTGGGCTACGCATCCCGGACCTCCTGGTCACCGGCCACAATGGCGCGATGGACCGACCGGATAACCGGATGACAGGATCGCGCGCGCCGCGGGAGGTGTAAAGCGGTCGGACGCCCAGAGCGGTGGCGGATGCCGAGGCGCGAGTCTTTCGCGTGTGCGCGGTGCGGGGTGGCAGTGCGTATCTGCCGCCTCTGTGATTAGGTGGGAACATCTACTGCCCGCCCTGTGCGCCGGTGGCACGGCGCGAGTGGCTGAAGCGAGCGGGCGCGCAGTACCAGCACCGCGCCCCCGGACGGGCCAACCAGCGTGGCCCGGCAGTACTGCGGGGTCCTGGGCAAACAGGACAATTGCCAGGTGGCGGTGAGCGTGTCGCTGGCGAACGCCACGGTCAGCGTGCCGGCCGCGTACCGCCTCTACCTGCCCGAGAGCTGGACGAGTGATCGAGCCCGCTGCCGCCGGGCCAAGGTGCCGGACGACGTCGCCTTTCAGCCGAAGTGGCAGCTGGCTCTCGCCCAGATCGATCGGTTGCGGGCGGAGGACGTGCCGGCGGCGCCCGTGGTCGCCGATGCGGGCTACGGGGTGGTGACGGCTTTTCGGGAGGGCCTGATCGCACGGGCCATTCCCTACATGGTCGGCATCTCGAAAGAGACCACGGTGTGGCGGCCGGGCCAGGGCCCCTTGCCCCCCACGCGCTACCGGGGGCAGGGCCGCCCGCCCACCGCCGTGCGCCGCCCGGTCCGGTATCGCCCGCTCGCGGTCGGAAAACTGGCGGCGGAGTTGCCCGCCACCGCCTGGCACACGGTCACCTGGCGCCCCGGCACCCGCGGGCCCATGCGCTCGCGGTTCGCCTGGCTCCGCGTGCGCCCCGCCCATCGCGACGAGAGCCGGTCCCAACCCCGCGCGGTGGAGTGGCTGCTGATCGAGTGGCCGCGCGGGGAGGCCGCCCCGACGCACTACTGGCTGTCGACTCTGCCGGAGCCCACCGCGCCCCGCGCGCTCGTCCGCCTGGCTCAACTGCGCTGGCGGGTCGAGCGGGATTACCAGGAGCTCAAGGACGAACTGGGCCTGGACCACTTTGAGGGGCGCGGCTGGCGCGGCTTTCACCACCACGGCAGCCTCTGTATCGCCGCGTACGCCTTCCTGGCCGCCGAGCGGGCCCGCCATTGTAAATTCTCGGTTAATTTGCGCCACCTTTTCTCTGCCGGATTGCGCCACCTGCCGGGGCACTGTCTCCGCGATGGTCAATCCCGATCGCGGAGGGAAGGAGAGTGTTATCAGCCATGGCGCGAAGCACGGTCAAGTTCCTGAAGCGGCAGGGACAGTTCAATACCCGGATCGCCGCCCTCGTGGGCTGCGATCGCCACACGGTCGCTCGGGTCCTCGCCGAGCCGACGGACCCGCCCCGGCGGCGCCGGCGGGACGGCTCGCTGGGGTCGCGGCGCACCGCGCTGGAGAGTTGGCTGGAGGCGGAGATCCCCACCACGCGGATGCTGGAGCTGGCGCGGGAGGATCCCACGGCCCCGTACACCGGCGGCGCCTCGACCTTCTATCGCTTCGTGGCCCGGCTCCGCGCGGAGCGCGACGCCGGCGCCGCGCCGGTGATCCGCTTCGAGGGCCTGCCCGGCGAGTATGTGCAGTGGGACTGGGGGAAGCCCGGGTCCGCCTGGGCGGGGAGCCGATCAAGCGCGTCTTCCTGGCGGGACGCCTGAAGTACAGCCGGCTGGTCGGGATCCGCTGGCGGACGCAGATGGACCTCGAGACGCTCCTGCGGGCGATGCTGGAGATCGTCGCGGGCTGGGGCGGCACGCCATGGGCGTGGGTGTTCGACAACATGAAGACGGTCACGCTCGGGCGCGAGGCTGAAGGGCAGCCGCGGTGGAACCCGGCCTTCTGGCGCTTCGCCACCGAGGTGGGCTTTCACCCCGAGCTCTGCGATCCCGGCGCCGGCCAGCAGAAGGGCAGCGTCGAGAATTTGGTGAAGTGGGTGAAGACGAATTTCCTGCCCGGGCGCAGCTTCGCTCGACGACGAGGACCTCGCCCACCAGAGCCTGACCTGGGAGCGGGACAAGGCCGCCCAACCCTCGCAAGCGCACGGGCAGCGCCCGCTCGACTTGCTGGCGCAGGAACGCGCGGCCTTCGGGCCGCTGACGACGGCGCCGGAGACGTACGGGCTCTATCGCGTGGCCACGGTGAACCGCGAGAGTCTCGTGCGCGTCGACGGCAACCAGTACTCGGTCCCCGTCGGCCACCTCGGTCAGGCGGTGGACGTCCGCATCCTCCGCGACGTGATCCGGATCAGCTGCGACGGCGTGCCGCTCGCCGAGCACGCCCGGCTCACCGGGACCGGCCAGCGCCAGCGGGATCCCGACCACTACGCCGCCGCCCTGACCGATCGGCCGCGGGCGCGGCTGGTCTTCGACCGTGACCGGCTGTGCGCGCTCGGCCCCGAAGTCACCGCCTACGTGACCGTGATCAGCCAGCGTCGCCGGCGCGTCCTCGGCGAAGAACTGGGGGCCTGCCTGACCCTCGAGGCGCAGCTCGGGGCCGAGGGGCTGCGCCGCGCCGCCGCCGCGTGCGTGGCCCGCGGCACCTGCGGGGCCGAATACCTGCTGCTCTTCGCCGGCGCCGAGCCGACCCTCGCCGTGCCCGATCGTCCCCGACCAGGCGGCCGTCGATCGCGATCTCGCGATCTACGAAGCCTTCGTCGGGCGCTGAGGAGGGCGGGCCATGCATCAGATGCTCACCCAGCTCAAGCTCGCCCGCATCCGGGAGATCCATCAGGAGTGGTTCGATCGCGCGGCCGAGACGCAGATGCCGTACCCCGACTTCCTGCGCGGGCTGCTGCAGGAGGAGCTGCTCGCCCGCGAGGAGAACCAGCTGCGCCGCCGGCTGAAGGACGCCGGCTTCCCCTTCGAGAAGACCCTGGACGACTTCGACTTCCGCCTCCGCCCCGAGCTCAATCGTCAGGTCTTCCTGCGCTATCTCGACGAGCGCTTCATCACGCAGGGACGGGCCCTCGTCCTGGTCGGCCCGACGGGCCTGGGCAAGACTCACCTCAGCGTCGCCGTCGGCCTCGCGCTGCTCAAGCGCGGGTACACCGTGCGCTTCACCACGGTGCAGGCGCTGCTCACCCGCGTGCTCCGCGCCCCGGGGCTGGATGGCCGGGCCCGGGTGCTCAAGCCCTATCACGCCAGCGACGTCCTCATCCTCGACGAGTGGGGGTATCTGCCCGCCGACCCCGACATCGGGCCGATCCTCTACGAGGTGATCGCGACCAGGTACGAAAAGAAGGCGACGCTGATCACGTCGAACAAGAGCCTGACGGAGTGGGGGCGGGTGCTGCACGACACCGCGCTCGCCGCGGCCCTCGTCGATCGCCTGCTCCACCACGGCGAGGTCGTACTACCTCAAGGGCGACAGCTACCGACTGCGCGGCAAGCCTCGCCCGGCCGAGGCTCCCGCGAGCGCCGAATCGGCGCCGGAGGGGGAATAGGGTGATAGCCACCCCCCTCCTCACAATCGATCCTAGAGCCTCTACGGCCCTCGACCGTGGGATCGCCGGGCCGAGAATTGGGCTCCCAGCCCCAGGAGGCTCTCCGGTGGTCCCGGTCACCTACGTCCATCGAGAACCGCCCCAGCAGGTTCAGGAGGTGGCGCATCTTATCCGAGAACCGGAGAGAAGAAGTGGCGCATTGACAGCGAGAATTTCCAGCCATTCCCCCTCACGGCTCGCCCCTCGTCCGCGCCCCTCGCGTACCCCCGGACTTCCGCCCGCGGGGCGCTCCCGGTGCGGTCTGAAACGCCATGTCCCCCACTTCAGATGACCACGATGTACCAGGCCCTTGCTTCCCGCGCCTTGCTCAAGCAGCGACCGTGCCCCTCGTGTGGGCACGAGCCACCCCGGCCACGACCATGAGCACTACTGACACAGGTGAGGTGCTAGGGCGCTGGATCATCTGGCGGAGTTCCTCGACAGACGACCAGGCATCATTGTTATCAGCTCGTAAAACTAAAGCCATCGGGTAGGCGGTGACCCTCAATCGAGACATTCGTGCTCCACGACAGCGTTTCCGGCTCGATGACGAACATATCTTTCGTCCTGACGGTGTGTCTCGCCTCATCCGCCGATACGAGGACCTCGTTGAGTTTCTCGCCTGGACGAATGCCCGTAAATGTCACTTTGCATCCGGGAGCTACCGTCGCGACCAGGTCCATGATCTTCATACTGGGGATCCTGGGTACGAAGATCTCCCCGCCTGTAGAAGGCCGACAGCGCGAATCGAGCGTTCCACACCCTGGTCCAACGTGATCCAAAATCGGGTCATTCGGCGATCGGTCACCGTCCCCGTGCCCAGCTTTCGCTGCTCGAGAAAGACGGGGATGACGCTGCCGCGGCTACCAACGACGTTGCCATATCGGACGCAGGCAAACTCGCGTCGCCCGACCACCGGCATAGGGTTTCCCCGAACGAACAGCTTCTCGGCGCACATCTTGCTGGCTCCGTATACGTAAATCGGATTTACAGCCTTGTCAGTGCTCAGCCCGACGACGCGACAAACCCCACAGTCGATCGCCGACTCAATGACATTCTGAGCGCCGAGGACGTTCGTCTTGACGGCTTCAAAGGGATTGTATTCACACGCGGGAACTTGCTTCAGCGCGGCAGCGTGGACGACGATGTCCACCGACGCCTCGAAGGCGCGACGCAATCGATCGCGTTCACGGACGTCCCGATAAAAAAGGTCAGACGCGGATCGGTGAACTGCGCCCGCATGTCATGCTGCTTCAGCTCGTCGCGACTGAAGATGATGATACGGCGAGGGCTGTAGCGTGTCAGCGCTATCTCCGTGAACCTTCGACCGAGGGAACCGGTACCTCCGGTCACCAGAATCGTCTGACCATCAATGCTCATCTCATCAAGCTCCAGAACTTGATGTCGTGTTGTATTCGCCAGGAGCCGCCAACGGCCAAGCTGGCACGACCGGTAAATCCACGGCACCAAACGAATCGAGCACCTCTGTTCCCAGGCGACGAAAGTCGCGCAGTCCAAGCCCTCTGAGCTCAGGTAGGAAGCTTTTCTCGTAAAGTCCCGAGTAATTTGTCGGTCGGTATAATTCGGATGTGCCCGCCAAGCGGCGCATCATCTCTTCAAGCAACTCAGCATCGTCAAGCACCTGTATATCGAGCGTGGACGCATTCCGCAGAGCGTTCGATGGCGACCGCCCGCACACGCGGGGGTGAGGTCATCGAGCCGCGGATTCGCACCGAGCCCGAGCGCTTCGCGGCCGTGCTCGGACCCGGCGCCGCGCCCGGATGGTGATCGAGGCCTCGACCGCTAGTGAATGGGTAGGCCCGCTGTCTCGAGGCCCTCGGCCACGAGGTCATCGTCGCGGACCCGAACTTCGCGCCCATGTAAGGCGACGCGCACCCGCAAGGGTGAAGACCGACCGGCGCGACGCCCGGGCCCTGGCCGAGGCGGGCCTGCTCGGCGCCGACCGCCCCGCCCATCGCCTCTCCGATCCGCAGCGGCACGTGCGGGGCCGCCTCGGGGTCCGGGACGCCCTGGTCCACCCGCGCCCGCGCTCCATCGCGGTCATCCGGGCGCTGCTCCGCCAGCAGGGCTCCCGCGTGCCCTCCGGCAGTGCGGAGGGCTTCATTCCGCGCGTCCGGGCGGTGCCCGGCCCGGCCGCTGGTCTCGCTGACCGCGCCCCTGCTCGCCGTCATGCGCCCCCTCAACCGGCAGCTCGCCTACTCCGACGCGACGCTCGCGCACCTCGCGGCCCAGGATCCCCGCGGGCCGCGCCTGCGCTCGGTCCCCGCAGCGGCCCCGTCACCGCGGCCGCCTTCCTCGCCGCCATCGACGCTGCACAGCGCTTCCCCCACGCGCATCAGCTCGAAGCCTCCCTCGGCCTGGTGCCCCGCGCGGACCGCTCGGGCGAGACGCCGCGCCGCGGCCCCATCACCACGGCGGGCCACTCGCGCGGGCGCGGGCTGCTCATTCAAGCCGCGCTCTCGATCCTGCGCCGCCGGCCGCCCGCGGCCGAGGCCCCTGGACCTGGGCCCTGCGCAGCGCCGCGCGCCGGGGCCCGCACGTCGCCGGCGTGGCGCTCGCCCGCCGCCGGGCCGGCATTCTCTATGCGCTCCTCCGGGACGGAACGGTGTATAGCCCCGCCGCCCCGCGGCCCTTCTCAACCCCGTCGCCACGCTTCACGCGTGAGCGCAACACGGGACCGGGACTGACGGTGACTGGCACGGCCGTGATGGTGATGGTGGTGAGCCTCATGGTCTCTCGCAGGTTCGCCGGGTGGGTGAGCGCGAATGTTGGCTTGGCCGCTGCTGCAGGGCCGCTGCGTCGATGGCGCCCCCGCCCTTCGAATCCCCTCATGCGCCGGCGAGGGCCCCTCGCCCTTGACGAGCGCGGATACAAGGTTGACGGAACCTCGCGAGACCAGAGCCGCCCACTGCCCAATTGACGTGCACACACGGAACCGAGACACCGGGAGGACACACCGCGCCTTGACACGGCCAGCCGCTTCATACAAGGCAACATGAACGCCCTCCGCCCTCGCGCCCCCGCTGCTGGGCCCCGTCCCCATGACGTCAGCCCCCAGCCCCGCACGCTGGAGCTAGGCACAGCGCACATTACGGGCCTCCTCGCGAGCCGACAGCGCCAGCTCGACTGGGCGGCATCCTATGCCGGCACACCGCCGCCGTCAACCGACCGGCGGGCTGGCCGGATCAGCGCTGATGGCGCCGAAACCAGCCGGTCCGGCCGGCCGTGGTTTGACTGCGGCGGTGTGCACGGCATAGGATGCCGCGCAGCCGGGCTGGCGCTGGCGGCTCGCGAGGAGGCTAATGTGCGCTATCCCTACGGCTCCAGCGTGCGGGGCTGGGGGCTGACCTCATGGGGACGGGGCCCAGCAGCGGGGGCGCGAGGGCGGAGGGCGTTCATGTTGACTACGCTCCAGCAAGCCCTCGGCGACATCTCGATCGGCCCGTTCGAGATCGTGGACGTGCCCACGGCCACCGAGTCACGGACTCAGGAACAATCGGCCGCTAGTGGCCAAGCGGATGAACAGGTTGTTGGCCAGCAAACGGAACTCATCGAGGCCCGGCGGCAGCCCGGCCTGGAAGGCGAAGAGACAGGCCCCTGCCGCCTGCGCCGCGCCGGGTATCTGCGTGCAGCTCACGTAGCTCCAGGCGAGGAAGGCATTGTCCGCCGTTCCCGGCCCGTACAGGCCGATCCAGTCCGTCGGCGTCGGCGCGGCAATACCGCTCCACGAGACCGTCACTGTTCCTCCGGGCGCCACTGCTCCCGGGCTGATGCTCAGCAGCGGGCAGCTCGCCGTCACCGTGAACGTTCCACTCGTGGCCAAGCGAGTGAACACGTTGTTGGCCAGCAGGCGCAGCTCGTAGGTGCCCGGCGACAGCCCGGCCGGGATGACGAAGGGACAGGCACCGCCACCCGTGCCATCCCCGGCGTCTGCGAGCAACTCACGTAGCTCCAGCCGAGGAAGGCATTGTCCGCCGCGCCCGGGCTGTACAGCCCGATCCAGTCGGTCGGCGTCGGCGTGGCGATCCCACTCCACGCCGCGTCCAGCGCGCCGCCGGCCGTCACCATGGCCGAATTCACGGTCAGGTTCGTTACGGTCGAGAGGCCCGCTCGTGGCCAAGCGGATGAACAGGTTGTTGGCCAGCAAACGGAACTCATAGATGCCCGGTGGCAGCCCGGCCGGGAAGACGAAGGGACAGGCTCCTGCCGCCTGCGCCGCGCCGGGTATCTGCGTGCAGCTCACGTAGCTCCAGGCGAGGAAGGCATTGTCCGCCGTTCCCGGCCCGTACAGGCCGATCCAGTCCGTCGGTGTCGGCGCGGCAATACCGCTCCACGAGACCGTCACGGTTCCTCCAGGCGCCACTGCTCCCTGGCTGATGCTCAGCAGCGGGCCGCTCGCCGTCACCGTGAACGTTCCACTCGTGGCCAAGCGAGTGAACACGTTGTTGGCCAGCAGGCGCAACTCGTAGGTGCCCGGCGACAGCCCTGCCGGGATGACGAAGGGACAGGCGCCCGCCGCCCGTGCCGTCCCCCGGCGTCTGCGAGCAACTCACGTAGCTCCAGCCGAGGAAGGCATTGTCCGCCGCGCCGGGGTTGTACAGCCCGATCCAGTCGGTCGGCGTCGGCGTGGCGATCCCACTCCACGCCGCGTCCAGCGCGCCGCCGGCCGTCACCGTAGCCGGGGTGATGGTCAGGGCCGCTCCCGTGGCGACCCGCGAAATGGCAAAGATCGAGCCGCCGAAACTCAGGACGTACAAGCGTCCGTCGGGCCCAATCTTGATGTCCGTGATCCCGCCGAAGCCGGTGCCGATGATAGTCTCGTCCAACTCCGCGGGAGAGTCGGCCACGAGGTCACCCAGACCCGCTCCGGTGAACATGAAGCCGTTCCGCGAGGGGTTCGGTACAAAGTGGTAAAGGACTCCACCGTTGATGTCACCGACGAAGACGTGGTTCGCATACGCGGCGCCGAGCGCGCCGGATGACATGAAGGCAATGGCCGTGGGCGCGACAGTGTCGAGCCACGAAAACTTCGGATCGGCATAGTGAGAACCCGGGAACTGCGCCAGGTCGCTGGTTCCCTGTGCGTCACGGGCGGCGGGCCCCATGAGCCGGTTCCAGCCACTGTTGAAGCCCGGCTCGACCAGATTGATCTCGTCGTACACGTCGGGGCCGTTCTCGGTCATCCACAGCTTGGCCGTCACGGGATCGAAGGCCATGCCGAATGAGTTCCGGAAGCCATAGGCATAGTACTTGGCCAGGTTCCCACCCAGCGAAACGAAGGGATTGTCGAGCGGGACGCTGCCGTCGTCATTTAGGCGAAGAATCACTCCCGTGTCATCCGGTGGGGGGCCGGTGGCGATGTTCTGGAGCTGTCCATTGCGGTTGAGGTCGCCGATCACGACGTAGAGCTTCCCATCCGGCCCGAAAAGAATGACACCGCCGTTGTGGTTGGGACCAGGGATAACGGGCAGGCTCACGATCAAGACAGGGCTCACCAATGCAGAGCCGTTCCATGTGTAGCGGTAGACGCGATTGCCCAGCGGCGGTGGCGACCCGGCGGTGTCGGCCCCGGTGGCGCTCTCGGTGACGTAGAGATAGACGAAGGGAGTGCCGGGGAAACCGGGGTGCAGCGCGATGCCCAGCAGACCACGTTCGGAAGCGGAGTCGACTCCGAGATCGAGCACCTGGCCCGCCTGAAGCACGCCTCCTATGACGCGCCGCACGCGGCCGTCGTTCTTCTGGAGGACGAGGATGTCGTTGGGGCCGATGAAGGCCATATTCGTCGGCGCGCTGAGCCCGCTCACGACGACATCGACTCGCAGCCCCGGATCACGTAGTGTTTGCGCGCCCACCACTCCCGGGGCAATGAGTGGAAGCGCGATCAAAAGGAAGGTCGAGAGCGTAGGCAACATCAACGCCCTCCGCCCTCGCTCACCCGCGGTTGGGCCCCGTCCCCATTGATGCCAGTAGGCACAGCGCACATTACGGGCCTCCTCGCGAGCCGACGACAGCGCCAGCTCGACTGCCCGGCATCCTATGCCGGCACACCGCCACCGTCAACCGACCGGCGGGCTGGCCGGATCAGCGCTGATGGCGCCTCGGGGTGCGGCGCAGGCACGACGGCATCCGCCGCGCCCCCGAGCCGATCCGATCAGGGCGTGGCGGCGCCGGGCGCGGCTGGGGCGGGGCCGGGGCTCGGCCCCGAGGGGGCGATCCCCACGTGCGCGAGGATCTTCCGGACGACCATTGCGCCCGCCCTTCGCGCAGGAGCGCCTGCGCCGGCGGAGCGACGGCCGCGTCGCGCTGGAGCTGAAGACGGCGTGGCACGACGGCACGCGGGAGCTGGTGTTCGAGCCGCTGGAGTTCCTGGAAATGCCGCCCCTTTTTGGGGAAGCCCGTGTCGTCCACGATCCAGGCGCCCCCCCCATGCGCGCGCATGGCGGTCAGCACCGTGTCCCGGGCGACCCGCAACACGGCCGCGTCGTCCCAGGCGGCGTTGGCCACGAAGTGATGCAACGATTGATGGCGCGCCCGCACTCGCCGCGGGTCGACCCGGGCAGCCAGGGGTTCGACGCCTTCCGTTCCCCGGGCAGGTAGAGCCCAGTGAGATAGGCGCGCACCGGCTCATGCCGATCCCGGTGCTCCAGGGCCTCCCCCGCCCTCTCTCTCCAACTACATCCCTGTTCTCTGCGCCTGACCCCCCACCGGAGCGACAGCGGTTGCTCGATGGCGAGGTCGCGCGTGCCTTCTTCGACCGGGTCGTGGCCCAGGCCCGGGAGCGGGGGCTGCTGTCCGATGAGCATTTCACCGTGGACGGGACGTTGGTGAAGGCCTGGGCCAGCCTCAAGAGCTTCCAGCGCAAAGACGCGCCGGCGCCTGATGATCCTGGCAATCCGACGGTGAATTTCCACGGCGAACGCCTGCAGGTGCGGTATACGATCCGGAGCGAGCGGCTGCTGATGGAGCAGCTCGACTATAACCTAGCTGACAAATGGTCGGGGAAGCGGTAAAAGGGATCTGAGGATGGAGGCCGGTTGCTCGGCTTGACCTTCGGGTCTGGCCACCGCCACAGGACAACGACGATGCCGAGTCTCGACTGGAACCGAGCGGTCTGGAAGAGGGACTATTCCTGGCCCAAGCAGGGCGACGAGTGGTCGGCGTCGTGGGGCGGGGCGGACATGCAGTGGCACCGCACCATCCTGCCGCGCATCCACGCTTTCCTTCCGGCCGACACCATTCTCGAGATCGCTCCGGGCTTCGGCCGCTGGACGCAATACCTGAAGGACCGATGCCACCGGCTCGTTGTGGTCGATCTCTTCGCCGCGCTGCATCGAGGCGTGCAAGCAACGCTTCGCCGGGTGCAGCCACATCGAGTATCACGTCAATGACGGCCTGTCGCTTGACATGGTCGCCGACGGCTCGATCGACTTCGTCTTCAGCTTCGATTCGCTCGTCCACGCCGAGGAGGACGTGATTCGCTCCTACCTCGACCAGCTCGGTCAAAAGCTCCGGCCCGACGGGGTCGGGTTCCTGCATCACTCCAACCTGGGGGAGTACGCCCGCTACTTCGCCTTCGTCGAGAAGCTGCCGGGTCGCCGCCGGGTTCTCGAAAAGCTAAAACTGGTGGAGCGAACCGGCACCTTCGGGCGGCCAGCATGACCGCGGCCACGTTCGAGCAGTTGGCCTGCCGGGCGGGCTTGCCGTGCATGAGCCAGGAGATGATCAACTGGGGATCGCAACGGCTGATCGATTGCTGCTCGACGTTCACACGCCATGGATCGCGCTGGTCCCGCCCCAATCGCGTTCGCCGCAACGCCGGCTTCATGAAGGAGGTGCGCGAGGCCGCCCGGCTGGCCCAGCAGTATGGCCTGGCGTCGTTACCGCCGGTGGGCGACCTGGGCGAGACTGCGGTGAGTGGTGAGACGTCGTAGGAGTGGCCACCATCTCGACCTGACCACTCACCCTCGTAACAACCGGCGCGAGCCATATGAGTCTTTGATGGCACGCTTCCTCTCTCGTCTCCCCTCGCGGTGGTCAGTCTTGCTGTTCGCGTGCATCGTCGGTTTCATCGCCTGCCGTCTGCTCGCTCCTCTCCGTGGTGGGCAGTTTGGGCCGGACGAATCCGAGCTGATGCTTCGGGCCAGCAGAGTCCTCCACGGACAAGCATTCCCCCTCCTGGGCCTTCATGGCACCCATGGTATGCCTTACGGTCCCTACCCGACCTACTTCTACACCGCGCTGTACGGCCTGACGGGGTTCAACTTCCCATGGTCGTTCTGCCTTTTCGGGCTGCTGCTCGTACTCTCGGGCCTCGCCGTTGCCGAGAGTGTGGCTGCCGAAGGCTGCCGGTTGTGGACATTCATCTTCGCTTTGACGAGCCCTCTGGCGATCTGGTGGTCGTTTTTCCTCTGGGACAACACGCTGCTTATTCTCACGTCGGCTCTCGTCCTTTACCTGAGCAGCCGTGTGACCTGGCCCAGCATGTGGCGTGAATTCGCCATCGGGCTACTCTTGGGCATCTCGCTCGCCATACACCTCCAGGCGATTCCCTTCGTCCTGGCGATCGCCTGCTGGCGACTGGCGGTCGCCAAGCGACTCGGGTCGGCGGTGGCTCTGGCGATCGGGACGGCTCTTGCGCTGTTGCCATACGCGCTTGGCATCTTCAAGGTCCGTGGCCACCTGACCCCCTCGCTGCGTTCAGGGCACCCTGAGCCCGCGGGCGAGCCCTTGGCATTGGTCACCAGCTTGTTGGGGTTTTGGGGTTCGAACCCTCGTGTCGGGCGCAGCTTCGGTCCCAGGCCGTATGGCGTCGCCGCGGCTGCCGTGCTACCGCGGGTCACCTCAGTCCTCGTCGTCGTACTCGTGCTCCTCATTGCCTGGTATCTAGTGCGGCGAGCCCTCCATCACGACTTGGCGGTCGCGAGCCCGTTGACCGCACTCATCCTGTGCGCCCTTTGCTACGTGCCTTTCGCATTCATGACCAATTCCGCGAGCACGGGGAGTCACTTCCGGGCCCAGTCGATTTGGTGGTTTGCTCCGGTGGCGATTCCCGTGGCCGTGTTGGGGCTCTGGCCAAGGGCGGGACCAGCCGTGCTCATCGCGCTTGTCGGATTCAACCTCGTGGTAACTGCTGGCGAAGTTCGGTTCATGCTCTCCGAGACCACCATGGTGCGCCTGGTCAGGTGGCGGATCCTCGAGCAGGTGGCGGAGGATCTGTGCGCTGGCGTGAACGCCACACGGCAAGAAAAGGCCAAGCCCATCGTCATCGTGAGGGCGCCTCCGAGGATCTGGTACATCCAGGGAACCTTGCCCAACTTGTTGGGGGCTAAATACCGAGCGTGCCTCGCCCACATCGCATGGGCCCCACCAGAGCAAGGCGTCTACGATCTCCGCGTCGAACCTAGTGGCGACATGCGCACGTTCATGGTGCGCCGGCCGTGAATCACGATGCCGAACTCAGACGACGGCAGCGCCACGGGGACCTCCGTCCGGTGAGGGAACGGAAACGTAACGGAAAGTCTGTTGACACGATCGCCGCGTGCGGAGCACACTCGATCTCGGTGTTTTCTGGCCCGATCGGGTTTCTGGCCTGATCGGGCCGGGGCTGCCCATGGCATTCGCACGATACGTCGCGGAGTTAGGCCGCAACAGTCTCTCGGGTGGTGTCAGGTCAGTCTCTGCCCTCCATCCAGAGATGTGGAGCTTCCTCGCCTACGCGGTCATCGTCTCGTCGGGCTTCAACGGAGCGCTGGGCAAGGCGCTCGGCCTCCTCAGCGTTCGTCCCGACTGGTGCCTGGCCGCCATGGCGGCACTCCTGCTGCTAGGTTCGGGGCCATGGAGGTCAGCCGAAGCGTGGCGGCAATCAGCTCCGCAACCCGATCGCGATTGCCCTCCTCATCTTTGTCACGGTGCACGTGGTGGCGTCGGTCATCAACGCGGGCCGGTGGCCCTTAGCCCTCAAGTTCATGAACGTCTACGTCCTCGGACTGGCCGCGTTCCTCGCCGTGCTCCACGGCATCCGGAGCCGGCGCGTGTTCGAGGTGGCCGTGAGACTGCTCATCGGCGTGGGGGTCCTTGCCTCTGTATGGGGTGGACTGGCCGCCATCGCCTCCAACATGAGCCAGCGGTGGATCGTGGGCGCCGAGCCGATCCTCCACCTCAATCGCCTCGTCGTCTACGCCGGGCGAGGAGGGCTGCTGGAACCGAACATTCTCGGAAGCTTTCTCTTGGTGCCCTTCGCCCTTGCCCTGTGGTCCTGGAGTGATGAACCCTCGAGCCGCTTCCCGTTTCGGGCGGCGTCGCTGATGATCGTCTTTGGGCTGGTCGCGTCGCAGACTCGCGCGGCTTGGCTGGGCGGCGCGGCCATCGTCCTGGTCTGGTTATGGCATCGGCGCCCCCGGCTCACGGTCGTCGCTGCCTTGGCGGGGGTGGCCGTCCTATCGGTCCTGGCCCTGCAAGCCTCGCTGCTGCCGCCAACGCGACAGGCGTCACCGAGTACCCCCGCCGGCCCCAGTACCGGCGAAAGTACCAATGTCATCCAGTTGCGGGCGATCAATCCCGTCGTCCAGCGTTACGATCACAATCTCCTCGTACGCTGGCGCATCAACGGAGCGGTCTTCAAGAGCTGGCGGGAGAGTGGACCGTTCGGGTGGTTCCTTGGACGCGGTAGCGGGTCCACGAACGGGATCGACTTTGTACTCGACATCGGTAACACCCAACGACGTCTGCCCTTCATGTGGACAGGCAACGCGTTCCTCCTGAGCCTGCACGACGCGGGCCTGGCAGGTCTCGCGGCGTTCACGGCGCTCGTGGCCGCCGTCGCCTACCAGCTGCGCTTGACGCTTCATCGCGCCCGCCGCGGTGAAGAGCGACGATTCTGTGTTGCCTTCATCGTCTCCGCGGTGGCCCTCTTATTCGCCTACCAATTCACGCATGCCTTGTGGCAGATGTGGACGTATGTCTTTCTCGGGCTCGTGGTCGTCGCCGGTCGCCTCCTCGACGCAGACGCGTCGCCGGCTCCGTCCTAGGGTCCTGGGATGGGCGCGGCGGATCGGTTCTGATCGTGTTCAAGCAGCGGAATTTTACCTACGCTGGCCACATCGATCCGACCCGGGAGGGCCCGCGGCGGCGGATGGCGGATGCCGTCGGGTCGCACCGGCGCGTCCTGGACGTCGGATGCGCCAACGGATACATCGCGGAATACCTTCGCGCCGCCGGTCGCGGGTGTTTCGTCGTGGGGATCGAGATCGACGACGACGCCGTCACTGAGGCCGGACGACACTGTGACCGGGTGGTGGTGGGCGACGTCGAGGACGAGGCCGTGTGGAGGGCCGTCGACAGCGGATTTGACGTCGTGATCTTCGGGGACATTCTGGAGCATCTGCGGGATCCCTTGTCCGTGCTCCGCCTGGCCCGCGAGCGTCTCGCGCCAGGGGGCGTCGTCCTCGTCTCCCTCCCGAACATCGCCCACGCGCGAGTGCGCTGGGATCTGCTGCGAGGGAGGTTCGACTACGCCGACTGGGGAATTCTGGATCGAACACACCTGCGGTTTTTCACCCTGCGGACGGGACGGCAGCTTCTGGAGGCCGCCGCCCTGCGGATCGAAGGGCTGGAGGCGGTGGGCGGCTATCCACCAACCCCCGACGTCAGGGGTGCCCGCCGCTGCATGGGGACGGCCAAGCTGGCGGCCAAGAACTGGCTGGCGCGCGCCTGGCCGGCGCTGTTCGGGTATCAGTTCGTGCTGGTGGCGCGAAAGGACGAGGAGAGATCGTCATCAGCACGGTGACCATCGTCATCGTGAATTGGAATACCGCCGAGCTGACGCGTCGTTGCATCGAATCCGTCGCCGCGACCACCTCGGTCCCCTATGAAGTGGTCCTCGTCGACAATGCGTCCTCCGACAACAGCGTCGACGTGATCAGGACGAGCCTCCCATGGGTGCGGCTCCTGCAGAATTCGTCCAATCGGGGCTTTGCCCGGGCCAACAACCAGGTGCTGGGCGAGGCGGGCGCGGAATTCGTCCTGCTGCTGAATCCCGATACGCTCGTGCATGGTGGCGCCGTCGACCGCATGGTTCGGTTCCTCAGGGAACGGCCCCGGGCGGCCGCCGTCGGGTGTATGCTCCTCAACGAGGATGGGTCGCTGCAGCCCTCCTGCCGCAGCTTTCCCACCCCGCTCAAGCACCTGGCCGAGGTGCTGCGTCTCCCCGCGCTCTGTCGGCACGTTCCCATCCTGAATCAGCGATACATCTTGGCGTGGAACCACGACACGGTCCGGGCGGTGGACTGGATCTCCGGTGCCTGCCTCATGCTGCGTCGAGAGGCAATCCGTGACGTGGGCGTGCTCGATGAAGACTACTTCATGTACGGCGAAGAGCTCGATTGGTGCTTTCGGGCCAGGCAGCGGGGTTGGCTCATCTACTACATGCCGGAGGTCCGGGTCACCCACTTCGGTGGCCGCAGCACGGCCCTCGACGCGCCCGGCATGTTCGTCCACAGCTATCGCAGCTGGCTGCGGTTCTACCGTAAATTCTATTCGCCGGCGGCCGTCGCGGGATTGCGATTGGTCATCGCGCTGCGCATGGCTACGCGCGCGCTGAAGCTACTCCTCGCCGGGCCACCAGACGCACGCGCTAACCACCTCAAGGCGTGCTGGGCGGTGCTGCGGCTGCGGTGATTGGGCATTCGCCGGAGGCGGGACACGGCCGTCGGACAATGCCTCCCCGGGAGGCGACGGCGGCGGTGAAATCCCGTTCAGCGTTCCGCCAGTGAAGACAGCCCTTGGTAGACACGCATGTGCTCGCCACACGCCTCACGAAGCGCGGCGTCCGGATCGCGGCCAGAGGACAGGCGTCGGCTGGCGAGCGAGGGAAGAAGGTCTGCGACTTCGACGGGCGTGAATCGTTCCTCGGGAACGAAGCGCACGTCCGGATAGCGGTCCACGACCGAAGCCGGCGTATTGGTGCCCAAGGTCGTGACAAGTGGAACGCCATGGGCAACCACCGTGTGAAATGTTGTGTTCAGCATGCCGACCCCGCCCGCGAACGGGAGGACGCAGGCATCAGCGGCCTGGAGGTACGTCGACACGCGCTCCGCCGAGAGAAATCCCGACCATCGCACGCGATCGGCGACGCCGCGCTCGACCGCGAGTTGGGCGAGGAACTGACGATAGCGCTCACCCTCGGAGGAGGCGTATTCGGCGACACCGCCGATCATGAGGAGAATGGCCACCGGTTTTCGCCGGAGGAGCTCGACGAGCACGTCGAGCAGGATTTCGAGCCGGTGGACGGGTTTGATGAGTCCGAAGAAGGCGAGAACGAATGTCGACTCGTCGACGCCAAGCTCTCGCCGCACGGCGGCCACGTCGGCCGGCACGAACGGGATGTTGGCCGTTTGCTGGACGACGGTGACACGACCGTTGAGGAAGGGGACGGCCCGCAGAAGCCGCCGCCGTTCGACTTCGTCGAGGATGATCACGTGGTTGGCCAGGCTGGCCAGGAGGGTCGAGGCGAGACGTCCCAGGCGTCGGCGCGCCGACCACTCGTGGAGCGTCACCACCGTCGGTACGCCGAGGGCGAGCCGGACGAAGAGCGGCAGCAAGATGACCGCCAGCGAGCGGCCATAGCACGCGGCTGGATACTGGATGTGGACGAGATCGGGGTCCGCGGCTTTCACGGCGCGCAGCAGCTGAGGAAGCCGCCCAAGGCTCCAGTTGGGAAGTAACGGCAGGACACGATCCTCGTTTCTCGCCTGTATCTCGGGTCGGCGCGTCGTGATCACTCGAACGTCCACGTCATGAGCGCGGAGGCCAACCGCGAGCCTTGCCGTGTGGTCGCCCACGCCGCAGCGCAGGGGCGGATAGGACCCGCTAATAAGGCACACTCTCACCGGTCAAACAACCTCATGCTAGCGTGGTACTCCAGCACGGACACCCAAGCTCTACGGGATCGCAGTATAACTTGGCGAGAGTCCGGTACTCGATGACCCGGCCGATTCGCTGCTTGAAGAGTTGCGGAGCATCGCATGGGCATACCCCTCGTCAGTCTACCAAAGGATGAGCGCCGCCCCTCGCAGCGGTGATTGACGAAATGGCCCGCATGAGAGCGGCGTTTGAAGCCCGGTTACAGTCACCTCGCGCTCGCGTGCGACTCAGCTGAGGGAGGCGGGCGGGACGGCGGACAATGATAATCTGAGGGCGCGCGGCCCATGCACGACCAGGATCTGCTCACCGCCATCAGCGTCAGCATCATCGCCGCCGCGCTCCTTGCTCTCCTCGCGCGCTCGGTCAAGCAACCCCTGATCCTCGGGTACATCCTGGGCGGGGCACTCCTCGGGCCCAGTGTCGGGTTCGGGGTGGTCACGGATGAGGCGAGCATCGTGCGAAGGCGCGGCGCCCGACGATCGTGATGTACCGTGGCGGCGTGGTCACCGTGACCGCGGAGGGCTCCTTGCTCTGTAACCTCGGCGCCCCATGAGCACCGCGTATCCGGGGCAAGAACTCGAGCTCTTCGCGCAGGCGCAGCACTGGAAGGCGTACGTCGGCTCCCTGGTCCGAAGGTACCTCCTCGGCGATGTCTTGGAAGTCGGTGCCGGGATCGGCGCCACCACCCGGGCGCTCTGCGATGGGAGTCCGCGCACCTGGCTGTGTCTCGAGCCCGATCCGGTCCTGGCCGCGCGGCTCACCCAGGCCGTGGCCAACGGCCGCCTTCCAGCCTGCTGTCGCGTGGCCACCGGCCTCGTCCACGACATGCCGGCCACCCGGCGCTTCGACGCGATTCTCTACGTCGACGTCCTCGAGCACATCGAGTGGGATGGCGTCGAGTTGGCCGCCGCGGCCAGTCGACTCAAGCCAGGCGGTACGTTGATCGTTCTGGCCCCGGCGCACGGCTGGTTGTACTCCCCGTTCGACGCGGCGATCGGACACTACCGCCGATACACGAGGCGTTCGCTGGCCGAAGTGGTTCCGCCGGGCTTGTGCACGGTCATGCTCCGCTATGTGGACAGCGCCGGCCTGCTGGCCTCTCTCGCCAATCGTGTGATGCTCCGCCGGGCGCTCCCCAGGCAAGAGCACATCCTGTGGTGGGACCGGTTGCTGGTGCCGCTGTCGCGACGCCTCGACCCCTGGCTCGCCTTCCGCCTCGGGAAATCAGTGCTCGGCGTCTGGCAGGTTCCCGGCGCGTCGTCGGCCGCCGGTGCCCGACCGTCATTGTGAGGGATAGGACCGTCGTTCCGGAGTGTCCTCTGGGAGATTCACGCTGCGCGCGATCACGAACAGCGGGCGGCCGCGCACTTGGTCGTAGATCCTAGAAATGTATTCGCCGAGGATGCTGATTCCGAGCGCGTTGATTGCCCCGAAGAAGCACGCGCTCATGATCGTCGATGTCCAACCCGGAATCGCCTGACCGGTCACGAGTTTATGATAAATGGCGAAGGCGCCGACGGAAACGAACACGACCGTCGCGAGGGCGAAGATTCCGTAGAAGATGCTCAGCGGGAGCGACGAGAAGGAGAAGATCGCGGTCTTGGCAAGACGCCACAATCCCCCGAGCGGCACCCGAGGAAAGGCATCGTACCGGGCGCCGCGCGCCACCCGAATCCCGATCTGTGAGAATCCGACCCAGCTCCGCAGGCCCGGTAAGTAGCGATCGCGATCAGGCAGGCTGGCGATAGCTTCGGCCACCGCGCGGTCGATAAGGCCGAAATTGCCAGCGTCCTGGGCAATCGGCGGTTTCGTGATGCGGTTGAGCACGCGGTAAAAGCCGGAGAACATCAGTCGCCTCAGCGGCGACTCCTTCCGATCGACGCGTACCGCGTAGACGACGTCGTAGCCCTCGCGCCACTTGTCGAGCAGATGCGGTAGTGCCTCCGGGTCATCCTGGAGGTCGGCGTCCATGACCACGACGGCGGCCCCGGCGACGTGGAGAAGGCCCGCCTGCACGGCCGCTTGCTGGCCAAAGTTCCTGGACAGGTGCAGCACGCGAATCCGTGGGTCCCGTGCTCCCAACTCGTCCAGGACCGCGCCGCTCTCATCGCGCGACCCATCGTTGACGATGATCATCTCGTAGCGATAGCCGCTTTGGCCCAGAGTGTGGTCGATGCGGCTCACGAGCGTGCGAAGGATGCCTGCTTCGTTGAAGACGGGCACCACCACGGAAACCAGGACCTCGTCAGGGGGGCGGGCGCGCGCACTGCTCGTCACGGCTTCAGCCTCGCCATGAGTGACGGACGCACCGCATGGCACGAATTTTAGCCCATCGGCCGGCCATCCTCGCCGTCCCGAGATCCTCGATGACGCTCAGGGGCGAGAAGTGCCGGCGCTGGCGTGCGGCCCCACTTCCCGAAGCCGGACGTGGCGGATCGATGATTGTCCGGAGCCGGAGTTCCGCAGGTCGAGGAGGATATGCGAGGTTTCGCGGGGGCAGATCGCGGCAATCCCGACGCGATGCCACTGCCCATCGCTCGGGGGGGACGCACCTTCCCCGTTCGGCGCGACCTCGAGCCATCGCGTGAGCGACGCGCACCCTAGGAACGCGCGGAGGCGTCCTGACGGAGGTTCCACCCGGGCGTCGAATTCTGCGATGTACAGATGCTCCGCCCGTGCCGGAGCCGCCGTCACGGCGCGGCTGTCGGAGTTCGGTCCGGTCAGGTGCAAGATGCGACCGTCGCCCTGTCCCTCGCTCAGGGTCGCGCGGCCGTCGGAGAGCTTCCATCCGTCCACCATGGATCCCTGCCCCTCGAAGCGACCGTTGATCGGTATCTCCCGGCCCCAGCGGAGGCCCGGCTTCGCGTAGAGATCGAGCCACATGGGATTCCAGTGATAGCGGTGCATGATCCGCAGGTAGCCGCGCTCGGCGAGCTGGCGCTGTAACCCATCGACCCCCGCCGTCTCGATGTACACGAGCCAAATGGCATCGTCGTCGCCCGGAGGCGGAACTCCGCCATCAAAATCGATCGTCCGGAGCCGCGGGGCGTCGCGATCGCTCGCTCTTCCGCGCAGGGCGAGGGTCGGCTCGTAGACATCGATCAGGGTCGCTGTGTAGGGCGGATACAGCCAGACCGGCTTGCCAAAGTCGGCGGCCCTTGCCGTATGCGCCGCCAGCTGACGCCAGTGCTGTTTGTCGGCGCCACGGTAGAGGACCAGAAGCGTGACAAGCGAGACCGCGACAGTCGACAGGCCCCCTGCCCAGCCGGCCCACTTGAGCCAGCCGGACAGCCCAAACGGGAGGGCGCCAAGGAGAATGGCCCAGCCCAGCACCCCGAACATGACGGTCCGATCGGCGTAGCCGGGGCTGAGCAGGCTGAGACCGGCAGCCACGGCCAGCCCACCCGGCAACAGGGCCAGCACGACGGCCAGGGCAAAGGACGAACGCCGTGCCACGGCGACCGTTCCCGCGACGATCGCCAGGGCCAGCCCGAGAACCATCAGGGGCTGAGCCGCCGGCCATCGGTCCCAGGGCGTGGGGCGACCCCAGAAGTAGCTCCCGCTTCCACCCAAGCCGACGATCGAGATGACGGAGGCGACGATCTTGCCTGGTGCCACTCCGAGGTAGCTTTCGCGCCCCATCCCGAAGCGTCTGGCGGTTTCGAGCAGCTGCGGCAGCCACGGCAGGAAACCCACCGCGGCGGCCCCGCCGGCGACCCAGAGTGGCAGACTCGCCATATGGTGTCGGTGGGTCACAACCGCCAGGAGTGCGATCTGGGGGGCCAGCGCAAAGAAGGCGCCGTAGTTCGCGTACATCGCGAGGAGCGTGGCCGCCCCATACGCCGCGGCCCAGGCCGGCCGCGGCGACGTCCAAAAGGCCACCACCGCGAGGTAGGAGGCGGCGATGAGCAGGGTGCCGAGCGCGTACATTCGCGCTTCTTGCGAGTACCAGACGTGCAGTGGGGAGAGCGCCAGCGCGGCGCTCGCGATGAGGGCCGTCCGCGCGCCGACCAGGCGTGACGCCAGGCAGTACAGGACGGGAATGGTGGCTGTCCCGGCGATGACACTGACGACACGGCCAGCCCGCAGCTCGGGCACCAGCAGGGTCACGAGCTTCACGGCAACGAAGTACAGTGGCGGGTGAGTCTCGTGGGCGCCGTGAAAGCCCAGCACCGTGCTCCACGGCAACCGCGCGACGTGGACCGTGATGCCCTCGTCCAGCCACAGATCGAGCGCGTCGTGGCGATAGACGCGCAGGACCGCGCCAACGGCCAGAATGACCAGGAGCCACAGGCGCGGCGGCCACCGCCATCGCGCCGGCGATGGGTCCGGCGCGGGGGCCAACACGGCCGTCGCTGGCCGCCCTCTTCTCGCCCCTGGCCGTCGCTTCTTCATCTGATGATCCGCACATTCCTCCGTTCGAACCAGACCATGCTACGGTAGTTCGTCTCACGAAGTAGCGGAACGGAGCCGAGGCAGGTCGCCATCGAGATGAGCGCGATGCGTCTGGACACCACCCGTGAGCGGTTCGAGGCGACGGGGGCTCGGCCGGCCCTTCCCCGGCCAGCCCCGACCCACCACCGATCCGCCGTGAGAGCACCGCTCACCCTGTTGTGTGTCGCGGCGCTTCTCATCATGCTGCCTCCCTCCCGGGAGCCCGCCGCCGGAGCAACGACGACTCGCGTCGCCGCGGCCATGCCAGCGTCGCCATTTCCGGCGCCTCCTCCCGCTCCCCATCGTTGCGGGAACAGGATATGCGAATCCGGCGAGTCACTGTTCTCATGCAGTCTGGACTGCAACGAGTGGAGCTTGAGCCCGCAGGGCGTGGTGCCGCTCTCCACCGATCCCTTCACGGTCGGCGTGTTCGTGTACCCCTTCTGGCACGTGGGCAACTCCAGTTCTGACCGCGCTGGAGTACGCCTGGAATCCGGTCCTGGACGCGGTACGGTACTTTGAGGACCAGCTCCGACCGCTGACCCCCATCCAAAATGCCTACGACGACCGAAAGCAGGAGTTCACGGACTGGATGATCAAGTGGAATCTCGAGCACGGGATCTTCCTGTTCGTGTATGACTGGTATTGGGATCCACGGGCCAGTCCGGAGAACAAGTACTCTTACCTTCCACTCGAGCAGCATTTCCTGACCTCGAAGTTCTTCGACCGGACGAAGTTCGCCCTCATGTGGGCGCACAACGACTTCGCGTTCTCCGGGGCGGCCGACAATAGCAAAGCCGCCGTGCGCTACATGGTCGCCCACTATTTCCGATACCCGAACTACTATCGCATCGACGGGAAGCCAGTGCCTCATGCTAGGCAACCACGTCCAGCTCGTGGTGGGGTTGGGGATTCCCCAGGCGCGGCAGCTCATCGCGGACATGAAGGCCATCGCGGCGGCGGCCGGCCACCCCGGACTCTTCGTCATGTCCCTGAGTCACACGCGCTATGAGGAGGCGGCCGCCATCGGGGTCGACGCGATGTCCTTCTACAACGCCATCATTTTCACCGACACTGATCAGTCCACCCTCATCCCGGTATAGTTTCTATGAAACGGTGATCGGCGAGCACAAGTCCCGGTGGCAATCACAGTACGAGGGAGCCAAAGCGAATAACCTGAGATACTTCCCCAGCGCGACGGTGGGGTGGGACGGTGTCTTGTGGTACGGCAAGACGGGAGGCGTCTTCCGGAATCCCACCCCGGAGGGGTGGGCCGCGATGCTCGCCAACGCCAAGCAGTTCATCACCGCGAAGAACATCAATCCCCCGCTTCTGATGATCGAGGCCTGGGATGAATGGGGCGAAGGGTCGGCCTTGGCTCCCAGCAAGCAACTGCAGTTCCGGAACCTCGAAGCGGTCAGGAAGGTGTTTGGCACGCCGCATTGCCGATCCGACAACACCCGGGACGTCGCCGACCCGTGCCTGCCAGGGCGCCACCAAGCCCCGTGACGGTATCCCCGTCGGCGGCCGCGCCGTCCGCTACGGGGCGGCGGTGTAGCCGGTGACGTCGATTACGATGTGGGTGGCTCCGGGGCCGGTTTGAAGGACCAGGTCGGACAGGCACAGACCTTGCGTCGCCTCGTCACAGATCGCATCAAGATCCCATTGGCCACGTTCTGGTTCGGCGAGAAGGTGTTGGCCAGCGGCGGGGACCAGCCGAACGGAAACACCGTCAGGTGACCGAAGTTCGTGGGGTCACCGACCACCACGTTCGCGTGGACCGCGGTGGCCGTGGTGGGCATACCGCACGTGCTCGCGCCCCCTGCTCGAGTCCTCCGCCCGTCACGCGGATATTGCGGCAGGCATTGGCAGGCAGGATGCCGCCGGTAGGATTGCGCGTGTCCAGCACGCGGCACGGAGGCACGGTGTAGGTTTTGTTGACAGACCTCGCCTCCGCGCGAGAGAGGGCCTCGCCGGCGGACGGTGATAATCTGAGGGCGCGCGGCCTATGCACGATCAGGATCTGCTCACCGCCATCAGCGTCAGCATCATCGCCGCCGCGCTCCTCGCCCTCCTCGCGCGCTCGGTCAAGCAACCCCTGATCCTCGGGTACATCCTCGGCGGGGCACTCCTCGGGCCCCAGCGTCGGGTTCGGCGTGGTCACGGATGAGGCGAGCATCGAGCTGATCTCCGAGATCGGCCTGATCTTGCTCCTCTTCATCATCGGACTCGAGCTGAGCATCCCCCGGCTGCTCCAGACCGGCCGCACCATCATCGTGAGCGGACTCCTGCAGTTCCCCATCTGCGTTGCGCTCGCGTGGTTCGCGGTGGCCCCGATCGCCGCCGTGACTGGAGGGCCCTTCGATCGCCTCTATCTCGGGGTAGCCCTGAGCCTCTCCTCGACGCTGATCGTGGTGAAGCTGCTCTCCGACAAGTTCGAAATGGGTACCCTCGGCGGACGCATCACGCTGGGCGTGCTCATCTTCCAGGACATCTGGGCCATCGGCTTCCTGGCCCTCCAACCGAACCTCGGCTCGCTCAAAGCCGGCCCCCTGATCGGGTCGCTGGCGGCAGGGGCCGGGCTGGTGGCGGCCGCCGCCGCGCTGTCGCGCTGGATCCTCCCACGGCTGTACCGAACGATTGCCAAGTCACCTGAGATGGTGCTCGTCGCGTCCATGGCGTGGTGCTTCCTGGTCGCGGGGACGGCAGGACAGCTCGGGCTCTCGAAGGAGATGGGTGCCCTCATCGCTGGCATGACCATCGCCTCGTTCCCGTACGGCACCGAGGTCATCGGGCGCCTGTCCGGCGTGAGGGATTTCTTCGTGACCCTGTTCTTCGTCGCCCTGGGACTGAAAGTTCCGGCGCCCTCAGTTCAGCTCATCCTGCTCGCCTGCGTCATCGCGCTCTTCGTGGTGGCCAGCCGTTTCGCCTCGATCTTCGCCATCTTCGCCGCACTCCGCTTCGACGCGCGCACGGCCGGTGTGGTCGCCATCAACCTGGCTCAGATCAGCGAGTTCTCGCTCGTAATCGTGAAGCTCGGGACCGAGTACGGCCAGGTGAGCGAGGGGGTCAGCGCCCTCGTCCTCTATACGCTGCTCCTCATGTCGGTCACCTCGACCTACACCACGCTGTTCAACCACGAGATCGCCACCCGAGTCGCCCGCGCCCTCGAGATGACCGGGCTTCTGCGCTGGTTCGGGGCGAGCCGCGCGGAAGCCCCGTCGTCCGACACCCACGCAGACGGCCACCACGACCTGTTCTTGCTCGGCGTGTCCCGGGAAGGACTCGCCTTCCTCGAGCATCTCGAGCGGATACAGCCACTGATGAAGAATCGCGTGGTGGCCATCGACTTCAACCCCGAGACCCTGGAGCGACTGCGAGCGGCGGGAGTAGAGGCGCACTACGGCGACATCTCGAACCCGGAGACCTTGCAACACGCGGGGATCGACCGGGCGGCCGTGATCGTATCGAGCATCTCCGACTGGTTCCTGAAGGGGATCGACAACCAGCGCCTGCTCCGCTGGGCGCGTAGCCTCGCCCCCAACGCGCAGGTGATCGTCACCGCCGACACGCTGGCGGCGGCGGTTGGGCTCTACAACCAGGGGGCCGACTACGTCCTTCTGCCCTCGGCACTCTCCGCCGAGCATCTGTACACGCTGCTCAGCAGCGACTCTTCGGACGCGCTCGCCGAGGCCAGGCGACGCCAGGCGCGCGAACTGTTCCGCAAGGAGCTTCCGGAGGAAGCCTGCTGACCCGCAACGCTCACCGGGCCCGCGGCCACCGCGGGTGGGCCGGTGCTATATTCCCCCACGCCTCAGCGACTCACACCGAGCCCAGGAGATCCCGATGAGTACGGTCAAGGCGCTGATCGGCCAGGCTGTCGACAGCCTGGCCGATGAACTGGAGCAGCTTTCCCATGTTATAGGGTCGAGCGGGGCGTGGCGGGAATGGGATATGGCGTTCCGGGCCATCATCCTCGCAGATCCCTCCTTGGTGGCCAAGGCCCGGCTGAAGTTCGCGGCCGCGCGGTGAGCGGAGCCGACCTCCCCATTCCCCGGATGTCCTCGCCAAGGCAAGGAGGAATTCACGCGATGACGCGTCAACGTTGCCGGTCTGTCATCCTGGGTGGTGCCCTCCTGCTCGGGCGGAGTCGTGCTCGCGGTGCCCGTCATCGCGGGTGAGATCGCCCTCACCGTCGTGAATGTCGAGACTCCGCAGGGCGTGAAGATCTGGGAGCCGACGACCATCGTGGCCAAGAAGGGCGACAGCGTGGCCCTGAAGCTGATCAACCGCCACGCGGAGGAGCACGGCTTCGAGATCGCGGCCTTCGGCGTCAAGGAAGTCGTCGACGGCAACAAGGCCAAGGACGTGAGCTTCAAGGCGGACAAGGCCGGGATCTTCCCCATCAAGTGCCAGCTTCATCCCGCGCACGTCGTCGGCCAGTTCGTCGTCCTGGAGTGACGCTCCGTGCGCGGTCGGGCGCCGGTGGTCATGGCCCTGAGCGCCCTGTTCCTCCTGGCCGGCTCCGCGCCGGCCAGGCCCCTGACCCTGCGCTCGGCCGGAAGGTCTACGAGGCAAACTGCGCGATCTGCCATGGTGAGCGCGGAGACGGCCAAGGGCACGCCGCCCACCACTTCGCCTCGGCTCCTCGCGACCTGACCACGGGCCGTTACAAGTTCCGCTCGACGCCCACGGGGCAGCTTCCGACCGACGACGACCTGCGGCGCGGTATCGCGACAGGGATCCCGGGCACGGGCATGGTGCCCCAGAACCATCTGAGCGACGCCGACGTCCAGGCCGTCATCGAGTTCATCAAGAGCCTGTCGCCGAGGTTCGCGACGGCCGAGCCCCCGAAGCCGCTCGCGATCCCGTCACCCCCGGCACGGACGCCCGGGGCCGTCGCGCGAGGCCGCAAGGCCTACGAGAAGGGCGAATGCCGGGAGTGCCACGGTCCCGGGGGCCGCGGCGATGGCCCGTCGGCGAAGGACCTCAAGATCAAGCCTTCCGATCTCACCCGCCGACCCTTGAAGGGCGGACCGACACCTCGCGACATCGCTCGCACCCTTTTCACCGGACTCGACGCCACTCCCATGCCGTCCTATCACCTGATCCTGGATGATGACGAGCTATGGGACCTCGCGTACTACGTGGACTCGCTCGGCACGCCGCCCGTCGTCACCGACGACGAGCGGGCCGGGTGGCACGTGGTGAGGATGCACCAGCGACGAGGCCCCGCGTCGTCCCGCTAGCCTCGAATCGCCGTGAGCGTCACCGTGCTTTTTTCGGCATTCAGGGTCGCTGGCGCCGGCGCTCGGCGGCACGCTCGGCCTCGAGGCGTTCCAGGGCCACCTCGGAGTGATCGGCAAAGCGCATGGCGGCGGCGATGGCAGGGTGCCCGGCCTGCTCGGCGATCAGCCGGTGCATGGCCTGACAGATGCGCCGGTACGACGGATGTCCCTGGGGCGCCGTGCGCAACTCGATGACGTGCATGGCCTCGCGTGCGTTCATCTGCATGGTGAAGCGCACCCGATACGCCATGGACACGGCGTAGGAGGCCACCTCGGGCATCCCCGCGCCGGCGATGGCTTCCCACGTCGCCGCGGACTCGTCCATCACGCGCTCCCAGTCGGCCTGGCCCCCGGCCTCGGCCACCGCCTCGGGCATGACGTAGCCGTGCCCGGGGGAGAGGCGCTGCCACTCCAAGGTCAGCAGGCGGTGGCGTTGCAGATCGCGGAAGGCGCCGTAGTCGCCGAGGATGTCGAAGCGGTAGGACGTCCGCTCGAAGGCCCGGCCCGGCTTGTGGCGCCGGTTGCCGCGCGCTCCCACGTAGGCGTCAAGGACCTGGCTGCGCTCCGCCGTGCCCATCCGGCGGGCCATCGCGAGAAGCTGATCGTCGGGCAGCGCTGACGCGGCGTAGAGGGCCGCGGCGACGACCTTCACCTCGCCCTCCGGATCGAAATCGGTCAGCGTCACTTCCCCCCGCGACTCCGGCTTCACGTCGCCGAGCAGCCGTTCGGTGGAGGTCTCGACGGCGGCCCTGGTCTCGGCCAGGTACGTCGTCCACGCGCCTCCCCGCTCCGGCACGTCCACGCGCCGTGAGAAAGGCCGGGATGACCTTCCGCAACTCCGCGAGCATGAGGCCCGCATAGTCCCGGACCTCGGTCAGCGGGTGCGCGCGCATCCGAAGGAGGAGTTGCTCGTATCCCTGGCCGGTCCCGAAGATGCCCACGTTCGAGATGGTGGCGGCCGGGAGGAGACCGCGCAGGGTGTCCAGCGCCTTGGCGCGGATGGTCATGCGATACACGCTCTCCGACTCACCGGACCCCCGCGGAAACCGGGCCGCATAGAAATCGCGCAGGCGGGAAAGCCACGCCGCGTAGGTCGTGAACGCCGCATTCTGGGCCGTCACATACTGGCCGCGGAGCGGTCCCTCCAGCTCGACCGGTACGTGGTAGCGAAAGCGCCCGCCTGGGCGGTCGTCGTAGGGGATGTAGCGAGTCGACTGCTCGAGGTAGGCCATCAGCCGGCCCCACTCGAGGACCTTGGTGAGGATGTTCGAGGCCCCCTCGCACGCCAGGTGCACGCCGCCGAGCTGGGCCACGGAGTCGTCGCCGTACTCCACAAAGACGCGCTCGTAGAGCTGCTCGGCGCGGGCGGCGCCCGCCTCCCTCACGGAAGGGCGGGCCGCCGCCTCATCGAGGTGGCTGCCGGTGAGGAACTCGTCGAGGAACAGCCGGCGGAGTGACTTCGGCGAGCGCGAGTACCTGGCGAAGAGCGCGCCCTTGACGACCTCGGGGAGGTTCACGAGCGCGAACACCGGGCCGTCGAGGTTCGTGAAGTACGGCGCGAGGGTCGCGCGCTCGGCGGGGGTGAAGGCCTCCATCAGCAGCTGATCGTAGCGAATCCCCGCCGTGTACGCCACGCGCGACGACCTTGACAGCGCCCCGCGCCCCGTCTCATTGTCATCACCTGGCTGTCCGTCGCGATACCCTTCAACGCTGAAAGGAGTGTCCGATGAAATCGCTGTTCGGCGCCAGTCTCGCGTTTCTGCTGCTCGCCTCCGCGTCGTTCGCCTGGGCCCAGAGCGATTGCACCAAGGTCGTCCCGCCCTCGCCGTGGGGACCCAACGATCAGACGGGGGCTACGAACCGCGTCACGCCCGCGGTGGTCAAGGCCGCGGCGGCGGAGATCCAAGAGGGCAAGGTCATCCCGATGTCGTATCCGTTGGTGGACGGGATCCCCCTCTTCGGCAGCCGCTTCACCAAGAGCATCCTGACCGCGACCACGCTGGCCCCGGGCGCCGCCCTCGGCGAGAACCAGCTGACGTACCTGGAAGACACCTGGCTGAGCCAGAGTCACGTCGGCACGCATCTCGACGGCCTCGGCCACATCGGGCGCAAGGACTGCTACTTCAACCAGATCCCGATGGGAAAGTTCATCAACCAGAACTACATGACCAAGCTCGGCCTCGAGCACTTGAAATCCTTCGCCACCCGCGGCGTGCTCGTCGACATGGTCAAGGTGTTCAAGGCGGCCGGGAAGTTCAAGGGCAATCCGGCCTGCAAGAAGGACTGCCTGGACAAGGGCACGCTCATCACCGCCGCCGACATCCAGGCCGGTCTGCGCATGTACAACGTGACGCTCCGTGAGGGCGACATCCTCATCGTCCACACCGGGTGGGGGAACCTGTTCGAGCAGTACCCGGCCCAGAACACGCTCTTCAACTCCGGCGAGCCCGGGATCGGCAAGGACGCGGGCACGTGGCTGGTCTCGCAGAAGATCGTGGCGGTGGGCGCCGACACCTGGGGCGTCGAGGTGATCCCTGGTGAAAACCCAAAGGAGGCGTTCATCGTCCACAACATCCTCATCACCGATGCCGGGATCCACATCATCGAGAACGTCCGCACCGACCTGATGGCCGCCGAGGCGGATCGCACGAACCGGGCCACGTTCTTCTTCAACATGACCGTGCCGCGCGCGGTTGGCCTCACGGGCAACTTCGTCGGCATCGACGGCCTCCGCTAGCCCGATCATGGCGCGGCCGTGCTGGGCCGCACGGACGCCGCGCGAGCGCCGGGGCCGCGGGGCTGCCGTCGTCGTCGCGCTCGGCTTGGCAAGCCTGGTCGCCACGGGGTGTCCGGCGGACCTGGCGGGCGCGGAGCGGCGCTACACGATCGCCTTCGCGAACCTGACGGAGGAGCCGGGCGTCACGCTGGAGGGCACGGGGTTCACGGGGCAGGACGTTCGCGAGAGCTTCGCGCTCGCCGCCCGCCGCTACCCGATCGACCTCGTGTTCTACGACAACCAGCGGGACGGCACGCGGGCGCTGGCCAACGCCGCGGACGCCGTCGCCCGCAAGGTCGATTTGTACATCCAGTACCAGCGCGATCCCGCCGTGAACGCCGCGGTGGGCGAGCGGCTTCGGAGTGCCGGCATCCCCGTACTCGCCGTGAACTATGCCGTTCCGGAAGCGCCGCTCTACACCATCGACAACGTGGAGGCCGGCCGGATCGGCGGAGAGACACTGGGACGGTTTGCCGCGGAGACCTGGCGCTCGCAGAAGGTCGAGGCCGTAGTGCTCGGCGCTCTCTCCGCCAAGGCCGACGGTGTCGACGAGCGCGCGCGCGGCGTGAGCGAAGGCCTCCGGCGACACCTGCCGACCGTTCCCATCACGGTCCTCGACACGCGCGGGAACCCCGCGGCGGTGGGCCCGCTCCTCGGGAAGTTCCTGGCGGCGCGGCCCCAGACCAAGATCCTGGTGGCGGCGCTGGACGATTCCACGGCGCTCGCCGCCAAGAGTGCCCTCGAAGCGTCGGGCCGTCTGGCCGACGCCGCCATCGTCTCGCACGGGACGGACCGATCGATCCACGGGGGCATGAACGACCGCAAGGAGATCGATCCCAACAATCGAGGGAGCATCGTCCTCGGCTCCGTGGCCTTCTTCCTCGACCGGGTCGGGGACAACGTGTTGCCCATGGCGCTCCGCATGCTGCGCGGTGAGCCGCTGCCGCCTCGGACGGTGGCGCCGCACCTGCTCATCACGGCCGCCAACGTCTTCATCGAGTACCCGCCATACGACATGAACTGATCCCGAGACGGGTGGGCCGCGTCGGAGAGGAGTTGTCTCAGGGGCTCGGGAGACTCACGAAGAAGATGCCATCCGCCCCCTCTCCGGTCGGGGTACGTGCGGTGGAAAACGTGAGGCCGCCGGCCCGGCTCATGGCAACCACGGGATAGAGCCCGAGCGTAGCGACTCGCGTCTGGTCGGGCAGAGAGTCTCCGACGCTCACGAGCCGAGTCACCCGAGCCGCCTCGGCTACGAACACTGCGAGCGGGCTCGGTCCACCGTCGATCGAGGCGACGAACGCGATGGCGTCCGCCCGGCCAAGGGCCGGCCACAAGCTGAAGTTGGAGTACACCCCTCCACCCTCGGCTGCCTCGCCCAGGGCGACGACCTTGCGGGCGCCGCCCTTGTTCACGACGAAGATCGCTTGCGCGGCCGGCGCGTCCTTGATCACGGCGGTGAACGCGACGGCTCCAGTCTCGTTGAGAGTGACCCGCTCGGAGAACTTGGCGAAGATCCCGCCGACGGGCGTCCTGTCGCCGGCCCCCACCAACATCGTCGGGCGGTCGCGGCCGGCCACGAAGATGCCTCCGGGCACCGCCCGGCCCTCCACCACCGCCGCGAACGCGACCTCTCCACGGGCATTGATAGCCGGAGGACCGAACGCCGCGAACTGACCACCTGCGGGGGCGTCATCGCCCTGGGCGACGATCTTCCGCGCTCGCCCATCGAGACTCACATGGATGGCCTCGACCGTCTCGCGCCCGCGCCGGGCCGTCGAGAGGAACACCACGTCGCCCCGGTCATTGAGTGCCGGAGCGTCCAGGCTCGCGAACGTGCCTGACGGGATACCGGGGGCGATGCTTCCCACGACGGCCACCGCGCGCAGACGGCCGTTGTGAGCGAGAAAGATGCCCTCCACCGTGCGGCCTCCGGCCACCGCCGCCGCAAAGACCACCGCGCCCACTTCGTTGAGGGCCGGCACGGGATGGCGACCCAATCCGGAGAGCGTCCCTCCACCGGGAGCCGAGTCGCCTTCGGCCGCCACCTTGACGATGCGCTCACGGGAGGCGAGGAAGATTCCCTCGGGCGCGGCGCCCCGCAAGACGGTGGCGAAGAACGCGACCTGGCCCTTGCTGTTGACCGGAGCGACAATCGGGAGCGATTCCACGCTGAATCGTTCGAACGTGCCTCCTCCAGGCGCGGGTTGCCCAGCGGTCACGACGCGCCGGACACTCGGCGTGTTGGCCGTCGCAAGGAGCGGAAGCAGGAACAGGATGAGAACGACCGTCAGTCTCGCGGTCATGCTTTCCCTCGCCACCACCGTGGCCACGGCGGATAGTCCGACGCGCTTCGAATTGCCCGGCGCCTGCTACTGCCGGGCAGGCACCACGCTGTCCTGCACCCCCGATGTGACGCAAGCAGCCTGCCGTCAGCGCTGCGTCGAAGCCCTGTGCGACGATTGGTTCTGGCTCGAGAGGCTGGCCTGCTGGAATTGGGGGTACGGCGGCTGAGCCGCGCTCGCCTGGAGGTCGGTGAGATCTCCATCAGGGGGCCTCTTGCGCGAGCAGCACGCTACGTCTGCGCCGCGGAACGTGTCAAGGGCCGGAGTGAGCGTGCTCGGCTCGCCAACCGCGGCCGACATTCGAGGAGGAGGCTCATGCCGAGGCTGAAGATCGGCTTCATCCCCATCGAGGGTGGTCACTACTATCCTGAGGCGCTGGAGGAGGTCACGCGGGCGGAGGAGCTGGGCTTCGATTCGGTGTGGATGGAAGAGCACCACGCGGTGACCAATCACTACTGGCCGTCGCCGCTCACCGTCCTCGCCGGCTTCGCCACGCGCACCTCGCGCATGCTCCTGGGTACGGACATCGTGGTGGCGCCGTTCCACCATCCCGTGCGGCTCGCCGAGGACTTGGCCATGCTCGACGTGATGTCGAACGGGCGCGCCATCCTCGGCGTGGCCATCGGCTACAAGCCGGACGAGTTCGCGCTCTACGGCGTGGACCTCGAGAAGCGCGGGGCGCGCTTCGAGGAGCAGCTGGCCATCATGAAGGGGCTCTGGACGCAGGAGCGCGTCACTTTTCGCGGGCAGTACTACACCGTCGACGGACGCCTGGAGCCCAAGCCGATCGCCAAGCCGCATCCCCCGCTGTGGATCGGCGGCTGGGGCGAGCTGACCCTCAAGCGCGCCGCCACCTTGGCCGACAACTGGATCCCGGGACCCACCGCCGACCTGCCGCGTCTCTTGGCGGGCCAGCGTGCCTTCCTGGAGCATCGCCGCGCCGCGGGGCGCAACGATGCCCTCACCGAGTGGCCGCTGACGCGCGACGTGATCATCGCCGACACCGACCGGAAGGCGCGCGAGCTGGCGGAAGAGCACATCATGGTGGCATACCGGAAGGAGTACGCAGGCGGCTGGCGGCATCCGTTCATCGACGCCAGCATCGCCACCGACCTCGACCGGCTCATGGAGGATCGCTTCATCGTCGGCGGGCCCGAGCAGTGCATCGCGAAGATTCGTCGGTTCGTGGAGCACTACGGGATGACGCACTTGATTTGCCGGACATTTTTTCCCGGGATGCCGCACGCGCACATCATGCGGGAGCTGGAACTGCTGGCAAAGGAGGTTGTACCAGCTTTCAAATAGGTCCTACCAAAGCTTGTAACTATCTGATATACTGACGTTTGCGCGTCAAGGATGACGCGCGAAAGGGGTGCGCACCGATCGCAAACGCCATGTATCGGGTCGATCGCTCGTACGCTTGGAACTACGCGCATTCGCCCTCCCTGCCTCGCGTGCGCCGTGTTCCCAACGGTCCCGGGGGCCGACTCTTCGACCATCGACTGAACTCGGCGCTGGGGGTCTCCGCCGGACCGCTCCTCAACGCGAAATGGGTGGAGGGCTATGCCCGGCTGGGCTTCGACATCCTCACCTACAACACCGTCCGGTCGACCTTCTGGCCGGCGTACAACCTGCCCAACATCCGCCACGTCGAGAACCGCGACCAGGTAGCCGTCACCGCTCGACGCCCGCTTCATGCGGCGCACCCGACGCTCGCCGTGTCCCTCGGTCTTCCGTCCTCGGAGCCCGACGTCTGGCGCAAGGACGTGCGGCGCGCCAAGGAGCGCATCGGCCAGGGGCAGGTCCTCATCGTGAGCGTCATCGGCACGCCCGTGCCCGGCGCAGACGCGGAAGCCCTCGTGGCGGACTACGCACGCTGCGCGGCGTGGGCCACCGAGGCAGGCGCGGATGCCGTCGAGGTGCACCTCGCCACTCCTGATCCCTTCGCCGAGCAACCCCAGATGATCTTCGAGAACGTGTTCCTCGCCGCGCAGATCCTGCATCGCGTTCGCACGACGGTCTCCGTGCCCATCCTGGCCAAGCTGGGCGCCTTCCGTACGCCTCGGGCGCTGCACGAGACGGCGACCAAGCTCGCGACGTGGGCCCACGGCTTCGTGCTGGTGTCCGGCATCCAGCGCCGCGTCATCGACGAGGAGGGCAACGCCGCCTTCGACGGGAGCGGACGCGATCGGGCCGACGTGGTCGGTGCGGATATGTTCATGGTGTGCTCACGTCAGGTCTCCGAGATGCTGGCGTGGCGCAAGGCCGGGGCGTGGGAACGCGCGATCCTGGCCGTGGGCGGGATCACCACCGTCGAGCGCGCCGACACGCTGCTGCGCGGTGGAGCCGACGCCGTGCTCGTGGCCACCGCCGCGATGTTCGATCCGCTGTTCGCCACGCGCTTCCGCCAGGCCCGCGCGAGTGCTGCCTGAGGGCTGGGGGCCGTGCGGCCCCCAGCCCTCAAGCTACATGGGGGGCTCCGAGCGCCCCCAAGCCCCCCATCCGCTCGGCGCGCCCCGGGGAACCCGGGGCGCGCCTCGAATTCGCGCGAGGTTGGGAGGGCGACGACGCGCCAGCCCGGACGCCGTCGACGTTTGCCCGTGCTAGGCTACGGGCGATGCGGTGGGTCCTCGTGGTCGGGTTCGAGCACGCCGCGGACTTTGGTCTCGACGTGCGCAACGAGCTGGCGGCCATGGGGCACGAGGTGCGCGCCTTCGCGTACCGGCGCGCCAACGTCCTCTACAAGAACCGCAGCACCAAGGCCGCGTATCAGCTCTTGCATCCTGCGTAAGCTGGAGAGGCTGTGCGTGGCCTGGCGCCCGCACGTCGTCCTCGTCCTCAAGGGCGGGCCGATCACCCCCGGACTCATCCGCCGCGTGAAGGCGCGCACCGACGCCCTCTTCCTCAACCTCTTCCCGGACAATCCGCTGTGGATGATCCCCTTCGAGCACATCGAGCCCTACGATGTCTTCTTCACCAAGGAGCGCTACGCCATGCGGCAGCTCCAGCTCGTGGGGCTGCGGAATCTCTACTATCTGCCCCTCTACTGCGTGCCGGCCTTCCAGCACCCGGTGACCCTGAGCGCGGAGGAGGCAGCACCTCTCGCGGGCGTGGCCGCCCTGGTGGGGCGCCACTATCTCTACCGCGAGCGCTTCGTGCGGGAGCTGGCGGACTATCCGGTGCGCGTGTGGGGCCCGGGCTGGGAGCGCGTGATCGACCCGCTCGTTCGCGCGCGGGTCGCTGGCCCTGGCGTATGGGGCGCGGCCAAGCTCAGCATCTACTCCGGCGCGCCCCTGTCGCTCAACCTCCATCACCCCATGAACGACATGGTGGGTGTGAACATCCGCACCTTCGAACTGGCTGCGGCCGGAGCCTGCCAGGTGGTGGATCTCAAGGATGACCTCGGCGCCCTCTTCAAGCCCGGCGAGGAGGTCGTGGCCTTCCGCGATCTCGGCGAGCTACGGCGTCAGCTCGACTACCACCTGGCGCATCCTGACGAGGCGCGCGCCATCGGGGCGAACGCGCGCCGGCGGGCCCTCGCCGAGCACACGCTGCGGCATCGCCTCGAGGAGATCATGTTCGCCGTCGAGCAGCGGTTCGGCCGGCGCGCATGACCGATTCCCTTGCGCAGGTCCTCGCCTGCATCGACTGCGGGGCCACATTCCCTCTCACCTACCGTCTGGAGTGCGCCCGCTGCCGCGGCCTGCTGGAGATCCGGTACGACCTCGGGGCGATGCGTCGCCGGGGTCCAGTCCTGCTGAGCGGTCGCGGGCTCTGGCGCTATGCCGCGGTGCTGCCCGTTCCCGATCCGTCCCATCGCGTCACTCTCGGGGAGGGGAAACTCCGTATCTCGACTGTCCGCGGCTGGCGGCGAGATCTCGGCGTGCGCAGCCTGGCCGTGAAGTTCGACGGCGCGAATCCCACGGGCAGCGTGAAGGATCGAACCTCGGCCACCGCGGTGGGCGCCGCTCTGCAGTTCGGGTTCCGGGCCATTTCGGTGGTGAGCACCGGCAACGCCGGCTCCTCCATTGCCGCCTATGCCGCGCGCGCCGGACTGCGGGCCTTCGTGTTCGCCTACGAGCGGGCCTCCGCCCCCAAGCTGCTCCACATGGCCTCGACGGCCTCGGACTTCATTCTCTATGCAGGCGTCTACGACGACCTCATCGGACACTGGGATCGCCTCGTCGACGATGGCCTCTTCTTCGACGCCGGCGCCTCGCGCAACCCCTACAAGCACGAGGGGAAGAAGACTCTCGCCTACGAGATCGTCGAGCAGAGCGGGTGGGATCCACCCGACGTCGTCGTGGCGCCGGTGGCGGTGGGAGAGACCTTCATCGCCATCGCGCGCGGCTTTCGTGAGCTGTGTGCCGCGGGGTGGATCGCGCGGCGCCCGACCTTGGTGGCGGCCCAGGCCACCCGGGCCAACGCCATCAGCCGAGCGCACGCCACGCGCGCACCGCTCCGTCCGATGAAGATCGGGTACACCGTTGCCGAGGGGCTCGCTGCCGGCAACCCCGGTCGCAAGGGCGAGTGGGTGCTGCGCTTGCTGCTCGAGGACGGCGGCCTGGCCGCGGATGCCGAGGACGACGAGATTCTGTCCGCCCAGCAGCGGCTGGCGCGCAGCGAGGGTCTGTGGGCGGGGCCGACGGGTGTGGCGCCGCTCGCTGTGCTGATCAAGCTGCTGGCCGAGCGACGGATCGATCCCGCTCAGCGCTTCGCCGTCATCATCACGGAGACCGGTCTCAAGACGGAGGCCGCGCTTCCCACCCGCCAAGGCGTGGCCTATGACTACGCGTCGCTGCGCCGGATGATCGAGGAGCGGCTGGCGGGCGCGGCCCGCCGCGTCTGAGCGCGTGCCGCTGCGCCGGGCCTTCTACTTGCGGCCGGCACGCGCCGTGGCCCGGGATCTCCTCGGCTGCGTGCTCGTCTCGCGGCGCGGCGGTGTCATCACATCGGGGCGCATCGTGGAGACGGAGGCGTACCTGGGGCCCGGCGATGCCGCCTCGCACGCAGCCTTCCGCCCGGGGAGCCGCACGCTCTTCTACGGCCCGGGCGGCATCGCCTATGTCTTTCAGGCGTACGGGCTCCATCACTGTCTGAACGCCATCGCCGGACGCGTCGGCCAGCCCGGGTGCGTGCTCATTCGCGCCCTCGAGCCTCGGGAGGGGACCTCAGTGATGGCGCGGCGCCGTCGTGTGCCCGCCGACTCGCGTCGGCTCGCCAGCGGCCCCGGCAACCTCACGCGAGCGCTGGGCGTCACCCTGCGCGACAACGGAGCCGATCTCACGAGGGGGATGCTCATCATCGAGCCGAGGGATCGTGTCATCTCCGCGCGCATCGCGATGGGTCCGCGCATCGGCATCACGCGCGCCACCGCGCGGGTCCTGCGCTTCTGGATCGCGGGCAACCCCTACGTCTCACCGGGACCGTGAGGGGCGGGAGCGATGTGAACAACCAGCCGATTTTCCTGCCCGTTTTGTTGACACTCTTCGAAGCGCCTGGGTATCATGCTGCGAAACGCGAGGTGAGGAGCGAGCGTGCCCACGGAAAGCCTAAGCTCCAGCGTTCTCGAACTCCTTCTCAGCGCCGGCCCCGTGGCCAAGGCCGTCTTGGCCATTCTTCTCGTGTTTTCCGTCGTGTGCTGGGCGCTCATCGTGGAGAAGTGGTGGCAGTTCCGGCGCGTGCGCAGTCAGAGTGTTGCCTTCCTCAAGGTCTTCCGGGAGGGACGCGCGATCGGCGGCGGTGGTGGGTGCGTCGCGCAAACTGCGCGAGAGCCCGCTCGCCAACCTCTACCTCGCCGGCTATCACGAGGTGGCGGGAATCTCGGAGATCGCCGACCGGGTGCTCGACGAGGCGGAGGAGGGCCTTTCCTCCGATCGTCTCGACGCGGTCCACAGGGCTCTGCGCAGAGCCTCTGGCCAGGAGGTGGCGCGTCTCGAGCGCTACTTGCCCTTCCTCGCCACCACGGCCAGCGCCGCGCCCTTCATCGGCCTCTTCGGAACGGTGTGGGGCGTCATCACCGCCTTCCACGGCATCGGCCAGCAGGGATCGGCGAGTCTGGCCGTCGTCGCGCCGGGCATCTCCGAGGCGCTCATCGCCACGGCGGCGGGGCTGGGCGCCGCCATCCCCGCGGTCATGGGCTACAACTTCTTCGTCAATCGGGTCCGGCACTGGGCCACGGAGATGGACAGCTTCGCGCTCGACTTCCTCAACCTCCTGAGCCGCCCCGCCCCCCGCGTGGCGCGGCCGTCCAAGGATGTTTAAGCTCGAACCGACCGAGGGCGGGGGCCGCAGCCGCACCAGTTCCACGCTGGCGGAGATCAACATCATCCCGTTCGTGGACGTGGTCCTCGTGCTCCTCCTGATCTTCATGCTCACCGCACCCATGATGTATCGCGGGATCGACGTCAACCTGCCCAAGGCGTCGGCCAAGCCCACCGCGGTCGAGGAGCGGATGGTGCTCACCCTGACCAAGGACAAGACGCTCTACCTCAACGAGAAGCCGGTCCCGGCGGCGTCCCTCGATGCGCAACTGGCCACGGCATTCCGCGATCGCAAGGACAAGACGCTCTATCTGAAGGCCGACTCGGGGCTGCCGTACGGTGCCGTCGTGGAGACCATGGACCGCGTGCGGCGCGCAGGCATCGAGCGACTCGGGATGGTCACGGAGCCTGTCCGCCAGCAATGAGGCAGGGCCGGTGATGGCCGCCACCGTCACGCTCCGGATGCGCCCGCGGCCGCTCAGCGGTCCCGCCATACGCCGCCATCCGCTCCCCGTGCGGAGCCTGCTTCTCTCGTCAGTCGTGCACGCCATCGTCGTGGGCGGGATCGTGGCCGCCGCGTTCTGGTGGCGCCCGGAGCCGACGAAGACGTACTTCGTCAATCTGACGCCGGCGGTTCCCGCGCTCGGCAGCCCGGCGGGGAAGACGACGACCGCGGCGCCTCCCACACCGCAGCCGCCGCGCGCCGAGGAGCGCCCTGCGCCGTCGAAGTCCGCCCCGCCCGAAATGCCGACGCGCGAGGTGGCGCCAAAGCCGACGAAGGCAGTGGCGCCCGAACTGCCCACTCGCGAGATCCCTCCGAAGGCTTCGCGTCCGGCGGCGCCGCGCGGAGTTGCCCGCGCGCACCGTGGCCAAGCCTCCCGACATGCCCGACACGCGAGCTTCCGCGCGACACGCCAAAGCCCGGGCAGAAGGAGTTGCCGTCGCTCGCGCCTTCGAGCCCGGCCGCGAGCCCGTCGAAGTCAGGACCCGCGACGGCCACGCGCGAGGCGGGCCCTCCTCCACCACCGCCGCCACTCGGTCGACCCACCGGGGTGGTCCAGGGCGTGGGAACGGCGGCAAGCGTGGAGGGGGACTTTCCCTTCCAGTGGTATCTGACCGCCGTCCAGCGCAAGGTCTACGAGCAATGGACGCAGCCGTTGTCGAGCACGCAGGGCCAGAAGGTCATCGTCGTGTTCGAGATCGCCCGGAACGGCGAGGTGACCCGCGCGCGCGTCGAGAAGACATCGGGGGACGCCGCGTATGACCTGGCGGCGCTCCGCGCCGTGACCGGCGCCAATCCGCTGCCCCCGCTCCCCACGGAGTTCAAGGGCACGACCATCCGCGTCCACTTCGGCTTCGAATACTCCGGTCGAGGCTGACCATGGCCTCGTTGAGGGCTTGATCGTGACCATCACCAAGCGTTTTCGCGTGACCGTCCGCCGCGCCGCGTTGCTCCTCGTACCCCTGCTCCTCATCGCGCCGCTCCTCTTGATGACGAAGCCGCCTGCGCCCCACGCGCAGGGTGTCGACGTCTTCCTCAACGTCACGGGCGGCGGGACGAAGAAGCTCAACATCGCCATTCCCGAGTTCACCCTGTTGGGTGGCGCCGACTCCGGGGGCGCCGCCAAGACTCTCGCCGGGGTGACCGGAGCGGACCTGAACTTCTCCGGGCTGTTCCAGGTGGTCACGTCGACCGGCCCTGTCCCGGCCAACAACCCCGACGCGCTTCGCAAGCTGTGGAGCGACTTCGCCGCCGCGGGGGCCCACGCCGGTTTGCACGGGCTGCTGACCGTGCGCGGCGACCGGCTGGACGTGGAGGCGAGACTCTACGATCTCACCTCGCCCGACCAGCGGCCCATCGCCACCAAGAAGTTCGAGATGCCGGCGGCCCAGGCGCGGCGGCTCGCGCACCGGATCGCGGACGACGTGGTGCTGCAGTTCACCGGGCAACGGGGGATCGCGGACACCAAGCTGGCCTTCACGCGAGCCGCGGGCAGTGCCAAGGAGATCTACGTGGCGGACTACGACGGGGCGGGGGCGGGCGCCGTCACGCAGAACAAGTCCCTGAACCTGAGCCCGGCGTGGAGTCCCGACGCGCGCTCGCTCGCCATCACGTCGTTCCATCGAGGTTATCCCGATCTGTACCGGATCTTTCCTTTCGAGCGCCGGCCCGAACAGGTGCTGTCGGCCTTTGCGGGGATCAATAGCTCTCCGGCGTGGAGTCCCGATGGCCAGCACGTCGCGCTGACCCTCTCCAAGGACGGCAATCCCGAGATCTATGTCCTGAACGTCGGGACGGGAGCGTTTCGCCGGCTCACCCGTCACCCGGCCATCGACACGGAGCCGACGTGGTCCCCCGACGGCCGACAGATCGCGTTCGTCTCCGACCGCTCCGGAAATCCGCGCATCTTCGCCATGGACCTCGAGGGCGGCAACGTCCGGCAGCTCACCGAAAGTGGGGTCCACACCCAGCCCCGGTGGTCCCCGCGGGGCGACGTCCTCGCGTACACCGCGCGCGAGGGTCGCTTCAACATTTGGGTGGTGAACGCCGACGGCTCCAATCCGCGGCGCCTCACCGACACGGGGGACAACCAGAGCGCCACGTGGTCGCCCGACGGGCGCCATCTCGCCTTCCAGACCAGCCGCCTCGGAGGATGGCAGATCTTCGCGATGTTCCCCGACGGCTCGGAGCAGAACCTCCTGTTCCGTGGTGGGTCCGACACAAGTCCATCGTGGTCACCACGGCTCCCGTGATAGGATCGAGACGGTGCGACTTTTGCGCGTGCCACAAGGAGGCGACATGGTCACCCGTGTTGTGAACGTCCTCGCCGTTTCGCTCCTCGTCATGGCCACGGTGCTCGCCGGCTGCGCGAAGCGTCCTGCGCTGACCCAGGCGTCCGCGCCGCCTCCCCCGGCGACGCCCGCGCCACCCCCGCCGCCGCCGCCTCCTCCCATGGTTGTCCAGGAGACGGTCAAGGAGACAGTCGTCGCGACCCCGGCCCCCGCACCGGCTCCGCCTACGGCCGCCCCCGCGACGCCGGCACCGACCGCCCGGCCTTCGCCCAAGGAGTTCGCGGTCGACGCGAACGTCAAGGACATCTTCTTCGACTTCGACAAGTACAACGTCAAGCCGGAGGGCGCGAAGGTCCTCGACAGCAACGCGGCGTGGCTGAAGGCGAATCCTGGCCAACTGGTGCTGATCGAAGGGCACTGTGACGAGCGCGGCACCGTCGAGTACAACCTCGTGCTCGGCGAGCGTCGGGCCAAGGCGGCCATGAACTACCTGGTCGCCCAGGGCGTGCAGGCGAGCCGCTTCACCGTCATCAGCTACGGCAAGGAGCGACCGTTCTGCACCGAGCACAACGAGGCATGCTGGTCCCAGAATCGGCGCGCTCACTTCCTGGTCAAGGCGCAGTAGCCGCTCCTTCCGCGGCGAGGGGGGGGACGCTCCTCCTCGCCGTTCTCCTCCTGTGTAGTGGCTGCGCGCGCATGGCCGGGGTCACTGGCTCGGCGACGCAGGAAGATCTGCTTCAAGTCCAGTCTGACGTCAGCCGGCTGCAGCTGACGGTTCAGCGGATGCAAAGCAATCTGGAGAGCAGTGCGAGCGCGTCCACCGGGCGGTCGCGCGAGCAGATGGCGCAGCTCGAGCAGCGGGTGGCCTCGCTGTCCAAGCAGATCGAGGCTCTGGCGGCGTCAACGGCCAGCCTGAACAGTCGCGTAGATGACTTGACGTCTCGGCTCGACAACCAGGCTCGACAGTCTCGCGCCGCTCCGCCGGCTGTCTCACCGCCGGCCCCGCGCCCGGTGACACCGGCTTCTCCTGCCCCGGCGCTGGCGCCGCCGGCCGGTGCGAGCGTGCCGGCACCTTCGTCCGGAATCGCCACCCTGCCCCGGGTGCGCGCTCGACGACCAGCGCCCCAGGGGCGCCGGACATGTATCAGGCCGCGTATATCGATTTCAGCAAGGGCAGCTATCCGTTGGCCATCACCGGGTTCCGCGAATTCCTCCGACGCTACCCGGAGCACGCACTGGCCGGCAACGCCCAGTACTGGATCGGGGAGGCCCAGCTGGGTCTCGCGCGAAGCCAGTCGAACGCGGGGCAGGCCGACCGTACGACGCAGGCGCTTGAGCAAGCCGTGCAGGAGTTCCGGAAGGTGGTGGCGAACTATCCGCGGAGCGGGAAGGCGCCGGCTGCGCTCTACAAGGAAGCCCTGACGCTCATCGAGCTGAAACAGCCCGCGGTGGCGCAGGCCCGCCTGCAGTACCTGGTGGACAACTTTCCGCAGGCGGCCGAGGCCTCGCTGGCCCGAGAACAACTCACCGCCCTCAAGGACCGCTAGCCTCGGCGCATCCCCGTCACTCGTCGAACACCCAGACGACGGCCATCTTTTCGGGCGTGTGGTAGACCATCGTCCCGCCGGGATACTGCGTGTTGGCCGCGGTGACCACGACGGGCTCGTCGAGCCCTGACGGGGCCCACGGCTCGTACACGACGACGAATGACAGCATCGCCATCGCCGCTGCCGCCGCGCCGCTGAGGGCCCATCTCCGATTCCACTGGCGCCGTACGCCGACCGGCTTCCGAGTTGTCCCGTCTTGGACTCCCCTCACGATGCCGGGCCAGAACCCCGTCCAGTCCGGGTCTGCCAGGGCCGGGACGGCCTGTTGAAGGAGGGTCTTCATGCGGCCCAGAGCGTCGACCTCTTCACGGCAGGGTCGGCACCCCTCAAGATGATGGGCCATCGCACGGGAAGCCCCGGCATGGAGGGCACCGTCGCGGTAGGCGCTGAGATGGCGGCGAGCGAAGAAGCAGATCACAACAGGTATTGGACGCCAGCCCCCGGGGCCGATATTCTCACCCCCTCATGATAGCTGAGGAGGCAATGGTGCTCAGCTCCTCCGACGGGGTCAGTCTCGAGGCGCGTGCCGCCAGCCTGCCGGGAGCCCGCGGGGGGGTGGTGGTGTGCCATCCGCATCCCCTGTACGGGGGAGACATGGACAACCCCGTGGTCATCCGTGTCATCGAAGTCTGCGCCGAACTGGGGTTGACCACTCTGCGCTTCAATTTTCGGGGTGTGGGCAGCTCGACGGGAACGCATGGAAACGGGTTCGGCGAGCGCGACGATGTCGAGACCGCCCTCCGTCATCTCGGGGGCGCCTTGCCGACCGCAGCGATGGTGGCCCTGGTCGGCTATTCCTTCGGTGCCATGGTCGCGGCTCATGTAGCGACCGGCCATCCCGCACTCGCCGGCCTGAGCCTCATCGCCCCTCCGCTGGGCCTCGAGGGCGTGTCGCTCCCACCAGCCCTGGCGGCCTTCAGGGGACCGCTCGCCGTTGTGGCCGGTACCCGCGACGAATACTGCCCCAAAGCGGCCCTGGAGGCGCTTCCGGGGCTGCTGCCGAACGCTCGCCTGATGATCGTCGAGGGCGCGAACCACTTCTTCTTCGGCAAGCTCTTCCCCCTAGGGGAAACGGTCGCCGCCTGGGCACGCACGGTCTTCGCGCACTGACAGCGCGTCGGAGAACCGAGAAGGCCCAGGTTGCCCACCGCTGCACGCATCCACCCGGTGGTCAGCCAATCGAGCACTGCCCGGCTTCGCCGGGGCAGTGCGAGCGTGGGGGGTATGGGGGCCATTCCCGGGCCCCCCATGTCTACAGCCGCGGGAGCCTTCGGGGAGTTGCGGTGCCGGCCGAGAAGATGATGCGGATGCCCTCCTCCACGCCGACTCCGGTGTGGATGACCTCGTCGCGGGGTACCACGACCACGTCGCCCAGGTACAGGTTGTTCGTGGGAATGAAGACCGTCACCATCTCCCGCTTGCCGGTCGGCGCGTCGACCAGCACCTCGCTGGTCACGAAGCCAAAGGCGTACGTCCCCTCGCGTGGGTGCTGGACGAGCACCACCGCCTTGAAGGCGCTCCGGCGCTCGGGCGAGAAGGAGTCGATCAGCATCTTGACCGACGGGTACAGCAGCCGGTAGATGGGGAGGTTGAGGAGCACCCGCTCGCCCCAGCCCAGGATGCGTCGCCCCACCACGTTCCGAGCGATGATCCCCATGACGAAGATGATCGCGATGGCGGTGAGGAAGCCGACGCCGGGCAGGGGCCGCCCGAACATGCCCTCGTACACCGGCGCGAAGATGTCGTCGATCTTGCTCCAGAAGATCCAGAGGAGCCAGGCGGTGGCGATGGCGGGGACGGTCACGAAGAACCCGGCCGCGAATCGACTCTTGAGCCAAGTCTTCAACCACGTGACCATCGTTGCCTAGCATGTCATCACAGGGGTCCCGGTCCGTCAAGGAACGGCCGCGCGCGCTCGTCACTGGCGGCGCCGTGCGCGTGGGCCGCGCCATCGCGCTGGCCCTCGCGCGCGAGGGCATGGACGTCGCCATCGGCTACCATCGATCCGCGACGGCCGCGCGCCAGACGCGCCATGACCTCGAAGCACTCGGCGTTCGGGCGGTCGCTCTGCGCGCCGATCTCGCGGCACCCGCCGCGGCGCGCCGGCTCGTGAGGGAGGCGGCGGCCGCCCTGGGCGGCCTCGAGATCCTCGTCAACAGCGCGGCCGTCTTCGCCCGCACGCCATTTGGGGCCGTGACACACGCGACCTACGATCAGTTCCTGAACCTCAACCTGCGTGGAGCCTTCTTCTGCGCCCAGGCGGCGGCGGCGCTCATGGGGCGGCGAGGCGGCCACATCGTGAACATCGGAGACGTCGCCACCCGGAAGGCCTGGCCCGGCTACATCCCGTACACGCTCTCCAAGGCGGGCGTCGTGGCGCTCACCCGAAGCCTCGCCGTAGCGCTACGGGCCAAGCGCATCGCCGTGAACTGCGTGGCCCCGGGGGCGGTGCTACGGCCGGAGGTCTTTCCGCTCGCGCGCTGGCAGGCGATCACGCGAGGACATGAGGGCTCGGCGGAGGATGTGGCGGCCGCCGTCGTCTTCTTCGCGACCTGTCCGCCCTACATCACGGGTCAGATCCTCGGCGTCGACGGAGGCGAGAGCCCGTGAAGGTCGGGCGCGCCTCGACTCAGGAGCGTGTCGCATCTCCGCGAACGAGCAGGGGAGGTCTGGAGGGGCCCCGGCCCCCTCCACCCTCAGGGAATGACGATGCGTCCCCCACCCATCGCGCGCAGGAAGTCGCCCAGTGAGGCGAAACGCATGAACGAGTTGTGGCGCTTCTCGTCGCCGACGGTGGACGAGGCGCCACCGTAGTTGTGGCCGGGAAACAGGATCGTGTCGTCGGGCAGCGCGGCCAGGCGCTGGGTCAGCGAGTAGTACATCTCGGCGGGATCGCTCCCCGGAAGGTCGGTGCGCCCGCACGAGCCGATGAACAGGGTGTCGCCCGACACCAGACGTCCATCGACGAGAAAGCACTGGGAACCGGGCGTGTGCCCCGGCGTGTGCATGAACGTCAGGATGAGGCGCCCCACGGGCAGGGTGTCGTGGCCATCGACCTTGACCAGATCCGACCCGAGTCCCTTGAGAAACTCGCCCTCGGCCTTGTGCACGTACACCTTCAGCGGCACGCGCTCGAGCAACTCCTCCACGCCCGGGATACGCCCCGGCATGCCCCAGGACTCGAGGCTCCCGCCCACGTGGTCCTGATGGGCGTGGGTCACCAGCGCGCCGGTGAGGGTCATGCCGTCGCGCTCCGCCGTGGCCACGATGGTGTCGATCTCCCACGCCGGATCCACCACGATGCACTCGCGCGCGACCGGGTCGCCGATGAGGTAGACGAAGTTCTGCATGGGACCCAGTTCCATCTGCTTCAGGTAGATGGCGTCCTCGGTCGGCGTGGTCATGCGCTACCCCTTGAAGTCGTCTGGCACGTTGGGAAGGTCGCCGAGCTGGCGCACCTCGAGGGCGTAGATGGCGGGAGAGGCCTTGGTGCGCACGAAGACGCGGTCGCCATCCCGCTTGCCGACGAGGATCGTGCCGATCTCGCTGCCGTCACCGCGTGCCAGCGCGATCTCCAGCTCGGGAGCGTCGAGTCCGTAGCGGCCGGGATCCTCCCCGCGCGGGGCCACCACGTCCTTCCACTTGAGGGCCCGCGCGGTATACAGCAAGTCGTCGACCTTGCCACTCTTCGCCGCCCCCTTCGTCGGCTCGACCATGCGCCACTCCCCCTCGCCCTTGCGCTCGAGCACCGCCGTCTTGCCGCCCCGCTTGACGGTGACGCGCTGGACGTCCTTGGGCTCGAGGGCGCCGAGCAGGCGGCGGTCGCGGAGATCGTTGACGGTGCGCCCCAGATCGTCGAGCGCCGACGCGTTGATCAGCACCAGCGGCCCCTGCCCGGCCACCGCGGCGTACGCCGAGGGGTGGCTGCCTCGCCGCTCCGTGGAGGGCGCGAGGAGCAGGGTGGTGGCCCCGCCGCCCTCGTCGGTCACGGTGACGCGCAGCGCGGGCTGGGCCAGGTAGCGAGGGATGCCCGAGGCGTCCTCGGTGAGGAAGGCCTGGGCCTTCAGGGTGCGCAGCTTCTGGACCAGCGCTCCCGCCTCCACCTGGTCGGCGGCCAGGGCTTCCGGCGCGGTGATGCGCCACTGATTGTTCTCCCGCGCCAGGGTCACCGCGCCCTTGGGGCCATCGATCTCGATCTTGGCGATCTTGTCCCGATCGAAGGGCAGCACCGTCTTGTCGCGGAGCACGGCTACGTTCCGAGGCAGTGCCTTCTCCAGCGTCTTCGGGCAGGAGGAGCACGCTTGTTTCCCCGGGGCGCATGGCGTACACGCCCTGCTTGGCCGTGTCCGCGCGACCGACCAGCAAAGTCTTCGTCGCCCGGTCCTTGTCGCGCCCGGTGTGAATGTCCACGCGAACGGGGCGATCGAGGCCGAAGGGCTGGAGCGACGCGGGATTCTCGGTCGCGAACTCCTTGACGCGCGCGGCGCCGAGCTTCTCGAGAAAATCGCTCACCACGTCGGGATCGGCGGGACGGGGCGTGGGGCGCGTCAGCTTCCACTTCCCGTCGGCCGACTCGAGCCCCACGGTCTCCTCGGGCGTGGTGATATCCAGGCCAGTGACGTTGGCGCGGTCGAAGGCGAGCACCGTCTTGTCGCGATAGTCGGCCACGGCGCGTGTGGCATCGCGCGCGACACTGTCCGGGAGGGCGAGCACCGGGGACTTCCCGGTCTCGCGCCCATACACCCACACCCCGGTGGGATTCTTGGCGCCGAGCTGGAGACCGAGCCGCTTGCCGTCCTTGAGGGTCAGGGCGACCTCGGCCCTGGGCGCGTCCAGCCCATACTCGGCGAGGGAGGCCGGGTTGGCGGAGATCTCGCGATCGGCCTTGGCGGTGACGACCGAGGTGATCAGCTCGTCGACAGCACCCCGGTCCGCGCGCGTGGCGATGGGGGCGAGCATGCGCCAGGCGTCCCCCTCGCGCTGGAACTTCAACACCTCGGCGCCTCGCTTCACCTCCACCGCGGTGACGTCGCCCATCTCCGCGGTGAAGACGCGCCCCTTGCGGGCCTCCGTCTTCTCGCGCTCGGGACCCAGGCGGATCTCGTAAACGTAGTAGAAGGCGCCGAGAACCGCGAGGATGACGGCGAGGACAGCCGTCGTCTGCCAGCGCATCGGACGGCTACTTCGCCGCGCGCCGGCGCACGGCGGCCACCACCCCGCCGGCCAGGACGACGGCGGGCAGGATCACCACGGGCAGCAGGAACACGAGCCAGCCCTGCTGGGCGGTGAGAAACACCGGCGTGGACTTCGTCTCCTTCGGACGGATGGAGATCTGGTCCTCCTGCTCGGCCAGCCAGCTCACCGTGTTCAGGAGGAAGTCGCGGTTCGATTGGAGATTGATGAACTGGTTGGCGCCGATGTTCGAGGTGCCATATACCACGATCCGCGCCTTGTCCTTCGTCGCCACGGCGGCGATCGACACGGGCCCCCTGATGTCCTTGGCGTCCGGCTCCACCCTCCCCTGCCGAAAGGCCTCGCGATCCGTCTCCGCCCAGCTCTGGGCACTGGTCTTCACCAGCGGCTGCGCGGTGAGCCCCGGCGCCAGCGACTTCGCCGGCGCCACGCTGCGCGCGAGGGGCCACACCGTGGCCAGGCCCCGCATGTCGCGCGTGATGGGACTCGGTTCGTACTCGATGACGACGGGAACCAGGGGCTCCTGGATGCCGAAGAGCTGACCGATAGGGCTGATCTCGATGACGACGTTATCGCCGATGTCGAAGCCGTACCGGGCCAGGCGCCCCTTGATCCCGTCCTCGTGCACGCGCTGGACCATGGGAGAATCGAGCATGGCAAACAGCTTGCCGCCGCGCGCGAGGTACGCGTCGAGCGCGTCCAGCTCCGTGGCAAAGAACTCGTTGCGCGGTCCGGGCACGATGACCACGGCCGCGTCGTCGGGCACCTTGGCCTCTCGCGCGAGGACGAGGGCCTTGACGTCGTAGTTCGACCGCTCCAGCGCGCCCTTGGCCTCGCTGAAGCCCGCCTGTTCCGTGCTCGTCAGCTCGTGCTCGCCATGCCCCTGGGTGAGGTAGACGACGCGCTTGCCATCCCGGGTCAACCGCACCAGCCCGTTGGTGATCTTCTCCTCGTCGGCGCTGCTGATCTTCTCCGACTTGTCCTTCGTCTCCAGCACGACGGTGCCGTAGGCCTCCACGTTGTAGCGACGGGCCAGGCCCGGCTCGCGGTCGGGGTCGACGACCTTCGACGAGAAGTGTCGGCCGGCGTAGCGCTCGTATTGCTTGAAGAGATCCTCGGCCGTGCGCTTGCCGGGCTGGTCGCTCCGGAAGAAGGCCACGGCGCTGACATCGGTCTTCAGATCGCGCAGCATCTGGATCGTTTGCGGGGCCAGGCTGTTGCGGCGGTTCTCGCTGAGATCCGCGCGGGCGCTGTGGCGATAGGAGAGGTACTGCACGATGACGAGGATGCCGAGGAGGAGCACGATCATGACGGCCGTGTTGAGCCCGTAGCGGGCCGTGCGGCGCCCGAGGGTGGCCCGCGCGTCCTTCAGGTACACGAGGAGGGAGAGGACCACCAGACCGGCGCCCACCCACACCAGCCAGAGCCGCACGTGCCCCCAGTCCGGCCGCGCGAACGGCAAGGACAGGATCACCGCGGCGGCCAGCAGGGCGACCCCGACGTATCCCGCCCAGTCGAGCAGCTTGCGCATCAGCCCTTCCACCGGCGCGCTTCCAGGGAGCGCAGGGTGAGAAAGAGGGCAAAGACGATGAAGCTCAGGTAGTAGATGACGTCCCGCGTGTCGAGCACGCCCTTGGTGAAGTTGTCGAAGTGCTCGATGAGGGAGAGCTGGGTGAGGACGGGCCCCGCCGCGCGCCACGTCTCGGCGGTCCAGCCGATGACCCAGAAGAGCAGGAGGATCCCGAACGTGGTCATGGCCGCGACGATCTGGTTCTCGGTCAGCGAGGAGGCGAACAGCCCCGTGGCGATGAAGGCCGCGCCCAGCAGGAGGAGCCCGAGGTACCCGGTCAGCACCGGTCCCCATTCCGGGCGCGCGAAATAGAAGAGCAAGGCCGGGTAGACGAGGGTCAGCACCAGCATGATGCCGTAGAGAGCCAGGGCGGCCAGGAACTTGCCCAGCATCACCGCCCCGTCGCGCACCGGATACGTGAGCAGCAGCTCGATGGTCCCCGAGCGGCGCTCCTCCGCAAACATCCGCATGGTGACGAGGGGCATGAGCAAGAGCAGGATGACGCTCACGTTCGAGAAGAGCGGGCGCAGCACGTTGTCGGTGACGTTGAGATCGCGCCCCATCTGGGGATTCATGGCCGTCTGCAGGGAGGCCCGCGTGAAGAAGTCGAAGATGGCGAAGAAGAAGTAGCCGGCCAGGAGCAGGAAGACGGCGATGACCACGTAGGCCATGGGCGAGGTGAAGTAGAGGCGCATCTCCTTCTTGAAGACGGGCCACATCCTCACGCCGCCGCGTCCTCCCCGCGCTCGCCAGGAGCGCCCTCGAGCGGGCGCCTCCTCCCCGGCCACGATGCGCATGAAGACTTCCTCCAGGGTGGTCCCCACCCGCCGGAGTTCTTTCAATTCCCACCTGCGCTCCGCGGCGAGGCGGAAGATCTCGGCGCGCACGTCGCGCCCGGGCGCGGCCTCGACCAGGTACGCCCCGCCGCCGTCGCCGCTGCCTCCGTCACCGCAAGGACTCCGGGGATGCTGGAGAGCCCGTCTCGCACCGTCCCCGCGGGAGCGTCGATCTGCACCTGCACGCGGGACATGGGGAAGAACTGCTCCACGAGGGAGTCGATGGGCCCCTGGGCCACGATGGCGCCCTTGTTGATGATGATGACCGCCCCCGCACACCATGGACACCTCGGGGAGGATGTGCGTGGACAGGATGACGGTGTGGCTGCCGGCCAGGGACTTGATGAGGGCCCGGATCTCGGTGATCTGGCGGGGGTCGAGGCCGATGGTCGGCTCGTCGAGGATGAGGACTTGCGGGTCATTGACGATGGCCTGGGCGAGCCCCACGCGCTGGCGGTACCCCTTGGAGAGCGCGCCGATGAGCCGGTTCTGCATATCGGCGATGAGACAGCGGTCCATCACCTCCGCCACCCGGGCCTTGCGCTGTCCCCGCGGCACGCCCTTCACCTCGGCCACGAAGTCGAGGTAGGGGGCCACCCGCATGTCGGTGTACAGGGGGACGTTCTCCGGGAGGTAGCCGATGCGCTTGCGGACCTCCAGCGAGTCGCGGAAGACGTCGTAGCCGGCCACCCGCGCCGTGCCGCTGCTGGCCGGCATGAAGCAGGAAAGAATGCGCATGGTCGTCGTCTTCCCCGCCCCGTTCGGGCCGAGGAAGCCCACGATCTCTCCGGGCGCCACGCCGAAGGACACGTCGCGGATGGCGGTCACCGGACCGTAGAGCTTGGTCAATCCCTGGACTTCGATCATGAGGCCGGAGGTGGATTATACACTGCGTCGACCGGACGGCCCCTCCATCACCACCGGCATGATGGCCTGGAGCCACGGCGGCACCGCGATCATCTTGCTCGTGACGGGGTCCCAGCAGGCATGGAGGGTCGACCCCGTGGCCACCACCTCCTCGGCCTCGTTGCGGATCTCGTAGGCGAAGCGGAAGCTGGCGCGCTTGCGCTCGCTGATCCAGCACCGCACGTCCAGGAGGTCATCGAGCCGGGCCGGCCGCACGTAGCGGACGAGGGCCTCGACCACGGGCATGTGGATGCGCCGGTCCACCTCGGACATCGGGCAGGCCCTGCTGGCGCAGGAACTCCACGCGCCCCACCTCGAAATAGGTGAGGTAGTTGCCGTAGTAGACGACCTTCATGCAGTCGGTGTCCTTGTAGCGGACGCGCAAGGGAGTGCGGGCGATCACGGGCTAGAGATACTGGCCGTAGCGGATCTTCTCGACGACGCCGCGGACGCGCTTGTACTCGTCGATGGCCATGAGGAGATCCTCGGTGGTGACCGGCGAGGCGCCCTGGTGCTCGGCCGCGCGGTGCACCTTCACCTCCAGGGCGCGCTGCACGATCTGGAAAATCTCCGCACCGCTCATGCCGCCCATGACGGGCAACACCGTCCGGTAGTCGATGGCGGCGAAGACGGAGCGTCCGGCCTCCCGCTCGATCTTGGCCCGGATCTTCTCGGAGATCTCCTGCTGAGCGGCCGCGTCGGGGAGGGGCACCTCGATGAGATGATCGAGCCGTCCCGGCGCCACCAGCGCGGGATCGATGGAGTCCGTGCGGCTGGTGGAGGCGACGACGAGGATGCGGGCCCCGGGGTCGAGCCCGTCGAGCTTCTCGCAGAGCGCCGCCACCAGCCGCGCGCTGGCCTCGCGCGCCTGGGGCGGCGGGAGCAGATGCTCGAGGGCGAGGGCATCGGCCTCGTCGAGGAAGAGCACGCCCTTGCCCTCGCTGGCGGCGATGCGGAGGATCTCCTGGAGCAGCTCGCCGGTGTTGGCCCCGAACTTGGTGGTCAGGTTGATGAGCTTCAGGTGGTAGAAGATCGCTCCGGCGGCCGTGGCCAGGGCCCGGGCGAGGGTGGCCTTGCCCGTGCCAGGCGGACCGTAGAGCAGCAGGCCACGGGGCGGGCGAATCCCCCACTGCGCGTACAGCTCCGGAGACGTGAGGGCGTAGGCGAAGCCGCGCACGGCGGCCTTGGCCTCGCGGAGGCCACCGACGGCATCGAAGGAAACGTCGGGGCGGATGCTCGTCTCGACCCGTCCGGTGAGATCGCCGAACTTCTCGCCGAGCTTGGCGAAGACGTCCTCGATCCGCCGCTGGATCGCCCACTGGAGATCGGTGGGATCGGAAATGGCGACGCCTCTAGATCTGCTGGCGCCGCGGCGCGGGCGAGAGCAACTCGCTCTTGTCGAAGACGCGGCTCTCCACGAGGACGGGGACCTTGGCGCGGATGGCCAGGGCGATGGCGTCCGAGGGGCGCGCATCGAGCTGGATCGGGCTCGCTCCCGTCTGGACCTGCACGCTCGCGTAGTAGATGCCATCGCGGAGATCGGTGATGACCACCCGCGTGAGCGTGATCTGGAGGCGCCCGAACAGGGTGAGGAACAGATCGTGGGTCAAGGGACGGATGGGGACGACCCCCTGGAGCGGGACCGCGATGCTCGTCGCCTCTGCCGGGCCGATGGCCATCGTCAGCTGTCTCTTGTCTCGCTTGCCCTCGAGCACGACCACGGGCTGCTGGGTCCGCGAATCCTGCATGACCGCGAGCACCTCGACCTCTTGGGTCGAAGGAGGCGTGGGCGACTCCGCCCGCTCGCGGGCACCGGCGGTGTGAGCGAGCGCGACGATGACCAGGACGAACACTCCGAGCCGACCGTGGCGTCCCATTTGCTCTCCCCTCGCTTCCGCTCCGGATGCCGCCAGTATAAGCCGGTTCGTGGCGACTACTCGGCGAGGTCACACCGGCGCGTCGTAGAGCCGGAAGCTCAGGAGCCAGCCGACGAGGAGCACCACGGTGAGGCCCGTCCACATGACGACAAGGACGGAGCTGAAGATGCGGACCACGGAGCCGCGCCAGATGCTCGGCATGGTCGGCCAAACGCGGCGAGGCTGGGATAGAAGAAGAAGTTCATGACCGTGGCGCGGAAGCATGGGACGGTCCGCTAGAATGGGCGGCACGCGCGATTATCGCATGCAGACCACCGAGGCCCTCCTCCGCCGCTCTCTCGACGCCAACGGCGCCGGCGTCAGGCTCACCCTCGATCCCGCGTTCCAGGGGCTGCCCGGCACCGCGCACGGCGGAAGTGTGCTGGCCGCGTTCGATGCCGTCGCCGCGGTGGGCGGAATCCGTCGGGTGTCCGGTGTGTACCGCCGGCGTGTGCCTCCCGGCGTCCCCCTCCGTCTCGACGTGCACCCCGTCGACGGAGGGGTAGCGTGCCGCGTGCTCCAGGGAGACACCGTTCTCGTGGAGGGCCAGGTGGCCCCGTCCGCGCTGGCCGGTACGTCCGCGGCGGTCGACGAGGCCGGCGGGACACCCTTGCCCGTCTCGAACACCTGCTTCGTGTGTGGGCTCGACAACGTTGCCGGCCTGCGCGCGCGCCTCCGCTTCGACGAGCACGACGTCTTCGGAATGTGGATGCCGGCGGAGCGCTTTCGCGCCGAGCGGGGAGGCCTCGCGCCCCTCGCGCTCACCTCCCTGCTCGACGAGGCCGCGTTCTGGCTGGGCGCGCTCGCCAGCGGGGAGTCGGGCATGACCACGGACCTCGCGGTGACGCTCGCCGACGGCGTCCCTCTCGACACGCCGGTCGTGGTGCGGGGAGAGCGCGTGCGCGTGCGGCCTCTCCCGAGCGATCACCGCTACTGGCAGACCCACACGGTGGCGACCGACGCATCAGGGCGCGTGGTGGCCGCGGCCGACATCACGTTCGTGGCCATCCGCGGAACCGCGCGGAAGCTCAGCGGCTGGCTGAATCCATTGAACCCGCCCGGACTGCTGCCCCTGATCTTCCCGGCCTTCGCATGAGCCGTCCCCGCTCGGGCCGGGATGCCGCGCTGTGCATCGCGATCGCTGTGGCCCTCCTCGTGGCCACGGGTTGCACCGCCTCCAGCCCGGCGCCCGGGGACTCAGGACCGCGCTATTTTCCTCGGACCAGCCCGGGGGTGCAGTTCGTGCCCACCCCGCCGGACGTCGGCGTGGAGATGCTGAAGCTCGCTGGCGTCACCAGCAACGATCTCGTCTACGACCTCGGCTCCGGCGACGGCCGCCTCGTCATCGCCGCGGCCCAGCTCTTCGGCGCCCGCGGGGTGGGGGTAGAACTCGACGCGAGGCTCGTGCAGGACAGCCGCGAGGCCGCGGCGAACGCCGGGGTGGCCGATCGCGTCACCTTCATCTGGGGCGATCTCTTCCAGGTCGATCTGCGGCCGGCCACCGTGGTCACGCTCTACCTCACCGCGGACATGAACCTGAGGCTTCGGCCGCGGCTCCTGGCCGAGCTGAAGCCGGGGACACCGGTCGTGTCTCACGCGTTCGACATGGGAGAGTGGGCGCCGGACCGTTCAGTCCGGGTCTATTCCGCCGACGGCGCCCGGCTACTCAATCTCTGGATCATCCCGGCGCGCGTCCAGGGCACGTGGGCCATCAACGTGGCCTTTCCCGACAGCGAGCTGAGCGCCACCGCCATTCTCGAGCAGAACTTCCAGCGTCTCTCCGGTCTCCTGCGCACCGCGACCGGGACGGTGCCCATCGTGGAGACCTCACTGCGGGGCGACGTCATGGCCTTCTCCGCCACCGTGAACATGAAGCCTGGCCCGCGGACGATCCGCTTCCGCGGGCTGGTGATCGGCGATAACGCGGGAGGGACCGCGGAGGTCACGGGCGGACTCGCCATCGATCCGGGGCGCTGGACGGCCCGAAGACTGTAGAGATGGGGGGCCTAGCACCGGGCCCCCCATGCCCCCCGCGCTCGGCGCGCCCCGGGAAACCCGGGGCGCCCCTCGATTCCGCGCCCGCTTGGGAGACCGCACACTCCCCCATGCCCCCCGCGCTCGGCGCGCCCCGGCTCAGTCGGGGTGCTCCTCGATATTCCGATACGCTCCTGGCGAATGTGCGGCCGTGACACGACCGCACATTCGGCAGCACAATCGTCAAGCCTGGCGATGCGTCTCCATCCATGCCGTCCACTCGTCGGGGGCGTGGCCGACGCTGAGCCGGTTGGCACAGCGGACGAGCGGCGTGCGCAGGAGGCGCGGCTCGGTGACCGCGCGGTCGAGGAGGCGCTCGGGAGAGTCGCCGGCGACGTGGAGCCCGAGGGCCCGAAAGCGAGGACTCTCACGGTTGACGAGGGCGGCAGCCCCGAAGCGCTCCTTGAAGCGCCGCAGCTCCCCGGGCGACGCCGGGCGCTCGTCGAGATCGACGAAGTGCACAGCGATGCGGCGATCGGAAAAGAAGCGCTGGGCCTTGCGCGTGTCCGGATCGTTCCGGAACCCGAAGACCTGGACGGTCACGCGGCGTGGGCGAGGGCCATCCGTTCCTGGAGCGACTCCCACGAGGCCAGGGGGACAGCGGGCGTGCCGGGCGGGTTGAGGCGGCCGGTCTGCGGGCCGTGGAAATCGGAGCCCCCGGTGGCCACGAGGTCGTGCCGCCGGCACAGCTCGAGGTAGTCCGCACGTTGGGCGGCGGAGTGCTCCGCGTAGTAGCACTCGATTCCCATCAGACCCGCGGCGATCAGCTCCGGGATCATCTTGTCCTTGCCGCCCACGCCGGGATGAGCAATGACGGGGACACCCTGGGCCCGGCGAATGACACCCACGGCCTCGACGGGAGTCAGCCGCGCGCGCGGGACGTGGGCGGGGCCCCCGGTGTGGAGATACCGATCGAAGGCCTCGCGGAGGGACTTTACGTAGCCGCGCGCCACCATCACCTGGGCCACGTGCGGGCGGCCGGGTGAGCCCTCCTTGACGATGGCGAACACCTCGGCGGGCTCGATGGGCATGCCCAGCTCGGCGAGGCGCGTGGCGATGCGATGCACGCGCGCCACGCGCTCGGCGCGCTGCGCGCGCAGGAACTCCTGGAACCAGGAGGCCTCGTACGCCACGCCGTAGCCGAGGACGTGGATCTCGCCACCCTCCACGTCGCAGTTGATTTCGAGCCCGGGAACGATCGTCAACCCGGAGCAGGCCGCAGCGGTCGCCTGAGCCTCGGCGAGCCCCTCGGTGCTGTCGTGGTCGGTCACGGCAAGCACGCGGACGCCGTGCCGCCACGCCAGCTCCACCAGCGCGCGCGGGGTGAGCGCGCCGTCGGAGGCCGTGGTGTGCGTGTGGAGATCGACGGCGCCGCCCATCAGCGCTCGCTGAGATACGTCAGGATGGTGCGCACCCCGACGCCGGTGCCGCCCTTGGTCGTGAGGGGGCCGTCCTTCTCCACGTAGGCGGGGCCGGCGATGTCCAGGTGCACCCAGGGAACACCCGCCGCGAATTCCTTGAGGAAGAGCCCGGCGGTGATGGCGCCGCCGCCGCGCGGCCCGACGTTGTTCAGATCGGCGACGTCGGACTTCAGATGCTCGCGGTACTCGTCGAGAAGGGGCAGCTGCCAGACGCGCTCTCCGGCTGCCCCCGCCGCGGCCAGCAGCCGGTTGGCGAGTCCCTGGCGATTCGTCATGAGCCCCGAGCACAGCGGGCCCAGCGCCACCACGCAGGCCCCGGTCAGGGTCGCCAGGTCGACCATCTCGTCGGGCTTGATCGTCTGGACCGCATAGCTCAGGACGTCGGCCAGGGTGAGGCGTCCCTCGGCGTCGGTGTTGCCGATTTCGATGGTCGTACCGTTCATGGCGCGCAGCACGTCGCCTGGACGGAACGCGGTACCCGAGGGCATGTTCTCGGTGGCCGCGATCAGGCCGTGCACCTCCACCTTCGGCTTGAGGATGGGCAGCGCCCGCATGATGCCCAGCACGGCGGCCGCGCCGGACATGTCGTCCTTCATGCGCAGCATGCCCTCCGCGCTCTTGAGGTCGAGCCCCCCGGCGTCGAACGTGATGCCCTTGCCGATGATGGCGACGCGCTTGGTGGGACGGCCCGAGGGCCGGTACGTCAGATGGATGAACTTCGGTGGCTGCTCACTGCCCTTGGCCACCCCGAGGAACGCCCCCATCCCCAGCTCCTCGCATTCCGCGCGGTCGAGGATCTTCACGCTGAGCCGGGGCGGCCGGGCGATGGTCTCCGCCACCTCGGCCAGGTGCGTGGGATGCACCTCGTTGGCCGGCGCATTGACGAGATCGCGCGCGAACCACGTGGCCCGCGCGAAGGTCTCGCCGGTACGCACCCCCTCGGCAACGTCGCGGGCGCTGCGCGCGTCGGGCGGGACGACGAGCGCCTCGTCGATGAACTTCTCCGAGGTCTCACGCTTGTAACGCTCGAAGGTGTAGGTGCCGAGGATCAGTCCCTCGGTGACCGCGTGCGCCCGCTGCCGGGGCGGCAGGCGGTCGCCGAGCACCTCGATGGCCACGGTGTGCGCGCCGAGGTCCCGGGCGCGGCGGACGCCACTGCCCGCGGCACGCCGGATCGTCTCCGGCGTGACTTCCCTCCGCGCGCCCAGTCCCACGATCACCAGCCGCGGGCTGGTCAGGCGATCGCCGGCGTGGACGTGGGTCACCGCCCCCGCCTTGCCCGCGAACTTCTCGGCATCGAGAACGCTTTTGACCAGTCCTCCCGCGCGCTGGTCGAGCGCGGCCAGCGCCTCGGGAAGACGCCGGTCGCCGGCGAACAGGCCCACGATCAGCGCGTCCACCGCCAGGTCGGCCAGCGGCTTGCGGGCCGCGCTGACCCGGAGGGTGCGGGAGGACGGGGCGGCCGGAGGGGCCGCCTCCTGAGAAGAACTCTCGGTCGTGGTCGTCGTCTTCATGAGGCGCTCCCGCTGGCCAGCAGCATTGCTCGCCGGATCATGTCGCTCAATCCCTCCGTGACATCGAGTGAATGCAGGTGCTCGGCCGGAACCCAGCGCACCTCCGCGGCGTCCGTGCCCGCGCAGATGGCGTCGGACTCCGGGTAGGCGAGGTAGTCGATCAGGACGTAATGATAGCGGACGCGTCCGGACTCGTCGCGGATGATGCGCTCCACCATCCCGGCCATCGCGGCCACGCGCACGTCAATGCCGCACTCCTCCGCCACCTCGCGCCGCGCGGCTTCGGCCGTGTTCTCGCCGAGCTCGACAAGGCCGCCGGGGAGACTCCACCTGCCCACGCCTGGAGGCCGGCCGCGCTTGACGAGGAGGACGCGGCCCTCGTGGAGGACGACGGCGCCCACGCCCACGCGTGGATAGTCGGGATATTCGCGGCTCACGGCGCTCCGGCGAGCCAGCGATCGCTCGCGTATCGCGTGCGGACCAGATCCTCCACGCGCGCCAGCTCGTCGGCCGCGAATCCGTCGGGCTTTAGGGCGAGGCCGTGCTCGGCCTCGAAGGCGGCGGCCAGGGTCTCGGCGACTTCTTCCCAGCGGGGGCGGCGGCCGAGAGCCTGCTCGAGCGTGGTCATGGTCGAAAGGGGATCCCGGGTCGTGGGAAACAGGGTGCGCAGGCGGGGCCCGTCGACGCCGAGCAACACCGAGCCGTGCTGGAGAAAGCAGGCGCCCTGGCGCCGCTGAGCGCTCCCCACGATCTTGCGCCCGGCGATCTCGATCTCGTACCGCCCGGTCCGCGCGAAGCAGAACGCGGGAATCGGCCCGTCGGAGCCCATGACCGGCACCAGTTCGGCGCCCGCCCCGAGCGCATTCAGGCCGCGCAGGAGGGCGGCGCCGATCCACCGGTACGTCTCAAGCAGATCGGAAGTCACCCCGAGATCCTCGGCCGACGCCACCACGCTGTACGTCAGCTCGCGCTCCGGACCGTCGTGATAGATCGCGCTACCTCCGGTGGGCCGCCGCACGAAGCCGACCCCGAGGGCCCGACACGCCACCAGGTCGACGTCGGCGTTGAGGGGCTGGCCGTACCCGAGCGACACCGTGGGCGGCTCCCACGCGAAGAAGCGCAAGGTGGGCGGCGACGTTCCCGCCTGGCGCCCGCGCCACAGGGCCTCGTCGATGGCCATGTTGGTGGCCCCGTCCGCCGGCTCGGTGATGAGCAGTCGCCAGCCCGGCCCGCTCACCGCTCGGTCCTGCTCCAGCGAAGGTGGGGTTCGCGGGCGGCCTTGGTCTGATCCAGCCGCCGCACCGGCGTGGTCACCGGGGCCTCGACGATCGCGGACGGATTCTCCTCCGCCTCACGTGCGATTCGGATCATGGCGTCGCAGAACGCGTCGAGCGTCTGCTTCGACTCCGTCTCCGTGGGCTCGATCATGAGCGCCTCCTCGACGATCAAGGGGAAATACGTCGAGGGCGCGTAGAAGCCGAGGTCGAGCAGGCGCTTGGCGATGTCCATGGCGCTCACGCCCAGCTTCTTCTGCCGCCGCGCGGAGACGACGCACTCGTGCATGCATGGCCCCGGCGCGGCGACAGCGTAGTGGGGCTCGAGGCGCTTGAGGATGTAGTTCGCGTTCAGGACGGCGTTCTCCGAGACCGCGCGGAGCCCGTCCGCTCCCATGGTGCGGATGTACGTGTAGGCCCGCACCAGCATCCCGAAATTCCCCCAGAACGCCTGCAGCTTGCCGATGGACTTCGGCCGGCGCCAGTCGAGCTCGTAGCGCTCGCCCTGCCTGGTCACCACCGGCACGGGCAGGAAGGGCTCGAGGTGCGCCTTAACGCCGACCGGCCCCGCGCCAGGCCCACCGCCGCCGTGCGGCGTGGTGAAGGTCTTGTGGAGGTTGAAGTGGCAGACGTCGAAACCGAGGTCGCCGGGCCGCGTGATGCCGAGGATGGCGTTGAGGTTGGCGCCGTCCATGTACACCTGCACGCCCTTGGCGTGGCACAGCTCGGTCATCTCGACGATGCGGGGCTCGAACATGCCGAGCGTGTTCGGTACCGTGATCATGAAGGCGGCCACCTCGGTGTCGAGGTGGCGGGCGAGATCCCCGACATCGACCTCGCCGTTCGCCGTGGACTTGACCTCGACCACCTCGTAGCCGGCGATGGCCGTCGACGCCGGGTTCGTTCCGTGGGCGGAGTTCGGGACGAGGACCTTGGTCCGCTTCTCCCGGTTGGCGAGATGATAGGCGCGAATCATCAAGATTCCGGCGAGCTCGCCCTGGGCGCCCGCCGCCGGCTGCAGGGACACCGCGTCCATGCCCGCGATCTCGGCCAAGGCCTGGGCCAAGGCGTGCATGAGGCCCAGCGCGCCCTGGGCCGCGGACTCCGGCGCGAGGGGATGGAGGCGGCCAAAGCCGGACAGCCGCGCCATGTCCTCGTTCAGCTTGGGGTTGTACTTCATGGTGCAGGAGCCGAGCGGGTAGAAGTGCGTGTCGAGCCCATAGTTCAAGCGCGACAGGCGCGAGTAGTGCCGCACGACGTCGAACTCGGAGACTTCGGGGAGCGCGGGAGCCTCTGCGCGCAGGGCCGACGCGGGCAGGAACGCGCGCGGGTCCGCCACGGGCACGTCGCACGCGGGCAGCGAGTAGCCGATGCGCCCCGGCGAGGACAGCTCGAAGACCAGCTGATCGTAGCTTGGCGACGCCTGCCGGCTCATGCTCTGACCGCTTTGGCGAGGGCCGTGGCAAAGCGGTCGATCTCCTCGCGCGTCCGCTGCTCCGTCACCGCGACGAGCAAACAATCTTTCAGGCGCCGGTCGAAGCTCTTCAACGGCACGCCCGCCAGGATGCGGTCCTTCACCAGGCGCGCCGCGACGCGCTCCGGCGGCTTGGGCAGCGCGAGCACGAACTCCTTGAAGAACGGCGCGCGGAAGCGGAGCGACACGCCGGGGATCGCGGTCAAGCGCTCGGCCGCGTAGTGCGCCTTGGCCGCCGACAGCTCACCGACTTTCACCAGCCCCTGCTTGCCGAGAAGCGACAGGTAGATCGTCGCCATGAGGGCGCACAGGGCGACGTTGGTGCAGATGTTCGAGGTCGCCTTGGCGCGGCGGATGTGCTGCTCGCGCGTCTGGAGCGTCAGCACGAAGCCCCGCTCTCCGTCCACGTCCACCGTGGCTCCGACCAGGCGGCCGGGCATGCGCCGCACGAGATCCTGCTTCGCGGCGAAGACCCCGAGGTTGGGTCCACCGTACGACATGGGCACGCCGAGCCCCTGCCCCTCTCCGACGTAAATGTCCGCGCCAAGCCGGCCCGGGGCCTCCAGCACCCCGAGATTGACGGGATCGGCGGAGACCACGAGGAGGGCTCCGGCGGCGCGGGCGATCTCGGCCGCCGCGCGGACGTCCTCCAGACAGCCGTAGAAGTTCGGGGACTGGACGACGAAGGCGGCCGTCTTGTCGCCCACGAGCTTGCGCGCCGTGTCGAGGTCCAGGACACCGTCGGGAGACGCCACGTCGCGCAGGCGGAGGCCCGGACCCGCGCAGTACGTGGCCACCACGCGCCGGTGAAGCGGATGCACCCCACCGGCGAGGACGATCTCCGGACGGGACGTCACCGCGTGCGCCATCAGCGCCCCCTCGGCCAGGGATGAACCGCCGTCGTAGATCGACGCGTTGGCCACGTCCATGCCGGCCAGCTCGGCCATCATCGTCTGGTACTCGAAGATCGTGCGGAGCGTGCCCTGGCTGGCCTCCGGCTGATACGGCGTGTAGGCCGTGAAGAACTCGCCGCGTGAGACGAGGTGGTTGATGGGGCTGGGCACGTAGTGATCGTACGAGCCGCCGCCGAGGAAGCACGCGTAGCTGTCGGCGTCCGCGTCCTGCGCAGCCAGCTCGCGAAGATGGCGCACGAGGTCACTCTCGGCCAGGGCCGGCGCGAGGGCCAGCGGCTGCGCGAGCCGCGCCTTCGCCGGCACCCCGACGAGCAGGTCGTCGATGGAGCCGGCGCCGATCACGTCGAGCATCGTGCGCCGCTCCTCGCCGGTGGTCGGCAGATAGCGCATCGGTTAGTGCCCGCCCTCGGCGATGAAGGCCTCGTACTGCGCGGCGGTGAGGAGGTTTACCCGCTGGGCCGGATCAGACGGCGCGATGAGGATCATCCAGCCCCGGCCGTACGGATCCTGGTTGACGACCTCAGGGGCGTTGGGAAGCTCGGCGTTGACCTCGACCACCGTCCCCGACAGCGGCGCGAAGAGGTCGGACACGGCCTTGACGGACTCCACCACGCCGAACCCCTTGTGCTGGGTGACCTTGGCCCCGACCTTGGGCAGCTCCACGAAGACGACGTCGCCGAGCTGCTCCTGCGCGTAGGCCGTGATGCCCACGCGGACGCGGTCGCCCTCGGTCTTCGCCCACTCGTGCTCCTTCGTGTACATGAGATCCGAGGGAACGCTTCCCATGCGGCTCCTCTATTTCTTCACGCGCGGGGGATGGAATGGCGTGCGGACGATGCGGGCGGCTTTGATTTGACCGCGGATCTCCACGCCCAGCTCGGTGCCGATCGCGGCGTGAGGGGTGGCGAGGTACGCCATCGCAATGTACGCGTTGACGGACGGACCGTAGGAACCCGAGGTGACGACGCCGATGGCGGCGCCGTCCTTGACCACCTGGTAGCCGTGGCGAGCCACCGCGCGCTCGGTCATCTCGAGACCGACCAGCTTGCGCGTGGGGCCCTCCGACCGCACCCGGGCCAGCGCGGGGCGTCCGATGAACTCGCCCTTGTCGAGCTTCACCACCCAGCCGAGGCCCGCCTCCAGCGGATTCGTCGTCTCGTCGATGTCGTTGCCGTAGAGGGCGTACTTCATCTCGAGACGGAGCGTGTCGCGCGCCCCGAGCCCCACGGGGACGACACCGTCACGCGAGCCCTCGGACAGGAGTGCGGTCCAGAGCCGCTCGGCGTCGGCGGCACCCACGTACAGCTCGAAACCGTCCTCGCCCGTGTAGCCCGTGCGCGAGATCAGGGCCGGCGCTCCGGCCACGCGGCCACGGGCGAACCGGTAGTACCCGACGGAGGTGACGTCGACGTCAGCGAGGCGACCCACGAGCCCCTCGGCGCGAGGCCCCTGCACCGCGATGAGCGCCGTCTCCTCCGAGACGTTCTTCCAGCGGGCGCCGCGCCCGTGCTCCGTCACCCACGCCCAGTCCTTGTCGATGTTGCTGGCATTGACCGTGATCATGAAGCGGTCCGGGCCCAGGCGATACACGGTGAGGTCGTCGACGATGCCGCCGTCGGGATAGCAGAGCACGGCGTACTGGACCTGCCCCACGGAGAGGGCCGAGGCGTCGTTGGTCGTCAGCGACTGGATCGCGGCCAACGCCCGCGGCCCTTCGACCTCGAACTCGCCCATGTGGCTGACGTCGAAGATGCCCACCGCAGCCCGGGTGGCCCGGTGCTCCTCGATGATGCCCGGTGTACTGGACGGGCATCTCCCAGCCACCGAAGGGCACCATGCGCGCACCGGCCTTGACGTGTGCGGCGTGGAGGGGCGTTCGCTTCAGCGCGGGGTCCGTCACCGAGGGCTCCACGCCATCGCGGTCGTCGGCGTCGGCCGCATCACTCACTATTTTCCTCACGCGGCGCGCTCCTCACGCGGCGGGCAGCCAGTGGCGGAGCGGCTTCACCTGGCAGCCGGCTTTCTCGAGGGCCTCGCGCACGGCCCGCACGATCTTCGGCGCACCCGGGGTGTCGCCGTGGCAGCAGATCGACTGCACGGCGATGTCAATATCGACGCCGTCGATCGTCCGCACCTTGCGCTCCACCGCCATGCGGACGGCCTGCTCGGCGGCCTTCTGGGGATCCGTGATGAGCGAGCCCGGGATTTTGCGGGAGACCAGGCGGCACTCCACGTCGTAGGCGCGGTCGGCAAAACCCTCGGAGCAGACCCGGACTCCCATCTTGCGGCAGGTCCGGTCGTACGCCCCGGTGGCCATGGCCATGAGGATGAGGTCCTTGCCGCCCGAGTCCAGGGTCGCTTCCCCGGCCGCCGCGGCGAGGGCCTCGTCGCGCTCCATCATGTTGTAGAGGATGCCGTGCGGCTTCATGTGCTGGAGGTCGCTGCCCGCGGCACGCACGAACTCTCGCAGCGCGCCGGTCTGGTAGCAGAGGTAGTCCTTCACCTCCTGGGCCGTCACGTCCATGACTCTCCGGCCGAAGCCCATGAGATCGGGCAGACCGGGATGCGAGCCGATGGCCACGCCGTGTTGCAGGGCCAGCGCCACCGTGTTGCGCATCACGTGAGGATCACCCCCGTGGTACCCGCAGGCGACGTTGGCCGAGGTGATGTACGGCATGATCTCCTCGTCCGCGCCGAGGGTCCAGCGGCCATAGCTCTCGCCCATGTCGCAGTTGAGGTCGATGTGCGTCGGTTCCTGCCATGGTCGTCACTCCTCAGAGCCGGGCCAGCACCCGGGCCAGCGCGTTGATGAAGCGGTCGATGTCGTCGTCGGTCATGGCCAGTGAGCAGGCGCCCAGCCCGCGCGGGGTGAGCAGGATGCCCTCGTTGAGCAGGCCCAGGAAGATCGCGCTCCCAGCGTCGTGTCTTTCGGTCGAGTCGAGCGGTAGTCCGTCAGCGGGGCCGCGTCCAGTGTAACCAGAACAGCGAGCCCACGCCCGTCACCTGTCCCTTGCGCCGCGTGGCCGCGAGGAGCCGCGAGACGCCGCCGCGCAGCCGCTCGCCGAGGCCGTCGAGCCGCGCGTAGGCCTCCGGGGTCAGCGCGTCCAGGGTGGCCAGGCCGGCGGCCATCGTGAGCGGGTTGGCGTTGAACGTCCCGCCCTGGCTGATGCGCGGCTGGCCCCCGCGCGGGTCGTAGTAGCTCATCACGTCGGCGCGCCCGCCGAAGGCCCCCACGGGAAGCCCGCCGCCGATGATCTTGCCCAGGGTGGTGAGGTCGGGTCGCATGCCGAAGTGTTCCTGCGCGCCTCCGCAAGCGATCCGGAACAGATGACCTCGTCGAAGATCAGGAGGATGCCGAGCCGCTCGGTGACCGCGCGCAGCCGCGGCAGGAAGCCGTCGGCGGGTGGGACCATTCCGCCGTTGGCCAGGAGGGGATCGACGATGAGCGCGGCCACGCTGGCGCCCTTCCTTCTCGAGGATCGCCTCGCACGCGTCGCCGTCGTTCCAGGGCAGCACGACGACGTTCTTGATGACGCGGGCGGGAAGACCCGCGGACGACGGCGACCGGTTTCGGCCGGCGGCGGCCTCCGGCGGTCTTCGGGTCGGGCGTCACGCTCACCATGACCCAGTCGTGCGTCCCGTGGAAGGCGCCCTCGAACTTCGCGATCTTCGGGCGGCCGGTGAAGGCGCGGGCCAGGCGCACGGCGTTCATCGTGGCTTCCGTCCCCGAGTTCGTGAAGCGCACGCGCTCGAGCGACGGGAGGCGGCGGCACAGCACCTCGGCCAGCCGGATCTCGTGCTCCGTCGGCCCCGGGAAGGACAGCCCGGACTCAGCCGCGCGCTGGACCGCCTTGACCACCGCGGGGGGGCGTGGCCGAGGATCAGACTCGTGTAGTTGCCGTTGAAGTCCACGCGGTCGTTGCCGTCGGCGTCCCAGACGTGGGCCCCCTGCCCGCGCTGGAGATAGAACGGGTAGGGATCGAAGAACGTCGTCGTGCGGCTGTTGCCGCCCGGCATGGCCAGGAGCGCTTCCTCGAAGAGCGCGCGCGAGCGCGCCGGTCTTCGCCGCGTACTCGGTGACTTCCCGGTCGATGCTCATGGGATCCTCCTGGTAGCCTAGACCAGAAGCGCGCGAGCGCTGCCTCGGCCTCGCGCAGGATCGCGTGCGCGTCGCGCACAGCTCGACCGCGCGCAAAGCGCACCCGCTGGCCCGGGCTTGACCTGGCCCAGCCGGTCGATGTCGAACGAGCAGACGGTGGCGAGCTTCGTGTAGCCGCCGGTGGACTGGCGGTCCACGAGCAGGGCGATCGGCTGGCCATCCCCGGGGACCTGGATGCTGCCGAGCGCGATCCCGTCGGAGATGATGTCGTGGCCGTTCCGATGGGCGATGCGGGGCCCGCGAGCGCGCGCCCATGCGGTCCGACTGCGGCAGCATCGCGTAGGCATGGCCGAGAAGGTCGGCGATGCCCTCGTCGGTGAACCGATCGCGCCTGCGGCCCCAGCACGCACTCGCAAGGTCGGCTCGCCCTCGAAGGTCGACGGGCGGCGACGCGAGGGCCGCGCGGCGCGGCGCCGGGGCGGGGAACAGCGCGCAGCGCGTCCCTCTTGCGCAGCGCGCGTCCCTCGAGGCCGCCGAGGCGGCCGCGCAGGTACGTCGAGCGCGATCCGAGCACGAGCGGAACGTCGATGCCGCCCGCGAACGCGATGTAGCCGCGCACGCCCGCGCGGGCCGGCCCACGCGGACCACGTCGCCGGGCCGCACGGCGAAGCGTCGTCCACGGCGGGGCCTCGCTGCCGTTGACCGTCACCGGCATGTCCGCGCCGGTCACCGCGATGGCGCCGGCGGTGCCACTTCGAAGCGCGGCCCGATCACCGTGCACTCGAGGCCGGCCGCGCCGTCGGCGTTGCCGACGAGGCGGTTGGCGACGATGAACGACACGCGGTCCATGGGGCCGGAGGGCGGGATCCCGTAGCGGAGGTGGCCGGGTCGCCCGAGATCCTGGACCGTCGTCTGCGGTCCCGGGTCGAGCACCGTGACGGGCGGGCGTCGCCGCGCTCACGCGATCTGCGGCTGATACGTCCGGGCCGCCACGGCGGCCGCGATCGTGTCGAACTCGGCGCGGTCGATCGGCGCGAAAGCGCACGCGGTCCCCGGCGCGCAGGAGGATCGGGCTCCGGCCCTTCTGGATCGTAGAGCCGCAGCGGCGTGCGTCCGAGGATCCAGTAGCCGCCGGGACTCTCGACGGAGTAGATGCAGCACTGGATGCCGCCGATCCCCACGCTGCCCGGGGGGACCTTCGTGCGCGGCGTCTCCAGCCGCGGAAGCTGGATGCGCTCCGGCATCCCCGTCATGTACGGCAGGCCCGGCGTGAAGCCGATGAAGTAGACGAGATACGTGGGCTCCGGCGTGCAGGCGCACCAGCTCGTCGGGCGACAGCTCCAGGCGCCGGGCCGCCGCCTCGAGATCGAGGCCCAGCTCGGGATCGTAGCAGCACGGCAGCTCCACCTGCCGCGACGGGGGCAGCGCCGTGTTCCCGGCCTGCGAGGCCAGCTCCTCGAGGGTCTCCGCGCAGAGCGCCGTATCCGTCGCGAGCGGATCGTAGTACACGAGGAGCGAGCGGAAGGTCGGCACCGTCTCCACCACGCCGGCCACGCCCTTGTCCTGGATCAGGAGCTCGAGGGCGCGGACCCGCGTGTTGATCTCCACGCTGATGTCGTCACCCAGCTCGACGCAGACGGCCCGATCGCCAGCGGGAAAGATCGAGGGGCGCAGCGCCGGCGCCGGCTCGCTCACAACGCGGCGAGCGCGGCGTTGGGGAGGTCGGTGACGAACATGTGCCCCGGGCTGTGGGTGATCATGAACGGCGGCTTCGAGGCCAGGGCCACCGCCTGCGGTGTCACTCCGCACGCCCAGAAAACGGGCACGTCGCCGGGATCGAAATGCTGCGGATCACCCCAGTCCGGCCGCGCGATGTCCTTGATGCCGATCGCTTCCGGATTTCCGATGTGGATCGGCGCCCCGTGGGCGCCCGGGAAACGCGCGCTCGCCGTCACCGCCTTGGCGAGCTGGGCCGCCGGGATCGGCCGCATCGAGACGACCATGGGACCGTGAAACGCTCCGGCCGGGCGGCAGGCGATGGAGGTCCGCCACATGGCCACGTTCGTCCCGTTCTCCACGTGCCGGAGGCGAATCCCCGCGTCGAGCAGCGCCCACTCGAAGGTGAACGAGCACCCGAGCAGGAAGGCCACCAGGTCGTCGCGCCAGTAGGGCGTGACGTCGGTGACCTCGTCGGCGAGCACGCCGTCCTTGTAGATGCGATAGCGTGGGATGTCCGTGCGCAGGTCCGCTCCCGGCGCGACTCCCACCGGCTCGGGGGAGCCCACCTCGGTGACCTCGATGAGCGGACACGGCCGGGGATTGCGCTGGCAGAAGAGCAGGAAATCGTAGGCGTGGTCCCGCGGGAGCACGGCGAGGTTGGCCTGCACGTAGCCCTGGCCCAGGCCGGCCGTGACGCCGGTGAGCTTGCCGTTCCGGATGTCCTGGCGGATCTCGCGGGGGTGTCGGGTGTCGATCGGCATGATGGCTTCCGAGTCTAGCAGGCTGCCGAACGAGGCCCATCTGCTTCGCGGCAGCCCTCGATCGCACGCTCGACGTACAGGGAATACGCCTCGCGTGCGGCCGGCGGGCACCGCCGCGCGTCTGGTGACATGGGGGGCCCCGAAATGGCCCCCCTCCCCCATGCGCGGGGCGCCCCGGCAAAGCCGGAGCGCCCCTCGAGGGCTAATTTTGGGGCAGCCGGCACGTTCGTCAGCGCGCCGCTCACCGGGTGGTGGGCCGGAGATGACCGAGCCGCGGCAACAGGTCGCGGTTGGCAAGGACGTGCGGCATCTCGCCGCGCAGGACGCGGAGCATTTCCCCCGCCACCTGCATGGCCATGGTGCGGTTGGCTTCGGCCGTCACGCCGGCGACGTGCGAGCTGACGGTGACGTTGTCGAGATTGAACAGGGGGTTGTCGACGGAGCTCGGCTCCTCCTCGAAGACGTCGATGCCCGCCGCGCCCAGATGGCCGCGGGTGAGCGCCTCGAAGAGCGCCCGCTCGTCCTGCACGGGTCCGCGCGAGGTGTTCACGTAGACGGCCCCCTTCTTCATCAGACCCAGGGTGCGCGCGTTGATCATGCCGCGCGTCTCGGGTGTGAGGGGCGCGTGGCAGGTCAGGACGTCGATCTGCGGCAGCAGCGCGTCAAGGCTCTTGACCGGCTCCGCGCCGCGCCGGCGCAGCTCGTCGTCGGGGACGTAGGGATCGTAGCCGAGGACGCGCATGCCGAAGGCGGCGGCGAGCCGGGCGGTGATGCGGCCGATGTTCCCCACGCCGACGATGCCGAGCGTCTTGCCCTTCAGCTCGAACAGTTCCTGGGCCTCGACGGCGCCCCAGTCCCCCGCACGCGTGAGGCGGTCGACGCGGTGCGCCTGCTTGGCGCAGCTCAGGATCAGCAGCATGGCGTGCTCGGCCACCGATTGCGAGTTCGAGCCGGGCGCGTGCACGACGGCGATGCCCAGGCGCGAGGCCGCGGGCATCTCGATGGTGTCGAGCCCGGCGCCGTGACGGCCGACCACCTTCAGCTTCTTGCACGCGCCCATGAGCCGCTCGGTGCAGGTCGGCTTGAGGAGGAAGAGGATGCCCTCGGCGTTGGCCGCCGCGCCGATCATTCCGTCCTCGGTGAGATCGTCGCACACGACCACGCGCGCTTCGCTCTCGAGCAAGGCGTAGCCATCCTGGTGGATGGGGCCTCCCACGACGACGAGCGGGCGTGAGTCAGCGGCCATGGGCACGGTCTCCTTTCGGGCGGCGGCAGGGACACTCGCTCCCCCGACGTCGTCCTTGGTCAATCCACGTGGATGGAGGCGGCGACGGACATGCCCGCGCGCAAGGGCTGCGGGTTTCCGATCTCTTTCTCATCGAGGAGGATCTTGACGGGAATGCGCTGAACGACCTTCACCCAGTTGCCGGTGGCGTTTTCGGGAGGCAGCAGCGAGAAGCGCGCGCCGGTCCCGGAGCTGATGGAGTGGACCTTCCCCGCGAATTTCTTGCCCGGGAGACCGTCCACGCTGATCTCCGCCCGTTGGCCCGGGTGCACGCGCCCGAGCTGCGTCTCCTTGAAATTCGCGACCACCCACACCTCGTGCAGGGGCACGATGGCCAGCAATGGCTGACCCGTCTGCACGATCTGCCCCAGCTCGACGGTGCGCTTGGACACGATGCCGTCACCTGGGGCGCGCACGTCCGTGTACTGGAGCTGCAGATCGGCGTGGGCAAGGTCGGCCTGGGCCTCCTTGAGGCGCGCCTCGGCCCGGCTCGACTCCGCATCCTTGATGGCGATCTGGTGGCGCCCGCTCTCCGAGCGAGCCAGGGCCGCGCGAGCCTCGGCCACGCGCTGCCGCGCCTGGTCGATGGCCAGGCGCCTCGATCGCAGCTCCGCCTCGGCCTGCTGGATCTCGCGCTCGGACTGGAGCTGCCGGCGGCGCGTGGCGTCGAGGGACGCGGCCGCGGTTTCCAGGGCGGAGTCCGCCGTGTCGAAGTCGCGCTGGGCGACGAAGCCGCCCTTCACGAGGCGGTCCATCCGCTCGCGCTCCCGCGCGGCCTGCCGCGCCGCGCTCTCCGCACCCACGACGTCGGCCCGCATGGCGTCCGTGGCGGCCCGCCGGGCCTCCAGGCGCGCCCGGGACTCCTCGACCGCGGCCTCGGCCGATTGCACGGCCACGCTCGCCCCCTCCAGCGCCGCACGGGCCTGATCGATCTGGGCGGCGGTGTCGTCTCGCGCGAGGGGCACCTCGGAACGGGCCGCGCGGAGGCTCGCCTCCGCCGTCGCCACCGCCGAGGATGACTGATCGCGCCGGACTTGGTAATCCCGCCGATCGATCCGCAGCAGGAGATCGCCCTTCTTCACCGGCTGGTTGTCCTGGACGAGCAACTCGACGACGTGACCGGGCACCTTGGCGCTGATCGTGGTGATCGTTCCGTCGACGTATGCATCGTCGGTAGTGACCCAGGAACGGGCGTGATACCAGTGGTAGCCCGCGTAGGCCAAGCCTCCCACCAGCACGATGCTCCCGAGCACGAGCAGCAGGCGGCGCATGTCAGGCCACCAAATCGAGTCGGAGCGCCCCGGCGGGCCACATCGCCGTCAGGACTTCGTGGAGCGCGGGAGTGCTCCGAGGAGGCAACTGGCCGGCATCACCACTCCGTCGAGGACCGTGCCGACCGCCGGGCGCAGCCACCTCACGATCCACCCTCCGCGGACGCGGAGCATCGTCGCTGATCCTCCCTGGGCTCGCCGACCGCGATCCGATCGCACCGCGTGCTGCGACGCGTCTGCGAGACGCCTCCGTAATACCGGGGCCCCGGAGAGAAGTCAAGAAGCGCCAAAGGACTTTCCGCCGGGAAATGTGTGGTATAAGAACGCCGAATCGCCTATGCGACGCCCAGCATTCATCTCGGGCATCGTCCTCGGAGTCGGCCTTCTGCTCGTGGCGGGCTGCTCCTGGTTCAAGCCCACGCCCACGCCGATCCTGCCCGCCGACGAGCTGTACATGCTCGGTGAAGAGAATCTCGACAAGCGCCTCTACGAGGACGCGCGGCAGAACTTCAAGAAGATCGTGGAGCGCTACCCGGACTCGCCGTTCGCTCCGCGCGCGCGCTTCCTCTCCGGCGAGGCGTACTACCGCGAGGCGGAGTTCGGGAAAGCCATCAAGGAATTCGAAGTCTTCATGTCGTTCTATCCCCGCCACCAGATCGCCGACCTGGTCCAGTACCGGCTGGCCATGGCGTACTACGACCAGATGAAGCCGATCGAGCAGGACCAGTCCATCACCACCAAGGCCCTCGAGCAGTTCAAGAAGCTCGTCAAGGAGTACCCGGAAAGCCGCTACGCCACCGACGCCTTGGCCAAGATCGACATCTGCCGCGGCCGGCTCGCCCAGAAAGAGCTGTGGGTGGCCAACTGGTACTTCACGCAGGGGAACCCCGGCGGCGCTCGCCAGCGACTGGAGCTTCTCCTCAAGGAGTACCCGCGGACCTTGGTCATTCCGGAAACGCTCTGGCTCCTCGCCGAGGTCAACATGCGCGAGGGCAAGACGCGGGAGGCGACCGCCTTGCTCCAGCGCCTGTCCGCCGATTTCGCCTACACCGACTACGGGCGGCGCGCCGCCCAGCGCCTGCGCGCGCAGAAATAGACCGAGGACAAGCCGTGCACGACGTCGTCGACCTCCGCTCCGACACGCTCACCACCCCCACCCCCGAGATGCGCGAGGCCATGGCGTGCGCCCAGGTCGGCGACGACGTGTGGGGCGAAGATCCGACCGTCCAGCGCCTGGAAGCCCTGGCCGCCGAGCGGATGGGCAAGGAGGCCGGTCTCTACGTGACGTCGGGCACCCAGGGAAATCTCATCTCGGTGTTGGCCCAGAGCGAGCCCGGTCAGGAGGTTATTCTCGACCTCGACTCGCACATCTATAACTACGAGGTCGGCGGCGCGGCTCTCATCGGCGGCGTCCAGATGCGGCCGGTCAAGAGCGAGCGGGGCTTCCTCACCCCGGCGCAGGTCGCAGAGTCGGTGCGCCCCGAGAACATCCATCTTCCGGTAACCGCCCTGGTCTGCCTGGAGAACACCCACAATCGCCACGGCGGCACCTGCTGCACGCCCGAGGAGATCGACGGCGTCGCGGATGCGGCGCACGAGCGCGGACTCAGGGTTCACCTCGACGGGGCCCGCCTGTTCAACGCCGCGGTGGCCCTGCGCCGGGAGGCCCAGGAGTTCGACGCGCTCGGTGGACTCCGTGACGTTCTGTCTCTCCAAGGGTCTCGGCGCCCCCGTAGGATCGGTGGTGTGTGGGAGCGCGGATTTCGCGGCGCGGGCCCGGCGCTGGCGCAAGCTGCTGGGGGGCGGCATGCGGCAGGCCGGGGTGATCGCCGCCGCGGGAGTCGTGGCGCTGGAACGCATGATCGACCGCCTCGCCGACGACCACGCCAACGCCCGAGCCCTGGCCGAGGGTCTCGCGCGCCTGCCCGGTCTCGCCATCGATCTGGCGACGGTGCAGACGAACATCGTCATCGTCCGCGTGGACGGCCCCGGGGCGACGATGAGGGCCGCCGACCTGGTTCGGGGGTGCGCCGAGCGGAAGGTGAAGGTGCACGCGATCAGCCCCACCAGCATTCGCTGCGTGACCCACAAGGACGTCGACGCCGAGGACATCGTCCGGGCGATCGAGGCGTTCCGCGAAATCGCCACCCGGTGGTAGGACCACACAACAGAGGGTTGCGGTCGCGCGCAAAGCCTTGTAGGGTCTGGCACCAGCCCGGCGCGGAGGACGTTGCCCTCAGCGTGAAACGGGGAGGTCTGGAGGAGCCCGTCGCTCCGTCCAGCACCGACGTTCGAAACCGTCGTCGCTCCCCGCGCAAACGGGGAGGTCTGGAGGGGGCGCGGCGCCCCCTCCAGGATGGAGAACAGCACCGAGCACGGAGGCGCCATGGCCGAACGACTCCTGGACGTGAAGGGCTTGAAGACCCACTTCTTCACCGACGAGGGCGTGGTGCGCGCCGTCGACGGCATCGATTTCCACATCGACAAGGGCGAGACCCTGGGGATCGTGGGCGAGTCCGGATGCGGCAAGAGCGTGACGGCGCTGTCGGTGATGCGCCTGATCGCCCAGCCGCCCGGCCGTATCGTCGAGGGCCAGATCCTCTACAACGGCCGGAACCTGCTCGACCTCACGCCGGCCCAGATCCGGAAGATCCGCGGCAAAGAGATCTCGATGATCTTCCAGGAGCCCATGACCTCGCTCAACCCGGTGTTCACGGTGGGAGAGCAGATCGCCGAGGCCATCCGCCTGCACGAGGGACTGGGGCGGCGCGACGCCATGGACAAGACGGTGGACATGCTGCGGCTGGTGCACATCCCGAACGCCGAGCGCCGGGTCAAGGAGTACCCGCACCAGCTCTCGGGCGGCATGCGGCAGCGCATCATGATCGCCATGGCGTTGTCGTGCAATCCCAAGCTGCTCATCGCCGACGAGCCCACCACCGCCCTCGACGTGACCATCCAGGCGCAAATTCTAGAATTGCTCAACGAGCTGAAGGCCAAGCTCAACATGGCCGTCATGCTGATCACCCACGACATGGGGGTCATCGCGGAGACGGCCCAGCGCGTGGTCGTGATGTACGCGGCCAAGGTGGTGGAGGAGGCGTCTGTGGGGGAGCTGTTCAAGGAGCCGCTCCATCCGTATACCCAGGGGCTCCTGCGCTCCATCCCACGCATCGACCTCGCCGCCCTCCAGCGGACGCGCCTGCAGACGATTCCCGGCGTGGTGCCCACCCTGCGCGGGGCGGAGAAACCTGGATGCGGGTTCGCGCCGCGCTGCTCCTTCGCCAAGCCGATGCACTTTGAAAACACTCCGCCGCTCAAGGAAGTCAGGCCGGGCCACAAGGTCGCCTGCTTCCTGTATTGAGGCTGCCCATGGCCGAGCTGCTGACCGTCAAGAACCTCAAGAAATACTTCCCCATCCGCGGAGGTCTCTTCTCCAAGGAAGTGGCGCGGGTGCACGCCGTCGACGACGTCTCCTTCGGCATCATGGCCGGGGAGACGCTCGGCCTGGTCGGCGAATCGGGCTGCGGCAAGTCGACGACCGGGCGCTCGATCCTGCGCCTCATCGAGCCGACGTCAGGCGAGGTCCGGTTCCAGGACAAGAGCGTCACCGCGATGGACAAGCGCACGCTGCGGGCTCTCCGCAAGGAGATGCAGATCATCTTCCAGGACCCCTACGCGTCGCTCAATCCCCGGATGACCGTCGGCTCGATCGTCGGGGAGGCCCTCATCATCCACAAGCTCGCCCCGAACCGCAAGGCGCGCGAGGAACGGGTGGTCCAGCTGCTGGAAACGGTCGGCCTCAACGCCGACCATCTGCGGCGCTATCCCCACGAGTTCTCCGGGGGCCAGCGGCAGCGGATCGGGATCGCCCGCGCCCTCGCCGTCAGCCCGAAGCTCATCGTGGCCGACGAGCCGGTGTCCGCTCTGGACGTGTCCGTGCAAGCCCAGGTCATCAACCTGCTCGAGGACCTCCAGGCCCAGTTCGGCTTGACCTACCTGTTCATCGCCCACGACCTTTCGGTCGTGGAGCACATCTCCACGCGCGTCGCCGTGATGTACCTCGGCAAGATCGTCGAGATCGCGCCGGCCAAGGAGCTGTACACAAATCCGAAGCACCCCTACACCGAAGCGCTCCTGTCCGCCGTGCCCATCCCGGATCCCACCCTCAAGCGCAAGCGCATCATCCTGGAAGGCGACGTGCCCAGCCCGATCAACCCTCCCTCGGGCTGCCGCTTCCACACGCGCTGCGCCCTGCGCGTCCCCTCCTGCTCGGAGAACGAGCAGGTGCTCAAGGAGACGTCGCCCGGGCACTGGGTTGCCTGCCAGGTCCGCACCGGCGTCGCGATCAGGTGATCCTCGTTTCGGCGAGGGGTGACTCGATCGCGTCTCCACGTGCGAGCCACCGAAAGAGGCAGCGCCACCGGGCACCAGCTATGGGCTCCCGGCCGCCACGTGTTATTCGCTCGGTGATGGCTCCCAGCGTGAGCGGGGAGGTTTGGAGGGAGCGCCGCGCACCCTCCAACTAGACCGATGCCGAAGGTTCGGGTGGGCGAGATCGAGATGTTCTACGAGGCGGCGGGGGAGGGACAGCCAGTCGTTCTCATCATGGGGTTCGGCGGGGATCATCTGGCGTGGGGGTTTCAGTTCCGGGAGCTCGCGGGACGCTACCGGGTGGTGGCCTTCGACAATCGGGGAGCTGGACAGACGGACGCGCCGGAACTGCCCTACACGACGCGGATGATGGCCGACGACACGGTGGGCCTGATGAGCGTCCTGGGGATCGACCGTGCCCACATCGTCGGGGCCTCGATGGGAGGGATGATCGCCCAGGAAGTCGCCCTTCGCCATGCGTCCCGGGTGCGCTCGCTCCAGCTCCACTGCACGTTCGCGCGACCCGATGCGCAAACCCGCGCCCTCCTCGCGGCCTGGCGCGCGGCCCGGCCCTCGCTGAGCCGGGAGCAGTACATGCGCCTACAGTTCCTCTGGCTCTTCTCGCCCGTGACCTGGCAGGAGCGCCCCGAGTTCATCGAAGCGATCCTGGCCAGCGGGCTGGCCAACCCCTATCCGCAGTCGGAGACGGGTTTCCTGCGTCAGGGGGACGCCGTGCTCGCCCATGACACGCTCGAGCGGCTCTCGGCTCTCCGGGTCCCGACCCTGGTGACCGTCGGCGAGGACGACATTCTCGTCCCGCCGCGTTTCTCGCACCTCTTGGCCGAGCGTATCCCGGACGCTGAGCTGCACACCGTGCCCGGAGCCGGCCACGTCCACTTCTGGGAGCAGGTCGAGGCCTTCAACCAGCTCTGCCTGAAGTTCCTCGACCGCCACCGCTGCCGCTGACCGCCCATCGCGCGCACCACTCTCCCCCGGCCGGGCGGCGGCTCCGCCGCCGCAATCGGAGGCGAACCGAGCGCCATTCCGCGCTCGCCATTCGTTGACTCGTTTCGAGAGCGCGCAGTATGATCGGGAGACCCTCATCGGGGACGCCACATGGACGACTTTTATCGCATCAAGCGCCTGCCCCCGTACGTCTTCGCGATCGTCAACGATCTGAAGGCGAAGGCGCGCTCGCGCGGCGAGGACGTCATCGACCTCGGGATGGGGAACCCCGACCTCGGGACCCCCAAGCACATCGTGGCCAAGCTCATCGAGGCCGCCCAGAACCCGCGAAACCACCGCTACTCCGCGTCGCGCGGGATCACGCGTCTCCGCGTGGCCATCACCCGGTGGTACCGCGACCGCTACGGCGTCGAGCTCGACCCTGACTCCGAGGCCATCGCGACCATCGGCGCCAAGGAGGGACTGGCCCACCTGGCCCTGGCCGTGCTCCAGCCCGGCGACGGCGTGCTGGTCCCGAACCCGACCTATCCGATCCACTCGTACTCCGTGGTCATCGCCGACGGCGATCTCCGCTCCGTGCCCCTGACGCCGGAGGTCGACTTCTTCGCCAAGCTCGAGGAGACGGCCAAGCTGGCGTGGCCGAAGGCGAAGCTCCTCATCCTCTCGTTCCCGCACAACCCCACCACCATGTGCGTGGACCGCGCCTTCTTCGAGCGCGTGGTGGCCTTCGCCCGGGAGCACCGCCTCATGGTCGTCCACGACTTCGCCTACGCCGACCTCGCCTTCGACGGCTATCGTCCGCCATCGTTCCTGGAAGTGCCCGGCGCGAAGGACGTGGGGGTCGAGCTGTTCTCCCTGACGAAGTCCTACAACATGGCGGGCTGGCGGCTCGCCTTCGCCTGCGGCAATCGGCAGATGATCCACGCCCTCGCGCGGATCAAGTCCTACCTCGACTACGGCGTCTTCCAGCCCATCCAGATCGCCGGCATCATCGCGCTGGAGGGCGATCAATCGGTCGTGGCCGACATCAACGCGGTGTACCGCAAGCGCCGCGACGTGCTGGTGGACGGGCTCAACAAGATGGGCTGGTCCGTGCCCAAGCCGAAGGGCACCATGTTCGTGTGGGCCCCCATTCCCGAGGCCTTCCGGCCCCTGGGATCGCTGGAGTTCGCCAAGCTGCTGATTCAGGAAGCCAAGGTAGCCGTCTCGCCGGGCATCGGGTTCGGCGAGTACGGGGAAGGCTTCGTGCGCTTCGCCCTCGTGGAGAACGAGCAGCGCATCCGGCAGGCGCTCCGCGGTCTCAAGCAGCTCACCCACTGATCGGCCTCTGATGCGGGACGTCCGCCTCGGGCTCCTTGGGCTCGGCACCGTCGGCGCGGGAGTCGTCAAGCTCCTGGAGGCGCAGCGAGCTACCCTAGAGGAGCGCGCCGGCTGCCGCCTCGTCCTGAGCCGCGTCGCCGACGTCGACGTCACGCGCCCGCGCGAAGGACTCGACCTGTCCCGCCTCTCCCTGGCCACCGACGCCTCCGCCGTTCTCGACGATCCCGCCATCGACGTGGTGATCGAGCTGGTGGGCGGACTGGAGCCCGCGCGCACGTTCATCATGAAAGCGCTGGCGGCGGGCAAGCACGTGGTCACGGCGAACAAGGCCCTCCTTGCCCACCACGGCGTCTCGCTCTACGACGAGGCGCGCCGGCGTGGTGTGACCTTGGCATTTGAAGCCGCGGTGGCCGGCGGCATTCCCCTCATCCGCGCCGTCAAGGAGGGGCTGGTCGCCAACCGCATCCTCTCCGTGGCGGGCATCGTCAACGGCACCTGCAACTACGTGCTGTCGAAGATGACCGGCGAGGGACTCGACTTCGCCGAAGTGCTGAAGGAGGCGCAGGCGCGAGGCTATGCCGAGGCCGATCCGACCCTGGATGTCGAAGGCCTCGACTCCGCCCACAAGCTCCAGATCCTCGTCTCCCTGGCCTTCCGCACGTTCGTGGACCTGAAGGACATCTACACCGAGGGCATCAGCCGCATCATCGCCGCCGACATCGCCTATGCGCGGGAGCTCGGGTACACGATCAAGCTCCTCGCCATCGCCAAGGCCGCGAACGGGGGCGTGGAAGTGCGCGTGCACCCCACCATGATCCCGTCCGGCTCGCCGCTGGCCGCGGTGTCCGGGGTCTTCAACGCCGTGTTCATCACGGGCGACGCCGTGGGCGACCTCATGTTCTACGGCCGCGGTGCGGGGCAGCTTCCCACGGCGTCTGCCGTGTGGTCCGACATCCTCGAGATCGCCAGGCGGATCGCCCACGATATTCCGGCTCTGGCCCTCGATCTGCCCTCGGAGGGCGCGGCGGCCCTGCCCCTGCGTCCCATGGATGGCGTGCGCTGCGCGTACTACCTTCGCGTCATGGCCCAGGACCGCCCGGGGGTGCTCTCGCGCATCACGGGCGTCTTGGGCGAGCACGGCATCTCCATCGCCTCGATGATCCAGAAAGGTCGCGCCACGGAAGCCGTTCCGGTGGTGATGATGACGCACGAGGCGACGGAGCGTGACGTCCGCGCCGCTCTCGCCCGGATCGACCGCCTGCCCGTGGTGGCCCTGCCCACCGCGCTCATCCGCGTGGAGGGCGGCCCCGCGTGAGCAGGGAGACCTGGCCCGATGTCGTGCGGACGCTGTTAGCCCTCTGAATAGACAGCTCACCGGCAAGGTCCTGAAGGTCGTCGTCGGCATCGCGATCAGCCTCGGACTGATCGTCTATCTCCTGGCCACCGTCGATCTCAGCGCGCTCGGCGTGCAGCTGCGCAACGCGGAGTGGGGCTGGGTGACGGTAGCGGCGATCCTCGCCCCGCTCGGGCTGTGGGCGCGGGCGGCGCGCTGGCGCTATCTCTTCCCCCCGCGCTCCCATCCCCCTGGCCTGGTGGCGGCGACGATGATCGGCTACATGGTGAACAACGTCCTGCCCCTCCGGGCCGGTGAGGTCGCGCGAGTCTACGTCGTCGCCCATCGCTGGGGTCACGGCTTCTGGACCACCTTGGGGACCGTGGTGGTCGAGCGGGTGCTCGACGGCCTCACCGTGGTCCTCCTCGTCGGTCTCATCGTGCTGATGATCCCCGTCCCCGGGTATCTGCAGTGGGGAGCGCTGGTCATGCTGGCCGTCAACCTCGTGGGGATCGCCGCCCTGGCGGGCATGGCCTGGCGCCCGGAGACCATGCACGCCATCGCGCGCTGGATGTTCCGACGCTGGCCGCGGCTGCAGAGCCGGGTCACCCGCGTCTTCGACCGCTTCGTGCGGGGCGTACATGGCGTGCGCACACCGGAGCACCTCGTCCCCCTGCTCGTCTGGACGGTCGTGGCGTGGGTCATCCCCGCCCTCGCTGCCTGGACGGTCCTGCGCGCCCTCCATCTCTCGCTCTCGTGGGTCGCCCCGTGGGTGGTGCTGGCGTTCGTAGGCGTCAGCGTGTCCATCCCCTCGGCCCCCGGGTTCATCGGCGTCTTCCACGCCGCCGCGGCGGTGGCCCTGGGAATTCTCGGCGTGGCCCGCGCCGAGGCCGTGGGCTACGCGATCATTCTCCACGCCGTGCAGTTCGTCCCGGTCACCCTCATCGGGTGGCTCTTCCTCCTGCGCGAACATGTGACCCTGAGCGAGGTGGGTCGGGCCCGAGCGGAGTCCTCGGCGTGAGACCACGGAGCGCTGACCGCGACTCGGCGCACGGCCTTGCCCGCCCCGGTCGCCACGTGTAGATTTCGAGGGTCATGGCGCTGATCGTCCAGAAGTACGGCGGCTCGTCCGTGGCCGATCACGAGAAGATCCTGAACGTCGCCCGGCGAGTCGCCAGGACGGCCAGCGGCGAGGAGCGCGGGAGCGGACACGGCCTGGTCGTGGTCGTATCGGCCATGGGCAAGACGACCGATGGGCTGGCGGCCCTCGCCCACCACATCACGCCGACGCCCGATCCGCGCGAGATGGACATGCTGCTGGCCACCGGCGAGCAGGTGACGATCGCGCTCCTCGCCATGGCGCTTCACACTCTCGGCTTCAAGGCGCGCTCCTTCACGGGACCTCAAGTGGGGATGCGCACGGATCGAGCCCACACCAAGGCGCGCGTCAGCCGGATCACCGCCGACCGCGTGCGGCGCGCGCTCGACGACGGCGAGATCGCCGTGGTGGCGGGCTTCCAGGGGTTGAGCGAGGACGATGAGATCACCACCCTGGGGCGGGGCGGCTCCGATCTCACCGCGGTGGCCCTGGCCGCGGCGTTGCAGGCCGACGTCTGCGAGATCTACACCGACGTGGATGGCGTCTACACCGCGGACCCCAACATCGTCCCCGACGCCCGCAAGCTGTCGCGGGTCGCCTACGACGAAATGCTGGAGATGGCGAGCCTGGGCGCCAAGGTGCTGCAGGCGCGCTCCGTGGAGTTCGCCAAGAAGTACAGGGTGCCCGTTCATGTGCGGTCGACGTTCAAGCCGGATCCGGGCACCCTCGTGACGAAAGAGGAGAGCGGGATGGAAGCGGCGGTGGTCACCGGCATCACCCACGACCGCAGCCAGGCCAAGATCTCGATCCTGCGCGTGCCGGATCGGCCAGGGATCGCCGCGCGGGTCTTCGGCGCCGTCGCCGAGCGGAACATCGTGGTGGACATGATCGTCCAGAACATCAGCCGCGACGGCTACACCGACATCTCCTTCACCCTGCCCCGCGGCGACCACGCGCGGGCCGCCGCGGCGCTGGAGGAGATCGCGCGCGAGGTCGGCGCGGAGGGGACGGTCCACGACGAGCGCGTGGCCAAGGTCTCCATCGTCGGCGTCGGCATGCGCAGCCATTCCGGCGTGGCGGCCCGCATGTTCACCGCCCTATCCCGGGAAGCCATCAACATCCAGATGATCTCCACCTCCGAGATCGCCGTGTCCTGCGTGATCGAGGACAAGTACGCCGAGTTGGCCGTCCGCGCCCTGCACGATGCCTTCGAGCTGGGGCGCGAGCGGAGCTAGGGGCCCGTCGAGAAATCGAAGAGCGCCCCGGGTTCCGCGGAGCGCGACGAGCGCCGGGGGCTTCGAGGGGCGCCCCGGCTTTGCCGGGGTGGCCCGAGCGCCGGGGGGCATGGGGGGCCCTGTCGAGGCCCCCCATCAGATCAGGAGGACACGCATGAGCACGGGGAAGGCTGCCGTCTTTTTCGGACCCGGAAGGCCGTTCGAGATCCGTGAGGTGCCGATCCCTGATGTCGAGCCCGACGCCGTGCTGATTCGGGTGACCCTCGCCAACGTCTGCGGATCGGATCTCCACTTCTGGCGCGGCGACGCGCCCCTGCGCCTCCCCGAGGACGGTTGGATCTTCGGCCACGAGATGACGGGGCGCGTGGCCAAGCTCGGCGCGCGCGTGAAGACCGACTCGCTCGGCCGCCCGCTCCGGGAGGGCGACCGCGTGGCCTACACCTATTTCTATCCGTGCGGGCGCTGCTACGTGTGCCTGAACAACGAGCCGGCCAACTGCCCGGCCAAGCTCGAGCGCCCGCGCGGTCCGCGCGACTTCCCGCACTTCCACGGTGCCTTCGCCGAGTACTACTACCTCCGCCCCGGCGGGGCCATCTTCCTCGTGCCCGACGCGCTGTCCGACGAGCTGGTGTCGCCGGTGAACTGTGCCCTCTGCCAGGTCATCTTCGGGCTCTCCCAGGCGGGGCTCCGCTTCGGCGGAAGCGTGGCCATCCAGGGCGCGGGCGGCCTCGGGGTCCAGGCTGCCGCGGTGGCCAAGGACATGGGAGCACAGACGGTCATCGTCCTGGACCAGATCGCCGGCCGGCTGGAGCTGGCGCGCGCCTTCGGCGCCGACCACACCATCAACGTCCGGGAGGTCGCCGACCGGAAGGAACGTGTGAGCCTCGTGCGCACGCTGACGGGCGGCCTGGGCGTCGACGTGGCCTGTGACTTCGTGGGCTTCCCCGCCGTGATCCCCGAGGGCATCGAGATGCTGCGCTCGGGGGGTACCTATCTCGAGATCGGCACCATCAGCCGCGGGGCCAAGGTGGAGCTGGAGCCGTCGCTTCTGGTGTGGGGGGCCAAGCGCATCGTGGGGGTCATCCAGTACGATCCCTGGGTGATCCCGCGCGCCCTCGACTTCCTGGTGCGCAACCGCATGCGGTGGCCCTTCGATCGGCTCATCTCGCACACGTATCCCCTCGGCGAGATCGACCGCGCCTTTGCCGAAAGCGAGTGGCACGCGCGGGAGACCACGGCCATCACGCGCGCCGCGCTCGTCCCCTGACCACCCGCGCGCCGCGCGCGCGAATCCGGCGCCGCGCTCACGTTCACGCGTGGGCGCGGCGCGCCCGAGCGCGCCACGGCGTGACCAGAGAGATACGGCCCGGTGTCTCCGTTTTCGCACTCTAGCCGCGGGCGCAGGGCCGTGGCAGCGTCGCGTCATGGCCTTCTACTCGCGCCATCAGCTCCTCGTACTCGTCGCCCTGCTCGCCACCTTCGGGGGCGGACTCGCGGTCGACCGCTGGCGGCACACCCATCCCGACGTGGTGGAACGGCTCGAGGGCTTCGATCGCGAGGAGGCGCTGGAGACTCCCGCGGGCGCCGACGGATCATCGCGAGGGGTGCCGCCCCGGCCATCGAAGCTCCGCGCTGACGCCGGCGCTTCGGACCTCGAGCCGATCGACCTCAACCGGGCGACAGCGGACGAGCTGACGCGCCTTCCCGGCATCGGGCCCGCGCTGGCCACGCGGATCGTCGAGGCGCGGGAGCGTGCGCCCTTCACCTCTATCGAAGACCTCCGGCGGGTGCGGGGCGTGGGCGCCACGAAGCTCGAACGCGTACGTCAACACGTCACCGTCACCCCTCCGTGAGGGCTCGATGCGCTGGCTGTCGATCCCCCTCGCGCCTCTTGCCCTGGCCTTCGCCGCCGGGGTTGCGCTCGCCCCGGTCGGCCTGGAGCACGTGGCCTGGTGTGTGGGAGGCGTCGGCCTGGTGGCCGCGACAGCCCTGGCGCTGTGGGGCGCATCCCGCTGGGCGACGGTGCCGTTGCTGGCGGCCGTGGTGGCGTTGGGGACGCTCCGCGCCACGGCGCCCCCTCTGCCGCCGGACCACGTCGCCCGTTTGCCGATGCCGGCGACCGCGCTGATCGAGGGAACGCTCGCGGCGGAGCCGATTCGCTGGGCGCCCGATCGAACCCGGCTGGTCGTCGATGTGGCGCGTGTGGATAGTCTTCCCCGGTCGGGACGACTCCAGATCGCGATCTACGGCGAGCCCCCGAGCCTGACCGAGGGCCAGCGCATCACGGCGGAGCTGAAGCTGCGTGAGGCCTCGGGATTCCGCAACCCTGGAGTCTTTGACTACTCCGCGTATCTCGCGCGCGAGGGCATCCACGTGCTCGCCACGGGACGAGGCGAGCGTGTGACGCCGCTCGACGAGCCCGATTCGCGGTGGCCGATCCGGGTCAAGCGACGCGCTCTGGAGATCATGCGCGAGGCCTTGCCCCCGACCTCGGCAGCCCTCCTCGGCGGGCTCCTGCTGGGGGATCGGAGCGCGCTCCCGCGCGATCTCGACGACGCGTTCCGCCGTGCCGGCGTCTATCACGTGCTCGCCGTCTCCGGCTTCAACGTCGCCCTGCTCGCCGCATCGGTCTTCGCGCTGCTCGTGATGGCGCACGCGAGTCGGCGCCTCGCGGCGGTCGTGGCGATGGCGACGGTGATCGCCTTTGCCTGCGTGGTGGGGCCCGAGCCGTCGGTCCTGCGCGCCACCATCATGGGGGTGTTGATCCTCGGCGCCCTGCTGCTGGAGCGCGAGGCGTCGGTGCTCAACAGCCTGGCTCTCGCGGCGCTCATCGTCCTCGCCCTGCGCCCTGGCGACCTCCTCGATCCCGGCTTCCAGCTCTCTTTCGTGGCCACGGCGGGAATCGTCCTGGCTCCGCTGCCGCGCAACTGGCTGCTTGCCGCGCTCGGCGTGAGCGTGGCCGCCCAACTCGCTGTACTGCCGGTTGCGCTCGCGCACTTCAACCAGGTCTCCACCATCGGCGTGGTCGCCAACCTGGCGGTTGTCCCCCTGGCGGGAATCGCCACCGTGGTGGGCCTGGCTGGTGTCGCCCTCACCACCGTGCTGGAGGCGGGAGGACGCCTCCTCCTCAACGCCGTGTGGCCAGTGCTCCTGGCGCTACGCGGTGTCGTCCAGGTGGCGGCCTCCGTACCGGGCGCCGTCGTCCACTTGCCAGCGCCACACTGGACCGCGGTCGTCGCCTACACGAGTGCGCTCGGTCTTGGTCTGTCCGCGTGGAGGCTGCGCGGCAGCGCGGCGGCGCTCGCCCGGATGCTGGCCGTCGCCGGAGCAGTGCTTGGCCTCGGCGCCACAGTGATCGAGTCCTGGCCGCTCATCCGGCCGCCCGACGGGCGTCTTCGGATCACCGTCCTCGACGTGGGACAGGGGGACGCCATCGTGCTGGAGACCCCCAACGGCCGCGCGGCCCTGCTCGACGCCGGGCCAGGTGGCCCCTACCGTCTCGATACGGGCGAGCGTGTGGTGGCGCCATTCCTCTGGAACCGCGGCCATCTGTCGCTGGCCGCCGCCCTCGCCACACATGCCGATCTCGACCACGCCGGCGGCCTGCCCGCGATCCGGCGACTGTTCCGTGTGACGGAGCCCGGCACGCCCGAGGCGCTGGTGTCATGGGCGGGGCGCGTGGGCGTGGGCCTCACGGTGCTCGGCGGGGCCATGCTCGCGGCGGAGTCGCCGCACGACGACGCCGCGGGCGCCGGGGGCACACCGAACCGAAACGACGGCGCGCTCGCCCTCAGAGTCGAGCTGGGACTGGCGTCCTTTCTCCTGGCGTCCGACATCACCGCGCGCACGGAAGGCGATCTCCTCCGCCGGCGCGCGCCGCTCGCGGCGACCGTCTTGAAGGTCGCCCACCACGGGTCCCGGGGCTCCAGCACCGCGGCGTTCCTCAGCGCCGTGAATCCAGCCATCGCCGTCATCTCCGTGGGCGCGCGCAATTCCTACGGTCACCCCAGCCCGGACACCGAGGCCCGTCTCGTCGCGGCCGGCGCCGCCGTCTATCGGACCGATCGCGACGGCGCCGTCATGCTGGACACCGACGGCCGCGTGCTCACCGTGACGACGTGGGCCTCACGACGCCGTGATCGCTACTGCCTCGACCCCGACACGACGTGCTAGCGCGGATGATCCGCGCTAGAATCGGGCCACTCCAACACGACGTCCGTCGCCCGCGAGGAGACACATCCGTGGCACGCATCAACGAGCACTACCTGAAGCTCAAGAGCAGCTATCTCTTCGTGGAGATCGCCCGGCGTGTGAAGGCCTTCCAGGACGCGCATCCCTCCGCGCAGATCATCCGCCTCGGCATCGGCGACGTCACCCGGCCCCTGCCGTCCGCGGTGATCCGCGCGCTGCACGAGGCGGTCGACGAGATGGCGCGCCCGGAGACCTTCCGCGGCTACGGCCCCGAGCCCGGGTACGAGTTCCTCACCGAGCTGATCGCCAAGCACGACTACGGCGCCCGCGGGGTGTCGATCGCCCCCGACGAGATCTTCGTGAGCGACGGGGCCAAGAGCGACAGCGGGAACATCCAGGAGATCTTCGCGGCGGAGTCCGTGGTGGCGTTGACGGACCCGGTCTATCCCGTCTACGTCGACAGCAACGTCATGGCCGGTCGCTCGGGCCCGGCCGACGAGGCGGGCCGCTACGCTGGCTTCGTCTATCTGCCGTGCACCGCCGCCACCGGCTTCCAGCCACCGTTCCCCGAGACGGCCGTCGACCTGGTCTACCTGTGCTACCCGAACAATCCCACGGGTGCGGTGATGACGCGCGCCACCCTCAAGCGCTGGGTGGACTACGCCCGCGCCCACGGCGCCGTGCTGCTCTATGACGCGGCCTACGAGGCGTACATCCGCGACCCGGAGATTCCCCACTCCATCTTCGAGGTGGAGGGCGCGCGCGAGGTGGCCATCGAGTTCAGGAGCTTCTCGAAGACGGCCGGGTTCACGGGCACGCGCTGCGCGTTCACGGTGGTGCCCAAGGAGGTCGTGGGGCGGACCGCCGGCGGCGACGCCGTGGAGCTCAACAGGCTGTGGCTCCGCCGCCAGTCCACGAAGTTCAACGGCGTGCCCTACATCATCCAGCGGGGCGCCGCGGCCGTCTACACCGACGAGGGACAGCGCGAGGTGCGCGCGCTGGTCGATTTCTACATGGACAACGCCCGGATCATCCGCGAGGGGCTGGAGGCGGCGGGGTTGACGGTGTACGGGGCGCGCAACGCGCCCTACATCTGGGTCCAGACGCCTTCCGGGCTCTCCTCGTGGGACTTCTTCGACATGCTCCTCGGCGAGGCCCACATCGTCGGCACCCCGGGTTCCGGGTTCGGCCCGAGCGGCGAGGGCTACTTCCGCCTGACCGCCTTCGGCGGCCGTGAGCAGACAGAGGAAGCGGTGGCCCGCATCAAAGCCCGGCTCACACGGTAGTAGCGCACGAAGATCGCACCGTCGCCGACGGTCGTCGCTCCACCCGACCGCCGCGTGAATCCGAGGGCCGCCCCGGCTTCGCCGGGGTGGCCCGAGCGCCGGGGGGCTTGGGGGCCCGTTCGAGGCCCCCCATGTTGCTAACTCTCGAAGGACTTCTCGAACTGCGCGCGCAGGCGCTCCAGCTCCTCGGGGTCGAGGCGCATGCCCAGGGACAAGCCCATCTCGCCGAGGATGGTCTTGATTTCGTTGAGGGACTTCTTGCCGAAGTTCTTGGTCTTGAGCAGCTCCGCTTCGGACTTCTGCACAAGATCCGCGATGGTCCGGATGTTGGCGGTCTTGAGGCAGTTGGAGGCACGCACCGACAGTTCCAGCTCGTCCACGTTGCGGAAAAGATTCTCGTTCAGCTCCGTGCGCGGGCGGGGCTCCTCACCGACCTCGACGCTTTCCTCGACCGGGGCCGTCTCGGGGAAGTCGGTGAGCAGGTCGAAGTGGTCCTCGAGGAGCCGCGAGGCCTCGGCCACAGCCACCGCGGGGGCGACGGCCCCGTCGGTCCAGAGCTCCAGGACCAGGCGCTCGCGCCCGTCCGCCATCTCCTCCACGTGCTGATGCACCCGCTTGACGGGAGAGAAATCGGCGTCGAGGAGGATGGCGTGGATGGGCAGCGCCTCGGGCTCCCGCTTCTCGGCTCCGGCGTAACCCCGCCCGCGCTCGACGCACACTTCCATCTCCACGCTGCCGTCCTTGTCGAGCGTGGCCAGGACGACGTCAGGGGTGAGGATCTCCACGTCGGCGTCGGACTCGAAGGCGCCCGCCTTGACCACGCCGACCCCGTGGGCCCGGAGGCGCAGAATCTTCGGCCGATTCACGTGCAGCTGGAACACCACCTTGCGGAGATTGAGCATGATGTCGAGGGTGTCTTCCGTCACGCCGGGCAGGTGCGAGAACTCGTGGAGGACGCCGTGATCTTGACCCATGTCGGGGCCGCCCCATGGATCGCGGAGAGCAGAACCCGGCGATAGGCGTTCCCGACGGTCAGCGCGAAGCCCGGCTCGAAAGCCTCGATGGCCAGCTTGCCGTAGGTCGGCTCCTGGGCGATCCATTCGTGACGGGTGGGGAGCTGAAGCTCCAGCATGAAGACCCCCTTGACGATTTCCGGGGCGCTCACGCCCCGACCTCGCAGTATAGCAGAGGTGGCGCGCTGCGGCACACCGCATGTAGACTCGACAAATCATGAGGTTGCGCCTCGTCGCCGGCACCCTCTGCGCGCTCGCCGTGGTGGCCCTGACCGTCGAAGCGTGGCGGGTCCTGACACCCACCGCTGCCCTCCGCGCCGGGCTGCGCGTGGTGGAGATTCCCCCGCGGGCCGGCCTCCGCGGCATCGCCGCACGGCTCCGCCGTGACGATGTGATCCGCAGCCCCGCCGGCTTCATCGCGCTGAGCGTGCTACGCGGTCAGGCGCGACGCCTCAGGCCTGGTGAGTACGAGTTCCCGCAGGGCGCCGCCACCCCCGCGGTGCTCGCCCAACTCGCCGCGGGAGCCGTGCGCCAACACGCCGTGCTCCAGCCTGAAGGGGCCACTCTCGCCGAACTCGCGCAAACGCTGCAGTCGGCCCGCCTGGCCTCGGCGCGCGACATCGAGCGCGCGGCCACCGACCCCGCCTTCCTGCGCACCCTTGGTGTCGACGCGCCCAGCCTCGAAGGCTATCTGTTCCCCGACACCTACCAGTTCGTGCGGGGCATGACGCCCGAGGAGATCTTGACTCGCCTGGTGCAGCGCCTGCACGCCAAGCTGACCCCGCAGCTGGTCGAGCGGGCCCAAGCCCATGGCCTGAGCACCCATCAGCTCCTCACCCTGGCGTCGATCGTGGAGCGCGAGGCCGTGGTACCCGAGGAGCGTCCTCTGATCGCCGCGGTGTTCTGGAACCGGCTCGCCCGCGAGATGCCGCTCCAGGCGGATCCCACGGTTCAGTACGCCGTTCGGCGCGAGCGCGGGACGCTCACCCGCGCCGACCTCGAGGTCGATCATCCGTACAACACGTACCGGAATACCGGGTTGCCTCCGGGGCCCATCGCCAGTCCCGGAATGTCGTCCATCGAAGCCGTGCTGAATCCCGCTCAGGTCCCCTACCTCTACTTCGTGGCCCTCGACGACCGCCACCACCAGTTCTCCACCACCCTGGAACAGCACAATGCGGCCGTGGCCCGCTATCGCCTGACGCGCCCGCGCGGGTGAGGGGCGATGACGCACGCGTCATTCGTGCTATAACCCGGGCGACGATGCCTCGCCCCACGCCCATCCCCGTGCGAGCCGTCGCCGACGCGGCGTCCCTCCCTCGGCGCACGCTGTACCGCACGCTGCGCTCCGGGCTGCGTCCGCCGGTGACGCGCTTCTTTCCTCTGACCGTGGCCGGCGCCGAGCTCCTGCCCTGCCAGGGGCCGTACATCATCGCCGCCAATCACCACAACTACCTGGATGGAGTGGTGTTAGGCCTCGCCGTCCGGGAGCCGATCTCGTTCATCGTGATGCCGCGTGTCTACCGCGCCACTCCCCTGCACCCGCTGTTCCACGATCGCATCGGCTCGATCCCCCTCAAACAGACGCCCGACGTGGGCGGACTCCGCCGCGCGCTCGGCGCCCTGGAGCGCGGCGCCATCCTCGGGATCTTTCCCGAGGGACCATTCAGCGTGCGCGGCCGCCTGGAGCGTGGCCTGCAGGGAGTCGCCCTGCTGGCCCTCCGCGCGCGTGTTCCCGTCGTTCCCGCAGCGATCCAGGGAACCTACGAGGCCCTCCGCGGCCGGCGCTTCTATCTCCCGCGCCGGCATCCGTTGACCGTCCGCTTCGGTCCGCCTCGGCGCTTCAACGCCGACGCGCAGCACGGCCGCCTAGCGCGCGCCGCCGTCACCCGGCGCATCATGGACGACATCGCCGCCCTCCTGGCCAACTAAGCGCCGATGAAGCCTTCGCCCCACCCCGTCAATGAATCGGCGAAGCCCACGGAGCCGCACGCACGTCGAACCGCTCACACGCGGCTCGAGCCGGGCCGCGGCTTCTGCCACACAACATCGATGAATCGGTGAAGGGCCGCGCGCACCTCGACCAGCCCTTCCGGCCAACCCGCTGGTCAAGCTGCCAGGCGCGTCCCGCGAAACAAGGTCAATAAATCGGTGAGGGGAACGAAGCCCCGCGCACCTCGAACAGCCCACCCACGCTTCAAGCCGGGCACGCGGCTCCTACAATGAAGGTCTGGAGTGGGCGTTTCGCCGCTGGCGCGCACCCCACCGCCGAGCGATTCACCGGCTCGCTGGACTTCGATCGCCGCCTGTGGCCCCAGGACATCCAGGGGAGCCTGGCCTGGGCGCGGGCCCTCGCCCGCGCCGGTGTCCTTACCCCGCCGGAGCACGAGGCCATCGCCGGCGGCCTGGCGCGCATCCGCGAGGAGCTGGCCAGCGGAACGTTTCCCTTCCGCCCGGAACTCGAGGACATTCACAACAACATCGAGCGCCGCCTGCTGGAACTGATCGGTCCCTCCGGGGGCAAGCTCCACACCGGCCGCTCCCGCAACGATCAGATCGCCCTGGACGAGCGCCTCTACATGAAAGACGTCTGCGACGGGGTGAACGACGGTCTCCGCGAGGTGCAGCGCGCGCTGATCGGCCGAGCCGCGGAGAATCTCGACGTCGCCATGCCCGGCTACACCCACCTGCAGCGCGCCCAGCCCATTCTCCTCGCGCATCACCTCCTCGCCTACGTGTTCATGCTCGAGCGCGATCGTGGGCGGCTGGTCGCCTGCCGGGCCAGGACCGACGTCCTGCCCCTCGGCGCGGCCGCCCTCGCGGGTACCGCCTTCCCCATCGATCGCGAGGCACTGGCCGTCGATCTCGGGTTCGCGTCGGTCGCGCCGAACAGTCTCGACGCCGTGAGCGACCGCGACTACGTGCTGGAGTTTCTGGCCGCCGCCGCCATCACCGGCATGCACCTCTCGCGGCTGGCCGCCGACCTCACCTTGTGGGCCACCGCCGAGTTCGGCTTCGTGGAGATCGCCGACGGCTTCGCCACGGGATCCTCGATCATGCCGCAGAAGAAGAACCCCGACGTGGCGGAGCTGATCCGCGGCAAGAGCGGCCGGCTCTACGGCAATCTCGTCGCCCTCTTGACCACGATGAAGGGGCTGCCTCTCACCTATAACTCAGATATGCAGGAGGACAAGGAGCCGTTCTTCGACTCCGTGGACACCTTGGAGGCCATCCTCACCGTCCTGCCGCCCATGCTCGCCACCCTGAGCTTCCGGCCCGAACGCATGCGGCGGGCCGCCGGCGAGAACTTCGCCACGGCCACCGACCTGGCCGACTACCTGGTCCGCAAGGGATTGCCCTTCCGCCAGGCCCACGAGGCGGTGGGGCGTATCGTGCGCCACGGGATCGAGCGGGGCCGGGACCTCCTCGAGCTGTCGGTGGCCGAGCTGAAGGGATTTTCCGATCTGATCGACGACGACGTGACGGAGGCCATCTCCGTGGAGGCGTCCCTGCGGGCGCGGTCGGTGACCGGGGGCACGGCTCCCGACGCCGTGCGCTCCTCCCTCGCTCTGGCGCGAGTCCTGGTCGGCGAGGCGTGACCCCGCGCCTCGTCGGCGCCGCCGGGCTGGCCCTCGTCCTCGTGCTGACCGCCTGCGGGCGGGTGGGGCCTCCGGTGGCGCCGCAGCTCCGCGAGCCTCGCCCCGCCACCGAGCTGGGCGCGACAGCGGGCGACGGGCTCATCGAGCTGAGCTGGGTCAATCCCAACCGCCGCGTCGACAACTCCGCGGTGCGCGACCTCGCCCTCGTCCACGTCTTCCGCTCCGAAGATGCCGGCACCGGCGAGCCGAAGTCGGCCCTGCGCAGCCGCGGTCAGATCGCCGGATACGACGAGATCGCCACCGTCCGGATGGCTGCGCCGGCTCCGGCCACCGTCGACGGCTCGCGCGTCGCGCTGGCCGACCGCCAGGGGCTGTCCTACGGCCGTCGCTATACGTACGTCATCCTCGTCGAGGATGCGCAGGGCCGGGTGAGCCCACCCTCCGCGCGGCTCTCGGTGAGGTACATCGCTCCCCCGGCGGCGCCGACGAACGTCGAGGCCACGCCAGGAGAGGGCGAGATCCGGCTCCGCTGGGAGCCGCCGGACCGCCTGGTGGACGGCAATCCCGTCGAGGGTGCGATCAGCTACGAGATCGTGCGCGGTGCCGGCGCGGAGGGCGCGACGCGGACGATCACCACACTCACCGCTGGAGAGACCGCGTTCACCGATCGCGGCCTCGTCAACGACCAGGCGTACTCGTACGCGGTGCGCGCGCTGCGCATCGACGCAGATGGACGCGCCCGCGGGCCCCTTTCCGCGCCGGTGACCGCAACGCCGGTGGACCTCACGCCGCCGGCGCCGCCGCGCGATCTGGTGGCCGTGGTGGCCGGCGGTGACGTGAGGCTCTCCTGGGCGGCGAGTCCTGATCCCGATGTCGCGCGCTACGTCGTGTATCGCACGGACTCGCGGGGATCACGGACCCGAGTCGGCTCGACGGTGCCGCCCTCCACCACCTTGGCTGACCGCGGCGTTCCCTCCGGCAACTATCGCTACGTGGTGACCGCGCAAGATGCCAGCGCGCGCGCCAACGAGAGCGCCCGATCCAACGAAGCGAGCGTCACCGTACCTTGACTTCACCGGGGCCGAATGCCAGACTTTACGCGCACATGGGGCCCTTCGCGCATCACATCAACGAGTTGTCTTGCGAAGGGGTGTGCGCTGCGCGCGCCGGCTGATGTCGGCGAGTCGGGGGATTTCCTGGCCAAGGGGCGCGCGCTTCCGCGCGCCGAGGAAGGCGATCTCCTGGCCATCATGAGCGCGGGCGCCTACGGCGTTGCCATGGCGTCGAACGACAACGCGAGGCCCCGGACCGCCGAGGTTCTCGTGCAGGGCGACCGTTTCACGATCGTGCGCCGCCGGGAGACGTACAAGGACCTGGTGGCGGGGGAGACGACGGTATGACGCCATTCCAGGGCTCCTTTGTCGCGCTGGTTACCCCGTTCCGGAACGGCAAGGTCGACGAGGCCAAGCTCCGGGAGCTGGTCGACTTTCACGCTACGCACGGCACCGACGGCCTCATCCCCTGCGGGACCACCGGCGAATCGCCGACGCTCAGCCACGACGAGCACAAGCGCGTGGTGGAAATCGTGGTCGAAGCCGCGCGCAAGCGCCTTCCCGTCATCGCGGGCACCGGCTCGAACTCCACCGCGGAGGCCATCGATCTCACCCGGCACGCCGAGCGCGCGGGGGCGGATGGCGCCCTCGTGGTGAATCCGTACTACAACAAGCCGACTCAACAAGGCCTGTACGAGCACTTCCGCGCGGTGGCGGAATCGACCGCGCTTCCCATCCTCACCTACAACATCCAGAGCCGCACGGCCATCAACGTGGAGACCGACACGATGGCGCGGCTGGCCCGTGACTGCCGGAACATCGTCGGCGTCAAGGAGGCCTCGGGCTCCCTGGACCAGATGAGCCAGGTGATCCTGGCCTGCGGCCCGGAGTTCTGCGTCCTCTCGGGCGACGACAACATCACCTTGCCCCTTCTCGCCATCGGTGGACGCGGAGTCATCTCCGTCATCGCCAACATCCTGCCGCGCGAGACGTCCGACATGGTCCATGCCGCCCTCGAGGGCGACTGGAAACGCGCGCGCGACCTGCACTACAAGCTCTTCCCGATGGCGCGGGCGGCATTCCTCGAGACGAACCCCATCCCCATCAAGGAAGCGATGGCCATGGCGGGAATGATCGAGCCGGAGTTCCGCCTGCCCATGTGCCGCATGGGCGAGGCCAATCGCGAGAAGCTGCGGGGGATCCTCAAGACGTACGGCCTCGTGAAGTAGCGACGGTGCCATGACCGACGTGGTCGTCGCCGGCGCCGCCGGCCGAATGGGCAGCCGCATCGTCGCGTGCCTGGCCGAGGTGTCGGATCTCAAGCTGGTGGCCGCTCTGGAGGCGTCGGGTCACCCTGCCGTGGGCCGGGACGCCGGCGAGGTGGCGGGAATCGGCGCGCGAGGCGTCCCCATCGGCACCGATGCCGCCGCCCTCATCACGGCCGGGCGCCTCCTCATCGAGTTCTCCATTCCCGAGGCCACCCTCGCGCACCTGCGCCTGGTCGCGGAGGCCGGGGCGCGGGCCGTGATCGGCACCACGGGCTTGACGGCGTCGCAGCGCGAGGAGATCGCCGGCCTCGCGCGCCGCGCCCCGATCCTGCTCGCCCCGAGCATGTCTGTCGCCGTCACCCTCGCGTATTCCCTGCTCGCCACCATGGCGCGGGCCCTCGGCGACGAGTACGACATCGAGATCGTGGAGACGCACCATCGCTTCAAGAAGGACGCGCCCAGTGGCACGGCGCTGCGCATGGCCGAGGTCATCGCGGAGGCGGTGGGCCGCGACCTCGGCACGGTGGCCGTCTACGGACGCGAGGGCCATCCCGGCGAGCGGCCGACGAAGGAGATCGGCATCATGTCCCTGCGCTCGGGTGACGTGGTGGGCGAGCACACGGTGTCCTTCGGGACCCTGGGCGAGCGGCTGGAGCTGACCCATCGCGCGCACAGCCGCGACACCTTCGCCCGCGGGGCCCTGCGTGCGGCGCGCTGGCTGGCGGGCCGACCACCGGGCCTCTACTCCATGCAGGACGTTCTGGGGCTGACCTGAGACAGACCAGCGCCGGGGCCGGGTCGATGGATCGCCTGCTCCTCGAGGACGTGCGTTTTTACGGCCACCATGGCGTGACCAAGGCCGAGCAGACCCTGGGCGTGTGGTTCTCGGTGGACGTCGAGCTGGCTGTGGATCTGGCCCCCGCGGCGCTGTCAGATGATCTGGGCACCACCGTCGACTACGGCGCAGTGGCCCGGCGCATCGTGGAGCTGGGGTCCAACGGCCGGGTGAACCTGCTGGAGCGTCTGGCCGGACTCATCGCGGAGATGCTCCTGCGCGAGTACCCGACGCGCCAGGTCCGCGTCCGCGTCCGCAAGCTGACGGCGCCGCTCGGCGGCATTCACGGCGTTCCCTCCGTCGAGTTGGTGCGCGCGCGGTGACGCAGCCCCGCGCTCCCATCGCTCGCCCCCCGGTCGACTGCACAACGCAGCCCCGCGCTCCCATCGCTCGCCACCTGCGGTTCGAACCGAGCACGCGGCTCCTATAAATGGCACGCGTCTTCCTGGGTCTCGGCTCCAACGCCGGCGACCGCCGCCTGCACTTCCTCCGCGCGGCCTACCAGCAGCTGGCCGAGATGCACGAGCTGCGCGTGACCGACGCCTCGCCGCTCTACGAGACGGAACCCTGGGAGCGCACGCCCGGAACCGGCAGGGACGAGCAGCAGTGGCATCTGAACTGCGTCATCGCCGTCGAGACCACGCTGTCGCCCGCCGAGCTGCTGGAGCGGGTGCAGGCGGTGGAAGCGGTCCTGGAGCGAAACCGGCCCCCGGGGACGCCCGAGGTCCGGCGCTTCGCCCTGCACACGATGGACATCGACATCCTGTTCTACGAGGACCGGGTGCTGAGCGTCCCCGACGATCTGCACATTCCCCATCTGCTTCTGCACGAGCGCGAGTTCGTGCTGCGCCCGCTCGCCGACATCGCTCCCGACCTGCGACACCCCGTCCTCTACCAGACCATCCGCGAACTGCTGGAGGAGCTGAGCGACGACCACGAAGTGCGCCCCGCGCCCTATCCCCCACGCTGGTTCGAAGGCTGAGGCATGGCCTCGTCCGAGTTCCAGCGCGACGCGCTCCAGCACCTCAACGCCCTCCACAACTTCGCCATGTACCTCACGCACAACCCCTCAGAGGCCGAGGACCTCGTGCAGGAGACGTACCTGCGCGCCTTCCGCTTCTCGCACCGCTTCCAGCCGGGAACCCACCTCCGCGCCTGGCTGTTTCAAATTCTGAGAAATACGTTCCTCACCTTCTACCGGCTGCGCGAGCGGGAGTCCGCGGTGGCGGAAGACGGTGTTCCGGACTGGGATATGCCGATGTTCCATGACGCCCCTGACGACGCGGGGCGCGCCCTGGAGGTGCACACGGATCTCGAACGCGCCATGCAACGCCTGCCCGAGGAGTTCCGGACCGTGCTGCTGCTCGCGGAAGTCGAGGGGATGCCGTTGGAGGAAGTGGCACGGGTCATGAGCTGTCCGGTGGGAACCGTCAAGTCGAGGATTTTCCGGGCCAAGGAGCGGCTTCGGGGACTCCTGCCCGACTACCGCAACCGATGAACGACCCTCACGATCTCTCCGACGAGGCTCTCAGCCGCCGGCTCCAGAGCGAGCTGCCGCGCTACAACGCGCCCGACCATCTGCGCGCAACCATTCTGGCCGCCGCGAGCGCGCGACGCCGGCCGGTGTGGATGGCGCCGACCCTGGCCGCCCTGGCCACGGCGGCGGTGGTGCTGCTCTTCCTGCTCCCCGTGCTCCCCTCCAGCAACCGCGCCGACCCCGTGCAGCGGCTGGCCCGGGCCGTGGTGGCCGAGCACAGCCGCGCCCTCATGTGGGGCGCCCGCAGCTCCACCATCATGCCCACGGGGTCCTCCTGGCTCACACAGGAGTCGGGCATCGCCCTGGCCCGCGTGTTCGCGGGCGACGACACCCTCTGGCTCGTGAACGCGGAACCCGTCTATCTCGAGCGCGAGCGGGGCGTGGCCCTGCACTATCGCGATCGAGCCGGCCACTTCCTCACCTACGTGGCCCTGCCCGCCCCGACCCTCAAGCTGCCCGACCGCGCACGGGTGAGCGTGGGGAACTGGCGACCGGTCCTGATCCAGGACGCTGGCTTCGCCACGTGGGTCTGGAAGCATGGGGACCTCGTGTGCTTCCTCGTCTCGGACATGGCGACCGCCGACGAGGCGGAGCGGTTCAAGGAATATTTCGTCCGCGTCCGCACGGCGACCGAACCGCTCCTCGCCTATTGATCGACGATCGGGGGGAGCGACGTCGCTCCCCCCGATCTCGATCAATAGCGCGTTGGGGCTCGCGAAGCCGCGCCAGAGCGTTTGCACGAGGATGCGGACATCGAGGGCGAGCGACCAGCGCTCGATGTAGTAGAGGTCGTACTCGATGCGTTTCTCGAGGGACGTGTTGCCGCGCCAGCCGTTGATCTGGGCCCATCCCGTCATGCCCGCCTTGACCGTGTGGCGCAGCATGTAGCCGGGGACCTTCCGCCGGAACTCCTCCACGAAGACCGGCCGCTCCGGCCGGGGGCCGACCAGGCTCATCTCGCCGCGCAGGACGTTGACGAGCTGCGGCAGCTCGTCGAGGCTGAAGCGGCGCAGGGCGCTCCCCAGCCATGTCCGCCGCGGATCGTCGGCGCGCGCCCACACCGGCCCCGTCTCGGCCTCCGCGTCCGCGCGCATGGTGCGGAACTTGAGCATCGCGAACTCTCGTCCGTCGAGCCCCATGCGCACCTGGCGCAGGAGCACCGCGCCCGGCGAGGAAAGCCAGACGGCCAGGGCGACGACCGCCATGACGGGCAGGAAGACGAGGAGGGCGGCGGCGCCCACCACGAGGTCGAAGACGCGCTTGAGCAGGCGGTTCCATCCGTGCAGGGGCGATTCGCGAAGATAGATGAGCGGCACGCCTTCGAACTCCTCGATCCCGCCGCGCAGCGAGGCGAGGCTGAACACGTCCGGCACGAGATGGATGGCCACCGGGTCGTCGCCGATGTCGCGCAGCACGTCGCCCACCCGCGCGTAGTCGGCGTGGGGCAAGGCCACGATGACGACGTCCACGTCGTGCCGGTCGAGCACGGCGCGCAGCTCCTCGAACCGCCCCAGGAAGGGGACGGCCGGCGTGCCGCCCGCCTCCTTGTCGCCGACCAGGCCGAGCACGCGCACCCCCACCTCGGGGCGCCGCTGGAGCGCCGCGAGAATCTCCTGCGCCGGCTCGCCGCCGCCCACCAGGATGGCGCGCCGCTCGTTGAGGCCGCGCCGGCGGGCCACCCGGAGCGCCTCGCGGAAGACGGCGCGCCACAGGCTGACCGCCACGATGGACAGCCCCCAGAAGTACAGGATCACCACACGCGAGTACTCCGTGCGCGGGAAGGCGAAGGTCATGATCGAGGTGAGGACGAGCACGCCGAGGGTGGACGCCTTGGCCACGTCGATCCACTCCGAGAGTCGCGAGCCGAGACGGCGGGGACGATAGAGACCGAACCAGCGGAAGGCGATCCCCCACACCACCAGGATGGGCAGGAGCTGGAGCAAGTAATCCCGCAGCGGGGGAACCTCGGGGGTGACGAGGGACGGGCCGACCACGTAGAAGCGCAGGGCGTAGGCGGTCAGCCAGCAGGCGCCGATGAGCAGGAGATCGGCGACGAGCGTGAACTGCTCGAAGAGTCGCGAGTGCACCTTCAGCACGGCCGGGGCTCCGCCAGGCGCGCGTCCAGATACGCGCGTATCGCCGCCCGGAAGGGCGCGCGGTCGAACAGCTCGGCGCGCGCGCGCAGCGCCTTGGGAAGAAAGCTCCCCTCCTCGGTCTCGAATCGCCGGATGGCCGCCGTCAACGCCCCGACGCTTTGTTCGTCGAACAGGAGACCGGTGGGAGGCGCCTCACCGCCGAGCGGCACGATGGTCTCGAGGGCGCCGCCCGCGGCGAGGGCGATCACCGGGCGCCCGGCGGCCATCGCCTCGAGGGGGACGATGCCGAAATCCTCGCAGCCCGGGAAGAGCACGGCCCGGCACTCGCGGTAGAGCCGCGCGATCTCCGCGTCGCTTCGCCAGCCGAGGAACTCCACGGTCGGCCCGGCGAGGGCGCGCAGTCGCGCGTCCTCGGGGCCGCTCCCCACGATCAGCAGCCGCCGCCCCAGCGCACCGGCCGCGAGGACGGCCAGATCGATGCGCTTGTAGGGCACGAGGGCAGACACGACGAGGTAGAAGTCGCCCTCGCGGCCGTCGGCCAGCTCGAAACGCTGGACGTCGACGGGTGGATAGATGACCGTGGCCTCCCGCCCGTAGCAGCGGCGGACGCGAGCGCGCACGTGCTCGGAGATGGCCACGTAGTGATGCACGCGCGCGGCTGGCCGCCCGGTCCCACGCGCGCAGCGCCGGGGCCAGCGCCGGCAGGGCCAGCCGCGCCGGGAGGCTGGTGTGCTCGCCGACGTAGTCCTCGTAGCGGTCCCACACGTAGCGCATGGGGGTGAAGCAGTAGCACACGTGCAGCGCTCCCGGGGGCGGGGCGGGCCCCCTTGGCCACGCAGTGGCTGGAGGACAGCACGAGGTCGTAGCCCCGGAAGTCGAAGCGACCCACGGCGGCGGGCATGAGGGGCAGATAGTAACGGTACCGCTGCGCGGCCGCGGGCAGGCGCTGGATGAACGAGGTCACGATGCGCCGCCGCTCGATGGTGGGCGACACGCTCCCCGGCACGTGCAGCAGGGTGAAGAGATCCGCGTCGGGGAACAGCTCGCCGAACACCTCCAGGCAGCGCTCCCCGCCGCGCATGCCGGTCAGCCAGTCGTGGACGAGAGCCACCCGCATCAGGACGCCGCCGTGTCAGCGGCGTGACGGAGGCGCGCCGCGCGGGACCCGGGGTGAGAGGGTGCGCCGACGAGGCAGGCGCGGACGGCGACGAGGAGCCCTCCTGCCATCACGCGATTATAGGTCATGGCCGAGCACGTGACCGTCGATGTCCCGCCGCCGCGATGACGGCGTGGGTGTACTCGCGCTCCACGCGGGTCCGGCCACGCCCGATCAGCGCTCGGCGAAGCGCCCCGTCGCCGAGCAGGGCGCGCAGGTAAGCACGCAGTCCGTGAGTGTCGCCCTCGGGAAGAGAAGGCCCGCGTCGGCCACGACCTCGGAAATGGCGGCAGAGGACGAGCCCATCACCGGCAGTCCGGCGGCCATGGCCTCGATGAGCACGTGTCCGAACTGCTCCGCCCACGTCGAGGTCGTGCACGAGGGCAGCACGAGCGTGTCGAGCGCGGCCAGGTAGTCCGGGACCGCCTCGTGCGCCACGGCGCCGACTCCCGCGAAGGCGCGGCGGCGCGAGGTCATGCGGCGAGCGGCGCGCGGGGGCTCCTCACGGGCGACGCTCGCGAAGCCTCCGCCAGCCATGCCGCAGCCAGCTCTGCCAGCGGGCCAGCTCGGCGAGCGAGAGGCCGCGGTTGTAGCGCACGAGCGTCGCGCCGCTGATCGCGATCAGCCTCACGATGAACCGCACGTGCTCCCACGGCGTCTCTCCGGCGGCGCGGACCGAGCACGGCGTGGGCGTGGGCGTAGATCCAGGTGGGGGGGACGTACCCGAAGTGCCGGCGCACGGTGTGGAGGATTTCTTCGTGCGCGCGGGCACGCTGCCCGAGGGTCTTGGTGTCGGGGTGGAGGCGGCTGGTGGCCAGGTAGTCCGGGAGGTGGACGAACGTGGCCACGCGCGCGAGCCGGATCCAGAGATCGTAGTCCATGCAGAACTGCAGCGACTCGTCCAGGTAGCCGACCCGCTCGACGACCCGCCGTCGGACGAAGGCGGCCGGGCTGGCAGATGAAGCAGGTCTCGGCCAGGCGCGGGAGGCGAAAGGGCTCGGTGGGATAGCGGTCCAGCACGCGGCCGGCGGCGTCGACGTGATGGCCTTCGCCGTAGACGACGTCGGCCTCGGGATGCGCGCGGAAGGCCGCCACCGCGCGCTCCACCGCGTGCGGGAGATACGTGTCGTCCGAGTTCAGGTACGCCACGATGGCCCCCTGCCCGCGCCGCCACCCCGTGTTGACGGCGGCGGCCTGACCGGCATCGGGCTCCGATACCCAGCACAGGCGGTCGCCGTACTCCTTCAAGACCTCGACGGTGTGGTCGGTCGAGCCGCCATCGATGACGAAGTATTCGAGGGCCGGGTAGGTCTGCGCCAGCACACTCTCGATCGTCTCCCGGATGAAGCGGCCGTGGTTGAGCGACGGTGTCACCACGGTCACGAGCGGCCGTTCCTCGTGCACCGAGGACGAGGCCCTCACAGCGATTCGTACACGGCCAGCGTCTCGCGCGCGCAGCGATCCCAGGAGAAGCGGGTCGTCCATTCCAGCCCGCGCGCCGAGAGCTTGGCGGCGAGGGCCGCGTCCTCCAGCATCTGGGCGAGGCCGTCGGCGATCTCCCCGACGTCCGTGGGCGACACCAGCAGCGCGGCGTCGCCCGCGACCTCGGGCAGCGACGAGACATTGGAGGTGAGCACGGGGGTGCCGCAGGCCATGGCCTCCAGCACGGGGAGGCCGAACCCCTCGTAGAGCGAGGGGTAGGCGAAGGTCGTGGCCAGCGAGTAGAGGCGGCCATGTCCTCCGGACGGACGTAGCCGATGAAGCGCACGCGGTCGCCCAGGCCTGCGCCGGGCCACCTCGTCCTGCATGGTGTCGCTCAGCCAGCCCTTGCCGCCCGCCATGACGAGACCGGTCGTCACGCTGCAGCCGCTCGGGCAACGTCGCGTACGCGTCGATCAGGCGGGCGATGTTCTTGCGGGGCTCCAGGGTTCCCACGAACAGCACGAAGCGCTCGGGCAGCCCGTAGCGGCGCCGGACCGCGTCGAGGCGAGCCGGGTCGGTGACACGGGCCAGCGACGGATCGGGCGCCAGCGGCGTGACCACGACGCGGTCGGGCGGCGCCCCCATGCGCTCGACGAGATCGCGTCGGGTGTGCTCGGAGATGGCGAGGATGGCGTCGGCGCGCTCGATGGCCTCCCGCGTTCCGGCCAGGCAGTGTCGATGTTCGCCTCGAGGTGAAACTCCGGATGCGTCACGAAGCTGACGTCGTAGATCGTCACCACCAGGCGTTTGCGCGCGGACAGTCGGGGCGCGCAGAGGGTCGTGCTGTGCACGACGTCCACGGGGCCGAGCAGCCATTCCTTGAGCAGCGCCGGGCCTTCGGCGCGCCAGAGCCAGCGCACCAGGGGCGGCGGAAGGTGGCGGAAGGCCAGCCGCATCCGCTCCGAGGTGGGGAACTCCGCCCGCGCATAGTCCGGATGGACGATGTAGTAGAAGACGGGATAGAGGCGATAGCGAGTGCCGCCGGTCGACGCGGGCCAGGGCCGCGGCGAGCTGGTAGGCGTACTGTCCACCCCCGGCCCGCTCCCCGGGAATCGAGGCTCAGATCGATGCCGATGCGCACGGCGTCCTCAGAGGCTCGCCAGGGCCGCCTGCCGGACGCGCTCGAAGAGCGTCGAGGGTCTGGCGGGCCATGGCCGCGCCGAGAAGAGAGCGGCGCGGGTGCGGGCACGGCGGGCCAGGTCTGCCGCGCGTCCCGCGTCCCCTGCCACCACCTCCAGCGCGCGGGCGATGCCGTCGGTGTCAGGGGATCGAAGAGCAGCGCGGCGTCGCCCGCCACCTCCAAGAGTCCGGTCCCGTGCCGCGGCGAGGATGGGGCAGCCCACCTGCATGGCCTCGACGAGCGGGATGCCGAAGCCCTCGAACAGCGACGGGTGCACCAGGCACACCGCACCCGCGTAGAGCGCGGGCAGATCGCTGCCGCGGGATGTAGCCAAGCATCCGCACCACGTCGCGCAGTCCGAGGCTGCTCCACGAGCGCATCGAGCCGCACGGGGGCCACCGCTCGCCTCGCCCGTGAGCACCAGGCCGAGATCGCGGACGACCGCGGGCACGGCAGAGGGCAAGGGCCTGCAGCAGGCGCGCGTGATTCTTGTGGGGCCAGGCGTTGGCGGGATAGAAAGCGTAGCGCTGCGGCAGCCCGTAGCGGCGCCGCACCTCGGCCACCCGCGCTGCCCCGCCCGCCCAGTCGACGTCGCGGCCCGGCGCCTCCCAGATCGCGGTGATGCGCGCCGGATCCACCCCGAGGCGGTCGATCAGGGTGCTGGCGAGTGAACTCCGAGACGGCGATCGACGTGATCGGCGGCCGCGCAGGAGGCCGGCAGGTAGCGGCCGCCGGTGGCGCAGCTCTCGCGCCGAGAAGAACTCCGGGTAGTACTCGTGCTGGAGGTCGTGGACGGTGACCACGCCGGGCACGCCGGGAGCGCGCGGGCGAAAGTCCGCGAAGGGGCAGAACCAGAGATCGACCCGCTCGCGGCCGATGATCTCCGCCAGCGCCGCGTCATCGCCGCGTCCGGCCAGCCGCCACGCCCGGGCCAGCGCGCCGCGCACGAGGGCCGGGGCCGGGCGCCCCGCCCGCAGGCACACGCGGCGACAGCGCGCGCCCCCGGGCAGCGCCGCATCGGTCGGCGGGTCGCCCGTCACCAGCAAGCACGTCGTGCTCGCCGGTGGCGAGGATCTCCGCCAGGAGATCGCGGAGGTAGATCTCGGCGCCTCCCATCACGCGTGGGCGCAGCGGCAGGAGGTTGACGCCGATCTTCATGCCCGGCCGCTCGCGCGGGAACCCCCGCAGGAACGAAGTGTGCGTGCCCGGCGGCCCTGGCGCAGCCCCTCAACCTCGAGCTTTTGACCTCTCACCTTGCCCTAGAGGATACCGCGGTCGGCCACGCCCGTCCGCTCCGGCGGCCTTCATCCCGCCGGGTCCTCGCAGCCAGCGGCGGCCCGCCTTCGCCCATTGCGCGAGCGTGCGCCGGTGGTGGGCGCGCCAGCGCCACTCGAGCCGCGCCCGGTGCCAGTAGCCCGTGACCCAGCGCCGCCAGAGGAACGCGGGCGCGGAGTAGGCCCGGCCGCCTCGCGGAAGGCCGCGCGATGGCCCTCGGCCATCCGCGCCGCGGAGAACGCCCGCGCGCGGCGGAAGCCGCGCGCGCGCAACGTCTCCCGCCACGCCTCGTCCTCGGCGACGCGCTCGATGGCGGCGGCGAGGGCGGCGGGCGAGGCGGGATCGAACAGCTCGGCGGCGTCGCCGACGACCTCCGGAATGGACGTCGCGCGGGCGGCGACGACCGGGCATCCCGCCGCCATCGCCTCGACCAGCGGGATGCCGAACCCCTCGAACAGCGAGGGGAAGACGAGCATCTCGGCCCGCCGGTAGAGATAGGCGATCTCCTCGACCGCGAGATAGCCGAGCGCGTGCACCTGATCGCGCACCCCGTGCGCCTCGGCCATCGCGGCCAGATGGGTAGCCGTCGTCCTGGCCGAAGCCCGGTGAGCACGAGATCGAGCCGGCGTCCCCGCTCGTCGCGCAGCAGACGCAGCGCGCGCAGCAGCACGTCGTGGTTCTTGTGCTTCCAGAGATTGGCCGGATAGAAGACGAAGCGCGCGGGCAGCGACGGCGGCCGGCGGGCGCGCGACCTCGGCGCTTCGCGCATAGCGCTCGTCGGCGCACAGGTGGACGACCGCCACGCGCTCGGCGGGGAGGCGGTGGTGCTCGATGATGGTCTGGCGCGAGAACTCCGAGATGGTGATGACCCGGTCGGCCATGCGCGTCGAGCCGGGAAAGTGCAGCTCGCGCCTGTAGCGGTCGGCGGGAGTGAAGAAGTCGGGATAGAAGACCTCCTGGATGTCCACGAGCGTCATGACGGTGGGGCGCGGGACGGGACGCGGATAGAGCGCGCTGAACGGGCAGAAGTAGAGGTCGATGCGGTCGAGGTGGGCCAGGACCTGGCGCTGATCGTCGAGGAGGACGGCGTGCCGCCGCCAGCGGTCGGTGCGCAGCCGCTCGAGCTCGTCGGCGTTGTGGCGATACCAGAAGAAGACGTACTCGTCCTCGTCGTCCCGCTCGAGCAGCTCGCGGAACAGGGTCAGGAAGTACTGCTTGAGGCCTCCGATGTGCGGCTGGAGCAGGTAGCAGTTGACGCCGATCCGCATGCGCGCCCGTCCGCGCTACCAGGGCAGGCGCCCGGTCATCCCCAGCTTGAGCGCCGCGCGGATGATGCCGGCGCTGCTGCGCGATGGAAGCGACGGCCTCCATCGCTTCCTGGGCGGGATTGGCGACCGGCCCCCAGCGCACGCGTCGATCCGAGCGAGCCGTCCGGCCAGCGGCCGATCTCGTCGACGTGCCAGCGCGGGACGCGGCGCCAGTGCTCGGCCGGGATGGAGCCGGCGAGGTGCAGCACCGTGAGCAGCGTGACGCCCTCCCAGAAGCTCCGCCGGATGAAGTACGCTTGGTCAGCTTGCGGGCGGACATCTTGTGCCAGGCGCGGGCCGCCGCCTGGTGGTACAGCGGATAGTGCGCCTGCCGCGCGCGCAGCGAGAAGAGGCTGTCCTCGCCGAAGATCATGCCGCGCTTGCGCGCGTAGCTGGAGCCCGAGCCGCTCGTCGAAGGGGCCGACGGCGTCCATGACCTTCCGGTGGACGGCGAAGTTGGCTCCGATGGGCAGATCGGGCTCGGGCATCGGGATCGAGGCCATCGTGCTGGTTGTAGATCCCGAGGAGATACTCCTTGCTCGCGGGCAGCCAGTCCGGGCTTCGGGGCGAGCCAGAGGGGATCGAGACGGCCGCCCACCACGACCGGCTCCCCGCCGCAGGCGTCGAAGGCCTCGACGTAGGCGCGGAGCCAGCCCGGCTCCACCTCGACGTCGTCGTCGCGAGAAGACGAGGATGTCGCCGCGCGCGTGCTGGATCCCGAGGTTGCGCGCCCGGCTGAGGATCGCCTCGTCCAGGACGAGGTAGACGAGCCGGCCTCGCCCTTGAAGCGGCGGGCGAGCTCCGCCTGCAGGGTCCGCTCGCGGTCCTGGTCGACGATGATGATCTCGAAGTCCTGGAAGTCGTTCCGCAGAATGCTCGCCACGCAGTCCAGGAGCATCTGCGGGCGGCCGCACGTCGGGATGATGACCGAGACGGCGGGGCGCGGCGGTCGGAGGCCATCGTCTCAGTGGCCACGCGCGTACCGGTAGTCGAAGCGCGCCAGCCGGTAGCGCCGGATCGGCGCGGTCCACCCAGCGATCGAGGGCCGCCGCGCCGCGGCCGACCGAGGCCTGGCGGAGCAGCACGCCGACGGCGACGGGACGCAAGGCCAGCCGGGCCGCTCGGCCAGCGCCTCGCGGAGCATGGCACGCGGCCTCCGCGCGCGCCCGGCGCGCTGCAGGTCGCGGGCGAGCAGCACGCGCGCCAGGGCCTGGCCGCGCCGCGCGTCGCGGTCGAGGGCGGCGCGCTCGTGCTCCGGGAGGTCCCGCCACCGCTCGAACACCCGCGCTCCCTCCTCGATGGCCCGCGCGCAGGTCGCCGTCGAACTGGCGGGCGAGATTGTAATAGTAGAAGGCGAAGAAGTCGCCCAGCGTCCCGCCTCCCGATAGCCGCCGGAAGATCTCCAGGTAGTCCTCCCAGAAGACGGTGGGGCTCGACAGCGACTTCGTGCCCTCGATCATCCGGAACTTGCCGAGCTTCTCGGGCAGGTGCGTGCAGCCGGAGGCCGGCCGCGCCCGCGCGGATCCAGTACTCGGCGTCCATGGCGAAGTGGAACGTCGGGTCGAAGTCGCCGATGCGCTCGCGGACCCGCCGCCGCCAGAACGTCGCCTGCTGCATGATGTAGTTCGTGAAGTCGTTCCAGAGGAAGTGATAGGACGTCATCACCGCGTGGTCGTACGGCCGCGACAGCCACTCCCACTGGCGGGCGCCCGCCTCGTCGATCACGTCGCCGTCGCCGTACACGAAGTCGGCCGCCGGGTCGCTCGCGAAGGCGTCCACCACGCGCTGGAACGCCCCGGGGAAGTAGAGATCGTCGGAGTTGAGGTAGCTGAGGATGTCGCCCGTCGCGCGGCGGAGCCCCGCGTTGATGGCCGCCGCCTGGCCCTCGTCGCGCTCGCTGACCCAGTCCATGGTGATGCCGCCGGCAGCGGACGGGCCACCGGCCCGACGCCACGCAGGTCGGCGTAGCGCCGGATGACGTCGACGGACCCGTCCGTGGAGCCGCCGTCCATGACGAGGTACTCGATCTCGAAGTCGCCCTCCTGGGAGAGCACGCTCTCGATGGTCGCGCCCGACGAACTTCGCCTGGTTGTAGGAGGGCGTGACGACGCTGATCGCCTCATGCCTTGTGCATCAGGATCGAGAACCCGAGCGTCAGGAGCTCGTCCGACGAGTACGGCAGGACCGTCGCCAGATAATCGGCCAGGCGCGACCGGTGCGCGTCGTCGTCGCGCAACGGCGTCATCCATTCGATCGTGAAGGGAGCCGTCTCGAACATCCGTCGCAAGGTCCCGGCGTCCAGACGGTTGATCTCGGCGCGCTCGTAGATCCAGGCGATCGTCTCGTCGAGCGACATCGGCGCGTCGGCGGGCCAGCGGCTGGCCAGGGTCCGGCGCATCGTGGCCGGCGTCCACAGGAGATGTGCCCAGGGCGGCAACAGGCTCGCCACGCTCGGCAGATGGTGCAGGTGGTGTCCCCGGACGAGGTCCACACCGGCTGGAAGTTCACGAACAGCGTGCCGCCCGGACAGAGCACCCGATGGATCTCGCGCAGCACGGCCGCGCCGTCCGAGAAGTGCTCGAAGGTGGAGAGGGTCATCGCGACGTCGACGCTGTCGGCCTCGAGGGGCAGGGCCTCGCCATACGCCGTGACGAGGCGGCCGACGGCGCCCTGGTGGCGCACCTCGAGCGGCTCCCAGATGCCGAGCCCCATGCCGGTGTACGCGGCCACGCCCTTGGCCAGCGCGCTCTCGAGGGCAAACCCGTGCGCCGAGGCGCCGATGTCGAGAAACCTCCGGCCGGCGAGCGGGATGCACGCTGCGAGCGCATCGATCATCGCGTGGTTGTAGCCGCGCACGAGCCCGAGGCTCGGGCGCGTGCCGACGAGGACGTCGATCGTCCGGACGTAGTCTTCGAGGCTCTCGTGCACGGTGACGGCGGTGGACGGCGGCGTCGCGGGCCGGCCGGAGGGCGGCGCGCTCGTCACCGGCATGGGCGGGGCGTCCCGGCGCACGAATCGCGCGATCATCGAGAGGCGGGATCGGCACCACGTCATGCCGGCGCGGATCCGCATGCGCAGGCCGCGGGCACGAAGGGCCGTCAGTTCTTCCCGGACCGCGTCTCGCTCTGCCGTGATGGTCTGGATCTGCCCCGACTGCTCGTGGATGATCTCGAGCCGCGCGTCCCGGTCGGCCTCGGCAGCCGCGAGCCGCGCGGCCTGCTCGTGGATGATCTCGAGCCGCGCGGCGCGGTCGGCCTCGGCGGCGCCGATCCGCTCCGCGAACTCCTCGGCCTGCCGGTGGATGACGGCCAGACGGGCGGCCCGATCCGCTTCCGAGGCGGCGAGCTGCTCGGCCAGCTGGGCGAGCTGCTCGGCCTGCTGATGGATGACGACCAGGCGGTCGGCGCGGTCGGCCTCGGAGGCGTCGAGCTGCTCGGCCTGTTCCTGGATGACGATCAGGCGGGCGGCGCGGTCGGCCTCGGAGGCGTCGAGCCGCTCGGCCTGCTCCTGGATGACGGCCAGGCGCGCGGCGCGATCGGTCTCGGCGGCCAGCAGCCGGACGTCCCGCTCGCCGAGGAGCCGGATGTGCTCGTCGCGCGCCGCCTCCACGACAACGACGTGGGCCTTGATGGCCTCGAGCTCCGCCCGCAGGACGTTGCGCTCGCCCTCCATCTCCTTGAGATGGGTCGCCCTGGTCGTGCAGCGCTCCGAGCCGGGCGAGTCGGTCGTCCTCCGCCGTCGCGTAGCGGGCCTGGAGCTCGCTCAAGACCTCGTCGAGATCGAGCAGCCCCTGCACGAGCCGGCCGTCGGCGGACGCGCCGAGCGCCTTGCCCACGGCCGGCTCGTCGACGGGAACGAGCGTGTGCCGGGCCGCTACCACGTACATGTCGTAGGCGCCGAAATACGCCGGCTCGATGCTGACATGGCGCAGGCCCAGGTGATCGACGAGCAGCCGACGCAGGCTCGCCTCGGTGAACAGGTAGAGGTGACCGCGCTCCTGCATCAAGGGCAGGAACGGATGATCCGCCGCGACCATCTCCTCCCAGGAGAGATCCGCGGGCACGGACGGTGTCTGGATCACCAGCAGGCCGGCGTCGTCGAGCGCGGCGACCGCGGTCCGGAGCGTGGCCAGCGGATCGGGCAGGTGCTCGAGGACGTCCAGCAGGGTGATGACGTCGAGGCTGCCGGGAGCGAGCGACTGCGCCTCGAGGGGCCCGAGCAGGACCGGCACGTCGAAGGTCTCCCGCGCGAAGTCCACGACCCACGGGCTCAGCTCCAGGCCTTTCGCCGCGTAGCCCGCCCGGCGCAGGAGCATCACCAGCGCGCCGTGGCCGCAGCCGACGTCCAGGGCCGCGGCCGGGGGCAGGCGATAGCGGAGGACGGTGCGGAGCCAGTGCACGCAGCGCCGGGGGAGGTCGCTGCGCGCGCGGACCGTGATGTTCGGATTGCCGAGCTGCTGCTCCTGGTACTCGAACCAGTAGCGGCGCCCGTAGAAGTCGCGCTCCTCGTCCTGGACGCGCGTGATCTCGCGCCCGGGCATGTCGGCGAGGACGAGCGTCCCGCACTCGGCACACGCGCGGTAGTCCGGCGAGTACGCCGCCAGCCCGGTGGAGCCGCACCAGCAGGGGGGCGACCGTCCACTATGGCCTCAATGCCAACCGGCATGCTTCGCATGCCCCGGAAGCGCCATGGCAGATAGTCGCAACGGGCGACCACCTCAGCGAGGATGATCGCGACCCCGGAGGCCGTGAGGACTGTGCCAACGCCGGCATTGAGGGGATGTTGCGCAGCGTACTCACTTCGTTGACATGTCCAGGCCGGCCGGGAGCTCGCTCTCAACCCCTGTCCAGGCAATATCCGTTTCGAGGTTCACCAGGCCATAGAAGGGCGTGACGCTCGCTCAGGCCGACGCGTGACCACCACCGGCGGCAGCGACTCCAGCCGGTCGTGCAGAAGCCCGGGCTCGGGGCTCAGGCCGGTGAGGCCGCCCGACTGCGGGATCAGCGTGTATTCGCCGGGCTACAGGGCAAGGCGGACGGCCAGCGCGCAAACCACGCGGTCGCCAGGTCGAGGGCGGGAACGCGACCCCGCGGTTGGTGGTCCCCACGGCGAAGACCAGGATGCCGCGGCGGTCGTAGAAATGAATCCCGACGTTGAGGTCGTGGCACGGCTCGCGCGCCTCGACAAGATACCAGAATCGCAAGGACACCGCCGCTCTCCACCGCCCAGCGTTCGGCACCGTCCGGGCCCGAGACGGCGAACCCCACGATCTCGGTGGCCCGGGTGCCCGCGGGGGCGTGCGCTCCCCCGGGAGCCCCTGTTGGAGCCGCTGCGCGGACGGCGGCCGGCACGTCGAGCGTGCCCGGGCGATCGCTCGGCTCGCGGCAGCGCCAGGTCGGGCTCCGGAATGACGGCCGCGAAGGCCTGGCCACTCAGGGCGAAGTAGTCGTGCACGACCGTGACGGGATCTCCCTCGGCGGCCAGCTTGCCCCCGCTGAGCAGGATGGCCCGGTCGCACAGATGCGTGATGGCCTCCATGTCGTGGCTGACGAGCAAGATGGTGCAGCCCCGTTCGCGGAGTTCGCGAAAGCGCCGGAAGCAGCGCTGCTGGAAGAACACGTCGCCGACGGCCAGGGACTCATCCACAATGTACACGTCGGGGTCGAGGTTGGCGAAGAGCGAGAAGGCGAGTCGCACGAACATGCCCGAGGAGTACTGCCGGACGGGGCGGTCGATGAACTCGCCGATCTGTGCGAAGTCGAGGATGGCCCCAGCCGGTCGCGCACGAAGGCGTCCGGGAAAGCCCAGGAGCTGCGCGCTCTGGAAGACGTTCTGCCGACCGGTGAGCTCCGGCTGGAACCCGGTGCCGAGCTCCAGGAGGGACACAAGGCGCCCTCGGACCTCGAACGACCCGGTCGTCGGGTAGAGAGCCCGAGAGAGGATCTTGAGCAGCGTGCTCTTGCCCGCACCGTTCACGCCGATGATCCCCAGGCACTCGCCCCGGCGCACCTCGAAGCTCACGTCGCGGAGCGCCCAGAACTCTTGGTGACGCGGAGGTAGCCGAGGGATGCCCATTCGAGCAGGCGATCCCACGGGCCGCGGTAGAGCTTGAATCGCTTGGACAGATCCCGGACAGAGACGACCACCTCGCTCACGGCGGGCTCCCGCTCACAGGCGCGTCGCGAATCTCCGGGCCGCGAGCCGACGCCAAGCAGCAGGTAGCCCGCCACCAGCGCGATCGGCGGGCCGCCGCAACAGCGGACCCCAGGGCCGCCATCGGCCGGGCCATCACGGCCAGCCGAGCGGCGGCCACGTTCCGCGCGACGATCATGCGGTGGAGCGCGTCGATGAACGGATAGGCAGGATTCCAGGGAAGAAGGGCTTGGAACCGCGGGGAAGTACAGACTCGACCCAGACCATGGGAGTGGCCCACATCCATAGTTGCAGGCCGATGGTCAGAGCGTGGCCAATGTCGCGGAACAAGACGTTCAGGGTACTGAAGATGAGGCCTAGCCCGAATCCGAAGCCTTGGAGGAGCAGCAGGGCGGCCGGAACCCCAAGCCAGGCCAGGGTCAGCTGCCCGCCCGTGATCAACGTGATCAGCCCCAGGAGGGCCATGGAAACCCCGAGGAAGACGGTGGCCGCCACCGCATTCTTGGCCACGAACACCTGTTCCGGAATAGGAAGTTTTTTCAGATAGGTCGCGTTTTCGATGAAGGCGTTCGCCCCGCGCATGACGCAGTCCGCGAAGGCCGACCAGGGCAGAAGTCCCGCGCACACATACAGGGCGAAGCTATCGCTGGCCCCCACCCCGCCGAGGCGCACGGGCATGATCTGCGAGAAGACAACGGTGTAGATCACGATCTGGGCCAGCGGGGTGAGGACGTGCCAGGCGACGCCCGCCGCCGAGCCGGCGTACTGGGAGCGCACGTCGCTCAGGGCGTTCTTCACGATGAAGAGTCGGTAGCGCCACAGGTTGACGATCATCAGGCACGGCCCTCAGCGCTCGGTCGGTGCAGCACGACAGACACTCTCTGCGGCGCCTTCATCTTGCAGGAGCATACCGTACCCTTCGAGCCATGTAACCGTGCCGGGCCTGACCATCCCGCCGATGCCGCCGTCGTGGCGCAGAGGTGACGTGACTTGCTCGTGAGGCGGGGCTCGGCCGGGAGCACTCCACGATCTGAGCGCGCATCAGTGCTTCGCCTCTGCCGTATCCCTCAGGAAGAGGGCGATGCCCTGATCGGAAAACACTCGCCGGTACACCACTCCGGCCAGCACAAGCTCGGTGCGTTCGGGAGCCCGCGTGACAATGATGCCGCAAGGTGGCGAAGGGCCGGCGACTGAGTAGTGGTGGGGCGGCGGCATGCTGAGGTCCACGACGTGCTCCAGTTGCACATCGGGCATGGTGCGGCGGGACAGGACCCAGAGTGGGTACTCCCAGTCGTTGCCGCCCAGGTGAAGGCCAATCTGCGGGCAGCGCCGCTCGGTGAGCAGCTTCACGGCGTTGGTGTACGGTTCGCGCAAGCCGAGATGCGCGCTGAAGTACTGCGCCTCGCGCGGCTGGCGCAGCACGTTCCGCCGGCCCGCCAGAGGGCGTGGCTCATTGACCAGGAGGATGGTCACCGCGACGGCCATGAGGGTGGCCACGACCAGTGCGGCCACCCGGGGTCGGCGGCGGAGCACGATCCCGATCACGGGCGCCCAGAGGACGAAGAGGGGAAGGTGCAGGCGGCTGTGCCACGGCTGCCATCTCAGCACCGCGCAGAACAGCAGGAACGCCGCGACGAGCGCCGTCGCGTACCTCACGCGCTCCGGCGTCCGCAGCTCGGCGCACACGGCGAGGGCGAAAAGCGTCAGAACGATGAGCGCAAGGTGGAGTCCATTACTCACCATGTCTTCGTGCCGCTTCGGTCCGGACACTTCGAACCGGGTGCCCTCCCACGTGGTCGCCGGATCGTCCACGTCGAGACCCAGGAGTCGATGGGCGACTCGGATGACGCCGTCGGTCAACGCGTTGACCGCGCTCCAGGGCGTCCCCAGGTGGAGCCCGGCGTTGCGGATGGCGACCGAGACGGTCGAGCCCATGCCCAGGGAGGTGTTCGCGTAGTAGGGTGGGCCCTGGTGCCCGGGGCCGAGCGGGGCTCCGAATCGAGCAACGTTGCGCACCAGGTAGCCGGTGTTGATCGCCGTGGCGACGATCACCAGCGCGGCCGCGACGCGCCAGGCCCTCCCGCCGTCTCGCCGAACCCGGGTCAGGCAGGTCCAGACAACGAAGGGGAAGCCGAAGAGGTAGGAAGTGGCCTTCGTCAGCAAGGCCAGGCCGAGCGCACTTCCCGCGAGAACCGCCCAGAACTCCACGGCGGCGCCAGGTGGTTGGCGATTCAAGGTGAGGACGAAGACGGCCAGGCACGTCAGCCAGAAGGCGGCCACGTAGTCGTTCTTCGTTCCGGAGGCCTGCACCACCCCGACCGGAATCGTCGCCGCGACGGCGAGGGCGAGGATCTGAGCGTGTCGATCGCCTCCGAGGAGCTTCGTCACGAGGGACACGCCCACCAGCGCGCCCAGCATGCTGAACCACTGAACCAGGTTGGCCAGACGATCGCCGCCGGTCAGCACGTACGACTGGAGAATCGCGAACTCGGCCCAGGGCGTCTGGTAGAGCTGCCTGGTAATCGCTCGTGGCATAGTGCTCGACGCTCCGGTTCTGCGCCCAGTGCGCGACCCGGCTCATGTGGTACGTCATCGCGTCGAAGGTATTGGGCGGCGCCACCAGCGCCACCACACCGACGGCCGTGGCGATCACCGCCACACTGACCAGGAGAGCCCCATCGCGCCAATCGAGGGAACGCACGCCGTCACCCGCAGCGTGGACGGTGGGTCGCTCGCCGCGCCAGACGCGCCACCCGAGGAGCGCGCTCAGCCCGAGCCACGCCCCGAGCACGACCCCGAAATGCAGGGCGTGCAGAAGGCTGAGCGCCTCGGTCACGACGACCACCAGGAGCCCCCACAGGACGGCGGCTACGAGAAGCGCCGTCCGCCGGTCGGGGCAGCGGGGTCGAACGAGGGCGATCAGGAAGACGAAGACGAGAGCGGGGGCGAGCGCGGCCAGGATCATTGTGGCGAGGCGGGGGCGCGGGCATGCTGCTCCACGAACCGGCGGCCGTTCGCCCCGAGAGCCGCTCGCACGTCGTCCCGGGTCAGGAGGAGCTCGACGCACGCGCCGAGCTCATCGGGATCACGCCAGAAGAGACCCGCCCGGGAGGCCACGCACAGCTCGCGGAGCTCGTCCAGCTCCTCGGGCACGACCAGAGGAACCCCGTGGGAGAGGGCCCGCACCGCCGCCGTCCACGCCCGGGGGTCGCCGGACAGGATCACGAACAGGCTGGCCGCAGCCATCGTGTCGTCGTCGGCACCGACCGCGTCGAACGGGAGCAGCCGCCGCTTCACGGTGCGCTCCACCTCGGCCAGCTGGCCGAACGCCTGGCGCAGGCGTCCACCCCACGACGACGCGGAGTGATACAGCACGGTCGCCCCCGGCAGCGATCCTCCCGTGCCTTTCGACGCGATCGCCCGCCGGTAGACGTCCAGGATCTGATCCACCTGCCGCTCCACGGCAGAGCCACAGATCCACTCGCGGGCCGCCTGGCCCATGCGGTCGCGCAAGGGCGGCTCCGCGAGGAGGCGCTCGATGCGGTCGGCCAGGGCCGCACTGTCGCCGGGAGGCACGAGGAATCCGGTCACCCCGTCGTCGACCAGTTCACGCATGCCCCCGATGTCCGACGCCACGACGGGGAGGCCACTGGCCATCGCCTCGCTGATCGCGACGGGGCTGTTCTCCGGCCAGATGGAGGGGACGACGAGCGCATCGAGCTGGTCGTAGACCGAGCGGATGGCCTGGTTGTCGATCCTCCCCAGAAACGTCACCTGCGCGTCGAGCCCGAGGTCGCGGCAGAGATCCTTGAGGGCATCGGCCTGCTCGCCATCGCCCACCACGAGGAGGCGCACACCATCGAGAGGCCGGACCCGCGGCAAGGCATCGAGCAGCACGGCCAGCCCCTTGTGCCGACCCAGATACCCGATGAAGCCGAGGGTGAGGATGCCGGTGTGCCGGGGGGATGGGGCGAAGCGATTCACGTCGATCCCGTACTTGATGACGGCGATCCGCTCGCGGGGCAGCCCGGCCTCCACGTAGCGGTCGGTCATGTAGTGGCTCGGCACGACGACGTAGTCGAGCTGGGCAACGGAGCGAAGGATCCAGGCATTGCGAACGGGCGTGGGCATCACCCGGCCGGCCGCCACCGTCTCCTGGCAGCCCAGGCAGTCGAACCCACTGTGCCGGCACACGCGCCCGTCGTTCTTGATCATGGTGTTCTTGAAACAGATCGCCCAGTAGTCGTGCAGGGTCATGACCGTCGGCACCCCGAGGGCCCGGCACACGTCGACGAGACGCACGGACAGCCCGACCAGGTTGTGGAAGTGGACGACGTCCGGCGCGAAGTCGACGACCGTGTCCCGAAAGGCCTTCTCCACGATGGGATTGGCGAAGTTCCAGGTATCGCCGGCGATGTCCCGAGGGCTCAGGTCGACGATGGTCTGCGGGAATTCCCCTCGCCGATTCGTCGCCCGGTACGGCCGCCACGGCTGACCGCCGAGCCGTCCGCGAAAGACGCGGATTTCGTGGCCCTTGGCCCGCAGCACCTTTCCGTGCTCGAAGGCCACGAGCTCGGCACCCCCGATCGCTTCGGGCGGGAAGAAGTTGCTGCAGACGAGGATCTTCATGCCGTCCGGTACGCCTCGCGCACGATGGCGGCGATCCGCGCCCAGGTGTACCGCGTCTCGACCTTGGCGCGTCCCCGCCTGGCCATGGCCCGCGCCATCTCCCGGTCCGCCAGCATCGCTTCGATGGTGCGGGCGAGATCCGCGGGATTTCCGTACTCGCACGTCAGTCCGGCGTCGCCGATGACCCCGGGCATCGCGCCCCGGGCCGCCCCGATGACCGGGGTGCCACAGATCCAGGCCTCGAGGAACACGATGCCGAACGCCTCGAACTCCGAGGGCAGCACCAGGACGTCGGCCACGTGCAGGAGGTGCACCTTGTCCTCGTGGGACACCGCCCCGAGGTCGATCACCGCGGCCCGGTCCTCCAGGGCTAGGCGGCCGTAGTACTCCTCGAACCACGTCGACGACGGCCCCGCGAGCACCGCCCAGACGGGTTCTTTCCGGCGCACTTCGCGCAGCGCCGCCACCAGCGTGGCCAGGCCCTTGTATTCCGTCTTGCGGCCCACGAAGAGCACGATCCGCGCGTCGTCCGGCAATCCCGCCCGCCCCCACAGGGCGCGCCGGAACCCCGCCACGTCACGTGGCTCGTACTCCTCGGGGCGCACGCCGTTGCCCGTCACCACGAGGGCCGGCCTCTTCACCCCGTGCGCGGCCAGGTAGTCGCGCTCGTATTCGCTCACGGTGAACACGACGTCGCAGCGCCGCAGGAGCCAGTAGTTGCTCCACAGCTCATAGTGCGGGTGATCGGGATGGAAGTGGGGCGTGATCACCACGCGCTTGCCGGCCAGCCGGGCGGCGACATAGGCCACGAAATTGTGCGGGTACGGCAGCGTGTGCAGGTGGACGACGTCGCTGGCCTTCACCGCGCGCGGGAGCTGCGCATACAGCGCCGCGGAGTGAGGACCGTAGAAGTGAATGCCCAGACGCCGGTACAGCACGCGATCGAACACGCCGTGATACAGCGAGTGCACGGGCAAGGTCCGCGGGTATCGACGCACCAGGATGGCCCCGTCCCACTCGAGCTGCCCCAGCCGCCTCGTGCAGCCGTCCACGGGCGGCTCCCGCCAATACTCCTCCTCCTCGATGACGTTCAGGGTGAGGACGTGGACCTCATCCCCCGCGTCAGCGAGGTAGCGGGAGACCTCGCGGCACCACACCTCCGAGCCCCCGACCGCGGGGAAGTACCGCTGGATCACGTGCATCACCCTCACGCGGCCGGCTCGGGCGATCCGGGAAGTCCCGCGGCCTCTTCGTCAACCTCCTGGTAAATGACGGTGCGGTCGAGCACTCGTCCGGTCGCGTCGCGCAGGTCGGCGGCCACCGACACGAACCCCCGGGTGGCCGGTTCCCCGACCCACAGCTCGTCCGCCGGCTGCCAGACGCCGTCGAACCTGAACGTCGCGGCCTCTCGCCAGCGGAAGCAGATGTCGACGTGGAGGGGACCGCCCGGCGACAGACGCAACCGCTTGACGGCATACCCCACGTGGCTGGAGGTGGCTCCCGCGCGATCGACGGCGGACACGTCGAGGACCAGGGTCACCTCGCGCGCGTGCGCCGCGGCACACGCCAGCGCGATCGAGTAGCGATTCCCGCGGTGCTCGCCGGCCGTCCGCGACGCGGCGGCAAACGTGCCGATGCCGGCGTCAGGCGGCTCCGCGCGGGCCGCGCGAAGCATCGCCCCGAGCCCCATCCCCACACGGCGGAGGTCGTGTCGCCATGGCCATCCGCTCACGGTCGCGCCTTGTGACCGATCACGGCGTATTCCTGGGGTCCGAACAGGAGCGCGTTCAAGGTAGCGATGCTCTGGTTCCAGCGCTCCCGCTCAGCATCCGGAAGCATCGACTCGCTCAGCCGCGGGATGTGCAAAGAGGCGTCGACGGGGGCGAGGTAGCGAACTTCCACGTCGTGGAAGCCCGCGCATTCCAGAACGAAGCGGAGGGCCTTGGCGTGCACGGGCCGCCGGTGAGTGAGGTCGATGTAGAACGTCGCGGCGAACGTCCACAAGCATTCCGGATTGACCGTCTCCAGCACGATCACCCCGCCCGGGCCGAGCTTGCGGTGGATCAGCTTGACCAGCGACACGATGGCGTCGGGCTCTAGGTGTTCGACGACCTGGGCCGAGAACACGCCTCCCAGCGAGTCGTCGGAGAGTGCATCCAGGTGGGCAAAGAATTCGTCCTCGGCCACCGCGAGCTGCTTGTCGCGACAGATCGCCGCGAGATTGCCGTCCAGCTCGACCCCGCGGGCCTGCAGCCCGGCCTCGCGCAGCAGCTCGAGGAACTCACCACGCCCGCATCCCAGATCGAGGATCTCCCCCTGCTGTCCCGAGAAGGTCGGGACGTAGATGCGCTGGCGCTCCCGGATCTCGTCCTCGCTGCCGCGGAACTGCTGGACGAAGGCGACCCCGTCCAGATGTCCATGCTCGGGGCGCTTCGCGTCGGCCACCGGGGCTGATCGCAGTTCCCCGCGCACCCGCTCCTCCGCCCGGACCATCCGCTCCTTCAGCGCCAGCAGACTGTCGACCAGGTGGCGCATTCGATCCTCGAAGTCCCGGCGACTGTTCGCCTCCAGGGCCAGCGCCTCGCGCAGGGCGGCCGTCTCGGCGTGCAGGGCCGTCGTCTCGGCGTGCAGAGTGGCCGTCTCGGCGTGCAGGGCCGTCGTCTCGGCGTGCAGAGTGGCCGTCTCGGCGTGCCGGGTGGTCGTCTCGGCGTGCCGGGCCGTCGTCTCGGCGTGCAGGGCCGCCCGCCATTCGTCACCCAGGGCTGTGAGCTGCCACTGCAGCGCCACCCCGTGCTCCTGATGGGCGCGCGCGAGCGCCTCCAGGCGGCCGTTGAGCGCGCTCACGTCGGCGGCGAGATCGCGCGTGAAGCGCGCGTTGGCGGCGTTGTACACGACCTGCTGGCCCAGGAACGGCGCGAGGAGCGCTCCGAGGAGCCGCTTGATCCTGACCAGGAGGCCGCCCAGGATGGCCCGGTGAGAGACCACGGGAGCCCGCTCGATGTCGTAGATGAGCTGCAGCGTTTCGAGATCGGCGATCATCTGCGCCCGCCGCGCCTCGTCACCGTCCGGCGGCGCCTCCCGGATGGACTCCGTGCGCCGGCTGGCCACGCGGCTCCGGATCTGCGCGACGATCTCCGCGACGTCGATTTCGCCCATCGTGGCTCCCTATCCGGCCAGCACGCGCCGTCGGAGCGACCGGGTGGCGACGCGTACGGGCAGCCACGCTGTCCCCACGAAGAACGGCGGAGGACCCGGCATCATTTCGAACGCGATCACCTTGTCCCACCAGTCGTAGTTCTCCACGAGGTGCGTGGCCTCCCTGTGGACGGCCACGGTCAGGGTGTACTGACCCGGGCCGAGATTCAGGTCGATGTCGAACTCCACTTCCAGCTCGTCTCCCTCCGCGTACGCCTCGACGATGGGCGCCACGTGATACGTGTTGGTGCCGAACGCGTCGTTGCCCAGGCGATCCCGGATCAGGACGCCCACGGTGGGCGAGGTCACCGCCGCCGCGAAGCGGACGAGGCACCGGACGCGGCCCCGATCCCCCACCGCGAAGGCCCGCGCACGGGCTCCCTCCTGGTCGGAGAGCTCGATGGCCTCCAGGCTGGCCTCGAAGGTCCCCGAGCGGGTGGTGACCGTTCCGCTCTGGCTCTCCGCCTGGAGGATTCGCGCCGTCGCTTCCCGGGTGGCGATGAGGGCGTTGTAATGATCGAGCACCTTATCCGGTGGCCCATCGTCGAGGAGGCGGCCCCCATCGAGCAGCAGACAGCGATCGCAGAGCGTGCGGACGGTTGCCGCATCGTGCGACACGAAGAGGATCGTCGTGCCCGCCGCCTTGTAGTCCCGGATCCTCCGGATGCACTTGTGCTGGAAATAGGCGTCGCCGACGGCCAGGGTCTCGTCGACGATGAGGATGTCGGGGCGGGCAGCGGTGGCCACCGCGAAGGCCAAGCGGACGGCCATGCCCGTGGAGTAGGTACGGACGGGCTGGTCGAGGTGCGCGCCGATCTCCGCGAACCGTTCGATGCCGGGCATGACGGCCGCGATCTCCGCCGCGGACAGACCCATGAGCCGGCCCGCCATCAGCGCGTTCTGGCGTCCCGTGAAGTCCGGGTGGAAGCCGATGCCCAGTTCCAGAAGCGCCGACGCGCGTCCCTCCAGGTGCACCTCGCCCTCCGTCACCTGGGTGGTCCCCGTGAGGATCTTCAGCAACGTGGTCTTGCCCGCGCCGTTCAGACCGACGATTCCCACCGCCTGCCCCGGCGGCACCGTGAAGTTGAGCCCGCGCAGCGCCCAGAAGTCCGCGTGGCGACGCCAACGGCCCGCCGAGAGCCACTCGAGCAGCCGGTGTCCGGGCCGACGGTAGGACCGGTACGCCTTGCCCAGCGCCACGGCGCGCACGGTTCCCGTCACAGCTCGTCCACCATCAACCGCGACAAGCGCCGGAACGCCAGATCACCCGCAAGCACCGCGGCCATCGCCACAGCAGCCACCGGCCACAGATCGCTCCAGATGGGCCAGCGATGCTCCACCACGATGCCCTGGTAGGCGGCGATGAGCGGATAGACGGGATTCAGCACGATCAGCCGCTGCACGCTCTCCGGCACGACGGAGAGCGGGTAGGCCACGGGCATGAGCCAGAACACGAACGGCAACACCAGCCCGACGATGTGCGCCACGTCGCGGAAGAAGACGTTGATCACGCCCAGGAAAACTCCCAGGGCGACCGCGAACACCTGCTGGAGCACGAACAGCGGCACCAGGGCCAGCAACACCCACCCGGGCCAGCGGCCGCTGCCGAGCAGGAACAGGAGAAACAATCCCCAGACGATGGCGAAGTTCACCGTGGCGGACACGAACACGTACACGGGCAACGTGATCCGCGGGAAGCTCACCTTCTTGAGGAGGTTCGCCTGCTCCAGGAACACGACCTGGCTCCGCGTGAGGACCTCGACGAGATAGCCCCACGGCAGGAGTCCAGCGCACAGATACAGGCTGTAGCCGAGCCCGTCGGACACTCCGGGGAGCTTCGCCCGCATGACCTGGGAGAAGACCACCGTGTACACGACGATCTGCGCGAGGGGGTTGAGGAGGGCCCAGGAGGCGCCCAGCGCCGAACCGAAGTAGCGGCCCCGGAAGTCCCGGGCCACCATGCCGAGCACGAAGCCTCGGTAGGTCCACAGGGCTCGCAAGCGACCCAGCCCTCGGCCGAGGGCACCCCCGGGAGCGCCGGTCGTCACGGCGGGCAGGCTGACAGAACCTGAACGGCGCATCGCTCAAGAATACCGCAGGCGCCCCTCGATTCTCCGAGGGGCGCCCCCGGTTTCCCCGCGCACGACGAGCGCGAGGGGCTTCGAGGAGCCCCACGGCTTGGCCGGGGGGCGCCGAGCGTTGGGCTTCGAGGAGCCCCACGGCTTGGCCGGGGGGCGCCGAGCGTTGGGCTTCGAGGAGCCCCACGGCTTGGCCGGGGGGCGCCGAGCGTTGGGCTTCGAGGAGCCCCACGGCTTGGCCGGGGGGCGCCGAGCGTTGGGGGGAATGGGGGGCCATGTCGGGGCCCCCCATCTGACTGACTAGCTGGATCGAGTCCGGCGATACCAATCGATGGTGCGGCGAAGTCCGTCCTCGAACGGCGTGGTGGCCACGAAGCCGAAGGCGGCGGCGCGCGAGGTGTCGAGCATGCGGCGGGGCTGGCCATCGGGCTTGGAGGTGTCCCACACGATCTCCCCGCGAAAGTCCGGCCAGGCGGGCGATGAGCGTCACCAGGTCGCGCGATGGCGATCTCGAAGCCGGCGCCGATGTTGACCGGCTCGCGCCCGTCGTAGCGCTCCGCGGCGAGCACGATGGCGTCGCGCCGCGTCGTCGACGTAGAGGAACTCGCGCGTGGCGCGGCCCGTGCCCCACACCGTCGATGCGCGGCTCGCCGGCCTCGGCCGCCTCCACGCACTTCTTGATCAGCGCCGGGATCACGTGCGAGGAGTGCGGGATCGAAGTTGTCGCGCGGTCCGTAGAGGTTCACCGGCAGCAGGTAGATCGCGTTGAACCCGTACTGGTGGCGATACGCCTGCGACTGGACGAGCAGCATCTTCTTGGCCAGCCCGTAGGGAGCGTTCGTCTCCTCGGGGTAGCCGTTCCACAGATCGTCTTCCCGGAAGGGCACCGGTGTGAACTTCGGGTAGGAGCAGACCGTGCCGATGGCCACGAACTTGCCCACGCCGAACAGCCGCGCGTGCTCCATGAGCTGGGCGCCCATGACCAGGTTCTCGTAGAAGAACCGCCCGGGATTCTCGCGGTTGGCGCCGATGCCGCCCACGGCGGCCGCGAGGTGGACGATGAGGTCGGGGCGGGCATCGCTTCAGCAGCCGGACCACGTCCGCTTCCGGCGCAGGTCGTATCGTCGGCTGCGCGGCACGAAGGGCGGCTCGCAGCCGCGCGCGCGCAGCGCGTCGACCACGAAGCCGCCCAGGAACCCGGCCCCTCCGGTGACGACGACACGCCGGTCGTCCCAGAAGCCCGCCATGATCGGCTAGCGCGCCGCCGCGGCGTGCCGGCGCGCCAGATCGGCCTCCACCATCATGCGGACCAGACTCGGGGAAGCGCACCCTCGGCCGCCAGCCCAAGCTGTCGCGCGCCTTGGTGGCGTCGCCCAGGAGCAGGTCGACCTCGGCGGGACGGTTGCAGCTCGGGATCGACCACGACGTACTCCTCGCCAGTCGAGCCCGGCGCAGCGAAGGCGACTTCGACCAGCTCCTGCACCGAGTGCGTCTCGCCGGTGGCGACCACGTAGTCGTCCGGCTCGTCCTGCTGCAGCATCAGCCACATGGCCCGCACGTAGTCGCCGGCGAAGCCCCAGTCGCGGCGCGCGTCGAGGTTGCCCAGCCGCAGCTCGCTGGCCAGCCCGAGCTTGATGCGCGCCGCCGCCGTCCGTCGATCTTGCGGGTGACGAACTCCAGCCCGCGGCGCGGCGACTCGTGGTTGAAGAGGATGCCCGAGCAGGCGAACAGGCCGTAGCTCTCGCGGTAGTTGACGGTGATGCAGTGGCCGTACACCTTGGCCACGCCGTAGGGGCTGCGCGGGTGGAACGGCGTCGGCTCGTTCTGCGGCACCTCGCGAACCTTGCCGAACATCTCGCTCGACGACGCCTGGTAGAAGCGGATGCGTCGGGTCGACGAGGCGGATGGCTTCCAGCATGCGCGTGACGCCGAGGGCGGTGAACTCGCCGGTCAGCACCGGCTGCGTCCACGAGGTGGGCACGAAGGACTGCGCGGCCAGGTTGTAGACCTCGTCGGGCGTGCACTCCTCGAGGACGCGAATCAGGGAGAGCTGGTCGAGCAGGTCGGCCTGCCGCAGCTCGAGGCGCGGCCGGAGGTGCTCGATCCGCTCGAAATGCTCCGGTGCTGGCGCGGCGGACCATGCCGAAGACGTGGTAGCCCTTTGTCCAGCAGCAGCTCGGCGAGGTACGACCCGTCCTGGCCGGTGATGCCCGTGATCAGCGCACGTTTGATTTCGCTCACTATGGCTCGCTTCGTGCCCAGGCCGCGCGCCCGGGCGCCTTCGAGCAGCCTACGCCAGTCCGCGCGATCGACGCAAGCACTGCGCGGCCGGGGCGGGCCGGTCAGGCCGGATCGGTCATCCGTGGCGGCGACACGGGCCGCAACGCGACCCGGCG